>NZ_JADPIT010000019.1:113522-127993 GCF_023073035.1 Bradyrhizobium sp. 62
CGAGGCGAAGGCCCGGGCATCCACGGACTTTCCAGCCGGGCCAAAAACGTGGATGGCCGGGACATAGGCGAGCGAAAGCGACGCCGACCTTCGGACGGCTACGGCCGGCCATGACGATCAATTAGTGAAAGGCGAATGACCGCCGCGCCCTACCGCGGCGATGGCTTGTTGGCGGAGGCCTGCGCGTCGAGGTAGCAGGGCTTGTACATGGCCTGGAGCTGCCTGCCCTTCAGGAAGAGCATATGCGGGGTGAGGCCGCCGCGCTGATTGATCCAGCGTTTCACCTGCGAAGGATACATCGCATAGAGCATCTGGGTCGCTTCGGTATTGGTGACGGCGCGGCCGTTGCTGCCGAAATCCCACGCGGCGTGGAAGCCCAGTGTCGCGTGCGACGTCACGCAGATGCGGTCAGGCGGGATGGCGCCGAGGACGATGGTGCAGGCAGAGGCGCAGAGACCGTCGATGATGACGGTGTCGCCCGACTGCCGCAGGTCCTGGTATTTGTCGACGTAGGTTCCGATCCGGCCACCGCGGTCATCCGCGATCCGAACCACCGCGTGAGAAGCGCCCATGCTCGCGATCAGGAGAACCGCCGCAAGCAACCCCGTCAGAAACTTCATTGGCCCCCGCCCCAGTCGAATTCGAATCTGTGTGTCAGGTGGTGATGCCCTGCTAGGGTCCGTCGTAACCGCGGTTTTGTCTAGGCATGCCGGCTCGCTCAAAACAAATTCAAATCCAGTGTTGCGCCGGCGCTGCACTCAGCCGGTCTTTTTCCCGAAGTGGAACAAGTTAACGATGTCTTACGCGCCATACTCTTGATCTCAGTTGCAACCGCCGGCTTCAATCCGGGCAACTACAGGGGGGAACCTGTGGAGGGGAGACACATGGAGGGGAAAGCATATGGCCGAACAGATGGCTGAAGAGACTGACGTCATCGTTGTCGGCGCAGGACTGTCGGGCCTCGTGGCCGCAACCGAGATCGCGGACGCCGGCAAGCGCGTGATCGTGGTCGACCAGGAGGGCGAGCAGTCGCTGGGCGGCCAGGCGTTCTGGTCGTTCGGCGGATTGTTCCTGGTCGATTCGCCGGAGCAGCGCCGGCTCGGCATCAAGGACTCCTTCGACCTCGCGATGCAGGACTGGCTCGGCACCGCCGGCTTCGACCGTGACGAGGATTTCTGGCCGCGGCAATGGGCCGAGGCCTATGTGGCGTTCGCGGCCGGCGAGAAGCGTGCGTGGCTGCGCGCGATGGGCCATCGCATTTTCCCCGTGGTCGGATGGGCCGAGCGCGGCGGCTATGACGCCATGGGCCACGGCAATTCGGTGCCGCGCTTTCATGTCACCTGGGGCACCGGGCCCGGCATCGTCGAGCCGTTCGAGCGCCGCGCGCGCGAGGCCGTCAGAACCGGCCGGCTGAGCTTTCGGTTCCGCCATCGCGTCGATGCGCTCTCGATCACCAACGGCACGGTGGATGGCGTCAGCGGCGCCATTCTCGCCCCGGATAATGTCGAGCGCGGCAAGAGCTCATCGCGCAACGTCGTCGGCGAGTTTGCGTTGAAGGCCCAAGCCGTGATCGTGGCGTCCGGCGGCATCGGCGGCAATCACGAGCTGGTGCGGCAGAACTGGCCGAAGCGGCTCGGTGCGCCGCCGAAATTCATGATCTCCGGCGTGCCCGAGCATGTCGACGGCCGCATGATCGGCATCACCGAGAAAGCAGGCGCGCGGCTGATCAACCGCGACCGCATGTGGCATTATGTCGAAGGCATCCAGAACTGGTCACCGATCTGGCCGCGCCACGGCATCCGTATCCTGCCCGGCCCCTCCTCGATGTGGTTCGACGCCACCGGCACGCGCTTGCCGGCGCCGTTGTTTCCCGGCTCCGACACGCTCGGCCAGCTCCAATACATCATGTCCACCGGCTACGATTATTCCTGGTTCATCCTGACCCAGAGCATCATCAAGAAGGAGTTTGCGCTGTCGGGCTCGGAGCAGAATCCCGACCTCACCGGCAAGAGCTGGCGCATGACCATCAAGCGCGCCACCAACAAGGGGGCGCCGGCGCCGGTGGAAGCGTTCAAAAGCCATGGTGTCGACTTCATCGTGCGCGACAAGATCGAGGACCTCGTTGCGGCCATGAACAAGCTGGCCGGCAGCGACCTCCTCAAGCTCGAGCACATCAGGATGCAGATCGAGGCGCGCGACCGTGAGATCGCCAATCCTTACGTCAAGGATGCGCAGGTGATGAACATCCACAATGCGCGGCGCTATATCGGCGACAGGCTGATCCGCACCGCCTCGCCGCACCGCATCCTCGATCCCGCGCAAGGGCCGCTGATCGCGGTCAAGCTCAACATCCTCACCCGCAAGACGCTGGGCGGTTTCGAGACCGACCTCTCCTCGCGCGTGTTCGGCGAGGAGGGCAGCGTCATCCCCGGCCTCTACGCAGCGGGCGAAGCCGCCGGCTTCGGCGGCGGCGGCGTGCACGGCTATCGCTCGCTGGAAGGCACGTTCCTCGGCGGCTGCCTGTTCTCGGGCCGCAATGCGGGCCGCGCCGCGGCGAAAGCCGTGGGCTAGATGATGCGGCGGCGAACGCGCATCGCGGCGTTTGTCGCGGCATTGGCCGCCACTTCGGCTGCGTCCGCCGACACGATCGACATCGACGGCGTGAAGCGGTCCTACACTGTGCAACTGCCAACGAAGCGGCTCGTGCCGCTCGTCGTCGTGCTGCATGGCAAGACCCAGCGCGGCGCCGACATGATGACACGGACGGCGTGGCCGCAGGTCGCAAAGCGCGAAGGGTTTGCCGTGGTCTTTCCTGATGGCCTCAACCACGCATGGGCCGATGCGAGGACCAAGGCGGGACCGGCGCTCGTGGCCCGCCCGCGGGCACCGACGACGTCGCCTTCATCGCAAAGCTCGTCGAGAAGCTGGTGGCGAGCGGCACCGCCGATCCTCGCCGCGTCTATGTCACCGGCATCTCCAATGGCGGCGCCATGGCCATGACGCTGGTCTGTGCCCGCGCCGATCTGTTTGCTGCCGGCGCGAGCGTGAGCATGAACCTCACCGATGAGGCCGCGGTCACGTGCCATCCGTCGCGGCCGCTGCCGATGCTGCTGATGAACGGCACCGCCGATCCGCTGGTCCCCTACGAGGGCGGCCGCGGATCGAGCTATTATGCCGCAGACGGGTTCTGGTCCACCGACGAGACGCTTGCGTTCTGGCGCAAGCTCAACGGCTGCGAGACCGATAATGCCGACACGACCGATTTGCCCGACAGGGCGCCTGCAGACCAGTCCACGGTGACACGGATCTCCTCGCGCTGTCCTGGAGGGCACGACGTCGTGCTTTATCGCATCAATCAAGGCGGTCACCGCATGCCCGGATTTTCTCCGGATGCGCGCTTCCCGAAGGTCGCCGCCAGCTTGCTCGGATCGCAGAACGGCGACATCGACGCCGCCGAGACGATCTGGACGTTCTTCGGCCAGTTTCCTTGAAGTGCGACGCATGCATAGCCAGGCACGCATGCGTGCCTGGGGTGGCACGAGGCAGGCCGCTGCGCTAGACAGAGCCGCCATTCAAAGGAGACTCCCAATGAGCATTCAGCGTCTTGAAACCGGCCCGCGCATGAGCCAGGTCGTCGTGCACGGCAACACCGTCTATCTCGCCGGTGTCGTCGCCAACAACGCCGCCGGCGAAAGCGTGACGAAGCAGACCCAGGACATCCTGGCGACCATCGACAGCCATCTCGCCAAAGCGGGCACCGACAAGTCGAAGCTGCTCTCGGCCACGATCTACATCACCGACATGAAGACGTTTGGCGAGATGAACGCGGTGTGGGACGCCTGGGTCTCGCCCGGCAACACGCCGGCACGCGCCACCGTCGAAGCCAAGCTCGCGGCAGCCCAATACACCGTCGAAATCATGGTCACGGCGGCGAAGTAAGTTCGCGACGACACTTGCGCGCGCTTGTCGACGCATGATCTGATCGGGAAACCGCCTTCCCGGATCATGCGCATGACCTCCGAGGTAATCGATCAGCGCGCGCAAACCTTCGATAGTCAGGTCAGCCGAACGACACGGCGCCATCGAAGGAGACCACAATGACCGACCCCATCACCATCGCCCGCCGCTACATCGATCTCTGGAACGAGCGTGCAGCCGGCCGCCGGCGCGAACTGCTGAGCCAGAACTGGACGGCGGATGCGAGCTATGTCGATCCCCTGATGAAGGGGGATGGCCATGACGGCGTCGATGCGCTGATCGCAGGCGTGCAGCAGCGCTTTCCCGATTTCAAGTTCAAGCTGATCGGCGAGCCCAACGGCTACGGCGACCATGTTCGCTTCAGTTGGGGCCTTGGTCCCGATGGCATCGACAGCCCGATCAAGGGGACGGATTTCGCCGTGCTGAAGGACGGCCGTATCAGGAGCATCACGGGATTTCTGGACCAGGTGCCCGCAGGCGCGTGAGCACGCGCTGATCGTTGCCAGGCCCTCTCCGTTGTAAAGGGAGAGGGCGCACTTTCGCTCGTCGCACAGGCGCTAGTTATTCGCGCTCGCGGAATCGTCCATTGCCTTGAAGGCTTCCTCCAGCTGCAGCGAGATCGGCACGTTCAGCCGTTCGCCGGTCGGAAGCCTTGCGGTGAACCATTTGTTGTAGAGCGGAACGAGGTCGTGGTTGGAGCCGAGCTTGCGGAAGGTGCGGTCGACCACGGCCGTCAGTTGCGGCTCGCCCTTGCGGAACATGATGCCGTAGGGGTCGTAGGACAGGTAATCGCCGGTGACGCGGAACTTGTCCTGTGCCTTGTGGCGCACGATCAGGCTGGACAGCAGGATGTCGTCGGTCGCAAACGCATCGGCTTTGCCGTCGACGAGCATCTGGTATGACTGTTCGTGATCAGCACCGACAACGATGGTCAGTCCCAACGAGGACTTCCTGTCGGCCGCCTGGATCGCCTGCTCGTTGGTGGTGCCCTTCGTCACCACGATAGTTTTGCCCTTCAGATCAGCCAGCGACTGGACGCTGGACGCCTTCGGCACCATCAGTTTGGTGCCGGCGACGAACATCAGCGGCGAGAAGGCGACGCGCTTGCCGCGCTCGGCATTGGCCGTGGTCGAGCCGCATTCCAGGTCGATCTTGTTCTGGAGCACGGCGTCGATGCGGTCATCCGAGGTGACCTTGACGTAGGCGATCTTGAGATTGGGATCGTCGACCTCGACGCCGATCTCCTCGACGATGGCCTCGCAAAGCTCGAGGCTGTAGCCGATCGGCCGGTTGGCCTGATCGAGGAAGGAGAACGGCGGCGAGCTCTCGCGATAGCCGAGCCGCACGGTGTGCGCCGTCTTGATCGCTGACAGCGTCGGGCTAAGCCCCTCGCTGCCACCGGTCTGGGCGGAGGCACTCGTGG
This sequence comes from Bradyrhizobium sp. 62, assembly GCF_023073035.1. Taxonomy (NCBI): domain Bacteria; kingdom Pseudomonadati; phylum Pseudomonadota; class Alphaproteobacteria; order Hyphomicrobiales; family Nitrobacteraceae; genus Bradyrhizobium; species Bradyrhizobium sp. 62. The sequence goes on from NZ_JADPIT010000019.1 coordinate 118,924, forward strand.
CCAGCTGGCACGCTGCCAGCAACAAGCCGCCCGATATCGCCATTGAAAGGCGCATGATGCACTCCGATCAATGGCCGGCCATCGCAGGCACTTCGCCGGGGATCATGTCCCCCGGCACGGCATCGCCCGGCTCAAGCTCGTGCTCGGGCCCGAGCTCGCCTTCCCACTTGGCCACCACCGAGGTCGCGAGCGTGTTACCGATCACGTTGGTGGCGCTGCGGCCCATGTCGAGGAAGGTGTCGATACCCATGATCATCAACAGCCCCGCCTCGGGGATGCCGAACTGCGACAGCGTCGAGGCGATCACCACGAGGGAGGCGCGCGGCACGCCGGCGACGCCCTTCGAGGTGATCATCAGGGTCGCCAGCATCGCGAGCTGAGTGCCGAGCGGCATGTCGATGTGGTAGCTCTGCGCGATGAAGACGCTCGCGAAGGTGCAGTACATCATGGTGCCGTCGAGATTGAAGGAATAGCCGAGCGGCAGCACGAAGCTCGATATCCGCGACGAGGCGCCGAACTTGTTCAGCCCCTCCAGGGTTTTCGGATAGGCCGCTTCGGAGCTCGCGGTGGAGAACGCGATCATCAGCGGCTCGCGGATCAGCTTCAGCAGATGGGCGTAGCGCGGCCCGATCACGATGAAGCCCACGACCACCAGGATGCCCCACAGCAGCGCGAGCGAGAGATAGAAGCCACCCATGAAGACGATGAGCTTCCAGAGCACCAGCAGGCCGTTCTTGGCAACCGTCGCGGTGATGGCGGCCCAGACCGCGAACGGCGCGAACAGCATCACATAGCCCGTCACCTTGAGCATGATGTGGCCGATATCGTCGATCAGCGCCAGGATCGGCTTGGAGCGCTCGGGCATCGAGCCCATCGCCACCGAGAAGAACACGGCGAAGATCACGATCTGCAGGATCTCGTTCTGCGCCATCGCGTCCGCGATCGAGGTCGGGATCAGATGGGTCAGGAATTTTTCGATCGAGAAGGCGGAAACCGGCAGGCCGGTCGACTGCGCCTTGTCAGGCAGCGTACCCGGGAAATTCGCGCCGGGCTGGAGCAGATTGACCATCACGAGGCCGAGCATCAGCGAGACGAAAGAGGCGCTGACGAACCAGCCCATGGTCTTGGCGAAGATGCGGCCGAGCTTGGAGCCCGAACCCATATGAGCAATGCCGCCGACCAGGGTCGCAAACACCAGCGGCGCGATGATCATCTTGATCAGGCGCAGGAAAATCACGGCGATCAGGTTGATGGACGAGGCCCAATCGCCCCGCGTATCGGGCAGGAAGTTGTAGATCGCCGCGCCCATGATGATGCCGAGCACCATCGCCACCAGAATGAATTGCGTAAACCTGTTCGACATTGAACACCCCCGCTACACCGACCGCTTCATGATGTCGCAGATATGACGGCTGCGCAACACGCTTGGCGTGCGATCGTCGGGGCGGATGTTCCCGTTGCGAAACTGGCGCCCGCGATCTAGCCTTCATGCAGCGCACAACGAAGGCGGCTTGCACGTTTTTCTTGCGGCAGCTGCATCAATAATCGTCAAACGACCGAGGGGAAACATCATGAGCGGCAGCGTCAATCGTCAGATTCTTTTGGTGGAAAAGCCCAGCAGCAAGCTCGGCCCCGAGCACTTCAAGCTGGTCGAAGGTGCGGTGCCCGAGCCGAAGGACGGCGAGGCCTTGCTGCGCGTGCGATACATCTCGCTCGACGCCGCCAACCGCGCTTGGATGCACGGCGCGACCTATCGTTCAGCAGTCGAAGCCAACAGCGTGATGGCCGGCGGCGCCATCGCCGAGGTCGTCAGCTCGAAGGCGCCGGGGCTTGCGCCGGGCGACATCGTGTTCGGCGACACCGGCTGGCAGGAGTTGGCGGCAGTGCCCGCCAAGCACCTCACCAAGATGCCGAAGCTCGAGCCGATGACGCATCTGCTCAGCGTGTTCGGCATCGCCGGCCTCACGGCTTATTTCGGCCTGCTGGAGATCGGCAAGCCCAAAGAGGGCGAGACGGTCGTGGTCTCCGCGGCCGCGGGCTCGGTCGGCTCGATCGTCGGGCAGATCGCGAAGATCAAGGGATGCCGCGTGGTCGGCATCGCCGGCGGCGCCGACAAGTGCAACTGGCTGACCTCCGAGCTCGGCTTCGATGCCGCCGTGGACTACAAGGACGGCGCGGTGTTCAAGGCGTTGCGCGCGGCGGCTCAGAAGGGCATCGACGTCTATTTCGACAATGTCGGCGGCGACATTCTCGAAGCCTGCCTGCCGCAGATGAACAATTACGGCCGCATCGCCTGCTGCGGCGCGATCTCGCAATATGACGGCGCGCCCTCGGCACACGGCCCGCGCGGCGTGCCCGGCCTGATCGTGGTGAAACGGCTCGTCATGCAGGGCTTCATCGTGATGGACTACATGAAGGAAAGCCAGCGCGCCCTCGCCGACCTCCAGGCCTGGGTCACATCCGGCAAGCTGAAGGTGCAGGAGGACATCATCGACGGCCTCGAGAACACGCCGAAGGCACTGATCGGATTGCTGGCGGGCGACAACCGCGGCAAGCGGATGGTCAAGCTCTGACGACGTAGTTACGTCGCAATTGCAAAGCCAATATCTACTTGCGGTAGAGGTCGCGGCGGCCAATGGTGCCGCGCGCGGCATCACCCGCGACGATTGTTTGCATCACATTTGAAAAATTGTCGGCGTTACCGACAGGGCGGGAATTCACTCAGATGTTCAACACGTTGAAACATGCGTCGGCACGCGGGACGTTGCTGGCGGCGGCTCTCTTCGCAACTGCAGCAGGCGCGTTCGCACAGGCACCGACCGAGGCGCAGAAGAGCGCGATCCGCTCCGCATGCCGCTCGGACTTCATCGCGCACTGTTCGAGCGTCACGCCGGGCGGTGTGGAAGCTTATCAATGTCTGCAGAAGAACATGTCGGGCCTGTCCTCCGGATGCCAAACCGCGGTTCGCGCCGTCGAGCCAGCTGCGGCGCCGAAGGCCGAAGCCGCGCCGAAGACCGAAGCTGCACCCAAGGAGGCTGCACCCAAGGCGGAGACCGCGCCTGCCGCGCCGAAGGCTGAATCCGCTCCCGCCGCAAAGCCCGCTGCCGCGGCCGCGCCCAAGGCTGCTGCAGCCGCCGCTGCGGCCAAGCCGCCGAGCAGCGCGCAGGTCGCCGCCGTCAAGAGCGCGTGCCGGGCCGATTATCCCAAGGTGTGCGCCAGCGTCCCGCCGGGCGGCGCGCCCGCGCTCGAATGCCTGGAGAAGAACAAGGCAAAGGTTTCGCCGGCCTGCGAGAAGGCCGTGAGCGCCGCGGCCGGCGGTGGCGCGGCAGCAACGGCGGCACCTGCGGGCGCCGCTCCTGCGGCGGCAGCTGCACCGGCAGCCGCGCCTGCCGTGATCGTGCTGCGCCCGCTGCGGCCACGCGAAGAGCTGTTCATCGTCCAGTCCGCATGTCGCGAGGATGTCCGCACGCTGTGCGGCAGCGTGGCGCCAGGTGGCGGTCGGATCATCCAATGCGTTGCCAACAATGCCGCTTCGCTGTCGCCCGCCTGCAAGGACGTGCTGGCGCCGTTTGCTGCACGCTAGAGGAGCAAGCCATCCGGCGGCCCGCCGCATCACGGCGCTGGTGAACGGCGGCTGGATCAAGCCCTGCGTCTGACCTGCGGATGGCCAAGCCGGCGCGGTTTGGCTATGCTTCGCACGTCACTGCTTCGGACACGCGCCAAACGCGCGTCCGGACATGAGCTTCGGCGTGCCGCGCGCTTCGCCGATAATTCCGCTGGCGCGGGAAGCCGGAGCACATTAGTCTACCCCTAGATAGTAAGTATACTGTCAATCAGGGAGGACAGACGTTGCGGATCGCCGTGATTGGCGGGGGGCCCGGTGGGCTCTACTTCGCCTATCTCTGGAAGAAGCGTCACCCCGAGGATCAGGTCGACCTGTTCGAACAGAACCCGGCCGACGCGACCTGGGGCTTTGGCGTCGTGTTCTCGGACCAGGCCCTGGAATTCTTGCGTGCCGACGACCCCGAGACGGTCGACGCGATCGCGCCGCACATGGAGAGCTGGGAGAACATCACGCTGAACCTGAGCGGCGACAGCGTGGCCATCGACGGTGTCGGCTTCTCCTCGATCGGCCGGCTCGAACTCTTGCGATTCCTGCAGCAGCGCGCGCTCGATGCCGGCGTCACCCCACGCTTCGACACGCCGATCCACTCCATCGACCAGCTCAACGGCCATGATCTGATCGTCGCCGCCGACGGGCTGAACTCGCTGGTACGCCGCGCCTTCGAGGGCGATTTCGGCACCTCGCTGTCCTACTCCTCCAACAAGTTCGTCTGGTACGGCACCTCGAAACGCTTCGACACGCTGTCGCAGACCTTCGTCAAGACCGACCGCGGCGCCTTCAACGCCCACCACTACCGCTACTCGCCGACCATGAGCACGTTCCTGGTCGAATGCGACCACGCGACCTGGCAGGCCTACGGTTTCGCCTACAAGGACGTGGAGCAGTCCAAGGGTGTCTGCGAGGAGGTGTTCGCCGACACGCTCGGCGGCCGCTCGCTGGTCTCTAATAAATCGGTCTGGCGCAACTTCCCCTGGGTCTGGAACGAGCACTGGTCGTTCAAGAACATGGTGCTGCTCGGTGACGCCCTGCACTCGGCGCATTTCTCGATCGGCTCGGGCACGCGGCTCGCAATCGAGGACGCCATTGCGCTGGTCAAGGCGCTGGAGTCGGATGCCCATCTCTCCACCGCCCTGCATCGCTACCAGGCCGCGCGAAAGCCGGTGGTGCAGAAGCTCGTCAACGCCGCGCGGACCAGCGCGTTCTGGTACGAGCACTTTGCTCAGCACATGCAGCAGGGTCTGATGGACTTTGCCTACAGCTACATCACCCGCTCCGGCCGCATCGACGACTCCCGCCTGCGCGCGATGTCGCCGGCCTTCATGGCGCGCTACGAAGCCGCCAAGAACGGTGGGGATGAGGCATGAGCGGGCAGATTAACGACCAGGTGCCCGCCGACAGCGCGAGCGCGCGCGAGATCGGCTTTTCCGTTCCGCAGGTCTACAATGCCAGCCGCGTGCTGTTCGACAATCTCGCGAGAGGATGCGGCGACAAGCTCGCACTCATTGGCCCCGCGGGCACGCGCACCTACGCCGAGCTCTGCGCGGAAGCCTGCCGCTGGGGCAACGGCTTTGCCTCGCTCGGCCTCGAGCGCGGCGATCGCGTGCTGTTGTTCCTCGACGATACCCCGGCCTATCCGGCAGCGTTCTTCGGCGCGGTGCGCGCCGGCTTCGTGCCGCTGCTGATCAACACGCTGACGCCGCCGGATCTGCTGCAATTCTATCTCGCCGATTCCGGCGCCTCTGTCGCGGTGGCGGATGCCGAGTTCTGTGCACGTTTCAACGCTGAGGCTTGCAAGGACACGACCCTGCATACGCTGGTCGTCGTCAATGGCACCGTGAGCGATCACGCAGCACCAAACGCCATTGCTGCCGCCGGCTGGCTCCCGCAATTTCCGACTGAGCTCGCGGAAGCCGACACGCACCGCAACGAGATGGCGTTCTGGATGTACTCGTCCGGATCGACCGGCCGGCCCAAGGGCATCGTGCATCTCCAGCACGACATGGCCTATAGCGAGGCCGCCTTTGCCCGGGACGTGCTGAAGCTGGCTCCCGGCGACATCTGCTTCTCGGTGCCGAAAATCTTCTTCGCCTATGGCTTTGGCAACGCGATCACCTTCCCGTTCTCGGCGGGCGCGACGACGCTGCTGTTGCCGGGCCAGCCGAAGCCCCCGGCGATCTTCAAGGCGATCGAGCAATACAAGCCGACGGTCTTCTTCGGCCTGCCGACGCTTTATACGTCGCTGACCAAGGCCGAGGGTGCGGACAGGACCGACTTCTCGTCCCTGCGCATGGCGCTCTCAGCCGCAGAGGTGCTCTCGGCCGACGTTTTCAACGGCTGGAAGACGCTCACCGGTCTCGAGATCGTCGAAGGCCTCGGCTCGACCGAGGTGCTGCACATCTATCTCTCCAACCGCCCCGAGCGGAAGAAGCTCGGCGCCGCCGGCCTGCGCGTGCCCGGCTACGAGGTCGCGCTGCGCGACAAGGACGGCCGGGACGTCGCCGACGACGAGGAAGGCATCTTGTGGGTGCGCGGCGATTCCAACACGCCGCTGTACTGGAACCGGCCGGACAAATCCGCCGAGACCATCCGCGAAGGCGGCTGGATCTACACCGGCGACCGCTTCGTCCGCGATGCCGACGGCTTTCACTTCTTCCGCGGCCGCGCCGACGATCTCATCAAGATCTCCGGCCAGTGGGTCTACCCGCTCGAGGTCGAGCTGTGCCTCGCCGATCACCCGGACATCCGCGAATGCGCGGTGTTCGCGGCCGAGCTGCCGGACCGGCGCATGACGCTGAAGGCAGTCGTGGTGATGAACAGCCGCGCGGCGGATCAGAGCGAGACGACCCGCAGGCTGCAGGACTACGTGAAAGGCAAGCTGCTTCCGTACAAGTATCCGCGTGAGGTGATCTTCATCGACGAGTTGCCGAAGACGGGGACAGGGAAGATCGACCGGCAGGCGCTGTTGCGGATGTGAGGAAGGATGTGGCCACACTCTCGCTGTCGTCCCCGCGAAGGCCGGGACCCATACGCCGAGTGAGAGTTATTGCGCGAGCTGGTCACCACCTGTCTTCGCCAAACCCAACTAGGTGGTTATGGGTCCCGGCCTTCGCCGGGACGACACTGGTATTTGACGCCCCACCCTCACCCCGCCTTCCCCATATGCTCCAGCGCGTCCTCCGCCCGGAGCGGCACCCGCGATGCCTCGTTGTTGAGATCGACGAGCTGCACCAGGAGCCCCATCAGCGCCTTGCGGTCCGCCGGCTTGAGCGGTTCGAGCATCCGCGCCTGGGCGCGTTCGACGGCGGGAATGATGTCGCGCAGGATCGCCACGCCTGATTTGGTCAAATAGAGCAGCTTGATCCGCTTGTCTTCCGGCGCTGGCCTGCGCTCGACGAAATCCTTGGCCTGAAGCCGCTCGATCACGCTGCCGAGCGTGGAGCGGTCGAAGGCGATCACCGCGGACAGCCGCGTCGCGTCGATGCCGGGATGGGTGTGGATCGCGATCAGCGCCGCGTATTGCACCGGCGTGAGGTCGAACGCCTTGCACTCCTCCATGAAGATCGAGACCGCGATCTGCTGCATGCGACGGAACAGATAGCCTGGCGCGGCATAAACCGCGTCTATCGTGATCGGAGGCGGCTTACTCGGCATCGGGCTGCTTCTCCGGCGCGGCGTTGACGAACGGCGGCAGCGCCTTGGCCGCAGCTTCCGCTTCAAGCAGGCGCGGATAGGCGGAGACGTCGACGCCGAAGCGGCGCGCATTGGCGAGCTGCGGCACCAGGCAGAGGTCGGCGAGCGTCGGCGCATCCCCGAAGCAGAACGGGCCCGGCTCGTTTCTGATCAGCGTCTCGCAGGCCGCGAGCCCCTCGCGGTTGACCCAAGCCGCCCAATCCTGAACCTTCTCCTCAGGCAGCCCGAGCTCGCGCAGCCGCGCCAGCACCTTCAGATTCTGCACGGGGTGAGTGTCGCAGGCGATCGCCAAGGCGAACGCCCTCACCTTGGCGCGCTGCAAAATATCCTTCGGCAGCAGCGGCGGGTTGGGATGGGTCTCGTCGAGCCATTCGATGATGGCAACCGATTGGGTCAGCACTGCGCCCGCATCGTTCTCCAGCGCGGGCACCAGGCCCTGCGGATTGATGGCGAGATAGGCGGGCGCGCATTGCTCGCCCTTGCGAAGGTGATGCGGCAGGTGCTCGGCACCGAGACCCTTGAGGTTTAGCGCGATTCGTACCCGGTAGGCGGCGCTGGAGCGGAAATAGCCGTGCAGCTTCATCGGAACCCTCCCGTTTCGTTCTCGTTCGCACGTTGACGCTACCTAGATCGTAAGTATACTGTCAATCAACAAAACGACGGGAGCGCACCATGGAAGCCGTGACCAAGACGCCGGAACGCGAGGCGTTCTACAAGAAGATCGACGGCGAGAATCTCACCGCGCTCTGGACCGTCATGAGCGATTTGATCACGCCGGAGCCGAAGAGCGCCTGCCGACCGCATCTATGGAAGTTCGACATCATCCGCGACTACATGACCGAAGCCGGCAAGCTGATCACGGCGAAAGAAGCCGAGCGGCGCGTACTGGTGCTGGAAAATCCCGGCCTGCGCGGTCAGTCGAAAATCACCACGTCGCTCTATGCCGGCGTGCAGATGGTGGTGCCCGGCGACGTCGCGCCCGCCCACCGGCACAGCCAATCGGCACTGCGCTTCGTGCTCGAAGGCAAGGGCGCCCACACAGCGGTAGACGGCGAGCGCACCGCGATGGAGCCCGGCGACTTCATCATCACGCCGTCGATGACCTGGCATGATCATTCCAACGAGACAGACCAGCCGATGTTCTGGCTCGACGGCCTCGATATTCCGCTGGTGCAGTTCTTCGACTGCTCTTTCGCGGAAGGCTCGAACGAGGATCAGCAGAAGATTACAAGGCCCGCCGGCGACAGCTTTGCGCGCTACGGCCACAATCTGCTGCCGGTCGACGTGAAGCGGAGCTCGAAGACCTCGCCGATCTTCAGCTATCCCTACGCCTACACGCGTGAAGCACTGGAGAAGGCTCGCACCAGCCAGGAGTGGGACGCATGTCACGGGCTGAAGCTGAAATTCAGCAACCCCGAAACCGGCGACTTCGCAATGCCGACCATCGGCACCTTCATCCAGCTGCTGCCGAAGGGTTTCAAGTCCGCGCGCTATCGCGCGACGGACGCAACCGTGTTCTGCCCGATCGAAGGCCATGGACGCACGCGCATCGGCGATGCGACCTTCGAATGGGGCCCGCGCGATTTGTTCGTGGTGCCGAGCTGGCAATGGGTGACGCACGAGGCTGACATGGATGCGGTGCTGTTCAGCTTCTCGGACCGACCCGTGCAGCAGAAGCTGGACTTGTTCCGCGAGGATCGTGGGAACGTTTAGGCTGCGCTGTCAGCCCCATCGTCATTGCGAGCGCAGCGAAGC
>NZ_JADPIT010000019.1:128003-148620 GCF_023073035.1 Bradyrhizobium sp. 62
AACCTCACCGCCAGTGCAACAGCCGTGTCTCCAGCCAGTTGATCACCCGCCCCACCATCAATCCAAACATCGATAAAATCACCACGCCCGCGAGCAGCTGATCCGTCTGCATCAAATTGCCGGCCTGCAGCACGAACGCGCCGATGCCGTATTGCGCGCCGATCATCTCGGCGCTGACGACGAGCAGCAGCGCCACCGACGACGTGATGCGGAAGCCGGCGAGGATCGCGGGCAGCGCGCCCGGCCAGACCACCTTGCGCACGATGGTGGCGAACGGCACGTTGAAGCTTTGTGCCATGCGGATCAGGTTGCGCGGCACCGCGTCGACGCCGCTATAGACCGAGATCGCGGTCGAGAAGAACACCCCGAGCGCAATGGTCGCGATCTTGGGCTCTTCACCGATGCCGAGCCAGAGGATCAACAGCGGCAGCAGCGCGATTTTCGGGATCGGAAACAGCGCCGAGATGAAAGTGATGCCGACGCTGCGCGCCAGCCGCGACAGGCCGATGGCAAAGCCAACCGCGACACCGGCCGCCGTGCCGAGCAGCCAGCCGACACCGATGCGCAGGAGCGACGCGGAAAGGTGCTGCCACAGCGCACCCGAGATCGCGAGCTGGTAGATCGCACGCGCGATCGCCGATGGTGGTGGCAGGAACAGCGGATTGACGAGACCGCCGCTGCCCGCCGCCTGCCAGATCGCAATGACCAGCGCGAGCGCGATCCAGCCGCCGAAACGGCTGCTCGCCGGCACGAAGCCGGCGCCGCGAAAACGGACGCGCCGGACCACTTCATCCTTGGCAGATGTTCCCACTGGCCCGCGATCAAGCATGCTTGACCTCGCGCTCGGCATCGATCGCCTCGTTGCGGATCAGCGACCAGATCTGGTTCTGCACCGCGAGCAGCTTTTCACGGGCTGCAATTTCACCGCGCTCAGTGCGCGTCATCGGCACGCTCACGACTTCGCGAATGCGGCCAGGACGCCGCGACAGCACCACGATGCGGTCGGCAAGCCGCGCCGCCTCTTCGAGATTATGCGTGACATAGACCGCGCCCATGCCGCCATCGGCGAGCAGCCGGACGAAATCCTCCATCAGCAGTTCGCGGGTCTGCGAATCCAGCGCCGACAACGGCTCGTCCATCAGGAGAATGGCCGGCCTGACAGCAAGCGCACGCGAAATGCCGACGCGCTGGCGCATGCCGCCGGAAAGCTGCTTTGGATAGGTTTTGCGAAAATCGGTCAGGCCGGTGCGGCGCAAGGCGTCGTCGACCAGCGCGCGGCGCTGCACGGCCGAGAGCTGGGTGTGCAGCAGCGCGAATTCGACGTTCTCCTCCACATTGGCCCAGGGCAGCAGCGCGAAGTCCTGGAACACGAAGGTGAGCGGATTGAGACTGTCCGCCGGCGGCGATCCACGCAGCTCGGGCGCGCCGGACGTCGGCAGCAACAGCCCGCCCAGAATCGACAGCAGCGTGCTCTTGCCGCAGCCCGAGGGCCCTACGATCGCCACCACCTCGCCCGCGCTGACGGTGAACGAGACGTCGTCGAGCACCGCGAGTTCGCCGAAACGATGGGTGATGTGGTTGGCGATCAGGTCCATAGGCTGCGTTCTACTCTCAATCCGCCTTCACAAATTCCTTGGCTATGATCGCATTCGCGTCAAAGTCCTTGTCGGCAAAACCCTGCTCCTGGAGCCATTTGATCTGATTGTCGACGTTCTTCACATCCAGCTTGCCGTCGGGATCGATATAGGCGCAATTGCCGACCACCTGCTCGACCGGGAGGTTCGTATACTTGGCGATGATCTCCAGCAGCGGCTTTGTCTTGTCATTGATCGGCGCGACGCCGTCCTTCATCGCGGCAAGGATGACGTCGTGATATTCGCGGTCGGCTTTTGCCAAAGCGCCGAGCAGCTTCGTCACCAGCACCTTGTTGGTCAGCGTCTTCGGTGAAGCGAACACCGCGCCCAATTGCCAGGGCGTCTCGTCGCCGACCCAGCCGAGAAACTTCGCACCGCCGTCGTCCATCAGCTTTCGCGCGGTGGAGATCGGCAGCAGCGCTGCATCCACGGTCTCGCCCTTCAGCGCGGCCGCCGCATTCGACAGCGATTGCAGCGGCACGATCTTCACGTCCGCGAGCTTGAAGCCGTATTTGTCGGCAAGCAGGCCGAGCGAATAGTGAAAGGAGGAGCCGACCTGCGTCATCGCCACGCGCTTGCCCGCGAGGTCCTTCGGCGTCTTCAGGCCGCTCGCATAGGCGTTGTTGCTGGCGAAATAGCCGATCAGGGGATAGCCGGCCTTCTCGCGGCTCATGCCGCCGATCACCTTCAGCACGCCCTTGCCGGCGAGATTGTAGAGACCGGCGGTGAAGGCGGTGACGCCGAAATCGATGTCGCCGGAGGTGGTGGCCACCGCGATCGGCTGCGCCGCATCGAAGAACTTCAGCTCGACGTCGAGGCCGGCCTCGCGGAAATAGCCCTTGTCCTGCGCGATGAAGACCGGCGCGGAGGAGGATAGCCTGAGCACCCCGATCCTGGCCTTCAGCGCGTCCTCGGCTCGGGCCGTGCCCATCGCTGTGATCGCCATCAGGGCAGCTAGCGCGAGCCGCACAATTCCGGTCATTTCGTTTCCTCGCCGTCGTTATCTTGCAGTCAGTTGCAGGCCCTCGGGCACGGGCTGGTCCCGCCCGATGAAGGCGCCCTGTTGTTTCAACGTTTCCTGCAGCTTTTCAACGGGGATGTCACGCGGGATCCGGTTTCCGGAGAGCGCCAGCGCGGCGGCGGAACCGGCGGCCTCCCCCATCACGAAACAGGCACCGGAGACCCGGGCCGCCGACTGGCCCTCATGGGTCATCGAGGCGCAGCGGCCGGCGACCAGCAGATTGTCGACGCCTTCGGGCACCAGCATGCGGTAAGGCAGCTCGTTATAGCCGCGCGATTCCGGGATCGGTGGGAAGGTGAAGACGACGTCGCCGGGGACATGGGCCTCGATCGGCCAGCCATTGACCCCGATGGAATCCTCGAACGAGGCGCAGCCGAGCACGTCCTCGCCGCTAAGCTGATAGCCGCCGGTGATGCGGCGGGTTTCGCGGATGCCGAGCTGCGGCGGCAGGTCGACGATGTAGGATCTTTCAAAGCCCGGCACGGTGCGCAGGAATTCGAATGCGGCGAGCGCTTGCTTGCGGCCCTCGATCTCGCCGCGGGTGAGATCGTCAGGCTCGATGCCGTTGATGGCATGGCCGTCCTCGCGCGCCACTTGCGTGAAGTTCACCCGCCATTCGATGCCGGACTTCTGCGGCCGCACGATCGCGCTCTTGCGCGGGAATGTGTGGGTGCCGGCGGCGGTTGCCTTCTCCATCAATTGCGGGATGGTGCGCCAGGCATCGCCGGCCTTCGCGGGATCGATGCCGTTGAGACGGAGCATCATCGACGGGTACATCGGATGACCGTGCTCGTCGCCGAATTCGAACGGCGCGCCGGCCCAGACCGCAAGATCGCCGTCGCCGGAGCAATCGATGAAGATCTCCGATCGCACCGCCTGCCGGCCGGCCTTGGTCTCGACCATCAGCGCATCGATGCGGCTGTTATCACCCATCACGACGCCAGCACCGAGCGCGTGGAAAAGGATGTGCACCTTGTGGCTGGCGAGCAGCTGGTCGGCCGCGATCTTGTAGGCGGCGGTGTCGTAAGCCTGGGCGAAGACCTTGCCGAGAATCAGATGCGGCGCATTGAGGCCGTTCAAGCGATCGATCCGCGCCAGCAGCTCGGACGCCATGCCCTGCACCAGCCGGTGGGCCTCGCCGTAGACATTGCCGTGCAGGCCGCAGAAATTGGTGACGCCGGCCGCGGTGCCCATGCCACCAAGAAAGCCGTAGCGCTCGATCAGCAGCGTCTTCCGTCCCGCGCGTGCGCTTGAGGCCGCCGCCACGATGCCGGCCGGACCGCCGCCGAGCACGACCACTTCATATTCGCCATAGATCGGCACATGGCGCGCCGGTTCTTCGATGGTCATGGCCTGCATGGCGCGTTCTGCTCCCGAAATCTCTTGCTTAAGCCGACTATGAATTAACGCGTGCCGGGCTACAATCCACCAAAATAAACGATCAGCTTTCTCGATTCGCGAAAGGTGAAAAATGGACGTCCTCGTGAACCTCCAAGCCTTCCTTGCCACCGCGGACGCCGCCGGATTTTCCGCCGCGGCGAGAAAACTCAATGTCGCAACTTCGGTGGTCGCAAAGCGGGTCACCCAATTGGAGGCGCGGATCGGCACGCCGCTGTTTCATCGCTCGACGCGGCAATTGCGGCTGACCGCGGCCGGCCAGGAATATGTCCAGAGGGCGCGGAGCGTGGTCGCCGATGTCGGCGATCTCCTGTCGCGCATGGGCGAGAAAGGACATGATCTTATCGATCATTTGCGTATCAAGGCACCGACATCGCTGACCATCGCCCGGCTTGCCGATGTGTTCAGCGCGTTCCAGACCCAAAACCCGAAGCTGAAACTCGAAATCGTCTTGATCGATCGTCCCGTCGATCCGGTGACGGAAGGCTTCGATATCGCCATCGGCGCGTTCCCGCATTCGTTTGGCGGCGTGGTCGACGAACCCCTATGCCGATTGAAGCGCTTGTTATGCGCGTCGCCGGCCTATCTCGGCGCACACGGCATGCCGCGCCACCCGCGCGATCTGGTCGATCATCGTTGCCTGAGTTTTCTTCCCACTGGCCCGGACTGGGTGTTCGACGGGCCGCGCGACCGTATCACCGTTCAGGTCCGCCCGCTGTTGAGTTCGAACGAAGGCCACGTGCTCGTGAAGAGCGCGATCGCCGGCAACGGCATCGCCTTCATCTCGCACTACCTTGCGGAAGAGGCCCTACGCCAAGGCACGTTGCAGGTCGTGTTGCCGGATTTTCCAATCCCCGATTTATGGGTCAAGGCAACCATTCCCGAGCGACGGGTCCAGGCTGCAGCGGTTCAGGCGCTATTGCGCGAATTGAAGAGTTCGCTGTTGCCGGTGCTGTAAGGCCCGTTTCGTTTGCACCGGCGGCGTCGCCGATTTCTCCGAGAATTCAGGCCGCCGAGCGGATGGTGTGGAGGAAATCGTCGACGTTCGACTTCATTGAATCCGCCTGCTGCTTGAGGGCCGCCGCGACCGTAAGAGCGGCTTCAGCACCGGCGTCGGTCTCGCCCGCCACCGCGCGCACCTGACCGATTTCCTGCGTCACCGCCGTGGTGCCGTTGGCCGCCTCTTCGACGTTGCGGGCGATTTCGCCCGTTGCCGCGCCCTGCTCTTCGACCGCCGCGGCGATCGCGGTGGCGATGTCGGCCATTTCCTTGACGGTGGTGCCGAACTGCTTGATCGCCTGGACCGATTGGCCGGTCGCACTCTGGATCGTCGCGATCTGGCTGGCGATCTGCTCGGTCGCCTGCGCTGTCTGGGTGGCGAGACTCTTGACCTCGCTGGCGACGATCGCGAAGCCCCGGCCGGCGTCACCGGCGCGGGCCGCTTCGATGGTCGCGTTCAGTGCCAGCAGATTGGTCTGACTGGCGATGGCCTGAATCAATTGAATGATGGTGCCGATCTTTTCGGCTGCGTCCGAGAGCCCATGGATCAAATCGGAGGTGCGGTTGGTCTCGTCGGTCGCCCGGTTCGAGACCGCGACGGAGCGATGCACCTGGCTCGAGATTTCGCGGATCGAGGCCGCGAGCTGCTGGGTGGCGGAGGCGACGGTCTGCACGTTCATCGATGCCTGCTCGGCGCGGGTCGCGACCGCTTCGGCGAGCCCGCGACCACGCTCGGCGACCTTTGCCAACTCCTCGGCGCTGCGCCCCATGTCGTCGGCGCGACCACCGACACCGGCAATCACCCCCTGCATGCCCTGCTCGAAGCGGCCGGCAAGATCAGACATCATGCGGGCACGGTCGGCCTCGGTAGCTTCGCGCTGTGCCGTGGCTTCGCCTTCCATACGACGAACCGCCAGTGCGTTTTCGCGGAACACCTCGACGGCACGCGCCATGCGGCCGATTTCGTCGCGCGATTCGCCGCCCGGAATGGGATCATCGAGCTCGCCCGCCGCCAGCGATTGCATCCGGTCTGTCATGCCGCGAATCGGGCCGGATACGCCGGCGCCGATCAGCCATGCGAGCACCGCTCCCAGCAGCAGCGCCCCGGCCGCGGTCGCGATGACGGTCTGTTTGGTTTGATCGACCGCTGCCGAGGTCTTGTCACCCTGCTCGGCGCGCACGGTGCCGAGCTTCGCATTGATCTTGTTGACCTGATCGTCGATCGCCGCACTCGCCTTCTTCAGTTCGGCCTGCCTGGCGCGTAGATCGGCGGCAACCTTGATGACCTCTTCGAGCGCCGTCGTGTCGGCGGCGATCGCGGTCTTGAGTGCTGCGACCAGCGTCTTCAATTTGGGGGCGTCCGCCGTCGCCAGCTCAGCCTCGGTGTCTGCGATCGCCAACTGGGCGTAGGACAACGCCTGCCTGGCGTCGTCGGCATCGCCTGTCGACAAAGTGGAGCCATAGCGCATCACGGTGACGCGCAGCGCGTCGACGACGCCGGCCAGCCGCATCGGGTTGACAAGCCGTTCCGCGTCATCCGAGCGATTGGCGAGTGCAACCTGAATGCCGCTGACATTGAGACCGGCGGCCGCGCCCTGGGCGTCGGTCTTCGTGGTGGCGGCGCGCAGCCGATCCGCGGCATCCGCCGCCGCGGTGAACGACGAACGATAGGTTTCCAGCGCCGTCTTGACCGGGCCGATGCCTTCCGCGATCGCTTGCAGTTTGCCGAATTGCCGATCGGCCTGATCGGCCAGTTTGCCCACGCCGTCGATCGCCTTGGCTGCGGCATCCTTGTCGCCGACATTCCAGGTTCGGATGAATTTCTCGACTGCCGAGTTCGCTTCCAAAAGCGCGGCACGCGCCTGTGACATGCCGGCGTCGCCAGCAGCGCTGGTCACGAGGTCATTGACCGTTCCGCCGATCCGCTCGACCTGGACTACGGCAAAGCCCGCCAGCAGGACCAGAAAGCTGAGAACCAGCGCGAAACCGCCAAACACGCGCGGACGGATGCCGACCCGGGACATCATGTGCGATAATTTCATGGGGATCCCGAAATTCTTACTGGGTGGACCGGATGGTGGCGAGCAGATCCTTGCCGAACCGCTTCTCGAATTCCTGATCGAGCGGCTTGACCGCGTCGACGAACGGTTGGCGATCGAATTTCTCGATCACGTCCATGCCGCCGCTGCGCACCTGCTCGAGCGACGCGGCATCGAGCTTCGCCTGCCATGTCGCTTCCGCCCCCGCCTTTGCCTGCGCGATCAGCGTTGCCTGCTCGGCCGGAGTGAGCTGCTCGAACATGGCGCGGTTGGCAATGAATACGACCGGCGCGAAGAAGTGGCCGGTCAATGTGAGGTATTTCTGGACTTCATAGAGACGGGAGCCGGCAATGGTCGGCACCGGATTTTCCTGCCCATCGAGCCGGCCGTCCTTGAGCGCGGTATAGACCAGCGGAAATTCCATCGGGACCACTTCGGCACCGAGCGCCTTGAACGTCATCTGATAGATCGGGTTCGGGATGACACGAATCTTCAGACCCTTGATATCCTCGGGCGTGCGAACGGGCCGTTTGGAATTCGTGACGTTGCGGAAGCCCTGTCGGCCAATCGCCAGCAGGGTCAGCCCCTTATCGCCGAATTTGGCGGCGATTGCCGCGCCGGCCGGACCTTGCGCCACGGCCTTGGCGTGAGCCGTATCGCGAAACAGGAAGGGAATGTCGAACACGCCGAGTTCGGGGACGACCGCACTGACCACCGAACCCGACAGCACCGCCATATCGACGGCGCCGGACTGCGTCGCTGCGAGAATGGCGTTCTCGCTCCCGAGCGCGTTGGTGGCGCGCTGGTCGATCACGATGGGCTTGCCGGACAATGCCACCAGCTTCTGGCGAAACTCATCCGCCCCGATCTGCTGCGGGCTTCCGAGCTGGGAATTGAACGCCAGAGAGACCAGCCGAGGTGAAGCGGCAACCGGATGCAGGACCAGCAGCGTTGCCGCCGCGACGATCGATCCGGCCTTCCAAAACCCCAGAACTTCTCTGTGCATTCGACACCATGGCGTGACAATTGTCGTAACCATAATGGCCGGGAATGATTGAACTCTTAAGGATGGCCCCGCGGAATTACAGGGATTCGAATCGGTCCCGCGGACAAGATTTGGGGATGATGCACGATGCAGATCGTATCGGGCTGCCGCAGAGCGGCGCGCTCATGCCTTGCCGCCGCTCCAATTCGCCGCGCGCTTTTCGGCGAACGACGCCAGCCCTTCCGCGGCTTCCGCACTCTGTCGCTTGACCGAATGCAGGTGCACGAGCCGCTTGTAAGCGGCATCGTCGACTGCCATTCCGCCGAACGAGCTCTCCAGCGCCAGCCGCTTGGTCTCGGCCATCGCTTCAGGTCCGTTGGCAAGCAACTGCTCGACCACCTTGGCGCCGGCGGCCTCGAGATCGGCGAGCGGCACGACCTCGTGGACGAGGCCGATGCGGCGGGCGTCCTCGGCGCCGAAACGTTCACCTGTCAGCGCGTAGCGGCGGACTTGCCGTACGCCGATGGCATCGCAGAGCTGCGGAATGATGATGGCCGCGGTCAGGCCCCAGCGCACTTCGGTGATCGAGAACAGGGCGTTGTCGGCCGCGATCACGACGTCGCAGGCTGCGATCACGCCGGTGCCGCCGCCGAAGCAGCCGCCCTGGACCAGCGCAACCGTCGGGATCGGCAGCGCGTTGAGCCGCTGCACGGCCTCGAACGTCGCACGCGACGCGGCCTCGTTCGCCTCAGTCGATTGCGGCCGGACGCCGTTGATCCATTTGAGGTCGGCGCCGGCCTGGAAATGCTTGCCATTACCCCGGAGCACGACGACGCGAAGGTTGGGCTTGCTGCCGAGATCGTCCATGGCCGCAAGCACGCCCGCGATCAATGCGCCGTCATAGGCGTTGTTGACCTCCGGCCGGTTCAACGTGACGGTCGCAACCCCACGCGCATCCAGGGTCCACAGGACGGGGCTGTCGGTCATTGGTGTTCCTCCGCTCGTTTGTTTGGCGCGCACTATGACCGAGGCTCCGCACCTTGATCCATATCTTTCGAGCGTAGGGCAGCCGCGTCCATCGCATGGCGGCTTGTGTCATGCTGCCGCGGGGCGGCATCAAGGGATCAGGGACGGACATTACATGCGCATCTGCATTTTCGGCGCGGGCGCCGTCGGCAGCCATCTCGCGGTCAGGCTGGCCCGCGCCGGCCACGAGGTCTCGTGCGTGATGCGCGGCGCCCACCTGGAGGCGGTCCGGGCCAACGGCCTCAAGCTGCGCGTCGGCGATTCCGAGGTCTCCGCCAAGGTGAACGCCTCCGGCGATCCGGCCCAGCTCGGCCCACAGGACGTCGTGATCAGCACCTTGAAGGCAACCGCGCTGACCGGGCTGGTCTCCAGTCTCAAGCCGCTGCTGCAGGACAACACCGCCATCGTGTTCGCGCAGAACGGCATTCCCTGGTGGTACGGGATCGGCCTGCCGCCGCGACACCCGACTCCGCCCGACATCTCGTTCCTCGACCCGGGCGGGCGCTTGCGCGCCTGCATTCCGAAGGAGCGGATCGTCGGCGGCGTGGTCTTCTCCTCGAACGAGGTGATCGCGCCCGGTGTGGTGCAGAACCTGACGCCGGACCGCAACCGCCTGCTGATCGGCGAATGCGACGATCGCAATTGCGAGCGCATCACGACGCTGCGCGGTGTCTTCACAGACGCGAGGCTGGAATCGCCGCCGGTCGCCGAGATCCGCGAGGCGATCTGGTCAAAGCTGCTGACCAACATGTCGTTGTCGGTGCTGTGCCTGCTCACCGGCCAGACCGCGCGCGGCGTGCGCGACGATCCTGCGTTCGCCGAGGTTATCCCGCGGATGCTGAACGAGGCCAACGAGATCGCCCAGCACTTCATCCCCGAGGTCAAGCGCGTATCACGCAGCGGCCCCGCCCCCAATCACAAGCCGTCGCTGCTACAGGATTACGAGCTCGGCCGCGCCATGGAGATCGACGTCCTGGTGAAGGCGCCCCAAGCCTTCGCGCGCACCGCCGGCCTGTCCACGCCAACGCTCGACCTGATCGCCGCCCTCGCGATCCAGAAAGCGCGCGACAAAGGGCTTTATTCGTCGTGAGATTTCAGGCGAGCTTGTCGATCCAGACCACCAGCGCATCAAGCACTTCCGCAAGCGCCTCCTCATTGCTGCGGCCGGACCTTTTGAGCACCGCGAAGGAATGATCGCCGCCTTCGACCTCGTGCAGCGTCGCTTTCGGGGCAAGAGCGGCGATGACCGGCTTGAGGAGGCCGAGATCGGCGAGCCCATCGCGGGTGCCTTGCAGGAACAGCATCGGGATCTCGACACGGGCCAGGTGCTCGGCGCGCTCCGTCGACGGCTTCTTGTCGGCATGCAGGGGAAAGCCGAGGAAGGCGAGCCCTTTGACATCAGGCAGCGGCGTCTTGGACTGCGCCTGCGATGTCATGCGCCCGCCGAAGGATTTTCCGCCCGCGACGAGCTTCACACCTGGGCAGAGCCGCGCGGCTTCCTCGACCGCCGCGCGGATCGTGGCATGGGCGACCGCCGGCTGGTCGGGACGGCCCAGCTTGTTCTCCATGTAGGGAAAATTGAAGCGGAAACTCGCGATGCCGCGAGCAGCGAGCCCCTCCGCAATCTTGTCCATCGATGCGTGCCGCATCCCTGCACCGGCACCATGCGCCAGCACGTAGCAGCCGCGCGCCTTGTCCGGCTGCATCAGGATCGCGGAGACCGTGCCGATGCGCGCGATGTCGAGCTTGAGCTCTTTGGTTTTGGCAGCCACAATCAACCATTCCGACAGACGCTACTCCGGCCGCCTTGGTAGCGTCACCGGCGCAGCCTGAAAACACAATAATTGCCGCTGCCGACTGGCCTACCAAGCCGGAACACTGCATCAACCGAGGTTTCCATGTCCTACCGCTCCTCCTGGATGACCGAAGAGCTCGAAATCTTCCGCGACCAGTTCCGGAAATACCTTGCCAAGGATCTGGCCCCGCATGCCGAAAAATGGCGCGAGCAGAAGATGGTCGACCGCTTTGCCTGGCGCGGGCTCGGCGAGATGGGCGCGCTGCTGGCGAGCGTGCCGGAGGAATATGGCGGCCTCGGCGCGACCTTCGCCTATGACGCCGCCGTGCTCGACGACCTCGAAAGCACGGTACCGGAGCTGACGACCGGCGTCTCCGTGCACAGCGCCATCGTCGCGCACTACATCCTCAATTACGGCTCCGAGGAGCAGAAGAAGCGTTGGCTGCCGAAGATGGCCTCGGGCGAGATGGTCGGCGCCATCGCCATGACCGAGCCCGGCACCGGCTCGGATTTGCAGGCCGTCAAGACCACCGCCAGGAAGCAGGGCAATTCCTACGTCATCAACGGACAGAAGACTTTCATCACCAACGGCCAGGCCGCCGATCTCGTCATCGTGGTCGCGCGCACCGGCGATGTCGGCGCCAAGGGCATTTCGCTGATCGTGGTCGAAACCTCAGGAGCGGATGGATACAAGCGCGGGCGCAACCTCGACAAGATCGGCCTGCATGCCTCCGACACGTCCGAGCTGTTCTTCGACAACGTCGCGGTCCCGCCAGACAATTTGCTCGGCGGCGAGGAAGGCCAGGGCTTCGTGCAGCTGATGCAGCAATTGCCGCAGGAGCGCCTCGCGCTCGCCGTCGGCGCGGTCGCCGCGACGGAGCGCGCGATAAAACTCACCGTCGACTACACCAAGGAACGCAAGGCGTTCGGCAAGCCGCTGATGGATTTCCAGAACACCGCCTTCAAGCTCGCCGAGCGCAAGACCGAAGCGATGATCGCGCGCGTCTTCGTCGACTGGTGCATCGAGCGGCTGGTCGCCAAGGACCTCGACACCGTCACGGCGTCGATGGCGAAATATTGGTGCTCGGAGAAGCAGGTCGAGACCGCCGACGAATGCCTCCAGCTGTTCGGCGGTTACGGCTACATGCAGGAATATCCGATCTCGCGCATCTTCATCGATTCCCGCATCCAGAAGATCTATGGCGGCACGAACGAGATCATGAAGCTGTTGATCGCGAGGTCGTTGTGAGCGGGTCGCTGTAGCCGTTACTTCATCCGCTTGTCGGTGGCGATGAAGTCGATGAAGGTCCTCACCTTCGCGGAGAGGTATTTGCGGCTCGGATAGACCGCGAGCAGCTTTGCCTCGAAGATGACTTGCCCGGGCATGAGGTGTTCGAGACGTCCGCCGGCGATGTCCTCGGCGACCAGCCATTTCGGCAGGAAGGCGAGGCCCATACCTGCCAGCGCGGCCATCTGCAGCAGCCTTTCGTTGGCGCTGCGCAGCACCGAATCGAGCTTGATGGTCTCGGTGCCGTGTTCGCCCTGGAAGGAGAAGCTCTCGCCGGGATAAAGCGCGTAGTGCAGCAAAGCCTGGCCGGAGAGATCGGCGAAGGTCGCCGGGCGGCCCGCACGTTTGATGTAGGCAGGAGCGGCAACGAGATAGAACGGGACGTTGGTGATGTGCCGCGCGATCAGCGCCTCGTCGGGCGCGCCGGTCGCGCGAAGTGCGAGATCGAATCCCTCCTCGACCAGATTAACCATCCGTCCGCTGAGATCGACGTCGAGGCGCACCTCCGGATAGCGCGCCTGGTAGTCCGCCAACACACCCGCGAAGATCGTGTTTGCCATCCACACTGGCGCGGTCAGCCGCAGCGTGCCGCGCGGAACGACGGTCGCATTGCTGACGGCAGCCTCGACCTCGTCGAGCGAATCCAGCATCTGACTGGCCTGCTCGAAATAGAGCGCACCGCTTTCGCTCAGGCTGACCCGCCGGCTGGTCCGGTTGAGCAGCCGGGTCCCCAGCCGCTTCTCCAGCTGCATCACATGCTTGCTCGCCATGGCGGGGGAGATGCGCAGGCGCTGGGCTGCGGCCGCGAAGCTCTTCAGCTCGGCGACCAGGCAAAACACCCTCATACTGACCAGAGTATCCATCGAATCATCAACATTGGAGAAATGAACCCATCCCAGAACCTATATTGATCAAACAAATGGAAATTATCAAATGGTGGCAACCCCACACCCCTGGAGAACCACCATGTCTGCCACGACCTTTGAGACCGCCGCTCCCGGCCGCGCCCTTCGCATCGGGCTCTGGGCCGCACAGGTCCTTCTCGCCTTCGTCTTCGTCTCGGCCGGCCTGGTCAAGCTGCTCACGCCTATTCCCCAGCTGGCCGCGATGATGCCATTTGCGGGCGAGTATTCCGAAACGTTCGTTCGCTCCGTCGCCTTGGTCGATCTCGCCGGCGGCATCGGCATTCTGCTGCCGGCTCTGACGCGGATTCTGCCGCGACTGACGGTGCTGGCCGCGCTGGGCTGTAGCGTGCTGCAGGTCTTCGCATTCGTCTTCCATGTCTCGCGTGGCGAAGCCGCGACGACACCGCTCAATGTCGTCCTGCTCGCGCTCAGCTTGTTCGTGCTGTGGGGACGCGGCCGCAAGGCGCCGATTGCGCCGCGTCAGTTCTGAGCAGCTGGCCGCGGCAGCCATGATTCCAGCCAACGGATGGTCCCGCAGGGGCCTGCTCGCAGCCGCGTCGATCCTCACGGCTGGCGGCACAGCCGCCGCCAGGGAGGATCGTCTCACCGAGGGCGTCGTGATCCTGATCGACAGCAACGAGCCCTATGTCATGGGTCATGCGATCAGCTATTCGGCCAACCTCTCCAAGCATTTTGCCGAGAGGGGTGCGAGATTGCTGATCGAGGTCGTCGCCAACGGCAAGGGCATCGACGTCTTCCGGGCGGACAGGACTCCGCTCGTCGAGCCGCTCGCGACGCTGCGGCAGTCACTGCCCAACCTCGCCTACAGCATGTGCGCGTCGTCAAAAGCGATCGCGGAAGCCAAGGAGCAGATCTCCATTCCGCTGATATCGGGCGCGAGCCTCGTCCCGTTCGGGATCGGGCGCGTGGTCGATCTGCAACTCAAGGGCTGGGCTTATATTCATGCATGATAAGCCTCGCGCGCCCGGCACGGCGCTATCCAAGCGATCGCTCCTGATGGCCGCGCCCGCGCTCATTGCATCCCTGTGCGCAAGCCGTGCGCAAAGCGGCGACCAGTCCTGGCCTCCGGTGCTCGAGAGCGGCCGCAACCAGTTCACGGTCGTGCGGCCTCGTGCGCCGATGGCTCCGCTCCGACTTCAGGACCTCAATGGCAGGGATGTCGTTGCGACGGCAAAGCCGGGACACATCTCGCTGGTCAATTTCTGGGCGACATGGTGCGCGGCCTGCCGGCTCGATCTGCCCGCGCTCGCAAGCCTCGCGGGATCGCAGCCTAACCGGGTCGACGTTCTCGCGATCTGCACCGATACGAAGGACTTGCGAAAAATCCGCGCATTCCTCGGCGGCCTGGCCGTGCGAAACCTCGCCTGCTACGTCGACGCGTACGGCGCAATCACGGAATCATCGGCCGGGAATTTCAGGCTTGTCGGGATGCCCGTCACCTATCTGGTCGGAACGAGCGGACAGGTCGAGGGCTACATCACGGGTGCGCCCGACTGGCTCTCGCCGGCAGGCAGCCGTCTGCTGCAATTCTATCGCGAGCAGGGCTAGCACCGCTCAATTCGGATGCCACCAGCGGCCGCCGATCACGACGCCTTCGGAGACGATCTTGCGGTCACCGATCAGGTGCTCGCCGACGACGTCCTCATAGTCGAACTGGCCTTGCTTGATCGAGATCAGCGTGGCGTCGCCGACGCTGCCCGGCTTGAGGCTGCCGAGCTCGGGGCGCCGCAGCGCCATCGCGGCGTTGACGGTCGAGGTTGCGATGACGTCGGACAGCGGCATGCCCATGCACAGGAATTTCGACAGGGTCGTGACCTGGTCGAAGGCCGGGCCGTCGATGCAGAGCTGATGAATGTCGGACGAGATGGTGTCCGGATAGAAGCCGTTGGCGAGCATGGCACGTGCGGTCTTGAACGCGAACGAGCCCTTGCCGTGGCCGATGTCGAACAGCACGCCGCGCTCTCGCGCGTCGAGCACCGCCCGCTTCACCGTGCCCTGCGCGGTCGCGGGCGTGTTGGGGAAGGGCCGGAACGCGTGGGTGAGCACGTCGCCGGGGCGCAGGCGTCCCAGCACCTCCTCGTAGCTCGGCGGCGGATGGTCGATATGCGCCATCAGGGGCATGCCGACCTCGTTCGCGACTTCGAGCGCGATGTCGAGCGGCACGACGCCTGACGTCCCCGACGAGTGCAAGCCCACACGCACCTTGATGCCGACGATGAGGTCGCGGTTGGCATCGGCCACCTTGGCCGCCTCGATCGGATTCATCAGCCGCAGCTCCTCGCTCTCGCCGACCATGATCCGGTGCGAGAAGCCAAAGATGCCGGCATGCGAGACGTGCAGATAAGCGAGAATGCGGACCTCGCTCGGCTCGATCACGTGCTTGCGGAAGCCCGCGAAATTGCCGGGCCCCGCGCTGCCGGTGTCGACCGCGGTGGTAACGCCGGAGAGACGGCAGAATTCCTCGGCGTCGATGCCAAGCGAAGTGCCGCCCCAATAGACATGGGTGTGAAGATCGATCAGCCCCGGCGTCACGATGTAGCGCGACACGTCGCGCACATCCGTGCCCGGATCTGCCTTAAGCCCGCTGCCGATCGCAGCGACCTTGCCGCCGGCAAAGGCGACATCGGTCACGGCATCGAGCTTCTGGGACGGGTCGACCACACGGCCACCGCGCAGGATCAAGTCGAAAGGCATTCTCGTCTCCGGATGGGGCAGTGAGGCGGGCCGGCAGTCAGTCCGGGCCAGGAAGGACGCTTCGCGCTTCTAGCAATTTTTGCGCCGACAAGCGTGGCAAGCGCGACGATTGCTCACTGAAAAACTGGCGATCCCGGCATGACTCGAACATGCGACCTACGGTTTAGGAAACCGTCGCTCTATCCGGCTGAGCTACGGGACCGCGGAACCCGCAGAGCGGGTTACCGGGGCTTCATATCAAAGCGGAGGCGGGATCGGAAGCCCTCACCTCGATCAATGCAAACGCCAGCCGGACAGCCTCACGCCCGGATATTGTTGTCCTTCACCACTTTGCCCCAAGTGGCGACCTGCTTGTCGAAGAAAGTCTTGAAGGCGGGACCATCCTCGAGCAGCAGCGTCATCTGCTGCGTTTCCTTGAGCTGGGCGGCGGTCGCGGGCTCGCTCAGGATCTCCTTGGATGCCGTCGCGAGGCCGGCGACGATGTCCGGCGGCGTGCCCGTGGGCGCGAAGATGCCCCACCAGGCCAGCGTCTCGAAATCCGGGAAGCCTGCCTCGATCGCGGTCGGCGTATCCGGCAGGCCGGGCAGCCGCTCGCGGCCGAGTTGCAGGATCGGGCGCAGCATGTTGGTGCCGAGCTGGGCTGCGACCAGCGCCGCCGATCCCGCGATCAGATCGACATGGCCACCGAGCACGTCGTTCATCGC
The DNA here is from genome assembly GCF_023073035.1 of Bradyrhizobium sp. 62. NCBI lineage: Bacteria > Pseudomonadati > Pseudomonadota > Alphaproteobacteria > Hyphomicrobiales > Nitrobacteraceae > Bradyrhizobium > Bradyrhizobium sp. 62. Next base: position 144,513 of record NZ_JADPIT010000019.1, read on the forward strand.
GGGGCCACCGCCGCGATAGGGCACGTGCATGATCTCGACGCCGGCCTTGTTGCCGAGCACGGTCATGGCGAGATGGCCGAGCGTGCCGATGCCGACGGAGGCATATTTCACCGCGCCGGGCGTCGCCTTGCAGGCCGCCACCACGTCGGCAAAGCTCTTGTAGGGACGGCCCGCACCGGCCGCGATCACATATGGCGCGGTGCCGACCAGCAACACCGGCATCAGCTCGCGCTCGACATCGACGGGCGGCTTGTCGAGGATGGAGGGGATCACCGCGTGGGAATCGAAGGTGACCAGGAACGTCGAGCCATCAGGCGGGCTCTTGGCGACCTGCGCCGCACCGAGCGCGCCGGCGGCGCCCGACTTGTTCTCGACGATGACGATGCGGCTGAGCTTGGTTTGCAGATGACTCTGGAGTAGCCGCGCCATCGCATCGGTCGATCCGCCCGGCGGAAACGGCACCACCAGCGTGATTTTTGAAGCCTGCGCCAACGCCGGCGTCATCGCGAGAATAGCCGGCGCTGCGAGCAGCGTCCGTCGTGTGATCGTCATGGTATCCCTCCCCTGTTTTCTCGCGCCCGGCTTTTGCTCTTGGCGCTTTAGGTCGTTCCGAAACCGGATCCCGCTTTTCTGTATTCTGGCCGCGGCGGACTGAAGATGTCCAGCACGCGAGCGCCGTCGGGGCCCGCGCGCATGGTGTGCGGCACATTGCCGGGCGTGCGCCAGAAGTCGCCCTTCTTCACGGCAATCTCCTCATCGCCCTGCACACGGATGGCGGAGCCGTCGAGCAGCACGCCCCATTGCTCCTCGGGATGATGGTGCAGCGTGCCTTGCGCATGCGGCGCCAGGATCACCACCGACAGCATCGCCTGCTCGCCCGAAAAAATGCGCGTGGTCACCCCTGCCGCGAGCTCGCGAAACAGCCCGGCGCCGGTATCGTCGAGATTGTGGAATTCCTCTTTCTGGCTCACGCCATCCTCCCCTTCTTTTTCTCTGATCAGGATTTGCCATACGAGCCCTGATAACGGCCCTCGCGGATCGCCTTCAGCGTCTCCTCCTCGCGCGCGACCTGGGCGCGCACGGCGTCCAGCAGCGCCGCGGCACCGGCGGCGGCAAACGACACCACGCCGTCCTCGTCGCCGACGACGATGTCGCCGGGCGAGATCACGCTGCCGCCGATCGAAACAGGCACGTTGATCTCGCCGGGGCCGTTCTTGTAGGGGCCGCGGTGGATCACCGCGCGGGCGTAGCAGGGAAAGTCATCGGCCGCGAACGCCGCGACGTCGCGGATCGCGCCGTCGATGACATAGCCTTCGGCTTTGCGCCATTGCGCGATATTCTTCATGATCTCACCGACCAGCGCACGGGTCTCGTCGCCGCCGCCATCGACCACAATGACGTCGCCGGGGCCCACCAACTCGAGCGCGCGATGGATGGCGAGATTGTCGCCAGGACGGGTGCGGACCGTGAAGGCCGTGCCCACCAGCTTGGCGCCGCGATGATAGGGTTTTAGCCCCACTGCGCCCGGCAGCCGGCCGAGATTGTCCGAAATGACCGAGGTCGGCGCGCCGCGAAAACCCTCGATGATCTCGGCCGGCGGCTTCGGCACGGCGTTCGCAGCGATGGTGATGGTCATGTCCCAAAATCCTTCCGTAATTGTCTTTACTCGGCGTGCGCTCTTTACTCTGCGTCCACCCGCGCCTTCGCCGGCCAAACCCGGAACGCGCGCCCCTCCTTCATCCACGCCGCGCGCTCGTCGCGCAACAGGGTGCGGCGAACTTTACCGGAATCGTCGCGCGGCGGGGCCGTGACGATCTCGAAGCTCTCCGGATGCTTGTAGCGGCTGAGCCGGTCCTTGAGGAAATCCGCCATGCCGTCGGCGATGGCCTGACCGACCGCATCGCCCTCCGGCTCGATGATGGCGTGCACGCGCTGGCCCAATTCCGGATCGGGCAATCCCACCACCACGCAGGAGCGCACGCCCGGACAGGCGGAGACGGCAGCCTCGACCTCGGCGGGATAGATGTTGGCGCCGCCGCGCAGCACCATGTCGGCGAGGCGGTCACCGAGATACAGATAGCCTTCCGCATCGAGCCTGCCGATATCACCCAGCGATTCCCAGCCGTCCGCGCGGCGCTTCGGCTCGGCGCCGAGATAGTGATAGGTGGCATCCTTGCCGTCATTGTTGAGGAAGTAGATCTCGCCGGTCTCGCCCGGCGCAACGTCGTTGCCGTCCTCGCCGATGATGCGCAAGCGCGCCATCTCGCCGATCTTGCCGACCGAGCCCTTGTGCGTCAGCCATTCCGTGCCGGAGATGATGCAGGAGCCCTGCCGCTCGGTACCGCCATAGAGCTCCCAGATTCGCTCGGGCCCGAGCCAGGCGATCCAGTTCTCCTTCAGCCAGGGTGGCATCGGAGCGGCCATGTGGAAGACGGTTTGCAGGCTCGACAGGTCATAGGCGTTGCGCACGTGCTCCGGCAGCGCCCAGATCCGATGCATCATGGTGGGCACGAAATTGACCCATTGCACGCGCTCGCGCGCGATTTGCCGCAGCGCCTCCTCGGCATCGAACTTGACGAGGCCGGTGAGCTGGCCGCCGGTGAACAGCGCGTAATGCGACACGATGAACGGCGCATTGTGATAGAGCGGACCGGGATTGAGCAGCGAGACCGCAAAGGGGATGTTGAGCGGCGGCGGGGCGACCGCGTCGGTCACCGCCGGCTGGTGATCGAGGATCACCTTCGGGCGGCCGGTCGATCCGCCGCTGGTCATCGCTTTCCAATAGCGCGCCACCGGTGCGGTGAGCGGCTCGTCCGAAAACCCTTCCGGCACGAAATCCGCGGGCAGACGGTTCGGCGCGTTCCAGTCGGCTTCGCCGCCGACCACCAGCGCCGGCTTCAAGATGTCGAGCACCGCGGCGGCTTCGCCGCGCGGCAGCCGCCATGACAGCGAGGTCGGCGTCGCCCCGCATTTCCACACCGCAAACGAGGTCTCGAAGAACGCATTGCCGTTCGGCAAACCGATCGCGACGAAGTCGCCGGGCCTGACGCCTTTGGCCATGAACGCCCGCGCGCGCCGATTGGCGCCGCGCTCCAGCGCGTCCCATGTCAGCGTATCCTGCCCGTGACGGACGGCGATCGTGCCTTGCGGTTTGCGCTCGGCGTACCAGCGCGGCACATCGGACAGGGGCAGCAGCATCAGGCGTTTCCACTTCGTTTTCTTGGCGTCGCCAATGAGGCGACCGCAGGATGAAGTGACGCTGTGACTCCTGCGCCACGTCAAGCAAAAAATGTCAGCATCGCAGTCATGAAATTCCCGGGTTCCATGGGTGACAAGCCGGCCATAAAGGGGCAAAAATCAGCCCGACTCAGTTCGGGTTGAGTTTTGCAAGGAATGCTCTCGTAGAATGTCGGACGTAGTTGCATCGCGTCGTGCGGCGCTTGTGGTTGCCGCAGCAGGATTTTTCCTGCTGGCGCCGTCGCATGCCCAGGCACAATGGTGGAAGCGCGCGCCTGTTGACTTCGAGGCCTGCGCCGACGCCGCCGAAAAAGCCACGACCAAATCCGAGAAGACGGCTGCGCTTGCCGACTGCAACGCCAAATTCGCCGGCCGGCGCAAGGCAGGCGGCGGCTATTCCTATTACGATTTCCTCCAGGACCGCACCTTCGATATCGCCGGCCCCAATCCGACGCCGGAGGAGCAGAAGAAGATCGACGAAGCCTACACCGCCTATCTCGCCAATCAGCGCCGCAGCAATGAAGCCGCGCAGGCCACCGCGCGCCAGCAGCGCGAGCAGCAGGAACAACAGGTGCAGCAGCTCCAGCGGGTCGCGTTGCGAACCGAGGTCGAGCGCGTGCCGGTGCCGGTCGAGCGGCCGAAAGTCCAGCAGGCCGCCATCGGCGACGCGCGGCCGCGGCCGAAGGGCGCGCCCTGCACCAAGGGCTCGTTCTCCTGCGAATGGCCGCGGCTGTCGGATGGTTTGAACGACATCAAGAAGCTGTTCAGCCCGACGCCGAGCAAGCCCGCTAAGAAGGGCTGAGTCACCGCCGTCATTGCGAGCGCAGAAGCAATCCAGGGTCTTTCCGCGTGGGGATTCTGGATTGCTTCG
>NZ_JADPIT010000019.1:148630-188187 GCF_023073035.1 Bradyrhizobium sp. 62
TGTGATGGAGACCGCGCTTACATCCTCAGTTCGGAGGCTTCTTCTTGCTGCGCTTGGGAGACGCAACGGGCGCATTCGCAGGCGCCGTTGTCGTCGGAGAACTGCCCAATTGCGACCTGCTCTCCTGCAATCGCCTGTCATAGCCGGGAGAGTTCATGACCGTCGGCGGCCGGGCCTCCGCGACCGAGGACGCGGCGCAGAGCACGGCCAACGCGAATCCGATCGTCAGACGACGTTTCATCGTTGCTCCTCCCGTCGCGCAGCCTGAGCTCATGCGTTATCCGCGAACCTGCTGCGGCGTCAGCCGCGGTGAGCCCTTGCCCGCGGCCTCAGCCTCTTTGATCAGCGCAACAATGCGGCGCGACAGCGGCACGTCGACATTGTTTTGTTCGGCGAGCGCGATGATCGCGCCCTGGAGATAGTCGATCTCGGTCTTGCGGCCCTGCTTCAAATCCTGCCACATCGAGGAACGCGCCTCGGGATCGATCTTCATGGTCCGTCCCAGGATCAGCTTGAAAATCGGATCAGGCAGTCTCAGTAAGCTGGGCGTCCAGGATGACGGGATCGGCGTCGCCGAGACCGGTGTAATGCCCGCGGCCCTCATCGCAGCCAGCCCCTCCGCCATCTGGTCGGCGAACAGCCTTCGCCAATCGCGGTTCGCCAATTGCGCGGCGAGCGGCATGTCGGACAAGGCGCTGAGCGCGTTGTTCAAATTGATGATCAGCTTGCCCCATTGCACGCCGGTGATGTCGTGGCTCGCGCGCATGGCGAGCCCCGGCACCGACAGCGCTGCGGCCGTGCTCGCATCATCCTCGCCGACATGAATGTCGCCGGAGGTCGAGCGGTGGAAGCGGCCCTCGCCCATCCCGACCACGTTGAAAGGCACCATGCCGGCGAGCACGCGACGGTCGCCGAGGCGCTCGCGCAGCACCGCGACATTGCCGACGCCGTTTTGCAGCGAGACGATGACGGCGTCCTGCGGCGCATGCTGCGCGATCTGGTCGGCGACACCGGCCGTGTCGGCGCTCTTCACTGTGACCAGCACGATGCCGGCACTGTGGAAGATCGCGGGATCTTCCGACAGCGCGAGGCGGCCCGGGTCGAGCTTCGTCTCGGAGCCGTCGAAATCGGTCAGAAGCAGGCCGAACCGCTCGATCTCGGTCTTCACCCGCGGCCGCCCCAGGAACGCGACGCGGCGGCCGGCAGCCGCCAGGGTGCCGCCGACGAAACATCCGATGGCGCCTGCGCCGGCCACCACGATCGGTCGATCCGTCATCACCTCGGCTTGCCCCTTTAACGATCTGCCCTCGATAGCAGAGGCTGTGCCTGCTGCCCATTCCCGCAGTTGCGGCGCAATCGCCTTGTAACCGTCATGACAGCCTCATATGTTTTCGAACGGGGCTTGTTACCGGCAAGAAAGCGCCAAAGGAGAACGCCATGGGTTTGCTCGACGTCCTCAACGGCATGCAGAACGGCCCGCGCGGCCCAAGCACGCCGAGTTCACAATCCTCACCCAGCGGCGGCATGTCGCCCATGACCATGGCGCTGCTTGGCCTGCTCGCCTGGAAGGCATTCAAGCATTTGAGCGGCAACCAGACCGGCAGCGCGCCGCAGCCGTCCCCGGCACCGACGCCGACGCATCTCCCCCCGCCGGGGAATGCGGGCGCTGGCGGTGGTCTCGGTGACCTGTTGAAGGGCGGCCTTGGCGGCCTGCTCGCGGGTGGCGCGGCCGGCAGCGTGCTCAGCGGCGGACTCGGCGATCTCCTCAACCAGCTGCAGCATAGCGGTCATGGCGACGCTGCCAATACCTGGGTCGGCAAGGGCGAGAACAAGGCGATCGCACCAGGCGATCTCGCCAATGCGCTCGGCGCCGACCAGATCGAGAGCCTGTCCGCCCAAAGCGGCCTGTCTCGTGACGAACTGCTCTCCGGCCTCAGCCAGTATCTGCCGCAGGTGGTCGATCATCTGACGCCGGACGGACGGCTGCCGACCGAGCATGAGATCGCGGGCAGAGTCTGATTTAGTTTAGTCAAACGAGGGAAGCACGGACATGAGCATGGGTGGCTTGTTGTGGATCATCTTCGTCGGCTTCGTCGCCGGCCTTATCGCGCGTTGGCTGGCGCCGGGACCGAACAATCCGAGCGGCTTCATCCTCACCACCATCCTCGGCATCGCCGGCGCGTTTCTCGCGACCTTCATCGGCCAGGCCATCGGGCACTACAGTCCCGACCAGGGCGCGGGATTCATCATGGCCACCATCGGCGCCGTGGTGGTGCTGTTCATCTGGCACCGGCTGGTGGCGAGCGGCGTGATCAAGGGGTGACGCGCTAAGGCGTCTGAGGAAAAGGCACACGGCCCCCACATCGTCATTGCGAGGAGCTCTTGCGACGAAGCAACCCAGAGTGTTGCCTTGGAGGCAGTCTGGATTGCTTCGCTTCGCGCTCGCAGCCTGGATTGCTTCGCTTCGCTCGCAATGCGGAAAATTGGAGGAAGCCATCATGTCCCAATTCACGTCACCAAATGCATGCCCGCATCCATGCGCACGACCTCGCCGGTCATGTTGCTGGAGGCCGGCATCGCCAGGAAGCAGACGAGTTGCGCGATGTCTTCCGCCGATGATGCGACCTTCAGCGGCACCTTGGCCACGACGCTGTCGCGCACTTGCTTGGCGCCCGCCTCGCCACGGCCTTTGGTGAACCAGGGCGTATCGATATAGCCCGGGCATACCGTGTTGACACGGATCAGCGGCGCCAGCGCGCGCGACAGCGACAGCGTCATCGTGTTGAGCGCGCCCTTGCTCGCGGCGTATGCGATCGACGATCCGACGCCGCTGATGCCGGCGACGGAGGAGATGTTGACCACGGCGGACGGCCGCCCAGAGGCCTTGGCGCCCGCCTCGAGCAGGCTGCGCGCCGCGCGCACCATCTGGAACGGGCCGATGGTGTTGACGCCGTACAGGCGCTGGAAATCTTCCGCCGACAATCCATCGAGATCGGCATGAGCGACATGCTTGGTGGTGCCGGCATTGTTGACGAGCACGTCGAGCCGGCCCCAGGCGCCAGCTGCCGCAACGATCTTGCGGCAATCGTCATCCTTGGAGACGTCGCCCTGCGCGACCAGAACTTCCGGTGAGCCCGCTTTGCGGCACAGCTCAGCGGTCGCCTCCGCTTCCTTCTGGCTCGAGGAATAGTTGATGACGAGCCGCGCTCCGCTCCGTGCGAGAATTTCCGCGGTCGCAGCACCCAGGCCGGAGGCGGACCCCGTCACGATTGCGCACAAACTGTCCTTTGCCATCCGGATTTCCTTCCCCTTGATTGAGTATCGACATTCTGTTTAGCGAGTTTGCCGCGCCCTGCAAATCGAGCAAACTCCGCTAAGCGGAATTAGCTCATCGCCCATGCCCGCGCCGCAGGTTGACCTGCGATCAGCGCTTGTCAGGGCCATGGCTTTTTCGGATCATCGGGCGCAAGAAGAACCTGCGCGTCCGCCCACGGGGCGGGAAGCGCCAATGGCAAAACACGGGGAACGCTGTGGCGGAGAGTGACAATATCGTCGTCGAGACCGCGGAGAAAATCTTCGCCGATCTCGCCGATCCGCAGACCGTCAACAACGACAAGAAGGATTCATGGCAGGCGCCGCTCTGGCAGGCGCTGAGCGAAGCCGGCCTGCCGTTGGCCTGGGTGCCGGACGATCTCGGCGGCTCCGGCGCGAGCCTTGCCGACGGCTTTGCGCTGCTGAACGCGGCCGGCCGTTTCGCAGTCGCGGTTCCCCTGGCCGAGACCATGCTCGCCGGCTGGCTGCTGGCGCAGGCGAAGATCGCATCCCCCGAAGGGGAGATGACGGTGCTGCCGGCGTCGCCCAAGGATCGCATCACCCGCGACGCCGACGGTGCGCTCTCCGGCCGCGCCCGCGGCGTGCCCTTCGCAAAGGCGGCAAAGCACTTCGCAGTGCTGGTCCACGGCAAGGACGGCGCCTCGATCGCGCTGGTCGATGCGAGCAAGGGCCGGATCGAGACCGGGCTCAATGTCGGCTACGACCACAGCGACACCGTCACGCTCGACAAGGTGCAGCCCGTCACCGTCAAGCCCGCCCCGAGCGGCTTTGACCAGACCACAATGATGCTGATGGGCGGCGTCGCGCGCAGCCTTCAGATCGCGGGCGCGCTGGAATCGATGCTCGACATCTCCGTGCGCTATTCCAACGAGCGCGTCGCGTTCGAAAAGAAGATCGCGAAATTCCAGGCCGTGCAGCACAATCTCGCCCGCCTTGCCGGCGAGTCGGCTGCCGCCCTTGCCGCGGCGACCTCCGCGGCCGACGCCATCGCCAACGCAAAGTCCTTCGACGACGCGGTCTATCTCGAAGCCGCCTCGGCAAAAATCCGCTGCGCGGAAGCCGCGGAAAAGGGCGGCGCCATCGCGCATCAGGTCCATGGCGCGATCGGCTTCACCCTCGAGCACATCCTGCACCGTTATTCGTTGCGGGCGCTGGCCTGGCGCGACGATTTCGGTTCGGAAAGCCACTGGGCCGTCGAGCTCGGCAAGCTCATTGCCAACCGCGGCGCCGACGAATTGTGGCCGCTCGTGGCTTCGCGCTGATCAGGGACGAGACAATAATGACCGCTGCCCTTCGTTTCGATCCGATCCGCCTGCCCGAGAAATGCGAGCAATTGCGCAAGGAAGTGCGCGCGTTCCTCGCGGAGGAAGTCGCCGCCGGCACCTTCGATCCGCACAAGCCCAACCGCGAAGACACCGACGCGCCGGAATTTTCCCGCCGGGTCGGCGCCAAGGGTTGGCTCGGCATGACATGGCCGAAAAAATATGGGGGCCAGGAGCGCTCGTTCCTCGAACGTTACGTGGTGACGGAGGAGATGCGCGTCGCCAACGCGCCGACGCGGCGATTCTTCGTCGCCGACCGCCAGAGCGGGCCGGTGCTGATCAAATACGCGCCCGAGCACATCAAGATGGACATCCTGCCGCGCATTTGCCGCGGCGAGATCTGCTTCGCGATCGGCATGAGCGAACCGAACTCCGGCTCGGACCTGTTCGCCGCGAAGACGCGCGCGACCAAGACCGACGGCGGCTATCTCATCAACGGCACCAAGATCTGGACCTCGTCGGCGCATATCGCCGACTACATGATCGCGATCTTCCGGACGTCGCAGCCGACCAAGGAAAACCGCCGTCACGGCCTGACCCAGTTCCTGGTCAAGATGAAGCAGCCAGGCATCCAGGTGAACCCGATCGGCCAGATCACCGGCCAGTACGAGTTCAACGAGGTCGTCTTCACCGATTTCTTCGTGCCCGACGATCATGTACTCGGCGAAGTCGACGGCGCCTGGAAGCAGGCCACCAGCGAGCTCGCTTATGAGCGTTCGGGCCCCGAGCGTTTCCTGGAGACCTATTACGTGCTGACCGAGCTGGTTCGCGCTGTCGGCCCCAATCCTGATACCCGCAGTGCCGAAGGCATCGGCCGGCTGGTGGCGCAGCTCCACACCATGCGGCGCATGTCGGTCTCGGTCGCGGGCATGCTGCAAGCCGGCAAGGAGCCGGTCGTTGAAGCCTCCATCGTCAAGGACATCGGCACCGTGTGGGAACAGCAGCTGCCGCACCGCGTGCGCGATCTCGCCGCCTTCGTCGAGGAGACCGCGACCAACCGCGAGACGCTGGAGCGGCAGCTCGACTTCGCCATCAAAACCGCGCCGAAACTCACCATCCAGGGCGGCACCACCGAGGTGCTGCGCGGCATCATCGCCCGCGGGCTTGGTTTGCGCTAATCATTCGAGGACATCATGAGCACTTACAAAGATATCGGCGTCGAGAAAGTTGGTCACGTCGGCACCATCGAAATCCGCCGCCCGCCGCTCAACTTCTTCGACATTTCGCTGATCAACCAGATCGCGGACGCGCTCGACGAGTTCGATCGCGACATCGAGATTCGCGCCTCGGTGCTGTCGGCGCAGGGCAAAGCGTTTTGCGCCGGCGCGAATTTCCAGGATCCGGCACGGCAGGCGCAAGAGGCACGCGAAGCCGACAAGACGGCAAAGGGCGATCCGGCCGACAGCCTCGGGGCGATCAACCATCTCTATATCCAGGCCGTGCGCATCTTCCGCGCCAAGAAGCCGATCGTCGCGGCCGTGCAGGGCGCCGCCATCGGTGGCGGATTGGGCCTCGCGGTCTCGGCGGACTTCCGGGTCACCTGCCCCGAAGCGCGCTTCTCCGCGAACTTTACCAAGCTCGGCTTCCATCCCGGCTTCGGCCTGACCGTGACGCTGCCCGAGCTGATCGGCAAGAACAACGCCGAACTGATGTTCTACACCAGCCGCCGCGTCACCGGCGAGGAAGCCTTCAAATGGGGCCTCGCCAACGAACTGGTGCCGCAGGACCAGGTCAAGACGGCCGCACTGAAGCTCGCCAGCGAAATCGCCGAATGCTCCCCGCTCGGCCTCGTCTCCACCCGCGCCACGATGCGCGCCGGGTTGGCCGACCGCGTCATGGCCGCGACCAATCACGAGCTCGAGGAGCAGACCCGCCTGCGCGCGACGGAAGACTTCAAGGAAGGCGTGAAAGCCACGGAAGAGCGCCGCGCGGCGAATTTCAAGGGAAGGTGATTGCGGCAGGGTCGCGCCGCACGCCCTCTCTCAATCCGTCATCCTGAGGTGCGAGTAGCGCGATGCCTAGCATCGCGCTGGGAGCCTCGAAGGATGAGCGGCCCCGCTGGTGGCCGTCGCCCTTCGAGGCTCGCCCAAGAGGCGAGCACCTCAGGGTGACGGATCACTACCAAGCACTCAACTGACGCGGAACGTCACCCCGCCGAGCAAGAACTCGTTGCCCGCCACGGCATGTCCCTTCGCCCTCGCGGCGTGCAACACACCGGCAACATCAGCGACCCGAAACTCCAGCGCGCTCATGATTTCGCTGGCGCCCTTCACGAAACGGAAGGTCGCGTTGGGCAACTTCAGTTCAGCATCGCCGCTCGGCGCAACGCCGATGATCTTGCCCCAATGCTCGGCCAGCCCTTGCGGATCCGGGCTCTGCATTTCCACGCTCGTCAACGCCTGCGTCACGTCCTTGCGGATGAATTTTTGCCAGTCTGGCCCCGCCGGTGGATACGGACCCAAAATGTCGTCGCTGCCTTCGGTGTGGTTGAACTCGATGAAGGCGGCGCGGCAGTCGCGGGGATGGAGCTGCACTCCGTGATAGGGCGCGTGGTCGATGACGTTGGCGGTGCGCACGCCAAGCGCGTTGGCGTTACGACCGCGCTCGTCGGGATCGTTGCAGCAGAAGATCACCATGTAGCCGCCGCGCCCGCCGCTCTTCTCGATGAAGCGGCCGGCCGTGGTGCCGTCCTTGAACGGCGCGACCACCTCCAGCAGGATCGTGTCGACCGGCAGCAGCGCGTTCTCCAGGCCGTACTTTGCGACATTGCCGTCGCGGTAGCAGACAGCGAGGCCCATGATATCAGCGATATCGGTGATCACGGGCGCGAGCTGCGGCGCGACCAGGCAGATCTGCCGCAACCGCATATAGGGCGCCATCGTCATGCGCCCTTGAAGGTCGGCTTGCGCTTCTCGACGAACGCCTTGGCGGCCTCCTTGTGATCCTCGGTATCGCTGCAGCGGGTGTGGTGGATCGCCTCGCCGTCGAAGCAATCCTCCAGCGCCAGATGCTCGGCATTGTTGATGTTGCGCTTGATGAAGCCGAGCGCGATCGAGGGCCCTTGCGCCAGCGACAGTGCGAGCTCGTGCGCGGCCGCGTCGATCTCGGCGTCGGGCACGACCTTCGTCACCATGCCGATCGCATGCGCTTCTTTCGCCGTCAGCACCGGCGAGGTCAAATAGAGCTCGCGCGCCCGCGCGCTGCCGAGCAGCTGGGTGAGGAAATAGGTGCCGCCGTAATCGCCGGAGAAGCCGACCTTTGCGAACGCGGTGGTGATCTTGCAGGATTCGGAGGCGACGCGGAGGTCGCACGACAGCGCCATCGACAGACCCGCGCCGGCGGCAGCGCCGTCGAGCTGCGCCACCACGGGTTTTGGCATCTGGTGCAGGATGCGCGACACCTCCATGCCGCGGCGCAGGTTCGCCATCTTCACTTCGAACGGCAGCGGCGCCCGGCCCTCGGCCATCGACTTGACGTCGCCGCCCACGCAGAAGCTGCCGCCCGCGCCCTTGAACAAGACCGCACGCACCTCCGGATCATCAGCCGCGCGCCGTGCCGCCACGACCAGCCCGGCGACCATGTCCGGGTTGAGCGCGTTCTTCCGCTCGGGCCGGTTCATGGTGATGGTGAGCAGCCCGCCTTCGAGCTTCTGCAGGACCATGTCGTTGCTCATGGGACGTCTCCCTTGCTGTTCTTTGCTTCGGTCTATCGACGCTCGTCATTGCGAGCGAAGCGAAGCAATCCTGTCATTGCGAGCGAAGCGAAGCAATCCAACTATTTCCGCGGCACGGATTCTGGATTGCTGTTTCCGCGGAGACAGCCTGGATTGCTTCGTCGCTTCGCTCCTCGCAATGACGAGTGTTTATTTCTTCACCAACGGGCAGCGCGACTGCTCCAGGGACTGGAACGCCTCGCTGCCGGGCACGGTGGCGAGCAGCTTGTAGTCGTCCCAGCGGCCCTTGGATTCCGACGGCTTCTTGACCTCGAACAGGTACATGTCGTGCAACATGCGGCCGTCCTCGCGGATCTTGCCGTTCTTGGCGAAGAAGTCGTTGATCGGCGTCTCCTTCATCACTTTCATGACTGTTGCAGCGTCCGTCGTGCCGGCCGACTTCACGGCCTTCAGATAGTGCGTCACGGAAGAGTAGACGCCGGCTTGCGCCGAGGTCGGCGGCCGCTTCATGCGTTCCTGGAAGCGCTTCGAGAACGCGCGGGTGTCGTCGTTCAGATCCCAGTAGAAGGCTTCCGCCAGCAACAGGCCCTGCGCGGTCTCCAGCCCGATCGAGTCGATGTCGGTCACGAAGGCGAGCAGCGGCGAGACCTTCTGGCCGCCCTTGGTGATGCCGAACTCGGCCGCCTGCTTGATGGCGTTGACGGTGTCGCCGCCGGCGTTCGCAAGCCCGATCACCTTTGCCTTCGAAGCTTGGGCCTGGAGCAGGAACGACGAGAAATCCGACGTATTGAGCGGATGGCGCACGCTGCCGAGCACCTTGCCGCCGGTCTTGGTCACGACGGCGCTGGTGTCCTTCTCCAGATCCTGGCCGAAGGCGTAGTCGGCGGTGAGGAAGTACCAGGTGTCGAGGCCGGACTTCACGGCCGCAAGGCCGGTCACATTGGCCTGACCGTAGGTGTCGAACACGTAGTGGATGGTGTAGGGACCGCAGGCCTCGTTGGTGAGGCGGATCGAGCCCGGGCCGTTGAACATGATGATCTTGTTACGCGCTTTCGCGATCTCGCCGGCGGCAAGCGCAGTCGCGGAGGCCGCGACGTCGTAGATCATCTCGACGCCCTGATTGTCGAGCATGTCGCGAGCGATGTTGGCAGAGAGATCGGCCTTGTTCTGATGGTCGGCAGCCAGCACCTGGATCTTGCGGCCGAGCACCTCGCCGCCAAAGTCCTCCACGGCCATCTTGGCCGCGGTCTCGCTGCCGGGGCCGGTGATGTCGGCATAGAGGCTCGACATGTCGAGGATACCGCCGATCTTCAGTGGCGGCTTGTCCTGCGCCTGCACGGCGCTTGCACTCAGCGCCAGCGCAGCAGCGAAAATGCCCGACAAAACATGCTTCATGGAAAAGATCTCCCTTATCGCGCCGTACTCTGATGGCGGCTTGGTTATTGCTCTTGGTTAAAGCTGTTGCCTAAAGCTGTTGCCGCAATCATGCCGCATGCACAAGAGCGCAGCAAGCGCGAGCTGCGACGCAGGTCGCGCTTGTATCGCGCGTTTTCCGCAAAACGGAATGGCTCGGTCAGGATAAACGTTTGTCCGTCATTGCGAGCGCAGCGAAGCAATCCAGCTATTTCCGCGGCACGGATTCTGGATTGCCTTCCGCACCGAGACAGTCTGGATTGCTGCGTTCCATGGAGAGATTCTGGATTGCTTCGCTGCGCTCGCAAGGCCTGGATTGCTTCGCTTCGCTCGCAATGCGGCGTGTGAGGAAGGGTCTTCGCGACACGCCGCGCTTGAGTTAAAATTGGCGCGTAACGCAACCTCACCGGGCAACGTGACCCAACGGCTTCACCTGATCGCAATCCTTCTCTTCGCGGGTCAGAGCGCATTCGCGAGCCCGTGCCAGTTCGAGTCCCAGGGCGAAGGCCGCGTCGCCGCGATCGATGCGCGCAGTCTGCGTCTCGATGACGGCCGGGAAATCCGCTTGACCGGCATCGAGCCGACCGCGACCACGCAGCAGGCGCTGACCACGCTGCTCGTCGGTCGCGACGTTATTTTGCGCAGCGCTGACGACACGCCCGATCGCTATGGCCGCCAGGGCGCGCTGGTCTTTGTCGGCGAGGGTGACATCTCCGTGCAGGCGACGCTCCTCGCCCAGGGCGACGCCATCGTCTCCGCCGAGATCGCCGATAAGGACTGCGCGGCCGCCCTGATGGCGTCGGAGGCCGAGGCGAGGCGCCAAAAAAAGGGCAGCTGGGCTGACCCGTCGGCCATAAAAAACGCGGAAAGTCCGGACGATATTTTGGCGGGGATCGGGCGTTTTGTGGTGGTCGAGGGCAAAGTCCTGTCGGTCCGGCAAGCTGGGGCAATGACCTACCTCAACTTCGGACGGAACTGGACACGCGGCTTCGCCGTGACTATTTCAAAGCGCATGGTACCCGCGTTCGAAGGCGCCGGGATCGTCCTTAAGTCTCTGGAAAATAAACGTATTCGTGTCCGGGGCTGGGCTGAGGGGAATACGGGGCCGCGTATCGATGTACGCCTCGTGGCACAGATCGAGTTGCTGGGCGCAAACGAGCCGACAGGGGTAAGGCCCTAAAAGGGGCCAGGCACGGGTTAAGCGACGTGAATGGGGTGCTAGGACGGCACGGACGAGGTGAACGCCGCCGCCTGCGGGCAGCGCCGGCTGCGCTATGCCTCGTGCTGGGTTCAGCCCTCGCCGGCTGCGGCGATATGGGCCGGTTCCAGACCGCGGCGGCCCCGCCGACCGTCGCGATGCCCAAGCCGAAGCCGGCCGTCGCGCAGACCCCCGCCACCGAGAAGGAGCACGAGCGCATCCTGGCGAACTATGGCGGCACCTACGACGACCCCAGGCTCGAATCGCTCGTCACCAAGACCGTCGACCGGCTGGTCGCGGCGTCCGACCGCCCCGATCAGGGTTACCGGGTCACGATCCTCAATTCCGGCGCGGTGAACGCCTTCGCGCTGCCGAACGGTCAGCTCTATGTCACACGCGGCCTTCTTGCGCTGGCGAGCGATACGTCGGAATTGTCCTCCGTGCTCAGCCACGAGATGGCGCATGTGCTGTCCAAGCACGCCGCGATGCGTGAGGACCAGGCCCGCCAGGCGGCGATCGTCACCCGCGTCGTCACCGACATGAGCAACGATCCCGATCTCACCGCGCTCGCGCTCGCCAAGACCAAGCTGACGATGGCGAGCTTTTCGCGCAATCAGGAGTTCGAGGCCGACGGGGTCGGCGTCGGCATTTCAGCCAAGGCCCATTTCGACCCTTATGGTGCCGCACGCTTTCTCTCGGCGATGGAGCGCAATGCCGAGCTGAAGGTCGGCAAGACTTCGCTCGATCCGCGCGCGCAGGATTTCACCTCGTCGCATCCGGCGACGCCCGAGCGCGTGCAGAACGCGCAGACCATCGCGCGGCAATACGCAGCGCCAGAGGGCGGCGAGCGCGACCGCGAGACCTATCTCGCCGCGATCGACAATCTCGTCTACGGCGAAGACCCCAGCGAAGGTTTTGTCCGCGGCCGGCGCTTCCTGCATCCGAAGCTCGGCTTCACCTTCCAGGCGCCGGACAATTTCACGCTCGACAACACCGCGCAGGCCGTGATCGGCGTGCGCGACGGCGGCTCGCAGGCGATGCGGTTCGACGTCGTGCGGGTGCCGGCCGAACAGTCGCTCGGCGATTACCTGAATTCCGGCTGGATGGAGGGCGTCGAGAAGGCCTCCACCGAGGACATCACCATCAACGGTTTTCCGGCTGCGTCTGCGACCGCGAAGGGTGACCAGTGGCAGTTCAAGGTCTATGCGTTGCGCTTCGGCAGCGACGTCTACCGCTTCATCTTCGCGGCCCGGCAGAAATCGACCGAGAGCGAGCGCAATGCGCGCGAGACCGTCGGTTCATTCCGCCGGCTGACGCTCGACGAGATCCAGGCCGCGCGCCCGCTGCGCATCAAGGTCATCACCGTGCAGCCCGGCGACACCGTGGAATCGCTCTCCCACCGCATGGCCGGCGTCGATCACCCCGCCGAGCGCTTCCGCGTCCTCAACGGGCTCGATCGCAACGCGCAGGTGAAGGTGCGCGATCGTGTGAAGGTCGTGGCGGATTGACCTACACTAAGCTGCCGTAGGGCGGGCAAAGCGAAGCGTGCCCACCATTTCCGGTCAGGATTGTCGAAAGGTGGTGGGCACGGCGCTTACGCGCCTTTGCCCACCCTTCAAGCTCCGCCCGATCAGCGCCCCGCATCCATATCGCCGGCCTCGCGCTGGCCGCTGAGCCAGAGCGCAAGCAAGGTCCAGAACGCCCCTGACAGCAGGTACGCACCCGAGGCGATGACGCCGAGATTGGTGGCAAGCAGCAGAGCGACCAGCGGTGCAAAGCCGGCGCCGAACAGCCAGGCCATGTCGGAGGTCAGCGCCGAGGCCGTGTAGCGATACGCTTGCTTGAAGTTCGATGCGATCGCACCCGACGACTGGCCGAACGACAGACCGAGCAGGATGAAGCCGATCACCATGTAGATGGTCTCGCCGAACGCGCCAGCATCGAGCAGCTGCGGGGCAAAGCCGCTGTAGATCGCGATCGCGATCGCCGATCCCATCAGCAGCGACTTGCGGCCGACGCGGTCGGCGATGACGCCGGAGAGCACGATCGCGCCGACGCCGAACACGGCGGCGACGATCTCGATGATCAGGAAGCGCACCGGGCTTTCGCGCGTGAACAGGAACACCCAGGACAGCGGAAACACCGTAACCATGTGGAACAGCGCGAAGCTTGCCAACGGCGCGAACGCACCGAGCATGATGTTCTGGCCTTCGCGCGCCACCGTCTCGGAGATGCGCGAGGGCTGCAATTCGCGGGTCTCGAACAGCGAGGCATATTCTTCCGTCGTCACCATGCGCAGGCGCGCGAACAGCGCCACGACGTTGATGGCAAAGGCGACGAAGAACGGATAGCGCCAGCCCCAATCGAAGAAATCGTCGGCCGAGAGATTCCCGGCGAAATAGGCGAACAGGCCGCTCGCCACGATCAGACCGAGCGGCGCGCCAAGCTGCGGCACCATCGCGTACCAGCCGCGCTGCGAAGGCGGCGCGTTCAGAGCCAGCAGCGAGGCCATGCCGTCCCAGGCGCCGCCCCAGGCCAGACCCTGTGCGATGCGCGCCAGCGCCAGCAGCCAGATCGCGGCAGCGCCGATCTCGTGATAGCCGGGCAGGAACGCGATCGCGACGGTGGCGGTGCCGAGCAGGAACAGCGCCGAGATCAGCTTGGCCGTCTTGCCGTACCCGCGGTCGACCGTCATGAAAATGACGGTGCCGATCGGCCGGGCCATGAAGGCCAGCGCGAAAATCATGAAGGAATAGAGGGTGCCGGTCAGTTCGCTCGTGAACGGAAACACCAGGCGCGGGAAGACGATCACCGAGGCGATCGCAAAGACGAAAAAGTCGAAGAATTCCGAGGTGCGGCCGATGATGACGCCGATAGCGATCTCGCCGGGACTGGCCTGGTCGTGGCCGTGCTCGCCCGAGTGGTCTGCCATTGCAGGGGTCTGTGCCATCGCCATTCGCGCGCCCTTAACGTCCTGAAAACCAAAGCCGACCGCCCGGCGAGGCGCCAGGCAATCTAACCCTGTCTGGCGCAACATCCCGCACTGCAACATTGGACAAATTGTCCAATGTCCGGATTGCTGCGCCGCAGCTACCCCTTGGCCCCGCAAAAGAAACTCATTCTCATAAGGCTCGGCCCGTGTCCCGTTTCAAGATCCTGGCGCTGCTACCCTTGGCGGTTGCGCTCAGCGGCTGCAACTACGTCGTGCTGGCGCCGGCCGGCGATATCGCAGCGCAGCAGCGCGACCTCGTCATCATCTCCACCGTCCTGATGCTCCTGATCGTCGTCCCTGTGATGGCGCTGACTGTGCTGTTCGCCTGGCGCTACCGCCAGTCCAACACCGACGCCCGTTACGAGCCGGAATGGGACCACTCGACCAGCCTCGAGCTGGTGATCTGGTCGGCGCCGCTCTTGATCATCGTTTGCCTGGGCGCGCTGACCTGGATGGGCACGCATCTGCTCGACCCCTATCGCACGCTCGGCCGCATCCATGCCGACCGCGCCGTGGACCAATCCAAGGCCCCGCTCGAGGTCGACGTCGTCGCACTCGACTGGAAGTGGCTCTTTATCTATCCGGACTACGGCATCGCCACCGTCAACGATCTGGCAGCTCCGGTCGATCGCCCCATCAACTTCCGCATCACCGCGTCCTCGGTGATGAACTCGTTCTACATCCCCGCGTTGGCCGGCCAGATCTACGCGATGCCGGGCATGGAGACCAAGCTCCACGCCGTCGTGAACCACGCCGGCACCTACCGAGGCTTTTCCGCGAACTACAGCGGCGCCGGCTTTTCCGGCATGCACTTCAACTTCCAGGGTCTCGATGACAAGGGCTTTGACGCCTGGATCGCCAGCGCCAAGTCCGGCGGCGGCTCGCTCGGCCGCGCCGAGTATCTCCAGCTCGAAAAGCCCAGCCAGAACGAGCCGGTGCGGCGCTACGGCACCGTCGATTCCGATCTCTACCGCCTGATCCTCAACATGTGCGTCGAGACCGGCAAGATGTGCCAGAGCGAGATGATGGCGATCGACGCCAAGGGCGGCCTCGGCCATGAGGGCCTGAACAACACCCTGCCGCTGGCCTACGACAAGTACGCCCGCCGCGGCACGGCGCTTGGCCCGGAGCCGACCTTCGTCGCCGGCACCTGCACGCCCGATGCGCCGCAGGGCAGGACCACCGCCTCCATCACGGCACCTGTCGACACCGCGCCGCTGCTCGGCGCCGGCCTGAAGCGGCCGACTTTCACGCCGCTGAAGTCCTCGTCCTTCTTCCTCGGACAACGTCCGAAGTCAGATTCGTAAAGAGATCCCGCATGTCTCCTGATCTTCTCAAGCTCATCTTCGGCCGGCTCACCTTCGAATCTCTGCCGCTGCACGAGCCGATCGTCGTCGGCACCTTTGCCGCGGTGGCGACCGGCGGCCTCGTCATGCTTGCCGGCCTGACCTATTTCCGCGTCTGGGGTTATCTCTGGAGCGAATGGTTCACCAGCGTCGACCACAAGCGCATCGGCATCATGTACATGATCCTCGGCATCGTGATGCTGCTGCGCGGCTTCGCCGACGCGCTGATGATGCGGTTGCAGCAGGCGCTCGCCTTCGGTGGCTCCGAGGGTTATCTCAACTCCCATCACTACGACCAGGTCTTCACCGCCCACGGCGTGATCATGATCTTCTTCGTGGCGATGCCGCTGGTCACCGGCCTGATGAACTTCGTCGTGCCGCTCCAGATCGGCGCGCGCGACGTGTCGTTCCCGTTCCTGAACAATTTCAGCTTCTGGATGACGGTCGGCGGCGCGGTGCTGGTGATGGCCTCGCTGTTCATCGGCGAATTCGCCCGCACCGGCTGGCTCGCTTATCCCCCGCTGTCGAACATCGGCTACAGTCCGGATGTCGGCGTCGACTATTACATATGGGGGCTGCAGGTCGCGGGCGTCGGAACGACATTGTCCGGCATCAACCTGATCTGCACCATCGTCAAGCTGCGGTGCCCCGGCATGACCATGATGCGGATGCCGGTGTTCACCTGGACCGCGCTTTGCACCAACGTGCTGATCGTCGCTTCCTTCCCGGTTCTGACCGTCGTGCTCGCGCTGCTTTCGCTCGACCGCTACGTCGGCACCAACTTCTTCACCAACGATTTCGGCGGCAGCCCGATGATGTACGTGAACCTGATCTGGATCTGGGGCCATCCCGAGGTCTACATCCTGGTTCTCCCCGCCTTCGGCATCTTCTCGGAAGTGACCTCGACCTTCTCGGGCAAGCGGCTGTTCGGCTACACCTCGATGGTCTACGCCACGGTGGTCATCACCATCCTGTCGTACCTGGTCTGGCTGCACCACTTCTTCACGATGGGGTCGGGCGCCAGCGTCAACTCCTTCTTCGGCATCACCACGATGATCATCTCGATCCCGACGGGCGCGAAGATGTTCAACTGGCTGTTCACGATGTATCGCGGCCGCATCCGCTTTGAGTTGCCGATGATGTGGACGATCGCGTTCATGCTGACCTTCGTGCTCGGCGGCATGACCGGCGTGCTGCTCGCGGTGCCACCGGCCGACTTCGTCCTGCACAACAGCCTGTTCCTAATCGCCCACTTCCACAACGTGATCATCGGCGGCGTCGTGTTCGGCGCGTTCGCCGGTATCGGCTACTGGTTCCCGAAGGCGTTCGGCTTCAAGCTCGATCCGTTCTGGGGCAAGCTGTCGTTCTGGTTCTGGGTCACGGGCTTCTACCTCGCCTTCATGCCGCTCTATGTGCTCGGCCTGATGGGCGTGACCCGCCGGCTCCGTGTGTTCGACGACCAAAGCCTGCAGATCTGGTTCATCGTCGCCGGCATCGGCGCCTTCCTGGTCTTCCTCGGCATCCTCTCGATGCTGATGCAATTCGCGGTCAGCTTCCTCCGGCGCGAGCAGCTCAAGGACGTCACCGGCGATCCCTGGGATGCGCGCACGCTGGAATGGGCGACCTCCTCGCCGCCGCCGGCCTACAACTTCGCTTTCACTCCCGTCGTTCACGACAATGACGCGTGGTGGGACATGAAGAAGCGCGGCTATCAGCGCCCGCTCACCGGGTTCAAGCCGATCCACATGCCCAGCAGCACCGGCACCGGCATCATCCTCGCCGGCTTCGCTACCGCGATGGGATTCGGCCTGATCTGGTACATCTGGTGGCTGGCGGCCGCGAGCTTCATCGCGATGCTCGCCGTCGGCATCGGTCACACCTTCAACTATCACCGCGATTTCGACATTCCGGCCGAGGACGTCATCCGGGCCGAAGACGCGCGCACCAAACTGCTCGCCGGAGCCAAGTAAATGACTGTCGCTGTCAATCCCACGCAAACCGGCGAGCCGGCGTTCTACCTCGCCGACGAACACCCGCATCCGGAAGGCTACAGCACCTCGCTCGGTTTCTGGATCTATCTGATGAGCGACTGTCTCATCTTCGCGATCCTGTTCGCCACCTTCGGCGTGCTCGGCGGCAATTACGCCGCCGGTCCCGCGCCGAAGGATCTGTTCGAGCTGCCGCTGGTCGCGGTGAACACCTCGATGCTGCTGCTGTCCTCGATCACCTATGGCTTCGCCATGCTGACGATGCAGCAGAACAAGATCGCGCAGACCCAGATCTGGCTGGCGATCACCGGCCTGTTCGGCGCCGCCTTCATCGGCATCGAGCTGTCCGAGTTCGCCCACATGATCCATGAGGGCGCGACGCCGCAGCGCAGCGCCTTCCTGTCCGCCTTCTTCACCCTGGTCGGCACCCACGGCCTGCATGTCTCCTGCGGCCTGATCTGGTTGGTGACCCTGATGGTGCAGGTCTGGAAGTTCGGCCTGATCGAGGCCAACCGCCGCCGCCTGATGTGCCTGTCGATGTTCTGGCACTTCCTGGACGTGGTCTGGATCGGTGTCTTCACCTTCGTCTATCTGCTGGGAGTTCTGCGATGAACACCGATACTCACGCCGCCCATGCGGGCGATCACCACGGCGACAGCCACGCCAACCCGCACGGCTCGTTCTCAACTTATATGCTCGGCTTCGTGCTCTCGGTCGTGCTCACCGCGATCCCGTTCTGGCTGGTGATGAGCGGCGCGCTTCCGAGCAAGCAGATCACCGCGCTCGTGATCATGGCCTTCGCGGTCGTGCAGATCGTCGTGCACATGATCTACTTCCTGCACATGAACACGACGTCCGAGAACGGCTGGAGCATGATGGCGCTGATCTTCACCATCGTCATGGTGGTGATCGCCCTGTCGGGTTCGCTGTGGGTGATGAACCACCTCAACAGCAACATGATGCCGATCCACCAGATGACCGGGATGAAATGAGCGAGGCTCTGAAGTGAGCAAGACCCGGACCGTGACGAGCAAGGCAAACGGGGCGCACCGCGACGCTGCGCGCCCGCCCTTGTGGCTCGCGGTCCTCTCGCTCACGGCTTTTGCGCTTCTGATCGCGCTCGGCGTCTGGCAGATCGAGCGCCGCGCCTGGAAGCTGGCGCTGATCGAGCGCGTCGAGCAGCGCGTTCATGCTCCGGCCCAGCCGATCCCCTCGCCGGCGACATGGCCCACCGTCTCCGCCGCAAACGACGGATACAGGCACGTCAGCGTCAGCGGCCGTTTCCTGCATGACCGCGAGACGCTGGTTCAAGCCGTCACCGAAGAAGGCCCGGGCTATTGGGTGCTGACGCCGCTTCAGCGTAGCGACGGCACGCTGGTCCTGGTCAACCGCGGCTTCGTGCCGACCGACCGGCGCGACGCCTCGACGCGCCGGGACGGCAATCCGGACGGCCAGGTCGAGATCACCGGCCTGTTGCGCGTGACGGAGCCAAAAGGCGGATTCCTCAGGACCAACGTGCCGGAGCACAATCGTTGGTACTCGCGGGATGTCGCCGCGATTGCGGCGGCACGCGGCCTCGACCACGTCGCGCCCTTTTTCATCGATGCCGACGCTCGATCACAATCCGGCAGCAGCCCAATCGGCGGATTGACCGTGATCAGCTTTCCCAATAACCACCTGATCTACGCGCTGACGTGGTTTGCCCTGGCTTTCATGCTGGCCGGCAGACTTATCGTCACATTCGGCGGCGGGCTGTTCCGCCGCAAGAAGCCCTGGAGCGGCTTCGTCCACGAAGCGGCCGACGGCTCCGATGCCGGCGCCCGCAGGACGGGATCAGATGCTGGAACGATCGTCGAGCCCACCTGACGGCGGAAGAACGCAGGGCGCCGTCACGCTGCAATCGCAGGCGGATGCGCGCAGCGTGCTGATCGGCGCTGCGCCGACCGACGACGAGACCAACCGCAAGAACATGGCGCTGCTGATCCAGCTACGCTGGACCGCAGTGGTCGGCCAGATCGTGACCATCGGCGGCGTGCATGTCTGGCTCGGCATTCCCCTGCCCCTCACCCGGATGGGCGCGGTGATCGGCGCCCTGATATTTCTCAACATCTCCAGCCTGGTCTGGGTGCGCCATCGCGCCGCGATCACCAACAACGAGCTGCTGGTCGCCCTCATGCTGGACGTCGCCGCGCTGACCGCGCAGCTTTACCTCAGCGGCGGCGCCACCAATCCCTTCACCTCGCTGTTCCTGCTTCAGGTGACGCTGGGCGCGGTGCTGCTCGATGGCCGCTCGACCTGGTCGCTGGTCGCGCTGACCTGCGCGAGCTTCGTCTGGCTGACCGTCGCCTACCGGCCGCTCGATCTGCCGCCGAACCCGCTGAGCGAGACCTACACGCTCACGGTTGCCGGCATGCTGCTGGGCTTCGTGCTCAACGCCGTGCTGCTGGTGGTGTTCGTCACCCGCATCAACAGGAATTTGCGCGAGCGCGACGCGCATCTGGCGGCGCTACGCCAGCATGCCGCCGAGCAGGATCATATCGTGCGCATGGGCCTGCTCGCCTCCGGCGCGGCGCACGAGCTCGGCACGCCGCTCGCCTCGCTCTCGGTCATCCTCGGCGACTGGCGCCGCATGCCCGACCTCGCCGCCGATCAGGAGCTGGCCGAGGACCTCGCGGAGATGGAGACCTCGCTGCAACGCTGCAAGTCGATCGTGACGGGCATCCTGGTCTCGGCGGGCGAGGCCCGCGGCGAAGGATCGTCGCCGACGACGGTTGCGGCTTTCGTCACCGCGCTGGTGGAGGAGTGGCGCGACGCGCGCTCGGCGCGCACGCTGTATTTCGTCAACACCTTCGGCGAAGACGTCGCGATCGTCTCGGACGTCGCGCTGAAGCAGGTGATCTTCAACGTGCTCGACAACGCCTACGAGGTCTCGCGCGACTGGGTCGAGCTCGTTGCCGGGCGCGAGGGCGACAATCTCGTGCTGTCGATCAGCGATCGCGGCCCCGGTTTTGCGCCGGAGATGCTGGCACAAATCGGAAAACCTTATCAGTCGAGCAAGGGCCGCGCCGGCGGCGGGCTCGGCCTGTTCCTGGTGGTGAACGTGGTGCGCAAGTTAGGGGGCAGCGTGACCGCCGAGAACCACAGGAAGCGCGGCGCCACGGTGCGCCTCACGCTGCCGCTCGCAACGCTCGCGATCGGAGGCAGCTTTGACGCCTGACCGTTCGCTCATCGTCGTCGAGGACGATGCCGGCTTCGCGCGCACCCTGAAGCGTTCGTTCGAGCGCCGCGGCTACGAGGTCGTGCTCGCCGCCTCGATCGAGGAGGTGCGGAAAGTCCTGGAGGAGCGATCGTTCGGCTATGCCGTCGTCGACCTCAAGCTCGGGGGAGCTTCGGGCCTGGCCTGCGTCGAGCTCTTGCACACGCACGATCCGGAGATTTTGATCGTGGTGCTGACGGGCTTTGCCAGCATCTCCACCGCCGTCGAGGCCATCAAGCTGGGCGCATGCCACTATCTGGCCAAGCCGTCGAACACCGACGACATCGAAGCCGCCTTCAACAAGGCCGCAGGCAATGCCGAGGTCGCGCTCGATGCCCGGCCGACATCGATCAAAACGCTGGAATGGGAACGCATCCACCAGACCCTGATCGAGACCGACTTCAACATCTCGGAAGCGGCAAGACGACTCGGGATGCACCGGCGGACCCTGGCGCGGAAGCTCGAGAAGCGGCCGGTGAAGTAGGGAGGAGCGGATCGAAGCCGCTCCTCCTCTCCACTGGTTAGGCTTGCTTGCCATATCGCGCGATGACGTCGGCCAGCGCGATATGGCCGGCACAGGATCCTGCTCCCGGATCACTGCTGCCGCGCTCCACGGCGGTGGCGTAGATGACCCCGGGATCGGCCTCGAGTTGTTGGCGCAGCGCCGCCAGCTTTGGCCAGCGGCTCCTCTCTGCGACGGCGTGGAAGTCGAGCCAGCGCGCCACACCTGCCAGCAGGGCGTCCGCAAGGGTCGGCCGATCGGCCAGCAGGAACCTCGCCGGCTCGATCATGCCTTCGAGCTTGTCGTGGCGTTCGATCACCTTTCTCCCTCCGAACTCCCGCAAGGCCGAGCGCATGGCGTCGTCCATCGCCACGCCTTCCATTGCGACCCAAAGCGGCGCGAAGGCGCCGGTAAAGCCGGTATTCACGAACGCCATCAGCTGATGCATGCGATCGGCTTTCGGCGACAACGGATCAAAGCTGATGCGCCGTTCGGTATCCCTGGCTTCGAGCCAAGCGGCGATCGCCATGGTTTCCGTCAGCGCATCGCCCTGGTCCGTTATAAGTGCAGGCGTCTCGTGTCGCGAATTGATCCTGGCGTATGACGGGCTCAGCATCTCGCCCAGCATGTCGACGCGACACAGGCGATATGGCCTGCCAAGCCATTCAAGAGCTGCAACGAGTCCCATGGAGCTTCCCATCGGGAAGCCGTAAAGTAGGATTGGATCCATCGATCTATTCTCCGTGATTTCTGATGATCACGCTGCGCAGCGGTCCCGAACCCTAGTCGTTCGCTCCATCAAGTAAATTGCGAACATTTTTGTAACCTGGAGTCCGCCGATGAAAGACCTCGTTTCGAGATGTCCCATCGAGGAAGTGATGCAGATCCTGAGCGGCCGGTGGCCTACGCTTCTGATCTACTATTTGAAACAGGGCACCAAACGGTTCAGCGACTTGCGTCGGGACAATCCGACCATCTCGCACAGGATGCTCGCCCTCGAGCTTCGCAAACTGGAGGACGCCGGTATCGTGACCCGCACGGAATTCGGCGGATACCCGTTGAGGGTCGAGTACGATCTGACCGCCGCCGGCCACACATTGGTGCCGTTGATTGATGCGTTAGGCGCCTGGTGGTCGACAGTTGCGACTGACGCGGGCGGAGACGGCCACGAGACCGGGCGCGGCGCTTCGGGAAGCGCGTCGCGGGTTTGATGCCGTTCAGGACCGCATAGGCTCAGAAGCAATTCGGCCCGCTGACCGTCCCCGAACCAGGGCGGTCAGCGTCTCCAAAACAAAAAACCCGGCCAACCGGCCGGGCTTTTGATCTGTTGCGATGAACGCGCGAGAGGTTTACGCGGCCTCGTCGGCGACCGTAGCGCCGCCATCGGTCTCGTCGCTATCGCCCTCGGCGTCCGCATCGGCCTCGCCTTCGGCGGCTTCGGACTTGGCGCCGGTGCGGCGCGGGCTCTTGGCGAGCTGGGCCTCGATCTCCTTGACCGCTTCGGTCTCAGTCGAGTGCTGCACCACCGCGATCTCGCGGGAGAGACGGTCGAGCGCGGCTTCATAGAGCTGGCGTTCGCTGTAGGACTGCTCGGGCTGCGACTCGGAGCGATAGAGGTCGCGCACGACTTCCGCGATCGCGACGATGTCGCCCGAATTGATCTTCGCTTCGTATTCCTGGGCGCGGCGCGACCACATGGTGCGCTTGACGCGGGCACGGCCCTTGAGGGTCTCGAGCGCACGCTTCACCAGCGCGGGGTCCGACAGCTTGCGCATGCCCACATTGGCGACCTTGGCGGTCGGCACGCGCAACGTCATCTTGTCCTTGATGAAGTTGATGACGAACAGCTCGAGCTTCGCGCCGGCGATCTCCTGCTCCTCGATGGCCAGAATCTGGCCGACACCGTGAGCGGGATAGACGACGAATTCGTTGGCCTTGAAGCCCTGACGCTGGGTCACGACCTTCTTTTCTTCGACCTTCGGCGCGACAGCCGCTGGCTTCACGGCCGGCTTGGCGGCAGCGACAGGGGCCTTGGCGGGAGCAGCAGCAACAGGAGCCTTCGGCGCGGCGGGCTTGGCAGCGGGAGCCTTGGCAGCGGGCGTCTTTGCAACAGCGGGCTTGGCGGCAGGCTTGGCGGCAACAGGCTTGGCAACGGTCGCTTTCGCGGCCGGCTTGGCAGTCTTGTTAGGCATTGCGCTTCTTTTGTTCTTCGAGGACTTTGCAGCCGGCGCCTTCGTCGCGGTCCGACCCTTGGATGCGCTACGGCTGGCCGCGGCGACTTTCTTGGCGTCCTTATGGGAAGCCTTCGCTGAAGTACTCTTTTTACGCGTTTTCTGTGACACAGCCTGCGCGCGGAAACTGCCACGCCCCTGTTCGACATTTGGTTTCACGGGAACCCAACGGGGCCGACGGGGCTAACCAGGGTTCGGCTCAATGTGCCCAATATAGCACATTTCCCGCAAAAATCAATGATTTAGGGGTCTTAAGGGCTGGTTTTCAGCGATAACGCCGCTAATAGGGTTAAGTTTGACCCGAATTAGTCGCCGGAGCCGGGGTTCGAGGAGAAATACTTGTCGAACTTGCCCTCCATGCCGTCGAAATCCTTGGCGTCGGCAGGTGATTCTTTCTTCTGGGTGATGTTCGGCCAGCTCTTGGCGTAGTCGGCGTTGACCGTGAGCCACTTTTCCAGGCCCGGTTCCGTGTCCGGCTTGATGGCATCGGCGGGGCATTCCGGCTCGCACACGCCGCAGTCGATGCACTCGTCAGGATGGATGACGAGCATGTTCTCGCCCTCGTAGAAACAATCGACCGGGCAGACCTCGACGCAGTCGGTGTACTTGCACTTGATGCACGCTTCAGTGACGACGTAAGTCATCCAACGCTCCGAAAAGCTCTTTTAAAAGTCGCGGCTTGCGTAGCGCGGATGGCCCGGCGCCGCAAGCTCAGGAACGGCCGATCATGACGGCTTTATGCGCTTGATCGACCAAGAAATGAATTCAAAGCGCAATTAATTGCGCTGAGAATTCGGATGGCCTTCGCTGAGCTCTTCGTAGAGCACACGGGCCGAGGCGGCATCGCCGCGGCGCTCGTTGAAGGCGATGACTTTCAAGACGCGCACGGTGCGATCGAGCGCGACGGTGAGCACGTCGCCGATCTTGATCGCATGCCCTGGCGATTTCTCGCGTGCGCCGTTGACGCGAACATGGCCGGACTCGACAAGCTCGGCAGCGGAGGTGCGCGCCTTCACCACCCGCGCGTGCCATAGCCATTTGTCGATGCGCTGCCGCTCGGTCGTGGGCTCACTCCTTACGCCCTGACAGCTGCTCCTTCAGCGCAGCGAGTTTTGCGAAGGGCGAGTTCGGATCGACCGGGCGATCGCGCTCGCGCGGGGTGGCGCTCGATGCGTAGGGACGCAGCGACGGCCCGCCCTGGCGGTCGCGGCCCTTGTCGCGGTCGCGGCCACGGTTGTCACGGCCCTTGTCGCGATCACCGCCACCGAACTTGCCTTTGTTGCGATCCTTGTTGTCGCGGTCCTTGTTGCCGCCATTCTTGCCCTCGAACCGGCGGTTCTTGTCCTCAGGACGCGGCGCGGCTTCGGCGCCACCTTCGCGCGGCTTGCGGAAGTCCCTGCCGCCATCGCGACCGGAATCGCGACGATGACCGCCACCATGGCGATGACGCTCACCGCGCTTCTCGCCGTCGGCGGCAGGCTGGGCTTCGCCTTCGGCAGGCGCGGCGCCGGCTTCAGCAGCTGCCTGCGGACGCGGCTGGTGACGCGGGTTGCGATGGCGCTCGTGGCGCGGCTTGCGATCGTCGTGACGGCCGGCGGGACGCCAGACCTCGATGAGCTCGGGCTCGGCGGACGTCGCCGCGGCCTCCACGGGTGCTGCCGCATCGGCCGACGCAGCGGCTTCGGTTGCAACAGTCTCTGCAGGCGCGGTTTCGGCAGACGCGGTTTCAGCGGGCACAGTTTCAGCAGCTTCAACGGGTGCCGCAGCCTCTTCCGCAGGTGGCGCGATGCCGGGAGCGTCTTCCGGCGTGACGGAAGCCTCAAGCGCCGGCTCGTCGTGTGCGGGCTCGTCGTGCTGCTCCATGCCGGGCGCGTCTTCGACAGTCACAGGCTCGGCGGCGGCTTCGATCGCGGTGTCCGCGGGCGCGGCGGCGTCCTCGACCGGCGTTTCGGTTGCGGGTGTCTCTTCGCCGGAGGCTTCAGCAACAGGGATCTCGGCAACAGCCGCAGCGGGCTTCGCCGGCAGCGGCGGGCGCTTGTCCATGCGATAGCCGAGCGCACGCAGCACCGACGCAAAATCCTCGCCGGCCGAACCGGTGAGCGAGGTCATCGCCTGCGTCACCACGAAGCTGCGGCCGTCGAATGCACCGGCGGGCTTTTCGCCGGACGCGTTCTCGCGCCAGGCCAGCGCCGGACGGATCAGGTCGGCCAGGCGCTCGAGGATATCGACGCGCACGGCGCGCTCGCCGGCCTGCTTGTAGCCGAGCACGCGATAGGCGTCGCGCGGCAGCTGCTTGTCGACCGGAAACGAGGTGCGGCCGGAGCTTGCCAGATGCTGCGCGCCCGACAGCGCGGAGGGATCGACATTGTCCTGCTTCAGCGCCCAGAGCAGCGCGGCCAGCGCACGCCCGGCCGGCTTGAGCAGACCGGGGAAATAGAGGTGATAGGCGCCGAAGCGGACGCCGTATTTGCGCAAGGTCGCGCGCGAGGGCTGGTCGAGGTCCTTCAGCTCGTTGGCGATCTTCGGGCGCTCCAGCACGCCGAGCGCCTCGACGAGCTGATAGGCGATACCGCGGGCGATGCCGGTGACGTCCTCGGCCTTGCTGAGCTCGAACAGCGGCCCGAGCAGCTTTTCGATATGCGTCTTGAGCCAGAGCTCGAGCCGGGCCTGCACCTTGTCGCGGGGGCCGCCCGTGAGGCGTTCGTCGGAGATGATGCGGATGCGCGGATGCAGCGCGTCCTCTGCGGCAGACAGCCGCGCCACGGCGTCGCCGGTCCAGCGGATGATGCCTTCCGAGGTCAGCACGAAGTGCTCGTCCGGCGCATTGCCCAGTTTTTCGGCGCGCGCGTTGATCTCGCCGGCGAGCACGGCCTGCGCTGCAGCCTGCAACGCTTTCGCATCGGAGCCGGCTTCCGCCGCATCCGGTGCAAAGGTGAAGCCATCGAGGCGGCCGATGACATGGCCTTCGACGATGACTTCGCCGGTCTTGCCGATTTCCGTATTCAAGCTCGTGTTCTCCCGCAGGCGGCGCATCAATACACTGGTCCGGCGATCAACGAAACGCTCAGTCAAGCGTTCATGGAGCGCATCCGATAATTTATTTTCGACCTCGCGGGCGATCCCCTGCCAGCGTTCGGGGTCTTTCAGCCAGTCGGGACGGTTGGCGACGAAGGTCCAGGTGCGAATCTGCGCGATCCGGGCCGACAGCGTGTCGATATCGCCGTCGACGCGGTCGGCCTGGTCGATCTGGGTCCTGAACCAGGCGTCGGGGATGCATCCCTTCCGCATCAGGAAGCCGTAGAGCGTGGTGACCAGCTCGGCATGGGCGGCCGGCGACAGCTTTCGATAATCCGGGACCTGGCAGGCCTCCCACAGCCGTTCCACCGCGTCCTTGCCATGCGCGACATCGCGCACCTCGGCGTCGCGGGCGGCGTGATCGAGCACGCGCATGTCCTCGGCGATGGGCGCGCGCGTCAGCGCCTCATGGCCGGGGGCCATGTTCAGGGAGACCTGGAGCGCGCCGAGGGAAGCGAAATCCAGCTTCGAATTGCGCCATTGCAAAACCTTCACGGGGTCGAAGGTGTGGTTCTGCAGTGCATTGACGAGCTCGGGCTCGAACGGTGCGCAGCGACCGGTGGTGCCGAAGGTGCCGTTGCGGGTGGCGCGGCCGGCGCGGCCGGCGATCTGGCCGAATTCGGACGGCGTCAGGCGGCGGAACTGGTAGCCGTCGAACTTGCGGTCGGAGGCAAAGGCGACATGGTCGACGTCGAGATTGAGGCCCATGCCGACGGCGTCGGTGGCGACGAGGTAATCGACCTCGCCGTCCTGGAACATCGCGACCTGCGCGTTGCGGGTACGCGGCGAGAGCGAGCCCAGCACCACGGCGGCGCCGCCATGCTGGCGACGGATCAGCTCGGCGATGGCGTAGACCTCGTCGGCCGAGAAGGCGACGATGGCGGTGCGGCGCGGCTGCCGCGTGATCTTGCGGTCGCCGGCGAATTCCAGCTGCGACAGGCGCGGCCGCGTGATCATGGAGACGCCCGGCAGCAGCCGCTCGATGATCGGACGCATGGTCGCAGCGCCGAGCAGCAGCGTCTCGTCGCGGCCACGGCGGTTGAGGATGCGGTCGGTGAAGACGTGGCCGCGCTCCAGATCAGATGCGATCTGCACCTCGTCCACAGCAAGAAACGAGACGTCGAGATCCCGCGGCATCGCCTCGACGGTCGAGACCCAGTAGCGCGGCGCTTTCGGCTTGATCTTCTCCTCGCCGGTCACGAGCGCGACGGCATCGGGACCGACCCTTGCTGCGATCTTGTTGTAGACCTCGCGCGCGAGCAGGCGCAGCGGCAGCCCGATCATGCCGGAGGGATGCGCGAGCATCCGCTCGATGGCGAGATGGGTCTTGCCGGTGTTGGTGGGACCAAGCACCGCAGTGACGCCGGCGCCGGGGAGTCGCTCGGAAGCGAAGGGGGAGGAGGAAAAAGGCATCCGGGGGATTAGGTAATGGCGATTGGGGCGAATGTCAGTGCTGTTTTGGGGCGGTGGCGCGAAGGGCCTGGAAGTCACCCGGCTTCGGCTTCTCCGCTGTCATGCCCCGGCTTGACCGGGGCATCCAGTACGCCGCGGCTTCTCGGCTCAATCACACACGCCTCGGTGTACTGGATCGCCCGGTCAAGCTGGGCGATGACACCGAGAGTGTGGGAGCATTCTCCCCGAACCTCGCGCAACTGTCTCACTTTGCGACGCTTTTCCCGTTGGCTTTAAGTTTCGGAACGAGTTGAGAACGAATCGCGGCCGAATCGCAGACTCCCCCGTGAGTCCTGTTCCGTTCACGCAACATGTCGCGGGAGGCCTATTGGGTTCGCACTAGATGGAGTTTTGCCCCGCCGCACAAGCGACGTTTCGATGGCGGATTCGTTAAAGCTGGGGACGGCGCGGAGTCGAATCAGAATCGGGGAGGAGTCAAATGGATTCCCGATCCTCGACCCCTTCCAAACAAAAGTGCGAAAACAACCCCATGCACAGTAGGCATGTCATTGAAATCATTCGTGTTTATTTTCGCCAGAAAGCGAGGTTCAGGGCGGGACGCCCGGCCTACTGCGTCTTCGCGACCTTGGGCGGTTGGGCGCTGGTGATGAAGGAGGTGGCTTCCAGCATGGCCGGCCCGAGCGGGGTCGGCACTTTCAGCCAGAACGGGACCAGGATGCGCGTTCCCGCGATCGGCGCGAACGCGACCTCGATGTTGCGCTGGGCGGCGAGATATTTGATCACGGGACGATCGGGGATGTAGCCGGCGATGGGCACGAAATACAGCGAGCAGACCACGACCTGGCCGTGATAGCCCTTCTCCGCCTTGACGTTCTCCATGCGCTTGAAATCGAGCTTGAGCTCGTAGCGCATGCGGCCGTCGAACACGGCGGCGCTGCCGTGGCAGGCGTCCGCCGACAGCACGTCGCCGGTGCCGGATACGCGCACCAGCGAGGCCGTCATCGGGTCCCAGACGCCGCGGCGATGCGCGTCGGTGACGACGATGCGGTCGGGATCGACCGGCGGCTCCGGCACGATGGCAAAATCCTTCACATTGCCCTTGTCGAGCGTGATGCGGATCTCTTCGGTCTTCTTCGAGGTGGTGGTGGAAGCCTGGTAGCCGGTCGCGACCAGCGCGCCGTTGACCACGCGGCCCTGCGAGGCGCCGGTGCCCGACCCGCCCGCGAACGATTTCAGCAGCCCCGAGGTGCCGCCGGAGGCCGCGGCCGCGAACACATCGTCCTGGATGTCGATGTTCCAGGCGCCCTTGCCGACCGGAATGCCCGCCAGCGTCGCCTCGTATTGCGCCTCGAGCTTGCCTTGCGCCGCCGCGGGCTCCGCCGCCCACGCCAAAACCAGCGCGCCAAGGGCCGCCATGACCCAGCGGCCGGCAGAGCGCGGATGGCTTGCGCGCGGATTCCTTGCGCGCCGCTCCGCTGAGCGTAGCTCTTTTGGGCGCAGCTCATTTGGACGCAGACTTGGCGCAAGATGAGGCGTTGTGAGCACGAAACAATCCAATCGGGGCGCGAACGGTTGTTACTTAAGCCAAAAACCGCGCCAAGCAATGCGTCCGGGCAAGTCCGCGTCCGGAACTCCACTGGACTTTTCGGGCGCGAATACGCCATTTATGTGATGGTAAGGCGCGATAATCATTGCCGTTTTGGTGATCGGGGCGGGTCAGAAACGCGCACCTCACCCCGCCACCTCCACCGCTGTCATGCCCCGGCTTGACCGGGGCATCCAGTACGCCGCGGCCCCTCTGGTCAGCCGCACCGGCGCGGAGTACTGGATCGCCCGCCCCGGCGCGCGAGTGCGCAAGGCGGGCGATGACACCGAGTGCTGGGCGCGAAACTGGCGTCCCAGCCGCCCCAAAACCTTGACGTCCCGCCGCTTCCCCCCTATACGTCCGCCCGCTCCCTGCAAGGACAGAGAATTTGCCCGTGGCGCCCCGAATGGCGGCCGCACATCGTTGGGAAAGATTGAGGATTTTACCATGTCTCGCCGCTGCGAATTGACGGCCAAGGGCCCCCAGGTCGGCCACACGGTCAGCCACTCCAACATCAAGACCAAGCGCCGCTTCCTGCCGAACCTGGTCAACGTGACCTTCATCAGCGAAGCGCTGGGCCGCAACGTGCGCCTGCGCGTCTCCACCAACGCGATCAAGAGCGTCGACCACAATGGCGGCCTCGATCCCTATTTGCTCAAGGTCAAGGCCGACCTGCTGTCGCCGCGCGCCCTGGAGCTGAAGCGCGCCATCCAGAAGAAGGTCGGCCCGACGCCCGCGCCGGCGAAGAAGGCCAGCTGAGAATTTCCGAATTGGGCGGGGGCTTGCGTCGCGAGGCGTAGGCTTAGCCGGATCAAGTTTTGCGTGACGGCCGGATCGGAAGATCCGGCCGTTTTTGCTTGTTGGGAGTGCATCTGCGGCCAATTGCTTCGACCAAGAAGGCCACTACCTTTACGAGTGTGCAGCGAGTCGGGGGAGCAATGGCAGACTTCTACATACCTCGAACGTTGATCCGAGATCGCGGACAGGACAATGAAGCAGTCCTCACCGAGGCTGATATTCCTTTGATCAAAGCCCCGATCGTCATCCTAGGCGATCCGGGGTTGGGGAAAACGCAACTTACAAAAACACTTGAGGTTAGATACGGCTTTAAGCGCGTCTCGGCCGGCACATTTTATAGAATGCAGAACTACGCGGCTCTTCAGACTGCCCCCGATGGAAAACTCATCATAGACGGCCTCGATGAAATCACATCATCATCAGGCATCTCTGCGATAGACGAAGTCTTACGAAAGCTGTCAGAACTCCACAGCCCAAACTTTATTCTTTCGTGCGCGCTGCAGATTGGCAAGGATCGACAGATCGTTACAAAATTAGCCAAGACTACGGTGCCGAGCCGGTCACTCTTCATCTCCAGCCCTTTGCTTTTGAAGACGCCGTAGCCTTCCTCAGTTCGTACAGCAAATCAATTACGCCGTACGCGGTGCTCGATCATCTCGAGAAACAAGACCTCGGAGAATTCTACGTCAATCCGCTGACGCTTACACTCGTCGCGGAAATTGTTACAGCGGGACAGGGCCTACCAAAAGGCCGCGCAGAACTCTTTGAGAGCGCGTCGAAGCTCCTCACATCTGAGCGCAATCCACTTCATCAAAGATCGAAAACTGCTCAATCAAGTCCAGAAGTTTTATTGGAATCAGCGGGAGCGATTTTCACCCACCTTCTCCTATCAGGCACCCTCGGGGTCTCTGACCGACCTTGGGATGGTTTGCCGGAGGGATACGTTCAAGCGGCAGAGCTTGATGATATTCCGGGTGCGCCGCTGGTCCGTGAGGTTATCAAAACGCGACTGTTTCAGAGCCCGGATGAAAATCTGTACATACCGTTTCATCGGATTATCGCGGAATTCCTAGGCGCCCGGTGGCTATCGCGGCGCCTATCGAATGGACTATCCGAGCGGCGAGCATTCCAAACTCTTACTTCTAACGGCGGTATTCCAACAGCTTTCAGAGGTCTGCACGCTTGGCTCGCACATTTCTGTCCTCACCTTGCCCCACGTTGTATCAAAACTGACCCTTACGGCGTGCTCAGATATGGCGAGACTGATCGATTCTCCGTACATCAAGCGCGTATCTTACTACAATCACTGGCCTCACTGGCCGAAGAGGATCCCTACTTTCGGGATGAAGATTGGGGTCGTCGTGCGATTTCGGGCCTGGCTCGGGCCGAACTTAAGAACGAAGTCGTAAAGATTGTTACGGATCCGGCACGGCACCTTCATCTGTCAATGCTCATTTTGGAGGCCCTCCAGCGTTCTGAACTCGCGAAAACAATCGCCCCCCAGCTACAATCAATCCTCGAAAGTCCTCTTGCCATTTACGCCGAGAGAAGCAGCGCAGTAGAGGCGCTTATCGAGAGCAGTTCCGATACTGATTGGCCTACTGTAGTTGAAAAGCTTCGTGTTCGCGGCGCTACAGGCGACGCCCGATTGGCGCTTGAAATCATTGCCTCGACTTGCGGCACTGGACTCTCTGCAAAGCAGATTGCCGAGGCAATTATCGAATATGAGCGGCGCGATGAAGAAGACGAAGACGCGGCCGAAGACCTCTACGTGTCAGGGATGACCTATGGGATCGTCAGGTCAGTTTCTGCAAATCTGGCGGGATCAATCCTCGACGAAATGTCGGATCGCTTTAAATCCAAGAACTGGCGCACGAACTTCGAGCTAACTAGCTCGATTAACCAGCTCATCGAGAAAGCAATTCGGAGCGACGAGCTTCCTTCGCCAGAACGCGCGTGGTCGTGGCTTACCTTGGCGGAGGCGGAGAGCGGGTATTACTCCGGCCGGAAACCAGCCGTCGACGAATGGCTGATAAGAAACCCTGCTCTTCGCCGTCAAATACAAACGCAAGTAATTGGCTCCGGCATGAGCAAGGAAGGGACGTGGATCGCAATTATGCACGATCTACCACAGGCTAGCCGGGCCTTGGCGATCTCGGCTACGGACGCGGCCGAAATGCTCACACAGCTGGGAGAAAAAAGTCTGTTATCAGACGGTGACATTGTCCTGTGGGCCGACTTGGTCCGGAGTCAACAGAGCACAGAAGGATTTCCTCCGGACCTCGGCGCGGCAGCGAATCTCGGCGTTGAACGTCATTCCAGACTAGCCGAGCGCTGGGATGAAATCACCGCGCCCCCTAAGCGGAATTGGAAGCAAGAGGAAGAGAAACGACGCTCTCACCAAGAGGAGGAGCGTGAAAAACGTTTTGCTGATCATCGCGCCGAATTTCTTCCGCGTATTGCGGAGATCGAAGCGGGTAACGATTTAGCTTCTCTCGTAAGCATTGCCAGGGCTTACCTTGGAATGTACTCGGACCTCGATCGAGGCAACACTCCCCAAGAGCGAATCCGTATATGGCTTGGAAATGAACTGACTAATGCTGCTCTCGCCGGCTTTGTTAGCGCCCTCGCAAGAAAGGATATGCCCAGCGCTCAACAAATCTCCGAAACTCACGTCGAGGGGAAATATAAGAATATTGAGCTAGTGCTCGTTTCTGGCGTGTCCGAAGTAGTTCGCACCGAGCGATCTTTGGAAAAAATTTCCCCCACTATTGCAAGCGCTGTTCTTGCCTCGTTCTGGGATTCTGCGGCGTTCGACTCAAAGCGAGTTGACGAGAGTGTCCAAGAGTTGCTCGAATCGAAAGTTCTCACTTCGGAATCCTCTACAGAGAAATTTCTACGCTCTGTGGTCGAACCCCACATACGAGCAGGGCATGAGCATGTGCCCGGCTTGCACCGCATCGCTCAAGAAAGCCGCTTCAGTTCGCTTGCAGGCAGCCTAAGCATAAGGTGGCTCAATGATTATCGATCGGCGAATACCTATGTCCAGACCTCCTTGATTCGAATGGCCTTGGCACGTGGCAAGCAATTCGATCTACGCACCCTCGCCCGCCAGTTTGTTTCCGACCAAGATAGTCACGAAATAGGCACCCAAAGACTTTGGATATGCGTATCCTTTTTAGTGGATTTTGAAGTCAGCAAAAAGGTTTGGACGGAATACTTTCTAGCGGACAAAACCTACATATGGACTTTACAGGAGCTGCAAGCGCACCGCCGAAGCGAAGAAAATGCCAAGAGCATTCTGACAATTGGCCAGCGTGAAACAATCGTTCAATCCTTCGGCATGGCTTGGCCGGTCGTTGACCGTCCATCCAGTACAACAGGGAATAACAACCCATGGGACGCAACTGGCTTCATTCGTTTCAACATTCGCGCGATAAGCTCTGACCCCACTCAGATCGCCGCAGATATTCTGGAGCGCCTTTCCTCATCTGATATCGCCCCTTCGTACCGCGACGACATTAAGCACGCACGGGCGCAGCAGCTGCGCCTGAGGCGCGACAGCGACTTTCACCTACCAAGCTTCGGGGAGATAAAGAACACATTAGCCGACAAACTTCCCGCGAACATAGACGATCTGAAGGCTGTACTCTTGGATAGACTTGAGACGGTCCAAACCTACATTCGATCTGGTGATACAAGCGCTTGGGAGGCGTATTGGAACAAGGATACACCAAAGGACGAGAATACTTGTCGCAACCGTTTGTTAGACCAACTGCGCGATAAGGTCCCGGCCGGAATCAATTTCCTTCCAGAAGTCACTATGCCCGATGCGACTCGTGCAGACATCGTAGCTACGTACTTGGGTTACGGCGTACCGATGGAAATAAAGGGACAATGGCACCCCGATGTTTGGGGCGCTGCAAGTGTTCAACTAATAGAGAAATACGCCCACGACTGGCGCGCGGACGACCGAGGTATTTACCTAGTTCTTTGGTTTGGGCGTGTTGCGAAAAAGAATCTGCCCAAACATCCGGAGGGTCTAGCCGCACCCAAAACGAGCAGCGATCTACGAGAGATGCTCATTGCTGGCCTGTCACCTACAGAGCGCACTCGGATCGATGTATTTGTTTTGGATTTCGATACATCCAAAAGGTAACCCCACAATCCATTCTGCAAAATGGCTGTTTCATCACGAAAAGCTCAGCGCGACGAGGCGATCGAAGCGGCCGCCGTGCGGGCGGCGAATGCGGCGATAGGATCGCGCACAGCCAAACTGGAAGAGACCTTGAAGGGAAGCCTGAAGGCCTACGAGAAGGAACTCGATCGGGCCGCGTGAGGCGCGGGATCGCTGCTTTGCGCCCTCCCCTTACCCCCGAGAATCAATGCCGCAGCACGATCCCCGGCTGCGTGCCCTCGAACTCCGTCGCCTGATACTTCAGTCCGGTGCAGGCTTCGATGCGTTCGCGCAGGCGCGTGAACTGCTCTTCGCGCTCGCTCGGCCGGGCGCGCGAGCCGCGCTTGATGTCGTCCATGGCGAAGGTTGAGATTGCGCAGGCGGTCTCCTTGGTTCCGTCCTGCATCGAGAGCTGGACGTTCATGCGACGTAGCGGCGATCCAAGACTTAAATTCTCGATCCACAGTTGCCGCCGCGCAACGAGCCACCCCGTAGTGTTACTAGCTAAGCCAAGGTCTTATTGATCTCCCGCAATGGTTGCGCTTTTGTGCAACTTTCCGGGGGGATTCTTCTAATGCGTAATTTGGGCGTGGCGGTCCTTGCGGCCGCACTTGCTGGCTGCGCGTCGTCTTCATCTGACATATCGGCGGCTTACGTCTCACCGGTGCAGTATCAACAGTACAACTGCCAGCAGCTCGCGCTTGAGGCGCAGTCGGTATCCACTAGAGCTGCGACCCTCTCCGGCGTTCAAGACAGCCAGCGCACCAAGGATCAGGTCGTAACGGGCGTTGCTGTCGTTGTGTTCTGGCCCGCGGCGTTCCTGGTTGGCGGCGACAAACAGGCTGCGGCCGAACTTGCGCAAATGAAGGGACAATTGATCGCCGTCGAACAGGCCTCGATCGCAAAGAAGTGCAACATCCAATTCCAGAACAAGCCCCAGGAGCCGCCGAAGTAGGCGGCCTCCCCTACCCCCGAAAATCAATGCTCCGCAGCACGATCCCCGGCGGGGTGCCTTCGAACTCCGTCGCCTGATATTTGCGTCCGGTGCAGGCTTCGATGCGCTCGCGCAGGCGGGTGAACTGCTCTTCGCGCTCGCTCGGCCGGGCGCGCGGGCCGCGCTCGAGGTCGTCCATGGCGGAGGTCGAGATCGCGCAGGCGATCTCCTTACTGCCGTCCTGCATCGAGAACTGGACGATGCCGCGGTCCTGGTCGTGGGCGATGAAGCGGCTGGTGGTGAGTGTCATGGGGTACTCCTTTTGCGTCCGCGCGTCGTGCCGGCCTTGTGCCACTTGCGCACGGGGGACGCCGGTCGGCGTGATCGAAGCACGCTGTGGGCACAAGCGTGCACAACAATGCACTTCGGTGGTTATGGGTCCCGGCTCCGTGCGCAATAGCGCACTCGGCCGGGACGACGCCTGAGTTGGCTTGCCTTCAGCCGTCGCCGTTGAGCCTTGCGAAATCGTCGAACAGCGCGGTCACCAGCGCGCGGTGGCGGGTGTCCTCGGCCGGCAGGCCCGCGGCATAGAGGTTGAGCAGATGGCGCGCCTTCACGGCGGCCTCCGGCCAGGACGCGGCCGGCACCGACATCATGCGGTTTTCGAGATCGGCCTCGCGCTCGCGCAGCTCCCTGACCTGGGCCTCGACATCGGCCAGCGCGCGGCGCAGATCGGTTGCCTTCTGGGCGGCCATGCCGCGGTGGCTGTCGAGATCGACCGGGATGTCAGTCATTTCAGGCACTCGCGTCGATACGTTGGGCATCCGCCAGGTCGACCGAGCCGATCGACAGCATCTCCGTCGCACCGCGCACGCCTTCGGAGGGCACCGTGATCATGGTGGCGATGCGGCGATAGGACGCGAAGGACAGGCCCTCGATCATCTCCTCGTCGGTGATGACCTCATAGGCGCCGGCCGGCAATTCGCGATCGAGGCCGCGGATGTGGAATGGATGCTTGAAGGTGATGGTTTCTCGCCGCGAGCGGATGGTCATGCGCGCCTGCCTTTCGCAAAGAAGGGGCCCCGAACCGACGCCAGCTGTAGCGAAGCATGCGCTTCTTGCGCGGCAATAGCCAGCATTATGTCAGCGCGGGCCGGGACTTAAGGCGCAATCGCGGCGCTCGCGCGCGGCGTTTTAGTCCTCGCAATCGGCATGGCGCGGGCGTACGCTGGACCACGTCAGCGCAGCTCACGCAATTGCCGCGCGTCGATGTTGCGCTGCATCTTTCGCGCCTCGTGTGCGCGGCGGCGATCTTCAATGGCTCGGCGGACGCATCTTACAGCCCCGCCAGCGACCATTGCAGCGCCGATCTCGCACGCGGACGAACTCGAAACCCAGGAGGAGACGACGTCATGGCCAAGGGACAGCAACGCAGCAACCGCGAGACCAAGAAGCCGAAGAAGGACAAGATCAAGACCAGCGCCGCAGCGCCGAGCCGCAAGGATGCGGCGTGGCAGCCGGAGATCGGTCAGAAGAAGAAGTAGCGGGCGCTGTTTTCCCTTCTCCCCTTGCGGGAGAAGGTTGCGTAGGCGGTCTTCGGCCGCCGTTCTTGAAAACGCCGATGCTTCGCATCGGCTATGGCGCCGGATGAGGGGTCTGTCTCCGGGAGTTCCGGCGCGGGAGATTCGCCCGCGGAGAGAGACCCCTCACCCGTCTCGCCGCTTGGCGGCGATCCACCCTCTCCCGCAAGGGGAGAGGGGAAGAACCACCATCTCCCTCTCCGCACCCTTTTCCGCTATACTCGCCCGGGTAGCATCAGCGGGAGGGGCATCCTATGGATCACGAGCGCAACGCCGACCACACATCCGAGCCGAAGAACCTCGTCATCTGCTGTGACGGCACCGGCAACGAGATCTCCGAAAACATCTCCAACGTCCTGAAGCTCTATCGCTGCCTGCGCAAGACCGACAAGACGAAGCCGCGGCAGTTGGTGTTCTACGATCCCGGCGTCGGCACCGTGACGGAGCCGTCGACGTGGCACCGCTGGAAAGCCAACATCAATCTGGTGCTGGGGCTCGCCACCGGCTACGGGCTCGATGACAACACGCTGTCGGCCTATTGCTTCCTGGTCCAGCACTACGCGCCGGGCGACAGGATCTACCTGTTCGGTTTTTCGCGCGGCGCCTATACCGTCCGGGTGCTGGCGGGGCTGATCCACAAGATCGGCCTGATCTCGCCGGAGCAGGCCAACCTCGCAGGCAGTGGCCTCGTCGCCTACAAGCAATATTCCGGCACCGGGCGCGGCAACGATATCGAGGACCTCAAGGACATCGCTGTCGACGAACAGGGACCGCTGCCGAAAGACCAATTCGACCTCGCAGCGCAGTTCGCGCGGATCACCTCGACGCGCTGGCCGACCATCCACTTCATCGGCGTCTGGGACACGGTGGCGAGCGTGATCGTGCCGCGGCGCGACGTCTTCTTCCTCGTCTTCAGCCTGGAGGAGCTCGCCTTCACGCTGCGCAATCCGAGCGTCAACATCTTTCGCCAGGCGATCGCGATCGACGAGCAGCGCCGCATGTTCCGCCTCAAGGCCTATGAGGAGCCGCAGGATTATTGGCGCAACCGCTATGTGCCCGACGAGAAGAAGGAGCCGCAGGACATCCTGCAGGTGTGGTTCGCCGGCGTGCATTGCGACGTCGGCGGCGGCTATCCGGAGGCCGAGAGCGGCGAGTCCAAATATCCGCTGCTCTGGATGATCGAGGAGGCGACCAAGGCCGGGCTGAACTTCAACCCGCGCACGGTGAACCAGCTCGCCTGGGGCATCCAGCGCACGAACTCGCCGTTCCAATACGTGCCGCCGGCTTACACCGGCAAGACGGGCGAGCTGCACAATTCGATGACGGCGGTGTGGCGCGTGCTGGAGTATCTGCCGAAGAGCGCGACCTACAAGGAATGGCCGGAGCGCAAGGTGCTTATGGGGCTCTACATCCCCGATTGCGAACCGCGCCCCATCCCCGAAGGCGCGCATGTGCATGAGAGCGTGTTGAAGCGGATGGCGGTGGAGCCGGACTATCGGCCGGTGAATCTGCCGAAGGACTATGTGACCGTGCCGATGCCGGTGCCGCCGCATGTGGGCATGGCGGCCGAGGCGGGGGAGATCGTGGTGGGGTGAGCCCACTCGTCATTGCGAACGCAGCGGAGCAATCCAGAATCTTTCCGCAGAGGCAGTCTGGATTGCTTCGCTGCGCTCGCAATGGCCTGGATTGCTTCGCTTCGCTCGCAATGCGAGCGTTGAGGCAGCGTCGCACGACACCATCCCTGTCGTGCCTGCGAAGCAGGCCCCGCCCCACCCCACCAGGCTACCACCAATATTCATTAAAATTATCGCCCCCGCTTTAGCCGGATCGAATCACCTCTCGTTCATCATGGTGCCCTGACCACCCGCGCCATCCGCGGAAATTGGAGGAGAGTGCCAATGCATCCGCGACGACATGCCCGCGTCAAACCCGCGGGCCTCGTGTCCCGCCAGGCCAAGATCATCACCGACCCGCGCGCGCCGGTGATCCCCTGCACGCTGATCGACTATTCGCCGGGCGGCGCCTGCGTCGATCTCGGCG
This sequence comes from Bradyrhizobium sp. 62, assembly GCF_023073035.1. NCBI lineage: Bacteria > Pseudomonadati > Pseudomonadota > Alphaproteobacteria > Hyphomicrobiales > Nitrobacteraceae > Bradyrhizobium > Bradyrhizobium sp. 62. Next base: position 187,487 of record NZ_JADPIT010000019.1, read on the forward strand.
GCCAGGTGAAGATTCCCGATCGGTTCGAGCTGCTGCACGTCAACACCAAGAAGCGCTGCCGCGTCGCGTGGAAGCGCGGCACGAAGGTGGGCGTGGTGTTTTAAGACGGTCTCCCTACGTCCGCATCCGCGCCTTTGCACCCGCGACGATCTGCATCGCGACGCCGGCGATCCAGCCGAACAGGGCGAACCAGCTCCACACGATATGCGGTTCGAGGCGGAGCACGATGATGGCGACGGAGGCGAGCGCGGTGAGCGTGGCGCAGAGCGTGCCGGCGGCGCTCAACAGTTCCGCGGCGTCGATATCGCCGTGAGCCTCGTCGAACGGCAGCTGCGGCGTGTCGATGCCGAGATAGAAGCCGACGAAGCCCAGCACCATCATCAGCAGCAGGAAGCCCTCGGTGGTGAGCGCGGGAATTGCCGATCCCACGTAAGCGCCGACGAACAGCCCGCACGCCGCGCCCGCCATCGCAAGCCCCACGCGCTCGATGACGTGGGCAGCCTTTCGAACACGAAACCGCATGGCGGGCCTCCGCGAGGAGTTGGACGCGCGCGAGGTTAGGCCAGATTTGGCGGGGGTGGAAGCTGAGAGGGTTTACGGATGCGTGAGGCGGGGGTGGTTCAGGACCAAAGGACGCACAGCGCGGCGACCTTTGCGTGGGCGCATGCCTCCCCGACCGTCATTGCGAGCGCAGCGAAGCA
>NZ_JADPIT010000019.1:188197-197152 GCF_023073035.1 Bradyrhizobium sp. 62
CAGTTTGTGGCTCGGCTCTCGCACCACAATCAGGCACCCCTCAACGCGCCCCGAACGTGGTCTTGCCGAACAGCGCCTTCTGGGTCGAGGGCTGCGAGCGCCAGAATTGAGGCGGCGCTTCAACCTCGCCGCCGAGCTCCGCTGCGGCGTGCCAGCCCCAGCGCGGGTCATAGAGCAAGCCGCGGGCGAGCGCGACCATGTCGGCCTTGCCGGATGCGACGATCTCTTCGGCCTGCTTGGGCTCCGTGATCAGGCCGACGGCGATGGTGGGCAAACCCGTCTCGCGCTTGATGGCTTCGGCAAACTGCACCTGATAGCCGGGGCCGAGCGCGATCTTCTGCAGCGGCGAGACGCCGCCGGAGGAGGCATCGATCCAGTCGACACCGCGCGCCTTCAGCGCCTTGGCGAACTCAATCGTCTGCGCCAGATCCCAGCCGCCCTCGACCCAGTCGGTCGACGACACCCGCATGCCGACCGGCTTGTCGTGCGGGAACACCGCGCGGACCGCGTCGTAGACCTCCAGCGGAAAGCGCATGCGGTTCTCGAGCGAGCCGCCATATTCGTCGGTGCGCTTGTTCGAGATCGGCGACAGGAACTGATGCAGGAGGTAGCCGTGCGCGCCGTGCAGCTCGATCGCGTCGATGCCGATGCGATCGGCGCGCTTCGCCGACTCCACGAAGGCGTCGCGGACGCGCTTGAGGCCGGCGGCATCGAGCGCCAGCGGCGCGGCTTCGCCCTCCTTGTGCGGCAGCGCCGACGGCGCCACGGTTTGCCAGCCGCCCTGGTCCTGCGGGATCAGCTGGCCGCCGTCCCAGGGCCGCGCGCTCGAGGCTTTGCGGCCCGCATGCGCGAGCTGCATCGCCACCGCCGTCGAGGAATGTTTCCGCACCGAGGTGAGGATCTGCTTCAGCGCGGCCTCGGCGGCATCGCTGTAGAGCCCGAGGCAGCCCGGCGTGATGCGGCCGATCGCCTCGACATGGGTCGCCTCGATGCAGAACATCGCCGCGCCCGACAGGCTGAGATTGTTGATGTGGGTGAAGTGCCAGTCGGTGGGAACGCCGTCCTCGGCCGAATATTGGCACATCGGCGACACCACGACGCGGTTCTTCAAAGTCAGGCCGCGCAGCTTGATCGGGGAAAACAGGGCGCTCATGCGGGGGAGTTCCGAAAGGGAGGGAGGGCGATGCAGGGGAGTGTAGTGAGGGAAACGCGGATTGCCAGCCGCGCCGGGGGAATGGCCGCCCGTAGCGTCATGCATTGCGGCCGCGCCGCCCTACTCCACCAGCGCGAACTGCAGCAGCAGGGTGCGCTGGAGCATCGAGAAATTATCGTCGGACACCAGCGTCAGCACGGTCTCGCCGTCGGCCGTGACGTGGGCGTCGATGCCTTCCATGTTGTCGATCTCGTGGCCGAGATCGGCCTTGAACAGCACAGGGCCGTCGACCAATGCGCCCGGCGCGATCGATTTCAGGGGGATCGCACGGATGCGGATGTCGACGCCGGTGAACCAGGAGAATTTGCGTTCGAGGATCAGGAGATCGCCCGAGGGCAGCAGCACGGCGTCGCTGATGAGCTGCTGATCGGTGCGGCGAATGCTGAACTGGCCGGGCGTCGGGCCGCCGATCAGGAAGCCGATCAGATTGCCGTCGGCATCGAAGCCGCCCTCCGACAGCGCGATCAAGGTGCCCGCGAGCGGCTGCCCTTTGGGGACAAACACCAGCGCCTCGAGCCCCTTGTTATAGGGCAGTTTCCGTACTCCCGGCGGCGTCGGCAGCACCTCGCCGCGGGCGCTTGTGCCGCCCTTCGAAAAATCGAACCGCATGATCTGGTTGACGCGCTCGAGCCCGACATAGACGAGGTCGCCGTCGCGCGCGAGCGCTTCGGTGTCGTACCACAGCCGCTTCTCCGTGATCGGCCGCCCCTCCGCATTGAGCACCGGCGCGGCCACGACGTCGTCGAGACCGGTCATGCTCCGCCCGGAATAGCGGATGCGACCGGTGAACCAGGTGCCCTGGTCGGAGACCGCGAGGAAGCGCTCGCCTTTGGTGTCGAGAAAGCGGAAGCCGGACAGGCCGCCGAAGCCGCGATGCGGCGAGGTCAGCACCAGGCCGCCGCGATAGTCCAGCGAACCGAACCGCGTGCGCGCGCGGTCGCGCGGCTCGAAATTGGGGATCGGCCGCGCGTTGACCTCGATGCCGACGGGCGCTGCGACGGCGTGCTCGATCAGCGCCGGCTTCGGCGCAGGCTGCGCCTGCGCCAGGCGAGACAGTGCGAAAGTGGAAAATCCCGCCGCCGCGTGGCCGATAAAGCTGCGGCGGGATCGATGATTGCTCACGAATGCAGTTTGCGTCGCGGGCGGCCGGCCGGTTGCGTGGGCGCGGTGTTGGTCTCGCTGAACAGTTCGGCGAGCTTTTCAGTGATGGCGCCGCCGAGCTCTTCGGCGTCCACGATCGTCACCGCGCGGCGATAATAGCGCGTCACGTCGTGGCCGATGCCGATCGCGATCAGCTCGACCGGCGAGCGGGTCTCGATCTCCTCGATGATGTGGCGCAGGTGCCGCTCGAGGTAGTTGCCGGGATTGACCGACAGCGTGGAATCGTCGACCGGCGCACCGTCCGAGATCATCATCAGGATCTTGCGCTGCTCGGGCCGGCCGAGCAGGCGCTTGTGCGCCCAGTCGAGCGCCTCGCCGTCGATGTTCTCCTTCAACAGCCCCTCGCGCATCATCAGGCCGAGATTTTTTCGCGCACGGCGCCACGGGGCGTCCGCCGACTTGTAGATGATGTGGCGGAGATCGTTGAGACGGCCGGGACTGGCCGGCTTGCCGGCGGCAAGCCACGCCTCGCGCGATTGCCCGCCCTTCCAGGCACGCGTGGTGAAGCCGAGAATCTCGACCTTGACGCCGCAGCGCTCCAGCGTGCGGGCGAGGATGTCGGCGCAGGTCGCCGCGACCGTGATCGGGCGGCCGCGCATCGAACCGGAATTGTCTAAGAGCAGCGTCACCACGGTGTCGCGGAACGTCGCCTCCTTCTCGTGCATGAAGGACAGCGGGTGATAGGGATCGGTCACCACGCGCGACAGCCGCGCCGGATCGAGAATGCCCTCTTCGAGATCGAACTCCCAGGCGCGGTTCTGCTGCGCCATCAGGCGCCTCTGGAGGCGGTTGGCGAGACGGGCGACGATGCCCTGCAGATGCGCGAGCTGCTTGTCGAGATAGGCACGCAGCCGCTCCAGCTCGTCATGGTCGCAGAGGTCCTCGGCGGCGATGACCTCGTCGAACTTCGGCGCGAAGGCATGATATTCCGGCCCGCGCGGCTCGTTCTTGCCGTGCGAATTCGGCCGCGTCGCCTCACCCGGCGTCTCGTCGTCGCCGAGCTCGCCGTCGTCGAAGGTGTCGGAGGTCGAGGCCTGCGCGCTTTCCATCGCGCTCTCGCTCATCTCCTCGCTCGAGGCCTGTGCCTGGTCGGCGCTCATCTCCTGCGCGGCGTCGGAATCGGGCGAGCCCTCGGCACCGGACTGATCGTTGTCGCCGTCCTGGTTCTCGTCGTTCTCGTCATTGTCTTCACTGTCGGCGCTGCGCTCGTCACCGATCTCGAGCGCCGTCAGCAGATCATGCACGGCATCGCCGAACCTGGTCTGGTCCTCGACCACGGTATCGAGCCGGTCGAGCCGCCTGCCGATCTTGTCTTCCAGGATGGGACGCCAGAGATCGACCATCTTCTTGGCGGCCGTGGGCGGCGCCATGCCGGTCAGGCGCTCGCGCACCAGCATCGCCAGCGCGTCGGCGAGCGGCGCGTCGGCGCGATCGGTGATCTCGTCGAACTTGCCGCGATGGAAATGGTCGTCGAGCATCGCGGTGAGGTTTTTCGCAACGCCCGCCATGCGCCGCGCGCCGATCGCCTCGACACGGGCCTGCTCCACCGCCTCGAACACGCCGCGCGCCTGCGGATTGCCCGGCATCAGCTTGCGATGCACCTTTGGATCATGACAGGCGAGCTTGAGTGCGATGGAGTCGGCGTGGCCGCGCACGATCGCGGCATCACGCCTGGTCATCTTTCGCGCGGGTTCGGGCAGCCGCGCCTTGCCCGGCGCGAGCCCGGGCCGCTCGGCGGCGAAGCTGACATCGAGCTCGGGCGCCTTGGCGATCGCCTTCAGGCAGGAGGCCACCGAGCGCTTGAACGGCTCGGTCGGGGCTTCCTTGGTGTTGCGGAACTTGGAGTTGGAGGTGGTGCTCATCTCGATCTCACCGTCGTCCCGGCGAAGACCGGGATCCATAGCCACCGACGGTTATTGCGTCAGGGAAAACTATCAGCGTCGCTTCACCGAGAGACCTCGCGGCATGGGTCCCGGTCCCCATGCGCAATTGCGCACTCGGCCGGGACCACACACCGAGAGAGATCAGCTGAGCGCCACGTTCACCGCCGATTCCGGCAGCTCCGCATTGAAGCAGCGCTGGTAGAACTCGGCGACGAGAGGACGTTCGAGCTCGTCGCATTTGTTGAGGAAGGTGACCCGGAACGCAAAACCAATGTCGCTGAAGATGTCGGCGTTCTCGGCCCAGGTGATCACCGTGCGCGGGCTCATCACCGTCGACAGATCGCCATTGGCGAAGGCGTTGCGGGTGAGATCGGCGAGGCGAACCATCTTGTTGACGATGTCGCGGCCCTCCGTGGTGCGATAGTGCTTGGCCTTGGCCAGCACGATCTCCACTTCCTCGTCATGGCTGAGGTAGTTCAGCGTGGTGACGATCGACCAGCGGTCCATCTGGCCCTGGTTGATCTGCTGGGTGCCGTGATAGAGGCCCGAGGTGTCACCGAGACCGACGGTGTTTGCGGTCGAGAACATGCGGAATGCCGGGTGCGGCTTGATCACCTTGTTCTGGTCGAGCAGCGTCAGCCGGCCGGAGACTTCCAGCACGCGCTGGATCACGAACATCACGTCCGGACGGCCGGCGTCGTATTCGTCGAACACCAGCGCGACATTATGCTGGAGCGCCCAGGGCAGGATGCCGTCGCGGAATTCAGTGACCTGCTTGCCGTCGCGGACCACGATCGAGTCCTTGCCGACGAGGTCGATACGGCTGATGTGGCTGTCGAGGTTGACGCGCACGCAGGGCCAGTTCAGTCGCGCGGCGACCTGTTCGATATGGGTGGATTTGCCGGTGCCGTGGTAGCCCGTGACCATGACGCGGCGGTTGTGCGCGAAGCCGGCGAGAATGGCGAGCGTGGTGGCGCGATCGAAGCGGTAATCGGAATCGACTTCGGGGACGTGAGGATCGACTTCGGAATAAGCGGGGACTTCGAGATCGCTGTCGATCCCGAACACCTGGCGCACCGACACCTTCATGTCGGGCAAACCGGAAACTTCCTCAACTTTGGACATCGCGGCGGTCGTCATCAATCCTCCGAGGTCCCGGGCGATCCCGAGACCAGTTATTGCACGTTGGCTGCGGCTGGGTGCGATCGCGAACCTATCAGAGACAACGTGCGGGCAGAAGCCCGCCCCTCAATCAAAGTTCCGTTGTCTTTTCATTTAGATAGGCAAGGAACGCGATTTTTGGAAGGCTGCCCTGCGAATCACGCCTGAATTTCGTGCCAAGGGCGCGGTCCTGCCCACGCGGGTGGCACTTTTACCGCCGCTTGTTACTTATGTAGGGTCCGAATGCAGGGCCCGAACCCCGAGGCCCAATCCCACCACAGAGACGACGTGACGTCCTTTCTCGATCCCCTCATTTCATTCGTCTCGGCCCATGCGTGGCTGGCCTATCTGACCCTGTTCCTGGCGGCCCTGCTGGAGGCGGTTCCGGTGGTGGGGTCAGTCATCCCCGGCTCGACCATCATCCTGGCGCTGAGCGCCCTGGTCCCGGGCGGCGAGCTTAGGCTGCAATGGGTGTTGCTGGCGGCAGCCCTCGGCGCAGTGCTCGGCGACGGTTCGGCCTACTGGATCGGCCACCGGCAGCAACGGGAGATCCTCGACACCTGGCCGTTGACCAATTATCCGCGCGTGGTCGAGCAGAGCGAGAATTTCTTCCACCGCTTCGGCACCTGGGCGGTGTTCTTCGCCCGCTTCGTGCCGCCGATCCGTGCCTTCGTCCCGGTCACCGCGGGCGCGCTGGGCATGCCCCCGGCCCGCTTCTATGCCATCAACATCCCGGCGATCCTGGTCTGGGCGCCGGCGCATGTGCTGCCGGGTGTTTTGGCGGTCTCAGTGCTGCACGAATATGCCGGGCTGCACCACCATGGACATGTCGGCAAGCACATCTGGATCCTGACCGTGATCGGCGTCGCGATCGTTCTGGGCCTGGCGGTCTGGATCTATCGCCGCCGGAATGGCGGCGGCATCGCGGTGGCGAAGCCGCGAGGGTGATCTATCCAAGCACACCACCCTCATCCTGAGGGCCTGCCAACGACCGGCGTCTCGAAGGATGGCCGCGGGCGACAGCGGGGCCTGCATGGTTCGAGACGCGCGTTCCGCGCTCCTCACCATGAGGTGTTTTGATCATCCCTTGGAATCCGCAACCCCCGCCCTCCGCCCCGGCGCAGGCCCGACATACCTTGCCCGCGGCCTGATCAGCTTGCCGTGCTGTAGCTGCTCGCTCGCATGTGCGATCCAGCCGACGCTGCGGGCCATCGCGAACAAGGCGAGCTCGCTGCCTCCGGGCAGGCGCAACGCGTGCACGAGCACCGCGAGCGCGTAGTCGATGTTGACGAGCTCGCCGGTCGCCTCGGCGATCCGCTCCGGCACCTCCTTGGTGAATTTGCGCGGTGCGCCGGCGCGGGCCAGGGCATTCAGGAGCGACTGCGCGCGCCGATCGCCCCGCTTGTAGACGCCGTGACCGAAGCCGGCAAAGCGTTCGCCGAGCGCGACGCGTTCGCGGACCAACGGCTCGACGTCACGATCCACCAGCGCCTTGACAAGCTGCGAGGCGAGCACGCCAGCACCGCCGTGCTTCGGTCCCTTCAACGCGGCGAGGCCGGCGATGACGGAGTCATAAAGATTGAGGCCGGTCGAGGCCGCGCAGCGCGCGGTGAAGGTGGACGCGTTCAACTCATGCTCGGCGAGCAGAACCAGCGCGCGACGTATCAGATCGGCCGCGTGCTTGTTGTCGGGCGCCCAGGCCCTCGCGATCTGCTGGTGTAGCGGCTCGGCGGACGGGTCCGTGTTGAGCATGGTCGCGACCAGGAGCCGGACGATGCGCGCACCGACCATCGCACGTCCATCATGCGCGCGGGTGAAGGCGCGCGGATCTGCGCTCGACGCGAGCGCCAGCACGGCAATGGCACGATCGATCGGCGCGGCGCGACGCGCGGCCTGCGCGATCAGGCGCATCTCATCGGAGATCGCAGGCTGATTATCCGGCGCGAACGGATCGACGCCGGAGACGTCCCACAAAAGCGTCGCCGTGTGCTCCAGCGTGTCGTGCTCGGCGAGATCGACGCAATTGACGCCGCGATAGATCGCGCCGTCCTCGGTGATGGTGGAGATCTCCGTGTCCATGACCGGCAGATCGGCATCGAAGCTGCGCAGGCCGCGCGGCTCCGGCGACGGCACCCGGCGCTCCTTCAGCGCCCGGACGTCCTCGGCGCGATAGCGGTTCTTGCGCGAGTCCGGCGTCGGCTCGGACCGGACCAAGCCGCGGCTGACATAGGCGTAGAGCGTGGCCGGCGAGATCGCGAGTTCGGCGGCAGCTTCCCGGGCGGAGAGGTAAAGCCCCTCGGAATTTTTCATATTGATTTATATAATCAAGATTGATCAATCTGTCGAGAGGCCCGACCTTTCACTGGTGCAAAGGAGATTTGGGCCATGAACATCCACCTCACCAAGAGCCAGATCGGGCTGGACGGCGTTCCCGCGGCCGAAACCGTGCTGAGCCATGTCGACGGCGAGCGCGGCGAGTTGATCATCGCCGGCGAGCATGTCGGCCGATTGGCGAGCCAGTCGAGCTTTGAGGGCGTCACCGCCCGGCTCTGGAACGGCGCCAGCACGACCACGCTGAGCGAAGCCAATGTGGGCGCGAGCCTCGGCGCGGCACGCGAGCGCGCCTTCGCGCGGCTGGATGAGCTGCTGCCGGCAACGCGCGGCATGAGCGTCGTCGACGGGTTTCGCGCGGCGGTCGCGGGACTTCGCGCCGAGCACGACCTAGCCCATGAGGCGACGATCGTAGGCGCATTCCCGGTAATTGCGGGCGCGCTCGTCCGCCGCGCTAGGGGTCTCGATCCCGTGGCGCCCGATCCGAACGCGAGCCACGCCGCCGATACGCTTCGCATGCTGCACGGACGCGCGCCCGAACCACGCGAGGTCACGGCGCTGGACGCCTATCTCGTCACCGCCAGCGACCACGGCATGAACGCCTCGACCTTCACCGCGCGCGTGGTGGCCTCGACGCAGGCTGATCTATTCGCCGCCGTCACCGCCGGCTATTGCGCGCTGACGGGTCCGCTGCATGGCGGCGCGCCGGAGCCGGTGCTGGAAATGCTCGACGCCATCGGCTCGCGCGAGCGCATCCAGCCCTGGGTGGATGCGGCACTCGCCCGCGGCGAGCGGATGATGGGTTTTGGTCATCGCGTCTATCGCGTGCGCGATCCGCGCGCCGACGTGCTCAAGACGGCGATCGAGGTGCTGGCCTCGGACGGCGCCGACCTGCCCTTTGCCGGCGAGGTGGAGGCCTACATCCGCAGCGCGCTGCGCAAGAAGAATCCGGACCGGCCGCTGGAGACCAATGTCGAGTTCTTCACCGCGATCCTGCTCGATGCGCTGGCGATCCCGAGGCAGGCCTTCACGCCGATCTTCGCGGTGGCGCGCGCCGCCGGCTGGACCGCGCATGCGCGCGAGCAGCAGCGGACGGGGCGGCTGATCCGGCCGAGCTCGTCATATGTGGGGGCGATGCCGGAGGCGTGATGAAACGTAGCCTGGATGGAACGGCGTTCTTTCCCTCTCCCCTTGTGGGAGAGGGTG
>NZ_JADPIT010000019.1:197226-208743 GCF_023073035.1 Bradyrhizobium sp. 62
GCATTGGAATTTGAGGAAGCAACCCCTCATCCGGCGCTTCGTGCCACCTTCTCCCACAAGGGGAGAAGGGAAGACAGTGGCGCGGCCTCAGGACTCGCGCACCACGGTCTTCAGATAATTATACGCCTTGATGATCTCGATCAGGCGGTCCTCGGTGGAGCGGTCGCCGCCGTTGGCGTCGGGGTGGTGCTGCTTCACCAGCGCCTTGTACTTGGACTTGACGTCGGCGAGCGTGGACTCGGGGCCGAGGCCCATCACCTGGAGCGCCTTGCGCTCGGCGTTCATGATCTTGCGCGTCTCGGCCTTGGGCGCGGCCTGCGGGCCGGCGCGCCAGCCGGTGCGGCCGTTGAGCTCCTGGAACATGCTGAACGGATCGAAGGCACCGTCGATCTCGGCCTCGGCGCCTTTCTTGACGCCGCCATTGGCGCCCATCTTCCAGGTCGGACGATGACCGGTCAGCGCATCTTTCTGATAGCGCGCGACAGCGTCGGCATTCATGCCGGAGAAGAAATTGTAGTTCTGGTTGTACTCGCGCACATGATTCAGGCAGAAGTGCCAGTACTCACGCTGATTGTCGCGACCCTTGGGCGCACGATGCGCGCCCTTGTTCTGACACCCGGTCCATTCGCAATTGACCACGGCGTCGCGCGGCTTCACTTCCGGCTGCTTGCCTTTCGGCTTGATCCGGATGGAGTCGAAGAACTTTGATGAATCGATCGGCATGGCTGACTTTGACTACGCAATGCAAAAACCTTCAAGTCTTGACATTGCAATTAGCTGAAAAGCATAGCCGAAACTATGCTGAGGCGTCCTTGAACGACCGCCAGAGGCGGCCTATGCAATACGGAGAGCGATCTCGCACCGTAATGACCCAGATGGCCATCAGAGACACTATCAGCAACAAGTTGCAGGAAGCTTTCACGCCGGAAAGCCTGCAAGTCGTCGACGAGTCACATTTGCATGAGGGCCACGCCGGCCATCGGCCCAGCGGCGAGACGCACTTCCGCGTTTATATTGTGTCTTCCGCCTTCAAAGGGAAGAGCCGGGTTGATCGGCACCGCATGATAAATTCGGCGCTCGCCGCGGAACTCTCCGGCAGCGTGCACGCACTGGCGATCCACGCGCAAGCGCCGGGAGAAGGCGGGAGCTAGCTCGCCGATACGGCTGTCATGCCCGCGAAGGCGGGCATCCAGTACTCCGAGGCGACGCGGCTAGAATCGAGCCGCTGCGGCGTACTGGATCGTCCGCCTTCGCGGACGATGACAGCTACCGCGTCAAAACGACGTCCCGGCCCGCCGCCGCTTGGCTTCCTCCATCTCCGTCTCGCGCGGCACCGGTGAAATACGGAGTGCGGTGATGCGGTTGCGTTCGCGGCGGAGGACGCGGAAGCGGAAGCCGTGAAAGGTGAAACTCTGGCCGCGGTCGGGAATCGAGCGCGCCTCGTGAATGACGAGGCCGGCGACCGTCGTTGCCTCTTCGTCAGGCAGGTGCCAGTCCATGGCGCGGTTGAGGTCGCGGATCGGCACCGAGCCGTCGACGACGACCGAGCCGTCCGGCTGGGCGCGCACGCCCGCGACCACGACGTCATGCTCGTCGGAGATGTCGCCGACGATCTCTTCCAGAATGTCCTCCAGCGTCACGAGACCTTCAACTTCGCCGTACTCGTCGACGACCAGGGCGAAATGGGTCTTGCGGCGGCGGAACGCCTTGAGTTGCTCGGAGACGGGCCGCATCTCCGGCACGAACCACGGCGGCAGCGCGATGGTGGAGACGTCGATGCGCGAGGTCTCGCCGTCGGCCGCGCGGATCGCGCGCAGCAAATCCTTGGCGTGGAGCACGCCGATGATGTTTTCCGGCTTCTCGCGCCACAGCGGAATGCGGGTGTATTCGGCCGCCAGCACCTCGCGCACCAGATCCTCCGGCGGCAGGTCGGCGTTGATCATCGTCATCTCGGTGCGATGGATCATGACGTCGGAGACCTGGAGCTCGCGCAGATCGAGCAGCCCGCCGAGCATGTCGCGGTCGTGCTTCTCGAACTTGCCCTCATGGTGCAGCAGGTCGACCGCACCTCGCAGGCGCTCGGTCGGCGACAGGATCGCCTGGTGCTCGCCGGCAAGGCCAAACAGGCGCATCAACAGCCGCACGATGACTTCCACGATCCGCAGCAGCGGCCCCAGCACGTACATCGTCAGCCGCATCGGGCGCGCCACCGCCAGCGCCATGCGATCAGGCGCGTTGATCGCAATGGTCTTGGGCAGCACCTCGGCGAAGATCACGACCAGCGCGGTCATCAAGCCGGTGGCATAGAGCACGCCGACGTCGCCGAACCAGGCCGTGAAGATGCTGGTGGCCAGGGCGGATGCACTGATATTGGCGATGTTGTTGCCGAGCAGCAGCGCGCCGATCAGGCGCTCGCGCATGTCGAGCAGTTGCGAGACCACGTCGGCGTCGCGATTACCCTGCTTGGAGAGCCGCAGCATGCTGGCGCGCGAGGCGCCGGTCAGCGCCGTCTCGCTCGCGGCGAAGAAGCCGGAGACGAGCAGGCAGAGAATGACGATGGTGAATCCGAGCCAATCCATGAACCACTCTGGTTTCTTGTTTTGACGCGTTTTCTTGACGCGAACCGGTACCCACTTCGCTCGAAAACGCTTTAGCGCCGTTCAACCGCGTGTCACGCCTTGTGGGCGAGCTTGTCCTTGAGGAAGTCGCGCACCGGAGCCGGTTCGACGTTCTTCGCGACGACGGCGCGTCCCACAGCCTCCAGCAGGATGAAGGTGAGCTTGCCGCGCACGACCTTCTTGTCCTGCGCCATCAGCGCCATCAGCGCGTCGGCATCGGCAAGCCCCTCCTGCGCGAAGCCCGCGATGTCCTGCAAGCGCGTCGGCAGGCCTGCCTCAACGAGGTGACGCTCGACGCGCGTCGCATCCGCTTCGCCGATCATGCCGAGCTTCGCCGAAAACTGCGCCGCCAGCGTCATGCCGATCGAAACGCCCTCGCCGTGAAACAGGCGGTCGGAGAAGCCGGTCGCGGCTTCCAGCGCATGGCCGAACGTATGGCCGAGATTGAGCAGCGCGCGCTCCCCGGTCTCGCGCTCGTCGCGCGAGACCACGCCGGCCTTGGCGCGGCAGGAGGTCGCGATCGCATGCTCGCGCGCCGAACCGCCTTTGGAGATGTCGGAATGGTTCTTCTCGAGCCAGGCGAAGAAGGCCTCGTCGCCGAGCACGCCGTATTTGGCGACCTCGGCATAACCGGCGCGGAATTGCCGGGGCGACAGCGTGTCGAGCACGGCGGTGTCGGCAATCACCAGCACCGGCTGGTGGAAGGCGCCGAGCAGATTCTTGCCCTGCGGCGAGTTGATGCCGGTCTTGCCGCCGACGGAGGAATCGACCTGCGCCAGCAGCGAGGTCGGCACCTGCACGAAATCGAGGCCGCGGCGCAGGATCGCCGCCGCAAAGCCGGCGAGATCGCCGACCACGCCGCCGCCGAGCGCGATGACGAGATCGTTGCGCTCGATTTTCGCGGCGATCAGGGCTTCGCTGACCTTTTCGAGACCGGCATAGGTCTTCGAGATCTCGCCTTCCTCGACGACGATGCGCGATGTCGCAATGCCGCTGGCTGCGAGCGAGGCCTCGGCGGGTTCGAGCCAGTATTTCGCGACGGTGCGATCCGTCACGATCGCGGTGCGCACGCCGGGGCGCAGGCGCGCGACGCGTTCGCCGAGCGAAGCCAGAATGCCGCGGCCGATGACGATGTCATAGGCGCGATTCTCCAGCGCGACCTCGACGTTGACGGGATCGGAATGTTTCAAAGGCGCGGTCATCGTGCGGCACTCGCGACGTCGGCTGGTGGCGGGGACGCCCGTTCGCCGCAAAGATGCGCGCGTAGCGTCTCGATGGTCTCCTCAACGATCTTGTCGTGCGGCACGTCGCGCGAGGCGATGGTGAGGTCGGCATGGCCGTAGACCGGCTCGCGCTCGGTGAGCAGGCGCGTCACGGTTCCTTCGGGATCGGCGGTCTGGAGCAGCGGACGGTCGGCGCGCCGGCGCACACGGCGCATGATGACGTCATGATCGGCCTTGAGCCAGATCGAGATCGCCTTTGCCGCGATACGGCTCCGCGTCTCCTCGCGCATGAAGGCGCCGCCGCCGGTCGCCAGCACGATGGGGCCGCCGTCGAGCAGACGCGCGATCACGCGGGCCTCGCCGTCACGGAAATGCGGCTCGCCGTGGCGCTCGAAGATTTCCGGTATGGTCATGCCGGCTGCGGCCTCGATCTCGGTGTCGGCATCGACGAAGGGCAGCTTGAGCCTGAGAGCCATGCGGCGGCCGATGGTGGATTTGCCCACCCCCATCATGCCGACGAGCACGATCGAGCGCGTCCCCAGCGCCGACAGGATGTCGGCCTCGGGCGAAGCTTGGATCGGCAACGCGGCGTCGGGCATTTGTCTCGCTCGAATGGGTCTCGCTCGATCTGCCGCCAAAGGCGGCATCCTTTGGCCACCTATACGACCCCAAAGGGGGCCTCGCCAGAGGACTCTTGCCACGAAACGGCGAACGTGTTGGATGATTTCATTGGTTAATTTGCCCGCCAAGCCGCCTGACCGAGACCCTCTCCGAGATCCTGCCGATGCCCAGCCTGTTCCGCTTCCTGACGGTCGTCGCCGTGATCGCCGGCATCGTCTATGGCGTGGTCTTCGCGCTGGCGAACTTCGTCAATCCCAAGCCGCGGGAAATGACCGTGACGATCCCGCCGGATAAGTTTCTCAAGAAATAGGAGGTAGCCTCCGGGGCATGCGTGCAAAGCCCTCGGACACAAAACTCACCGGCCTGTTCCTCGACATGCTCGCGGCGGAACAGGGCGCCGGCCCCAATACGCTCGATGCCTATCGCCGCGATCTCACCGACTTCTCCGAGTTTCTCGGCCGCGTCGGCCATGCATTCGCGGACGCGGAAACACAGACGCTGCGCGACTATCTCGCCGATCTCGACACGCGCGGCTTCAAGTCCACCAGCGTCGCGCGACGGCTATCGGCGATGCGGCATCTCTATCGCTTCCTCCTGAACGAACGCATCAGAACCGACGATCCCGCGGCGATCCTGTCCGGGCCGAAGCGCGGCCGCGGCCTTCCGAAGGTGCTGTCGATCGCGGATGTCGACCGCATGCTCCGCCGCGCCAAGGAATTGAGCGAGGCGGAGGCTGCCTCGCCCTCGAAACGGCTGCGCGCCCTGAGACTCTATTGCCTGCTCGAGGTGCTCTACGCCACCGGCCTGCGCGTCTCCGAGCTGGTGGCGCTGCCGCGCACGGCCGCGAAGCGCGACGCCCGCATGATCGTGGTGCGCGGCAAGGGTAACAAGGAACGGCTGGTGCCGCTCAACGAGGCCTCGCGCCAGGCGATGGCTGATTATCTCGCGGCGACGGAGGCCGCCAAGGACAACAACAAGTCCGACAAGAAGAACAGCGTGGCGGCCTCGAAATGGCTGTTCCCCTCGTTCGGCGAGAGCGGACATCTGACGCGGCAGCATTTTGCCCGCGACTTGAAGGAGCTTGCGGTCGCTTCAGGGCTGCAGGCCCGGCTGGTCTCCCCCCACGTGCTGCGCCACGCCTTCGCCAGCCACCTGCTGCACAACGGGGCCGATTTGCGCATCGTGCAGACGCTGCTCGGCCATACCGACATCTCGACCACCCAGATCTACACCCACGTGGTCGAGGAGCGGCTCAAGAGCCTGGTCCGCGACCTGCACCCGCTGGCGGAGAAGTAGGTCTGGCGCGTCGCCCCGCTGCAGGCCAAGGCCGAAACCGCCTTGACTTCGGCCACATCTCCGCAGAAAGAGCCGAGGCCTCACGATGATTGGCCTGCGCTGGTTGCGAACACACAAGCCAACTCATTGACGGACCTACATTTCTTTCCACGACATCGAATCCGCTTCGCCGCCTCGCCCCGTCCTCCCTATATTGAGTTGATGCCAGACCAGATGCGCAGCTATCTCGATTTCGAAAAGCCCGTCGCCGAGCTCGATTCCAAGCTCGATGAATTGCGGACGCTTGCGGCCTCCGGCAGCGACATCGCCGAGGAGATCGGGCGGATCGAGGACAAGGCGGCGCAGGCGATGGCCGACCTCTATCTGAACCTGACGCCGTGGCAGAAGACGCTGGTCGCGCGGCATCCGCAGCGGCCGCATTTCAACGACTTCATCAAGGGCCTGATCACCGAGTTCACCCCGCTCGCCGGCGACCGCAAGTTCGGCGAGGACGAGGCGCTGGTAGCCGGCTTCGGCCGCTTCCGCGGCGAGGCCATCTGCGTGATGGGCCAGGAAAAGGGCGATTCCACCGAGAGCCGCATCAAGCATAATTTCGGCATGGCGCGGCCCGAGGGCTATCGCAAATGCGTGCGGCTGATGGAGATGGCCGAGCGGTTCGGCCTGCCGGTGCTGTCGCTCGCCGATTCCGCCGGCGCCTATCCCGGCATCGGTGCGGAAGAGCGCGGCCAGGCCGAGGCGATCGCGCGTTCGACCGATGCCTGCATGGCGCTGACCGTGCCGAACGTCGCCATCATCACCGGCGAGGGCATGTCGGGCGGCGCCATCGCCATCACCACCGCCAACAAGGTCCTGATGCTGGAGCACGCGATCTACAGCGTGATCTCGCCCGAGGCGGCGTCCTCGATCCTCTGGCGCGACGGCTCCAAGGCGCAGGAAGCCGCCAACAACATGAAGATCACGGCACAGGACATGCTCCGATTCGGCGTAATCGACAGCATCCTGAAGGAACCGGTCGGCGGCGCCCATCGCGACCCCGCCGCCATGATCGCCACCACGGGCGACGCCATCGCCAAGGCCTTCGACGAGCTCCGGGGCCTCGACGGCGACGCCATCCGCAAGCATCGGCGGCAGAAATTCCTCGATATCGGCCGGAAATTGGGCTGATTCGGGCGGTTTGGGACCCGTTGGACGCGTTACCCTCCGCCGTCGTCCAGGCTTTCGCCAGGACGACGCTGGATTTGAGGCCGGCCAAGCCCCGCAGGCGTCCGGTAACCCCGCGTTAACCCTTTTTTTGCCCAAATCAGCGATCTCTGTACCGGTTTGGCCGCGAGGCCCAAGTTACGGCCCAGTTTAAGTCTTCGTTGACCACGCCTTTGGGCCAACGGGCTCGTGATCCCCGTTCGGGTTGCGACCACATGACCCAGAGGTTAGAATTTTAATCAATGGCTTCAGGGCATAAGCGCTGGAGCGTGATTGCGAAAAAGCCCGTCGCGACGGGTCCCGGTCTCCGGTCGGATCATGCTTCAAGATTGGGGTTTGCGCGCGCTGCCCTGGACGGTGTGGGGTCCATCTTGATTTCTCGTTCGCTTGCTCGCGCGTTTCTGGTTTCGGTGGCGCTTGCCGCCAGCTTCGTGCTGGCCGGCTGCGATACCGACCAGGTTTCGCTTGCGACCAATGCCAAGGCCAACCAGCCGGTCCCGCCAAAACTTCTCGCCGCGATGGTCGAGAAGAACATGGACCTGCAATCGCCGATTCTGGTGCGCCTGTTCAAGCAGGAGGCCGAGCTCGAGGTCTGGAAGCAGACCCGCAACGGCCAGTTCGCGCTGCTCAAGACCTATCCGATCTGTCGCTGGTCGGGCGACCTCGGCCCGAAGGTGCGCGAAGGCGACCGCCAGGCGCCGGAAGGATTCTACTCGATCAATCCGGGTCAGATGAATCCGCAGTCGGCGTACTATTTGTCGTTCAACACGGGCTATCCGAACGCGTTCGACAAGGCTTTGGGCCGCAGCGGCTCGCAGCTGATGGTGCATGGCGATTGTTCGTCGCGCGGCTGCTACGCGATGACGGACGAGCAGATCGCCGAGATCTATTCGCTCGGGCGCGAATCCTTCTTCGGCGGCCAGAAGGCGTTCCAGCTGCAGGCCTATCCGTTCAAGATGACCCCGGTGAACATGGCCAAGCACCGGAACAATCCGAACATGCCGTTCTGGAAGATGATCAAGGAAGGCTATGATCATTTCGAGGTGACGCGGCAGGAGCCGAAGGTCGATTTCTGCGAGAAGAAGTACGTGTTCGACGCGGCGAAGGCGCCTGACGCCAAGCGCGATCCGGTGTTCGACGCGTCCGCGAAATGTCCGGCCTATGTGGTCCCCGAGGAGATCGTCAGCGCCGTGCGCGAGAAGGATGCGCGCGACCAGGCTGAGTACAACAAGCTGGTTTCGCGCGGTACGCCCGTTGCGCGCATGAACACCGGTATCGACGGCGGCATGAACAAGATCTTCGCCGCGAAGATTCCGGAAGGGTCGACGGGTCTGTCGGAGGGCGCCGAAGGCACCACCTTGCAGATGCTGGCGATGGCGAAGGCGCCGGGCACGATCCCTGGACACGTCAATCCGCCGAAGCCGAATCTCGATGCGGCCGCGCCCTCGCCGCAGGAAGAGCCGGTCGTCGCTGTTAGCGCGCCCGCCGCCAACGCCCGCGTCGCCACTGCAGCTGCGCCTGAGAAATCCGGCTTCTTCTCCAACCTCGGCCGCAAGATGGGCATGGGCAACGCCGACGCCACGGCAACCACGCCGCCACCGCAGGCCACGGCATCCGTCGCTCCGGCCGCGACGACCACGACGCCGCCGACCGCAGCGTCCCGGCTGAAGGCCGCGGTGACCCGGTTCGTGCCGGGTCGCGACACATCCAAGGATGCAGCGAAGGATGCGCCGAAGCCGGCTGTTGCCGCTGCCAAACCCGCCGAACCTGTGAAGCCCGACACCCGCCTCGCCGCGACCCGCCCGACGCTGAAGCCGTCGGTGTCGGATGGCGCGGGTGAAGCGACCCAGATCATGGGCGCCGCGCCGGTCGTGCAGTCGAACTCGTTCGACAGCCGGTTTGGGGCGGTGAAGTAGACGGGCGCTCCGCTTAATCTCTCCGATCCATCCCAGCCTGACGCCGTCATTCCCCGCGATGGCGGGGAATCCAGTATTCCAGGCACCCCTTATCGATCGAGAAGCTGCGGCGTACGGGATGCCCGCCTCCGCGAGGCATGACAGCCGAGTTCGGTGTGAGAGCGACGCGCTTCACGCGCGCTCTCCTACGGCGCCAGATACCGCAGCAGCTCCGGATTGCCCCTCACCTCGCCTGCCTCGCCTTGTAGTGCGACGCGGCCGCGGTCGAGCACGTAGGCGTAGTCGGCGACGCGGAGCGCGAGGTCGAGGTGCTGCTCGACGATGATGACGGCGATGGTTTTCGCGAGTTCGATCAGGCGCTCGGTGATCTCCTCGATCACGCCGATCCAGACGCCTTCGGTCGGCTCGTCGAGCAGAAGCAGTTTTGGATCGCCCAGCATGGCGCGGCCGATGGCGAGCATCTTGCGCTCGCCGCCGGACAGCGTGCCGGCGGGCTGGTCGAGGCGCTGACCGAGCTTTGGGAAGATGGTCAGCACGTGGTCGACCGCGTCGGCCTTCCTGCTCGCGAGCGAGCCGACCGCAAGATTGTCGCGCACCGACAGGCGCGCGAACACCGAATGCTCCTGCGGCACGTAGCCGATGCCGGCGCGCACGCGCTCCTGCGTCGCGCGGCGGCTGATGTCGCGCCCGTCGAAGGCGACCTCGCCCTTCCACGCCGGCAGCTCGCCGACGATGGTCTTCATCAGCGTGGTCTTGCCGGCGCCGTTGCGGCCCAGCACGGCGACGCCGCCGCGCCAGGGAATGCCGAGGTTGACGTCGAACAGGACCTGGCTGCGGCCATAGCCGGCGTCGAGATGCTTGATGTCCAAAAATTCAGGCACGGCGCAAATAGATCTCCTGAACGGCCTTGTTGGCCTGGATCTCCGACACCGTGCCTGACGCCAGCACCTTGCCCTGGTCGAGCACGGTGAGACGATCGCAGATGTCGCGGATGAAATCGAGGTCGTGCTCGACGATCACCAGCGAGCAATGTTCTTTGATCGGCTGCAACAGTTCGCCGGTAACGCGGCGCTCCTCCAGGCTCATGCCGCCGGTGGGCTCGTCCAGCAGCAGAAGCTTCGGCTTGCAGGCAAGCGCCATCGCGATCTCCAGCCATTGCTGCTGGCCGTGCGACAGCGCCGCCGCCGCATCGAAGGCGCGGTCGGCAAGGCGAAATTGCGTCAGCATGGTCATGACCTGATCGTGCAGCGCCACGCGGGTGCGCGAGAATACGAGATCGAACAGCGAGGATTGCGCCTGCAGCGCGAGCAGGATGTTGTCGTAGAGCGTCAGCGTCGGCAGTACGCTGGTGATCTGGAATTTCAGGCTCATGCCGGCGCGGGCACGCTCGGTCGGCGTGAATGCCGTGATGTCGGTGTTGACGAAGGAGACCTTGCCTTGGGTAGGCACCTCGGCACCGGCAATGCACTTCATCAGCGTGCTCTTGCCGGAGCCGTTCGGGCCGATCAGGCCGTGAAACTCGTTCTCGCCGACGGTCAGCGCGGCGCCATCGAGCGCAGTGAGCTTACCGAAGATCTTCTTGACGCCGGTGGCTTCAAGGAGCGGCATCGCGCTTCTCCTTCGCTTTGCCACCGAAACTGCCGACCCGCTCGCGTTCGCCGAGCACGAAACTGATCAGGCCGAGCGGCCGGAACAGGATCACGAGCAGGAGCAGCACGCCGAGGATGATCGGCCAGACCTCGCGATAATTGTCCGACAGCCAGAAGCTGACGCCCTCGACGATGACGGCACCGATGACGGCGCCGATCAGCGTCCCGGAACCGCCGAACAGCACATAGAGCACGACTTGCGTCGAGACCACGACGCCGACCATGTTGGGCCAGACGAAACCTTCGTGGAAGGCATAGAGGCTGCCGGCAAGACCCGCCACCGCGCCGCCGATCGCGAAGATGATCGCCTTCAGGTGCTGCGCCTTGTAGCCGAAGAAGGCGATGCGCTGCTCGTTCTCGCGCAATCCCGCCAGCGCCAACCCGAACTGCGAGCGCACCAGAAAACGGCAAAGGAGATAGACAACGACACAAAGGCCAAGCACGAGATAATAGAACGGCGGCCCTTCCGAGAATTCGTAACTGCCGAGTGTCATCGACGAGATCGAGGGGATACCGTTCTGGCCACCGAGATAGTACCAGCCGCGCGCCAGCCGGTCGGCGGCGTAGGATCCGGTCAGCGTGCCCAGCGAGACGAAGATCACGCTGGAGGGATGCCGTCCCAGCAGCAGGAAGCCGCCCAGCAGCAGCGCAAAGGTGAGGCCGATGATGGTGCCCGCAGGCAGCACCAGGAAGATGTTGGTGATGTTGAGGTCGCGCGCGAGCAGCGCCACCCCATAGCCGGCCGACCCGAAAAACAGCGCCTGGCCGAAGCTCATGATGCCGGCGTAGCCCCACACCAAATCGAACGACAGCGCGAACAGCGCGAGGATGATCACCCGCGTCGCGAACACCGTGAGGTAGTCCTGCAGCAGCAGCGGCGCGAACAGCGCCGCGACCAGCACGACGCCCTCCACGATCGGCAAGACCTTTCGGCCCGAAGCGGCCTGCTTCGTTGGTCCGTGCTCAGTCATGGCGACGTCCGCCTCCCCGCCGA
>NZ_JADPIT010000019.1:208783-218807 GCF_023073035.1 Bradyrhizobium sp. 62
TCGCCTGTTTCACTGCGCCCATCGACTTCAGCATTCCGGCTTAACACTCCTTGGGGTCGACGAGCCCGTCGCTGCGTCCGACGATCTCGTAATTCCCGCCCTTGGCGACCGCGGTGTACATCTTCATCTTGCAGTGCCGCTTGCCCGGGACCATCTCGGCCGGTCCACCCGGGCCCTCGGCGATCTTGGCGTGGTCGAGCGTAGCCGCGACCGACTCGCGGTCGATCTTGCCGGCTTCCTTGACGGCGGCTTCCCACAGCTTCAGGCCGCGATAGGTTCCGGTGGCGGCGCTGCCGGCGGCGAACAGGAAATTGCCCGGGAAATCCTTCTCGTAGGCCGCCTGGATTTTTGCGTCGAACGGGTTCTCCTTGGTCAGCACCTTGAAATAGTCGAGACAGCTGGCGAGACCCTCGATCTCGGCGGCCTGATTGATGTTGAGCGTGTTCTCGTCATAGTAGACGCAGGCCAGCCGTCCGCCGTTCTTGAGGAAGCCGGCTTCATAAAGCTGCTTGAAGAACGGGCCGACGCCCGGCGGGATGACGGTGTTGAAGACGACGTCGACCTTGTTGGAGATGATGCGGTTGACGGTCGAGGAGAAGTCGACCTGGTCGAGCGGATAGTATTCCTCGAACACGACCTCGCCGCCATTGGCCTCGATCACCTTGCGGGCATAGACGTTGAGCGTGTGCGGCCAGACGTAGTTGGCGCTCGGCAGCGCGAACTTCTTGCCGCCGTTCTTGATCAGCCAGGGAATGAACTCGTCGCACTGCTGCGCCGGCGTCGGTCCGGTGCAGAACAGATAGGGCGTGCACTCCTTGCCTTCGTAGAGCTGCGGATAGATGTAGAGCGTCTTGCCGCGCGCGACGATCGGGTCCTTGATCGCGTTGCGCATCGACGAGGTGATGCCGCCGAGCACCATGTCGACCTTGTCGCGCTGGATCAGCTTGCGGACATTGCCGACCGCGACGGATTCGTTCGAGGCGGTGTCCTCGATGTAGAGCTCGAGCGGGCGGCCGAGCAGACCGCCGCCGGCGTTGATCTCCTTGATCACCATCTTGGCGACGTTGGCGTCGGCATTGCCGGCATAGGCGATCGGCCCCGTGAGGTCGGTGGCGATACCGACCTTGATCGGGGCTTCGGCCGCATTGGCCCAGGGCGCCGGGATCACCCAGCTGCCGACGCCGGTTGCGACCGCCCCGGAGGCAAAGGCGAAATTCGAGAGGAAGCGGCGGCGGGAGAGCTGAGTGCGATCGGACATGTGACTAAACCCCTTTTCCAGCAATGAGGCCCTGCGGCCGGAATTTGATGAAGACGATGGCGAGAACGAAGACGAGGACATCGGCCACGACGGGCGCCATCACCCAGGGCAGCGCGGCACTGAGCGTGCCGATGACGCCGGCGCCCGCGACCGGCCCGATGAAGGAGCCGACGCCGCCGACCATGACCGCGACAAAGCCCTGGATCAGGAAGCGCAGGCCGAGATCGGCGAACAGGCTGAACACGGGGACGATCAGCGCGCCGGCAAGGCCGGCAAGCGCCGCGCCGAACGCAAAGGTGGCGCCGTAGATCAGCGGCGTGGAGATTCCGGAGGCGCGTGCCAGCGACGGGTTTTCCAGCGTGGCGCGCACGCGCAGGCCGAAGCTGGTGCGCGCCAGCAGCAGATAGCAGCCGCCCATCACCAGCGCCGTGATGACGATGATTGTGAAGCGCCAGGCCGAGATATGCATGGCGCCGATGTCGATCGAGCCGCCGATCGGCTCCGGCACGGTGAGATAGAAGCCGCCGATCAGGCCGCGCACGGATTCGCGGATGATCAGGCCGAGCGCATAGGTGCCGAGCATGGCGACGATGGGGGCTGCGTAGAAGCGTCGGATGATCAGCGCCTCCAGCACGAAGCCGAGTGCGCCGACGAGGAAGGGCGCGGCGACCATGCCGGCCCAGATCGGCAGGCCCTTGGTGTAGGCGAGATAGGTAATGTAGGCCCCGAGCAGGACGAACTCGCCCTGCGCGAAGTTGAAGATGCCCATCATGCTGGCGATGATCCCGAGCCCCAGCACGATCAGAACGATGATCGCGCCGAAGCTCAGGATCTCGAACGCCGCGACGAACGCGTTAGCCATGCGCCGGAGCCTTTCCCGTTCCGACGGAATCGGAACGGGGCTCAGGCTTGTTGTCTTGACACGTTTTCCTGGCGCGAACCGGTATCCACGTCGCGCGGAAACGCTTCCCTGTTCCGTTGGCCCGCATCAATGCCTCGCTCACATCTTCTTCCAGTCGCCGATCTGCTCGAAGGCGTGGGCGGCGCGGTAGATGGTGGATTCCTCGAACATGCGGCCGACCAGCATCAGGCCGACGGGCAGACCGTCGACCATGCCGCAGGGCAGCGACATCGCGGGATGATGGGTGATGTCGAACGGCGCAGTGTTGGAGATCATCTCCAGCGCACGTGCGACATAGTCCTCGCGGCTGGCCGTGGGCTCCGGCAGCTTCGTCGCCTTCATCGGCGTGGTCGGCAGCAGCAGCAAATCGTAGTCTTTGAAGGCCTTGTCGTAGGCCGCGGTCAGGCGTCGCGAGATGTTGAGCGCCTTGCCGTAATAGCGCGGACCAAAAGTGTTGTTGATGTAGGTGCCGAGCAGCAGGAACAGCTTTGTGGTCTCGGACAGGGAATCCGCCTGCCGGCGCCAGCCGCGATGGAAGTCCATCAACGTGGTCGAATAGAGATCCGAGCGGGACAGGCCATAGCCGTCGCCATACATCATGGTCTGGGTCATGCCCTCGGTGCCGATCGGCGTCCAGATCGCGGGACCCATGAGATGCATCGGGATCGAAACGGTCTCGACCGTGGCGCCGAGATCCCTAAAGCGCTTTGCGGCCTCTCGAACGCTCTCGTTGACGGCGGCTTCGGCCGTCGCTTGCTCAAAGCCTTCCTTGAGGATGCCGATCTTCATGCCCTTGACGCCTTGGCCGAGCGCCTTGGTGTACTCCTCGACCTTGGGCGCCTTGATGCGGGGATCGTAGCCGTCGTCGCCGGCCAGCACCTCCAGCAGCAGCGCGTTGTCGGCGACGGTCGCCGTCATCGGGCCGGTGTGATCGACGAACACCTCGATCGGCATGATGCCGGTGTAGGGCACGAGGCCCCAGGTCGGCTTCATGCCATAGGTGCCGCAGAACGAGGACGGCATGCGGATCGAACCACCCTGGTCGCCGCCGATCGCCATGTCGACCTCGCCGAGCGCGACGACGACGCCTGAGCCTGACGACGAGCCGCCGGCCGAATAGCCCATCTTGTGCGGATTGTGGACGGCGCCGACCGCATTGGTGTGGCTGCCGCCGGACATGCAGAAGGATTCGCAATGGACTTTTCCGGCGATCTCGGCGCCGGCATCGAGCATGCGGGTGACGATGGTGGCGTCGAAATCGGGTACGTAGCCTTGGAGCGTCGCCGAACCGTTCATCATGGGAACGCCGGCGAGCATGATGTTGTCTTTCAGGGCGACCGTCTTGCCCTTGAGCTTGCCGCTCGCCGCACCCTTCACGGTCGACTTGCGATACCAGGCGTTGCGCGGGTTCTCTTCCGGCGAGGGCCGATAACCCGGCGTGCGCGGATATTTGACCTCCGGCACCTCGTCCGGCATGGCTCCGACCAGATTGTAGGCTTCGATCGAGCCCTGCATCAGGCCGCGGAACGAGGCGACATCGTCGTCGGTCAGCGAAAGGCCGCACTGGTCGGCGACGCTGCGCAATTGGGCTGGCGTGGGAAGGACAACTGTCACGGCGCTCTCCTGAAGTTTCTTGATCCCTGGCATCGGACGGAAGCCGTCCTGCGCCGGCATGGCGCCGGTCGGGCGGCTTCACCTCGATATTACAGACGGAAATATTTTCCTTTTCAAGTATTATTTTGGATTTCCGCCTGTGCGCGTCACTGCGCCCGCATCAGATCGGTTTGATCAGCTTGAAGTCGAGGCCATCCGCCCCGGCGAGATACATTTGCATCCGGGTGTGACCGTTGCTGACCGTGACGGGGCCGCGCGCGCCGCCATAGACGATGTTGCGGCCGGCCGCGAGCATCGGCCCCATCGCCAACGTGCCCGCCTTGTTCGCCACGGCCTCGAGGAAGCGCAGTCCCTCATAGCTGGATTGACCGAGCGACCCGATCGGGGGCCCGTTCGGCCCGAACATCGCGCGATAGCGGCTCTGGAAGTCGTCATTGGCCCGCGATCCGATGCCGGGGAAATAGCCGGAGGCGCAGAATAGGTTCTCGCTGTTGTCGGCGCCGATTCCGAGCAGCACGGTCTCGTCCATCGCCCCGGCCAGCCGCAGCGTCGTGGCGCCGAGGCCGCATTCGCCGAACGCGCGATTGAACGTGATGCTGTCGGTGCCGATCAACGAGATCAGGACGACGTCCGGCCTTGCGGCACGGATGCGCTCCAGGTGCGGCTCGTGGTTGTCTTCGCCGAGGGGAACGAACTCTTCGCCGACGACATGGCCGCCGGCCTCCTTGATGTAGCGCTTCACCGCGCGGTGCGACTGCCATGGCCAGACATAGTCGCTGCCGATCAGGTACCAGCGCGCCGCCTTCTTGACCTCGGCGAGCCAGTGGATCGAGGGGCGGCTCTGCCAGCGCGGCGTCTCGCCGATCGCCATGACACCCGGCGTCTGCTCGCCGCCCTCGTAAACGGGCGTGTAGATGTAGGGGATGCGGTGGCGCGTGGTGACCTTGCGCAGCGCCACGCGCACCGCGCTGGTATGCAGTCCGACGATGAGGTCGATCTCATCCGAAGCGATCGCCTGCTCGGCGCGGCTCAGAATCCCGTCGAGTGGGCCGCCCGCGTCATAGATCGAAAGCTCGATTTCGCGCCCGAGAATGCCGCCGCGCTTGTTGATCTCGGCGACCGCGAGTTGCGCGCTGCTTGTCGCGCACGGGCCCCAAACGCCGGGCGAGCCGGTGCAGCACATGAAGCCCCCGATGCGGAGCTTGTTGTGTGCGCCGCGGCGCTTCATGAAATGCGCGTCAGTCGGCGACAGGTCGAAATCCGCTGCCGCGGACGACAGATTCCTGAACAGCAAGGACGGCGGTAACGCCGGACCGCCGTGAGCCGGGAAGTTTACCGTCGCGCGCACGCCAACTCCTGTCTGAGACCAGACTTGAAAGCTCATTCGAGAGGCGGCCGCGGCACCCGCCCTATTGTTGGGCAATATCCTATTTTGAAAATATTGAATATTCAAGAATTGAAGTGCATATAGATGCAGCATCGATTGCAAGACATTCACTCATTTGGGTCAAGACAAAGTCTTAGCCGTGGCAAAACCGAACACCCCGATCACCGAACACCTCGCCTACCTGCTCGCGCAAGCCAACCGGGAGATCAACCGGCAGCTCGAACTGCGGTTGAGCAAGGAAGGCGTGCCCGTCGAGCAGTGGCGCATCCTGAAAGTCCTTTCGGATGGCAACGGCCATTCGATGGGCGAGCTCGCGGATGCCGTGCTGCTCAACCATCCGACGCTGACCAAGATGATCGACCGCATGGTCTCCGACACGCTGGTCTACCGCGTGCAGGACCCGAACGATCGCCGCAAGGTCCTGATGTTCATCTCCGATCGCGGCAAGGTGCTGAGCAAGAAGCTCAACTCGCTCGCGGTCGACCAGGAGGAGCACATCCTGGAGAGCTACGGCGACAAGTCGACGAGCGAATTGAAGCGGCTGCTGGAAAGCTTGATCGACAGCTCGAATTGAGTGGTGCGTTTAGCTAGCTCCCTCGACACGGTCGTCCCGACGATGGAGATGGAGCTGCGCGCCACATACTCGCTGTCATCGCCCGATTTAGTCGGGCGATCCAGTATTCCAGAGACTGATGTGATTTGAACCGAGAAGCCGCGGCGTACTGGGTCGCCCGGCTAAACCGGGCGACGACAGCGGAGAGTGAGGCACCGACGTCGGCGCCTCACATTCAAGCCTTAGGCATACCGCCCGTGGCAGTGCTTGTACTTCTTGCCTGAGCCGCAGGGGCAATCCTCGTTGCGGCCGATCTTGCCCCAGCTTGCCGGGTTCTTGGGATCGCGCAACGCGGCGTCGGTGGCCTGCGCTCCGAGGGTGACGCTGGCGAGCGCCATTTCGTCCTCGCCGGTGTTCGGATCGAACTTGTGCGCTTCCATCGGCGGCAGCACCGGGGCTTCCTGCTCCGGCGGCACGATCTCGACCCGCATCAGCTGCGCCGTGACGGCCTCGCGCAGATGCGCGCTCATCTCCTGGAAGAGGTTGAACGCTTCGGTCTTGTACTCCTGCAACGGATCGCGCTGGCCGTAGCCGCGCAGGCCGATGACCTGGCGCAGATGGTCGAGCATGATCAGATGCTCGCGCCAGAGATGGTCGAGCGTCTGCAGCAGAATGGTCTTCTCGACGTAACGCATCACGTCGGGGCCCCATTGCCCGACCTTGGCCGCCATGTGCTCGTCGGCCCGGGTCTCGATGCGCGTGAGCAGCTCCTCGTCGGCGATGCCCTCTTCCTTGGCCCAGTCCTCGACCGGCAGGTCGAGATCGAGCACGCGCTTGAGCTCTTCCTTCAGGCCCGCGACGTCCCACTGCTCGGCATAGGCATGCTCGGGCACGTGCTTGGCGACGAGGTCGTCGATGAAGGCGTGGCGCATGTCGGCGACGGTCTCGGCGACGCTGTCGTCCTTCATCAGGTCGACGCGCTGGTCGAAGATCACCTTGCGCTGGTCGTTCTGGACGTTGTCGAACTTGAGCAGGTTCTTGCGGATGTCGAAGTTGCGGGCCTCGACCTTCTGCTGCGCCTTTTCGAGCGCCTTGTTGATCCAGGGATGGATGATCGCCTCGCCCTCCTGCAGGCCGAGACGCTGCAGCATGCTGTCGAGGCGATCCGAGCCGAAGATGCGCATCAGATCGTCTTCCAGCGACAGGAAGAATTTGGAGCGGCCGGGGTCGCCCTGACGGCCGGAACGGCCGCGGAGCTGGTTGTCGATGCGGCGGGATTCGTGGCGTTCGGAGCCCATGATGTAGAGGCCACCGGGCTTCTTCACGGTCTTGGCCGGCTTCGAACCCTTCGCCGGCTCGATCTCGACCTCTTCCTCGGCCTTCAGCACGATCTCGCGGAAGTGCTCGATGTCGGCCTTGATCTGCTCGATCTTCAAGGCCTTCTCGGCCTGGTCCTCGATCGAAGCGGCCTCCTGCTGGATGCGCATTTCCAGCGAGCCGCCGAGCTTGATGTCGGTGCCGCGGCCGGCCATGTTGGTCGCGATCGTGATCGCGCCGGGGACGCCGGCTTCCGCGACGATGTAGGCTTCCTGCTCGTGGAAGCGCGCGTTCAGCACCGCGAACAGCTTTGCCGGTTTGCCGGCGCGGGCCGCGGCGTACAGCTTCTGCATCGAATTTTCGTTGCCGAAATCGATCTGCCGATAGCCGTGCTTCTTGAGATATTCGGCGATCACTTCCGATTTTTCGATCGAGGCGGTGCCGACCAGCACGGGCTGCAGCCGCGCATTGGCGCGCTCGATCTCGGCCAGGATCGCGGCGTATTTCTCGTTCTGGGTGCGATAGACTTCGTCGTCCTCGTCGAGACGGGCGACCGGCAGGTTGGTCGGGATCTCCACGACCTCGAGCTTGTAGATGTCGAACAGTTCGTCGGCTTCGGTCAGCGCCGTGCCGGTCATGCCGGCGAGCTTTTCGTACATCCGGAAATAGTTCTGGAAGGTGATCGAGGCCAGCGTCTGGTTTTCGGGCTGGACCTGCACGTGTTCCTTGGCTTCCAGCGCCTGATGCAGGCCTTCGGAATAGCGGCGGCCCTGCATCATGCGGCCGGTGAACTCGTCGATGATGACGACCTCGTCGTCGCGGACGATGTAGTCCTTGTCGCGCGTGAACAGCGTGTGGGCGCGCAGCGCCTGGTTGATGTGGTGCACGACGGAGACGTTCTCGACGTCGTAGAGCGACTCGCCCTTGAGCTGTCCGGCATCGCGCAGCAGCGTTTCGATCTTCTCCATGCCGGCTTCGGTCAGCGTCACCGTGCGCTGCTTCTCGTCGACGTCGTAGTCGGACTTGTCGAGCTTGGGCAGGAAGCCGTCGATGGTGTTGTAGAAGTCGGAGCGGTCGTCGAGCGGGCCGGAGATGATCAGCGGCGTGCGCGCTTCGTCGATCAGGATGGAGTCGACTTCGTCGACGATCGCATAGAAGTGCGGCCGCTGGACCATGTCCTCGAGCCGGTACTTCATGTTGTCGCGCAGATAGTCGAAGCCGTATTCGTTGTTGGTGCCGTAGGTGATGTCGCAGGCATAGGCCATCTTGCGCTCGGAATCGTCGAGGCCGTGCACGATCACGCCGGTGGTCAAGCCGAGGAAGCCGTAGATCTGGCCCATCCAGTCGGAGTCGCGGCGGGCGAGGTAGTCGTTGACGGTGACGACGTGGACGCCCTTGCCGGCGAGCGCGTTGAGATAGACCGCGAGCGTTGCAACCAGGGTCTTGCCTTCGCCGGTCTTCATCTCGGCGATGTCGCCCTCGTGCAGCACCATGCCGCCGATCAGCTGGACATCGAAATGGCGCTGGCCGAGCGTGCGCTTGGCGGCTTCGCGGACCGTGGCGAAAGCGGGGACCAGGAGGTCGTCCAGCGTCTTGCCCTCGGCGAGCTGCTTCCTGAACTCGGCGGTGCGGGCCTTGAGGGCCTCGTCGGAGAGTTTCGAGACCTCGGGCTCCAGCGCGTTGATCGCGTTGACGCGGGACTGATATCCCTTCACCCGCCGGTCGTTGGCGGAGCCGAAAAACTTACGGGCGAGCGCGCCGATCATGCTTAGTTCCTGTGTTCGCGATTCAACCGCGTTCGCGTTGCAGCCAAGAGGTTGTCACCCGCCTGCCTATCAACTCACCGTGACGCCTGCTGGGCGCCGGAGCCCCGTCTGCGGGGGGTCCATCCGCCATATGGGTGGGAGTTGGGCAAGTCTGGGTTCAACGGCCAAAAACGCAGCAAAATAAACGCCATCGCATGGACGCGACCGGGCAGAGATATGGCCCGGTCAGGGCCTTGTCAACGGCGGGTGCATTGCGGCTAATTCATCATTTTGACAGACTTTTCGCGTTGCCAAGGCCCCCTGAATTGGGCGAGTGTCCGCCCCGCTCGAGCAGCCCCCTGCTTCAACAAAAGGATTTTTCATGACCACCTCGTTCCCGGTAACCAAAACCGGCCTGCGCTTCGGCCTCGCCACCGCCCTCGTGGGCTGCCTTGCGCTGGCGCTGATCGCGGGTCCCGGCCGGGCTGCCGACGATCCGGTGCTGGCGAAAGTCAATGGCGCTGAAATCAAGAAGAGCGACGTCGCCATGGCCGAAGAGGAACTCGGGCCGAGCCTCGCCCAGATGGACCCGGCGACCAAGGACGAGAACGTCCTGTCCTTCCTGATCGACATGAAGATCGTCGGCAAGGCCGCCGAGGACAAGAAGCTCGCTGACGGCGAGGAGTTCAAGAAGCGGCTCGCGTTCGCCCGCAACCGCCTGCTGATGGACAGCCTGCTCGCCGGCGAGGGCAAGGCCGCCACCACCCCGGATGCCATGAAGAAGGTCTATGAGGAGGCCTCCAAGCAGATCACCGGCGAGCAGGAAGTGCACGCCCGCCACATCCTGGTCGAGACCGAGGACGAGGCCAAGGCGGTGAAGGCCGAGCTCGACAAGGGCGCCGACTTCGCCGAGCTCGCCAAGAAGAAGTCCAAGGATCCGGGCTCGGCCGACGGCGGCGACCTCGGCTTCTTCACCAAGGAGCAGATGGTGCCGGAATTCTCGGCAATCGCCTTCGCGCTCGAGCCGGGCAAGATCTCCGACCCCGTGAAGTCGCAGTTCGGCTGGCACGTCATCAAGGTCGAGGAAAAGCGCAGCCGCAAGGCACCTGATTTCGAGCAGGTCAAGGCGCAGATCGAGCAGTATGTCACCCGCAAGGCCCAGGCCGACTACGTCGCCAAGCTGCGCGCGGAAGCCAAGGTCGAGCGGCTGGACCAGCCGGCGGATGCGGCCAAGGACGCGAAGCCGGCT
>NZ_JADPIT010000019.1:218868-226707 GCF_023073035.1 Bradyrhizobium sp. 62
AAGCCGTCCGACAGCAAGATGGCTCCGCCCGCGAAGAAGTAAGAATTCGCTGTCACTTCAGTGACGTGAAGAGTATCTAAGCCTTTGTGATGCCCGGCCCCCGCGCCGGGCATCTGCATATCCAGATCCCATCAAGGCGCCCGCGATGTCCTCCTCCGTCTCTCCCCTCGCCCCGAAGAATGTTCCGAACATGCCCGTGATCGCGGGGGTCCGTCTCGCGACGGCCGAGGCCGGCATCCGCTACAAGAACCGCACCGACGTGCTGCTCGCGGTGATGGACAAGGGCACCGCGGTCGCAGGCGTCTTCACCAAGTCGAAATGCCCCTCCGCGCCGGTGGAATGGTGCCGCGCCAAGCTCAAGGGCGGCAAGGCGCGCGCGCTGGTGGTCAATTCCGGCAACGCCAATGCCTTTACCGGCAAGACCGGTCGCAGCTCCACCGCACTGACCGCCAGGATCGCGGCCAAGGCCGTGGGCTGCACCGAGGGAGAAATCTTCCTGGCCTCGACCGGCGTGATCGGCGAGCCCCTGGACGCGACCAAGTTCGACGGCGTGCTTGGTCGGCTCGCGGAGACCGCCGAGGCCGGCGATTATCTCGCCGCCGCCAAGGCGATCATGACCACCGACACCTTCCCGAAGGTCGCGACAGCGACCGTGAAGCTCGGCAAGGCCAAGGTCACGATCAACGGCATGGCCAAGGGCGCCGGCATGATCGCGCCCGATATGGCGACGATGCTGTCCTTCATCTTCACCGACGCACCGATCGCGCCTGCCGCGCTGCAGGCGCTGCTCAAGAGTGGCGTCGAAGACACGTTCAATGCGGTCACGATCGACGGCGACACCTCGACCTCGGACACGCTGCTGGCCTTTGCCACCGGTGCTGCTGCAGAACACGGCGCGCCGAAGATCAGCCGGGCCAGCGACCCGCGCCTGAAAGCCTTCGTCAAGGCCTTCAACCAGGTGCTCGCCAATCTTTCCGAGCAGGTGGCCCGCGACGGCGAAGGCGCGCGCAAGCTGGTCGAGATCACCGTCGAGGGCGCCAAGACCAAGGCCTCGGCGCGCAAGATCGCGATGTCGATCGCGAACTCGCCGCTGGTAAAGACCGCTATCGCCGGCGAGGACGCCAATTGGGGCCGCGTGGTGATGGCGGTCGGAAAGGCCGGCGAGCCGGCCGACCGCGACAAGCTCTCGATCTCCTTCAACGGCATCCGCGTCGCCAAGAACGGCGCGCGCGATCCGTCCTATGACGAGGCGCAGGTGTCGGAAGCCATGAAGGCGCCGGAGATCGCGATCAAAGTCTCGCTCGGCCTCGGCAAGGGCCGCGATCGCGTGCTGACCTGCGACCTCACCAAGGAGTATGTCGCGATCAACGGGGATTACAGGTCGTAGAGTCTACGGCTGCCTCACCCTGCAATCCGCGCGTCGGCGACCGCCTTCTTGAACAGCGCGTT
Organism: Bradyrhizobium sp. 62; assembly: GCF_023073035.1. Classification (NCBI taxonomy): domain Bacteria; kingdom Pseudomonadati; phylum Pseudomonadota; class Alphaproteobacteria; order Hyphomicrobiales; family Nitrobacteraceae; genus Bradyrhizobium; species Bradyrhizobium sp. 62. The sequence goes on from NZ_JADPIT010000019.1 coordinate 220,318, forward strand.
CATCGCGGCCGAAATGCCCTGGGTGGGGCTAACCTCGAAATAGAATCCCGGCGAAGCGCAGCTCTCCATGTTCTGCGCGATCTTGCTGTTCGGAGACGGCCCCCACGGCCCGGAATTAAAGGGCGATATCCATGTGTTGTACCAGCCGTCAGTAGGCGGTTGGTATGTCGTGTACAGCACCGCGATCTTGATGCCCCGGTTCTTGATGGTCGTGCAGAGCGCCGGATTGATCGGCGACTGACAGCGGTTCGATGACGCGAGAGGATACGAAGAAGACGAGACACTACACATCGTCGTGCCCGAGTTGGCTTCGTCAGCGACCCCATCGGATACAAAAAACAGATATTTCAGCGGTGACGCGGACGTACCTGCGCCAGGCGAGGCGATTGCGCTATTGATTGCGGGAAAAATAGTGGTGAGGGGAGTATCCTTGTCGATAGTGTACACGTCATTCTGACCGGCAACCGCCATCAGGTCGATGTTTCCCGCCGCCGTCTTGGCGGAGGTCAGGCTCGACGAGAGCGCGAACAGATTTCTCAATCCGATCGTCGCCGACGAAGCGCCGAAATCGTAGATCGCCATTCTGAACTGGTTCGCGTAGGTCTGCGTGCTCTGGGCCGTGTCCATCAAGTTCGCGCTCGCCTGGCGCACCACGTCAATTCGGGTCGTGATGCCATTTGCTTTGGCGATGTCGTAGTTGCTTGTGCCGGCAGCCTTGGTGGTGTCGTGACAGGCAAATGCACATCCACCCGTCTTCGCCTGCAAATTCGTGATGTCGGTCGGCGTCGCTGCGACACCCATCGACGGAGAATTGTCCAGCAGGAGATAGAAGTCGACATAGAGCGGCATATTGACCGTCGACGCCGACGTGCCGCTCATGGTCAGCGTGGTCTTGCCCATCAAACCGAGAAACATGGTGTTGATGGAGGCGGTGAACGAGACGGTCGAGTTGATGGTCGAGCCGGTCTTGACGACGGTCTGGGTGACGCTGTTGAGCGTATAGCCGGTCAGGTTGGCGCGATTGGCATCGAAGATTTTCTGGGCGTCGGTGACGCCGACCGCGATCGAGCCGTCCGTGGTCATCGAGCCCGCGGCGGCAAACCCCGGCGAGGCTTTGGCGATGGCACCGACGCTGGCCGCGTCGGCCGCGCCCTGAAGTTTCGCCCGGACCTGCGTCGCGCGGGAGTAGTCGATCGCACTGCCGACGAACGTGATCAGAGGCACGCAGCAGATTGCGAAGATCACCGCCACATTGCCGCGCCGGTCGCGGAGGAACCGGCGGAAGATGGTACGACACTCAGCGCGCATGGATCTGGCCCGGATTGATTTCGGCGTTTCCACTCTAGGAACCGTGGATTAAATATGACTTATGGAGACCTCGGAAATACGGGCCTTAACAGGGTTAAGGAACTGTTGCGAATGACCTTCAGCGAGCGACATTCCAGGCATGGCTGATCTCAAACTGACGCTGGTGGTGGCCTGCGCGCTGGTCGACGCCGACAACCGCGTCCTGATCGCGCAGCGCCCCGAGGGCAAGACGCTGGCCGGCCTCTGGGAATTTCCCGGCGGCAAGTGTGAGCCCGGCGAGCGGCCGGAGCAGAGCCTGATCCGCGAACTCCACGAGGAGCTGGGCATCACCGTCGCGGAGCCCTGCCTGGCGCCGCTGACATTCGCAAGCTACGGCTACGAGACCTTTCACCTCCTGATGCCGCTCTACATCTGCCGGCGCTGGGAGGGACAGGTCATGCCACGCGAAGGCCAGACCCTGGCCTGGGTCCGCGCCAACAAGCTGCGCGACTATCCCATGCCGCCCGCGGACATTCCGCTGATCCCGCATTTGATTGATCTGCTGATGTGAGCTCAGACCTCATCCTGAGGAGACCGCGCAGCGGTCGTCTCGAAGGATGGCTGCGGATGAGAGCCGGGCCTGCATGGTTCGAGACGGCGCTGACGCGCTTCCTCACCATGAGGATTACTCTTTCCCCGCCTTCTTCACCGCCTCCGCCAGACTCGCCTTCGCTGAGCCGGGCTTGAGCGCCTGCTGCTGGCTCGCATGCGGGGCCCAGCCGGAGAGCCAGATGATATCGAATGTCGCACGGATGCGGCCGTCGGCATCGGCAAAGCGTTCCGCGTAAATTTCCGCCATCCGCAGCAGCGTCGATCGCCGGCTCGGCGTGCGCCGCCGTTCGATCAGCACATTGGCGGCGCCCATGCGCCTGATATCCTGCATCAGCGCGAACGCGTTGGCGTAGCGCACCACGACGCGGTCGACGTCGGTGACCGGCAGCGCAAACCCCGCCCGCTGCAACAGCGCGCCAACGTCGCGCAGATCGGCAAACGGTGCGACGCGCGGCGACACGCCGCCCTCGCATTCGGCCTCGGCGGCGGCAAAAGCCTGGCGCAGCTCGGTCAGGCTGTCGCCGCCGATCATCGCCGCCAGCAGCAGCCCGTCCGGCCTCAGCGCGCGACGGATTTGCGCAAGTACCCCCGGCAGATCGTTGACGAATTGCAGCGCCAGCGCCGAGACCACGAGGTCGAGGCTTTCGGGCGCAAAGGGCAGCTTCTCCGCACCCGACGCATCGAGCTCAATGCGCTCGATCGAGGGCAGTCGCGCGCGCAGCACCGCCAGACCCTCGCCGGGCGTCCAGAGATCGACCGCTGTATGAAACTCCCGCATCACCGCGGCCAGCCGGTCGGACATGTCCTCGGCGACCCGATGCAGCAGGAAGCTCACGGCACCTTGCGCCTGCGCGCGGCGCTGTCGCGCATGCAGCAAAGCACGATCGAACAAAGCGGGCGGGGTTTGCGGATCTTGAGCCATGCCGCTGGTTACGCCGATCGCGACGGTTCTGGCAATCCGGTGCGTGGGGCGCTAGCTTTCGGCCATGGCATCCGACGCCGCCCCTTCTCGTTCCATCGCCGCCCCCTTGCGTGCCGCATGGACGGCTGGCCGGCACGTGCTGTCACGTGCGGCACGGCTTGCGCTCGACATCGCGCTGCCGACGCTATGCGTGTCCTGCCGCGAGCCGGTTGACGGCGAGGGCGTGTGCGCGGCGTGCTGGGAGCGGCTGTCGTTCATCGAACGGCCCTACTGCCCGCGGCTCGGTATTCCTTTTGTGTACGATCCGGGCCCCGACATGCTGTCGATGGAGGCGATCGCGAGCCCGTCCGCCTACCAGCGTGCGCGCGCTGCGGTGCGTTATGACGACGTCGCGCGCACCCTGGTGCATGCGCTGAAATACCAGGACCGCACGGATCTGGCGCCTGCCATGGGCCGCTGGATGGCGCGCGCGGGCGGCGAGTTGCTCGCCGAGGCCGACATGCTGGTGCCCGTTCCCCTGCATTGGCGAAGGGCCTGGCGCCGCCGTTACAACCAATCCGGGGCGCTGGCGCGGATCATCGAGCGGCAAAGCGGGGTGAAAGCGAAGGCTGAGGTGCTGCGCCGGGTACGCGCGACCGAGCAGCAGATCGGCCTGTCGCGGGCCCAGCGCGCCACCAATGTGCAGGGCGCATTCCAGGTATCCCCCGACCGTCAGGCGGAGGTTCAGGGTCGGCGCATTGTCCTCATCGACGACGTCCTGACGTCCGGTGCGACACTGGATGCCTGTGCGCGGGCCCTGCTCCGGGCCAAGGCGGCGCAAGTGGACGTGCTGGTGTTTGCCCGGGTTGTCGAGAGCCGGTGAAGTCCCATATAATTCAATGAATTCATGACATGAGAGCGCCAGACAAGATGACCGCTGCTGTCGAGATCTACACGAGGCCGGGCTGCGGCTATTGTTCCGCCGCCAGGTCGCTGCTGACCCGCAAGAAGGCGACCTTCACGGAGTTCGATATCGCCAAGAACCCGTCCTGGCGCCAGGAGATGTACGATCGCGCCGGCGAGGGCTCGACCTTCCCGCAGATCTGGATCGGCGGAACCCATGTCGGAGGCTGCGACGAGCTCTACGCGCTCGATCGCGAAGGCAAGCTCGACGCCATGCTCGAAAGCGTCAAGGCGGAGTCATGAGCGACAACAGGACCTTCACGGCGGCGATGGTGCAGATGCGCACCGGCCTGATGCCCGAGCCGAGCCTCGCGCAGGCCACCAGGCTGATCCGCCAGGCTGCGGCCAATGGCGCCGACTACGTGCAGACGCCCGAAGTCAGCAACATGATGCAGCTCAACCGCAAGGCACTGTTCGAGCACCTTCAGAGCCAAGACGACGACAACTCGCTGAGGGCCTACCGGGCGCTCGCGGCCGAACTGAAGATCCACATCCATGTCGGCTCGCTGGCGCTGCGCTTTTCGGACGAAAAAGCGGTCAACCGCTCCTTCCTGATCGGGCCCGAGGGCAATGTGCTCGCGAGCTACGACAAGATCCACATGTTCGACATCGAGCTGCCGGACGGCGAGAGCTATCGCGAATCCGCCAATTACCAGCCGGGCGAGACGGCCGTTATCTCCGACCTGCCCTGGGGCCGCGTCGGCCTGACGATCTGTTATGACGTGCGCTTCCCCGCGCTCTACCGCGCGCTGGCCGAAAGCGGCGCGTACTTCATCACGGTGCCCTCGGCCTTCACCCGCAAGACCGGCGAGGCGCATTGGCACGTGCTGTTGCGTGCGCGCGCGATCGAGACCGGGTGCTTCATCTTCGCCGCGGCGCAGGCAGGCCTGCATGAGAACAAGCGCGAGACCTATGGCCATTCGCTGATCATCGATCCCTGGGGCGAGATCCTCGCCGAAGGCGACGTCGAGCCCGGCATCATCATGGCAAAAATCGACCCGGCCAAGGTCGAGACCGCGCGCCGCGCGATCCCCTCGCTCCAGCACGGCCGCCGCTTCGGCGTCGCCGACCCCAAGGCGGGGCCGGACCATCTGCACCTGGTGCGGGGATCGGCATGATCCGCTACGCGCTCCGCTGCGACCGGAGCCATGACTTCGAGAGTTGGTTCCAGAGCTCGGCCGCGTACGATTCTCAGGTGAAGCGCAAGCTCGTGACATGTCCGATCTGCGGCTCGGCGAAGGTCGACAAGGCGATCATGGCGCCGCGCATCGTCGGCAAGAAGGGCCGCGGACGCGCCACGCCGCCGCCTGAGCCCACCGCCACGACGCCCGCGCCCGAGGCTGCGCAATCCGCACCGACCTCGCTGTTGATGGCGCAGGAGCGCGAGCTGCGTGCCAAGCTCAAAGAGCTGCGCGATCACATCGTGAAGAACGCCGACAATGTCGGTGAGCGATTCGCCACCGAAGCCCGCGCGATGCATTACGGCGACAAGGAGCACCGTCCGATCTACGGCGAGGCCTCGCCCGACGAGGCCAAGTCGCTGATCGACGAAGGCATCGAGGTGTCGCCGCTGCCGACGCTGCCGGAAGATCGGAACTAGACTCCCACCAGGACGGCCACGCCAACCACGATCAGCGCGATTCCGATCACCTCGCGCGCCGCGATCGGCTGCTTGAACGAGTAATAGGCCACGCCTTGCGCGAACAGCACCTCGATCAAGGCGAGCGTGCGGACATTGGCGGCGGCCGTCAGCGCAAAGGCAAGGAACCAGAACTGCGAGGCGAAGGCGCCGGTGAAGCCGGCCAGCATCGAGGGTCGCCACATCGAGAGGATGCCCTGAAGCACTTTTGGCGCGCGCCAGAGCAGGTAGATCGTCAGGATCAGCGTCTGCACGAACAGGCCGAGCACCAGGGTGAACGATGCCGCCGTCACGAACGAGACATCAGGCACGTTGATGATGGCGCCGCGGAAACCGACCGCTGACAACGCGAACGCTGCCGCCGCGACGAGCCCGGTGAGGGTCGGCTTCAATTCGGCAAAGCTCTTCTCGCCACCGGGACGCAGCGCGGTGATGACGACGCCGATGGTCGCGATCACGATCGCAAGCACCTTCAGCCATGTCAGATGATCGCCGAGGAAGACGAAGCCGAAGATGGCGGTCTGGATCGCCTCGGTTTTCAAATAGGCCGTCGTCACCACGAAGGAACGGTCGTTCATGGCGAGCAGCATCAGGCCGGTCGCGACGATCTGGCTGAGGGCGCCGAGCAGGAGCCACGGCCAGAACACGCCGGACGGCATGCCGAGATGATCGCCGGTCGCGACCAGCACCACCGTGAGAAACAGCAGCGAGAACGGAAAGCCGAACAGGAAGCGGATATTGGTTGCGCCCCAGGTCCCCAGCGGCTTCGTCAGCGATCGCTGCATCGCATTGCGCGCGACCTGGCCGAGCGCGGCAATGACGGTAAAGGGAATCCAGAGGCTGGCGATGGTGAACATGGGGGATGGGGTGCGGGGGGCCAGAGATCGCGGCCAACCTGCCGCTAGCTGTTCAATGGGTCAACCACACGAACGTCATGGGTGCGATGCTATCGCCACAAACTCAGTGTCGTCCCGGCGAAGGCCGGGAC
>NZ_JADPIT010000019.1:226717-234545 GCF_023073035.1 Bradyrhizobium sp. 62
ATTTGGCGAAGATTCGTGGTTGCCTGCTTCGCGCCGCAACTTCTTCCTGAGGGTATGGGTCCCGGCCTTCGCCGGGACGACACCTATATTTGCGGAGACAGCTAGGCCGCCACGAGCGGCGCGGCCTCACACCATGCCTTCCGCCACCACCATGTAGTTCACGTCCATGTCTGACGAGAGGGTCCATCTGTCGGCGAAGGGGCTGTAGACGACGCCGGTCTGCTCGGTAATGACCAGGCGGTTGTCGAGCAGGTATTTCGTCAGCTCGTCGGGGGTGACGAACTTGTTCCACTCGTGGGTGCCGCGCGGCAGCCAGCGCAGGACGTATTCGGCGCCGACGATGGCGAGCGCAAAACTCTTCCAGTTCCTGTTCAGCGTCGAGACCACCATCAGGCCGTTCGGCTTCAGCATCGCCGCGCAGCGCTTCAGGAAAACGCCGACGTCGACGACGTGCTCGACCACCTCCATCGCCAGCACGATGTCGAAGCGCTCGCGCGGGTCGATCTCCTCCACCGTGGTGCAGCGATAGTCGATCGCGAGATGCGCCTTGTCGGCATGCAGCTTCGCGGCCGCGATGTTGCTGACCGACGGATCGACGCCGATGACCTGCGCGCCCAGGCGCGACAGCGGCTCGCAGAGCAGGCCGGCGCCGCAGCCGATGTCGAGCACGCGCAGACCGCCGAGGCAGTTGAGGCTGCGCACGTTGCGCTCGAACTTGCGGCAGGCGGCATCGCGGATGTAGCCGAGCCGCAGCGGGTTGATCCGGTGCAGCGGCGCCATCTTGCCGTTGGGGTCCCACCACTCGGCCGAAAGTTTTGAGAATTTCGCGATCTCGGCGGCGTCGACGGTCGAGCCCGGCGGGGTGGTTGCGGTTGCGGAAGTATCTTGCTGCATGCTCATGGTTACGCGCGGTCCTACCGCGTGGTGATCGAACTACGGAAGGCGAGCGGCGAGGCGATGGTCCGGATGGTTTCGCGACCTTCCCCCACGCCATTGATGGTCACATCGCCATAGTTGAGAATACGTCCGAGAATGGTCTGATTCACATCGACGCTCTCGACCTTGTCCAGCGCCATCTCGAAGGTGCGGCGCTTGATGAAGCCGGTCTTGTGCACGACCCGCAAATTGGTGACGTCGGTCTCGGTGGTAAAGCGATGGAACCAGCCCTTCACGGTCCAGTACAGCGCCGCCAGAGCCACCAGGCCGGCCGCGACGAGACAGAGCAGGACAAGCCCCTCGACGATGGTTTGCCGGGACAGGACGAACAGGACCAGCGCCACGATCCAGGCCAGGATCGCCGGAAAATAGAAGATCCAATGCGCATTGGTCGAATACAACACCTTCTCGCCAGGCTGCAGGATCTCGTCGATATAGCGCGCCATGATCTCGGTTAACCCACTACCCCGCACCCTGCCCCGCAGGAACCCGCTTGCCCCCGGCCCCGACGCTATGTATACGCGCGGTCGGTGTCCGCGAGGCCCGTCCAGTGCGGGCCACCATACTGATCCTTATGAAGGAATGCACGCGTCGTCATGAGCCGCCTCGTGATGAAATTCGGCGGCACGTCCGTCGCCAACATCGAACGTATCCGCAACGTCGCACGCCATGTGAAGCGTGAGGTCGACGCCGGCCATGAAGTGGCCGTGGTCGTCTCGGCGATGTCCGGTAAAACCAACGAGCTGGTGGCCTGGTGCACCGAGGCCTCGCCGATGCACGACGCGCGCGAATATGACGCCGTGGTCGCCTCGGGCGAACAGGTGACCTCCGGCCTGCTTGCCATCGTGCTTCAGGGCATGGGTATCCAGGCCCGCTCCTGGCAGGGCTGGCAGATCCCGATCACGACCAGCGACGCCCATGCTTCGGCCCGGATCGAGGGCATCGACGGCAGCGAGATCATCAAGCGCTTCAGGGAGCGCAAGGAAGTCGCCGTGATCGCCGGCTTCCAGGGCATCAACCCGGAGACCAACCGCATCACCACGCTCGGCCGCGGCGGCTCCGACACCTCGGCCGTGGCAATCGCCGCCGCCGTCAAGGCGGACCGCTGCGACATCTACACCGACGTCGACGGTGTCTACACCACCGATCCGCGAATCGTGCCGAAGGCCAAGAGGCTCGACAAGATCGCGTTCGAAGACATGCTGGAGCTGGCCTCCCAGGGCGCCAAGGTGCTCCAGGTCCGCTCCGTGGAACTCGGTATGGTCCACAACATGCCGATTTTCGTCCGCTCGAGCTTCGACAAGCCCGAGGATATCGATCCGCATGCCAACCAGCCGCCCGGCACGCTGATCTGCAGCGAGGAGGAGATCATGGAAAGCCACGTCGTCACCGGCATCGCCTTTTCGAAGGACGAGGCCCAGATCTCGGTACGCCAGATCGAGGACAAGCCCGGCGTGGCGGCGTCGATCTTCGGCCCGCTCGCGGAGGCCAACATCAACGTCGACATGATCGTGCAGAACGTCTCCGAGGACGGCAAGACCACCGACCTCACCTTCACGGTTCCGGCCGCCGACTACACCAGGGCCAAGGAGACGATCACCGCGGCCAAGGGCCAGATCAATTATGCCCGGCTCGACACCGCGACCGACGTCGCCAAGATCTCGGTGATCGGCAGCGGCATGCGCAGCCATGCCGGCGTTGCCGCCCAAGCGTTCTCGGCCCTCGCAGGACGGAATATCAACATCCGGGCCATTACAACCTCCGAGATCAAATTCTCGGTCCTGATCGACACCGCCTATACCGAGCTTGCGGTGCGCACCTTGCACACGCTCTACGGTCTCGATCAGGCTTAGGCTAATTTTCTCTTAGCGGTCGCAGCAAACGCGAAGTGTCCACACTTTCGTGTTTGGCAGGCGTTTTGCTTGGCAAAACAAACCCCAATTCGCTATACGGCGAACAGGGTGGGCTGCCGGAAACTGTGCCCCAGTTGAGGCGGTGCTGATTCGGCCCAGGCAACCGCCGGGGCTGGCGCCGGACGAGCAAATTTGTTGTTTTTCTGGATTTCTGGGCGAGCCGCCGCGGGCCCTTTCGGCCCCGGCAGACGGAGGAGATTGACGGTCCATGCGGAGCGCGTCGGGAGGTCCCCGCGTCTTGTTGAGACGGCTCCGCGAAACCATGGCGGAGCAGGTCTCGGCCCAGGAGCGGCTGGACAAGATTGTGGTGCTGATCGCCGCCAACATGGTGGCCGAGGTGTGCTCGGTCTATGTGCTGCGCGTCGACAACACGCTCGAGCTCTATGCCACCGAAGGCCTCAACCGCGAGGCGGTGCACCACACCGTGCTGACCGCCCATGAGGGCTTGGTTGGCCTTGTGGCCAGCGAGGCGACCCCACTCAATCTGAACGACGCACAGAGTCACCCGGCGTTCTCGTTCCGCCCCGAGACCGGCGAAGAAATCTACCACTCCTTCCTCGGCGTGCCGGTCCTGCGCGCCGGCAACACGCTCGGCGTGCTGGTGGTGCAGAACCGCGCCAAGCGCAACTATGTCGAGGAGGAGCTCGAGGCGCTTCAGACCACCGCGATGGTGCTGGCGGAGCTGATCGCCTCCGGCGAGCTGTCTGCGCTGGCCCAGCCGGGCCATGAGCCCGCGGCACGTCATTCGGCGCAGAAGGTCGGCGCCATCCTGTCGGAAGGCATCGCGCTCGGCCATGTCGTGCTGCACGAGCCGCGCGTCGTCATCAAGGACTACATCGCCGAGGACCTGCCGAAGGAGATCAAGCGGCTCGACACCGCGCTCGCCAAGCTGCGCGCCGATCTCGACCGCATGCTGGAGCGCGGCGACGTCGCGGAAGGCGGCGAGCATCGCGAGGTGCTGGAAGCCTACCGCATGTTCGCCAACGACCAGGGCTGGTCGCACAAGCTGCACGAGGCGGTCGCCACCGGCCTCACGGCGGAAGCCGCCGTCGAGCGCGTGCAATCCGACACCCGCGCGCGCATGCTGCGCTCGACCGATCCCTATTTGCGCGACCGACTGCATGATCTCGAGGATCTCGGCTATCGCCTGATGCGGCAGCTGGTCGGCCAGGATCACGCGCCTTCACGCGAACAATTGCCCGACAATGCCATCGTCATCGCGCGCGCGATGGGCCCGGCGGCGCTGCTCGACTACGACCGCAAGCGCCTGCGCGGCATCATATTGGAGGAAGGCACCGCCAATTCCCACGTCTCGATCGTGGCGCGCGCGCTCGGCATTCCCGCGGTCGGCGAAGTCCCGAACGCGCCTGGCATCGCCGATCCCGGCGACGCCGTCATCGTCGACGGCACTTCCGGCATGATCTATGTGCGCCCGTCGCAGGAGGTCGAAGCGGCCTTCGCCGAGCGCGTGCGCTTCCGCGCCCGCCGCCAGGCGCAGTATCTGGCGCTGCGCGACCGGCCCTGCGTCACCAAAGACGGCCAGAAGGTCGAGCTGATGATCAATGCCGGGTTGGCGATCGACCTGCCGCACATCGAAGACACCGGCAGCGCCGGCATCGGCCTGTTCCGCACCGAGCTGCAATTCATGGTCGGCCAGAGCCTGCCGCGCACCAGCGACCAGCTCGCGCTCTATCGCACCGTGCTGGATGCCGCCGGCACGAAGCCCGTCACCTTCCGCACCCTCGACATCGGCGGCGACAAGGCGCTGCCTTACATGGAAGCGGTGATCGAGGAGAATCCCGCGCTCGGATGGCGCGCGATTCGGCTCGGGCTCGACCGTCCCGGCCTGTTGCGCGGCCAGATCCGCGCGTTGCTGCGCGCCGGAGGTGGCCGCGCGCTGCGCATCATGTTCCCGATGATCTCGGAGGTCGCCGAATTCGATTCGGCGAAGGCGCTGGTCGAGCGCGAGCTGACCTATCTGCGCCAGCACGGCCACACGCTGCCTGAAAGAATCGACATCGGCACCATGGTCGAGGTGCCGGCGCTGCTCTATCAGCTCGACGAACTCCTCAAGAAGGTCGACTTCATCTCGGTCGGATCCAACGATCTGTTCCAGTTCCTGTTCGCGGTCGACCGCGGCAACGCAAAAGTCTCCGAGCGCTTCGACACCATGTCGGCGCCGATCCTGCGCGCGCTTCGCGACATCGCACGCAAGACGCAAGCCGCGAAGAAATCGCTGTCGCTCTGCGGCGAGATGGCTTCGAAGCCGATCGGCGCGCTGGCGCTGATCGCGATGGGCTATCACTCGCTGTCGCTCTCCGCCACCGCGCTTGGCCCGGTCAAGGCGATGGTGATCGATCTCGACGCCAAGAAGGCCGAAGCGATGCTCGGCCCGTTGCTGGACGCGCCCGCCGGCAGCGTCTCGATCCGGCAGAAGCTGACGGAATTTGCCGAGGCCGAAGGCCTGGCGTTGTAGCGGGCCTGTCGCCGCTTCCTGCCGCCTCGCCCTTTTCCGCATTTTGAGACTGAACCGATGTCGTCACTCCCCGAAGCCAAACTGGACGTCCTGCTCGCGCATCACGCCTCGCTGGAGGCCGAATCGCTCGGTCAGCTCGCTTCCGAACGCTATGTGCAGATCACACGTGAGCTCGCCGAGCTCACGCCATTGATCGAAGCGGTCAAGACCTATCGATCGGCCGTCAAGGAGCTCGCCGACACCGAGGCACTGATCGCCGACCCCGCGACCGATGCCGAGATGCGCGCCATGGCGGAAGCCGAGCGCGGCGAGCTGACGCCGAGGATCGAGGAGCTGGTCCAGAAGATCCGCGTCGCGCTGCTGCCGAAGGACGCGATGGATGACCGCAACGTGGTGCTGGAAATCCGCGCCGGCACCGGCGGCGACGAGGCTTCGCTGTTCGCCGGAGACCTGTTCCGGATGTACGAGCGCTTCGCGGCCCTACAGGGCTGGAAGGTCGAGGTGATCTCGGCCAGCGAAGGCAGCGTCGGCGGCTATAAGGAAATCATCGCGGAGGTGCAGGGCCGCGGCGCGTTCTCGAAGCTGAAGTTCGAATCCGGCGTGCACCGCGTACAGCGCGTGCCGGACACCGAGACGCAGGGGCGCATCCACACATCCGCCGCCACCGTCGCCGTGATGCCCGAGGTCGAGGAGGTCGATGTCGAGATCCGGAACGATGATTTGCGTATCGAGACGATGCGCGCCGGAGGCGCCGGCGGCCAGCACGTCAACAAGACCGAATCGGCGATCCGCATCACCCACATCCCGACCGGCATCGTGGTGATGATGCAGGACAGCCGCTCGCAGCACAAAAATCGCGCTTCCGCCATGAACATCCTGCGTTCGCGCATCTACGACGCCGAGCAGCAACGCCTCGACGCGGCGCGCTCGGCCGAGCGCAAGGAGAAGGTCGGCTCCGGCGACCGCAGCGAGCGCATCCGCACTTACAATTTTCCGCAAGGACGCGTCACCGATCACCGCATCAATTTGACGCTCTACAAGCTGCCGCAGGTGATCGCGGGCGAAGCGCTGGGCGAACTGACCGACGCGCTGACCACCGAGCACCAGGCCGCGCAGCTCGCCGCCCAGGGCGCGGCGGCGTAAAGCTCGCGGCTTCGCGCTTTCTTCAGCGTGTCCTCAGCGTCTCTTTGCTCGAAACGCTCGCAGGATCTTGCCCAAACCGGGCGCGGCGGCGCTGAGCTCGTCCAGATGGATGCGCGAGAGGGATCGCAGCTTCCGCTCGCCCTTCGCTGTCAGCTTGACCAAGACGCGCCGCGCATCATCGGGGTCGGCTTCCCGGCCAATCAGCTTCAGTTTCGCCATGCGATCCACCAGCTCCACCGCGGTGTGGTGCCGGATCAGCAGGAAGCGCGCGATGTCGCCGACGCTGGCGCCATCAGGGGCAGCCAATCCCTTGATCGCCAGCAGCGCCTGGTGCTGCTGCGGCGTCAACCCGGCGCTCTGAGCCGCGGCTTCGCTGAAGGCCAGGAAGGTTCGGAGCTGATAGCGAAACTGCGCAAGCGCCGCGTAGTCGGCCTCGCGCATCGCGCCACTCTTTGTGGGCACAGCACGCGCCGGGCGTGTCGTCTTCCGCTTCGATGGGGCCATTCCCTGCCTGCGACGTCGAGCCAGCCGGTGCAACGGGCGGCCTCACCGAGACTAGCAAGGAAGGTCAGGCCGAACCAACCGACCGGCGCCCCGGATGCACAAATATCGCCACCTATTCGAAGCTGGACAGCAGGATCTTCACCAGGATGACCTGTAACGCGATCGGGATGCGGACGCTCTTCCGCCGGATCGAGCGCTGCAGCGCGCCGGCAATCTCGGAGCTGGTCAAGGTACCGGCGGATGCATTGGTAATCATCTCCGCCCACATCTGCGACAGCGAGCCGCCGGGTGGGATCACCGGCTTGATGGTCACGCCGCAGCCCTGCGCCCAGTCGATGATCTCCCTCATCGTGTGAGGGCCGCAATTGCGCGCGGTGGCGAGGCGTTCAGCCGTCAGAGCAAGCAGCAATTCGCGCGAGGGCGACCAATTCCCCTTCGGCGGCTGCTCGGCAGTGAGCTCGACCGCGAGCTCCTTGAGGACGTTCTGGGCGCGCACGCTCAGCTTCTGCATCGGACCGGGTGCGCGCTTCGCCTGAACGGGGCCGACGGCGGGCCCGCGCCGGCCGGCCGGCCAGTTGCGCGGATCGGGCATGCGCGAGGCATCGCCGGACTGCGGTGTCGCTCGCTGTCCGTTCGCCTCTTCCACTGGCCACCCCGCCTCCTGCCGCTCCGCACCTTGCGGCCAAGACCGTCGCTTCCGGGTACCCGCCACCGTCGTCTGCCGCGCCATTTCTCTCGCCGAACCCGCCAGCCTCGTACTCACAAAGACTAATATATATCGTGATGCGATATGTTTTCACGAGATAATTTTCGTCGTTCGACCAAAGGCGAAATTGACAGAAGGCGTTCACAAGCA
>NZ_JADPIT010000035.1:0-37077 GCF_023073035.1 Bradyrhizobium sp. 62
GCTGCTCCAGCGCTATCTCGGCGTCTAGAGAGCGGCGATCATTCGCCTGGCGTGAGCGGCGAGCACCGTCATGTCCTCCTTGCGCGTCTGCGCCGGCAGCAGCTCGGTCCCGGCCCTGACCGGCATGACGTGCATGTGCAGGTGAAAGACCACCTGGCCGCTGGCCGGCTCGCTGAACTGCTGAAGGATGATGCCCTCGGCGTCGAACGCCTTCATCGCGGCAATCGCGATCCGCTTGGCGGTTCGGGCGACCGCGGCGAGGTCGTCATCCGCGATGTCGAGGATGCCGCGTGCCCGCGCCCTGGGAACGACCAGCGTGTGCCCGGGCGAGCGCGGCATGATATCGAGGAAGGCGAGGCTACGGTCGTCCCTGAAAACCTCGAAGCAGGGGATCTCGCCGCGCAGGATCTTTGCGAAGACGTTCTGATCGTCGTAGCGCGTCATGGATCCCTCCGTCGGTGCGAGGCGCGATCTGACGCGCTCCTTTCCGTTGACGCAAGCAAGCCAGCCGGCCTATCCACGATGCCAGGCAGGATGGTTCCATTGGCGACAGATTTCGATCCCGGACACAGCATCGAGAGTGCGCGGCGCGCGCTTGCAGCACGGCTGCAATCGGCCGGCATCGAGCAGCCCGCTCTCGATGCGCGCCTGCTCGTAGGGGCTGCGCTGAGGCTTGATCTGACTGGCATGGTGACGCAGGCGGCCCGGCAACTCGCACCCGAAGAGGCTGCGCGGCTGGAAGCGTACGCAAAGCGCCGGCTCGCGCATGAGCCGGTCGCCCGCATTCTCGGCGCTCGGGAATTCTGGGGCCTGCCGTTCCAGCTGTCCGAGGCGACCCTGGTGCCGCGTCCCGATACCGAGACGGTGGTCGAGCTCGCGCTCGAGATCTTTCGTGGGCTCACGATATCGGGACAGCGCCCGCGCATCGCCGATATCGGCACCGGATCCGGCGCCATCCTGCTCGCGCTGCTGCACGAAATTCCCGGCGCCTTCGGCGTCGGCACCGATCTCAGTCTGACCGCGCTCAACACCGCCAGAGACAACGCCGCGGCTCTGGGCCTCGCCGACCGCGCCAGCTTCGTCGCCTGCTCCTACGCAGCGGCGCTCCGCGGCCCGTTCGACCTCGTCGTGTCGAACCCGCCCTACATCCCGTCGGCAGAAATTCCGAAACTGAGCATCGAGGTGCGCGAGCATGATCCGCATCTGGCGCTCGACGGCGGCAATGACGGTTACGACGCCTATCGCGCCCTGATCCCGCAGGCGGCTGAACGTCTCGCCCCCGGCGGAGCACTGATCGTCGAGGCCGGACAGGGCCAGGCCCGAAATATTGAAACCTTGCTGACGGCTGCCGCGTTGGTCGTGGACGGGCCGCCCAAGGCCGATCTGGCGGGCATCCCGCGGGCGGTTTCGGCCCGGAAAATGCCCCCATAAAAGCCGGATTGGGCTGCAAAAAACCTCTTGGAATATCCCTTGGGAACGACTACCTTCCGATCAACACATCGGTGCCGGCCCCGTAGACTTACGGGCGAAAGCCGGGCTCTCGGGCGAGAGCTTACTGATAAAGGTTCCAAGCCGCAGGTCCTGTTGAGCGCGATGGCCGTTTGAGCTGCGCTGCTTACCGACCGCAACGTGAACGAAAGCCTGATATTGCGCTTGAAGACTTACGCAACAAAGCAGGGCTTGTTTCGGCAGGCGATATGAATGGGTTCGCTGGCGATGGATGCTGGCGGTGGGGAACGCGTCTTTTGTTGAACGCGACGGTCGACGAACATCGGCAAGGATCAATGCGCTCTTGCGTGCGGTTGCGCGCAAGCGATGTGAACCGCTGTCATCAGGTCACTCTCGGCAATCAGTAATGCGTGCAACCTTTAGGGCTGGAATTAAAGGCAGGACATGAGAAACGGTCAGAACAAGCAGCGGATGCGCAACCGCAACAATAATAATAACAATAACAACAATAATAACCGGCGCGGCCAGAACCCGATGACCCGGGTCTACGAGTCCAACGGACCCGACATCAAGATCCGCGGCACGGCTTCGCATATTGCTGAAAAATATCTCCAGCTCGCGCGCGACGCGCGCTCCTCCGGAGACCCCGTTGCGGCCGAGAATTACTACCAGCATGCCGAGCATTATTTTCGCCTGATCGCGACGGCTCAGGAACAGTTCCGGCAGAACCAGCAGCCACGCGGCGACGAGCCCATCAGCAACAGCAGCGGCGACGACGGCGAGGACGACGGCGAGAATTTCTCGAACTTCGGCCAGGAGCCGGGTTTTGTCCCACAGCCGCCACCGCAGCCCTTCACCCGCGACCGCGACGGCCCGCGCGATCATCAGCCGCGCGATCATCAGCCCCGCGACAACCACTATCAGCGCGACAACCAGCAGCCGCGCGAGCATCGCGAACGCGACCATCGTCCGCAGCCGCAATATCAGCCCCAGCCGCAACCGCTGCCGCTGAACCAGCCCCAGCCCGTCGTCGCCGACGCCGTCAGCGTCGATCGTCTGCCGTCCTTCATCACCGGGCCGCAGCCGCAGGTGAACAGTGGCGCGCCCGGCCAGGCCGGCTTCGAAGGTGCTGGTAGTGGCGAGCGCTTTCCACGGCGCCGCCGCCGACCGAATGGCCCGCGCCCCGAGCGCGAAGCCGCTCCGGCCGCCTCGAGCGACGAAGTGGCCCCCGGCGAGTAAGCTTTTCGCCGGACATCCTGCGCCAGATTCCCTGACCTGAATCGTCCCGGCATGTCCGGGACGATTTGTTTTTAGCTGCGCGTCGCCGTCGTCGAGGACGGCACCAGCACCGGCTTCGCCAGCGAGGGAATCAGCCGCGCC
Source organism: Bradyrhizobium sp. 62 (assembly GCF_023073035.1). NCBI lineage: Bacteria > Pseudomonadati > Pseudomonadota > Alphaproteobacteria > Hyphomicrobiales > Nitrobacteraceae > Bradyrhizobium > Bradyrhizobium sp. 62. The sequence goes on from NZ_JADPIT010000035.1 coordinate 2,830, forward strand.
CGCTCGCGCTTGGCGGGGATTGCGCGGTAGACCTGCTTGGTCGCCTCGACGATGTGCACGCCGGCAAAGGGCAGCGACAGCGCCGCGCCGGCCCGCTCCCACATCTGTGCGGATTTCAGCACCCAACCGCCCGCATAGGGCGGCATGAACAGCGCCTCGCCCCAGGCGGTCGGGGTGAACCAGGTCTGGCGCAACAGGTCGGTGATCTGCGAGCGCGAATAGGGCCGGCCGTGACCGAACGGCGTGCTGTCGGTGCGGGTCCACACCCCGCGCCGGTTCGGGATCACCGCAATCACGCGACCGGACGGCGACAGCACGCGCCACGCCTCGCGCAGCAGCGCGGCCGGATCGTCCGACATTTCCAGTGCGTGGACCAGCAGGATGCGATCCACCGCGGCGTCGGGAAGCGGCAGCGAGAACTCATCCACCAGCGAGGCGAGCGCCGGCCGTCCCGTCGGCCATTTCAGGACGCCCTGCGCCGACGGCATGAAGGCGATGCAGCGCTCCGCGTCCTCGCGGAACAACCCGAGATAGGGCGTGGGATAGCCGAAGCCGAGCACCCGCTGGCCATCGACGCGCGGCCAGCGCTCCCGAATGCCGCGATTGATCATTTGCCGCGCCACAATCCCGAGGCGACGGGAGTAGAACTCGCGGAGGTCGACGACATCAATGGTCATGATCGCAATGTAACATGCACGAGGCGGCCCCCGCGCGCGGAATATTGCATTGCCTGCGCAACGTTAACGCCATATTTGTCTGACGGAGCTGAGCGCGATCGGAGATGACATGGCCGCCGAAATTCGTACTTTCACCTGTTTAAACGACAATTTCGGTTACCTGATCCACGATGTGGAAACCAAGGCGACGGCGTCGATCGACGCGCCGGAGGCCGGCCCCATCCTGAAGGCGCTCGAGCGCGAGGGCTGGCAGCTCACCGACATCCTGATCACCCATCATCATGGCGATCATGTCGGCGGGGTCGCCGAACTCAAGCAGAAATACAATTGCCGCGTCGTCGCGCCGCATGACAAGACGACTAAGATCGCAGACGTTGACCTGCGCGTCGCCAATGCCGAAATCGTCAAGGTCGGCAGCTTGCTGGGGCGCGTACTGGAGACGCCCGGCCACACGCTCGACCACATCTCCTACGTGTTCGACACCGAGAAAGCGCTGTTCGCCGCCGACACGCTGTTCTCGATCGGCTGCGGCCGCGTGTTCGAGGGCACCTATCCGATGATGTGGGATTCGCTTCTGAAGCTGCGTGCCCTGCCCGACGACTTCAAGCTCTATTGCGGCCATGAATACACGGCGTCCAACGTCAAGTTCGCGCTGACCGTCGACCCCGACAATGCGGCGCTGCAGGCGCGCGCGGCCGAGGTGGCGAGGCTGCGGGCCGAGAACAAGCCGACCGTTCCCTCGCTGCTTGGTGATGAAAAGCGGACAAACGTGTTCCTGCGCGCTGATGAACCCTCGATCGCAGCCAGGCTGCACATGAAGGGCGCGGATGCCACCGCGGTGTTCGGCGAGCTGCGCGAGCGCAAGAACAAATCTTGAGGAGCAAGTCCTGAAGATCAAATCCTGACGGGAATCGATGCCGACCGCAGCCGAGATCATCGCGCGCCTTGAACTCCGACCGCATCCCGAAGGCGGGCACTATCGCGAGACGTTTCGCGATCAGACCACCGACACCAACGGCCGCGCGCGCTCGACGCTGATCTACTTCCTGCTGGCGCGCGGCGAGCGTTCGCACTGGCACCGCATCGATGCGGTCGAGAGCTGGCACTATTACGCCGGCAGCCCGCTGACGCTGCGCATCACCCATGACGGCTGCTCTCAGCACGAGGTGCGGCTCGGCGCGGACCTGTTGAACGGCGAGCGGCCACAGGCGATCGTGCCGGCGGATGCCTGGCAGACGGCGGAGACCACCGGCGAGTGGACCCTGGTCGGCTGCACTGTGGCGCCGGCCTTCGAGTTCGCGAAGTTCGAGCTCGCGCCCAAGGGCTGGGAACCCTAAGGCCCCGTCGCTTCGGCTTGCGCCGGCAATGACGCTACCGCTTTCGCAGCACCATGTCCTTCGCGGCTATCAGGCCGCCGCCGGCGATCAGGATCGCCGCGATGGTGATGTTGGCGCTGGCATTGGCGAATCCGGCGGCGATGAGGAAGCCGGTCGAGAGTAGCGGCGTCGCGTAGGACGCGGCGCCGAGCACGCGGATGTCGCCGCGCTTCATGCCGATGTCCCAGGCGTAGAACGCAGCACCGACCGGACCGATGCCGAGCGCGATCACGGAGAGCCATTGCAAGGTCGTGTCCGGCCACACCGTGGTTTCGAGCAGTCCATGCATCAGCGCGGCGAGCACCGCGGTGGCGAGGCAAAATCCCGCGACCGCATCGGTCGGCACCGCCTTCAATCGCCGCGACAACACCGAATAGGTCGCCCACACGAACGCTGCGATGAAGGCCGCGGCCAATCCCGGCAATTGACCCTGCGTGAAGCCGGAGGTGTTCCCGGCGAACAGCAGCACGGTGCCGACGAGGCCGAGCACGGCGCCCACGACGTGATGCACGGCAAGCCGCTCGCCCGGCAGGAACGACGAGAACAGCACGATCAGGAGCGGCCACAGATAATTCAGCAGGCCGGCTTCAGCCGGCGGCGCAAAGCGCAGCGCGAGGAAATACAGCGCGTGATAGCCGAACAGTCCGCCGACACCGACGGTCCACACGGCAAGCGGCTGACGCAGACTTTTCGCCGCCTCGCCGCGGCCGATCCAGGTGAGCAGGCCGACGAGACCGCCGATCGCGAACGTCATCGCGGCCAGCTGGAACGCCGGGATCTTTCCGGTCGCCACCGTCATCACCGACAGCAGCGACCACATCAGGATCGCGGTCAATCCGATCAGCGTTGCCGTGCGGGGAGTCATCGATCAAAGGCTCTGAGGACGTTTATGCCCGGCACGAGGCCGGGCATTTTCGTCTTCACTATCGCCTTGTCGCGCCTGAAGCTACAGGCATTTGGCTCAGCGACGTCCAGCGGAGAGAATTGGCGTCATCAGGCCTGGTATTGGCCGCCATTGATGGTCAGCGTCGAGCCGGTGATGAAGCCGGCCTCGTCGGCCGCCAGGAACACGACCGCGCGCGCGATCTCTTCCGGTTCGCCGAGCCGGTTGACCGGGATCTGTGGGATCACGTTCTTTTCCAGGACGTCCTTCGGCACGGCCTGCACCATTTCGGTGTTGATGTAGCCGGGGCAGATCGCGTTGACGGTGATGCCGCCCTTGGCGTTCTCGAGCGCGAGTGCCTTGGTGAAGCCGATGTCACCGGCCTTTGCCGCGGAATAGTTGACCTGGCCGAACTGTCCCTTTTGGCCGTTGATCGACGAGATCGAGATGATGCGACCGAACTTGCGCGCACGCATGCCTTCAATGACTGGACGCGTCATGTTGAACAGCGAACCGAGGTTGGTATTGATGACGGCGTTCCACTGCTCGAGCGTCATCTTGTGAAAGGCGGTGTCGCGGGTAATGCCGGCATTGTTGACGAGCACGTCGATCGGGCCGATCTCGGCCTCGACCTTCTTCACGCCCTCGGCGCAAGCATCGAAACTGCTGACGTCCCATTTGTAGACGGCGATGCCGGTCTCGGCCTTGAACTTCTCCGCCGCGGTGTCGTTGCCGGCATAGCTCGCCGCCACCTTGTAGCCGGCCGCCTTCAGCGCCTTGCTGATCGCAGCTCCGATGCCCCGCGTACCACCCGTCACCAATGCAACACGTGCCATATCGTATTTCCTTCCCTTGGACTCTTCGGACGTTTCTGAGTGATCGTTTTTAAGCGCGGATTATGGGGCACGTTTGACGGACATCAAGAACAAAACGCCCGGCGTCGAGCCGGGCGTTTCTCTTTAGTCGAGGCTTGTACGGTTGCGAAGAATATTTGATTTGCAACCGCCGCCTTTTTAATCGCGTGCAACGCACTCAGTCACGTGTGCAGCGCACGCGCAAATGACGCGGCAACTATCTTCAGTCGCGCGCCACACACATCGCGATACCCATGCCGCCGCCGATGCACAGCGTGGCGAGACCCTTCTTTGAATCCCGCTTCTGCATTTCGTGGAGCAGCGTCACCAGAACGCGCGCGCCGGAGGCACCGACCGGATGGCCGATCGCGATCGCGCCGCCGTTGACGTTGACCTTGGAGGTATCCCAGCCGAGATCCTTGTTGACGGCACAGGCCTGCGCCGCGAAGGCTTCGTTGGCCTCGATCAGGTCGAGATCGCCGACATTCCAGCCGGCCTTCTTCAGCGCGGCACGCGAGGCCGGGATCGGGCCCGAGCCCATGATCTTCGGATCGACGCCGGCCTGCGCCCAGGACACGATGCGCGCGAGCGGCTTCTTGCCTTCCTTGGCAGCCTGCTTGGCGGTCATCAGCACCACGACCGCAGCGCCGTCATTGATACCCGACGCAGAGCCCGCGGTGACCGTGCCGTCCTTCTCGAAGGCCGGACGGAGCTTCGCCATCGCGTCGACCGTTGCGCCATGGCGCGGATATTCGTCGGCGCTGACGACGACATCGCCCTTGCGTCCCTTGATGGTGACGGGAACGATTTCGTCGTTGAATCTACCGGCCTTCTGCGCGGCTTCGGCCTTCTGCTGCGAGGCGACCGCGAACTCATCCTGCTGGGCGCGGGTGATCTGCCACTGCCGCGCGACGTTCTCGGCGGTGTTGCCCATGTGATAGCCGTTGAAGGCGTCCCACAGACCGTCCTTGATCATGGTGTCGATGAATTCGACTGCACCCATCTTGACGCCGCCACGCAGGTACTGGGCGTGCGGAGCCATGCTCATGGATTCCTGGCCGCCGGCGACCACGATCTCGGAATCGCCGTTGAGCAGTGCCTGATAGCCGAGCGCAACGGTGCGCAGGCCCGAGCCGCAGAGCTGGTTGACGCCCCAGGCCGGGCTCTCGACCGGAATGCCGGCATTGATCGAAGCCTGGCGAGCCGGGTTCTGACCCTGGGCGGCGGTCAGGATCTGGCCCATGATGACTTCGGAGACCCGGCCGGGCTCGATGCCGCCGCGCTCCAGCGCGGCCTTGATGGCGATGGCGCCGAGATCATGGGCGGGAAGGGTTGCGAACGCTCCGTTGAAGCTTCCGACCGGGGTGCGGGCGGCGCTGACGATGACGACATCGTCTGACATGGGCATCTCCTGGGTTGAATGGGGGCAGACGGGGCTGGGGAAACGGCTCGCCAGTCTCGGACGGCATCCTGTTAACGTCGTTGAGGCATGTCAATCGGCCGGCGGCCGAATTCATCCCGCAGCGCATTCAAAATAGCGTTCTTGGCGCTTTCGCAAGCACGTTTTTGCTGCCCGATTAACCGTGGCGCACAAAACGGTAGCGTGACCCCTTTGAAAATGCTTATTTTGTTGCGTTGCGTACTCTTCCCGCCCTGCGGCATAGCCCGTCAGGTTCCCGTTCTCCGCGCTTGCAAGTGAGAGCCCATGGCGAAATCAGACCAACCCACCACCATCAAGAAATACGCGAACCGCCGGCTCTATAACACCGGGACGAGCACTTACGTGACGCTGGAAGACCTCGCCTCCATGGTCAAGGACGGCGAAGATTTCCTGGTCTACGACGCCAAGACCGGCGACGACATCACCCGCTCCGTACTTGCCCAGATCATCTTCGAGCAGGAGAACAAGGCCGGCCAGAACCTGCTCCCGACCACTTTCCTGCGCCAGCTCATCCGCTTCTATGGCGACAGCATGCAGATGGTGGTGCCGAAATATCTGGAGCAGGCCATCGCGTCGCTCACGCAGGAGCAGGAGAAGTTCCGCAAGCAGATCGCCACCTCGCTGTCCGGGACCCCGTTTGCGCCGCTGGAGGAACAGGTCCGCCGCAACATGGAGCTGTTCCAGCAGACCTTCTCGATGTTCAAGCCTTTCGCGCCCGGCGCAGGCCGCCCCGCCGGCTCCGCGGAGCCGGCGCCGGAGCCGACCGCAGAAGCCCCGAAGGACAGCAATATCGACGATCTGCGCCAGCAGATGAAGGACATGCAGGAACGCCTCGAGCGGATGTCGAAGAAGGACGAGTAGGTCCTCTCGTTCGCGCTCGCGTCGCGAGCGCCGCGGCCCGCTGATTTCCTCAGCAGTCCCCACCTCGTCATTGCGAGCGCAGCGAAGCAATCCAGCTATTTCCGCGGCACGGATTCTGGATTGCCTTCGTGCCGCGGAAATAGCCTGGATTGCTTCGCTTCGCTCGCAATGCGGAAAATTGGAGGAAGCCATCATGTCCCAAGGAAACTGCGGAAGCTATGCCGCCAGCTTCACCGCGTGGGCAAAGTCCCAATAGAGCTTGCGCGCGCGGGTGTAGAGCGGGCCCGGCTGCAGCTCGCGATCGTCGATGCGGATCACCGGCGCGACTTTCGCGAAGTTGCCCGTGGAAAAGATCTCGTCGGCGGCGAGGAAGTCGGCATAGCGCAGCGTCTTCTCGACCACGGTGACGCCGTCGGCGCGAAGCAGGCTGATGACGCGCTGGCGGGTGATGCCGTTGAGGAAGGTGCCGTTCGGCACCGGCGTGTAGACCACGCCGTCCTTGGCCATGAACACGTTGGAATTGCCGAACTCCGCGACGTTGCCGAGCATGTCGAGCATCAGCGCGTTCTGGAAGCCGCGCGAGGCGGCTTCGGCAAGCGCGCGCGAATTGTTCGGATAGAGACAGGCGGCCTTGGCGTCGACCGGGGCGCATTCGGCGGTGGGCCTGCGGAACGGCGACACCGTGATCGCGTTGCCGACCGGCTTTGGCATCGGCGCCTCGTAGATGCACAGGCACCAATCGGTGGTCTCGGGATCGAACAGCACGCCGCCGCCCGAGCCGTTCCGCGCCCAGTACATCGGACGGACGTAGAGCTCGGCATTCGGCGCGAAGCGTGCGATGCCCTCCTTTGCGAGTGTCAGCCAGGTGCCGGTATCGACCACCGGCTTCAGCCCAAAGCTGATCGCGGACTGATTGGCGCGGGCGACGTGACGGTCGAGATCGGGCGCGACGCCTTCGAACGCCCGCGCACCGTCGAACACGACGGAGCCGAGCCAGGCCGCATGCGTGCGCGGACCCATGATCGGCACATTGCCGTCATGCCATTTGCCCTCAAAGAAGGTCCAGCTCGGCGAATAAGCGATGGGCTTTTTGATCTCGGCCATGACCGGCCTCCCCTTGGCGTGGCGCCGCATTATAGCGCCACTATTGGGCGCAATTTCTAAATGATTCCCTGCGGGAAAATGGTGAGTTACCCTCCCGGAAGGGGAAAGGAAGCACCATGCCGCTCGATCCGCTCGCAAAGCGTTTGTTGACCATGATGGCTGCGGCTGCGCCGCAGGCACGGAGCCGGCCCAGCGTGGAGGCACGGCGGCAATCATTGGCAAAGCTGATGCAGTTTGCGCGCGCCGATGCGCCTGACGTGACGACGTCCGACGGAATGCTGCCTGGTCCCGGCGGCGCGCTGCCCTATCGCCTCTATTCACCCGCAGGCGCCGACGATCGCGCGCCCGGCTTTGTGTTCTTTCACGGCGGCGGGCTCGTTGCCGGCAGCATCGCCACGCATGACCGCGTCGCGGCGGCGCTGGCACATGCGACCGGCTGCCGTCTCGTCTCGGTCGATTACCGGCTGGCACCCGAGCACAAATTCCCCGCTGCCGTGGACGATGCGATCGCCGCCACCGAATGGGTGGCGCGCGAGGCCGCATCGCTCGGCATCGACGCCGGGCGTCTGGTGCTCGGCGGCGATTCCGCCGGTGCAACGCTCGCTGCGATCGTGTGCCAGGAGGCGGCGCAGGCCGCGGGCCTTTCCATCGTCGCGCAATGCCTGATCTGCCCGGTGCTGGATTTCGAGGAGGCCTCGCCTTCGCGCGAGGCATTCGCCGAGGGCCACCTGATCGACCGCGTCACGATCGAAGCCGATCTCGCCGATTATCTGCCCGAGGACCTGGATGCCGCCGATCCGCGCATCTCGCCCTTGCGCGCGACACGGCTTGCGGACCTGCCGACCGCCATCATCCACACCGCCGAGTACGACCCGATGCGCGACGAGGGCAATGCCTATGCGCGCAAGCTGCTCGCCGCGGGCGTCACGGTCGAGCACGTCTGCCACGACGGCATGGTTCACAATTTCCACGCCATGGGCGCCATCCTGCCGCAGGCGCAGCTCGTGCTGTCGCAGATCGGTGAGCAGGTCAGGCGGGCGGTGGGGACGTGAAACACCTCGTGTTGCCGTCTCCCGCAACGGGAGAGGAAAGAGAATGCCTCACGCTCTCGCCGCGATGACGGAACGCGCCGCCGCGACGTAATTTGGCCAATGCGCGTCCGCATAACGCTCGGCCTGTCGCACGCAGGTGACGTCGGGCGCATGCGCAGCTGCGATCATGCGCGCAAAGCGCTCTTCGGCGACCGTCACGTCATCGGCCGCGATCGAGGGCGCGGCTCCAGCGGCGGTCGGCGCAACGGCGAATCCCGCCAGTCCGGCGAGCAGGATGCGGCGTGACGTGTCCATGGCTATCGTTCTCCATTGTCCGGCCTGCACTCTGGCGCGGATTGTGTCCGTGCGGTCACGGCAACGTACCTGCGTGCATTCGCACCGTCCACCGATTGCGGACACCGCTTGACCACGCGGGCGATCACATTCCATCCAACAGGCAATTCCCCGATCAGGGCAAACGCGTGACGTTGCGGACGCCGCTCTACGCGGTGCGCGGCTGACTGCGGACCGTGGTGGATTTTCCGTAAAGTGGAGCGTCCGCATTTTCACGCATATCGGAGCAAGGCCGCTCCCGCTCATCGTTGATGATGAAGGGCTTTTCGCGTTCTCCGCTGACGTAAACGACGCCGGATGCGTGAACCAATTGTTAGCCCTCTCGCGCAATCGCCCACCGCCTTACCTTTCGGCAAATAAGCTTGCGGCAAACTGAGCCAATTCCGCTTGGGAGGTTGGGAATGCCCCGCTTGGTATCGGAACGAACGTTCCTCGCCGGCCAGATCTTCTTCAACTTCGGTCAGTCGACGATCGATTGCGTCGTGCGCCGGATGTCCGAAGACGGCGCGACGCTGGAGATGCAGACCAGCCTCGGCGTGCCCGATCAATTCCAGCTCCGGCTCGCGGGCCAGGAGATCCTCTCCTGCCGTGTGCTCTGGCGGTCGGACCGTCAGGTCGGGGTTGCGCTCGGGGCGGAAGATCATGTCGATCCGAAGGCCGTGGACGAGCAGGAGCGGCCGACCGATTCGCTGATACGCGGACAGATGCTGGCGCTTCGCGCGGCACTCGATTTCGTCCCACTGGGAATCGTGCTGCTGGATGCCAATCTCCGCGCGCAATTGATCAATCGGGCGTTCCGGCAGATGTGGCTGTTGCCGGATGAAGTCGCCAACAGCAACCCGTCATTTGTGACGCTGATGCATCATGGCCGCGATACGCTCGCCTACGAGATTCCGCCGGCCGAGCTGGAGGCTTATGTCGCCGAGCGCGTCCGTCAAATACAGGTAGGCGATGCGTCGCCGCGCGACCTGCGCCGTACCAGCGGCGACGTCGTTCGGATGCAATGCACGCCTCTGCCCAACGGCGGGCGGATGCTGACCTATACGCCGGTCACCGACATCGTGCGCTACTCCGACGAGCTGAAATTGCTGCGCGACGCCCTCGAGAACGTCGAGGACGGCGTGCTGCTGCTCGACCGCGACCTGAACGCCAGCTTCATGAACCGGCGCATGCGGCGGTTCTGGGAGGTGAGCGAACAGGAAGCCGCCACCCGCCCGACCTATGCATCGTTGGTGAGCCGGGTGCACCGTGCGAGCGCGCCCGATCTGCCGGCGAACGAACTGGCGAAATTTCCCGTCAAGCGCGTCGCCGAAGTCAAGGCGGGCGATCATGTGCGCGACCTCCAGACGCCGGATGCGCGGCGGATCAGGGCCCACTGCACCACGATGTCGAACGGCGGCCGCATGCTGACCTATGTCGATATTACCGATCTCACCAACAAGGCCAACATGCTGGAGCGCCTGGCCACCACCGACCCGCTCACGGGCCTCTATAATCGCCGCCATTTGCTGGGCTCGCTCGACGCAGAATGGAGCCGCTTCCAGCGCTACTACCGCTCCGTTTCGGTCCTGATGCTCGACATCGACCATTTCAAGTCTGTCAACGACCGCTATGGTCACGCGGTCGGAGACGAAGCGATCAAGGCCGTGGCGGCGGCATGCCTCGATGGCAAGCGCAAATCGGACGTCGTCGGCCGCTTCGGCGGCGAGGAGTTCGCGATTCTGCTGCCCGAAACCAGCCTGTCGCGTGCAAGAATCGTCGCCGAGAGGATCCGCAAACGCGTGATGAGCGCACAGATCGCCGCCGACAAAATTCAGTTCGGCGTCACCGTGAGCATCGGCATTGCGGAAGCAAGTGTCAGCATGTCCGGCATCGACGCCTTGATGAGCGCGGCCGATCACGCGCTCTACCAGGCGAAGGCCGAAGGTCGCAATCGCTGTATTGCCTGGTCGCCTCCGCCGCCCATGAACAAGGCGGCGGAGTGATCGCACCGCAGATCTAGTCCGGCACCGGCACGTCGAACGTGTTCAGCGTGACCGACACCATGCAGTAAACGCCGACGAGATAGGATAGTTCGGCCGCACCGTGCTCGCCGAATTCCTTGACCGCGGCCCGATAAGTCAGTTCCGGCAGCACGCCGCCGCTGACCAATGCGGACGCCACGTCGTAGGCGACGGCCTCCTGCTTGGTGAGATCGACCGGCCGCTGTCCGGCGACGATGGTCGCGAGCTTCTCGTCGGAGAGGCCGCGCTGCTCGGCGACCAGCACATGCGCATAGAGCTCGTAGCCGGAGCGGAAATGCGAGCCGGTGACGAGGATCGCGACCTCACGCACTGGCGCCGGCAGCAGCGGGTTCGCGGCGATCGCCTTGACCAGCTCCCACACCGGCTTGCCGAAGCGCGGCTCACGGATCCATGGATTCCAGGGCCCGAGCAGCGCGCCATCGTCGCGCATGTTCACAAAGCCCTTGAAGTGATCCTTGATGCCCGCTCGCATGTCGTCATAGAGCGGCTTCTGTTCGGCACTCAGGTCTTTCGGGTCGAGAATGGGAAGGCGCACGGCAGGTCTCCTCGTTGAGAAGCCGCGAAACTCGCCCGCAGGCGCGCGCAAGGCAAGTGAAGTTGCCGTGACGGCCGTGCAATCTTGCAATGGCAGGGAGGCGCCAGCTATCAGGCCTCAGGATTTCGCAAGTTCTGCGGATTCGTTACGTCTTCGAACTCAAGCGCCAGTGGCTGCGCTGTATCGAGGAACGACGACAAGGCCGCCTCGAACGGCGCTGGATCGAGTCCGCGCGCTTTCAGCCAGGCGGGCTCATAATAGGTCTGCCGGTAGCGCTCGCCGGAATCGCAGATCAGCGTCACCAGCGATCCCGTCTGATTCGCCTTTCGCATGTCCGAGGCGAGCCGGCACAGGGCCAGGAAATTGGTGCCCGTCGAGCCCCCCACCGCGCGGCGCAGCCGGCGCGATAGCACGTTCATCGCCGCGATCGTCGCCGCATCCGGGATCTTCATCATCCGGTCGACCACGCCCGGCACGAAGGAGGGTTCGCAGCGCGGCCGGCCGACACCTTCGATCAGCGAGGGGCGGTCGCAGACATGGGAGCGGTCCTGCGAGCTGAAGCAGTCGAAGAAAGCGGAATGCTCGACATCGGCGACGCATAGCCGTGTCGGATATTGGCGATAGCGCAAATAGCGTCCGATGGTGGCCGAGGTGCCGCCGGTGCCCGCGCCCATCACGATCCAGTCTGGCAGTGGGCGCGGCTCGCCCTGCAATTGCGTGAAGATGGATTCGGCGATGTTGTTGTTGCCGCGCCAGTCGGTGGCGCGCTCCGCGAAGGTGAACTGGTCCATGTAGTGGCCGCCCAGCCGTGCGGCCAGCGCGCCGGCCTCCGCATACAGCGCGCGGCCGTCGTCGATCAGATGGCAGTTACCGCCGTAATGCTCGATCGCGGCGATCTTCTCCGCCGAGGTCGTGCGCGGCATCACGGCATAGAAGGACACGCCGATCATCTGCGCGAAATAGGCTTCCGACACTGCGGTCGATCCCGACGAGGCCTCGACGACAGGCGTGCCTTCGCGGATGTGGCCGTTGCAGAGCGCGTAAAGGAAGAGCGAGCGCGCGAGCCGGTGCTTCAGGCTACCGGTCGGATGCGTGGACTCATCTTTCAGATAGATGTCGATGCCAGCGAGCGCCGGCACGATCAACCGGATCAGATGCGTGTCGGCCGTGCGGCACTGGTCGGCCTCGATCGCGGCGACCGCCTCGTCCACCCAACCGCGCCGATAGGCCGGTCCGGCCGGATTGAGGTGGCGGAAGGGGAATGGCTGCATCACCTGAATCTCTCATGATGCGGATCGCGCATCAATAGCTTCCGCTCAAAACTCCAGCGGCGCGTTGTCGACGACTTCCTTCATCACGAAGAAGGTGCGGGTCTGGCGCACGCCGGGCAGCGCGATCAGCTGCTCGCCGTGGATGCGGTTGAAGTCCTCCATGTCGCCGACGCGGATCTTGAGGAAATAGTCGAAGTCGCCGGCGACGAGGTGACAGTCGAGCACGAATTTCAGCCTGGTGATCGCCTGCTCGAAGATCGCAAAGCTCTCCGGCGTCGAGCGGTCGAGCACGACCCCGACCATCACCAGCGTGCCCTTTGCCACCTTCTTCGGCGCGACCATGGCGCGGACGGCGGCGATGAAGCCGTGCTCGAACAGGCGCTGGGTGCGGCGATGGCAGGTGGCGGGACTGATGGCGACGGTTTCGGCCAGCTCGGCGTTGCTCAGCCGGCCGTTATTTTGCAGCAACCTCAACATCTTAAGGTCGATACGGTCAAGACGAGCGGACATGGAAGGATCTTCCGTACTTGGCACTCATTTCGAAAGGAATACCGCAGATTTAATCGATCGTCGCAAGATAACCCGCAATAGAGGCGAAATATATGAAAGCACCTTTAGGAAGAGCGATGCTACCATCTTTGGAGACATTAACGCCAATCGGGATGACCTGACGATGCTCGAAAAATTCGCGCGCTATCCGCTGACCTTTGGTCCGACGCCCATCGAAAAGCTGGAGCGGCTGTCAAAGCATCTCGGCGGCAACGTCGAGGTCTATGCCAAGCGCGAGGACTGCAATTCCGGGCTCGCTTATGGCGGCAACAAGCTGCGCAAGCTCGAATACATCATCCCCGACGCGATCGCCTCGAACGCCGACACGCTGGTCTCGATCGGCGGCGTGCAGTCCAACCACACCCGCATGATCGCGGCGGTCGCGGCCAAGATCGGCATGAAGTGCCGTCTGGTGCAGGAGGCCTGGGTGCCGCACGAGGACGCCGTCTATGACCGCGTCGGCAACATCATGCTGTCGCGCATCATGGGCGCCGACGTGCGCCTGGTCGACGATGGCTTCGACATCGGCATCCGCAAGAGCTGGGAGGAGGCCATCGAGGAGGTGAAGGCGGCGGGCGGCAAGCCCTATGCGATTCCCGCCGGCGCCTCCGTGCATAAGTTCGGCGGGCTCGGCTACGTCGGCTTCGCCGAGGAAGTGCGCAAGCAGGAAACCGAACTTGGCTTCAAGTTCGACTACATCGTGGTCTGCACCGTCACCGGCTCCACCCATGCCGGCATGCTGGTCGGCTTCGCCGCCGATGGCCGCGCGCGAAAGGTGATCGGCATCGACGCGTCCTTCACTCCGGCGCAGACCAAGGCGCAGGTGCTCTCGATCGCGCAGAACACGGCCAAGCTCGTCGAGCTCGGCCAGGATCTCGTCGCCGACGACGTCGTGCTGATCGAGGATTATGCTTATCCCGCCTATGGCGTGCCGTCGGAAGAGACCAAGGAGGCGATCCGCCTCACCGCGCGTCTCGAAGCCATGATCACCGATCCCGTCTACGAGGGCAAGTCGATGCAGGGCCTGATCGATCTCACGCAGAAGGGCTATTTCGAGAAGGGCGCGAAGATCCTCTACGCCCATCTTGGCGGCGCGCCGGCGCTGAACGGCTACGGGTATGCGTTCCGGAACGGCTGAGGTCGGTAGCCCGGATGGAGCGCAGCGCAATCCGGGGTACGAACCGAGCCCCTACCGCGTCCTGACAATCTGCAGCAGCTCGTCGCCGTAGTGCTCGAGCTTCTTGTCGCCGATGCCGGGCACATTGCGCAGCTCGTCCATCGTGGTCGGCCATGCGCGAACGATGCCGTCGATGGTGGCGTCGTGCAGCACCACGTAGGCCGGCACGCCACGTTCGCGGGCAATGTCGGAGCGCCAAGCTCTTAGCCGCGTGCGCAATTCAGGATCGACATCGCCCTGCGGCGCACCGGCCGCCGGCGCCAGATCACCGCGGCGGGACTTGGCGCGGCTCGAACGGATCCGGGTGCCGGGCGCTTCCTCGCGCAGCCACACTTCCGTTTCGCCCCGCAGCACGCCGCGCGACGAATCCGTCAGCTTCAGCGCGCCGAACGCTTCGCTGTCACTCAGCAAATGTCCCATCGCCACAAGCTGCCGCAGCACCATGCGCCACTGCTTCTCGTTGAGCTCGCGTCCGATGCCGAACACCGTCAGCTTGTCGTGGCCGAACTGCGTCACCTTCTCGGTCAGGCGTCCGATCAGCACGTCGATGAGGTGCATCGCGCCGAAACGCTGCCCGGTGCGATAGACGCAGGACAGAAGCTTTTGCGCCAGCACCTTGCCGTCGCGCATTTTCGGCGGCGTCAGGCAATTGTCGCAATTGCCGCAGCCCTCGCTCATCACGATCTCGCCGAAATAGGCGAGCAGCCGCCGACGCCGGCAGTGCGGCGTTTCGGCAAGGCCAACGAGCGCATCGAGCTTGCCGATCGAGACCCGCTTGAATTCCTCGGAGCCGCTCGACTCGTCGATCATGCGGCGCTGCTGCACGATGTCCGACAGACCGTAGGCCATCCAGGCCGCCGACGGCTTCCCGTCACGGCCGGCGCGCCCTGTCTCCTGGTAATAAGCCTCGATGCTCTTGGGCAGATCGAGATGCGCGACGAAGCGCACGTCGGGCTTGTCGATGCCCATGCCGAAGGCAATGGTCGCGACGATGACGATGCCGTCCTCGTTGAGGAAGCGGTCCTGGTTGCGCGAGCGCACGCTGCTATCGAGCCCGGCGTGATAGGGCAACGCCGCAATGCCGGCGTCGTCGAGCGCGGCGGCGACCTCCTCGACCCGTTTGCGGGACAGGCAATAGACGACGCCCGCATCGCCTGCGTGACGCTCCCGGATGAAATCCTTGAGCTGCGACACCGCGTTGCGCTTGTCGACGATCTCGTAACGGATGTTGGGACGATCGAAGCTGGAGACGAAGTGCGGACTGTCTGCAAGCTGAAGCCGCTCGACGATTTCCTTGCGGGTCAACTCGTCGGCGGTCGCGGTCAGCGCGATGCGCGGAACGTCGGGAAAACGCTCGGCGATGATGGACAGGCCGACATATTCGGGGCGGAAATCATGGCCCCATTGCGAGACGCAATGCGCCTCGTCGATCGCGAACAGCGCCACCTTCGCCCGCGCCAGCAGCGCCAGGCAGCGCGGCGTCACCAGCCGTTCCGGCGCGACATAGAGCAGGTCGAGATCACCCGCGATCAGGCGCCGCTCGATGTCGGAGGCTTCCTGCGGGGTCAGCGACGAGTTCAGCGCGGCGGCGTTGACGCCTGCTTCGAGCATGGCGGCGACCTGATCGCGCATCAGCGCAATCAAGGGCGACACCACGACACCGCAGCCATCGCGCAGCAGCGCCGGCAATTGATAGCACAGTGACTTGCCGCCGCCGGTCGGCATCAACACCAGGCAATTGCCGCCGTCGGTGACATGCCGGATGATCTCGCCCTGCGCGCCGCGGAACCCAGGCAGGCCGAACACCGAACGCAGCACCGACAGCGCATCGCGGCCCTGGGCCGGCGCAGGCAGCGGAGCGGTGGAAGGAGAGGACATGGGCATGTCGGGGTGAGGCCGTGAGATTCGTCACAAGGCCAGTCGCATGACCGCGCAGGCGTGGCAAGACTGTTTGCGGAGCGAGACGCCGCCTTCCCCCACCCTTTGTGGGAAGAAAACTTTCTTACGCCCCGATCCTTCGCAGCGCTTCCGCGACCGTCACGATCGGCATGTCGCGCTTCCCGGCCGCTTGCAGCGCATGGCGCATCAGGTCCGGCGTGCAACCATATGGGCTCGGCGCGTCGGCGACGTCATGACCGTAGAAGATCAGCCATCCGCCGCTCGAGACCGCCTCGTCGAAATAGCGATCGACACCCGTCGTATTGATCTCGCGATCGACCAGAGGCGAGGCGCGCAGGAACTGGAGGTCGATGACGTCGCGATTGACGCCGGGAAGGATGCCGCGCGCCGAGCGGAAGGTCTTGGCGAGCTGCGGCTTGCGCCACACCGACGCGATGCCATAGGGGTAAGCGAAATTTTCCAGCGTGATCGAGGAATCGATGCCGCGAAAATGGCTGCGGTTTCGCTCGATCTCGCGGGCCATGGCGGCCTCGTCGAGATTGACCGCACTCAGGTGCGAGAAAGTATGGCAGGCAATCTCGTGTCCGGCCCGGTGAAGCCGCACGATCGCGTCGTTCGACAGGCCGTGCCAATGGTCCGAGGGACGATCGACCAGGCTGCCCGCGAGATAGTAGGTACCGCGGCCGCCATGCTGCTCCAGAAGTCTGGCGCCCTCGCCTGCGGCGCTATCGGGGGCATCGTCGAAGGTGAAGCTCACCATGGGCGCACGCGCGGGCAGCCGGTGCGGCGCGGCGCGGAAATGCCGGGCCAGCCGATTGCTCACGCGTCCCTGGAGTGCCGACCACACGACTCGCATTTCCTGTCTGCCCCGCCCTCACTGAAGCATTCGTGCGCTGCTCGAGGCAAGCTTCACACTTCGTTAGTCCTAACGTCGTCCCCGTCGTCCCGATCTAACGCGCAAGCACTGACGCGTCGGTCCCCGCGCCGAGATATTGCAGCCAGTTCCGGAACAATGCCGCCGCGGCGCTGCCCGCGGCGATATCGGCACGCAAAGTCAGCGCTGGCAGTTCGTTGCTGAGCGCGGGGTGGCGCTGATGCCTTGCCTGTTTCTCGAAGCGGACCAGCTTCTCTTCCGTCGATGCGTCAAAATAGCTCACCGGCAAATGCGGATAATTGTCGCGCTCACGCGCAAGATAACGACCGATGTCGCGCAGATATTCACGCTGAAGCGACAGCGCGTCGTATTCCGGATGGCCCTGGAAGAACAAGAAGCGGCTGGCATATTGCCGGACGAAAATGTCGACGCCGGCCTTTGCCGAACGCGTCAGCACCTGGTAGCCCGCCTGCGCGAGGTCGCTCTCGGCGATCTCGTTGAGACGCGAATGCGAGACCTTGAGCGGCGCAGGCGCGGCCCGCGTCAGCAGATCGCTGGTCGCGGCCTCGCAGTCGAAAATACCATGACATTTGGCCGCGAGCGGCCGCCGTTCGATGCGGTCGAGATGCAACACCGCGGCATGCGCAGCGAGGCACGACCAGATCGTCGAGCGCGTGTTGACCTTGGCCCAGTCGATCAGCTCGGTGAGATCGCGCCAGTACGGTTCCTGATCGAGCTCGGGCGCAACCGGCTCGGCGCCGGTCACGATCAGGCCGTCGAACTTGTGGCGCCTGAGCTCGGTGACGTCCGAATATTCGCTCTCGACATGCCATCTCGCTTCAGGCGAGCGATTGACCGAGGGCAGCGAGAAGCAGTGAAAGCGGATGCGGCGCGGACCTGCCGCGGCTTGCAGCAGCTTCATGAACTGCCGCTCGGTCGCTTTCAGCGCCGGATCCGGCATGTTGTTGATCAACCCGATGGTGAGCTCGGTGCCGCCGGGCTCGCGCGCCAGATCGCCCGCTCCCGGCACCAGCGCCGGGCTCGATATGGCTTGATCCCTGTCGATCAGGATCGTCATCGGCGCGGCCGCCTACTCCGCGGCCTGGAGGCGCGCGGACGGGCAGGCCTTTTCCAATGCCTGGTCGAGGTCCTCGATGATGTCCTGGCAATGCTCGATACCGATCGACAAGCGGATCGTTTCCGGCAGCACGCCGGCGACCCGCTGCTGCACCGCCGACATCTGCCGGTGCGTGGTCGAGGCAGGATGGCAGGCCAGCGACTTGGCATCGCCGATATTGACGAGGCGCGTGATCAGCTTCAGCGCATCGTAGAACGACTTGCCGGCTTCCATCCCGCCCTTGATGCCGAAGGTGAACAGCGACGAGGCGTTGCCGTCGAGATATTTCTGCACCAGCGGGTAATAGGGGCTATCCGGGAAACCGGTGTAATTGACCCAGGCCACGCGCGGATCCTTGCGCAGGTATTCGGCGACCTTGCGGGCGTTCTCGCAGTGGCGCTCCATGCGCAGCGCGACGGTTTCGATGCCCTGGAGCAG
Source organism: Bradyrhizobium sp. 62 (assembly GCF_023073035.1). Classification (NCBI taxonomy): domain Bacteria; kingdom Pseudomonadati; phylum Pseudomonadota; class Alphaproteobacteria; order Hyphomicrobiales; family Nitrobacteraceae; genus Bradyrhizobium; species Bradyrhizobium sp. 62. The sequence goes on from NZ_JADPIT010000035.1 coordinate 21,295, forward strand.
CAGGAAGGCGTTGAACGGCGACAGCACCGAACCCATGGTGCGCTGATAGATGCTGCGCGCGCGCTCGATATAGGCCGTCTTGCCGAAGCGCTCGGCGTAGACGAGGCCGTGATAGGAGGCATCCGGCTTGTTGTAGCCCGGGAAGCGATCGGCGTGCTTGGCCCAGGGGAAATTTCCGGAGTCGACGATGGCGCCGCCGAGCGTGGTGCCGTGACCGCCCAGAAACTTGGTCAGCGAATGCACGGCGATGTCGGCGCCGTAATCGAACGGCTTGAGCAGGATTGGGGTTGCAACGGTATTGTCGACGATCAGCGGCACGCCATGCGCGTGGGCGACCTTCGCCAGCGCTTCGATGTCGCAGACATTGCCGGCGGGATTGCCGATGGTTTCGGCGAACACGGCGCGGGTGTTCTCGTCGATCAGCTTTTCGACCGCCTCGGGCTTGTCGCTCTCGGCGAAGCGACCGGTGATGCCCTGCCGCGGCAGGATGTGCGAGAGCAGCGTATGCGTGGTGCCGTAGAGCTGCGGCACGGAAACGATGTTGCCGCCGTGATCGGCGACATTGACGAAGGCGAAATGCAGCGCAGCCTGTCCGGTCGCGACCGCAAGCGCGCCGACGCCGCCCTCGAGCTCGGCGATACGCTTCTCCAGCACCGCGCTGGTCGGATTGGCGATGCGGCTGTAGCGATAGCCTTCGGTCTCGAGATTGAAGAGCGCCGCGCCGTGATCGGCGCTGTCGAAGGCGTAGGCCGCGGTCTGATAGATCGGCACGGCAACCGCGTGCGTGGTGGCTTCGGGCTCGTAGCCGGCGTGAATAGCGATCGTCTCGTTGCGCATCGTGCCACCTCCGCGTGGAGCGGGCCGCACTTATTGGCCTGTATGAGGCATGTGCGTTGTCCGCCGTCCCTCTGTTAGAGGCGGGTGGTAAAGCGGACAATAATTCGTCTAGAGATCGAGGAAGTAACCCTAACGGTTGTTGGGGAATTGGCTAAAATTCGAGTTAAATTGGATTAATGAAGTTTTGCGGTTGGCGGCAGCGACCACGCTGCACTCCCTTCTCCCCTTGTGGGAGAAGGTGGCGCGAAGCGCCGGATGAGGGGTTTCTATCCATACGACCAAGCTTGCGTTAGCGGAGAGAGACCCCTCACCCGTCTCGCCGCTGCGCGGCGAGCCACCCTCTCCCACAAGGGGAGAGGGAAACACCCTCCGCGCCCTATCAGTCCATCTGTTCCCAGAGTCGATGGGCGAGCACGCCGGCGCGCTTCTCGATCGCGGCCGCCGCATCGAGCGCGAGGTCCTCACGATAGCGCCCGGCGATGAGCTGCACGCCGATCGGCTTGCCATCGTGCACCGCCACCGGCACCACGGCGCCAGGCAAGCCCAGCACGTTGATCGCGGAGATGAAGCGGATTTCGCCCCAGAAGATCTCGCGCACGCGCTCAGCGCTGACAGTGTCCTCGCGCGGGCCCGGAATCGGCTTCACCGTGGTCGGTGCCAGCACCACCGGATATTCCTCGAAGAACACTTGCCAGGCACGGATATGGCCGTTGCGCGCGGCGGTCGCCTGCATCCAGGCCTTGAGGTCGAGCAAATTGGCCTTGGCTTTCATGCCGCCCCAAGCCTTGTGGAAGTCTTCGGACGTCACCTTCAGCATGCCGGCCTCCTGCATCACCATCGTCTCGTTGGTGATGATGTCGCACCAAGTCTGCCAGACGCCGTCGATGTCGGGCACATCGACTTCGCTGACCCGATAGCCGGAACGCTCCAGATGATCGGCGGCCTGGCGCAGCGCCGCCGCGACGTGCGGATCGACGTCCATGTCTTCGGGAATCCTGGCCAGCGCGACCTTGATCGGCCCCTTCGGCTTCGGCCCCACCAGCGGCGCCGGCACCCACCAGGGATCGCGCGGATCGCGCTGGCTCATCACCTCCAGCGCGAGCCTGACGTCGGCGACGTGGCGGGCGAGCGGCCCCTGCGCCGACATCAGATGCGCCAGCATCGGCCGCTCGGCCGTTGCGCTCGCGTTGAACGCGGGAATACGCCCTTGCGTCGGCTTGATGGTCGCAACGCCGTTGCAATGCGCCGGCCAGCGCAGCGAGCCGCCGATGTCGTTGCCGTGCGCGATGGTGCCGATGCCGGCGGCGACGGCCGACCCCGCACCGCCCGAGGAGCCACCGCAGGTGATATCCGGATCCCAGGGATTGAGCGTCAGCCCGTGCAAGGGGTTGTCGGTGAAGCCGCGGAAGGAGAATTCCGGCGTGTTGGTGAGGCCGAGGACGATCGCGCCGGCCTTCTTCAGGTTGCGCACCACGGGCGAGTCCGACGGCGCGATGAGGTCCTTGTTGGCGGGAACGCCATTAAAATTCGGACGGCCTTCGTAGTCGACATTCTCTTTGATCGTGATCGGTACGCCATGCAGAAGGCCGAGCTCGCCGCCCTTCGCGCGCCGCTTGTCGGCCGCATGGGCCGCAGCCAGCGCCTCTTCAGAGAGATCGACGACAACGGCGTTCAGCCTCGGGTTGACCGCACGCATCCGGTCGAGATGCGCCTCCACGGTCTCGACTGCGGAGATGGCGCCGGAGCGGATTGCGGCTGCGGTCTCGACCGCCGACCATTGCCAGGCCGGGCCCTTGGGGCGGCGCGGTGCGGACGATTTTCGCGCGGCGGCCTTCTTGACCGGCTTGGTTGCAGCCTTCGCGACCTTGCCCTTGCGAACGGCGTTTCTCTTGCCGGAGGTCTGCGCTGCTTTCTTCGCAGCAGTTTTCTTCCTGGTCACCGTCTTCTTCGCCACGTCGCATCCCCTCAAATTGCGCCGCGGAAGTTATGGAGGTTCCATGACCGTGTACAGGCGCGTTTCTGCATCGCGACTAGCTTTCGACGCGGCTATTTGGACAGCGACAAACTAGAGCATCTGCCTGCAGCCGCATCGCCATGGCGGCAGCGACCACCGATGGAAGGGTGTCGCGGACGGGCGCGAGGGACGGGAGGTATAGATTGGCCGGACGGGGCTGATGGCGGAGAGAGTGGGATTCGAACCCACGGTACGGTTTCCCGCACACACGCTTTCCAAGCGTGCGCCTTAAGCCACTCGGCCATCTCTCCGGAGCGCACTCTCTTGAAGGGGCGCCGATGATTTTGCAAGGGATGGCGGGGAAATCGCGTGATTTTTCCCTAAGGTGTTGTATTTAATGGACAATACCAGGCGCCATCACACCGCTCGGAACCGCCCGCGGGCTGAACCGGCGGCGGGTTTGGCGCGACGATTCACTCGAGACCGCCAAACACGTCCGGGGGCCCCATGACCATCCGCAACACCATCGCCGCGCTGAGCCTGATTTCGGCCCTTGCCGCCGCCTTCGCCATGCCGGCCGCCGCACAGGTCTGCACCCGGCAAGGGGTTGATGTCAGCTGTGACGACGGACGGCGCGGGATGCTTTCGGGCGATGCCATCCTCTGGCCGGACGGCACCCGCTCGAGCGCGACGCCGCATCAAAGCGTCATCATCGGCAACAAGAGCTCGGTGCATGTCGGGCCCGGCGTGTTCGTCGGCCAGGGCAAGGGCATGGTGCCGCTCGACGATCCGAACGCGCCGAACAAGCGGCAGTGCGCGATTCTGGAAGGCGTGTCGTATTGCTATTGAGGCTCTCTCGTCTTCGGCCCTGCCCTCCCCGTAAGGAACGGGGAGAAGGAGACTAGATCAACCGCACGCCTGATATCGCCGACTTGAGCCAGCGCAGCGCTTGCGGCGGCTGGTTGGCGAGCGGCGCGACCGCGGCCTTCTCCGTCCGGCACTTCTCCAGCTCGGCGACAAAATCCGCTGACCATTGCTGGATCGTGTGGCCGCGCAGCTTCTTCATCATCGCATCCCAGCGCATCTTGCGCTCGGTGAGCGGCATCGCGGCCGCGACCGCGATCGCGCGCGCCATCCCGTCGATGTCGTGCGGATTGACCAGCAGCGCGGCGTCGAGTTCGTTGGCCGCGCCGGCGAATTTCGACAGCACCAGCACGCCGGGATCGGCCGGGTTTTGCGCGGCGACGTATTCCTTGGCGACAAGGTTCATGCCGTCGTGCAGCGGCGTCACCACACCGATCTGCGCGGTGCGATAGAGACCCGCGAGCACGGCTTGGCTAAAGCCCTTGTTGAGATAGCGGATCGGTGTCCAATCGGCCTCGCCGTGGCGCCCGTTGACGTCGGACACGAGCCGCGCGACCTCGTTCTGCAAATTGCCATAGGCTTCGATGGCACCGCGCGAGGGATTTGCGATCTGCAGCAGCGAGATGCTGCGCGCAAACTGCGGATGTTCGGTCCAGAGCCGATCGAACGCGCTGATGCGGTTGACGAGGCCCTTGGAATAGTCGAGCCGGTCGACGCCGATCGCGAGCCGCTCACCGTTGAGGCTGCGGCGCAGCCGCGACACATCCGGATGCGACGCCGATTTCGCTGCGTATTGCGCGAACTTCTCGGCATCGATGCCGATCGGGAAGACCTCGCAGCGCGTTCGGCCATGCTGCGAGGTCGCAACGCCGTCTTCGACGGCGAGGCCGAGTTCGCCCGCGACATAGCCGAGAAAATTCTGGCAATCGTCATGGGTCTGGAAGCCGATCAGATCGTAGGCCAACATCGCCGTGATCAGCTCGCGATGATTGGGTACGCCTTGCATCACCGCCGCGACCGGCCACGGCGTATGGAGGAAGAAGCCGATCGGGTCGTCGACGCCGAGGTCGCGCAGCTCCGCGCCGAGCGCGAGGAAATGGTAATCTTGCACCCAGAACGCGGTTTGTGCTTTCCGGAAACGCATCAAGGCGCGCGCCATGAAGGCGTTGACCTCGCGATAGCTGACATAGTCGTCACGCGAAACGCGGATCAGATCGCTGCGCGAGTGTAGCGCTGGCCACAGCGCCGAATTGGCAAAGCCTTCGTAATAGCCGCCATAGTGCGCCGCCGGCAGATCCAGCGTCGCGATCGCGCCCGAACCCAGTGCTTCGATCTCGGCGAACGGCTCCTTTTGATGACCGTCACGCACACGGCCCGAGGAACCCACCCAGATCGCACCCGAATGTTCCACGACAGGTAATAACGCCGCCGCGAGACCGCCCGTCATGGGCTCGTTGGGCTTGCCGCGCGCGACGCGATTCGAAACGACGACTAAGTTCACAGGTCGTCCCCTCCTGTTTCATTCCACCCCATTTAACTGCCGTTCATCAATATGGTTCCTGATCATCCTTTGCACCAATTGAAACCAAAATCGGGCGCGCGCGTTGGAACCGGTTTACCTCAAGGCAACCCGACGTTTTCGCTACACAAAGTCGGCTTTGGAACCGTGGCACGCGCAGCATGAAGCGGGCGCGCTGGAGGAATTAAGCGCGCGATATGTGGCTCCGAGATGTCCGTGCCTTATTCCAACCTTGAGTCGTCGAGCAGCCGCGCGAGGAACGCGCGCACGTCGTTCGGCGCGTCGAAGTGCCCGTTGACACCCATGGCGCGGCGGCCGACCGAGAAGGCGAGCCCGTTCATGTCGGGCATGATCGCGAACACGGTCTCGTCGGTGACGTCGTCGCCGATGAAGATCGGACGGCGCCCCTTGAAAGGCTCGTGCTTCATCAACTCGCGCACGCCGGTCGCCTTGGTGAAACCGGAATGCTTGATCTCGCAAACGAACTTGCCGGGCAGCACCTCGATCGGCGCGTTGGGCAGGTCGGCGCGGATCAGCGAAACGGATTCATAGATCGCCTTCTCCGCATGCGGCGCAAGGCGGTAATGCAGCGCCAGCGAATAGCCCTTGTCTTCGAGCAGAATGCCGGGACTGAGCTTGGCAACCGCCGCGAGCCGCCGCTTCAACTCCTTGTCCAGCGGCGGCGCACTGATGGCATCGGCTTCATTGTCAAGGGAAAGCCGCATTTCCGCGCCGTCGCCGGCCACGGCGCGAAAGACATCGGGCGCGAAGATCAGGTCGATGTCGTTGAGCGAACGGCCGCTGACCATCGCCAGCGCGCCCGACGTGCGCTCCGTCAACCGGTTCAGTGTTTCCGACAGGCCTGGCGGCACCCACACCTCGCGCGGCGTCGGCATCAGGTCGAGCAGCGTACCGTCGATGTCGAGCAGGATCGCTGTTTCATTGAGATGCGGTACGAGTGCGTGAGGCACCGGCACCGCATCGGGCGCTTCATCGTCGACCATGGCGCGCTTTTGATCCAATTCAGCCAGTTCCGATTTCATAGTCTACTCCATGGAAGCCAGCGGCCGCGCGATTTCTTCGAGCGATTTGCGCTCCGCCGAGACGGCATAGCGCCACGCCACGATCGCGGCTGCGATCATCAGGAATGCCCCCAGCAAATAGCCTGCGAACACGCTCGTGCGTGATCCCGTGTCGATCAGCGCCCCGAACAACGCGGGGCCGATCACGCCGCCGATGCCGGTGCCGACCGCATAGAATACGGCGATCGCCAGCGCGCGGACTTCCAAGGGAAACGTCTCGCTGACGGTGAGATAGGCGGCGCTCGCGGCGGGCGAGGCAAAGAAGAAGATCACCATCCAGGCGATGGTCTGCCCCTGCGCGCTCAAGGCGCCGATCGAGAACAGATAACCCGACAGCGCGAGCAACAGGCCAGACGTCCCATAGGTGAACATGATCATGGTCCGGCGGCCGAGCGTATCGAACAGGCGACCGAGCAGCAGCGGACCGAGGAAATTGCCGGCGGCGAAGGGGAGCAGATACCAGCCGACATGATCGGCGCTGATGCCGTAAAAATCTGTCAACACCAGCGCAAAGGTGAAGAAGATGGCGTTGTAGAAGAAAGCCTGCGCGATCATCAGCACGAGGCCGACCATCGCCCGCTGGCGGTAGACCGAGAACAGCGTGTGCACGACCTCGCGGATCGGCGTGTGACTCCGCATTTTCAGGCGGATCTTGGCGAAGCGCCCGTCGCTCGTATCCTGGTCGTGTCCGAGCACCGAGCGCTCGATCACGTCGACGATGGCGTGGGCCTGGTCGGGACGGCCGTGGATCATCAGCCAGCGCGGACTCTCCGGAATCCACATCCGCATCAAGAGCACGACGAGGCCGATGGCCGCGCCGATGAGATAAGCGAGGCGCCAGCCGAGATCGGGGCCGATCACCGCGGGATCGAGCAGCACGATGGCCGCGACAGCGCCCATGGCCGCACCGATCCAGAAGCTGCCGTTGATGACGAGATCGGTCCAGCCGCGATAGCGCGCCGGCACCAGTTCCTGGATGGTGGAATTGATCGCGGTGTATTCGCCGCCGATGCCGGCACCGGTGAGGAAGCGAAACAGCGCGTAGCTCGCGACATTCCATGACAGAGCGGTCGCGGCCGTTGCCGAGAGATAGAGCGCGAGCGTGATGAAGAACAGCTTCTTGCGGCCGATGCGGTCGGTGAGCCAGCCAAAACCGAGCGCGCCGAGCACAGCACCCGCGAGATAGGCGGAATTGGCAACGCCGAGATCGAGATTGGAGAAATGCAGGGTGGGACTCTGCTTCAGCGCGCCGGAGAGCGCGCCGGCGAGCGTCACCTCGAGGCCATCCAGAATCCAGGTGATGCCGAGCGCGAGCACGACGCGGGTGTGAAAGCCGCTCCACGGCAGCGCGTCAAGTCGTGCGGGAATGCTGGTTTCGATAATGCGATCAGCCGCGGCCGCCGTGGAGACCACAGGTCCATCGTTCGGCGCTGGGCTTCGCTGCAATTCCATCGCGTTGTTGCATCTGACCAATGGACATGGCCCCGGTTCACATGGCGTGAACGGGGGCGATCCGATCAAGGGGGTGCGGCATTCCGCCTGCCACCTGCCACAACGTCTGTGGCGAGGGCAGGTTCCCCGTGGAACGACCGTTCGCGCCGCTGGTTTTCGCTGGAGCCGCAAGGAGTTGACGCATGGCTCATGTCAGAAAGACGACACATTCTCGCAAAACAGCGGCGCGCAAGAGCACCAAACGCGCCGCACCGAAGCGCTGGTCGCAGCGCGTGACGAAGGAGAGCGACGCGCTCGACCTCAAACAAGGCGTGTTCAAGCTGACCAGCGCGAAGAAGATCGCGACCTCGTTGAAGCGCTCGGCCGAGCACAGCGCGCGCCGCAAGACCGGCGCCTACCGCTCGGCCCTGTCGATGCTGACGTTCTACATCAACCGCGCCGGCAAGACGCTGCCGCAGACGCAGCGCACGCGGCTGGAGCGGGCAAAGGTGGAGCTGAAGCGGGCATTCGGGAGGGAGTGAGTGCCACGTCGTCCTGGACAAGCGCAGCGCCGATCCAGGACCTATTACCCCAGGGAGCAATTTGGCGATGACTCGGAGTGAGCAGTTCGCCCGATAACTGCTGCTTGGGCTAAGGGTCCTGACTTTCGCCAGGACGACATTGGCGCGGATGCCCCTACGCCGCCCGGATATTGCCCATGAAGCGGTCGAGCTCGGCACGCAGGCGGGTGCTTTCGGACGACAGTGTCTTGGCCGAGTGCAGCACCTCTTCCGAGGCCGAGCCGGTTTCGGCGGCGCCGCGGTTGACCTGGCCGATGTCGGTGGCGGCGGTCTGAGTGCCCTGCGCGACGGTCTGGACGCTGCGCGCGATTTCCTGCGTCGCTGCGCCTTGCTGCTCCACTGCGCTCGCAATCGATGTCGAGATCGACGAGATCTGGCCGATGGTCGCGCCGATCTCCTTGATCGCCGCAACCGACTCGGCGGTGGCGCCTTGCATGCCCGTGATGTGCGAGGAGATCTCGTCGGTGGCCTTCGCGGTCTGGCTCGCGAGCGACTTCACTTCGCTGGCGACAACTGCAAAGCCGCGGCCGGCTTCGCCGGCGCGCGCCGCCTCGATGGTCGCGTTGAGCGCCAGAAGATTGGTCTGCTCGGCGATTGCCGTGATGAGCTTGACCACTTCGCCGATCTGCTGGGCGGCATGCGAGAGCTTGCCGATGCGGTTATCGGTCTCCTTTGCCTGCACCACGGCGGCTTCGGCAATGCGGCTGGAATCGCGGACCTGACGGCCGATCTCCTCGACCGAGGCCGAGAGCTCTTCCGTCGCGGTCGCGACCGACTGCATGTTGCTGGAGGCCTGCTCGGAGACGTCGGCGACCTGGCTCGACAGGCTCTGCGTGGTCTCGGCAGTGCGGGTCAGCGTCGAGGCCGCCGATTCCAGCTGCACGGCAGAAGCCGAGACGTTGGAGACGATGGCACCGACCGCGCTCTCGAAATCGTCGGCGAAACGAATCAGCTCGGAACGGCGAGCAGCGCTCGCTTCCTTGTTCTGGGCCTCGTTGGCGGCGGCGTCGCGCTCGGCCTTGGCCACGGCCTGCACCTTGAATTCCTCGACCGCGCCGGCCATCTCGCCGATCTCGTCCTTGCGGCCCAGGCCCGGCAGCACGACGTCGAAATTGCCCGAAGCAAGCTCGCGCATCGCCTTGCACATCGCGATCATCGGACGCGAAATGCCGGTGCCGAGCAGGAAAGCGAGGATCGCGCCGAGCAGCGTGCCGCCGACGGCCAGCATCAGCACCAGTTGCTCGGTCTTCCCGATGGTCGCTTCCGATTCGGACTCCAGCCGCTGCTGTTCGGCAACGAGGTCCGCCTTCATGGTGGTAGCACCCTGAAGGATCGCGCCGGCCGAACCGCTCATCTCGGTGACGAGATCGTCGATCATCTTGGCGTTGGCGATCAGTTTTTCCAGCGATTCCCGATAGGCGCCGAGCAATCCCCTGGCATCCTTCAGGCCGGCGACGATCTTGTCGTCCATCGAATAGACTGCGTTGAGCGAGTTCTCGACGAATTTCAGCCGCGCCAGCGCGCTGGTAGCAATCGTCTGGTCGGACGTCAGCACGAAATTGGTCGCCGCCGCATTCGCGGTCTGGAATTGGGCGTTGACCTGCTTGGTTCCGAACTCGATCGCCTGCGCCTCGGAATCGGAGGCATTGTTGCCGATGTCGTCGAGCTTGTATTTCAGGAGGTTGGCGTTGCGCGTGAGCTGGTTCTGCACCAGCAGCGTGCTGTCACGCTTGGCCTGGAGGACTTTTGCGAAGGTCGCGGAGAAGTTGGAAAACTCCTTGGAGAGCTTGCCCAGACTTTCCTGCCGCGCCGGCTTCTTGGCGCTCTTGACCGCCTGGTCGATGGCGCCCTTCAGGCCGGTCTCCGCGTCCAGCGCCGTCTTGGCGTCGTCCTCCTTGCCGGTGACGACGAAATATTTGACGGCCGAGCGATAGGCGAGCAGCTCCCGGTCGATATTACGGGCGAGATCGGCCTCGGTGACGCTGCTGCGGTAGGACCCGACCCCGGACGAGACCCGCTCGAAGCCAAAATAGGAGAAAGCCATGCTGCCGGCGGAGATCACCAGCACCGCGGCAAAGCCCAGAATGATCTTGGCGCGGAACCTGAGGGTCGGCATTATTGTGCGCTTCGACGACGACGCGATACGCCCGGACATTCCCACCCCCATTTTCATTCAGCCGAGATCCGGTGGCGCCCCGCCCCCTGACCTGGCTGCGCAAAACTAAGGCAGAATCGATAAGGGGCGGTAAATTCGGTGGGCCCGCAGAGTTCAGGCTCTATCAGCCCAGCGAACTGAAAAGGCGAACCGCGCAAGGATATAGAGGCTGGCATCCCAGCTGCGCCCCGGCGCCGCACCCGATCTGGCCGACTCGCCCCCCCCAACCAATGTTGGGCATTCTGGATCAATGACTTTTCCATGACGCGGGCGACCAAAATCGTAGTTGCAAAGTTCCGGGTCGCTGTCTCTAATTAGAAACAATCAAAATCGACCCCGGGAGGACTTCAACCGTGTCTACAGTCAAACTGACGGTGAACGGCAAGGCTGTTGCCGTTGACGTCGAGGACCGCACGCTGCTGGTTCAGCTGCTGCGCGACCACCTCAACCTCACCGGAACCCATGTCGGCTGCGACACCAGCCAGTGCGGCGCCTGCGTCGTCCATATGGACGGCAAGGCGGTCAAATCCTGCACCATGCTGGCGGGACAGGCCGACGGCGCCAGCATCACCACGATCGAAGGCATCGCGAAGGGCGACGAGCTGCACCCCATGCAGGCGGCCTTCCGCGACAATCACGGCCTGCAGTGCGGCTATTGCACGCCGGGCATGATCATGTCGGCGATCGATATCGTGCACCGCTATGGCGGCCAGCTCGACGAGGCCACCGTCCGCCACGAGCTCGAAGGCAATATCTGCCGCTGCACCGGCTACCACAACATCGTCAAAGCCGTGCTGGACGCGGCAGGCCGCATGAAGGTCTCGCAGGCGGCCGAGTAAGCGGCCCGCCTCGAAATAAGAACGATCGCCGCCGCTTTCGAGGGAAAGCGCGGTCAAGACAAAATTCCGGTCGGGAGGACCAGACATGGGTGTTGAAGGCATTGGCGCGAGCGTCGTGCGCAAGGAAGACAAGCGTTTCATTACCGGCAAGGGCCGCTACGTCGACGACATCAAATTGCAGGGCATGACCCATGCCCATTTCATCCGCAGCCCGCACGCGCATGCCAAGGTGAAGGGAATCGATTCCTCCGCCGCTCTGAAGATGCCGGGCGTGGTCGCGGTGCTGACTGGACAAGAGATCGTCGACGACAAGGTCGGCAACCTCATCTGTGGCTGGGCCATCACCTCCAAGGACGGCAGCCCGATGAAGATGGGCGCATGGCCGGCGATGGCGCCGGAGACGGTGCGCTTCGTCGGTCAGGCCGTCGCGGTCGTGATCGCCGAGACCAAAAATCTCGCACGCGACGCGGCCGAAGCCGTGGTCGTGAACTACGAAGAGCTGCCTGCGGTCGCCGACGTCCACGCCGCGATCAAGTCCGGCGCGCCGCAGCTGCATCCCGAAGCTCCCGGCAACCAGGTCTATGACTGGGTGATCGGCGACGAGGGCGCCACCGATGCTGCCTTCGCCAAGGCCGCCAACGTGGTGAAGCTCGACGTCACCAACAACCGCCTCGCGCCGAACGCAATGGAGCCGCGCGCCGCGATCGCCGATTACGATTCGGCGGAAGAGCACTTCACGCTCTACACGACGTCGCAGAATCCGCACGTCGCCCGCCTCGTGCTGTCGGCGTTCTACAACATCGCCCCCGAGCACAAGCTGCGCGTGATCGCACCCGATGTCGGCGGCGGCTTCGGCTCGAAGATCTTCATCTATCCCGAAGAGATGGTGGCGCTGTGGGCCTCGAAGAAAGTCGGCCGTCCCGTGAAATGGACCGGCGACCGCACCGAAGCCTTCCTCACCGATGCGCATGGCCGCGACCACGTCACCCATGCCGAGATGGCGTTCGACGCCAACAACAAGATCACCGGATTGAAGGTGAAGACCTTCGCCAATTTCGGCGCCTACATGTCGCTGTTCTCGTCCTCGGTGCCGACCTATCTCTACGCGACGCTGCTGTCGGGCCAGTACAACATCCCGGCGATTCATGCCGAGGTAGTCGGGGTCTACACCAACACCACGCCAGTCGACGCCTATCGCGGCGCCGGCCGCCCCGAGGCGAGCTATCTGATCGAACGTCTGATGGAGACGGCGGCGCGGCAGTTGAAGGTCGATCCGGCCGCGCTGCGCCGGACCAACTTCATCACCCAGTTCCCGCACCAGACGCCGGTGATCATGGCTTATGATACCGGCGATTTTAACGCCTCGCTCGACGCCGCGATGAAGGCGATCGACTATGCCGGCTTTGCCGGGCGCAAAGCCAAGGCGAAGGCCGACGGCAAGCTGCGCGGCATTGGCGTGTCCTGCTACATCGAGGCCTGCGGCATCGCGCCGTCGAAGGCCGTCGGCAGCCTGGGCGCCGGCGTCGGTCTTTGGGAATCCGCCGAAGTCCGCGTCAACCCGGTCGGCACCATCGAGGTCCTGACGGGATCACACAGCCACGGCCAGGGTCACGAGACCACGTTCTGCCAGCTCGTTGCGGAGCGCCTCGGCGTTCCCATCAGCCAGGTCTCGATCGTCCACGGCGACACCGACAAGGTGCAGTTCGGCATGGGCACCTACGGCTCGCGCTCCGCGGCCGTCGGCCTCACCGCGATCCTGAAGGCGATGGAGAAGATGGAATCCAAAGCCAAGAAAATCGCCGCGCATGCGCTGGAAGCCTCGGAAGGCGACATCGTCATCGAGAACGGCGAGTTCAAGGTGGCCGGCACTGACAAGGCGATCGCCTTCCCGATGGTCGCGCTCGCAGCCTACACCGCGCACAATCTGCCTGACGGGATGGAGCCGGGCCTGAAGGAGAGCGCCTTCTACGACCCGACCAACTTCACCTTCCCGGCCGGCACATACATCTGCGAGCTCGAGGTCGATCCCGGCACGGGCAAGACCTCCTTCGTCAACTTCGTCGCGGCCGACGATTTCGGCCGGCTGATCAACCCGATGATCGTCGAAGGCCAGGTCCATGGCGGTCTTGTGCAAGGCATCGGACAAGCGTTGCTCGAGCACGCGATCTACGACGCCAACGGGCAGCCGGTCACGGCCTCGTTCATGGACTACGCCATGCCGCGCGCCGACGACGTTCCCTCGTTCAACCTCTCCCACACCACGACGCTGTGCCCGGGCAATCCCTTGGGCATCAAGGGTTGCGGCGAGGCCGGCGCGATCGGGGCGTCAGCGGCCGTGATCAATGCGATCACGGATGCGATCGGCAAGAACAATCTGGAAATGCCCGCAACCCCTGACAGGGTGTGGCGCACGATCCACGCGGCTTAAGGGAGGAACGAAGATGTACCAGACCGTTTATCATCGCGCGTCCTCGGTTGACGAAGCCGTCGCCCTGTTTTCCAAGAGCAGCGAAGCAAAGTTCCTCGCCGGCGGCCAGACGCTGCTGCCGGTGATGAAGCAACGCCTCGCCAGCCCGACCGACGTCATCGACCTCGGCAAGATCAAGGAGTTGCAGGGCGTCGAGCTATCGGGCGACGTGCTGACCATCAAGGCCGGCACGACCTATTTCGACATCATGCAGAATGCCGATGTGAAGAAGGCGATCCCCGCAATCGCCTATCTCACCTCGGTGCTCGGCGACCCCGCCGTGCGCTATCGCGGCACGATCGGCGGCTCGATCGCCAACAACGATCCCGCGGCGGATTTTCCCGCCGCGCTGCTCGCGCTCGGCGCCACCGTGAAGACCAACAAGCGGTCGATCACGGCGGATGACTTCTTCCAGGGCATGTTCACGACGGCGCTGGAGGACGGCGAGCTTATCACCGCCGTGTCGTTCCCGGTTCCGGCGAAGGCAGGCTACGAAAAGATGCGCCACCCTGCGTCTCGCTTCGCGCTGACCGGCGTGTTCGTCGCGCAGACGAAGTCGGGCGAGATTCGGGTGGCCGCCACCGGCGCCTCGCAAAGCGGCGTGATGCGGGTCGCGGCCATCGAAACGGCGCTGAAGGCGAATTGGTCACCGTCGGCGATCGACGGCGTGAGCATCTCGGCGAGCAATCTGCTGGCCGACATCCACGGCACGGCGGAGTACCGCGCCAACCTCATCAAGGTGATGGCGCAGCGCGCGGTGGCTGCCGCACGCTGATGATCGCGCTTTAGCGCCTCAACACAAATCTTCCGCGGCGCGCACTTCGGTGCGCGCCGTTTTATTTGGCCGTGCGGATGAAAATCGCTTGCCTCGCTGGCGTGAAGGCGAGAAAAGTTAATCAGCCAATTAACTCGCCCGCAGAGGAATGTCCGAGGCGATTGCCGAACAATCGGCATCTGCCCGCGACCCGAGGAAACAACGACGTGCTCGACAAATCAGCCCCCACCTCCTCCGTTCGCACCTCCGGCCCGCTCGCAGGTTTCCGCATCGTCGAATTCGCCGGCATTGGACCCGGCCCGTTCGCCTGCATGTTGCTGGCCGACATGGGCGCCGAAGTCGTCACGCTCGATCGTGTCGGCGCCAGGAAGAGCATGAAGTCCGTCGCAGGCCGCGGCCGCAAGGTGGTCGAGCTCGACCTCAAGGACAAGACGGCGATCGCGGAGGTGCTGGATCTGCTTGCGAATGCCGACGCGCTGGTCGAGGGTTTCCGTCCCGGCGTCATGGAGCGGCTCGGCCTCGGGCCTGACGTCGTGCTCGCGCGCAATCCAAAGCTGGTTTACGGCCGCATGACTGGCTGGGGCCAGCAAGGCCCGCTCGCCAATGCCGCCGGCCACGACATCAACTACATCTCCATCACCGGCGCGCTCGCCGCGATCGGCACGAAGGAGGCGCCGGTGCCGCCGCTCAATTTGGTCGGCGATTTCGGCGGCGGCGCGCTCTACCTCGTCGTCGGCGTGCTTGCAGCGCTCTTGGAGGCCTCGCGGTCAGGCAAGGGCCAGGTCGTCGATGCCGCGATGTGCGACGGCGCGGCATCGCTGATGTCGTTCTTCTTCGACATGACCACGCTCGGCCGCTGGACCGAAGGCCGCAACGAGAACTTCCTCGACGGCGGCGCACATTTCTACGGCGTCTACGAATGCGCCTGCGGCCATTTCGTCTCGATCGGCTCGATCGAGCCGCAATTCTACGCGCTGCTGCGCGAGCACGCCGGCCTGACCGACGCCGATTTCGACGCGCAGATGGACCGCAAGGCCTGGCCCGGGCTGAAGGAAAAACTGAAGACGGTGTTCAAGAGCAAGACGCGCGAGGACTGGTGCAAGATCATGGAAGGCACCGACATCTGCTTTGCGCCGGTGCTGACCATGTCGGAAGCGACCGAGCATCCGCATATGGTCGCCCGACAGGTGTTCGTCGAGCGCCATGGCGTCAAGCAGCCGGCGCCGGCGCCGCGCTTTTCACGGACGCCATCGGCGGTGCGCGAGCCGGAAGGGGCGGA
>NZ_JADPIT010000035.1:37200-40875 GCF_023073035.1 Bradyrhizobium sp. 62
GTTTGGCGAAGACTCGGAGTTCGGTACCCTCACCGATCAGATCGATAAATCACGCGGTATGGGTCCCGGCCTTCGCCGGGACGACACCTGTTTTGATGTGGCAGTGTACGTAAAGTGCGCGACTTACGCCGCATCCACCTTCAAGACCCCACGCCGGATCTGATCCTCCTCGATCGATTCGAACAGCGCCTTGAAATTACCCTCGCCGAAGCCGTCGTCGCCCTTGCGCTGGATGAACTCGAAGAAGATCGGGCCGATCGCGTTGGCCGAGAAGATCTGCAGCAGCACCTTGGTCTGGCCGCCGTCGACGACACCCTCGCCGTCGATCAGGATGCCGTTCTTCTGCAGGCGCGCGACGTCCTCGCCATGCTTCGGCAACCGCGCGTCGATCCGCTCGAAATAGGTCTCGGGCGGCGCTGGCATGAAGGGCAGGCCCGCTTCGCGCAAGTCCTCGATAGTGCGGTGAATGTCACGGCAGCCGCAGGCGATGTGCTGGATGCCTTCGCCGCGATAGATATTGAGATATTCCTCGATCTGGCCGGAATCGCCGGCGTCCTCGTTGATCGGAATCCGGATCTTGCCGTCGGGGCTCGTCAGCGCGCGCGAGAACAGGCCTGAGGCGCGGCCCTCGATATCGAAGAAGCGGATCTGGCGGAAGTTGAAGAGCTTCTCGTAGAAGCCGGTCCACACGTCCATGCGGCCGCGATGGACGTTGTGGGTGAGGTGATCGAGATAGAACAGGCCGGCGCCGGCGGGACGTGGATCGCGCGCGCTGAGCCATTCGAACTCGTTGTCATAGGCCGAACCCTTGACGCCATAGCAATCGACGAAATAGAGCAGGCTGCCGCCGATGCCCCTGATCGCGGGGACGTCGAGCGTCTTCTGCGCGGAGGACACATCCGCAGGTTCGGCACCGAGCGATATCGCACGGTCATAGGCCTTCTTGGCATCGACGACGCGAAACGCCATTGACGGCGCACAGGGTCCGTGCGCGGCGACGAAATCGTGACCGTGGGCGCCGGGCTCCTCGTTGACGAGATAATTGATGTCGCCCTGGCGATAGACCGTGATCCTCTTCGTTCCGTGGCGCGCGACGGGCGCATAGCCCATCAGCTTGAACAGGGCGTGCAGCTGTTCCGGATAGGGATGCGCATATTCGACGAATTCGAACCCGTCGGTGCCCATCGGATTGTCGGCGCTAATTGTGGCCGGCGGTGCATCGTGCGGAAACGGACCCATGGTGCTCTCCCAAATTGCTGCTGCCATGAACTATCCTTCATGGCGCCTGCAATGAGCGTGCAAATGGGAAGTCATTTCGTTATCCTGCGCACGATCTGTGCATAAAACGGGACAACTGCGCATGACTTTGGTGGATCTCTTCGACCTCAAGATCCTGGGCGCGCTGCAGGACGACGGCCGCCTCACCAACCAGGAACTGGCCGACCTCGCGGGACTCTCGGCCTCGCAATGCTCGCGGCGACGGATGCGGCTGGAGGAGGAGAAGGTGATATCAGGCTATCACGCCGATCTCTCCAGCGAGGCCCTCGGCTTCGGCGTGGTCGCCTTCATCCAGGTGACGCTGGCGACCCACTCACCAGACAATTCGAAACGCTTCCGAACGCTGGTCAATCGAATCGACGAGATCCAGGAGGCCTATTCGCTCACGGGCGACGCCGACTATGTGCTGAAAGCCGTGTTGCGCGACCTGAAGGGTCTCTCCAATCTCGTCAACGACGTGCTGATGCCGCACCAGAGCGTGGCGCATGTGCGCTCATCGATCGTGCTCGACAGGCTGAAGGAAAGCACGCGTCTGCCGCTGAAGGAAATCAAGCCCGGCTGAAATCGAGGGAAATCCGGCATTCGCGCTGCGCGTGCGATCTGCGATGATCCCCGCCAAATCGGCGGAGACTGAGCCATGGCCCTCCAGCTTCGACCGAACTGCGAATATTGCGACCGAGACCTGCCGCCGAACGCAACCGATGCGCGGATCTGCTCCTATGAATGCACCTTCTGTGCGGACTGCGTGGAGACGAAACTCTCCAACGTCTGCCCGAACTGCGGCGGCGGCTTTGCGCCGCGCCCGATCAGGCCAACGCAGCAATGGCGACCAGGCGTGTGCACCACCAACCAGCCGCCGTCGGACAAGCGGGTGCATCTGAAGTACAGCCTGGAAGACGTCGCGGCGCATTGCGCGCGGGTCAAGGATGTACCGCCGGAGAAGCGGTGAACTCTCTCCACGTCGTTGCGAGGAGCCCTTGCGACGAAGCAACCCAGACATCCTCCCCGCGCCGCGGAAAGATTCTGGATTGCTTCGCGCTGCGCTCGCAACGACGGAGTTTGTGGAAGCGGCGGAGCCCTACTCCGCCGCCAGAATTGTCCCCTCGACCTCACCAAACCCGACGCGATAGCCTTCGCCCTGACCCCAGCCGCGCATGACGAGGCTGTCGCCGTCTTCCAGGAACGTCCGTTTGATGCCGCCGGGCAATTCGACCGGCTCGGTGCCGTTCCAGCTGATCTCCAGCAGGCTGCCGCGCTGGTTCTTCTCCGGGCCGGAAATGGTGCCGCTGCCCAGGAGATCTCCGACATTCATGGCGCAGCCGGAGGAGGCGTGGTGCATCAGCTGCTGCACCGAGGACCAGTACATGTACTTGAAATTGGTACGGCTGATACCGGCCGGCGCGTCGGCTCCGGCGGCACGCAAGGAGACGTCGAGCTCAAGCTCGTAGTTCTGCGGCTTGCTCTGCTTGAGGTAGTCGAGCGGCACCGGCTCCTGCGCCGGCCCGCTCAGGCGAAACGGCTCTAACGCCTCGCGCGTCACCACCCACGGGCTGATCGAGGTCGCGAACGCCTTGGCGAGGAACGGACCGAGCGGCACATATTCCCATTGCTGGATGTCGCGTGCACTCCAATCGTTGAGCAGCACGAAGCCGAAGATCATCTCCTCGGCCTGCTGCTCCGTGAGCATGCCGCCCATGGCTGAGGGCTGGCCGACCACGACACCCATCTCGAGCTCGAAATCGAGCCGCTTGCACGGTCCGAAGCTCGGCGCCTCCACATTCGGCGGCTTGAGCTGCCCGCGCGGGCGCTTCACCTTAGTGCCGGAGACCACGACGGTCGAGGCACGGCCGTTATAGGCGATCGGCATATGCAGCCAGTTCGGCTGCAGTGCATTGTCCTTGCCGCGGAACATGACGCCGACATTGGTGGCGTGTTCTTTCGACGAATAGAAATCGGTGTAGCCGGAGACTGCGAATGGCAGATGCAGTTTCGTATCGCGCATCGGCACCAGAGCCTGCTTGCGCAGCTCCTCGTTGTCGCGCAGTTCTGGATGATCGTGGCGCAAGAGCTCGCTGATCCGCGCCCGCGTCTTCGTCCAGACCTTTGGCCCCAACGCCATGAAAGCATTGAGCGACGGCGTCGAGAACACGCCGAGCGGGCCGACGTCGAGCCGCGAATCCTGCTCGAGCTCCCAGAGATCGAGCACGTAGTTGCCGATCGCCACGCCGACGCGGGGAGTCGGATTGGCCGCGGTCGAGAACACGCCGTAAGGCAGGTTCTGGATCGGGAAATCGGAGGCGGGATCCACGTCGATGAAGGAGCGGAGGCTGGGGTCGTTGGGGTGCGTTGTCACTTTTCGCCAGTCCTTTTTCCTTCTCCCCTTGTGGGAGAAGGTGG
>NZ_JADPIT010000035.1:41017-59565 GCF_023073035.1 Bradyrhizobium sp. 62
GGCTACGGCTTGCTCGGATCGAACCGCTTTTCCAGACCCTTCCAGCAATCCGCGTAGTCGTCCTGCAATGTCGCGGAATTCGCGGCGTGCGCGGTGACGCGCTGCGCGTAGCGGGTCTCGAACATGAAAGCCATGGTGCCGGTCAGCTTCACCGGCTTCAGCTCGCCGTTGCTGGCGTGCTCGAAGGCATCGCGATCGGGGCCGTGCGGCAGCATGCAATTGTGCAGGCTCATGCCGCCCGGCACGAAACCTTGCGGCTTGGCGTCGTAGACGCCGTAGATCAGGCCCATGAACTCGCTCATGATGTTCATGTGATACCACGGCGGGCGGAAGGTGTTGTCGGCGACCATCCAGCGCTCGGGGAAGATCACGAAGTCGATGTTCGCCGTGCCCGCGGTCTCCGACGGCGAGGTCAGCACGGTGAAGATCGATGGATCGGGATGATCGAAGCCGATCGCGCCGACCGGCGAGAAACTACGCAGATCATATTTGTACGGCGCGTAATTGCCGTGCCAGGCGACGACGTCGATCGGCGAATGCGGCAGCGTGGTCTTGAACAGCGATCCGCCCCACTTCACGTAAAGCTCGGTCGGCGTATCCTTGTCCTCGTAGTGAGCGACCGGCGTCAGGAAGTCGCGGGCATTGGCAAGGCAATTGGCGCCGATCGGCCCGCGCTCCGGCAGCGTGAAGGCGCCGCCGTAGTTTTCACAGAGATAGCCGCGCGCCGGCCCGTTCGGAATCTCCACCCGGAACTTGACGCCGCGCGGGATCACCGCGATCTCACCGGGCTCGGCATCGATGCGACCGAACTCGGTGACGATGCGAAGATTGCCCTGCTGCAGCACGAACATCAGCTCGCCGTCGGCATTGTAGAAGTGCTGGTCCACCATCGACTTGGTGATGAGATAAACATGCGCGGCCATGCCAGCCTGGGTGTTGACGTCACCGGCCGTCGTCATGGTCTGCACGCCCTGGAGGAATGTCATGTCCTCCTTCGGGATCGGCGCCGGATCCCAGCGCAATTGCGCGATCGGCAGATCGTTTTCATGGCACGGTGCCGAGCGCCACAGACCGCCGTCGGCCTTCTCGAAGCGACCCGAATGTTTCACCGACGGGCGAATACGATAGAGCCAGGAGCGCTCGTTGCTGCCGCGCGGCGCGGTGAAGGGAGAGCCGGAAAGCTGCTCGGCATAGAGGCCGTAGGCACAGCGCTGCGGCGAGTTGCGCCCGATCGGCAGCGCGCCCGGCAACGCCTCGGTCTCAAAGCTGTTGCCGAAGCCGGACATGTAGCCCGGCGTGACCTGGGCCGTGCTGCGAATGATCTGATCGGGCGAGGTATTGATGTTCATTTCTATCCTCCTCCTTGCAGGGCGGCCCACATCTCCTGGTCGCGCTTGTCAGTCCAGATCACGGGGTCGTCGATTCCCGACGCCTCGTCATAGGCGCGCGACACGTTGAACGGCAGACAGTGCTCGTAGATGGCGAAGCTCGAAAATTTCGGATCCATGACCTCGCGCGTCGCGGCCATGGATTCCTTCAGCGTGCGGCCCCTGGCGACCGAGATTTCGGCGGCGCCGTAGAGCGAGGTGACGAAGTCGCGCGTCATCGCGATGGCTTCGCGCACCGTGGCGACACCCTTCAGCGCATCGCCGCGGCCCGGCGCGATCGCCTTGGGATTGAAGTTGCGGATCTCGTTCAGCGTCAGCGGCCATTCGCGCAAATGCGCGTCGCCGCAATAGCAGGCCGAGTGGTATTCGATCAGGTCACCGGAGAACATCACCTCGGCATCGGGCACCCAGGCGACGATGTCGCCCGAGGTGTGGCCGGCGCCAAGCTGCATCAGGCGCACCTCGCGCTTGCCGAGATAGATCGACATCTCGCCTTCGAAGGTCAGCGTCGGCCAGGTCAGGCCGGGAATGCTCGATGCGTCCTGAAACAGGCGTGGGAAGCGGCCGTACTCGGAATCCCAATCCTGCTGGCCACGCTCCTCGATCAGGCGATAGGTCTCCTGCGAGGCGACGATGCCCTGCGCCTTGTAGGCGGAGGCACCGAGCACGCGCACGGCGTGATAATGCGACAGCACGACATATTTGATCGGCTTGTCGGTGACGGTACGGACGCGCTCGATCACCTTGTTGGCCATCGCCGGCGTCGACTGGGCGTCGAACACCAGGCAGCCGTCGTCGCCGACGATGATCGCGGTGTTCGGATCGCCCTCCGCGGTGAAGGCGTAGAGATCGGTGCCAATCTCGGAGAAGGTGATCTTCTTCTCGGAGAGATCGCCGGTGGATGCGAAGTTCTTCGCCATCAGTTGTTCCTTGTATCGGGGTTATTGTTGTTGCTGTTGTTGCTGCTGGCCGTCGATCATGCGGCGCTTCGCGAGGACGATCGCCTCGCGCAGCACGTCGATATCGCCGATATGGTTGGCGAGGATCAGCACCAGCGCCGCGTCGAAGTCGGCGCTTTGCTCGTCGGTGAAGCCACGATGCGCCTCCACGATGGCGCGAAAGGCGTCGTCGGGTCGCGCGAAGTTGGAGCTGGTGGAGAGCGGCATGCGAATCCTCAATTCAAGCCAATCCTGAATTCACGCCTTGGGCCCGCGACAGCGCCGCCGCGACGCCAGCGCGCGTGGGGTGGCGGAAGCGCGCTGCAACGTAGCCGTCCGGCCTGAGCAGGTAGGCTGAGCCTGGTTCCGCATCATAGCGCTTTGCGGTGAGCCCCGCCGGATCTGCGAGCCCATCCTCACCGCCGATGCAGATGTCCTTCACACCAACAGGCGCCTCAATCGCCGCGCCATTGCTGAACGACAGCAAGGTGAAGTCCGTCCCACCCTTGCGGAACGCATCGGTCAAATAGGCTTGCTCACCCGCGCGCGGCGTGACGGGAGCATCGAGCATCGAACAACCCGGGAGCGGACCACCGCGCCACGCATCCGCATCGGGCGATGACAGCGGCGAGTCATAGCTGCACGGCACCGAGAGCCGCCCGCCATTGACCATGCGCTTGCCGAACTCCGTTTCCTTGGCCAGCGACAGCACCGCCTTGCGCAGCCGCGCTTCCTGATGCGAGTTCGGCGCCATGAAGTCGGTCGAGCGGGTGGATTCACGGATGTTCTCGTCGGCCGCCAGGCTGCGCTCAACATGATAACTCTCGAGCAGGCTCGCGGGTGAGGCGCCGCGCAGCACGCGGTCGAGTTTCCAGGAGAGGTTTTCGGCGTCCTCGAGTCCCGAATTGGCGCCGCGCGCGCCGAACGGCGAGACCTGGTGCGCGGAATCGCCTGCAAAAATCACGCGGCCATGGACGAAGCGGTCCATCCGCCGGCACTGGAATTTGTAGAGCGAGATCCACTCGAACTCGAACTTGTCGTGGCCGAGCATGCGCGCAATCCGCGGCCGCACGTTCTCGGGCTTCTTCTCGACGATGGGGTCGGCATAGCGATTGAGCTGAAGGTCGATGCGCCAGACATCGTCAGGCTGTCGGTGCAACAGCGCCGAACGCCCCGCATGAAACGGCGGATCGAACCAGAACCAGCGCTCGGTCGGGAATTCCGCGGTCATCTTGACGTCGGCGATCAGGAACTGGTCCTCGAACACCTGTCCCGCGAAGTCGGCGCCCACCATCTGCCGCAGCGACGAGCGCGCGCCGTCGCAGGCGACAACATATTGCGCGTGCAGGCGATAGGCGCCCTCCGGCGTCTCGATCGTCAGCGCGACGGAATCGTTGCGGCGCTCCAGCGCCGTCACCTTGTTGCGCCAGCGCAGATTGATCTCGGGCAACTCGCTGATGCGGTCGACCAGATAGGACTCGGCATAATATTGCTGGAGATTGATGAAGGCCGGCCGCTTATGGCCGTGGTCCGGCAGCAGATTGAACTGGTAGAGCTGCTGCTCGCCGTGGAAGATGCGGCCGACGCTCCAGACCACGCCCTTGTCGACCATGCGGTCGCCGACGCCGAGCCGGTCCCAATATTCCAGCGACCGTTTCGAGAAGCAGATTGCGCGGGAGCCCTCGCCGATGCGGTCGGCGTCATCCAGAAGGACGACGCGCTGGCCGCGCTGGGCAAGGTCGATCGCCAGCGACAGCCCGACCGGGCCAGCGCCGACGATCACCACGGGATGTTCGGCCGCGCCCTGCCCGGGACGATCCTGATCGGGGTGGCGGCGATAGCCGAACTGGGTTTTGGCCTGATGCGTATTGGCCTGCGCCATGCGCTCACCTCGGCTCTGGTCAGAAGAGGACTGATCTGCTAGATAGTCTCACGTGCAACTATTTTGGACCGGAGCCGGCCGGCCGTCAACTGGAATTCGGAGCGCTCTCCTTGGCGAGGACATCCAGCGACATCGCG
The DNA here is from genome assembly GCF_023073035.1 of Bradyrhizobium sp. 62. NCBI lineage: Bacteria > Pseudomonadati > Pseudomonadota > Alphaproteobacteria > Hyphomicrobiales > Nitrobacteraceae > Bradyrhizobium > Bradyrhizobium sp. 62. The sequence goes on from NZ_JADPIT010000035.1 coordinate 45,363, forward strand.
CTGAAGACACGTGAGGCCGATGCGGCCTCAGCGCGGCCACAAACACGGCTCGACCTGTTCAGGTTCGTACCGTTCCGCCTCAACCGGCTCGCGGCGGAGGTCAGCGCCGCGCTTTCGGTCGAATATCAGGAACGTCACGGCCTCGACATCCCGGCCTGGCGCGTGATCGCGACGCTCGGCTTCCGCAACGATGCCTGCAGCGCGCAGTACGTCGCGCAATGCACCCGCACGCACAAATCCACCATCAGCCGCGCGGTGACCATGCTGCTGCAGCAGGGTTTGATTGAGCGCGTCGAGAACGAAGCCGATCGCCGCGAATTCCGCCTGCGACTGACGAGGAAAGGCCGCACGCTCTACGAGGAGCTGTTTCCGCAATTGCTGCGGCGGGAAGACGAGATCCTCGCCTGCCTCTCCGCGCAGGAGCGCAAACAGCTATCGACGCTGCTCGGCAAGATCGAACAGAGCCTCGATTTGATCCAGACCAGCGAAGAGGCCGACGCCAAGCAGGCGTATTGATCACTTTGCGAACGATCGCGACGGCGGCAAATGCAGGGCCCACACATCGCCCTGGTCGCTGGCGCGCGGATAGATCTCGGTCACGATCGGGTCGTGGCCGGGAATGAACCGGTCGGGATGGCCCGCGAGATGCTCGATCGTCTCCCATCCAGCCGCCATGTCGCCGACATTGTAGACGATCGGGAATGGGCTCCTGCGCTGGAGATTGGCGTAGTAATGCGCGGCATCGGACGCCAGCACCACCGGTCCGCGGGTGGTCTCGACCCTCACCACCTGCAGGCCGTCGGAATGGCCGCCGACGCGGTGCACGGTGACGCCGGGCGCGACCTCGCCGTCGCCGGAATAGAAATTGACGCGCTCGCCATAGACATGGCGGACCATCTGGGTGACGTGCTCGACCGAGAACGGATGTCGCAGCAGTCCGTTGCACATGCAGCGCCCCGTCGCGTAGGCCATCTCGCGCTCCTGGATATGGAAGCGCGCGTTCGGGAAGCGGTCCAGATTGCCGGCGTGGTCGTAATGCAGATGCGTCACGATGATATCGCGAATGCTCGACGCCGCGACACCAAAGCGCTCCAGCGCGTCGACCGGATTGAGCGTCAGCTTGCGGGCCCGCGCGGACGCTTCCTCGGCATTGAAGCCGGTATCGACCAGGATGTCGCGGCCGTTGCCGCGAATCAGCCAGACGAAATAGTCGAGGTCCTGCGCCGCGCTGTCATGCGGGTCGGGCGCGAGGAAGTTCATGTTGGGCGTGCGCGGCGACATCGTCGCGTAGCGCAGGGCGTAGATTTCGTAGGCGTTTCCCATGGTTTTGATCTTGCTCTTTTGTGGATGCACCTTCAGGGCGATCGACCGCACCAAGCCATCGTCCACCGAAAAGGTCAAACACCGCAGGTTGCGAAGGAGGCCCGTCCGCAATGTGAGACCAATCACATTGTTGTCGCCATGGCTGCCCTAACGTGCAGCCGCAATGACAACCAGAATGCATCGCGTGCAATCGTGACCGCCCGTTTATTCCCCTCGCAACATGCCCATGCGTCGCGGTCAATTGTCGCGATAGCGCCGAATCCGCAAGCGGTTGACGCCCCCCTTCCCCGGTTTGATAATGCACATTGCGTAAGTTAAGGTCGCCGCGGCGCAAGCTGGAAACGGCGCCTTTTTGGCTGGATCGCGCTAATTATGAAAATTCGCCTGCTTTTCGTTCTGTCCTTGCTCGTGTCGCTCATCCCGACCGCTCCGTCACTTGCGGCCGGCGATCGCTTTGCGCTGGTCATCGGCAACGCCAAATACCCGGACGCCGACGCTCCCCTGAAGGAACCGCTCAACGACGCGCGCGACGTCGCCGACGAGCTCAAGCGCGACGGCTTTTCCGTCGAGACCGGTGAGAACCTGACCGGTGACGGCATGCGCCGTGCTTTCGACAAGCTCTACGGCAAGATCAAGCCGGGGTCGGTGGCACTGGTGTTCTTCAGCGGCTTCGGCATCCAGTCCGCGCGGCAGAGCTATTTGCTGCCGATCGATGCGCAGATCTGGACCGAATCCGACGTGCGGCGCGACGGCATCAGCCTCGAAACCGTGCTCGGCGAGCTCAATACCCGCGGCGCCGGCGTCAAGATCGCGCTGGTCGACGCCTCCAGGCGCAACCCGTTCGAGCGCCGGTTCCGCAGCTTCTCGGCCGGCCTGACCCCCGTCATCGCGCCGAACGGCACGTTGGTGATGTATTCGGCGGCGCTGGCCTCGGTGGTCTCGGACGCCGGCGGCGAGCACAGCCTGTTCGTCCAGGAACTCCTCAAGGAAATCCGCGTCCCCGACCTGATGGCCGAGGAGACGCTGAACCGCACCAAGATGGGCGTCACCCGTGCCTCCAGGGGCGAGCAGGTACCGTGGATCTCCTCTTCATTGGCCGAGGATTTCTCGTTCATTCCAGGGGCCGGCGGGTCGCGCCCAACAACGACTCCGCCTCCCGCGCCGCCGCCGGTCGTCGCCAACAACCCGCAGCCGGCCCCGCCCGCACCTTCACCGCCTCCGCCGCCGAAACCGGCCGACACAGCGGCCGCGCCCGCTCCGTCACCGAAGCCGCAGGTCGAGGCTGCCTTGCCACCGGCACCACCGCCGCCTCCGCCTGTGATTCCGGCCGATCCCGCGACCGCTCCGAGCATGGAGAGCGGGCCGAGTGCGGCCGCCCTGGCTGAGGACCCCACCATCAAGGGGTTGACCGCCAAGATCGCGGCCAATCCGGATGACGTGAACGCGCTTTACCGGCGCGGTCAGGTCTATGCCAGCAAGGGCGCCTACAGCCTGGCCATCAAGGATTTTGACGAGACGCTCCGGATCAACCCGAAGGACGTCGAGGCTCTGAACAATCGCTGCTGGACCCGCACCGTGGTCGGCGACCTCCAGGGCGCGCTGAAGGATTGCAACGAGGCCCTGCGGCTGCGGCCGAACTTCGTCGACGCGCTGGACAGCCGGGGGCTCGTCAATCTGAAATCGGGGGCGGTGAAGAACGCCATCGCCGATTTCGAGGCCGCCCTGAGGATCAATCCGCGCCTGACCTCCTCGCTGTTCGGACGCGGGATCGCCAAGCAGCGCAACGGCTCGGCGCAGGAAGGTGCGCTCGACATCGCCAATGCCAAGGCGATGGACCCGAACATTGTTCAGGAATTCGCAAGCTACGGAGTGCGTTGATATTTTTTTGAAGCGGGGCCGATGTGCCTCGAACCCGCGACGGCCCGGCGAAGACTAATTGAACGGATGCCGCCGCCCGCCTTTTCGGGGCGGCTTACTGCAGGATTTTCGAACCGCGCCAGCTGGCTGCGCAGGAGGGACTGGCTATGAGATTGGCTGCAAAGGGACTTACCGCGATCCTGTCCATCATCACCGTCGGCGCCGCGCTGTCGCTGACGATCCCGCTTGCCTTCGCGGCCGACGACGGCAACAGCAAGAACGTCACCGAGGACGAGATCGTCCGCGCGCTGGCGCCGCCGCCGAAAAAGCCGCTGACGCGCGGCCTCTCGATCGCTCCGCAGGCCGATCCCGCACCGAGTGCGACTGAGTCCAAGCTGATCCAGTCCGTGCGCGGCCGCTCGACACGCTCCCTTTCGTCGGTCGAGCGTGAAGAAATCGCCTCGGCGGCCAAGGACAAGCCGAACATCGATCTGGAAATCACGTTCGACTACAACTCGGCCAATATCAGCGCGAAATCGCTTGCCTCGGTCCAGGCGCTCGGCCGCGCGCTGACCAGCCCCGACCTGAAGGGCTCGACCTTCGTGGTCGCCGGCCACACTGACGCCGCCGGCGGCGAGAGCTACAATCAGGACCTGTCGGAGCGCCGCGCGGATTCGATCAAGCGCTACCTGGTCGACAAGTACAGCATCTCCGCGACCGACCTCGTCACGGTCGGCTACGGCAAGAGCAAGCTGAAGGACCCGGCCCAGCCGATGGCCGAGGTCAATCGTCGCGTGCAGGTCGTCAACATGGAAAACAAGACCACCGCATCGAAGTGAGCACGACGTAATCCTTTGAAGTGACAAGTCGTGATGTGGTGTAAAGTCTTGCTTCCAGCGCGCGTCCCGCAGCCTTGCGGGACGCTGCTTCATTTCAGGAAAACGCTCTCCATGGGCCGCGCGCGGATGGCCGTGAGCCAGGCCAGGACGATCCGGCAATGAACCTTTCCCAATATCTCAAGCCGGCCGGAACGGTGGTCTTCGTCGTCGCGCTCGGCGTCGGCTATTATCTGTTCGAGCACCGGCATCGCGCCGAGCCCAAGGAAACGCCGAGCGAGGCCCTGGTCATCGTAACCAAGTCGACCAATGCCTGCTTCTCGGACTTGGTTCGGGTGACCGGCTTCTTCGTGCCGCGCCGCGAAGCCGTGGTCGTCGCCGACCAGGAGGGATCCAGGGTCACCGACCTCTTCGTCACCGAGGGCACCCTCGTCACCGACAATCAGGAGCTGGCGCGCCTGACCGCACCGCCCCAGATCCCGGGCCAGCCGCAGCGGCCCGGCCCGCAAGGTCCGGTCTCCCTGAAGGCCTCTGCGCCGGGCCTCGTCACCGAGGTCCGCACCATCGTCGGCGCGCCGGCCTCGCCGCAGGCTGGCCCGATGTTCCGAATCGCCGTCAACAACGAGATCGAGCTGGACGCGCAGGTCCCGGCGGTGCACATGGCCAAGCTCAGCTCCGGCGCGACCGTTCGCATCAGCCGCGACGACGCGCCCGATCTGATCGGGCGGGTCAGGCTGGTGGCGCCCGAAATCGATCGCGCCACCCAGCTCGGCCGCGTGCGCATCAGCGTCACCAACAATCCCTCGCTGAAAGTCGGCGTGTTCGCCCGCGCCTCGATCGACGCCAAGCGAAGCTGCGGCGTCGCGGTTCCCAAGACCGCGATCGACCATCTCACCGTGCAGGTCGTCAAAGGCAACATTGTCGAGACGCGCAAGGTACGGGTCGGGCTGTCGTCGGACAGCGCGACGGAAATCCTGGAAGGCCTCAACGTCGGCGAAATCGTCGTCGCCGACGCCGGCTCTTCGCTGCATGACGGCGACCAGATCAAGACCATGTTCGCCGATGAACTCGATCGCACGCGGGTACGCTGATGGCTCTCAATATCTCGGCATGGTCGATTCGCAATCCGCTGCCGTCGGTCGTTTTTTCCATCATCCTCCTGATCCTCGGCTGGGTGTCCTTCACCAAGCTCGCGGTGACGCGGCTACCCTCGGCCGACATTCCCGTGATCTCCGTCGCGGTATCGCAGTTCGGCGCGGCACCCGCCGAGCTCGAATCCCAGGTCACCAAGACGGTTGAAGACGCCGTCTCCGGTGTCGAAGGCGTCAGGCACATCACCTCGCAGATCACCGACGGCCTGTCGGTGACGACCATCCAGTTCGCGCTGGAAACCAACACCGACCGCGCGCTCAACGACGTCAAGGACGCGGTGACGCGCGTGCGCTCCAACCTGCCGCAGAACGTCACCGAACCGCTGATCCAGCGCGTCGACGTCATCGGCCTGCCGATCGTCACCTACGCCGCGATCTCGCCCGGCAAGACGCCGGAGCAGCTCTCCTATTTCGTCGACGACGTGGTCAAGCGCGCGCTGCAGGGCGTGCGCGGCGTCGCCCAGGTCGAGCGCATCGGCGGTGTCGAGCGCGAGATCCTGGTCTCGCTCGATCCCGACCGCCTGCAGTCGATGGGGCTGACGGCCGTCAATGTCAGCCAGAGCCTGCGCGGCACCAATGTCGACGTCGCCGGCGGCCGCGCCGAGATCGGCAAGAACGACCAGGCGATCCGCACCCTCGCCGGCGCCAAGACGCTGAGCGACCTTGCCGGCACCATGATTCCGCTGTTCGGCGGCGGCGAGGTCCGGCTCGACGATCTCGGCACCGTGACCGACACCATCGCCGACCGCCGCACCTTCGCCCGCTTCAACGGCGAGCCGATCGTCGCGCTCGGCATCAAGCGCTCAAAGGGTGCCAGCGACGTGAAGGTCGCCGAGGCCGTACAGAAGCGCATCGACACGCTCAAGGCTACCTATCCCGACGTCGACCTGAAGGTGATCGACACCTCGGTCGAATATACCAATGGCAATTACCACGCGGCGATCTCCACCCTGTTCGAAGGCGCCATCCTCGCCGTCGTCATCGTGTTATTGTTCCTGCGCGACCTGCGCGCCACCATCATCGCCGCGATCTCGCTGCCGTTGTCGATCTTCCCGGCGTTCTGGGCGATGGACCTGCTCGGCTTCTCGCTCAACCTCGTCAGCTTCCTCGCCATCACGCTGTCGACGGGTATTCTGGTCGATGACGCCATCGTCGAGATCGAGAACATCGTCAGGCACATGAATATGGGCAAGTCGCCCTATCGTGCCGCCCTCGAAGCCGCCGACGAGATCGGCCTCGCGGTGATCGCGATCTCGCTGACGATCATCGCGATCTTCGCACCCGCGAGCTTCATGTCGGGCATCGCCGGACAGTTCTTCAAGCAGTTCGGCATCACCGTCTCGGTGCAGGTGTTCTTCTCGCTGCTCGCGGCGCGCTTCGTCACGCCGGTGCTCGCCGCCTACTTCCTCAAACATGGCAATCACCAAGAGCCGCCGCCCGGCCGCGTGCTGCGGTCCTATCACAGGCTCGTGGCCTGGTCGGTGAAGCACTATTTCATCACGGTGCTAGCCGGCTTCGGCGTCTTCGCCGCCTCGATCTGGAGCATCACGCTGCTGCCGCAGGGTTTCCTCCCGGCGCAGGACAGCTCGCGCTCGCTGGTTGCGCTCGAGCTGCCGCCGGGCACGCAGCTCGCCTACACCGAAAAAGTCACCGAGGACATCGTGGCGCGCCTGCGCAAGCGGCCCGAGGTGAAAAGCATCTTCGTCGACGGCGGCCGCGTTCCACCCGGGACCCAGGAAGTCCGACGCGCCGCTTTGATCATCAACTACACGCCCAAGGACAGCCGCGACATCACCCAGCGCGAGCTCGAATTCTCGATCAGCCAGGAGCTGGAGAACATTCCAGACATCCGCTTCTGGTTCCTCGACGAGAACGGCCTGCGCGCCATCTCGCTGGTCGTGACCGGCGCAGACGCCAACATCGTCAACAACGTCGCCAGCGAGCTCGCGACGCAGATGAAGCGGATTCCCACCATCTCCAACGTGATCTCGGAAACCACGCTGGAGCGGCCCGAGCTGCGCGTCGAACCGCGCGCCGATCTTGCCGCACGGCTCGGCGTGTCGACCGAAAGCCTGTCGCAGACCATCCGCGTCGCCACCATCGGCGACGTCGGCCCCGCACTCGCCAAGTTCGACGTCGGCGACCGTCTGGTGCCGATTCGCGTGCAGCTCGAGGATGCCGCGCGCGGCAATCTGAAGACGCTCGAACAGTTGCGCGTGCCGCTCGGCGAGCACGGCGAGAAGGGCGGCGTGCCGCTCTCCGTCATCGCCGACGTCAAGCTCGACCAGGGTCCGACCAGCATCAACCGCTACGATCGCGAGCGACAGGCGACCGTCGCGGCCGATCTCGTCGGCTCCGCCGCGCTCGGCGACGCCACCAAGAAGATTTACGACCTGCCGGTCATGAAGAGCCGGCCGAAGGGCGTGAAGGTCTCGCCCTCCGGCGATGCCGAAAGCCTGAACGAACTGTCCGAAGGCTTTGCCACCGCGATCACGGCGGGCCTGATGATGGTCTACGCCGTGCTGGTGCTGCTGTTCGGCACCTTCCTGCAGCCGATCACCATCCTGTTCTCGCTGCCGCTCTCGATCGGCGGCGCGATCGCGGCCCTGCTGATCACCGGCAAGCAGCTCACGACGCCGGTGTGGATCGGCATCCTGATGCTGATGGGCATCGTCACCAAGAACGCGATCATGCTGGTGGAATTCGCCATCGAGTCCATTCACGCCGGCACACCGCGCGAAGAAGCCATGATCGACGCGGGCATGAAACGCGCTCGCCCGATCGTGATGACCACGATCGCGATGGCCGCGGGCATGATGCCAAGCGCGCTCGCGGTCGGCGCCGGCGGCGAGTTCCGCTCGCCGATGGCGCTCGCGGTGATCGGCGGCCTGATCTTCTCGACCATCCTGTCGCTGGTGTTCGTGCCCGCGATGTTCATGGTGATGGACGATCTCGGCGCGCTGATCTGGCGCTTCGCCAAGCGGCTGGTCGTGCACAGCGAAGATGCGGAGGGCGCCGGTCACCACGGAGCTGCGCCGGCGGGAGCGGCACCAGCGCCGAAGAGCATCGTGCACCCCGCGGCGGAGTAGCTATGGCACAAGCGTCAAGTACACAAGGCAGTTCAGCGAGCGCCATCCGCGAACCCGACATAGCGGAGGATCGTCTTCGCTACCAAGCATTCAGACGTACCGGTCGTGCTGTGCCGATCGAGGCCGTTAAAGCGTGGGTTGCGAGTTGGGACTCTTCTGACGAACTCCTTCGCCCCGATTGTAGCGACCCAGCCTAACGGCCCCCTACTCGTTCCGCGCGATCGCCGTCAGCTTGGTCATGTTCCGCAGCAGGATGCGGCCGCGCTGGAGATCGAGGATCGCTTCCTTGCGCCAGGCCTGAAGCTGGCGGTTGACGCTCTCGCGGGCGGCGCCGACGAAGACGCCGAGTTGCTCCTGCGAGATGTGCACCTCCGAGCCGAAATCGGCGGCGAGCGCGCAGAGGCGCCGCGCGAGACGAACCGGCAGCGGCTGGAGCATGGACTCTTCCATGCGCTCGCTCTGCCAGCGGATGCGCTGGCACAGCAGCGCGATGATCTTGATCCCGACCTTCGGCTCGCGTTCGAGGAAAGCGAGAAAGTCTTCGCGCCGCAGCACGAACAGCTCGCTGGCTTCGCCAGCGGTCGCGTCCGCAGTGCGGCTCTGGCCGTCCAGCACCGCAACCTCGCCGAACAGGTCGCCCGGCCCCATGAAGTTCAGCGTCAGGCGGCTGCCGTCGGAGGCACCGGTCTCGATGCGGACCTGGCCACGGCGCACGCCGAACAGCGCATCGCCCGCGTCGCCCTTCTGGAATAGCACCTCGCCGTTCCCCAGATGCTGGGTGTGGCAGAGATTTGCCAGCCGCTGGAGCTCGTCTACGCCGAGATCGGCGAACATCGCATTCATCTTGAGGATGACCGCAAATTCGGCCTGCTTGCTCATTTCAATGTCCTTGTGAATTTCGTTGGCAAATCGCTTGTAACCATCAACATCAGGATCGCGTAAAACCACGCCGGGGAAGTGTGCCATAAGTCACATAACTTTGCAGCACCCCCAGACTATTTTTACGTGCTTGGAGCCGCTTCCCGTCCCGGGATAAACTCAGGCGTAAAGGACGCGTGCAAATGACGGTCATCTGCCGGATTCGACGCCGGTTGTCCGCCGCTGGAAAGTCGACATGAGAGCCGTGAAATTCGCCGGCGCGGCGGTGGCCGCAATCGTCATCGTGATCGCACTCCTGCTGGTGGTCGGGATCCCCTCGGGCTTCCTGACGTCGACGATTGCCTCGCGGGTCGAGAGCGCGACCGGCTATCGCTTGTCGATCGACGGCACCATCAGAATCAGCCTGTGGCCGACGCTGAACGTGACGCTGAACGACCTCACGCTTGCCGACCCCAAGGACCGCAGCGGCATCACCCGCCTGACCATCGACAGCGTGCAGGCCGACATGTCGCTCTCGAGCGTCTGGTCGGGCCGCCCGAAGATCAGCGAGCTCGTCGTCACCCATCCCGTGCTCTACCAGCCGCTGCTGCGCGAGCGCCTGCCGAATGCCGGCGGCACGTCGAAGCCGGTCGCGCTTGATACCGACGGCGCCGCCATCGACCGCATCAAGGTCACCGATGGCGAGATCGCATTCGCGCGGGTGCGCGATCGCCTCGAGAGCCGCATCGGCGCGGTCAATGCCGATGCAATCGTCGGTCGCGACCGCAAGATCAGCATCACCGGCACCGCACGGGTCGGCGAGCATCCGACCAAGTTCGACATCAAGGCGACCACGCCGGCGCCGCCGGCCGACCGACCGACCATTCCGGTGGATTTCGCCATCGACATGCCGGACGTGCTGAAGTCCCGGCTCGCGGGCCATGCCGAGATGCGGCTGAGCGGCGATGTCGTGATGATCAACGGCCTGAATGGCACGCTCGGCGATGGCGCATTCAACGGCTGGGCCTCGGTCGATATCGCGAGCAAGCCTCTGGTCAAGGTCGATCTCGACTTCCAGCGGCTCGCGATCCCGCTGGCGAAATCGCCGGAAGGCGCGTCCGGGCAACCCTGGAGCGATGCGCCGATCGACGTGTCCGGGCTCAACTATGTCGATGCGCAAATCAGGATCTCCGCGCACGAGGCGGTGATCGGCGATGCGCGTCTCGCGCCGCTGGCGGTTGATGCAAAACTCGCCGGCGGCTTGCTGAAGGCCGGCACCGCCAATCTCGGCGCTTATGGCGGCCAGGTCTCGGGCGAATTGATCCTGGATGCGACCAGCGGCGCGCCGAGCTTTGCGATGCATTCCGACCTCGCCGGCGTGCGCGCGCTGCCGCTGCTCCAGGGTCTCGCCGAATTCGACCGGATCGACGGCAAGCTGCAGGCCAAGCTCGCGCTGCGCAGCGCCGGCACCAGCCAGCGCGCACTGATGGCGAACATGCAAGGCACGGCCTTCGTCAATTTCCAGGACGGGGCCATTCGCGGCATCAACGTCGCGCAGATGATCCGCTCGCTGACCTCGGGCACGTTGTCCGGCTGGCAGGCAAACCAGGACAACGGTCGGGAGCAGAGCACGGATTTGTCGCAGCTCTCGGCGTCGTTCCGGATCGACAAGGGCCAGGCGGTGACCACCGATCTCAGCTTGACCGGACCGCTGGTCCGCGTGACCGGCGCCGGCACGATCGCGCTCGACACCAAGATGATGGGCTTTCGCGTCGAGCCGAAGCTGGTGATGACGACCGAAGGCCAGGGCCGCGCCGCCGAGCCGGTCGGCTTCGGCATTCCCGTGATGATCCAGGGTACCTGGTCGCAGCCGCGGATCTATCCTGACATGGCCGGCATGCTCGACAATCCGGACGCCGCCTATGCCAAGCTGCGCGAGATGGGAAAGGGCCTGTTCGGCGCTGATGGGGCTGGGCTCGGCAATATTCTGGGAAGCCTTGGCCTCGGGGGAGCCACCGCGCCGGGTGGCGGCAATGCGACCGGCAATGCCAATCCGCAAACCCAGCAGCCCGGACAGAACAACCCGCTCGGCGGCCCCTTGGGCGAGGCGATAGGCAATCTGATCCAGCAGGGACTTTCCGGTGGCGCGGGAAACGGCACTGGGACTGCCACCGGCACCGGCACTGCCGCCGGCCGCAGCCGCAGCCTGCCTGCAGCGCCATCCACATTGATGCCGCCAGCTTCGCCAGCCTCCCCCGCCTTGGAGGACCCGCCGGCGGCGCAGCAGGACAGCCAGCCGATGAACGACGTGCTGCGGCAGCTCTTTAATCGATGATTGCAGGACCAAAGCGCTGGACTCCCAGCCCTCCCTTGCCAAGCCATCCCCTTACATCGGCTGGCCCGGCGGCGGCTTCCTCCAAACGGATGAGACTGCGACAATTCACCATGCTTCCGCCTGCCCAGCGTCCAGGCGGGTAACCACACCGGCCGGTCAGGCGGCCCCGACCAGTCCCTTCACAGTCCGTTGGACCAAATTGTGCTAGAAGGCTCGCAGGGTCCGTCAGGCCCGTAGCGCCGGCGCCGATGGCGGCGCGAGAGGATCGGGATGGCAGGAGCGAGCGACAAGACACGGTTTCTGCGCGAGGGTCTGTTCGCCAAATACGTCGTCTCTCTCGTCGGCCTCGTCGTGTTCGTGCTCGCCGTCAACGGCGCGATGGAGAGCTGGATCTCCTACCGCGCCACCAAGGCACAGCTGACCGACGGTCTCGAGGACAAGGCGCAGGCTGCCGCGCGGCGGATCGAGCAGTCGATCTCCGAGCTCGAGCGCCAGATCAGCTGGGTGACGCGGGCGAGCCAGGACACGCTCGAGAAGCGCCGCGCCGACTACGCCCAGCTGCTGCACCAGGTGTCGGTCGTCACTCAGCTGTTCCAGCTCAACGGCGACGGCCGCGAGGTGCTGCGCGTCTCGCGCCAGTCGACCACGACCGGCAGCAACGCCGACCTCTCCCGCGACATGCGCTTCACCGACACCGTCGCCCGCGGCGTCAGCTACGCGCCGGCCTGGTTCTCCGACCGGACGCCGTTCATGTCGATCTCGGTGGCGCATTCCGGTTTCAACGCCGGCGTCACCGTGGCCGAGCTCGATCTCAGCTTTCTCTCCGAGTACCTCTCCGACGCCCAGGTCGGCAAGGCTGCCTTCGCCTATGTGGTCGATCCGCGCGGCCGCGTGCTGGCGACGTCGTCGAAGGGGCCCGAAATCGGCAAGGATTTGTCGAAGCTGCCGCAGGTCGCGGCTGCGGTCGCACCGGGCCACGCGCCCGACAATTCGGGCACCGACTTCAACGGCCATGCGGTGATGAGCGCCGCGAGCACCGTGCCGAAGCTCGGCTGGAGCGTGATGTTCGAGCAGCCGACCACGCAGGCCCTGATGCCGATCCGCGACCAGCTGGTGCGCATTGGGCTGCTGATCGGCATGGGCCTGCTGGTCGCGATCCTCGCCGGCACGCTTCTGGCGCGCCGCATGATCATCCCGATCACGGCGCTGCGCGACGGCGCACACAAGCTCGGCGAGGGCGATTTCAGCCATCGCATCGAGGTGCACACCTCAGACGAGCTGGAAGATCTCGCCGGCCAGTTCAACCGCATGGCCGGCCAGATCCAGGAAACCTATTCGGACCTGGAGACCAAGGTCGAGGAGCGCACCCGCGATCTCGCGCAGTCGATCAACGAGCTCAAGGTGCTGGAAGAGGTCGGCCGCGCGGTCGCCGCCTCGCTCGATCTCAACGCCGTGCTGCCGACGATCGCCGCGCGCGCGATCGAGATCACCCATGCCGACGCCGTGCTGATCTACGGCTATGACGCCGAGGCGCGCCGCTTCAATCTGGTCGAGGCCAACGGCATCGACAAATCCGCCGACGGCGCCCATGTCACCATCGACGAAGGCCAGGATATCCTGAGCGATGCGGCCGGGAGCGGCGAACCGATCGCAATTTCAGATCTCGACCGGGCCTCCGAGCAGCCGCTGCGCGACGTCGCGATCGCGGCCGGCTTCCATTCGGTGCTGGTGGTGCCGCTGGTGGATCAGCAGGGCACGCTCGGCTCGCTGGTGGTGCTGCGCCGCGCCGGCGGCGAGTTCGCTCCAAGCATCATCGGCCTGATGCGCACCTTCGCCAACCAGGCCGTGCTGGCGATGCGCAATGCGCGGCTGTTCACCGAGGTCGACCACAAGGGCCGCGAGCTCGCGGCGGCGCACGAAACCGTGCAGCAGCAGGCCGCCAAGCTCCAGGAGCAGACCGAGCAGCTGCGCAACTGGAATCGCTCGCTGGAAGAGCGGGTCGAGAAACAACTCGGCGAGATCGGCCGCATCAAGCGGCTCGAACGTTTCCTCGCGCCGCAAGTCGCGCAGCTGATCGCCTCGTCCGACGGCCACGACGCACTGCTCGACAGCCACCGCCGCGAGGTCACCGTCGTGTTCTGCGATTTGCGCGGCTTCACCTCGTTCACGGAGGCGACCGAGCCGGAAGAGGCGATGAACGTGCTGCGCGAATATCACGCCGCGCTCGGCGAGCTGATCCACCGCTATGAAGGCACGCTCGACCGCTTTGCCGGCGATGGCGTGATGATCCTGTTCAACGCGCCGATTCAATTTGCCGACCATACCAAGCGCGCGGTGAAGATGGCGGTCGAGATGCGTGATGTGATTGGCCATTTGACCGAGAAGTGGAAGAACCGCGGCCACTCGCTCGGCTTCGGCGTCGGCGTCGCCATGGGTTACGCCACGCTCGGCCAGATCGGCTTCGAGCAGCGGCTCGAATATGCCGCGATCGGCAGCGTCACCAATCTCTCATCGCGCCTCTGCGACGAAGCCAAGGCCGGCCAGGTCGTCGTCAGCCGCCGCGTCTACGGCATGGTCGAGCCCTGGGTCGAAGCCCGCGCGCTCGACGATCTCGTGCTCAAGGGCTTCAACCACCCGGTGCTTGCGATGGAGATCCTGTCGTGGCGCGAGGAGGTCGAGAACGTGGTGGATGCCGCCGCGGCAAGGCGGCGCGGGTAGCCCAAACAAAAAACTGCGAAAACAACCCCATGCACA
>NZ_JADPIT010000035.1:59575-73378 GCF_023073035.1 Bradyrhizobium sp. 62
CTGCAAGATCAATGGGTTACGCGGGCACGGAATTGGCCGGAAGCCGTTTGACTCGTCGGGCAAAACACCGGCAGGACGGCATCATCCCCACGAACCACATCTCTCGTCCCCGCGACTAACGATCGCCTCCGCGTCGAGGCGAAAGTTCGGATGGAGCCGACCTGTGGCGCTTGCCTTGCCGTCGCGTGCGTATGATTTGCAGATGCTGGACCGGCCCGCCGATCGCGCGCGTGATCATGGCTGGGTCTACGGCCTGCCGCCGGGCATCACGAGCGAGCAATGGCCGCTCGACCCAGTCACCGGGTTTCCGCTGATGCATGGTTTTACACTTCTGCTGCCGGAGGATTATCGCGTACACGGCGAGGACATCGTTGCGGTGTCGTTCTTCGCGACCGCGCCCGATCACAATGACGGTGGCGCGCCTGACGACCCCGCGATTCGCGAGGCGGTGCTGGCGCGGCCCTCGCATCCGCGCCTCTCGCGCATGACTGACATCCTTGATTACGAATATGCCGCGCTGCTGCTGACCAAGAGCGAGTACGAGGGCGCGTTCGCGACGCCGCCCGCGCCGCTTCCGCTTGCGACGGCTGAGCGGCCGCGCTGGCTTGATGTCGGCGGCGCCACCGCTTTCTTCGAGACCGCTGCGCCTTACGCGAAGAAGATGTTCGCCGGCCCTCCGCGCGCCGATCTGGCCGAGAACCGCGCGATCGCGTTGCAGCCACGTGCGAGCGATCCCAACGCCGGCAAGGGCCCGCAGGACGAGCACACGCGCCAAAATCCGCCGAGCGGCTATCAGCCCTATTACTATTACGTCGGCGGCGTGCCGAGCCGCGACAATTTCCGCCTGCACGATTGGAGCCGGGACCACGCCCACAACCACCTCGGCGGCACCATGCGGCCCTGCCAGGCGGTGCCGGAGATGAGTCCGTTCTACATCGAGTTCGAGGAATATTTCGGCGGCTACAATTTCGGCGGCGGCAACGCACAGCTCGACTTCAAGGACATGAAGTTCGAGTGGGCCTGCGGGTGATCACACGCCGCGCTTCGGCCCGATCGCCTCGAACCCCGCCTTCTGCTCGTCGCTTAAGTCAGCCTCGAAATCATCAAGCGCGTCGCTGACGCCGTTCACCGCTTGCAGCATCGTCTCCAGCCGCGCCTTCACGGCCGTGAGGCGGGCCTGCGGTGTCGCTGCTGGCTGGGAGGAACAGGCGCTCAGCGTTTCCATGGTGCGCAGCGTGGTGTCCTGGAGCACGTCGAGGCGGGCGCGGGCGGTGTCGTCGAGCTTGAGCGTGGAGGCGATCTCGGCCGCGGGCCATTGCTGCTGAATGAGCTGCTCGTATTGGCGCTGCAGCTTCTCGTCGTAGCGAGGATCGCTGTCCGCCTGGCAGGCCGATGCCGCCTGGGGATTCTTTTGCTGCATCGCTGCAAGCGCGGCGCGGCGGTCCTTGGCCAGGCCGTCGAGCTTGGCTCTCTGGTCGTCGTCGAGGAGATCGACGAATTTTGCCAGCGAAGGTGCGACCGCGTCCGTCGCCTTGATCATGGCCTCGATGCGCTCGCGCATCAGGCCGAGGCGCTCCATCGCCGTCGCGGGGACCTGCGCCGGACAGGCGGCGCGGATGGTGTCGCGCGCGGATGCCCACGCGGTCGCAAGCTCGTCGAGCGCTGTGCGCTGCAATTCATTCGGCTGCACGGTAGCGGCGATGCGATCGACCGGCAGGCCGCCGGTGTCGCTGGCATCGCAGACCGTCTCCGCGGTCGGGACTCGCCGTCCGCGCCGGCCGTGCGGCGCGGTGTAGGCGGCAAGCTCGGTGGCCGCATAGGGCGCGAAGATCGCGGCATAGATGTCGCCATAGCCGTAAAGCGAGAGGCTGGTCGTATCGCCGAGGATGATTGCGGTGGTGAGATCGTCATGCGCGAACGGCCAGAACACGGGGCCGACCCAGCCGTAGCTGCCGTCGGGGTGGCGCCACCATCCCTGCGGACGGCGGCCGCCGTGCCAGCCCGACAGCGCGGCTTGCGCCGTCATTGCGGCACGGAGGACGTAAGGATTCGCAGGCTGGCCGCGCTCTGCGCCGCGAGGATCTTGCGACCTCAACGCTGCGGAGCGGTATCGGCTGCCCCGCACCGCCATGCGGGCATGGCGCAAGCGAGACATACCGATCATGTGGCCGACGGCAAAGCGCGCAACACCGAGCGGGCCGCCGCGGAAGCCGAACTGCGCCTCGGCGCGACTTGGCAACAGCACCGCCAGAATCACGAGGGTTGCGCCTGATAGCGCCAGCCCCAGCCTTGGCCTGAGCGCCAAGCGTGATCTCGACATGACCACTGACCTGTCCACCTTGGCCCTCCTCCGGCGCCAAGCGCGCATCGCGTCGCATCACAACGACGCGCGAGGGAACCAAATGTTCCGGAAGCGCACAGGGCAAAGCGTCGCAACGCGCACCGGGCGGGCAGAGCCGATGCGCCGTCACTCCGCCTTCTGCGGCAGCACGAAGGTCTGGCCGGGATAGATCAGATTGGGATTGTGGATCTTGGCGCGGTTGGCGTTGTAGATCACGGCAAAGCGGGCGCCGTCGCCGTAAGCGAGCCGGCTGAGCGCCCACAGGCTGTCGCCGCGGGAGATCACCCGGCTGCCGCCTGTTTCCGCCGGTGCACCACTGACGATTTCCGCCGGCGAGGCCGATGCAACGGTCGTGGCCGCGGGCGCCCGCGCCATGACCCCCGACCCGCCCTTTGGTTTCGGTGCGCCCATCAATCTCGGCCGGGCCGCAGGCCTGTCCGATAAAGATGCCACCACATCCGACTTGTCGTCGGGCTTCTCGGCCTTCGCTTCCTGCTTCGTCTCTTGCCTCGCGGCCGGTGCAGGGCGCGCGGGCGGCGGCGCGGCTTCGGCGATCACCACCGGCATGCTGCGGCCGGATTGCGTGACAGTGCCGTCAGGCGATTTCGCCCGCAGGGTGAGCTCATAGGAACCGGCGGGAAGCTGCGGCGGCGTCATCACGAATTGGCCCGACGCATCCGCCACCACCGTGTCGAGCGGCTTGCCGTCGCGCAGCAGCTCGACCTTGGCGCCCGGCGTCGCCTGGCCCGCGATCACCGCCGCCTCGCCGTGGTCATCGACGCGCGCGACGTCGAAACGGGGGCCGGTATCGGCAACCGCCGGCGGCGGCTTGACCGGTGCAAGATCGGCAAGCGCGGCCGTGACCTGCTTCTGGGTTTCAGCCAATGCACCCGCCTTCGGTTCGGGGGCCGGCGCCGGAGATGCAGTTGGCGCCGGCGGCGCGACCGCGGCGAGCTTGGGCTCTTCCGGCTTGAGTTCCGGCTTGGATTCGACCTTGGGCTCGACCTTGGGTTCCGGCTTGGCGGCGATGTCGGTCTTCGCCCCTATCGGCAGCAGGCGACGCAGCTCGGTGGGGCCGATCACCAGCACGGTACCGCCCACCGCGAGCAGACAGAATGCAATGAAGGCCTTGGATGCGGTCACCATCGGAAACGAACCTTGATCAGGAAGAACCTTGCAAATCAATCGAGCCGGCAAGGTGCGCCGTTTTAGCCACGGCAGCAAGACGGTCGATAGGATGATGAGCCGGCGCCGGGGATGAACCGGCGCACCCCCGCCGACGTCAAATGATCGAGGCCGCATCGCGGTATTTTTCTCGAGGAATTTTCACCGTGAACGCATTTTGCCGTCCCGCACAATTGCCGGTACTTGGGCTGGTGGTGGGGCTCGCGCTTGCCCCGACGCTGGCCGCAACTCCGGGGCTCGCCGCGTCCGGCCCGCCGCCGGATTACATCCTCACCGACAATGCCGATCTCGCCTTCACCTCGCCCGACGGCGCCACTCGGATCGAGCAGTACATGAAGGACAGCGGGGATTTGGACGTCAAATGGCAGGCCTGGGCGAGGCGTGGCGAACAGATGACGGAGCTGAAGCCCGAGCAGGGTTACGGCGCCGGCTTCCGCTTCACGCCCGACTCGCAATGGCTGGTGCGGATGCAGAAGACCGGCTCCGGCGAGCAGGACCTCTATCTCTACCATGTCGAGAAAGGCGCCTTCGTCAGCGCGACGAAGACGCCGTTCAGCGACTTGGCCTGGGCCTATTTCCACAGCCGCCCGGACACCGGGAAGATGAAGCTCGACTACCACATTTCGGCCAATCTCGTGAAAGGCACCGAAGAGGCTTATCGCGGCCTCGGCGTGCACTGGCCGGACAACCGTTACCTCGTCATCTCGCTGTCGGGTGAAATGGACAAGCACCCGAAGAACGTCGCCGTGAAGGGGTTGGCCGACTGGCGCTGCCGCTATGATCTCAAGACCGGGACCTTCGACGTGCCGGCGATGTTGACCAAGACCAATGCGGAAGCGTTGAGATGGGAAATCCGACGCTGAGGGAACCATGGCCCACCGCGCCTTCAGACAGCGATGGAACCAACCCTCTGATTACGCTCCGATTCATGTTTTCCTAACCCTTACTGGTAACGCGGTCTTGTCGGTTTTGCCGCATCTTGCATCCCACGGGAGGGCTGCATGGGCACATCGATCCGATGGAGCGCGCGCATGCGCGCGTTGCTGCGCCGTTGGCGCGGCGCGCCGCTGACATGGCTGATCGCAGGCGGCTTCGTGCTGATGGCCGCAATGGCGATCGGCACCGCGCTTACCGTCGACCGCTTCCGGCAGAACGCAATCGAAAGCGGCCGCGACAGCCTTGAGAGCGCGGTCCGGTTGCTTGCCCGCCATTTCGACCGCGAGTTCGAGGACTTCGCGGTGCTGCAGAAGAGCATCATCGCCGAGCTCGAAAGCCACGGCATCGAGTCCGCTGATGTCTTCCGCAGCGAGATGGGCACGCTCGCCGTGCACGAAGTGCTGCGCGCCAGAGCCAGCGGCTGGTCGGACGTCGCCGGCGCCAATTTGTTCGACGCCAAGGGCGTGCTGATCAACTCGTCGCGGCGCTGGCCGGTCGCCGATGTCTCGGTCGCCGACCGCGGCTATTTCAATCGCCTCAAGAACGACCCAGCTTCGCAGGAGGAGGTCGAGGTCGTGCCCGGACGGTTGGGCAGCGGACCGGCGATCGTGTTCGCGCGCCGCGTCTCCGGTCCTCACGGCGAATTCCTTGGGCTGGTGTCGCGCGCGATCGCGCCGGACCAACTCGAATCCTTCTTCGCCTCAAGCGGGCTCGGCGAGGAATCCTCGATCGCGATGCACCACCAGAACGGCCAGTTGCTCGCGCGCGTTCCGCATGTGGACGCGATGATCGGGCAGAATTTCCGCAATGGAACGTCCGAGCAGATGGCGGTGTTCGAGCGCACCTTCGTCACGACCCAGCTCGCAAGTCCGATCGACGGCAAGGATCGCATCGTCGCCGCACGCCTCCTGACCGGCGAGCCGCTGGTCGTGGTTGCGACCAGGTCGCTGGATGCGACGCTGGCGACATGGCACACGCAAACCAAATTCTTCGTGGCCGTAGCCGTGCTGTCGATCGGCCTACTCGTGCTCACGCTCTATTTCATCTTCCGCCAGATGACCCGCCGGCTCGCCGTGGAGAAGCACCAGCTCGACACCGCGATGAACACGATGACGCAGGGTCTCCTGATGTTTGACCAGGACGAGCGGCTGATCGTCTGCAACCGGCGCTACATCGAGATGTATGGCCTATCGGCCGACGTGGTGAAGCCCGGCGCGTATTTCCGCCAGGTGATCCAGCACCGCCACGACACGGGTTCGTTCCACGGCGACGTCGATTCCTATTGCGACGGCATTTTGGGCAATGCCGGGCAGACGCAGAGCACGATCGTCGAGACCTCCGATGGCCGCCTGATCGAGATCAAGAACCAGCCCGGCGCCGCCGGCGGCTGGCTCGCGACCCATGACGACGTCACCGAGCGCATTCGCGCCGACGAGCGCATCGCGCATATGGCGCATTACGACGCGCTGACCGACCTGCCCAACCGCGTGCTGATGCGCGGCCATCTGGAGCGGCGTGTCGCGGAGCTTGCCCAGGGCAAGCCGTTCGCGATCCTCTATATCGACGTCGACGAGTTCAAGGGCGTCAACGATTCGCTGGGACACGAGGTCGGCGACGAGCTGCTGCGCCAGGTCGCGAACCGCCTGCGCGCCTGCATCAGCGGCAACGACATGGTGGCACGGTTGGGTGGCGACGAATTCGCAATCGTCAAGGCCGGCACCCGCGACGTGGCCGAGCTGACGGCGCTGGCCGAGCAGATCCTGAAGGCGCTGCGCGCGCCCGTAAACTACAATGGCCAGGAAATCCCGACCGATGCCAGCATCGGCATCGCGATCGCGCCCGACCACGGCGACAATCTCGACGATTTGCTCAAGCGCGCGGATCTCGCGATGTATGCGGCGAAATCCGAGGGCCGCCGCACCTTCCGCGTTTTCGCGCCCGCATACGACGCCAAGGCGCGGCTGCGCCGCCAGCTCGAGTTCGATCTGCGCCAGGCGCTGGCCCGCGGCGAGTTCGAGGTGCACTACCAGCCGCTGGTCGATCTTGCGGCCAACGTGGTCACCGGCTGCGAAGCGCTGCTGCGCTGGCACCATCCGGAGCGCGGCATGGTCTCGCCCGCCGACTTCATCCCGGTTGCGGAAGAAACCGGATTGATCGGCGAGATCGGCGAATGGGTGCTGAGGCAGGCCTGCACCGAGGCCGCCTCCTGGCCCGGCGACATCCACATCGCGGTCAATGTTTCACCGGTGCAGTTCCGCTCGCGGACGCTGGCGCTGAAGGTCGCAGCCGCGCTCGCCGAGTCCGGTCTCGCACCCGGACGGCTCGAGCTCGAGATCACCGAGACGGTCCTGATCCGCGACGACCAGGAGGCGCTGACGATCCTGCAGCAGCTGCGCAAGCTCGGCGTGCGCATTGCGCTCGACGATTTCGGCACCGGCTATTCGTCGCTGAGCTATTTGCATCGCTTCCCGTTCGACAAGATCAAGATCGACCGCAGCTTCATCTGCGACATCGGCCAGTCTGAAGATTCCTCGCCGATCGTGCAGGCGGTGGTGCACATGGCCGCCGCCCGCCACATGGCGACGACCGCCGAAGGCGTCGAGACGGAAGCGCAGCGCGCGGTGCTGCTCCAGCTCGGATGCAGCCAGATGCAGGGCTGGCTGTTCAGCCCGGCCGTGCCGGCGGCGAAACTGAAGCAGCTGTTGTCGGCACAGGCGGCCGCGGCCTAGCGCGCCCCGGTCATCGCCGTCGCCTCCGTTTGGAGGATTTGTCGCCGAGCCGGGCAAGGCTTGTCCGTCTTGAAATCCAACCGTTCCACGCCACGAGCGTGCCCGATCGCGACATCGATGTGGCGGCCGTGTGGCGGCCTGCGCCCTTTTCTCACCAGCACTTCTCCTCCCCGGCCGCTCACCGTGCGTTCGCGAAAGCGCGGGCCGGCTTGGAGCAGGATCGGACAAAGCATGGCGGGTTCAGGAAATACGCACCGTAACCGCGGCGCATAGAACACGCGCCGTTCCGTACAAATACGGACGACTGATCGAAAGCCCGAGCTGATCAGCAGGAGCCACACCATGACCGGGAACACTGCACTCATGCGCAATCCCTCGCACAAGGGCTTGCCGCCCGCACCCGACGCACAGCCTGACGACCACTCGACGTCCGAGCGGCGCGCCGCCGACGGGGAGATGGCGCGCGTGCTCAGGACCCAGCCGTTTCGCATGGCGCTGGACTCCTCCGGTGCCGGTATCGCGCACTGGAAGCATGATCCGCTGCACGACGTCGTCGAGCCCATGCGCCACCACGTGATCATGGCGCATAAAGGCGTGATGCAGCGCATGGAGCGGCGCTCGGGAAGATCGATCGCGATCGGCACGTTTCGTCCGGGGGTCCTGAACATCGTTCCGGAAGGGTCGAGCTCCCGATGGGACATTCCGAAGCCCGTCGACGTCGTACAGCTTTACCTTCCCGACGCAACGCTGCAGCGCATCGCCGGCGAGGCCGGGACCGCCGGGCCCGCCGAATTGATTGAGCGAACGGCGCATCCCGACACGATCACGTCCCGACTGCTCCTGAGCGCGGCGGATTCGCTAGAGAGCCATGGCGTCCTTGATACGCTATTCCGGCATCAGCTCACGGATCTTCTGGCCACGCGCCTTTTGGCTGCGCATGCAGGGTCGCCAACCACGTTCCAGCCGACCATGGGCGGACTGGCGCCGAAGGTCCTGCTCCGTGCGATCGAACGATTGCGCTCCGACAGCGAAGCGGACGTCTCGCTCGATGCGCTGGCGTCCGATGCAGGTTTGTCGCGCTTTCATTTCTGCCGGTCCTTCAAGGAGAGCACCGGGCTGTCGCCGCATGCCTGGCTTCGCCAGCACCGGCTCGAGCAGGCCATGAACATGCTGCGGGAGAGCGACGAATCGATCGTCTCGGTCGCCGCGGCGCTTGGTTATTCCTCGCAGACCGCCTTCGCCGCGGCATTCAAGAAGCTGACGGGCGAGACGCCGAGCGATTGGCGCAGGCGCGTGCGTTAGCAGCAATCTCTCGACAGCGACGGCAATCGCGCTGGGGCAACGGCGAATCGGGTCGGCTACATCATCTCCATGTCCAGACCAATCGAGGGAGACCAAAGATGACCTGGAAAAACTTCGTCAGCCGACGGTTGATCTCATCACGCCGCCGGAGCCTCGCAACCGCGACCTTGTACGGACTCTCGCTGGCCGTTCGCTTCACGTCGGCGACGGGCGAGGAAGTGGAAATTCCGGCTTACAACATGCACCCGGCACAGCCGTCCGTTTCCATCATGATCCGAAATGGCCCCGGGCTTCCCTATCAGGACTGGAGTCGAGGTGAGCTTCAGCCCGTCGTCTTGGGCTACGGCCAGCCGCCGAGATCGGTGATGGCACGCTGCATCGGGCCCTAACCAGCGACCCAACCCACCCACGCGCCGACGCCGGCCGCTGCCCTGAACGCAGCAGCGCGGTCGCGCGCGGTCTTTCGAACAGCAACCAAGGAGAAAATCCATGCGACTCGTCGTCATCGGCGCCGGCTTCGCCGGCATATACGCCGCCCTTTCCGCAGCGCGACTGCGCGACATCCGGGGCGTCTCGCCGCAAGATCTGCAGATCGCGATCGTCTCCCCGGAGCCGACGCTGGTGGTCCGTCCG
Source organism: Bradyrhizobium sp. 62 (assembly GCF_023073035.1). NCBI lineage: Bacteria > Pseudomonadati > Pseudomonadota > Alphaproteobacteria > Hyphomicrobiales > Nitrobacteraceae > Bradyrhizobium > Bradyrhizobium sp. 62. The sequence goes on from NZ_JADPIT010000035.1 coordinate 68,702, forward strand.
CGGCTCTACGAGCCGAAGCCGGAAACCCTGACGGCCCCGCTGCTTGAGGTCCTCGAGGCGATCGACGTCGACTACATTCAGGGCAGCGCCGAGACGATCAACACCGAGGCCCGAACGGTGCAGATCAGGCCCGCGAAGGGCCCGCGAAAGACGCTGTCCTACGACCGCCTGGTCGTGACGACCGGCAGCCGGCTATTCCGTCCGAACATTCCGGGCCTCGCCGAGCACGGCTTCAGCGTCGATTCGCTCAACGATGCCGTTGCGCTCGACAAGCATCTGCATGGCCTCGCGGAGCGGCCTGCCGTGAACGGACGCGACACGGTCGTCGTCGCCGGCGGCGGCTTCACCGGGATCGAGGCGGCCACCGAAATACCGGCGCGGCTGCGCGAAATCCTTGGCCCCAATGCCAGGACGCGCGTCGTCATCGTCGATCGCAACATTGCGATCGCACCCGACATGGGTGCAAGCGCCCGCCCCGTCATCGAGGAAGCCTTGCGCAAGATTGGCGTCGAGACACGGCTCGGTGCTGGCGTCGCCGCGCTCGACGAGACCGGCGTCACCTTGTCCAGCGGTGAGCACATCGAAACCGAGACGGTGATCTGGGCGGCGGGCATGCGTGCAGCGCCGCTGACCGGGCAGATTCCCGCCGAGCGCGACAATTTCGGACGGTTGCTGGTCGATCGCTGCTTGCAGGTGCCAGGCGTTCAGGGTGTCTTCGCGGCCGGCGACGCAGCACGCGCCGCCTGCGACGACGAGGGCAATTACGCACTGATGTCGTGCCAGCACGCCACGCGAATGGGCGCCTTTGCCGGCAACAATGCCGCGGCCGAATTGCTTGGCGTTCCGACCAGGCCCTACCACCAGAAGGCCTACGTCACCTGCCTGGACCTCGGCGAAGCCGGCGCGCTGTTCACACGCGGATGGGAGCGCAAGGTCGAGCTGGTCGGCGACGTCGCCAAGAAGACCAAGCGTGAGATCAACACCGTCTGGATCTATCCGCCGAAGGCGGAGCGCGCCTTGGCGCTCGCGTCGGCCGATCCGGAACGAGTGACCAGCCTCTAGCGACCAAGCGATCACGGCTGCGCACTCCCCCGGCGGCGCTGCCTGCTCAACCACCAGCCGGAAGCCCCTATCTTTGAAACAGGAGACCAACATGAATCTGCACAACACCTCATATCCCGTGTCATCGGGACCCGAAGAGCTCGTTCCGTCGCGCTACGCGCTGAAGATCGGCGAGATCGACGTGCTGGTGGTGAGCGACGGCGTGCTGCCGCTGCCGACCACGATGCTCGCGCACAACGCCGACCCGGCGGTGCGGGCGACCTGGCTGCACGACATGTTCCTGCCGCAGGATGCTTTCGACTGGGCGCTGAACGCCGTCATGGTCCGCAGCGGCGGCAAGACCATCCTCATCGACGCCGGGCTGGGCTCGGACCCGAACTTGAACTTGCCGCGCGCCGGGCAGTTGATCAGGCGACTGGCGGCCGCGGGCATCGATCTTTCGGCGGTAACCGATCTGGTGCTCACCCATCTGCACATGGACCACATTGGCGGGCTGCTGGTCGACGGCGTGAAGCAGCAGCTGCGCAAGGACCTGCGGATTCACGTCGCGGCCGCAGAGGTCAAGTTCTGGGAAGCGCCTGATTTCTCCCGCACTGCCATGCCGGAAGGGTTCCCGGACGCGCTGCGATCGACCGCCAAGCGGTTCCTGAAGGAGTACGGCCCTCAGCTGCGGCTGTTCGATGACGAGCAAGAGATTGCGCCTGGCGTCGTCGCCCGTCGCACGGGCGGTCACACCCCCGGACACAGCGTGGTTCGCATGGCGGCCGGCGACGACGCGCTGACATTCGCCGGCGACGCCGTGTTTGCCGTCGGGTTCGAGCAACCCGACTGGCACAACGGTTTCGAGCACGACCCCGAGGAGGCCGCGCGCGTTCGCGTTCGTCTGTTGCGACAGCTTGCCGAGACCGGCGAAATGCTGGTGGCCACGCACCTGCCGTTCCCGTCCGTGGGCCGGGTGGCTGCCGACGGCGACGCCTTCCGTTGGGTGCCGGTGTTCTGGGACTACTGACCGCTTGCCGGGTCAGAGCCGAAGCAGGGCGCGGACTCGATAGGTCCGCGCCCTTGAAAATAGGATCAAACATCGACCCTCGCGGTTATCGCCCCGCTGAGACGGCTGGAATCGGTCGGCGGCGCCAGCCAGCATTGCGTCACGTCGCGCAGGCGGCTCCTCGTCTGCGCTCGTGCGCGCGCGAATCGAGCGAGGCGATATGGCGATCGCGGCATTCAGGATGGTCACTCTCGTAGCGGTTGCTGCCATGGTCGGCCCATCCGTGCAGGCCCGCGACGACGGTCGCTACGCGAACTCTCCCCTCAAGGGCTGGTTCGAGAGCCTGCACAGCAAGGGCGGCGGTCCCTGCTGCGCCGATGCCGACGGCACCGCGCTGGACGATGTCGACTGGGACACGAGCAACGGACATTATCGCGTGCGACTCCTGGGCGACTGGATCGAGGTGCCCGACGACACCGTGATCACCGAGCCGAACCGCGCCGGCCGCACCATGGTCTGGCCGTATTACGTCAACGGCCGCGCCAAGATCCGCTGCTTCATGCCGGGCAGCATGACTTGAGATTTTGAGTTCTGATGTCCCGGCTCGGCCCAGCATACGATGATGCGCCGCTGAACCGGCCGGCGCGGGCTCACTTGACCTGCTTGGCCGCGTGGATCTCGACGAACTCGGCATCGGGATGCGCGACGATGGTCGCGAACATGATGCCGCTGATGATGAGCGACCAGGCGGTGTCCCAATAAATCCAAAACACGTGCCAGCCTCCGTTTCGATCTGCTCCGCCCGCGGGATCAGGGTAACGGCAAGGCGAGGCTGCCGTTCCCAGTGCGCGGGCGGCGCGGGCGAGGTGCTATTTTGGTTTGGTCGGCGCGGAGTTGGGATCGGTTTGGGCGGTGTGGCGCTTTGCCACGACGTCCTCGTCGCGCTCGCCCTGACGCGGGCGCGGCGGCAGCTTGGGCTGGCCGGCCTGACCGCCATGCTTGCCGCCCATGTCGGGCTTACCTTCGAGATCGTTTTCACGGGGCATGCCGGTTCAATGCGCTCGCGCGGCATTGGTTCGGTTCGGCTGTGAACGAGTTCATAGGATCGCCGCGATTTGCAGTGCACGATAGCCAGGCCCGCCCCCGGGAGCATTCTCATTCATATGACTGACGGATACGGCCTGATGCGGAAGCCACTCGTCGCCTGGACGATCCTGACCTGCGCGCTGCTCGCGGTCACCGTGTGGACCGTGCTCGGGCCGCCCCACGTCCCGCCCGGGCCCCATCTGCCCTCCCGCACAGCGGCGATACGGTAGATCTCCCACCGATACCATTTCGGCATCGATCGATCCCAATTGGAGTTTGGTGCGGCGGGGCGGCTGCCGCTATCCTCGCCGGCAAAACGACAAATGCCGCACCGGCATCCAGGAGGACCCCCATGGTGAGATCGACCCGACGCATCAGATCCGGCGTACCCCGTGCCGCGATCGCCACCACGCTCGCTTTCCTCACTCTCATTTCTGGAGTCCGCGCTGGCATGGCCGAGACCTTCGCCTATATCGGCAATGCCGACAGCAACGACATCAGCGTGTTCAAGATGGCCGAGAACGGCGAGATGACGCCCGTGCAGACGGCCGCCTTCACCGGCGTCGAAAAGCCCGGCTCCTCGACGCCGCTCGCGATCACGCCCGATCATCGCGTGCTGATCGCCGGTGTCCGCTCGCAACCGTTCGTTGCGGTGAGCTTTGCGATCGATCCCAAGACGGGCCAGCTCAGCCATCTCGGCAACGGCCCGCTCGCCGACAGCATGGCCAATATCGCCATCGACCGTAGCGGCAAATTCCTGTTCAGCGCCTCCTATGGCGGCAACAAGGTCGCGCTGAATCCGCTGCTCGCCAACGGCGTCGCAGGCGAGCCAAAGCAGGTGATCCCGACCGGGCTGAACGCGCATGCCTTCCTGCCCTCGCCCGACAACCGCTTCGCGTTCGCGACCAATCTCGGCTCCGACCAGATCCTGGCCTTCACATTCGACGCCACGACCGGCACGCTCACGCCGAGCGATCCGCCGGCTCACAAGGTACCGGAGAAATCGGGGCCGCGGCATTTCGTATTCCACCCCAACGGCAAGTTCGTCTATCTCCTCCACGAGCTGAACGGCGACGTCGCGGCGTTCGCCTATGAGGCCAAGGGCGGCGCATGGGACGAGATCCAGCGCACCAGTGCGCTGCCAGAAGGATTTACCGGAAAGCCCTGGGCCGCCGACATCCACGTCACCCCCGACGGCCGCTTCCTCTACGCCTCCGAGCGCACCACCAGCACGCTCACCGCCTACAAGGTCGATGCGACAAATGGCAAGCTGACCGCGATCGGCAGCGTGCCGACCGAGAAGCAGCCGCGCGGCTTCCACATCGATCCCGGCGGGCGCTACCTTGCCGCAGTGGGCGAGCTCTCCGACAGCATGACGGTCTATGCCATCGACCAGAGCAGCGGGGCACTCGCCAAGCTGAAATCCTACGCCACCGGCAAGAAGCCGAACTGGGTGGAGTTCTTGAGCCTGCCGTGAGGGGGCTCCGCTGCGAGATGAGTTCGGCCTGCATGGTTCGAGACGCCCGCTTTGGCGGGCTCCT
>NZ_JADPIT010000035.1:73388-80210 GCF_023073035.1 Bradyrhizobium sp. 62
CCATGAGGGTCTGACATCCCGTCGCGAAACATGACCTCATCCTGAGGGCCCGCCGCAGGCGGGCGTCTCGAAGGATGGCCGCCGGGACGGTGGAAGACAGCGAACCTTGACGCCGGTCCCGAAGACTAATTCGACGGGCGGCATTCTCATCCGTCCGGCCCTGATGTGCCATTGGCTCGCAGCGATCGCTTCTGCTAACGATGAGGCCGTCAAGGCCCCAACCGGAATGACCCATGCGTTCATTGCCTGCGCGTTCTGTTTCCAGACATCTCGTTGCGCTCACCGGACTGCTGTTGCTGTCGGCCCGGCCCGCTGCCGCCGCCGATGACGACGCGCCCAAGGGGCCGGCGGTCACGGTGCTGAAGGTCGCAAAATCCTGTTTCTCCGACATCGTCGAGGGCACCGGCACGATCATCGCGCGCGAGGCAAGCTCGGTGCGGCCGGAGCGGCCCGGCCTGAAGGTGACGGAGGTGCTGGCGGAAGCCGGCGACACCACCACCGCAGGCCAGGTGCTGGCGCGGCTCGCACTGCCCGAGGGCGGCACGCTTCAGGTCACCGCCCCCGTCGCAGGCGTGATCGCGACGTCGACCGCGCAGATCGGTAATCTCGCCTCCGCCAAGGGCGAGGCGCTGTTCACGATCGTGGCGCGCAGCGAGTACGATCTCGTCGCCCTCGTCGCGACCAGCGATATGCGCAAGCTCGCGGTCAACCAGGTGGCGACCGTGCGCATCGCCGGCGCCGGCGATATCGACGGCAAGGTCCGCCGCATCGGCCCGACGGTCGAGCCGAACATCCAGCAGGGCATGGTCTATATCGGCATTTCCGCGCAGAAGCGGCTGTTGCTGAATGCGAGCGGCCGTGCGCTGATCAAGTCGGGCCAGAGCTGCAACGTCGCGGTGCCGCTGACCTCGGTGCAGTATTCCTCCGCCGGCACCGTCGTGCAGGTGATCCGCCGCAACCGTGTCGAGACCAAGCGCGTCGAGGTCGGACTGATGTCGGGCGGCAATATCGAGATCCGCGACGGCCTCAACGAAGGCGATATCGTCGTCGCCCGCGCCGGCGCGCTGCTGCGCGAAGGCGATCCGGTGCGCACGGTGATGGCCGCGGAAGCGGCGAAGTAATCGCCACGATCGTCATTGCGAGGAGCAAAGCGACGAAGCGATCCAGAATCTTTCAGCGGAGATTCTGGATTGCTTCGCTGCGCTCGCAAGGCCTGGATTGCTTCGCTTCGCTCGCAATGCGAGCTGGGGCAATCACTCCGCCACCAGCGCAAGAGGCAGATGTACGTTAAACACGCAGATCGTAGGGTGTGCAAAGCGAAGCGTGCCCACGTCTTCTATCGACCGCGTCTTCTATCGAAATGTTGGAAAGATGGTGGGCACGGCGCGTTGCGCCTTTGCCCACCCTACAAGACCTAAGAAAAACTAGCCGCCGGCTTCGCCGAAATGGACGTCCTCGAGCAGCGAGGAGGAGACGGTCGGGACCTGGTCGCCTTCGCTGGCGCGGGAGATCGCAAGGCGGGTCTTGTTGAAGACGCTCTCGGCGCTGCCCTGCGCATTGAGGTTGTTGAGGAACTCGCTGACCAGCACGCTGTGCTCGCCCTTGCCGTCGTCGACGACCTTGCCGGGCGAAGCCGAGGAGAGGATCAGCGCATTGTCGGTCGCGCTGATCGGCGCGAGGCCGTGGCTGTAGGAGCGGAAGCGGCGCTCATAGGGATTGCGGCGGGAGGCGTCGACCACGACGAGCTTGGCCTTGGCGCCCTGCTCCTTCATCATGTCGAGCACGCCCTCGATGGAAACGCCATGACGGCGGACATCGCTTTCCTTCCAGATCACGGCATCGACCGGCAGCATGTAGCTCTCGCGGCCGGCCTGCACGCCGTAGCCGCCGAAGAACAGCATGACGACGGTGTCGCGCTTGATCCGGGACTTCAGGCGATTGACGGCGCGGACCATGTCGTCCTTGGTCGCGTCTTCCACCATGTCGACGTCAAAACCGTTCTTGCGCAGCGACGAGGACAGCGCGCGGGCGTCGTTGATCGACTGCGTCAGCGGCGCGTTGGCGTCGGGGTAGTGCCCATTGCCGATGACGAGGGCGAGACGCGAGGCCTGGCCGATCGAGCCGGTGACCTGGTCGGTCGAAACGGCCTTGGCGGCATCGAGCGCCCGCATGTTGAGGGCAGCATGGGCGCCGATCACGAGCGAGACCGTGCCGATGAGGGCTGCGGCCACCGCAATCGTGCGTCGGGAAATGTCGAGCTGCGTTACATTCATCTCGCGTCATTCCTGTCAGTGCCAAAGACCAGCCAAGCACGCGCACACTGTTTGAGTAGCGCGATAGCGTCTTTGGGTTTGAGGGATTGGCCGGGGGTGTGCCCCCGAATTGCGCGCAATTTGCGGCGCCGCACCAAACAAAGCCTTAACCGGATATCGCCTCCCCCGCAATAGATCGCCGAAAATTTGACCTAAGTCTCTGGAAACGTGCGATAATTTGCATCGCCCAATATGTGATTTTTTTGCGTCCCCGTAGCCTTCCGGAGCTTGATTATGCAGGCTTCGTGCCGGCTTTTTCTGTGACTGTCATCGCATTTGTATTTCCTGCGAATCCGGGTAGCTTTTTCAACGACTTGCAGGGGGTGGCACGCGGCTGGGAGCGTGCCGGCCGGCCCCCGGCCAATTCCCGCGACCAGGTTATTTCATGAGCTTTCAATATTTTGCCGGCGCCGCCTGCCGGGCGCTGACGGCGCGGAAGGACGGCCCCTCGCTTTACGACGTCTGCGATCCCGTACTGTCTGTTGCGGCCAGCGGCGATCCGCATCTGGCCAAGTTCTACAAGACGGCGCTTGGCAATTCCGCACTGCGGGTGCTGCTCCGCCGGGCCGGACTGCCCGAGCTGCGCGACGAAGGCAAACTGGCCCGGCTGCGCGAGGCGCTGGTGCGCGCCCGCGACGAGGCCGAGCCTGATTGGGCGGCGGTCGGCCAGCCCGTTGCCGATCTCGTCGACAGCATCGCGCTGGATCATCCCAAGCCGCCGCCGGCCATGTTCACCGGCGCCATACCGCAACCATCGCAGATCGACAGCGTGATCCGCGATTGCGCGCAGCATCTGCTGGGCTCGTACCGCAAAAATGGCTTTCTGCCGACCTACGCCGCGTTCAACCTGATCGGCGATCCCGATTTCCGCGGGCGCGAGCTGACCATGGCGCTCACGGGCCTCAACGCGCGCGGCTACAAGAACTCCTCGCTGCTGTTCAACCTCGCCCGGGTCTTCATCGCGCGGTCACCGGCGCGCGCTGTCGTCAATCCGCCCTGGCGAGGGGTTGCCGAACCGATGTGGGAGCCGGTGCAGATCCGCCACCGCTCGGCCTATTACGACGCGTTCTTCATCGAGGCGCTGTTGAGCTACGTCGAGACCGGTTTGGCCTCGTCCGCCGACAAGATGTCGGCGGAGCGCGCGGTCGCCGACATGGTCGATTTCTGCGTCAACATCAGCCGCGAAGAGGTCGAGGGCATCGACGGCGCGCGGTTCAACGTCATCACCGCGCTCGCGCCCGCGCCGCATCCGCGCTTCTCGCGCTACTTCGCCCAGATCAAGCAGGACCTCGGTTTCGGCGTCTACGTGCCGGATTGCGACACCACGGCGTGCTCGATCTCCGCGGCGACGCAAGCCGGCTGCATCGATCCGATCCTCGACCAGCCGCTGCTGGATTTCTACGCGGGCTATCAGGTACAGGCGGGGGTCAACGAGCCGCGCGTGACCGTGCCGATCAACGACAATATCGACTATGAGGGCGGGGTTGCGACCTGGATCGACAATCTCAAGGGCGAGCGGCCCTATGGCAATGACCTCGATCCGACGCTGAATCTCGACATTCTCGAGGTCAGCTTCCGCAATCTCGCGCGCTGGAAAGTATTGGAAACGCCGGCGCGGCTTGCCACCGTTCATCGCATCATCGGCTTCCAGAAGCGACTGGCGGCGAGCGGCGCCTTCGCCAATCCGCGCTCGCACATCTATTATTTGCCGGAGCTCTACAGCGCCTATTTCGGCCGCTGCTACGCCGCCTTCCTGGCGCTGCCGCTGGCGGCGCAGGCGATCATCGATCCCGACGGCGATTTCGATTTCATTCGCCACCGCGTGCTCTCCTACGTCAAGGGCGAGCTGATGGCCGCCGAGATGAACGTGTTCGACGCAGCGCTCGCTCTGATCGCGCTCGGCCATCTCGGCGCCGACCCGCGCGCCTTTGCGCCGGCGCTGAACGTGATCGTCGCGAGCCTCGGCGAAGGCGGTCGCCGCGGCCCGTTCCGCGCTTATGAATGGAACAAGATGAAGACGCCGACGCGGATTTTGGTCGGCGGGCCTGAGGTCACGTCGGCGTTCGTGCTGATGGGGCTGGCGGTGGCCAAGCGGGCGATGGCGCGGGGATAGGTTTCGTAGGGTGGGTTAGCGAAGCGTAACCCACCACTTCCGCCACCGTGGAGATGAAAGAGGTGGGTTACGCCTTCGGCTAACCCACCCTACAAACTTCGCCCGATGACAGTAAGTTGAAAGCCCAACTGCCAGGCATATGCTGGCCGGGCGGACAAAAGCCGACCACAATTGCGAGGTCTATCGCAATTTTCATCACACGCGGGCCGGCATGTTGCGAAAATTCCTGATTGCGCTGTCATTGCTTGGCTTCTCCTTGCCTGGCTTGCCGTCGCCGGCTGAGGCCGCCGACATCACCGGCACCGCTAAGGTTCGCGCCGGCGACGCCGTGATGATCGGCAACACGCGGATCAGGCTCGGCGGCATCGACGCGCCCGCGGTCGACCAGCTCTGCCTCAACAACAAGGGCGAGCGCTGGACCTGCGGCATCGCGGCCCGCGACGAGCTCGCCAAATACGCCGACGGCAAGAACTGGGTCTGCCATGCGAGGTCGATCGACCGGCGCGGCCGCACCGTGGCGCGCTGCGATGTCGGCGGCGAGGATATCCAGAAATGGCTGGTGCGCGCAGGCTGGGCGCTGGCCTACACCCGCATGTCGCACGACTATGAGGCGGACGAGAAGGCCGCGCGGGAGGCCAAGGCCGGGATGTGGCAGGGCGCCTTCATTGCGCCCTGGGACTGGCGCGAGCGCAACAAGAAGACCACCATCCTCGGCGCCACCAAGCCGCCCGACGGCGCGCATGCGATCCTGCTCGCTTCGGCCTCGGGCCCGGTCGCGCCCTCGCCGGACTGCACCATCAAGGGCAATGTCAACTCCGCCGGCGAATGCATCTATCACCGGCCGACCAGTCGCTGGTATGCGCAGATCAAGATGAAGATCAGCAAGGGCACGCGCTGGTTCTGCTCGGTGGAGGAAGCCGAAGATGCGGGCTGCCGCGAGACTAAGAGATAACCCACGTCAGACCTGCGTTTTCCGGCCTTTTCTTGCACCGCAGCGCCGCGTAAAAGTGTGAATCAGCGATCCACCATCCTGTTCTCAGGCAACAAGGACCAACAGCAATGACCGTTCGCGCGGGCCGGGAATTTCTGGCCATCCCCGGGCCCACCAATATGCCCGACGAGGTGCTGCGGGCGATGCATCGTCCGGCGATCGACATCTACTCCAAACAGATGACCGATCTGACCGAGAGCCTGCTCAGCGACATCTCGAAACTGTTTGCGACCAAGGGCAAGTCCTACATCTACATCGCCAACGGTCACGGCGCCTGGGAAGCAGCATTGAGCAACGTGCTGTCGCGCGGCGACAAGGTGCTGGTGCTCGAAAGCGGACGGTTTGCAATCGGCTGGGGCCATGCCGCAGCGCTGATGGGTGCCGAGGTCGAGGTGCTCAAGGGCGACTGGCGCCGCGCGGTGCGGCCGCACGAAGTCGAGGAGCGCCTGCGCCGCGACAAGGATCACACCATCAAGGCCGTCGTCGTCGTCCAGGTCGACACGGCGTCCGGCGTGCAGAACGACATCGAGGCGATCGGCAAGGCGATCAAGGCGAGCGGCCATCCGGCGCTGTACATGGTCGACACTGTGGCCTCGCTCGGCTGCATGCCGTTCGAGATGGACAAATGGGGCATCGACGTTGCGATGTCGGGCTCGCAAAAGGGCCTGATGACGCCGCCCGGCCTCGGCTTCGTCGCGGCCAACGCGCGTGCGCTCGAGGTCCAGAAGACCGCCAACATGAGCACGCCCTATTGGAGCTGGAGCGAGCGCGAGGGCAGCGAGCATTATCGCAAATATGCCGGCACCGCGCCGGTCCATCTGCTGTTCGCGCTGCGCCAGGCGATCGACCTGCTGCACGAGGAGGGACTGGAGAACGCCTTCCGCCGCCACAGCCTGCTCGGCGAGGCCGCACGACGCGCGGTTGGCGCGTGGTCCGAAGGCCAGGTGCTCGGCTTCAACGTCGCGGAAGCCAGCGAACGCTCCAACACCGTGACCACGGTGACCATGAGCAATGGCCACGATCCGGCAATCCTGCAACGCTATTGCAAGGAGAAGTGCGGCGTGGTGCTCGGCACCGGCATCGGCGATCTCTCGGGGCAAGCCTTCCGCATCGCCCATATGGGCCACGTCAACGCGCCAATGCTGCTCGGCACGTTGGGGGTGATCGAGGTCGGGCTGAACGCGCTGAAGATCCCGCACGGCAAAGGCGGGCTTGAGGCAGCGGTTGCGTATCTCGGCGAAGAGGTGGCGGTGTAGGCGCAAGCCGGAAACTCCGCTGTCGTCCCAGCGAAGGCCGGGACCCATACCCCGTGATCTATCCGTGACGCACGGTGTCCGTACCGCGGAAAGAGCTTTAACTGCGAATCTTCGCCAAACTCCTCCCTGGGGTTATGGGTCCCGGCCTTC
>NZ_JADPIT010000035.1:80220-85202 GCF_023073035.1 Bradyrhizobium sp. 62
ACTGTTTGGCTACGCTGTGGCCTCATATTGGCAGAGGCCAAGGCTTCACCGCGGCAAGCGATACGCCTCGACCTGCGCCTTCAACGCCTCCAGCGACGCAAGCGGCGCCTCCGGATCGACCCGATATTCCCCACGCGCCAGCCACGACAGCACCTTCGCATCGACGACCGGCGAATGGTGGATAACGTCGCTGTAATTGTCGAAATCGTGCGTCACGTCCTTGATCGCCCGGAAATCGTACAGGCGCACATTGGGAAGCTGCGTCAGGCGCTGCGCCATGACGGCGGTGAGGTCGGTGACGATCTTCAGCGTCGCAGGCGAAGCATCACGCATCGCGACGAATTGCAGGATCGAATAGGGCGGGAAGTAGATGTCGAAGGTCACGTCCGGATGGCGCGCGATCAGGCCGACGGCGTCACGCTCGAAATGCCGGACCATCGCGTCGTAACGATAGCCTTCGCCGAGAAAACGGCTGCGTACGGGATCGGTGATATAGGTGAAGGCCGCGAGCGTCCTTTTCGCATTGTAGGCGCGCGCCACGTCGATATCGCGCGGCAACGCATAGATGTCATCGACATCAGGCAGCGCGAACTTGATCGGTAGATAAGGCGCGGCCCGGGTCAGCGGCTCTCGCAACGGGGGAAACGACCGCAGCAATGCAAACAGGGATTCCTTCGCAATCGCCGCGCTGAACAGGTAGGACGCGATGCCTTTTGCCGTCCCGCGATAGAGATCGGCGGAGAGATAAGGATCGGCCTCGATGTCAGCCGCATCGACAAAGATGAAATCGTCCATCGCCCAGATCACGCGCTTTGCGCCGCGGTCGATGGCCTGCTCGAGCACAAACCCCTGCTGGCGCGAATTGGAGCCGGTCATCGCCAGCTTGAGCGAGTGCACGCCCAGCGCATGGTCGATATCGCTCTGGCGGAAATGGATCGCGAGCGAGGTGCCCATGAAGGCGGTGTCGAACGACTGGCTGCGGATCAGCCCGGCATTCTGCACCCGCGTGTCGTCGGAATAAAAAGGTGCGACGAGGCGCGAGGGGCGAAACAGTTGCAGGGGATCGATGACATAGGTGAGCGCAGCCGCGCCCAGCACGCACGCGATGCTCGCGAGGAGAAGACGCCCTGGATGTGTGAACGCGCCTTGCATCAGAACCGGAAATAGATGAATTCGCTGTGGCTCTGGATGCCCAAAATCCCGAACGCAAGCACCAGCGACGCACCATAGAGGACCAACGGCCGCATCCGTCCGGCCATCAGGCCATCGCCGACCCTGCGATTGGCGTGGTCGTACCCCATGATTCCTTGCGTATTCGGTGCCAGCCACACCAGCGTGGCATAAATTGCGACCATCACCGACGCCGCAATCTCCTCGCGCCCGAAGGCGATATTCGAGGGATCGGCCATCGCATTCAGAATCCGCATGGCCCAATCGACCCGTTCGGCGCGGAAGAAGACCCAGGCGACAACGACGGCGAGAAATGTCAGCACGGCTCCGGCGGCGCGAGCTGGGCGCGCGAGCAGTTTTGGAACATTCGGCACCAGCGCATTGAAAGCGTGATTGATACAGAGATAGGCGCCATGCAGCGCGCCCCAAATGACAAACGTCCAGGCTGCGCCATGCCAGAGCCCGCCCAGCAGCATCGTCAGCAGCAAGTTGACGTAGCGCAGCACGCGGCCGCGCCTGTTGCCGCCGAGCGGGATGTAAAGATAGTCGCGCAGGAAGTGCGAAAGCGTCATGTGCCAGCGCCGCCAGAACTCGACGATGCTGGTGGCCTTGTAGGGCGAGTTGAAATTGACCGGCAGGAAGATGCCGAACATCAGCGATATCCCGATCGCCATGTCGGAATAGCCGGAAAAGTCGAAATAGAGCTGGAAGGTGTAGGCGAGAGCGCCAAGCCAGGCCTGGTCGAAGCTCGGCGCGCGCGCATCGAAGGCGAGCGCGACCAGCGGCTGGATGCCGTCGGCGAGGCACGTCTTCTTGAACAGCCCGATTGCGAAGATGATGATTCCGCACAGGATCAGATGCGCGTGCGGCTGCTTGGTTTCCTCCCGTTCGAATTGCGGGATCATGTCCTTGTGGTGAAGGATCGGTCCCGCGATCAGATGCGGAAAGTAGGTCACGAACAGCGCGTAATGCGGCAGCGCATAGGCCGCGACCTGCCCGCGCCAGGCGTCGACCAGGAACGCGATCTGGGTAAAGGTGTAGAAGGAGATGCCGACCGGCAGCAGGATGTGGACCGAAAAATGCGTGCCGGCCAGCGCATTGATGTTCTCGACGACGAAGCCGGCATATTTGAAGATGCCAAGCACCAGGAGATCGCCGGCGACGCCGAGAGCAAGTGCCGCCTTTCGTTGCGACGGAGCAAGCTTCGCCACGATGAGGAGATGGCCAATGCCGTAGTTGAAGGTGATCGATATCAGCAACAGGGCCACGAATTGCCAGTTGCCGATGGCATAGAAGGTGAGCGAGGCCGCCGCCAGCCAGATCACCGGGGCCAGATTGCTGCGCCGCCCGAGCCAGAAATAGCCAGCCAGCGCGGCCGGCAGGAACAGCAGGATGAACGGGTAGGAATTGAACAGCATCAGGCTGGACCGGCGGCGGGAATTAGGAAGCCTAAAGCATAGAAGGGACCGATCAACAACCCGGCGACTGGCGCAGTCCTTGCCGCAGTGGCGCTGGCAATTCGAGGAATCGGGGCGATATAAGGTGAAACACGCATCTGAGTGAGGATCGAGTGACACAGGCCAAAACACCTTCCCAGCCCCCCGTCGCCCCGCGCCGGCCGCATTCCTTCACGCGGCACGGGATCACCGTGACCGACGACTATGCCTGGCTGAAGGACGAGAAATGGCAGGAGGTGCTGCGTGACCCCGCGGTGCTCGATCCCGACATCCGCAAATATCTCGACGCAGAAAATAGCTACACCGAGAGCCTGCTCGGCCATACCGCAGCCCTCCAGAAGACGCTGGTGCGCGAGATGCGGGGGCGGATCAAGGAAGACGATTCCAGCGTGCCGTCGCCGGATGGTCCCTTCGCCTATTTCCGCAAGTTCCGCGAAGGCGGCCAGCACGAGCTGTTCGGCCGCATGCCGCGCGATGGCGGCGAGGGCCACATCGTGCTCGACGGCGATGCGCTCGCCAAGGACCATACCTATTTCAAATTCGGCGGCAGCCGGCACTCGAACGACCACAGGCTGCAGGCCTGGAGCGCCGACACCAAGGGCTCGGAATATTTCTCCATCCGCGTGCGCGACTGGGCGACCGGCAAGGACTTCGACGACGTCGTCGAGGAGACCGACGGCGGCGTGGTCTGGAGCAAGGACGCCACGTCGTTCTTCTACGTGAAGCTCGACGACAATCACCGCCCGATGCAGGTATGGCGGCATAAGCTCGGCACTGGGCAGGCCGACGATACGCTGGTCTACGAAGAGCAGGATTCAGGCTGGTTCACCCATCTGCAGGAGAGCACCAGCGGCCGCTTCTGCGTGATCGCGGGCGGCGACCACGAGACCTCCGAGCAGCGGCTGATCGACCTCGCCCATCCCGACGCACCGCCGCGCCTCGTCGCGGCTCGCGAGGAAGGCGTGCAATACTCGCTTGCCGACCGGGGCGACGAACTCTTCATCCTCACCAACGCCGACGACGCCATCGACTTCAAGATCGTCACCGCGCCGCTCGCATCACCCGAGCGCAAGAACTGGCGCGATCTGATCCCGTATCGCCCGGGCATCTACATCATCGACCTCGATCTCTATGCCGGCCACATGGTGCGGCTGGAGCGCGCCAATGCGTTGCCGTCGATCGTGATCCGCGACCTCGCGACCAAGGACGAGCACGCCATCGCGTTCGACGAGGCGGCCTATTCGCTCGACACGATGGGCTCCTACGAGTTCGAGACGACGAATTTGCGTTTCGCCTATTCGTCGATGACGACGCCGTCGGAAGTCTACGATTACGACATGGTCAAGCGCACGCGCACCCTGCGCAAGCGGCAGGAGATTCCGTCCGGCCACAATGCGGCCGACTACGTCACGACGCGCATCATGGCGAAGGCGCAGGACGGCGCCGAGGTGCCGGTCTCGATCCTCCATCGCCGCGGGCTCACGCTCGATGGCGCGGCGCCGCTGCTGCTCTACGGCTATGGCTCCTACGGCATGGCGATGCCGGCTTCGTTCAGCGCCAACCGGCTGGCGCTGGTCGACCGTGGCTTCGTCTATGCCATCGCCCATATCCGCGGCGGCGCCGACAAGGGCTGGGGCTGGTACCTCGACGGCAAGCGCGAGAAGAAGACGAATTCGTTCGACGACTTCTCTGCCAGCGCCCGCGCACTGATCGATATGAAATACACCAGCGCAAAGCGCATCGTCGGCCATGGCGGCTCGGCCGGCGGCATGCTGATGGGCGCGGTGGCGAACCGCGCCGGCGAATTGTTCGCCGGCATCGTTGCCGAAGTGCCGTTCGTCGACGTACTCAACACCATGCTCGACGACACGCTGCCGCTGACGCCGCCGGAATGGCCGGAATGGGGCAACCCGATCGAGAGCGAAAAGGATTTCCGCACCATCCTGTCGTATTCGCCCTACGACAATGTCGCGGCGAAAGACTATCCGGCGATCCTGGCGATGGGCGGGTTGACCGATCCGCGTGTCACTTATTGGGAGCCCGCCAAATGGATCGCGCGCCTGCGCGCGACCATGAACGGCGGCGGCCCGGTCCTGCTCCGCACCAACATGGGCGCCGGCCATGGCGGCGCCTCGGGACGCTTCAATCGGCTGGATGAAGTCGCGATCGTCTATGCGTTCGCGCTGTGGGCGGCGGGGATGGCGGAGGCCGGGGTGTAGGCCCAGCGTCGTCCCGGCGAAGGCCGGGACCCATACCCCGTGATTGATCGATGAAGCACGGCATTCGTACCGTGGAATCTCTTAATTACGAATCTTCGCGAAACTCCGCCCTGTGGTTATGGGTCCCGGCCTTCGC
>NZ_JADPIT010000035.1:85212-100165 GCF_023073035.1 Bradyrhizobium sp. 62
AAATTGAGGCGCCAACTATCGCCCCACAAAACCTATACCGCCCCGTGCGCTTCCACATACAGCGCATACACCGAGTGGCTGCTGGCCATATACAAGCGATTGTTCTTCGGGCCGCCGAAGCAGAGGTTGGCGCAGCGTTCGGGCAGCTTGATGAAGGCGAGCGGCTTGCCGTCCGCGTTGAACACCATCACGCCGTCGAGATCCTCCGACTTGCCCTTGGGCTGATACACCTTGCGCCCGGCGATGTCGGTCGGCTCGGATTGCAGCGCACCGTTGGAGCCCCAGCCGCACCAGAGATTGCCGTCGCGATCGACGCGAAAACCGTCGAGCGAGGCCTGGTCGGCGGCGTCGATCAGCTTGGTCTTGCCGCTGAGCGAACCGTCGTCACCGACATTGTAGCTCCAGATGCTGCGGTTGGGCGTCCCCTTCCACTCGACGACGTAGAGCTTCTTCTCGTCCGGCGAGAAGGCGAGGCCGTTCGGATTGACGAGGTCGGTGAGAACAGCGGTGATCTTGCCGTCCTTGGCGATGCGGTAGACGTTGGTGGTGGCCTGCTCGGCCTTCTCCTTCTTGCCCTCCCACTCGCCGTTGATGCCGAACAGGGGATCGGTGAACCAGATGCTGTCGTCGGATTTCACCACGATGTCGTTCGGCGAATTCAGCCGCTTGCCCTCGAACTTGTCGGCCAGCACGGTGATCTTGCCGTCCTTCTCGGTGCGGGTGATACGGCGGGTCACCGAGTGCTCGCAGCTGACGAGGCGGCCCTGGCGGTCGCGCGCATTGCCGTTGGCGTAGTTCGCATTGGCGCGGAACACGCTGGTCTGCCCGGTCTTCTCGTCGAACTTCATGATCCGGTTGTTGGGAATGTCCGAGAACAGCAGATAGCCGCCCTCGGGAAAATAGGCGGGGCCTTCGGCCCAGCGCATGCCTGACGCGACCTGCTCGACCGTCGAGGAATAGAGCCGGTATTTTCCGAAGCTCGGATCGAGGATCTGGATGGCGGGATCGGGATAGCGCTGGTTCGGCGTGAACGGAAACGACTGGGCACCGGCGACGCGGGCGAAAAGCGTGGAAGCGGTCGCCGCGCCAGCGCCAACCAAGAGATTGCGTCGCGTGAAATTCATGGAATCCTCCCTGGGTGATTTAAGGCCGGCGCTTGCTGCGGCCGGCCTGTTTTCTTGGTGCTGCCGGCGCGCGGGCTTATCGGCCGTTCGCCTTCCGCCATGCGGCGAAGTCGGTGAGCGTCTGCGGGTCCGTCGCCGGATAGAGACCGAAGATGCCACGGCCCTTGTTGACTTCCTCGGTGACGAAATCCTCGAAGGCCGTCATCTCGAAGGTCTCGTTGGCGATCTCTTCAGTGAGATGCGCGGGGATCACGATCACGCCGTCGCTGTCGCCGAGAATGACGTCGCCGGGAAACACCGGCGCATCACCGCAGCCAATGGGAACGTTGATCTCGATGGCGTGATGCAGCGTCAAATTGGTCGGCGCGCTCGGACGGTGGTGATAGGCGGGGATACCCAGCTTGGCGATCTCGGCCGAGTCGCGAAAACCGCCGTCGGTGACGACACCGGCGACACCGCGCTTCATCAAGCGGGTGACGAGGATCGCACCGGCGGAAGCGGCGCGCGCGTCCTTGCGGCTGTCCATCACCAGCACGCTGCCTGGCGGGCAATCCTCGACCGCCTTGCGTTGCGGATGGGAGCGGTCCTTGAAGACCTCGATGGTGTTGAGATCCTCGCGGGCCGGCATATAGCGCAGCGTGAAGGCTTCACCGACCATGGTCGGCTGGTCGGCACCGAGCGGGTGCACATCCTGGATCATCTGGATGCGCAGGCCGCGCTTGAACAACGCAGTGGCGACGGTGGCGGTGGAGACGGATTTGAGCTTGTTGCGGGTGGCTTCGCTAAGTTTGGTCATGTCACGCTCTCTAGTAAATCGAGGGCTCGCCGATCGGCGCGCCGAAATCGGTCTCGAGGAAGTCGAAGTCGCAGCCGTCATTGGCCTGCTTGATGTGCTTGGTGAACATCCAGCCATAGCCGCGCTCGAACCGGCGTTCGGGCTGCTTCCAGGCGGCGCGGCGCTTGTCGAGCTCGGCCTCCGGCACATCGAGATTGATGGTGCGCGCAGCGACATCGAGCGTGATGCGGTCGCCGTTCCGCACCAGCGCAAGCGGCCCGCCGACATAGGATTCGGGGGCGACGTGCAGAATGCAGGCGCCGTAGCTGGTGCCGCTCATGCGCGCATCGGAGATCCGCACCATGTCGCGCACGCCCTGCTTCACGAGCTTGGTGGGGATCGGGAGCATGCCCCATTCCGGCATGCCCGGTCCGCCCTGCGGCCCCGCATTGCGCAAGATGAGAATGTGGTCTTCGGTGACGTCGAGATCGGGATCATCGACCGCCTTTTTCATCGACGGATAATCGTCGAACACCAGCGCAGGCCCGGTGTGCTTGAGGAAGCGCGGCGCGCAGGCGGAGGGTTTTATGACGCAGCCGTCGGGCGCGAGATTGCCCTTAAGCACGGCGAGTGCGCCTTCCTTGTAGATGGGATTGTCGATCGAGCGGATCACGTCGTCGTTGTGAACCTCGGCGCCATCGATGTTCTCGCCCACGGTCTTGCCGGTGACGGTGATGCAGTCGAGATGCAGATGCGGCTTGATCTGGCCCATCAATGCCGGCAAGCCGCCGGCGTAGAAGAAGTCCTCCATCAGATAGGCATCGCCGCTCGGCCGCACATTGGCGATGACGGGCACCTTGCGGCTCGCAATCTCGAAATCGTCGAGGCCAATGTCGAGACCGGCGCGGCGAGCCTGCGCGATCAGATGGATGATCGCATTGGTCGAACAGCCCATCGCCATCGCCACTGCGATCGCGTTCTCGAACGCCTTGCGGGTCTGGATCGTCTTCGGCGTCAGATCTTCCCAGACCATCTCGACGATGCGGCGGCCGCATTCGGAGGCCATGCGGATATGGTTGGCATCGGCGGCGGGAATCGAGGATGCGCCCGGCAGCGTCATGCCGATCGCCTCGGCAATCGCCGTCATGGTGGAAGCCGTGCCCATGGTCATGCAGGTGCCATAGCTGCGGGCAATGCCGGCTTCGATGTCGAGCCAGTCCTTGTCGGAGATCTTGCCGGCGCGGCGCTCGTCCCAGTATTTCCAGCCGTCCGAGCCCGAGCCGAGCGTCTTGCCCTTCCAATTGCCGCGCAGCATCGGACCTGCCGGCAGATAGATCGCCGGAATGTTCATCGAAGTGGCGCCCAGCAGCAGCGCCGGCGTGGTCTTGTCGCAGCCGCCCATCAGCACCACGCCGTCGACGGGATGGCTGCGCAGCAGCTCCTCGGCGTCCATCGCCAGCAGATTGCGATAGAGCATCGTGGTCGGCTTGAGCAGCGACTCCGACAGCGACAACGCCGGCAGCTCCAGCGGCAGGCCGCCGGCCATCAGGATGCCGCGCTTGACGTCGTCGACGCGCGACTTGAAGTGCATGTGGCAGGGCTGCGCGTCCGACCAGGTGTTGAGGATCGCAATCATCGGGCGGTCCTTCCACTCCTCCGGCGCGTAGCCCATCTGCATGGTGCGGGAGCGGTGGCCGAATGAGCGGAGATCGTCGGGTGCGAACCAGCGCGCGCTGCGGAGCTGGTCGGGCGTTAGTTTCTTCTTGGTCATGATTGGGTGCCCCATTTCTGCACGGTGTTCCGCTCGATGGCGCGGAAGATCAGGTTCTCGACAAAAAGCCCGATGATGATCACCGTCAAGAGGCCGGCGAAGACCGCAGGTATGTCGAGCAGGTTGCGGTTTTCGAAGATGAACCAGCCGAGCCCGCCCTGCCCCGAGGACACGCCGAACACCAACTCGGCCGCGATCAGCGTGCGCCAGGCAAAGGCCCAGCCGATCTTGAGGCCGGTCAGGATCGAGCCGAACGCCGCGGGGATGAGGATTTTCGCCACGTAAGGCAATCCGCGCAGGCCGTAATTGCGACCGACCATGCGCAGCGTGTTGGACACGCTCTTGAAGCCGGAATGGGTGTTGAGCGCGACCGGCCACAGCACCGAATGGATCAGCACAAACACCAGACTGCCGTTGCCGAGACCGAACCAGATCAAAGCGAGCGGCAACAGCGCGATCGCCGGCAGCGGATTGAACATCGCCGTGACAGTCTCGAGGAAATCGGTGCCGATGCGGGTCGAGATCGCGAGCACGGTGAAGATCGCGGCGAGCGCGATGCCTGCCGAATAGCCCATGAACAGCACTTTCAGCGAAGCCCAGGCCCGCATGGGAATCGTGCCGTCCTTGACGCGATCGTAGAGCGTGAGGATCGTATCGTGCAGCGTCGGAAACAGCAGGGGATTGTCGAGGGTGAGGCCGTAGGCCTCCCAGACCGCCGCGAGGAACAGGATGATGACGGTCTTGCGGACAAAACCATCGTTCCACAACAGCTCGAGCACGCTCAGCTTGCGCTCGACTTCGGCTGCGCTGCCGGCGACCGGCGCCTCACGCAGCAGGATTCTGGCTTCGCCCATGAGAGGCTCCCTCAATGCGCCGTTGCTTCGGAGGCGAACAGGAGATCGTGGATCTCCTTCTCGAGCCGGCCGGCACTGCCGTCCTCATTGGAAACCTTGTCGACGTCGACCACCTCGGCCTTGACGCGGCCGGGATGCGGCGACAGCAGCAGGATGCGGTTGCCGATGCGGATCGCTTCCGCGATCGAGTGGGTCACGAACAGCACGGTGAATTTGGTCTCACTCCAGAGCTGGAGCAGCTCGTCCTGGCAGGTCCGGCGCGTCAGCGCGTCGAGCGCGGCGAACGGCTCGTCCATCAGCAGGATGTCGGGCTCCATCGCCATGCCGCGCGCGATCGCGACGCGCTGCTTCATGCCGCCGGAGAGCGTGTGCGGATAGGCATCGACCACACGGGTCAGGCCGACCTTCTCGATATAGGCCCGCGCCCGCGCTTCGGCGTCCTTGCGCGACAATTTTCGCGCGGTCAGGAGCGGAAACATCACGTTGGCCAGCACGCTCTTCCAGGGCAGCAGCTGGTCGAACTCCTGGAAGATCATCATGCGATCGGCGCCTGGACCGTGGATCTCGCGGTCGTTGATGGTCATGCGACCTTCGCTCGGCGCCATGTAGCCGCCGACGGCCTTGAGCAGGGTCGACTTGCCGCAGCCGGACGGCCCGAGCAGCACGAACCGATCGGACCTGTCGACGGTGAAGCTGACCCTTTCCGTGGCGGTGACGACGGCGCTGGAGGTCTTGTAACGCAGCGTCACGGAGCTGACGTCGAGCAGCGCCATCAGTTGCCCTTCAGATCGTGGGCGACGGGGAGATAGTAATCGGTCCAGGCCTTGGGTTGAGTCTTTAGCGTACCGGTCTTGAACAGATGCGCGGCGAATTTCATCGTGCCCTGCGGCTCGAGATTCCACTCCATCATGCCGGGCTCCTTCAGGAGGTCGAGCAGCTCTTCCACCGAGGTCTTGTCACCGGTGATCTCCTTGTAGATCTCGACCGCCTGTCTGGTGTCGCTGCGGATCAGATCCTGCGCTTCCTTGGTCGCATCACGCACGGCCTGGATGATTTTCGGGTTGGCATCGGCGAACTTCGTGGTGGTGAAGAACTGCGCCTGGCTGAGCGGGCCGCCCATTACGTCCGGCGACGACAGCACGACATGCGCGCCCGGCACGTTCTTCAGCTCGAGGAAGGTGAACGGCGGGATCGAAAAATGGGTATGCACCTCGTGCTTGGCGTTGGACAGTGCCGCATAGGCGTCGGGGTGGCCGAGCTGCACCGTGTTGACGTCCAGCTTCGACCATTGGTCGGCACCAAAAGCCTCGGCGGCGGCGATCTGGAGCACGATCGCCTGGGTCGAGACTTTCACCGTCGGCACGGCGATCTTGTCGCTGGGGCCGAAATCCTTGATCGACTTGATGTTGGCGTCGCGGCTGATCAGCGTCATCGGCTGCGCCGAGGTCGCGACGATGCCCTTGACACCGCCGCGCGTGCGATCCCACAGCAGCAAGAGATTGCCGGTGCCGGTGTTGAGAATATCGACGCCGCCCGCGAGCAGCGCATCGGTCTGCGCACCGCCGCCGGAGAAGGTGACCCATTTGGTGGTGACACCGGCGACCCCGAGCTGAGCTGCGTGCTTCTCGATCAGCTTCTGCTTTTCCATGATGTGGCTCGGCATGTAGAAAATGCCGGGCTGGCGCGACAGCGAGATCTCGGATTTTTGCTGCGCTGACGCGGACGAAACCGTCAGCGCCGTGGCGGCGATCAGGGCGACGGCCGTGAGGCCACACTGCAATTGCTTGATCATTGTTGTTCGTTTCCTCCGGCCGCCATTGACGAGCGATCTTGCTGATGCACTAATGCATTAGTGCCTCAAAGGCAAGGCCGGCCGGAACCCTTCGCATGGAAACAGCCCAACCCGCATCCCGCGCGGCCGTCCGCC
The DNA here is from genome assembly GCF_023073035.1 of Bradyrhizobium sp. 62. Lineage (NCBI taxonomy): Bacteria > Pseudomonadati > Pseudomonadota > Alphaproteobacteria > Hyphomicrobiales > Nitrobacteraceae > Bradyrhizobium > Bradyrhizobium sp. 62. The sequence continues at coordinate 91,664 of NZ_JADPIT010000035.1, forward strand.
CCGGCGCGCGGCTCGACCGGGCCCGGCAGGCCGCACCGCAAGTGTTCGAGCGCCTGCGCAACGCCATTCTCGCGCTCGAATTGCCGCCCGGCTCGCCGCTGTCGCGCACGGATCTCGCCGCACAATTCGGCGTCAGCTCGACGCCGATCCGCGACGCCTTGATGCGGCTGGAGGAAGAAGGTCTGGTCGACGTGTTTCCGCAGCACGCCACCGTCGTCAGCCGAGTCGACGTCGGCCGGGCCGAGCAGGCTCATTTCCTGCGCCAGGCACTGGAACTCGAAATCGTCCGGCTGCTCGCGGAGCAACATGACGACGCTCTGGTCATACGCCTCGACCACACGATCGCGCTCCAGCAGCAATTCGCCAAGGCCGGAGACTTCGAGAGCTTCATCGCCGGCGACAATGATTTTCACGCGCAGCTTTATGCCGCGGCCGGCAAGCAGGAACTCTGGACGCTGGTGCGCAGCCGCAGCGGACATATCGACCGGCTGCGCCGGCTGCATCTGCCCTCACCGGGCAAGGCCCAGAACATCGTCCGCCACCACAAGCTGATCACGCGCGCGGTCGAGGCCGGCGACGCCGATGCTGCGCAACAGCATCTGCGCAAGCACCTGTCGGGCACGCTGAGCGAGCTCGATACGATCCGGAGCCACTATCCGGAATATTTGACCGACTAAGCCTATGGCGCGCGCGGTCGTCGCAGCAGTTGTGCACGTCACCGTGCATAACTTGACGCAACCGATTCGCCTTTCGCGAGCAATCGTCGGATCGATGGCGAAGTGCTTGCAGGCCGGATGCAATCCGCGCAACAATTTCAGAGTTGATGGTTTGATTTGCGGTCGCTGGGAAACCCCATCCGGCCCGGAGGATACCAGACGTGGCCAACATCCTGATCGTGGATGACGACCCGGCCGTGCAGATGACGATTCGGCTGCTCCTGGAGAGGGCCGGTCACCACATCACCGTCGCCGGAGACGGCCGCAAGGGACTTGCGCTGTTCGAAGCTAGCCAGTTCGACCTGCTGTTTCTCGACATCTTCATGCCCGGCATGGACGGCCTGGAGACGATGCGCCACATCCGGGCGCTGCAGCCGGCGATTCCGATCGTCGTCATTTCCGGCCGTTCGTTCACGCCGGACGCCGATGCGGAGCCAGACTTCCTCAAGATGGCGACCAAGCTCGGCGCGGTCGCGAGCCTGCAGAAGCCGTTCCGGGCCGACGCGCTGCTCGCTGCGGTCGCTGGCTGCCTGGACACGGCGCGGACCGCATCGGTGAGGAATCCGGATGTCAGCACCGGCCGCCGATGACAAGAACCTTCATTCTATTCCAACGGAGCCCGGGCACGGCCATTCAGGAAGCGGTGCAAATTTCCCCATGACCCTCGCTACGCGGCTCGCCATCGCGATGATCCTGCTGGTGGCGGTCACCGTGGCCGCAGTCGGCTGGCTCGGCTATCGCAACATCACCCAAGCCGTCATTCCGCGGGTCCTGGAACGGATTGAAGCCCAGTCGAGCCTGCTGGCCACCCATCTTGAATCCTACGTTGCCGGCGCCCGTGGCGATCTGCTCGGTTATCGCTCCGCCGCTGCCATCAATGGCCTGATCCGCGCCCATGTCGGTGGGGGCATCGATGCAGTCGACGGCGTTTCGGAGCAAACTTGGCGCGAGCGCATCGCAGCGCGGTTCGCAGCCGAGATCGACGCGAAACCAAGCTACGGGCAATTTCGAATCATCGGCCTTGACGACGACCAGCGCGAACTGGTCCGCGTCGATCGCGCCGGCCCGAACGGAGCAGCACGGATTGTTCCCAACGGCGAACTCGAACGCAAGAGCGAACGAACCTACTTCCAGGAGACGATTCGACTGGCGCCGGGTGAGATCTATGTTTCGCCCATCGATCTCGCCACCCGGCAGGGAGGAACCACGGACCCTCACATTCCGACGTTGCGCGTCGCGACGCCGCTGTTCACGCCTGATAGCAAGCCGTTCGGCATCATCATCGCCAATATCGACATGCGTCCCGCGCTCGACCGCGTCCGTTCGACCGCGAGCGCAGGAGGAGAAATCTATGTCGTGAATTCGCGTGGCGACTATCTTGTCCACCCTGATCGCGCGCGGGAATTCGGTGCATTGCATAGCAACGGCAACGATTGGCGCCGGGACTTTCCTTTCTTTGCAGCCCGGGCCGGCCAGCCGCAAGGATCCACGCAGCTTACGAGCGACCGGTCTGGCCGGCCGAGTGGAGCGGCGATCGCACCGGCGCTGCTGGCTGGCAAGGAGTGGTTGGCTATCATCGAGACGGCCCCCGCATCCGTGTTCAGCCGCGTTCCGGCGGCCATTCAAAAAACCTCCTCGCTGGTCGGCCTGCTTGCTGTCCTTGCCGCAGCTTTGCTTGCGGTGCTGCTGGCGCGCTCATTAACGCGGCCGATCGGGCGTTTGACCGCGGCGGTGGAGGCGATCGGCAGCGGGCGGCGCGCCGATATTCCCGTCGATGCGAGCGGAGAGACAGGCGTGCTGGCGCGGGCCTTTGCGCAAATGGTCGAAGAAACGAGAGCGAAGACGGCCGCTCTCGAACGCGAGATCGAGGAGCATCGCCGCACCGAGGCCGCGCGAAGCCATCATGAAGCGCGCGAGCGCTTGTTCAGCGCCGCCGTCGAATCCTCCGACGACGCGATCGTGATGCAATCGCTCGACGCCATCATCACCGGCTGGAATGCCGCCGCCGAGCGTCTCTACGGCTATTCGGCGAATGAGGCGATCGGGCAATCCACCTCGATCATCGTCCCACCCGACGGACGCGAGCAAGGCAAGGACTATTTGCGGCGGATCGCCGGAGGAGAACCGATCGAACGCTTCGAAACCGTGCGCCTGCGCAAGGAAGGCACGCCGGTCGAAATCTCACTCAGCCTGTCGCCGATCAGGGGCCCGTCAGGCGAGATCGTGGGCGCCTCCGGCACCGCGCGCAGCCTCACCGAGGCGCGGCGTGCCGAGCGGGCGCTGCAGCAGCAGCTCGAGGAACGGCGACAGATCTTCGAGACCTCGCAGGATCTGATCATGGTGATGGACGCGCGCGGGCACATCGCGCAGATCAGTCCGAGCAGCGAGGCCATTATCGGCTACCGGCCGGAGCAGATGATCGGCCGCAGCGGCGCCGATTTCATTCATCCCGGCCATCTTGACCAGTCGCGCGACGAGATGCGCGCGCTCAGGCGCGGCGAGCGGCTGAAGCTCGCCGACACCCGCTGCTTCCACAAGGACGGTCGCGAGGTCTGGCTGTCTTGGCTCGGCAGCTGGTCCGACCAGGCCCAGCGCTACTTCTTTGTCGGGCGCGACATGACGGAGGCGAGGCTTGCACAGGAGTCCTTGCGGGAGAGCGAACAGCTTGCGCGCAACATCGTCGAGACCTCGCTCGATGCTTTCACCCAGACAGACCACACCGGTGCCATCCTGAGTTGGAACTCGCAGGCCGAGAAGCTCTTCGGATGGACGCGTGAGGAGGCGATCGGCGAGAATGCGATTGAGCTTTTCGTCGCCCCCAGCGAGCGCGAAAGCGTCAGGGCCAGACTGAAGCTCTTTCTCGAATCCGAGCAACAATCGCTGGCCAATCCACGGCGCGAACTTTTGGTACGGCGGCGCGACGGCAAGGAGTTCAGGGCCGAGCTCAGTGTCACGGCACTCCGGCGACGCGAAGGCGTTCTCTTCAATTCGTTCTACCGCGACCTGACCGACAAGATTGCGGCCGACGAGCGCATCCGCCAGGCCGAGAAGATGGAGGCGGTCGGCCAGCTCACCGGCGGCGTAGCGCACGACTTCAACAACATCCTCACCGTCATCACCGGGACGATCGAGATCCTGGCCGACGCGGTGGCCAAGGAGCCGGAGCTCGCCGCGATCACGAAGATGATCGACGAGGCCGCCGGGCGTGGCGCCGAGCTGACGCAGCACCTGCTGGCGTTTGCGCGCAAGCAGCCGCTTCAGCCGCGCGAAATCGACGTCAACGCGTTGATCATCGACACCGCGAAACTGTTGCGGCCGACGCTGGGCGAGCAGATCCATATCGAATCGGTGTTCGAGGACGAGAACTGCGTCGCGATCGTCGATCCCAGCCAGCTCACCACCGCAATCCTCAACCTCGCGCTCAATGCCCGCGATGCCATGCCCGGCGGCGGCAAGCTGATCGTGGAGACGGGGGCGGCCTATCTCGACGAGGTCTATGCCAGCGTCAACGACGTCCCGCCGGGCCACTACGTGATGATCGCCGTGAGCGACACCGGCAGCGGAATTCCCGCCAACATGCTGGCCAGGGTGTTCGACCCCTTCTTCACCTCGAAGGGACCCGGCAAGGGCACCGGACTCGGGCTTTCGATGGTCTACGGCTTCATCAAGCAGTCCGCGGGCCACATCAAGATCTACAGCGAGGAAGACCACGGCACCACGATCAAGATGTATCTGCCGCCCGGCAAGACGCCGACGTTGGTCGGCGACAGCGTGACGCCGGCGACCATCGAAGGCGGACACGAGACGATCCTGGTGGTCGAGGACGACCGGCTGGTGCGTGACTATGTGCTGGCGCAGCTGCATTCGCTCGGCTATGTCACCTTGCAGGCTGCGAACGCCGCGGAGGCGCTCGCAATCGTCGCCGCCAGAAAGCCGTTCGACCTCCTGTTCACCGACGTCATTATGCCCGGCAAGATGAACGGACGGCAGCTCGCCGACGAACTGCAGAGAACGCGCCCCGATCTCAGGGTGCTCTACACGTCCGGGTATACCGAGAACGCGATCATCCATCACGGCCGGCTGGATTCGGGCGTTCTGCTGCTGGCGAAGCCCTATCGCAAATCGGATCTGGCGCGGGCCATCCGCAAGGCGTTGAGCAGTTGATAGCGCGTCGGGCTGGGTGAGAGCCCGTAGCCCGGCTGAGCGAAGCGATACCCGGAAACACTCCGAGCCAAGTCCCGGATGTCGCTTCGCTCATCCGGGCTACGAAATGTCACCTACGGAATTTACGACGCGCGCTGGGCCGCGGTCATCACGATGCGGATCAGATCGGCGGCATTGCGCGCACCGAGCTTCTTCATGATGTTGGCGCGATGGTCCTCGATGGTGCGCGGGCTGATGCCGAGCGTGCGGCCGGCCTCCTTGTTGGAGGCGCCGGCGGCAAACTGCTCGAGCACCTCCCGCTCCCTGCGCGTCAACGGCTCGCGCCCGGGGAAATGCAGCGAGCCGAACTTCGGCGCCGCGTTCTCTGACTGCCTGCGTGCATAGGCACCGATCGCCTCGTCGAGCCGGCCGACGATCTCGCTGCCGCGGAACGGCTTCTCGATGAAGTCGAGCGCGCCGCTCTTGATGGCTCCCACCGCCATCGCGATATCGCCCTGTCCGGAGATCATAAAGATCGGTGCCGGATAGTCTTCCCCGTGCAGCTCATTGAGAATATCGAGGCCCGACTTGCCGGGAATGTGCACGTCGAGCAGGACCGCTGCAGGTGTGCGGCTTCGCGCGACGGAGAGCAATGCTGCACCGTCCGCAAAACAGATCACCTCATAGCCAGCCGCCTTCAACACCATCGACAAGGTGTCGCGAACGGCAGCGTCGTCGTCGACCACGAAGATTTCACCGCGAGAGCTTTGTTCGGCCATGTGCCACACATCCGGTTGGCATGAAGGACTCGCGTCCGCCCCAACCGTTATGGCGTTCGGCGCGGATTCGGCCCACCGTATTTGTACGGGACATGGACTTAACGCACAAGTAGCGGCGAGGCGCCTAATTGCAGGGGACGGAGAATATCCATGCTAATTTGGCCGCTATGCCGCCTCTCGTGGCAATGCCCGAGGTCGAGAGCCGTGAGCTGATTGCGGCTGACCTTCGCATGCTGATCTCGCAGATCGAGACCAGCATGCGCCGGACCGCCACAGCCATGGATCAAGAACACGGGAGCGATCCGGAAGGTTCCGCCGACGTCTTCGTGCTCGACGATGTCACACCGCGGTATCCACTGCGATCGCCGCTCTCGACGCCTGCCGGGCCGGCCTTGGCCACGCCCTGGAATGCCTGTCGAAGGCCCGCAGCACGGTGTAGATCGCGATCGCTGCGACGCGGCGACCGCATTCTTTCATCGCATGGCGGCTCAGGCGCGGTGCCGCTCCACGATCGCGTCGGTGGCGACACCACCCCAGGTGTGGATCGCCGGCAGGCCCATCGCGGTCTTGCCAAGATTGGCGAGGCTGATGCGCAACGCGGCGAGATCCAGCGGCTTGGGCAGGCTCTGGAGCTCGATCCCGACGGAACGGGCAAAGCTGCGGGCGGCGCTGCGGCGCTTGCCGTCCATGCCGCTGATGACGATCACGGCGCCGCCAAATTTCGCCTTCGCCATCTCGCCCAGCACGTCGATGCCGTCGCCATCCTCCAGCACGAGATCGAGTGTCACGCAGTCGAAGCGCGCGGTGCGGAGCTTTTCGATCGCTTCGGCCACGGACGGCGCCACGCTGACTTCGTGGCCGGCCTGCTTGGCCGCGACCGTGATCAGGCTGCGCTGCGTGGCGTCGTCATCGACCACCAGAAGCTGAAGTGCACGCCGCTCGGCTCCGTCGGGCAGGTTTGACGGGAGAGGTGAGAAAGAGCTTCTGGGCATTGCGGTATCCTGAGATTGAGACCGGCAATGGATACACGGTTCGCGCTTAGGCGACGTAAAGCTGCGACGGCAAATTCAGTCGGTTGTTTCAGCAAATGTGAACCAACCTCGCGGCAAACGGCGACGAGACCAGGTGGAGATCACGCCGCTTCGTCACGGCCACCGGCGGCCCGCTTCTTCCGGTTCTTGCCACGCAGGAATTGGATGTCCATTTCGACGCCGTTGACGCGCACCAGTTCGCAGCGGCGGTAGGCAAGGCCGGTGGACGACAGCAGCAGGAAGAACTCTTTCAGGTTCAGGCCCTGAATCGAGCCTTCCACCGTCAGGACGGCGTCGGTGTCGGAGATCGCGTTGAGCTTGCAGTCGCGGCGCCAAGTGCCGTCGATGGCCATGATGCAGACATCATAGCCGCGACTGAACGTCACGCGTTCCGCGCCCTTGCCATCCTCGGCCATGCCTATCGTCCTGCCATGACCGCTACGCGCGGCGCGGCGCCGGCAAGAGCCGGCTTGGCGGCCGCGGCACGCGAGTCGTTCGGCTTGTAGAGACCGCGCTTCTCCGGAATCGGCTTGAACGTGTCGGTCAGTCCGACCACCGTTTCGGCCGCGCCCAGCACCAGGAAGCCGTCTCCCTCGATCTGGCGAGCCAGGCGGTTGAAGATGTTGATCTTGGTGTCCTGGTCGAAATAGATCAGCACGTTGCGGCAGAAGATGACATCGAAGGTGCCGAGCTGAGCGAAATCGTGCAGCAGATTGAGCTGCCGGTGCTGGATCATCGCCCGCAGCTCGGGATTGATCTGCCAGGTCTCGCCGGTCTGCTTGAAATATTTCATCAGCATCTGGATCGGCAAGCCACGCTGCACTTCGAACTGGCTGTAGATGCCGGCCTTGGCCTTCTCGAGCACCTCCTGCGACAGGTCGGTCGCGATGATCTCGAGGCGCCAGCCGGTCAGGGCCGCCCCCATCTCCTTCAGGCTCATCGCCAGCGAATAGGGCTCCTGCCCGGTCGAGCCGGCGGCGCACCAGATGCGCACGCTGCGGCGGCCGGCGCGCGCCTTGATGATCTCCGGCATGATGGTGTCGCGGAAATGATCGAACGGGACCTTGTCGCGAAAGAAGAAGGTCTCGTTGGTGGTCATCGCCTCGACCACGCTGGTGACGAGCGCGCCCGAGCCAGCGCCTTGCAGCTTCTGCACGAGCTCGCCGATGCCGGAGATCCCGGCCTTGCGCGCCAGCGGCAACAGCCGGCTTTCAATCAGATATTGCTTGTCTGCGGACAGATCGAGCCCGGAATGATCCCTCAGGAACTTACGCAGATACTCATACTCGGTCGGGGTCACTGATAGGCCTCTCGGAAGCTGTACTGGGAACACTCTGGCCGGAACACTCCGCCAGATAACTCAGACCATGGCTTGTCCGACCGGGATCAAGCCGACTTCAGCGAATTTGTCGGCGATGATGTCTTTGTCGAAGGGCTTCATGATGTACTCGTTGGCGCCGCCGCTGAGCGCCTGAGCGATATGAGCCACGTTGTTTTCGGTGGTGCAGAACACGACCTTGGGCTGGTCGCCGCCGGGCAGTCGGCGCATGTGGCCCATGAACTCGAAGCCGTCCATCACCGGCATGTTCCAGTCCAGCAGCACAGCGTCGGGCAGCTTGCGCTGACAGACTTCAAGCGCCTTGGAGCCGTCCTCGGCTTCCGTGACTTCGAATTCCAGGCCTTCCAGGATCCGGCGTGCGATCTTGCGCACGACGCTGGAATCATCGACCACCAAACACGTCTTCATTTTGGTTCTCCGGCTTCGATGTTTTTGGGGCTCACGCAGCCATTTGCACTTCGGTCTTGAGCTCGAGGACGCGATCGACGTCGAGG
>NZ_JADPIT010000018.1:0-1595 GCF_023073035.1 Bradyrhizobium sp. 62
AGGCAACGGTGCGCTTCATCGTTTTAGCGAACGGGTTGTCTCGACATGCGTCGAGGATTACCAGGCGAAGCTGCTTGGCCGGCTCGATTGCAAACAGCACCCGATCGAGCGGGAACGTCTCGTCGAACACGTCGGTGTCAGTCTCCAGCACCGCGTCGGTGGGGATGAGATAGTTGTTGCCATCCAGCTCGATGCCGTGACCGGCGTAGTAGATCACCGCTATATCGGCATCGCGCGCCTTGACTCCAAAATCGCGAAGCGCCTTCCGCATATCGACGACGCTCAGGTTCAGCCTCGTGTCGACAATGTCGAACCCGACCCTCTTGAACATGTCTCCGACCAGCCTGGCGTCGTTCACCGGGTTTGCGAGCTGGGGCACGCTCTTGTAGTCGGAGTTGCCAATGACCAGGGCAACGCGACGCTCCGCCTGTGCAGAACCGCAGGTCAGCCAAATCAAAAAGAACAATGAAAACCAGCGAAACGCGCGCATCGTTCCCCCGAATATGTCTGCGCAGGGTATGCGGAGACTACTGAAAGGTAAGCTTCGATTTCGTGACTCTGGTCACATTAGGCCGGCGGTCCGAAAGCGACGTTGGGCTCGCGCACTTAGTTGCAGACCTCAAGATTGCCTCCAGCTTGGGTAGCGTAGTTCGCACCCGAATACCCTGTTCCAGAGGCTGCAGCTGGTCGTACGAGCCGGCATCCGGGCCGCACGGGACGGCAGCCTGCAGAGCTGCAGAAGATCTGACCGGACGCCAGCGGCTTGCTCGACCCGGACTCAACCTGTTTGCGCTCCTCATCTCGCCGCTTGGAAGCGTCACGCGTGGTCGCAGGCTTCCTTTCAGGGATCTTCTCGCATTCGTTGTTGTCATTGACGCGGGACCCCGTACGGCAAGTGATCTTCACGCAGCTGTCACCATCTGCCCTGGACCCGCGATCACAGACCAGGGGACAGACCCGGCTTGGCTTGGCCTTGATAGCATCGAGCACGTCGAAGCTTGCAAGTTTGCTGTCGAACTTGGTCCCAGCGTACTCGTTGAACGTCGAGAGGGACCGCTGCGACGGCGCGTTCCAGTCGCCATCAGAGGGGCCGGACAAACACCCCACGCGGCGCAGTTCGGATTGAACCAGCTTCGCCATGTCCTGAGGGGACATGGTCGGCTGTGAAGAGGTCGGACCTATGGCGGCGATCTTCTGCTCGCGCTCGATCTTCTTCTCGGCGGCTTCTTGAGCCGTCTGTTCGGCAATCGCTTTGTCGTTCGCGATCCTTTCCGCGAGTGCCTTCTCGGCGGCGTGCTTCTCGGCAAGCGCTGTGGCGACCGCTGCCTCGGCGTCCTTCCTGCGCTGCTCCGCCGCGGCCGCCTTCGCCTCCTCAACCTGCTTGGCCTTTTCCGCTGCGAGTCGAGCCTCTTCGGCCGTCTTGGCGGCGGTCGCCGCCTTGTCCTGTTCCGCCTTCTTGGCGCGGTCGGCGACGAGCCTGGCCTTTTCGTCCTCCGCCCGCTGAGCCAGGTCCGCAGCAGCGGCGCGCGTTTCCTCGGCAGCAATCCTGCTCAATTGGACCTTGGCAAGGCTGGCGTAAAAGCCGTCCGGATATT
>NZ_JADPIT010000012.1:0-577 GCF_023073035.1 Bradyrhizobium sp. 62
ATGGCGGCCACATTCGAATCACAGCTGTCCTCTTCCCAAACAATACGGGGTCGCTCGACGTCGTCGCTGCAACGAGCGAGACAGGGTTCATTCCGCAAATCAGCATTTCAGTCGACGAGGCTTCAGTCCACGGCCACGGACTTGCGGGACGGGCATATCGCTCGGGGCGCCCCGCTCTCAGCAATGACGTGGTTTGTGATGAAACGTTGAACCCGTGGCGAGAGCATTCGATTGCCTGCGGCGTCGGTTCAACCCTGGCGGTCCCGATTGTTCAGCGCGAGCGAAGCATTGGCGTCTTTCTATTTTGCTTCGCAGCAGCCGGATCTATCACTGGCGAAATAAGCGCGCTCCTCGAACGCGTCGTCGAGAATGTCGCATTCGCTCTCGAAAGGTTCGCGGGGGCCGAACGGCAAAAGGAAGCCGAGCGCGCGCAACGCGAGGCTGAGAACAAAGAAGCTGCGTTGCACCGCATGTACATCGCGCTATGCAAGACAAACGAAGCCATGATGCGCGCCGGGTCACGGGAAGAACTCTATGATCTTGTTTGCGATGCAGCGGTTCTGGGCGGCCATTTTAC
>NZ_JADPIT010000011.1:0-36069 GCF_023073035.1 Bradyrhizobium sp. 62
CGCAAGACGGCCCCCGTCGGATGCGTACAAAAGACATGGCTGGCGAGCAGATCGAGTCGCTCAAATTACAAGTTCCATCAGGGAGTGATGGTGGCCTGATGTTTGGGACCGCCATCGGAGTGAGGTGGTTGGTCCCGGTTTGTGAGACAGGCGGCCAAGGTGGATTTGATGACAAAAGAGGATGATCCACCATGAGGACGCGCAGACAGTTCACGGCTGAGTTCAAAGCCAAGGTTGCGCTGGAAGCAATCAAAGGCCACCCGACGGTTGCGCAGTTGGCGACCAGACTCGAATTACATCCCACCCAGATTACGGCGTAAAAGCGCGAGGCGATCGAGAAGCTGGCCAAGGTTTTCGACGACAAGGGGGCTGGGGTTCAGGCCAACCGCGACGCCGAGGTGATGAAGCTTCATGCCAAAATCGGTCAGCTTGTTGTGGCGCCGGATTTCGGCCAAAGCCTTCGATCGCTCTTGATCAGAGGAAGGCAATGATCGAACCCGGTCATCCACGGCTCTCGATTGTACGCCAGTACGAGCTGGCCTCGATCAGCCGCTCGTCGTTCTATCGTGCTCCCCCGGTGGAGAATGAAGCGATGCTCAGATTGATGCGTCTGGGGCTCCAAGGCTGATGACGAAGATCGGTTGGGCAACGATCTATCAGCATGTTCTGGTCTATCTGCACCCTGCGATAAAGCGCTCAATTTCTTGATCTATGGCAGCGACGGCACTCACGGGATCACTCACATTCACATCTTGGATATTCCAGTAGTTGACACGAGCCTCCCACCCAGGAAACCTAACACGAAGCAGTTCCCGATGTTCGGTTTCGGCCAACGCGACAATCGCGTCTGCGCAACGAAGATCGTCGATCTTGCATGCTTTCGGCAAACGATCAGCTCCAAGAGGAAGAACCCGACGGTGTATGAGCGCCTCGTGCGTATGAGTAGACATGGGCCCGACGTTCGAGGACCCCCGTTCGAGCGCCAAACCACGCGAGAATGCCTTCCAATCCAAGCCACGTAAGTTGGCGCGGTGATTGAACAGCTCTTCCGCAAAGCGGCTTCGATAGTAATTTCCGGTACAAAGAAAGAGCACTTGCCGCTTCGTCGAGTTGCTCATGAGGCCCAAAAACCTTTACCACCTGATGCTTCTTGACATGAACAAACAATGAACATTCTCGCGCGACTACGGTGAGTATTTGGAGGCGGCACATCGTATTCGGTTGACCGAGCTTAGCTAACTTGGCATCTGGAGATCAAACAAGGACTGTCACTTGCCCATTGCCGCCAACGTTCAGCTTGGAAAAGGTACGCGGATTCCACTCCCGGATCTCGTGAATCTCTATGGATGTTCCATTGGAGATGATACCTTTATTGGCCCGTTTGTTGAAATTCAAGCCGGAGCAATCATCGGTCGCCTGTGCAAGATACAATCGCACGCTTTTGTTTGCGCAGGCGTCGAGATAGGAAATGAAGTCTTCGTGGGTCACGGTGTTATGTTCACGAATGATCTTCTGCCCAGAGCTACTGACGAATCTGGGGAGCGAATTACAGACTCCTGGCTGATGTCGCGCACCTCAATTGAATTCCGAGCCTCGATCGGCAGCGGGTGTGTCATTCTGCCCGTGAGGATCGGCACGTCCTCTTTGATCGGTGCGGGCTCCGTCGTGACTAAGGATGTCCCACCATATGCGATCGCGGCTGGAAACCCTGCACGGGTGATCGGGGATGTGCGCGACAGGCGCGATAGCTAACTGGTATTGGACTTCTCGTGAAAGTACCTTTCAACGATCTAACATGGCAGTGGCGCCATATCGAAGACAAGGTTCGGTTTGATTTTGAACGTGTCTTTGCCAGCAGCCAATTTTCGTCTGGTTCGTTCGTCGATGCCTTTGAGCGCCAGATCGCGGAATGGTTGAGTGTCCCCCACGCGATCGCTGTAGATTCCGGAACGTCGGCGATTCATCTAGCGCTTATTGCTGCGGGTGTGGGCGCTGGCGATGAGGTCCTGCTGCCCGCTCACACGTTTATCGGCAGCGCTTGGGGTATCCTGTACATTGGAGCGGTCCCCGTCTTCTGCGATGTCGATGAGGAGACCGGAACAATCGACGTCGAGGTCGCCCGCCGACTTGTGACTTCGCGGACGCGCGCCGTCGTTCCTGTTCATCTATACGGTCAGCCTGCGAACATGGATGCGGTTCTCAGCTTCGCCCTGGATTATGACCTGAAGGTGATCGAAGACGCCGCGCAGTCCATCGGAGCAACATGGAATGGACGTTCGACTGGCTCGCTGGGGGATTTGGGTTGCATTAGCTTCTATCCGGGCAAGAATCTCGGGGCCGCGGGCGAAGCCGGATTGATCGTGACCTCAAATGACAGTTATGCGGACCGCTTACGCTCCTTGCGCAATCACGCTCAGAGCGAGCGATATGTCCATGCGGAACTCGGGTTCAACTATCGGATGGACGGGCTGCAGGCGGTCGTTCTGGCGCACAAGCTGCCGCTGCTTTCAGCCTGGACGAAGAGGCGGAACGAGCTCGCCAATCAATATATTACGAAGCTCAAGGGGCTTCCGCTCGAAGTCCCATCTGTCCGGCATCAAACGCACTGCTGGCATCTTTTCGTCGCGCGCACGCCGTCGCGAAACTCGCTCCGCGACGCGTTGTCAAAATCTGGGGTCGAGACGGGCCTGCATTATCCGGTGCCCTTGCACCGGCAGCCCGCTCTTTCGCCTTATGTGAAGCCCGATGCGGCCTATCCGGTGTCCGAGCGGTGGGCAGACGAGGGTCTTTCGTTGCCGCTATTCGTCGGAATGACGGATGAGCAGCTCGACTACGTCGTCAGGGTCGTCGCGGCTTTCTATCGCTAAACAAGAGCGCGGTGGCCACAATCCGCAGGAGATCATTTCACATGCCGGTTTTGCCCGACGTTGTCATTGGAGGCGCTCCGCGTTCAGGCACGACGTTCCTATGCGAAGTGCTTGACAAGCATCCTGGCGTTTATCTGGCGAAGCCGATTGCGCCGGAGCCGAAAGTTCTGCTGACGGACGATCCGGATGGCGATGCCGGGATAGTGAAAAGGTATGATACCTACTTCGCCGATGCTGCGCCGAACTTAGTGAGGGTCGAGAAGACCACTAATTACTTCGAGAATGAAGATGCGCGCATGCGGTTCGCGCGCTTGCTGCCGAAAGCCAAGCTGATTATATTGCTGCGCAACCCCGTCGATCGCGCCTATTCCAACTGGCTGTGGTCGCGTAAGAACGGCCTTGAGACCCTGAGTTTCGAGGAAGCGTTGAATTTGGAGGGCAGGCGGCCCAGTCCGTTGCCGCCAGGCCGCGAAGCGGCACGGCCGTTCGACTATACGACGCGCGGCCGGTACGGTAGCCTGGCGAGAGCCTGGATCGACGCGTTGGGCGGCGAGCGCATCGGCTTTTTTATCTTTGAAGATATCCTCTGCCGTCCGGAGCATTTCGTTGCGGGAATCCAGGCGTTTGCGGGACTGGAGCAGCTGCCTTGGTCCGCGCTGCAGACAGGTCGCGTCAACGCGACGGAATCGGATAAACCCATCGATCCCTGGACAGCTGAGCGGCTTCGTGAACGCTTCGCATCGGAAATCAAGGACTTTCACGAATTGACAGGCGTTGATGTCTCCGCCTGGAGCGTTTAGTCGATGACCTACTAGCCTGCAACCGGCACGCGCTCGCAGCGAACCGGTCTGACTGCTAAATTGATACCTGCGCATCGCGCGCTGAGGTGGATGGCGGTACAATGACAATCGGGATTGGACTGGTGGGCTATGGCTACTGGGGGCCAAACCTATTTCGAAATTTTCGCAACAATGCGGATTGCCGGGTCATCGGAATTGCCGATAAAAAAGTTGAGACCCGCGAGCATATAGCGGCTGCATTTTCGGATATCTTGGCATTCGAGGACGTGGAGATGCTCATCGCACTTCCTGGGGTTGACGCTGTTGTTGTTGCTACTCCTGTCGCAAGCCACTACGATATCGCGCGCCGCGCGCTCGATGCCGGGAAGCATGTGCTGCTTGAGAAGCCGATGTGTGCAACGTCGGACGAGGCCAGCGATCTTATTGAGCGGGCGAAGCGGAAGTCTCTCGTCTTGATGGTCGACCACACCTTCCTGTTTACCGGGGCGGTTCAGATGATCAAGGAGCTGGTTGCTCGTTCTGCCCTTGGTCAAGTGTGCTATTTCGATTCGCTCCGCGTGAACCTCGGTCTTTTCCAGCCAGACGTGAATTGCCTTTGGGACCTGGCGCCTCACGATCTGTCGATCATCAATTATCTGATCGATGACGAGCTGATTGATGTCGAGGCTTCTGGCTATTGTCACGTAAATCAGGTTGCGCCGGACATGGTGTATCTCACGCTGCATTTCCGGAAGAATTGTATCGCGCATCTGAATCTGAGCTGGATGTCTCCTGTCAAGATCCGCCGCTTTACGATTGGTGGAACCGAAAAGATGCTCGTATGGGACGATCTAGACGAAGACCAGAAGATAAAGATTTACAGCTCTGGCATCCATTTTCAGCCCGAAGAGCAACGCTCGATGATCATTCCGCAGTATAGAATCGGCGACATTCATTCACCGCGGTTGCGAAAGACAGAGGCGCTCAATGGCGTTGCCGAACACTTTGCCGACGTTATTCAGGGCAAGGTGCCGTCGATCATGGCCGGAAACGAAGGCTTGAAAATCGTGCGGACCCTGGAATTAGCCCAAGCGCGCCTTGACAACAATTTGGAGCGGGTGCGATCGCAGCGGGATAAGCCGCTATGACCGCGCGAATTCTCGTAACCGGCGGGGCCGGATTTATTGGAAGTCACCTCGTCGATCAGCTTGTGGAACAGGGAAGGCCGGTGACTGTCCTGGACGATTTCTCTGTCGGCCACGAAAGCAACCTCGTCGAGGCGAACGGGAATGGTGATGTTCGCATTGTGCGCGGCTCCGTGACGGATCGCGAGGCGGTCGCGAATGCATTCCAGGATTGCGAGGTGGTCTACCATCTTGCAACACAATGTGTCCGTCGGTCCCTCACCCGGCCGATGGAATCGCACGATGTGAATGCGACCGGAACGATCACTCTTCTGGAGGAAGCGCGGCTGCGCAGCATCCGTCGCTTCGTGTATTGCTCCAGCTCGGAAGTTTACGGAAACGCGTCTCGCGCGGAGTTGCGCGAAGACGTTACGGTCTGCTGTCCGATGACCGCTTATGGCGCGTCGAAGTTGGCAGGCGAGTTGTATACCGAAGCGTACATGCGGACCTACGGTCTGCCCACGACCGTTGTGCGCCCCTTCAATGCCTATGGTCCGCGCGCCTATCAGACCGGCGTTCGCGCCGAAGTCTTGCCGCGGTTCGTCGGCCGAGTGCTGAACGGGCTCCGTCCGGTTGTGTTCGGAGATGGCACCAACGCCCGCGATTTTACCTATGTAACTGAGATTGCACGCGGAATCAGGCTTGCCGGCGAAGCTAGTGCCGTCGTCGGTCAACGAGTCAACATCGCACGCGGGATACCCGTCACGCTGAACGATCTGGCCCGGGAAGTCCTGACGGCCCTGTCGCGGAATGATCTGACGATTGAATATCGCGGTGATCGTCCGGGCGACGTGGCCTATCTACACGCCGACACTGGCAAGGCAAAGAGCTTGCTTGGCTATAGCGCGGAAATTGGGCTGCACACGGGCGTGCGCGACTACATCGATTGGGTTCTAGCGACGGTCAATTCAAAGGATCTGTTAGAAGAAAAGATCGAAAATTGGGTAATAGATAGCGATGCCGATGTCATCCGCTCCTGATCTTGCATTCAGCCGCCCGTGCTTCGGAATTGAGGAGGAAGAGGCCGCGGCATTAGCGATCCGCAGCCGGTGGGTGGTTGGTGGACCTAGCCTAGCCGAATTCGAGAAACTGTTTGCCAAAGCCTGTGGCGCCGAGAACGCCGTGGGGGTTTCGTCTTGGACAACAGGGGCCTTTCTGCTGCTGAAGGCGCTAGGCATCGGTCCAGGCGATGAGGTCATCGTACCGTCGCTGACGTTTATCGCCTCCGTCAATGTCATTGTGCACGCCGGCGCCACACCCGTTTTCGTGGATATCGATCCGGCGACATTCAACGTCGATCCGAATGACGTCGAGCGAAAGATCACGCCGAAAACGCGCGCCATCCTCCCGGTCGATCAAATCGGCTTGCCGTGTGACATCGACCGCTTCTTAGCGCTCGCGGCTGCCAAGAACCTCATCCTCATTCAGGACGCCGCCTGTTCATTCGGGAGTAAATTCCGCGGGATGCCCGTCGGTTCGCATTCGCCGTATTCGGTTTTCAGCCTTCATGCCCGCAAAGTGATTACGACAGGTGAGGGCGGCATGATCGTTACCAATGATAGCGAGCTGTCTGGCAAGCTGCGCCGTCTCCGCCATCAGGGAATGTCGCTCAGCGACTATCAGCGGCATGCGAGTTCGCCGACCACATTCGAATCCTATCCGGAAATCGGCTATAATTTTCGAATCACCGATGTCCAAGCCGCGATCGGAGTCGCGCAGATACGGAAATTCGCCGCGTTTCTTGCGCGCCGCCAGGCAATAGCGCAGGCGTACCTGAGTGGATTAAAGAATCACACTATCGTCGTCGCTCCGAGTGTTCCGCAGCACGTCACCCCGAACTGGCAGTCGTTTCAGGTCAGGGTGCGCGACGGCAAATCAACAACGCGAAACGCACTGATGGAGCACTTTTATCGACGTGGCGTGGCAACGCGACGTGGCGTAATGGCCTCGCATCTTGAAGAACCCTATCGTCATATGAATGCCAGGCTGCCTCATACCGAAGCCGTGGCTGCTTCTTCGCTGCAGCTGCCGATTTTCCCCGAAATGATGGACGCGGACGTCGAACGGGTTCTGAACGTGCTATCGACTTTCGCGAATTGATTGCGGCGACTCGGCGCGTGCGTTCGGCGCCGCCTGATTACCTTTCACTCGCCGACATCTTTCGCATGAAAACCAGCAGGCGATGGATCGGCTTGAGGATCGATGCCCGCGGCCACTTTATATCTTCGACCAAATCGAGGCCTGCGGTTTGCATTTGCCCAGTCCATTGGGGTCCGTGCAGACGTTTAGGAATGATACGTAGATAGCCAACGCGTTCCGCGATGATCTGGGCGGGCTCTCTGGGGTGGATGGTCCGAGCGATCCGGACGGCGAGCGAGTCGGCGGCTGGCGGCATTGCGCGCCAGAGATGTCGTTGTAGGATCAAAATCCGATTCGTTAGATTGTCCTGCGGCATAGTCGCGATGATGACACCGCCTGGAGCTAGGTCCGTCGCAAGCTTTGCAGCAAGCCGGTCGTGATCACCGACGATGAGGTGGAGCACGCTTTCCGCTAGGATCACATCGAACCCATCGAATCGAGCTTGCAGATAGTCGGAAGCCTCGAATCTCAAATCCCCATGGCCGTTCGGGTCAGCTTTTGCTCGTGTTACGGCGGCCTGGATATTAAGAGGCGAGATGTCGACGCCGGTCAGGATGGCGCGAGGCCGGTCGCGGCGAAGCGCGAGCAGAAGATCGCCGGCGCCGCACCCCAGATCCAGAATACGAAGCGTGTCGCTGTCCGGTAAGCGCTCGAGTGCGGCATCGAGGAACAGGCGAATGCTGTCCTCGCGGCCGGAGAAGGCCGCTTTTTCAAACGATCGCCCGGCTTCGCCCCTCACGCGGATTGCCGATCCAAGCGTTCGACAAGATCAATCGGCCGCAGGAATTCGAAGCTGCTATCAGCCGCCATTCGTTCGATGAATTCCCGATAGATATTGAGCATCGGAGGATTTCCGGAAAAGCCGCGCTCGCAATGGGTTAGGAGACACACGATGCCGCCGCTGCTAGCGATCAGGCGCGCCCCGTCGATCCATGTCGACATGATCCTGGCAGGACTGTAGCCGAGAAATTGCAGGCTGCCGTCGCGTGGCATCGACAGCGGAAGCTCCCACATGGTTCCGATTTTCCATGGCCGAGCGCTCGCGCACCCGTTGTTGGGAACGGGAAATAGCCCACCGGATGTGGGGATGCTGCTGTCATATCGGTAGTGTGATGCGAGCTCCTCGATCATGAGCTTGGTACGCACCAGCGACGGTGCGCGATAACCGGCTGTCTTGAATTCAGCCCCGACTTGCGCTCCGGCGGCGAGGCGTGTGTGCCGTTCTGCTGCAGGCGCGAAGGGCGTTCGGTTCGAATGGTCGTACCCATGAATACCGATTTCGTGACCGCGACTGGCGATCTCCGAGGTCAGACCTCTATCGATCGGCCAGGCACATGGCACGATATAATTCGCTGACCGTGCACCGTTGACTTCTTCGATCGGCAAAAACAATTTGACGAGGTTGGTCAGCCCTTCCGCGCTATCGATATCGTGGGTAAGGAGCACTGGCGTCCGCGGCGGCCTTTGAAATGGCAGGCCGCCGAGATCGGCTGCCGCATCGGCCGAAAGGTCCACCGGCCAGCCCGGGAAGCGCGCCCACTGGGACTGCCGGTAGCGCTGCATCCGTCCAATGCCGCGTCCAATGGCGCGCCGGAGCGGCCCCGGAATAGTTCGGTAGTTCACCGGTAATCGTGCCGATGTAGGAGGCCTCGACAGGTAGGCGTTCCGTTCTCGGAGATGCACCGCGCTCTCTTGCGCTTGCGACCGCACCGCGTCCTCGCTCCAGTCGACGCCGCCATTGCCGAAGAGGGCGGCCATGTTCGCCGGCAACATGATATCAAGTCCATCGGCCCAACGCGCCGCCGCCGGCAGCTCACGCGCGTTTAGCCGGACCTTGATCAGCGAGGTCTCAGACATCGGTCGGTAATCGTTTGGTTCGCTTTGAAACAAAATAAAGCGGACGCCTCTTCGTCTCAATGAATATGCGGTACAGATACTCCGCAAGCATGCCGACCATCATGAACAGCAATCCGAACAGCACGGTCATCATGGTCATGATCCCGGTCCAGCCGGGTTCCACATCGGTCATCGACCAGCTTATCAAGAGGTAGAGCAGAAACAGGATGCTGCCGGTGAAAACTGCGAACCCGAGCATAGCGACGAACTTTGCGGGAACCGGTGAAAAGCCTATAAAGACGTCATACGCAGTATTCAGCATCTGGCCGAACGACCATCGCGTAGTACCGTGGACGCGAGCTTTCCGGTCATAGGGAACGGTGGCTTGGTTGAAACCGGTCCAGGCGACGAGTGCAAAAGTGACCCGGTTATGCTCGCGGTATTGCAGAAAGCAGTCGAAGGCAGTGCGATCCATTAGCAGGAAGCTGCCTGTCCTGAAGCGCGAGTTCTTCGGCATTGCATAGCGCGTCAAAACATAATTCAGAATATGCGACGCAGTTTTGCGCGACCAGCTATCGGCCCGCTCGCGGCGCGCGCCCCAGACGATATCGGCGCCGTGACGCCATTCCCGCATGAAATCGAGAACTGTTTCAGGCGGATCCTGCAGGTCGCAAGCAAGCGTAGCAACGGCGTCTTGATCGGGCTCGACATGATCGAAGCCAGCCGTCAGCGCGTAATGGGCGCCGAAATTCCGTGACAGCCGAACGCCTGAAAACCGCGACGAGGTCCGGGCTAGCGCTTCGATTTTGGCCCAACTGTCGTCAGATGATCCATCGTCAACAAAAATGACGTGGGCGTAGATGTCGGGATCGGCGAAGATAACACGGGTGACGGCCTCCGCGCATAGATCGATACTGGCCGATTCATTGAATACCGGCGTGATCAAAGTCAGCCGTCCTGGGCGTGGTCGCTCGCTGGTCATCATGAACCGTACGGAATGTACCTTGGCGGCCTCTGGAATGAGCCTCTGCATAACTTTCAACTGCGGCCGAGTCCATCGCCTTAACGGCACAATCTTTGTATGCGCTAGGCGCTCTTGATTCGCGGGAGCAACCATGCTGCAATGCGAGATGCGGCTTCGGTCACGTCTTCGGATTTCCTGATGTGAATGTCCGGCCTTTCCGGCGGTTCATAGGGCGAATCCACTCCCGTAAAGTTTTTGATCTTGCCGGCAAGGGCTGCCGCGTAGAGTCCTTTTGGGTCGCGCTGGATGCAATCCTCGATCGGCGTGTCGACGAATATCTCGACCAGTTCATCCGGGCCGACGAGCTCACGTAAGCTGTCCCGCTCGGCCCGGAACGGCGAAATGAAGCAGCAAATGACGATCAGACCGGCATCCAGCATAAGCTTGGCGACCTCCCCGACACGTCTGATGTTTTCCACGCGATCAGCGTCGGTGAACCCGAGGTCGCGATTGAGGCCGTGTCTGATGTTGTCCCCGTCGAGCAGGAACGTGTGATAACCGAAGTCGTGGAGTATCTTCTCGAGCTGATTCGCAATCGTGGATTTCCCCGAACCGGACAGTCCCGTGAACCAGAGAATGGTCGGCTTTTGCTGTTTGAGCGTCGCATGCTGGGTTTTGCCGATCAGATGATCATGATGGTGGATGTTGGTAGCCCGGCGAAGCGGAAATAATATCATGCCAGCGCCGGCCGTAGCGTTGGTCGACCGGTCGATCAGGATGAACGATCCGGTGCGCCGGTTATGGGCGTAGGGATCGAATACCAGTGAAGCCGATGTCGAGATGTTGCAGATTCCGATTTCGTTGAGCCTCAACGTACGGGCAGCTCTCTGATCGAGCGTGTTGATGTCGATCTGATGCTTCAGCGTTGTAATCCGTGCCGGAATCTTCTGGGTTCCGCATTTCAGAAGATAGGATCGTCCGGGTAGCATCGGGTCGTCATCCATCCAGATCAGCTTGCATGCAAACTGATCGGCGACGGCCGGTCTGTCCTGCGGGTCGACCAAAACGTCCCCGCGCGCAATGTCAATTTCGTCGCCGAGCACGAGAGTGATCGAGTCACCTGCTGCCGCCTCTTCGCGTTCGCCATCGAACGTGACTATTTTTGAGACGACTGTTTGGCGGCCCGATTTCGCCACGACCACGTCGTCGCCGCGGGCCACGGATCCGGTTGCCACAGTACCGCTATAGCCGCGAAAATCCGAATGTGGGCGGCTAACGAGTTGTACTGGCAAGCGGAATGGCTGAGCGTTGGCCTCCGCGGAGACATCGACATGTTCCAGATGGTCCAGAAGGCTAGGACCCTCGTACCAAGGGGTCAACGGTGATGGGCTAACGACATTTGCGCCGAAACGGCCTGATATCGGAATTGCTATGACTGAACCAAACTCGAGAGGCTGAGCGAACTTACCATAGGCCTCTACAATCAGGTCGAACGTTTCGCGTGAATAGCCGACGAGATCCATCTTGTTAACGGCGAGTACGACGTCCCGAATGCCGAGCAGCGAGCAAATAAAACTGTGTCGCTTGGTCTGAGTGAGGAGGCCTTTGCGGGCGTCGACCAGAATGATCGCAAGATCGGCCGTCGAGGCACCCGTCGCCATATTGCGTGTATACTGTTCGTGGCCGGGCGTATCCGCAACGATGAAGCTGCGATTGCGTGCCGCAAAAAACCGGTAGGCTACGTCGATCGTGATGCCCTGTTCACGTTCGGCCTCAAGCCCATCTAGCAGTAGCGCGAGATCGACTTCCTCTTCGTTTGTTCCATAACGGACCGAGTCGCGCTCAGCGGCGGACAACTGATCCTGAAAGATAGATTTCGAATCGACAAGCAGGCGCCCGATTAGGGTGGATTTACCGTCGTCTACTGATCCACACGTCAGAAGGCGGAGCAGTCCACGTCTAGGCGTGGGTTCGCCATCGGATGCTTCTTTAAAGGGCTTTATAATCAAAAATACCCCTCTCGCTTCTTCCGTTCCATCGATGCGGCCTCGTCGTAGTCGATGAGGCGCCCCTGACGCTCTGACATCGTCGAGGTCTCCATCTCGACGATGATGTCGTCGACGTTCACAGCTCGCGATTCCATTGCGCCGGTAAGTGGATAGCATCCAAGAGTTCGGAACCTAACGGGCATCATCTCAGGCGTTTCGCCGGAATTTAATGGCATGCGTTCGTCGTCTCTCATGATGAGAGCGCCCGAGCGACGAAGGACGGTCCTTAAGCGGGAAAAGTAGAGGGGGACGACCGGAATTTGTTCGAGCTTGATGTAAGTCCAAACATCCAGCTCGGTCCAGTTCGACAACGGGAAAACTCTGAGCGATTCACCTTCCTTAAGTCTGGTGTTGTACAGATTCCAGAGTTCGGGCCGTTGGTTACGAGGATCCCACGCATGAGAAGCGTTGCGGAACGAAAAAACCCGTTCCTTGGCGCGGCTTTTTTCTTCGTCGCGGCGGGCGCCGCCGAAGGCTGCATCGAACTTCCACTTGTCCAAGGCTTGACGCAGACCTTCCGTAGACATGACCTGTGCATGCGTGCTTGCACCGGAAGTGATCGGATTGATACCGCGTCGTAAGCCGTCTTCGTTGGTATGGACTCTCAGTTCGATACCAAGCGCGTCCGCGATTAGATCGCGGAACGTAATCATGTCCTGAAAATCCCAGGTCGTCGCGATATGCAGAAAGGGAAACGGCGGCTTGCCCGGGAAAAAGGCTTTTCGAGCGAGGTGAAGCATCACCGTCGAGTCCTTGCCGATGGAGTAAAGAAAGACTGGGTTGGTCATTTCGGCAACGACTTCGCGCATGACCTCGATCGACTCGGATTCGAGCCGGCGGAGGTGCGGAGTGAGATTGCGACCGCGGGGGGCTTCTGCACCTTGCCTTGCATACCGACAGATAAGATCTGCAAGAGGCGTTTCCGCCGTCTGCAGTGTCAGCGGGTCCCGGCTGATCATGTGACTTCCACGTGCTTCGTCTTGCGCGTTACCGTAAAAATGGTGGGTGCAACCCGGAGCATGGAACTGCGCCCGACGAACGCAAAGTCCAGGAACTTGATGGGGAAAAAAAAGAGACAAAAAACCAGGTACAAGAGTGCCTTGAGCCGCTCACTGCCTAGTGAAAAAGTCGCGGCTAGTACCTCGATCAAAAGCAAAGTCAGCAAGGTAAAGGGCCCCGTCGCGTTGCGTTGTTCCAGAAGTTCGAAGCCCGGAAAGAGATTAGCGGCGCCCACGTGAGTGAGCCGCTGATAATCATGAGGAGAGGCGTGGAAAGGAAACATAAATGGAATCAAATGGGCGGCCAAGCCGCCCTTGCGCGTTGCTCGTGCGAGATGTTTGCAAATTTCAGACAACCCGGGAACGTGCTCAAGAACGGAACGCGATATGAAGGCATCAACGGACTCATCCCGGAATGGCAGGTTGCTCAGGTCGCAAACGATGTCGGTCGCGGCGTAATCGAACAGGTCTATCGTAAGGATCCGCGGATCTATTCGATGGTTGCCCGCACCGATATCAACGACAAGCTGTTTGTCCGGGTCCGCTAGACGTAGCACCGCGGCACGATAGTTAAACGGAAAGGTCGGCGCGAAGATCGTGATTCCCCAGGCATAGTAGAACTTTCCCAAGGCTTTCTTTAGCCGATACTTAACAATGTCGAGTTCGTCCGTCGCTTCAGGAACGTCGATGAAGTAGATTTTTCCGCCTCTGACCGGGTATTCTGCTGAGCATGAGGAGCAGCGCAGGGATCCTGCTGTGTCGAAGAGATCGGCTCGGCAAGCGGGACAGCAGAGTGCTCGTCGCGCTTTGGCCATACGCACATCCTGTTTGCTGTCTCGCGTTTCCACTCGCAACGTTCAATTCCAATTTTCGCAGGGCTGCGCCTCGGTCCGGGCTGGCGGGAGCGGGCTAATCCTCGGCCAATACCACAGAATCGTTTGATGTGGAATATTTTGCAATCCGATTCATTTCAGCCTAACAAAGGCTCTACATTTAGCTCGGGTTGCTGTCGGGCGGCCGTGGCCGAGCCAGTCACGACAGGAATACGCGGCGTGGGTAAGAAATCGCATTCCGTTGAAGAACATTGGATTTGGAACTGCTGGCGTATCGCTGGCTATCTCTTTGCGGCCTTGAATGTTGTTCTGTTCGTCTCCCTCTTGACGCGTGGTCTCGATCTAACTGATGAAGGTTTCTATCTGAATTGGATCAAGAACCCCTGGGAGTATTCTTTCTTCCTAACGGCAACGGGCTTCTTCTTTCACCCGCTCGCGC
This sequence comes from Bradyrhizobium sp. 62, assembly GCF_023073035.1. NCBI lineage: Bacteria > Pseudomonadati > Pseudomonadota > Alphaproteobacteria > Hyphomicrobiales > Nitrobacteraceae > Bradyrhizobium > Bradyrhizobium sp. 62. The sequence goes on from NZ_JADPIT010000011.1 coordinate 14,088, forward strand.
TCATGTTTCCAGACAACATCGTCGCGTGGCGGTTAGTCGCGGGCGTGATAGTGCTGGGATTTGGCTTTGCGTTCGGCTGCAGCATTAGCGCATATGCATGCAGATGGTTGCCCGAGAAGCCGAAGGTCTCAGTGTCTGCGGGGTTGTTTCTATCGATCGCGGCGCTTTCTTTCTATAGCTGCTGGCTGCCCTCGCCGGGGTACAACCTCCTCAATTTTGCCGGCTGCCTCTCGTTCACCTCGGGCTTGCTGTTTAGCGCTGGGGGCCATGTTGATGCGCACCGCCGCCGGATCGTGTCAAGTGCGGCAATGATCAGTTTTGGTGCGATTGCAATCTGGATGGCTAGACCTTCGACCGCATTTCCGATGGCGCTCTTCGCCCTGATATTCCTTGTTGTTCATCGGCAACGCGAAGTCTTTTGGTCATTGATCTGGGCGGCGGTTTCGACCTTGATCGTCAGCGCGGCAATCGTGATGGTGATTGGCGGTACCTTTCAGGGTATGGTTGATCGCTACCGTCTTGGCTTCGAGCTGATAGGCCTCTTGAGGCCTCCGTTCTTGCTGTCCGTGAAGGATCAGTTCCGGGGCACGTTTTCGCATTTTGAATGGGCGTTCTTTCTCGTTGGGGGCGCCATCGTCGTTGCGATCGTGCAATTGGGTTGCCTGAACAGACTTCACCGAGCGCTCCATTTAGTCGTGGCGTCCGCCCTTATTGCAATAGGCATTTGTATAGGAGCGAAGATTGTTGCTGATGATGGTGGTCGATCGGTCGCTCGTTTATGGCCATTAGCAGCGGTGATCGCACTTCTCGTTGCATACCTTTGTCAGGCTCGGGTAACGGTTCTCGCTGTCACCCTTCTTGTGATGTCGGTGCTAGTCTGGCAAAGCGTTTCGTCTGTGCTGACGATGGTAATCTTCGCTACGTTGATGCTTGGGATAATCGGTCGTTCGGTTGATAGCTGCAGAGCGCGAGCATGCTGGACGGCGCTCCTACTTTGCTGGGTTCCGATCGCTTTTGGATTTGGCAGCGGAAATTCCATTGAGCTCATGAGTGGGCTTGCTTCTGTATTCTGGGTAGCGGCCGTGATGCTAATGGTAGTGACCCTATTTCCGAGCGTTCATGGTCGGCTCGTAGAGTGGATAGGAGTAGGATTTGTTTGCGCGACATTTGCGGCGATGATCGGCGCGGCATCACGGCCCTATCGTTTGACGCATCCGCTGTGGCAGCAAACCGAATGCATGGTGATCGGACGTTCCAGTCTTCCGATATGTCTCGATCCTGCCTCGGTCAGTTATTTGCAACGGATTAAAAAGGCTGCGCTTGAATCCGGGTTCATCAAATCTACCCCGATTATCGACCTGACCGGAACGGCCCCGACGACGATTTTCTTTTTGGAAGGGTTGCCAATCGGCTCGGCATGGCTGCTAGGTGGTTACCCAAATAGTGAAGAGTTCACGCGACGGGCGCTTGAGACCGTTCCGCGCGAAGACCTTAATCGCTCTTGGGTGTTAAGCGCGCCGAAAGGGCACCGGCCGATTCCCGCAATGGTCATGAGTTCGATGGGCTTGAACTTTCCGTCCGACTATGAGGAGGTCGTCCAGAGCCACACTGAATACGAGAATGAAATTCATATTCTTTGGAGGCCGAAACCCAAGTAGATTATGAGCATGGATGTCCACGTCAACTGCACACAACGATAGAGCGCTCCGCCTGCCCCGATTGCGGACAGGTTTGATCGCAAGGTAGCTTTGACGCGGGCATCGTCTGCAAAGCGGGCCCACGATGCTTACCGGTCTATCTCTGCTCTGGGTGCCGCGCTTGCAGTTCGCGCAGACCCTGCGGGTGCGGCCACCGATTGCCGTGCACCATTTCGAACGGGGAAGGTGAGCTCAACTGCAGTTTCCTGTCCCAAAACAACGGCCGATGCCTTCGCAACTATCGACATTCGCAGCGCTCTCATTCTACAGCTTTTGGTCGCTTCCACTATGCTGCAATTTACTTAATTCTCCTTTTCGCGGCTGATTTCCTCTTTAGTGCCGGTAATGCTGGCGGCTACTACTACTTACGATGTAAAGTCCTTATGTCGGACAGCGCGTCGTTGGATCTTCACTTACTCGAACGCTGAGCGGTAAATTCTTGTGGACATAGTCGTCGATGAAGAGGCGCCAAGTCGTTTCGCCATCCTCTTGCGTGCCGGCCTGAACGAAACCGAGCCTACTGAAATGATCGCGAACTAGGCCGTTCTTGGCGGTCGGAATGTAGCGCCCGGTGATCGCACTGATCCCCCTCAACCGAGCCTGTTCGACCAGGTATTGAAGGATGGCCTCCTCCACGCGTCGGCCGAGCACGCGGCACGACATGATCCAGCTGTCGACCTCCCAAGCTTGGCCGGTCCTACGGCATATAACCGTCGAAATCATTCCGTTGTCGCCGAAAATATCCTCAAGCCGGGCCTGTATCGTAAAGACGTCGAGCCTTGATTCCAGCGCTGCGATTTCGGCATCGCTGTAGCGACGGGTGGTCAGGTTAAACTGATTTGATTTCGAGATCAGTTGGGCAATCCGCTTGCGGCCGGCGCCGTCGAACGGCGCGATCGACAGCGTCATTCCAAGCGAACGCAGATAGTCGTTATGATCACCGATCCGCTCGAGCTGGGCGGCGCGAAGTGCGTTCGCTTTGTTGAAGCCTGCGCGGAGCTGGTCCTCTTTTGAAAAGCCGGCTTGCTCGAAATATCCCGCAGCCTGGAACACCGGGAGCCAGTCGCTTGGATCTTCCGGCAGTTCGGGCACGGCCACCGCCGGCAGCGCATCGCGGACGCGTTTCCGTTCGGCCGGGTTGTCATCGAGGAACACAAAAGAATCGAGACCAAGGTCCAGCGCATCGGCAATCGCCTTGATATTGGCGGCCTTGTCTTCCCAATTGACTCGGAAGGCGACGATGTCGTCTTCCTTCAGGATCATTTCGGGGTGGTTGCGGAACGCGTCGAGCGCTATGGCTTCATCGTTCTTCGAGGAAACGCACAGGATGATCCCACGCTCCTTGAGCGAAAGTGCCATCCGCTGCAATGCCGAATGGGCTTCGCCGAGCGCGCTGCCATTGCCCAGCTCGAGCCCTTCGATGCCATCGTCACCGACGATGCCGCCCCACATGGTGTTGTCGAGATCGAGAACCAGGACCCGACGCGACCGTCCCATTTGCGCTGCCAGGATTCGCATGACATTGTCGGCATAAAGCGGGATCATGGCGGTCGCGAACGGATACTTCGCGGCGTACCAATAGCGTCCGGCAGACCATGCCGACTGCCCGACTAGCCCGGCCAGCGCGTTCACGTCAAGCACCAGCCGGGATTCCTGCCGCGAAAGGTGCGCTAGGCGGCGGTTGAATTCGCTGGCCAGATAACGCGGGCTGCCCGCCAGGCCAAGGTCCATGTTGAACTGAACGGCGTCAGGATCGGCGGCGAGCGTTTGCAGGATGATGGGACGGCCTGTCGCCGCCTCGGCCACTTCGGCAATTCTTCTGATCCGCCCGAGCGCCGCTTCGACGATCTGCGCCGTCACAGCCTCATCGCCGAGCGGAGAGGTGAGCCTGAGCATGCGATTGTCGGAAGCGACCAGCACGAAATCCGGCGGATTCTTCTTCAATGCAGCGCCGTTCCTGTCAAGCCATGGCTCCGGCTCTTCATACTCCGCGATCGTGACGTCGAGCAGGAATTTGAACCGGATCGCGGTCCCGATCAGGGCATCGGACATATGCGAGGCGGTGCTAGCCGACAGGATCAGTATGCGGACTGGCAGTAGGCCGTTCTTCCGCGCTTCAGCAGCGAAATTCGCGGGCGCAGACTTCAGAATGCCGTTGATCTTCCGGCCGAGAGCGCGGAGGTCGGATTCGTCCCACGCCGCCTGCGCGAGCGACTGCAAGAATTGCAGCGCCCCCAGAGGTTCGGCCGGCAGCGAAGCAAGCCGTTCGCGCATCTTTCCCGAAGGCCGCGTCAGCCAGGGCAGTGCCTGCAAGGACATTTTCGTCGCCCGGCTCGTCGAGACCTGCGGTTCACTCACTGCAAGCGTTCCTCAATCAGCTGAACAAACTGCCGGACCGACATGATCTGTTCGATTTCGGTGAGATTGAATTGAATATCGAACTCACTCTCGATGCCGCTCACCAGCCGGATATGCGCCAGGCTGTCCCAGGTCTTGAGAGTCTTCTGGCTCGTCTCCGGCCCGATCACCAGGTCTTCATCATCGAGTTCGGCGCGGAACACGTCCTGAACTCTGGCCAGTATGGCATCCGACGAATTCACTCTTTCAGACGCTTGCACCATCAGATCATCGACCCTTCGAAGAGAAAAAAAGTTCCGGCCTCGGAACGGGCTGGATATACATCGTGATACCCCTGCGACCAAGGGTGACCGCCCGTTCGATAAACGGCTTAGCATCGGCGGCAAGTATCCTCAAATTTGATAATTTGGCCTCGACGCAGATATCCGGGCCGAAATGCCGGCGCAGCCGCTGCGGCCTGATGTCGCCTATCCGCCGCATGTATTCGTGTTCGCCGGTTTCGCCGCCGGCTCTTTTCCAGCGGTATTTGATCGTGCCGTCGAAGACGCTCCGGAAGAACGGGACTTCGTCGAACAGCAGACATTCGGCGGTGTGCAGGTGAGTTAAGAAGTTGAAACCGGCGCCGATTCCGAGGATGCGCCCATCCAGCTCCGCCAGCCGGCAGAACGGGCTCTCCTTGCCCCAAGGCATCAAGGTGAGATGATGATCCCGCACTAGAAAATCAGCGTTGGGGCCGACCGCGCACACAGATGAAGACAGGTGTATGCTTCTGCGTGCGTCGGGAGAGCGACGGAAGACTTCGCATAGCAGGCCAGTATAGACCGGCGCCCTGTCGACGAGAAAGACCTTGTCGGGATTGTGATCCATCGGAAACGCGGGCATGGCAAGCGTTCCGCCCGGGCCGAGCAGGTCACGCATTAAATCAATCATTTCACTTGGGCGTAGGGCAACGTTGTAAAATTCGTTCCATGAGGAATGGACCCAGAGGGTCCTTCCGGGCGTCACCCCCAGATCGATCAATTGTTGTCGCAGTTTGGCGATCGAAACGGGGCGCCGGTAAATTTTTTTCGAAAGCCACAATTTTTGTTGGCGCAGGAAACCACGTACGTCGCTCCGGCCTATGAGCTTCTGGGCAACGCGTTTGACGGAGCTGCGGACGGTGCGAGACATGTTTGGAAGCACAATAGCTGGTTAATGCGCTGTATTTCGGGGGCATGATGACGCTTCGGTCCGGAAGACCTCAGCCGCGCGGTGCCGGCTCAGGCCGCGCCGTGCGCTGCACCTCATATACAATGGGGAGCATCACGTCCAATGCGTTGTCGGCGCTCGCGACGCCAACGGTTGCGGTTTGATCGGTCAGGATGCGGGGCAAGCGGCGGGAGATGATGTGAATATTGCTCGTGAATTCATTCAGGTATTTCGCGAGGATTTCTCCGGCCATTTTCGCCATCGCATATTCCGCTGTAGTGCTGACGCCTTCGTCGATCGCAACGGTTGACGGGTAGAATAGGGCGAGCTTTGCCGGCCCGTCATGAACCAGGGCGGTGCACAGATCGAAGAAGCCGTCGGCATAAAAACGCATGAAGGTGCGCAGCTTGTCCGGCTCGTAGAGTGCGGATTTGCGCTGAAATATTTTCGCGGTCGCGAAGTAGTAGCAGGAATCGACCGCGCCCAGCTGCTGTAGTTGTTCGCTCGCCGGCATCAGCGCGTCGTAACGCAATATCTCGCATTGGCCTCCGGCGCCGAGAATCTCGGCTGAGACCCGCTCGGCCTCATGTTGGCCGTCCCTGTAAGTAATGAGAGGGCGTCCGCCGCCGGCAGCGACGATCTTCGCCGTCACTTCGCCAAGGCCTCGCGAGCCGCCGACAATGAGTGATCTCTGTCCGGCGAATGGGCTTCCTGCGACGTGCAACGATATCTCGGTCATGCTTGACTGGGACGGCGGAGTCGGCCGGGCAAAGGCATCCAGCCGGCCTGCGATGCCCGAGCCCGAAACGTCGATTTGCAGTGATCGAAACCGGGCGTCGACCTTCTTGACTGCATAGGCGAGCGCGCCATCCCGCTCGGTGTCCAGAGCGCAATTCACATTGAGCCCGGAGAACAGCGAGTGCAGTCCCGGGCACGCCATCCCAACAATTTGAGAAGTCGCAAGCAGCGCCTTGAGGGCCGCAATGCCGATCGTTTCCGAAAGCGCGGGGAATGGCGATTGGACGTCGCCATCCCCCGTCGCTACCGTGCCGGTCTGATCGGCGAGCTCGTCGAAGCGGAGATCGGCAGGCTGTGAAATCTGCGCTGGCACGGACGGCGCCAATAGTGTGCTTCGGGCCAACGCCTTTCCGGGTTCGGATGAAAGCCTGATCAGCGCCACCACCGTATTTGCGGCGACGACCTCAAATTCGACCTGCCGGTCGGTGCGATCGCGAATTCGGACCGATGCAAGCTCGTTGAGGTACAGCGGCTGGAGAAACCGGGCGCGGATATTGGCAACCTTGAAGGGAAAGCGAAATAGCACGGCATCTGCCGCCCATGCGAGATTGTGAATCCCATGCACCACGGGCGTACCCACCTGGGTGCGACGCGCGAAGGCTTCATCCAGATGCATCGGATTCCAATCCCACGAGAGCCGGGCGAATGCGATCTGATCGTTCAGGCTGAAGCTTCGGCTGGCAAGCTGCTCGTCACTCATCATGGCCCTGCAGTTCCCTCAATGCGCTGGCGAGGGTGCCGATTCTACCAAGCGCTGCTTTGGGTGCTCCAAATCCTCAAACGCGTTTCTTACGCACCCGGCAACGGCGGGCCCGATCTGGCCGGGCTCAAAATGACCCGACAAGCCGAAGAATGGCTGGAATCCCTCGACTTCGTAGCCACCTTCCGGAACCTGTGTTGTTGTGGGAAGATAGCCGAATAACGCGCCTAGGTATCCTGAATAAAGGCGTATCAACCCGGATCGGGGCGGCACCGCCTCATCCAGAATGCGTTCCCATTCGACGCTTGGCTCCGCGGACAATGCCACAATCTCCAGTTCCTGATCAATTCTGATGACCTGGGCCACCAGCATCTTGTCGGGAAAGGAGCCCTTGAAAAAGTCGCCGAGCGGAATTCGGGCTGATCCAGTCTGAAGGCGTGTGGGTGAAAACGTTTTGACGGGATTGCCTTGTGCGATGTCGCCCACGCCGGCCGCCAGGCCGCGGCTCCAGCGCATCCAGTCTCCGGTCGACAGGGTCGGAAATAAATTGCCGAACGCAACGACGCGGATTAGTTTGCGAAATCGCTCGCGTAAGCCGATCTTTTGCGGGGAAGCTTGGATATTCGGTCTGATATTACCGCAAAACCCTTGTATAAACAGGCATGGAATATCGCCAAAGCGCTCGCGTAGCGCCTGGCGCACCGCGCCCGGATAGTCTGCACTGATGACATTGTCCGGCATAACAGCGGTCGGGTGGCAGGTGTAGTGCCAGATCGCGCCGAGCACGCGCTGGTCGTCGGCCTTCCGCAAAAGGATAACGGTCGCCCACTCGTCCTTGGGACCTGAAGGGTTTGGCGAGAAAGCGATGCTCGTTAGCTGGAAGCCATGCATTCGTCCAATGGTCGGAAACGGCCAATAGCGCCGTCGGTTGATGGAGTGGTTCAGCTGTCCCTGAGAGACGCTCAGACTGACTTCTGAAGGTTCTTCTTGTTGAATTTGGCGCAGTAGAGTTTCCGCCGCTTCGGCGACGCTGTTCACGAATGCGAGGTCCGGCGTTCCCAGAGACTCGCAAGCCCGGTCGGTAGCGGGAGCATTATGGGTGTGCGACGCCAGCAGCACGACTTCGTCGGCCCTAAATCCCATTCGTTCGAGCTTCATGAGGATCATATTTTGAAGTTCCGAGCCGACGATCATGAGATCGAAGCTGAAGAGCAGGCAGCGTCCCTCCGAGCATTCCAGCAGCACCGCTGACATTTCGATCGGGTCGAGGACCTCCGAGACCGGCGCCTTGCGCAAAGCATAGCCTGCCAGCGGGACCGGATGGTCGCGCGGGGTCAAGTCGCATGAGGCTGAGCGTGCAAACAATTTCGCCGCGGCGGCCTTTTGATGGTAAAACTGTGCTTTCGCGGGCATCCTTCGAATCTATGAGCTTATGGCGCTGGAATAGAGGGCCTCTTGCCTACTACCGCTTCGCACAATAATGCTTGGTCTTAGGTATCGGCCATGAGGACATATGTCTAGCAAACGTGATCTAGTCGGACGCCTTTTTCCGAAGGGCGTCCCTTTCTCCGAGAGCATAAACGACAATGCGGTGTTTGTTGCCGTCCGCCGGGAGCGGTTCTCGAACTGCCCGGAGTTCGGCGTCAGGCTCGACCTTTACAAGCATCTTGCTTCGATCGTCGGCAACGATCCGATCGACTACCTCGAATTCGGGGTCTGGAAGGGGGATGCCATTGATGCATGGCGAAAGCTCAATAAGGCAGCGGAAAGTCGTTTTGTGGGGTTCGATACGTTCGAAGGCCTGCCGGAGGATTGGGAAGAAGGGCATCCCAAGGGAACATTTTCGACGGATGGCGCGACGCCCCGCATTGACGATCCACGAGTTTCGTTCGTGAAGGGGTTGTTTCAGAAAACGCTGCCTGGTTTTCTGGAGAGGGTAAAACTGCAGAACAGGCTGGTCATCAACGTCGACTGCGATCTTTATTCGGCGACGCTGTACGTGCTAACGATGCTGGATAGATATTTTCAGCCTGGTACGATCATCATCTTTGATGACTTTTACTCAATGAGCCACGAGTTCAAGGCCTTTGTCGATTACGACAGATCGTATGGACGCCAGTGGCGCGCGATTGGGCGCATGCCTCATTGCATGAAGACTGCGATCGAGATTTGCTCGTAGTTGGCCGAGCAATGCCGGGCAGATGGTCTGCGACAATAATTTCTGCGAGGACATGTGACGGTCCCGACCTCGAGCCGCGCGCGTCGTATTTTTGGCGGATGGTCAGCCAGCGTCGTGCAGGTGTTGCTCGCCCTGACGCAGCAAATCGTTCTCATTCCAATATTTTTGAAATACTGGACAAGCGATACCTTATCCGCCTGGCTGATAATTTTTGCCGCGGGTAGTCTCGTAGTTGCCGCTGATGCCGGCTTGCATGCTTGGTCGGTGAACCGTTTTCTTTCATTCAAATCGCGGATTAATTGCGACCGTCGGACCAGGCGATATTACGGTGCCACATTTCGGCTTTTCGTCTGGTTCACCGCGCTGATGGCGGTTTTGCTCCTGACGGTGGTTCAACTGGTTGCACCTTCGAGCGTGCTTGGATTTTCTCGAGAGCCGAATTTCGACCTTGCTTTTGCGGTGATGACCTTAGGGCAGATTTTGACACTGCCGACGAATTTGGCCGGCTCGCTATACCGCGCGCGCGGGCTCTATGGACGAATAGTGATGGTTCAGGCGTGGGGCACCGCGCTCGGACAGCTCGGCCAGCTCGTTGGAGTAGTCGCAACCAGCAGCCTGTTGGTTGTCGTCACAGCATATGTTGTGGGTCAAATTTTGACGATGATATACATCCTGTTCATCGATCTACACCGGCAATTCCCATTTATCAGAGATATTCGTCGTCGGATCTCCTTGCGCTGGACGATTGGACAGTTCGTTGGTTCCTTCCCTTTTGCAGTGATGAATTTTGCCGAGATCGGACTTACCTATGTTTCCGTCTTGTTGATTGGCGCCTTCGTCACAGATCGCATTGCTATTGCCCAGTGGGGACTGACGCGCACAATCGTCGGCTTGCTAAGAGGCATTTGTCATCAGATGACGTTGTCGCTGGCGGCCGAACTCGGACACGATCATGCCATTGGCGCGCGAGACAGCCTGCAACGGCTCTATGCCAGGGGATCAATCCTCGTTACGCTATTTGCGAGCGCCACCACATCGGGCGCGCTGGTGTTTTGGCCGGACTTTTTTGAAATCTGGACCCATGGCGCCATTCCTTTCGATGCGACTCTTGCGTTCATCCTGCTTTTGGGCATGTGTGCCGGAGCGCCGTCCATTTTGGCCCTCAGCTACGCCAACTACAGCAACCGCGGGACCTTGCTGCTTTGGACCAAGTCTCTGCAACTGGCGATATTTTTGTTTCTGTCGTTCCTGCTGATCCCGCGTCTCGGACCTTTGGGAGCGGCAATTGCCCTGGTGTCGAGCGATCTAGTTGCCCAAGTTGGCGTTCTATTTATCATCATTGTGCACGAAACCTTGACACGCCCGGTACGACACACCTTGCTCCTGATCGTGACGATGGTAACGGTCGTCTCGGGTGGATTCGGCATCGGCGAGGCGATTCGCTATTTGCTGCCTGGAGCGGGAATTGGACATTTCCTGACGGAGTGCGCGCTATGGCTGGCGGCAGTCGCTATGCTCGCAAGCCCGCTGATGCACAAACCGCTTCGCGACAAGTTAGTGGACGCGATTCCCCACTAACAGCCGATTTCTGGCGCTTAGCCACGCCTGATGAATGGGATAGTGCTGGTGAGCCCTGGCTTTTAAAGCAAGCCGGGGGACCTGTGTCGGCGTGACGAAGCGCTGGTCTAAAATAGATTGTCTTGATGATATGCTCGGTGAGGAGCGTCCGCTACTTCGTGGCGAGCAAGGCGACGCCGCTGCCGAGCTTTCTGGCAAACGGGATGCAATTGCATATCGCGTCGTCGATATCGGCAACCCAAGTGGCCTGCGGAACTGAAAGCACGATACCCGCTTTTTGGGCCACAATGGAAGGATAGCGCGTCAAAGTTCCGTGTTGAATACATTCAGCATTGCTGAAAGCGCGGAAAATCGGGGATACGCGGGCTTTGTCGAGCGGCGAACAATAAGCGTTTGGCTCGCGCTTTCCGAATATTTTTGTTCCCCAAGTATAGCCGGGAGCTCGCCAGGGTTCGATAGCGGCGAACTTGCCGCCTGGTTTCAGAATTCTCGCGATCTCCAAAAACGCGATCTCGGTGCGCATGTGGTGCACGCAGCCGCCGACGTAACACACATCCAGATACGAGTCTTCAATCGGAATTTCCTCGGCAATGCCGACGATGCAGCGAAGCCGGTCCTCAAGTCCGAGCAGGCTTGCCAACGCGTTGGCGACGCTCGCCTCACCGTGCATGGGCGTAAGGAGAATTGATTCCGCGGCGCCGGCCAGCAGAAGCAGGACGGCAACCGAGCCCTTGCCGCCGATCTGGATGACGCGCTTTCCTCTGACCGATCCAATGTGACGATAACAGTCACGTTCTGCAGCGACATCGATCGTTTCGCAGTACCACAGGTCGGAGTCCGGGAATGGTCCTCGCTCTGCTTCAGAAAGTTTGGCGATCGAGCCTAGATGGCGAAGCGCTGCCGAGTCGCTGGTGTCGAGGGATCCGGTTTCTCGAATTTGCTTGGCGTGTTCGTACCCAGCCAAGTTGTAGAATTCCATCTCCTTATAGGCTTCGTCATACTGGGGCGCCCTGAGATTACGTGACCACGGCGCTTGTTCGGTGACGGCCTCGGGTCCAAGCAGGATCGGGATGTCGTCCTTTACGGGATAGGAAATCGTGCCATCGGCGACCGCCAAATGATCACCGCTGAGCGCCGTCAGCGGTCGCTTGGTGATGGGACATACGAGGCCAGAAATATTCATCGGAAGTCCTTAGACCGGCGCGGATTTGGATCAATGGAAAATCGCGGCAGCTATCATTTTCGCCAATAGTGTCAAGCTCTTTGAGCGTTCTGCGATCAGTAAAAGCATGGATGTGCGACACAATTCAAGACAATCTTGGACCCGTCCTTATGTTAATGCCTTTGTCAGCCCAAAGCTGGTTCTTGCAGTTCGCCATCGACGATCATTGAAATCGGCCCCGCCGCGCGGTCCCGTCGTCGGAACTGTCGACCAGCTCCAGATCTTCATTGCGTGGGTCGAACAGCGCCCCAGCGACTATCGACATTTATCTGTGAGGCTGGTACCTGCCGACAGATCACGGCTGTTATTGGCGGATGCGATTTCTCGCTTTCCAGGGTGCCCAGCAATCGCGATATGGGCCATGCGAGATCCCTTAGGATGAGAGTATTCCAAAGTTTTTGCTACTATCCGTCCTATCGGCCGCGCTTGCGACGGTTGGCCACCAATGCCGCGACTTTCAGGCAGCAGATTGAGGTTTTCTTTGCCGACAGGTACGGAGCCTCGCATATTTTGCTTCCGGTCATTCGCGCAGATCCGGATGCATTTTTCACAAATTGGGACGACGATGACCTCCAGCGCGCCTGGGCGCGCGAAGCCGGAATGGCGAAAAGCGCGTCGTTGGAGGATATCCTGCTGGCGCAAATCGAGTCCCATCGCACCGACATCTTTTACAATATCGATCCCGTTCGTCTTGAGAATGGGTTCCTGGCGCGGCTGCCGGGCTGTGTCAAGAAAACCATTGCGTGGCGCGCCGCGCCATCGGGCAACGTCGACTTCTCGAAGTACGATTTGGTCGTCTGTAACTTCCCCGCCATATTGGCTGATCTAAGCCAGCGCGGCTACAGAACGGCTTATTTTGCACCGGCGCACGATCCGGCGATGGATCCGTTTGCCGATAACAGCGAACGTCCGATCGACGTGATTTTTGTTGGCGGCTATTCGCGCCATCATTTGCGTCGTGCGGAAATATTGAATTCAGTTGCAGGGTTGGCAGACCAGTTCAAGATTGTATTTCACCTCGATCCGTCGCGATTGTCTCGACTTGCCGAGTCACCCATCGGATTCCTGCCGCCGCTGGCGCGGCATCGTCGACCACAAGACGTCCGCTCCGTTTCAAAGTTGCCGGCATTCGGTCTCGATCTCTATTACGCGCTGTCTCGAGCCAAGATCGTTCTCAACGGCGCGATCGATATGGCTGGAAACGACCGTGGCAACATGCGCTGCTTCGAGGGCATGGGCTGCGGTGCGCTACTGCTCTCCGACGACGGGAGATATCCGGATGGCATGGTTCCGGGCAACACGTTGCTTACCTACGACTCTGCCACTGACGCGGTTGCGCAAATTCGGCGGCTGCTGGCAGATCACGATCAACGCAGAGCCATTGCGCGCGAAGGTCATAAAATGGTATCCACCAGGTATTCCAAGGAGATCCAGTGGCTGCGATTTCAAGAACTACTTTGATGGGCTTCTAGTCACTTCGACAAGCGCGAAAGAGAACGAGCGTCAGATGGATAGTTATATTCCGATTTCACAACCCTCAATCGGCGCACGAGAACGGGAGCTTGTCCTCGATGCGGTAGATTCCGGCTGGGTATCTTCCATTGGAAAATATATCGATGAGTTCGAAGCCGCGTTTGCGCGATACTGCGGGACTGAATTTGCGCTGGCGGTGAGCAACGGCACGACCGGTCTTCATTTGGCCCTGGTGACACTTGGCCTTGGGCCTGGCGACGAGGTGATCATACCGGATCTGACATTTGTCGCGACGGCTAACGCCGTAGCATATACCGGCGCGTCTCCCGTTCTCGCTGATATCGATCCCGATACGCTCTGCATGGATCCAGCATCGGTCGAGTCCCTGGTGACGGAGCGCACCAGAGTAATCATGCCAGTTCATCTTTATGGGCATCCGGCAGACATGGACGCGCTTGCCGCGATCGCGAAGCCCCGCGGTATTGCCGTCATCGAAGACGCTGCCGAGGCCCACGGTGCCGAATACAAGGGACGGCGGGTTGGGGGATTAAGTCAGTGTGGCGTATTCAGCTTTTATGGAAACAAGGTCGTGACCACCGGCGAGGGGGGCATGCTGACGACCAATGATCGCGCTTTTTACCAGCGGGCAAAACGGCTGCGGGATCACGCGATGTCCCCCGAACGCCGCTACTTCCATGACGAGCGCGGGTACAACTACCGCATGACAAATCTGCAGGCTGCATTGGGTGTCGCGCAAATGGAGCGCATCGATGATTTCCTGAAGGGTCGTGACGAAATCATGGCGTGGTATCGTTCGGCCATTCCTTCAAGCGAAACCGTTCGCCTGAACCGCGTCAAGAACTGGGCAGCCAGCGCTTTCTGGATGGTGTGTTTGGAAGTCGACGGGTTCAACGAGGCGCGACGCGAAGCATTCATGGGGAAGCTGAAGCAGCGGGGTATCGATTCTCGTCCGTACTTCTGCACGATGTCATCGATGCCGATGTACCAGCAGAAGCCATTGCCCGTTGCGGCGCGGAAGGCGCAATCAGGCCTCAATCTGCCATGCTTTGTCGGCCTCAGCAAAAAGGATGTCGAGCGCATCGGCGGCGTCGTCAACGAACTGCTTGCGGACGTTGACCAGAGATGAAGGATGCGCCACCGCCAATCTTGAATCGAATAGCCCGAAAGCTAAAATCGTTCTCGATGCGATCCGAACTTCGCGCGTATCAAAGTTCGATGTCGGCGGACAGCCCGTTGCGAGGATTGCCTGCGCACGTTGTTGGCGATGCGTCGGCGGATCCGACGGAATTCTTCACGCACTACGACGCCTTTGGCTACTGGTTGGCCGAGAAGCTTGCGCGCACAGATCGACGTCGTCGAATACTCGACATCGGCAGCCCCAAGACACAGAATGCAATCCTTTCCACCTCGCACGACTTGACGGCGGTTGTTCTCGCTGACTGCTCTGACAGGTTCAGCGCCGTCAAATACGTCGAGCACGATGTGACGCAACCGTTGCCGTTTGCGGCGGGATCGTTCGACTGTTTTACATCGGCCGCGGCGCTGCAACTCATCGGATTGGGGCGGTATGGAGACCGCATCGACGCAAACGCCTTGCCAAATCTTGTATCGGAGCTTGGTCGCGTCATGTCGGATGACGCCGAGCTCTTTTTGAGCATGGCGCTTGGCCCCAACATACTCATGTTCAACAACCATTGGTGCCTGGATCTGGAAACAATCCAGCGCGTGTTCAGGGGCTGGCGCCTCGCGGATGCAGTGGCTGACAATTGGTCCTCGCCGAAAGTTCACCCCACCGGCGACGCCTCGAAAAGATTCCTGACGCCGGAACAGCTTCCCATCATCGAGAAACGTGACTATCGGGTTGTCTTCTGTGCGTTTGTTCGAAATTCCTGATAATCCACGAGAGGCGACCACGACCAGGAATGAGGGATTGAGCACGAACCCTACTCATCTCGGATAAATACAACTTTAAATCGGTGCCTTGATGTTACAGGACAAAAAAGCAGCCCACTATAGCTGGGAAGAGGCGATCGCTATCCTTCGAAAAGATCCGCAGCATCGTGAGCTGATTCACAATGCATACTTGACGGCTGATTTGCACGATAATTGCCGGCGCTTTGCTGAAAGCGCCGAATTTGCCGAAGTTCTCAATTTAATCCGCACTCATAGGTCCGACGCGCGCGACGTCCTCGATGTTCCAAGCGGTAATGGCATCGCTGCTTTTGCATTCGCGCGTGCGGGCTTCAAGGTGGTCGCGGTTGAACCGGATCCTTCGGATTCAGTTGGTCGTAGTGCGATTGCCACATCCTTGTCGTCAGAAAACCTCGAGGCCAGGATTGTTGATGCGTTTGGCGAGAATCTGCCGTTCGCCTCTGACAGCTTCGACGTGGTCTATGTCAGGCAGGGCCTTCATCACGCCATGGATTTGAAGGCCATGCTGGCCGAGTATGCGCGTGTACTGCGTCCTGGCGGCCTGCTGTTGGGATGCCGCGAGCATGTGGTCGACGACTATGAATCCAGTTTACAGGATTTTCTCGACGCCCAGGTGGATCATCAGCTTTATGGCGGGGAGAACGCGTTCACACTGTCCGACTATCGTGCAGCTTTCGTGGATGCAAGACTTCGCATCATTGAGGAAATCGGACCTTACGATTCACCGATCAATCTGCACCCCAATACGCCGGAGCTTCTTGCTGCCAAGATCTGCAAATCGGTGCCGGGTAGAATCCTCAGTTCGATTTTGCCGGAATCTACCGTTTTCAGACTTGGCATGTGGCAGTTGAAACGATCAAACCGCCCGGGGCGACTTTACTCTTTCGTCGCTTTGGCCTCATAGCGGTCGATCGAAACAATGCTCCAGCGCCTTCTTCCCCTTGTCGTATTGCTTCGCGAGCGATTTCCACCCGCTTACGATTTGCTGGTGCGATTGGCCAAGCGCTTCATGGGGGGAGTGTTCGGCGTCTATCCTCGTACCTTGGCCAATGAGGTAGGCGCTGTCACGGAAATCCTGCGAAGCTCGCAGTGGAACATGGCCTACGGACGGGGGCTCGCGCACGAGCGCCTCGAAAATGATTTCGCTGAAGCTGTTGGCGCCCGCCATGCGATTGCGGTCGCGAGCGGAGGTGTGGCGTTGCAAATGTCGCTGCGCGCCATGGGGCTAAAACCGGGCGACGAGGCGATCCATCAGGTCGACACCTGTTCTGCGACGGCGATGGCCGTGATGAACGCGGGTGTTACACCCGTTTTTGCGGATATCTCGGATTCCACGTTCATGCTCGACTGTTCCGACGTCCAGCGTCGGATCGGGCCACACACGCGGGCATTGATTGCCACCCACATGTGGGGAAATCCCGAGAATGTCTCCGCGCTGCGGACGTTGGCGCGCGAGCACAGCCTTAAGTTGATCGAAGATGCTTGCCTCGGCCTTGGTGCCGTCGTGGACGGAAGACCTGCTGGCTCCTGGGGCGATGTCGGCGTGTTTTCGTTCGGGTGCATCAAGCCGATTCAAACCGGCGAGGGAGGGATGATCGTCACCCATGACGAAACGCTCGCGCGGGAACTCAGGTCGCTGCGTCACTGGGGCGATCGTACCATCGAATTTGGCGTTCGTGACGCAACACAGTTGGCGTGGAACGGCCGCATGTCCGAGATTCTTGCCGGCGTCGCCCGCGAACAGTTGCGCGGGTATCCAAGGCACCTGAAGGAGGTGCGCGACGCAGTCGGCGAATTTCAGATCTTCCTTGAAGATTTTCCGGGCCTGTCGCTCGTGCTTGGCATGGCCGACTCGGTTTCGAGTTGCGGCTTCACCCAGGCCGTCCTGCGCGTCGACGCGGCGTCGCTGGGCTTTGGCAAGACGGAGCTGATGGCGGAATTGACGAGAAACGGCGTCGCCAATTGGCATGCCAACTTCGAACTCATCAATGGCCTTTCTTTCTTCCGTTCCGGAGGATGGCGGGATTGGATTTTACGCGGCGATATCGATCGCGTCGGAAAAAACAACGATGGGCCGTTTCCGGCAGCCGAGCGGGTATATGCGCATGACGGCGTTGGCCTCGGCAAGATGAACTTTCTTTCGCTTGGCAACCGCAAGCACCTGGAGTCGGTTCTCCGCTCCCTGACAAAAGGGAGAGCTGCTTGACAAAACTTGGCGTTGTGGTGCTGTCGGCGCCGGACCTCGGAGGAACATACCAATATTCGCTGTCGATGCTGGAAGCGCTCCGCCACACGCAGGCCTATGAAATTACGCTTTATGCCGACCCTTCGAACAAGGATCTCGTGAAGCTGGGGTATCCAATTCGCAAATTCACCGAGCCCCGCTGGAAGCAATTGAGTTACCTGGCGGCCGATGCGCTGGGCCTGAAACTGGAAGATCCGTTTGTTGACGAAGATATCCTGATCGCTCCGATCTATTCTCTGGCTCTGCTCCAGACCGCGAAACCATTTGTCTACACACTGCACGATCTGCAGGAGTTCTACTATCCGCAGAATTTTTCCTGGGCACAAAGACTCTGGCGCCGCAGGGTCCATGTTTGCCTGTCCCGCAGGGCAGGGCGCATCATCTGCGAGTCGGAATACGTGAAATCGGACATCGTCCGTTTCTTTGGCGTGCGGGATGAATGCGTTGCGGTTATCGCAGCTCCGCCGTTGCGGCAGAGGACCGCGGAGTTCGACGCAGCGGAACTTGAAGAGGTCCGTGGTCGCCTTCGTTTGCCGGATCGCTTTATATTGTACCCCGCGCAGTTTTGGCCGCACAAGAATCATCTCCGCCTTATCGATGCATTCAAGCAGGTCGTCGCCAAGGCGCCTGAATTGAAACTGGTCTTGACCGGGAAAAAACGCGATGACTATGAGGTCGTGATGAGAGCGGTCGGGGAAGCCGGCCTCGAAGGCAATATTTTGCATCTGGGCTACATTGAGCAGTCCGATTTGCAGGCGATCTACCATCTTGCGGCCGCACTTGTGATGCCATCCTTGTTCGAAAGCGTCAGTATACCCATTTATGAAGCGTTTGAGGCGGGCACGCCAGTCGCAGCCTCCAATATCCTTTCGATTCCGGAGCAAGTGGGAAGCGCGGCTTTGCAGTTTGACCCTTTTTCAAGTTCTTCCATAGCTGAAAGTATATTAAAACTTGCCCATGACCCGGGACTTGCGAAGAGGCTAGGAGCGCTGGGGCGCGATAGAATCGCGTCAATGACGCCGCAAACCTATTGCAGTCGATTGCAGAATTTGTTGACACAAATCGCAAACGCGAAGGTCATCAGAGCTGACTAGAATCTTGCGCGCGTGGGTCAGCCAAAACAGTTGCTTCGGCGGAGCTGAAACTCCTGATCGCAAGCACGGATTGTTTCGCCGTCGATCCTTCATTCGCTGATTTGTGCAGGGTTGCAACGTTTCCCTTTTCGCCTTCGCCGTGGTCCACCATGGGACGTAATATGTGGACGAAGCGCCTCCTGAGCGATCGGATTGTTCGGCAACTTCGAGTGTCCTCTTCCCCAGTCTTCTCTTGATCTTGGCTTTCGGTTTCAAGGCGTTCTTCCTGGACTGATTGCCAGGGCGATCCTACGAGGCAGCTCGCACTACGTACATCGGCTAACTTCCGCTGGTGCGCTAATGCGTCGCGGTCGTCAATGAGCAGCGCCTAGGCGATCGATTTGGAGCTTTGCTCTCGAAGGCCCAAGCACTCTCTCGGAGACGCTTCTGCCTTTCGTTGGTGGAAGCCATCGTGGACGTCGCGAGGTATGAGCTGAGCCTGCTTTCGGGTCCGTGAACGATGGGAATCCATGAGCGAATAGCTTATGACGTGCATAGGAGGCGGCATGATCGCAATCGTACTGTGTCAACCGTTGCCACGATTGTGCCCATCCTTGGCAGTTGAACGTGTGAGACACGAGATTAATACTACATCAGGGGGGCAGATGGAAATATTGCACCGGCGATATTCTTCGGTCGCTTGACGATTGACCCGGTCAAAACGCTCACCTTCAGCGGCGAATGTATAGCTTGAGACAAAAATTCAATAGTTGTTTGTTGATTCTAGTTCGAGAGAACTACCGGCGCCATGTTCGAACATTGTGCGTGGCGTTACGTACCACAGTAGGAAGAGAAGCGCGGCCCCGTTCGTCAGTAAGGTCGTTGTAAGGGGCACGTTTAAAAGCAACTGCGGAAAAACCCCGCCCGATAACAGAACAAAACTTGGGGGTAAGCCTGCGGACAGACGATTTCCCAGGGCGACTACAAAGCCGCATGCGAGGACGGCGAATGGCGCCAAAAGCGGACCGACAGACGCAATGCCTTCCGTCGCAAATAAAGAGGCGTTTAAGTTTCCCAGTTGATAGTTCTTTGCCATCACGATCGACAGCGGGTCGCTGTAAGGGCATTGGACGAATGGCTTCAAAAACGAAATTTGGCAGAAATACGTGTAGTCATGCCTCGAAAAAAAATCGTTGTACACATCAATAGCGGCAGAAGGAAAGGCAATCATCCTAAAGTTTATTGACCCGAACCACCCTATAAAATGTTGGTAGGAAATCGCTCCCGACTTGTACAGAGCGGACAAGGCCAGACCGGTCGACAGCGGAAGAAATAGTGACAGCACCACTGCAATGCGAGGGTTAAACCTGGATAGCAATGTGAGAAGCAGCAGCCAGAACGGCGCAAGGAACGTCAGTTTTGTGAGTGCGATCGGGTAACACAGCAGCATCAGCAGCAGCGCTGCGGCGGCACGTCGGTGATTTCGGCGGGTCACGAAGCATGCAAATGCGAAAGGCAGCAGCGCGTTCGGGGTTATGCCGATTGCGTATCTCATAAAGGCGGGAAGGTCGAGTTCGCTGCGAGCGCTGTACATTTCAGCGAGGCCGACAAATCTAAAATTGTAGGTGGCGCCGGTTATGACGACCGCCGTCCCTAATACGAGTATGAATGACAACAAGCGATCGAGCGCTGGCTCTGACAATACCAGCCTTCGCTTGATTGGCGACGTCAGGAATAGCGCCGGCGCGAGGAATGCCGACGCGCAGGAAAAAGCCGAAATGGCGCATAAGAGATGATCGTATCGGAATAGCGAAAATTCGGCGAGCCAAAGATACCCGAGAACCATCGTGTAGAGATAGAACCCCACAAAATAGCCGAAGCTGAAGCGGGCAAACACGAATAGCGCAGAGGCAGCTGCAAACGGCGCAACCATCATGATGGCGCCGTAGAGGCGCGTCGTGTCGAACATAATCAATTTAAGATATGCGTAAAAATCGGCGACGAAGATCAGCGACAGGCAGCACGCGACGATGTGGAGGCCCAATAGTGTGCCTAGCCAGAGTTGGACGCGCGACCGCACCGGAAAACTCAGGGGTCTGTCAGACACTTCGCTCATGCTCGCCTAGGCAGGATTTCAGGGGAGCGTTCAGCGCGCTGAAGCATCCGGACGATGCTACAGGTAGAACGATCAAAGGTTGAACTTCACCGGAACGATTCGCCCTCGGCAACCCTGGACCGCATTGGCGGTTCATTCAAGAAGGTGTGCAACCCAGTGCGAGCAGTTTTCTAGGCCTCGCAATCAGCGGGCAGCCAATTCGGTGCCAAATCGAACTTTGACCGCCGGCCTTAATAAGTACCTTACGCATCGTTCGGGAACTGATATTAACCGAGGAGGTCGGTTCAGGCTAGCTCGATAACGCGTAATCACATCGGAAACTGTAAGCGGCATCGAATCCGATATGAAGGTCTCACCGCGGGCGCGCGGATTGACCAGTGCAGTTGCCACGGCAGAACAGAAATTCTCAACCGACAGCACCGACCGTCGAGCCCTTAGCGCTCCGAATCGCAATGGAAGCGATAGGCGCGAGATTCTGCGAAGGGCTCGCAAAGTTGCCCTTCTAAATCACAACAGGGCGCTAAAATTGTAAACGAAACGCCTGTCGACCGTACCGATAGCTCGGCGGCCAATTTTGACCCTCGTATTGCCGCATCAGCAAATGTTACCGTGATGGCACGGATGCGAGGTCGACTGATCGGCCGCGCCAGGCAGCTTTCCCGGCTTGCTCGACGAAAGGGGCTGTGGGCGGGTCGGGCCCTACATAGCCCGAGCCGTCCACAACCCCGGGGATGAAGCGGTGGCCTAGGCATCCGCAAGCGGCCGCTCCGCGACCAACTGCTCGGCAGTCTGCTGTCTAAGCGGCCTTAGCAGGCGCTGCACGATCGAATGCTGTCCCGCCCCGAACTCCTCGGGGTGAGTTTCGCTCAGCCGACCGACGATTGCGAGCGCCGTCAGTTGCGGCTGCTCCGCGAGCCAGTCCTCGATAGCAGCATATGTGGGTCGAGCTTGGACGGGCATGCGAGCCCTGGTTTTATAGAGCCGACAAGTCCGCCGGCGCGTGGCACGCGGCTCGCCGGCGGTCACCCTCTTGCCGAGCGTCTTCGCGAACGTCGCCGCGGTCACCGGCGCGTTGCTCGTGTGAGCGGAACGCAGGCCGCGCGCCTGTCCGGCACGACGATCGACGCGATTGCCGCGTTCGTCCTGGGTTGCGCGAATCTCGGCCAACAGCGCGACCGGATCGAGCGAGCGATACTGATCGCGCAGCCGTTTCTTCACGGCAGTGGTCACTTTGGGATGCGCTAATGCACGCTCGTAGGGCGTCGATGGGGGATGATAGCGCTTGATCACTTTAGCCCTTCGCGGCGCTTCTCCTTCAGCTTGAACGACGGCTGGAAGAAGTTGACGTAAAGTCGTGACGCCGCATAGAGGCGGCCCATCACGCGCGCCGTCTCGACGCCAT
>NZ_JADPIT010000011.1:36079-45471 GCF_023073035.1 Bradyrhizobium sp. 62
TGCTTGATCGTTCTTCTTGTACGCGCGCGAGCGCGTCACTTGGAGCTTCTGTTCGCGACACCATGGCACGACGACGTCGTTCATGAACGCGCTGTCGTTGTCGAAGACAACGCCGCGCAACAACCAGGGGAATAGGCTCTATGCGCGGTTGATCGCTTCGACGACCAGCGAACCCTCCCGCGTCAGCAACGGCAGGCACTCCGTCCAACCACTGGCGATATCGACCATCGTCAGGATCTGGATGAACGAGTCGGCCACCGACGTGCCGCCATGGGCGACCATGTCGACCTCGCAAAAGCCGGGCACCGGGCTGTTCCAGTCATTGAACGTGCGAATCGGGACCTCGCGCGGGATTGCCGAATAGAATCCGGCACGGCGCCGCCTGCCGCCACTCGCCGCAATCTTCACAGCGACGAGCAGGCGATCGATGGTGGCGGCGCTGATGGCCAGAACACCATCTCGATCCGCCTGGCCAAGCCGCAATCGGCCGTGTTGCTCGAGCGCCGGCAGCAAGGTCGGGATCATCACCTTGAGCCGCTTGCCGCACACCCGATCCGACGCCTCCCAAAGCGCAGTCATCGCGTCCTTGATCGTCGTACCATATCTACGTTTACGCTCTTGTGGATTCTCGACCTCGCTGGGCCCAACTGTCGAGTGTCGTCCGAGCGCGCGCACCGCATGTTTACGATGCCAGCCCGTCATCGCGCACAGCGCGTCGAGGATCCGTCCCTTTTCCGCCCGCTTGGCAGACCCGGTATTGCTCCGTCACCGCTGACACCACTTCGCGCCGCGCGCCCATGCTGATCTTTCTCGCCGTAGTGGCCACGGAACCAATTCGGTGGCACCGCCCCAATCATCGGCGAGCAGTTTTCCAGTAACATTCTAGATGCGGCAATACGACCCTCCGTAGGCGTTGCTTGGCCTAGGAGCATCATCCTCAGTCAATTCGCGATCGGAGAATGAGCGACTGCACGGCAATGGATGAGATCAAAACCAGATGACTGCTGGACCGAAGCGCCGCTCGGGCCAGTTCTTCAGCTGCCTGATTGACACGGTCATACAAGTCTTCGTCGGCAAATCTGTGAGCTGTTCCGGCGAGGTGGACGACGCATCGCAATTCCGCAGTAGCGGCGTCCAATAGAAAGGCGCGGCCAGATCGGGAAGCGGCACTGCGAAGACGCTGTGGCCCTGGAGCCTGGACGTTGTCCTGGAGGCCGCCACACCCTGAAGCCTTGCTTGGCGAGATAGGGCACCAGATGGCGTCCAAGAAAGCCTCCGGGCCGGTCACGAGTACGGTGGATTGATCATTCATGAGTGAAAAACGGCTCCGCGCGCCGCAATCACTGACTTCCTTGGGGTGTCTGGTAGCGCAGTTTTCCGGTTTTTTGCCGCCCGTTTAGCGCTGCCGTCTTGTCAACTTGCGACTGCCGTTCGTTTTCCGGCATCTAACGAGAAAATTGTGCGGGGCGTTATGTACCACAACAAGAATATAATGGCCGTGCCGTTGGTCAAAAACGCTATCGTGAGCGGTACGTTTAGAAAAACTTGCGGAAGCATGCCCATGGACAAAAGGATGAATTTAGGCGGCAAACCGCAAGACAGGCGGTTGCCGAGAGAGATTAGAAGCCCACATGCCAGGACGGCCGCCGGAGCCGCAATCAGTCCCACTGAAGCGATTCCTTCAGTTGCGAACAAAGACGCATTGAAGTTGCCGATCTGATAGGTCCTTTGCATAAGCAGCGCCAACGGTTCATTGTATGGACAACTGACCAGCGACTTCAGAAAATTGATCTGACAAAAATAGGTAAGATCGTGCGTCGAAAAGAAATCAGAATACAAATCCAACCCGATGGAGGGTAGAGCGATCATCCTGAAATTGACGGTACCGAAATATACCGCAATTTGCGAGTGCGAGAGCACTTGGACCTTGAACAACAATACCAACATGACCCCAATCGACGTAGGGAGAAGTAATGATATGACGACAGCGCCTCTAACCTCAAAGAGTCGGGATAGTAGCGCCAAGAATAGCAGCCAGAATGCCGCAAAGAGCGAAGCCTTGCTGAGGGTGATCGGGTAAAAGAGCGACAGAAGCAGGATGACGCCCGTCGCTCGAAAAATTTGTCCGCGGGCAAAGAAGCATGCGAAGGCGAATGGCAACAGAGCATTCGTCGTTACCCCCATCGCATATCTCAGCCATGTTGGAAAATTCAGTTCAGCTCGAAATTTGTAGATTTCCGTTACGCCAACTAGCCTGAAATTGTGAACAACACCAATTGTTGCAATCGCCGCCGCAAAAATCAGAATTGAGAGCAAGAGCCTCTCGAATGCACGGGCGGAGAGGACATATCTTTGCTTGACCGGAGAGGTGATGAACAGTGCTGGCAGAATAAATGCCAGAGCCGAAGCAAATGCTGACAAGGCTGCCAGTGAATGATCGTAATGGAATTTTGAAAAGACCACGAGCCATAGATAACCAAGAACCATCGTGTAAAAATAGAATCCCAAAACATAGCCGAAGCTGAATTCGGCGAATGTGAAAAGGATCGATACAATTGCGAATGGAAAAATATTCAGCGTCGCCCACTGCAGGCGATTTCCATCGAACATGATGATCTGGAGATGGCCATAAAATTCCGCGACGTAGACCAGCGACAGACAGCATACCCCGATATGAAAATATATCAGGAACGCCGGCCCAAGCCGGGGGCGTGGCGACCCGAAGAAACTACGTGGGCCATCATCGGTTAGGTCGGTCATGCCGATTTCGTCGGAACGTGATGCTGGCAATCGGTGTACAAAAAATCGCGCCTACCATTCATGTTCTTCTCTCAGTAATATTTTGAACCAGCACAACAGATCCGAATGCAGTCAGAATAGACATTGCGAGTGCAATAACTAACGAGCTCGGTCGATCCCAGACATTCGTTACCGGCATCACCGTCGGTATTTGTGATACCTGAGGCTCCTTGAAGTTACTCTGTTCAAACTGGGCGGCGACGAGGGTCGCCATCTGCGCACTGTGCTCCCGCTCCGCTGTCGTAAGATCACGAACAAGTCTTGATCGCTCGAGCGCCAGTTTCCCCGCCAACGTCCATTGATTTGAAATCGTTTCGCGCAATTCTCGGGCACGGGCTCGATCGGCGTTGATTTCATCCGTTTGCGATGCCGATGGATCTCGCGTCGCGAGATTTGCCTGTGGAGGTTCCAACTGGCGCTGAAGGTTGCTTGTAAAGGTATCGACGCGTTCGATCTCCCGCGCGGTATCCTTGACCTGCCGTTCAAGTTCTTCGGATGTTTTGGTTCCCAGGGCGATTCGGGACGCGATGTTTTCACGTAGTGCGCGAGCACGAGGTGCCAGATCCTCCATTACCCGGTCGGTGATGCTCTCCTGAAACGCCTTAGCATCGCTCTCGAAATGAGGTGGTATGGTGTTCACGATCAATACAGAACCGCCGTAGCCCTCGACGATCGGATTTTGCAGACTCGCCAAAACGGAAGGGTTTTTAGCTTTTCCAGCGATTGCCAAGAGTGTGGCGGGTGCATAGACGCCGGTGATCCGCCTCGCGACCAGGTCGGGCGCTTCAACGGCAGTGCCAATTTCGATCGATGATCGAATCTGCACGCGCTTGGGCATTACGAAAATGGCCGTGGCAAGCACAGCAAATGTCAGGCCCATCACTCCCAGAAACAGGAATCGGCGCGACCAAACACTTTGTAGGATTGGAGCGGTCATCGGCTGGCGTCGCTTGTAGGCAACGGATCGGACAAATTAGATCAAGCGGCTAGTCTCCTGTTCCTAAGTGTTAAGCGAATTGATCGGTCAAGTCTATCATCCGGGTTGGACTTGTTGTCTCTCCGAAAATTTTCTAATCGACGATGGCGCTTCCAATGCGGAGTGGGCTCCTAAACGACTTGATTTATATAGGCTTTTCGGAATATAGACACGCCGTATCGACACGCACTCGGCACCTTGTGCGAGTATGACCTAAAGTTGGCTGCCGCCCGGACTGGATAAAGGAACTGCCATGATTAGATTTGGCTTGCTAGGGTGCGGGCGCATTGCCAAGCGTCACTCCGAACTGCTGGGCGGCGGTCATATCGGCCAGGCCAGTCTCGTCGCTGTCTGCGATCCCATTCGGGCACGCGCGGATGCAATTGCGTCGAAGTTCGGCGTTCCGGCACACTATGATATCGATGGCTTTCTTGCGCGGAACGATCTTGATGCGGTTGCGGTGCTGACGCCAAGCGGCATGCACCCCCAACATGCAATTGCCTGCGCGAAGGCGGGGAAACACGTTGTTGTCGAAAAGCCAATGGCGCTTCGGCTGCAGGATGCAGATGATATGATGCGCGCTTGCGACCAGGCCGGCGTCAAGCTTTTCGTCGTCAAGCAAAACCGCTTCAACGTTCCTGTGGTCAAGGCGCGCGAGGCGCTGGAAGCCGGTCGCTTCGGTCGTCTGATCCTGGGTACGGTGCGCGTGCGCTGGTGCCGCGATCAAAGCTACTATGATCAGGACGCCTGGCGCGGCACCTGGGCCTATGACGGCGGCGTCCTCACCAATCAGGCCAGTCATCACATCGACATGCTGGAGTGGTTCTTCGGGGACGTGGTGAGCGTTCATGCCCGGGCCACGACCGCCCTGGTGAAGGTCGAGACCGAAGACACCGCCGTGGCGACGGTAAAATTCCGCAACGGCGCATTGGGGATCATTGAAGCCACCACCGCGGTTCGGCCAAAGGATCTCGAAGGCTCTCTCTCCATCCTTGGCGAGAAAGGCACCGTGGAGATCGCAGGTTTCGCAGTCAACCAGATCAGGCACTGGAATTTCGTCGACGAGTTACCGAGCGACAAGGTCGTCATCGAGAAGTTCTCGGTCAATCCGCCCAACGTCTACGGTTTCGGCCACCAGGCCTATTATCAGCACGTCGTCGACTGCCTGTTGCATCAGCGCGCCGCGCTGGTCGACGGCCTTCAGGGCCGCAAGAGCCTCGAACTGATCTCCGCCCTCTACGAATCCATCGAGACGGGGCAGGAAGTTGCGCTGCGCTTCGAGCCGCGGCGGAGCAAGCTTGGTGTAATTTTGTGAGCGGAAAGCCGCAAGTGCGCCAGGTCGCCGTGCGTGACGTCAAATTTGGCGAGCGTGTCAAACTGGTCGAACCTTGCAATCTCTACGGCTGCGAGATCGCGGACGACTGCTTCGTCGGTCCCTTCACGGAGATCCAAACCGGCGCCGTCGTCGGCGCGCGGACCCGGGTGCAGTCGCATGCCTTCATCTGCGAGCTGGTCTCGATCGGGGAAGATTGCTTCCTCGGGCACGGTGTGATGTTCATCAACGACACGTTTTCGACCGGTGGGCCGGCCCGTGGCCGCCGCGAATTGTGGCGTTCGACGAAGATCGGCAACCGGGTCTCGATCGGTTCGAACGCCACCATCATGCCGGTATCGATCGCAGACGACGTCGTGATCGGAGCAGGCTCGGTGGTCACGAAAGACATCACCGAGCCGGGCAGCTACGCCGGAAATCCCGCCCGCCGCCTCAAGGGCAAGACCTAGGGAGTAGCATTCATGCCGGTACCTTACGCGGATCTCGGCCTCCAGTATCAGTCGATCAAGGACGAGATCGACGGTGCGATCGCGGCCGTCATTCGCGACAGCGCGTTCATCCGCGGTCCCTATGTCGATGCCTTCGAGCGGGAGTTCGCGGCGGCGGCGAGCGTCAAGCACTGCGTGTCCTGCGCCAACGGCACCGACGCGCTCTACCTCGCGATGGCAGCGCTCAAGGTCAAGCCGGGCGACGAGGTCATCACGACGGCGCATTCCTGGATATCGACGTCCGCGATGATCACGCATGCCGGCGCGACGGTCGTGTTCTGCGACACTGACGGCGAGACCTTCACGATCGACCCCGCGGCGATCGAAGCGGCGATCACGCCGCGCACGGTCGGCATCATCCCGGTGCATCTCTACGGGCAGCCGGCAGACATGGACGCGATCATGGCGATCGCGCACAAGCACGGCCTCTGGATCATCGAGGACTGCGCCCAGGCGCATCTTGCGCAATACAAGGGCCAGCCGATCGGGACCTTCGGGGCGGCCGCGACCTACTCCTTCTATCCGGGCAAGAATCTGGGCGCGTTCGGCGACGCCGGCGCGGTCGTGACCGAGGACGCGGCACTGGCCGAGCACATGTCCATGCTGGCCCGGCACGGCGGCCTCGTGAAGCACAAGCACCTGATCGAAGGCATCAACAGCCGGCTCGACGGGATGCAGGCGGCGATCCTGTCCGCCAAGCTGAACCACCTGAAGGCCTGGACCAAGGCGCGGCAGGATGCTGCGGCAGTCTATGATGCAGGTCTCAATCAGCTCGATGGTGTGGAGGTGCCCCGCGTCGCGCCTGACCGCACCCACGTTTATCATCTCTACACGATCAAGCATAAGAAGCGTGACGCTCTCGCGGCGTATCTGGGCGAGAACGGAGTCCAGACCGCGATCAACTACCCCACCGCGCTGCCGCTGCTCCCCTCTTATGCGCGCTTCGCGCATCGCCCCGAACACTTTCCGAGGGCGTTCGATGATCAGAACAAGATCCTCTCGCTCCCGATGTTTGCGGAGATCACTCGCGAGCAACAGGACGAGGTCATTCGGCTGATCAGGAACTTCTAGCGGTCGCTTCCGCGCAAGCTCTTTACGATGTCCCGGTAGCGCTTCGTCGAAGCCTGCTCGCTGTATTTTAGCGCGGCCACCGCAGCAAGACGGCCGCGTTCAAGCGTCGCCTGGCGATCGGATGCGGCTTCGGAAATCGCTTGCGCGAGCCTGGCGGGATCCTCCGGAGGCACGATCCAGCCGATGTCTTCCTCGGCGACCGCAAGCCCGGCCTCCGCGTTCGGCTCCGTTCCGACGATAACGGCCCGCCCGACAGCAAGAAAATTGTAGAGCCGGCTGGGAATCGAGACGCCCGCGACGTCGCGCCGATAGGGGATGGCCCAGGCGTCCGCCGCCGCCAGGAATTCGGCAAGCCGGTTCTCGGGCACGGGGTCCAGCAATGTGACGTTGTCCAGATTCTCCGCCGCTTGAAGGGTTTTCAGCTCGGTCCAGCCGACGCCCCAGCCGGAGAGAACAAAGTGAATGTTGGTCTCATGTCGCATCAGTCGTGCGGCTTCGAACACGGTGCGAGGCGCGTGCGTGAAGCCGAGATTGCCGCAGAGGCCGACGACGAACTTCGCCGAATAAGGCTTCCTGAAGCTGCTGCTATCGTCGGGCGCGCGGAAACCGATCGGCAGCAGCGTCCAGTTCGGCACGAAATGAATGCTGTCTGCTCGCACGCGCGGATAGCTCAGCAGCAGTGGGGCGACGTCACGGCCGATGACGAAAATCGCGTCTAGGGATCTGAACAGCCAGCCGTTGGCAAGGCGCAAGAAGCGCGTGGCGAGCGACGATTGACGGGCTATGCCGGCGGCCACCAGGGCCTCCGGATATAGGTCGTAGATCAGCAGCGCGGTCTTTGCGCGGCGCAGCCTTGCGGCGAGCGTGACCGCGTAGGGCAGGGTGAAGGGGCTCGTGACCGACATGACCACCATGCCGGGACGTGCACGTCTGTAAACGGCCCAGAACAAGCGTATCGCCAACGCAGTGCTCGCGATGAGGCGTTGTGCGAGCGCGTGCTTGGGCGGTCTCCAGTTCGCGATCTCGATGATTTCGGGCGTGTTCCCGCCGGTCGCTACCGGTCGTGCGGACCCCGGCGTCCCCGACAGGACGACCGCCGGCATGTCGAGGGCGATTGCATTCGCGATCGCACCGAGATAGGTCGCGGTCGTGCTCGAATCCGGCGGATAAAACTCCGTCGCGAGGATGAAGCCGGGAGTCTTCTCCACGACGCTATCCGGCTGGCAAAAGCGGCAGGACGAGCTCCCGCAGATTTTTGCCCGTAAAGAGATAGCCGGGCAATCCGGCTGTGCGCGCGGCCTCGATGCCGGACGGCCTGTCGCCGGCCACGAAGGTCCTGCTCGCGTCGGCGGGAAACTCGCTGAGGAGGTCCATGATCATGCCGGGTTGCGGTTTGCGGCGGTCACTGTTGCGCCGTTAAGGGGGCCAATGCCCGTTCGGATGAATCGGGCAATATTCGAAAGCATCGATCCGCGCATCGCAAGCCATCAGCTGCTCCGCCATCCAAAAGTGCAGCCGACAGATCTCGGCCTCGTGATAGAAGCCCCTAGTCACACCCTACTGGTTGTTGATCACGAAGGCGAAATACCTTGCTTCATTGGTCGCCTTTACGGCCTCGATGGCGCCGTCGAACCAGCTGAGTTTGTCGATCTCAAACAGATATTCGCTATGGACGTTCAGAACGCCGTCGCGATCGAAGAAAACCGCAGGGCGCAGCACCTGGTTGATCGCCGTGTTCTCTCTGGCTCGGTTCATTTCGGCTCGACATTGCGGTCTCTGCGGGGCGGAGGAAGCTGCTGATGCGGCCCGATCTCTGTGCCACTGTATCATGATTGTGTTCCAGGTCCAATCTGGGGCAGCGCTCCCGGCTTACCCGTGCCGGGCGGCTCCCTGGGGTTGACCCGCGAGGGACGATATGGCCAAGAAGAGCAAAGTGCGCGGCGCTCTGTGCGCATCGATCTTTTAAAATGGTGCGGGAATAAGTAAGTCATGAGTCAACGTGTTGCTCTCATCACCGGTGTGACTGGCCAGGACGGCGCTTATCTGGCCGAATATCTGCTGTCGCTCGGCTATGTCGTGCATGGCATCAAGCGGCGCTCGTCCTCGTTCAACACCGCCCGGGTCGATCATCTCTACAAAGACCCGCATGTCGGCAACGTGCCGTTCCTAATGCATTACGGCGACATGACCGACTCAACCAATCTGATCCGGCTCGTGCAGCAGATACGGCCGACCGAGATCTACAATCTCGCGGCCCAGAGCCACGTCGCCGTCAGCTTCGAGAGCCCGGAGTACACCGCCAATGCCGACGGCGTCGGCGTGCTGCGCCTTCTGGAAGCCGTCCGCATCCTCGGCATGGAGAAGGAGACGCGGTTTTACCAGGCCTCGACCTCAGAGCTCTATGGCCTGGTCCAGGAGATCCCGCAGAAGGAGACCACGCCGTTCTATCCGCGCTCGCCTTACGGCGTGGCAAAGCTCTACGGCTACTGGATCACGGTGAACTATCGCGAGGCCTATGGCATGTTCGCGAGCAACGGCATCCTGTTCAATCATGAGAGCCCGATCCGCGGTGAGACCTTCGTCACCCGCAAGATCACGCGTGGCGTCGCCCGCATCGAGCTCGGGCTGGAGCAGACGCTCTATCTAGGCAATCTCGAAGCCAAGCGCGACTGGGGCCACGCGCGCGACTATGTGGAAGGCATGCACAAGATCCTGCAGGCCGACA
>NZ_JADPIT010000011.1:45481-46300 GCF_023073035.1 Bradyrhizobium sp. 62
CGAGATGGTCGAGCTGTCGTTCGCACAAGTCGGCCGCCGCATCGCTTGGCGCGGGGTAGGCGTGGAGGAGACCGGCGTCGAAGAGACGAGCGGCAAGACGGTCGTGAAGATCGACCCGACCTATTTCCGTCCCACCGAGGTTGATCTCCTCGTCGGTGATGCCAGCAAGGCACGCGAGGTGCTCGGCTGGAAGCCGAAGCGGAGCTTTACAGAGCTCGTCGCCGAGATGATGGCGAGCGATCTGGCGGACGCAAAGCGGGATGTGGCGAGTGGCAAACGTACTGTTTGAGCTGACAGGCAAGAGCGTCTACGTCGCCGGCCATCGCGGCATGGTTGGTGGCGCGCTTGTGCGCCGGCTCGAACGAGAGGACGTGAAGCTCGTCACCGTGGAGCGGCGTGAGCTTGATCTGTGCAATCAGGCTGCGGTTTTCGACTGGTTTGCAAAGACGCGACCGCAGGTGATCTTCCTCGCAGCGGCAAAGGTCGGCGGCATCGTCGCCAACAACACCCTGCGCGCCGAGTTCATTTACGACAACATCGCGATCGCGGCTAACGTGATCCAGGCCGCGCATCGAAACGGCGCCGAGAAGCTGATGTTTCTGGGCTCGTCCTGCATCTACCCAAAGGACGCCGCGCAGCCCTTGCGCGAGGACTCCGTGCTCACTGGCCCGCTAGAGCCGACCAACGAGCCCTATGCGATTGCCAAGATCGCCGGGATCAAGATGGCGGAGGCCTACCGCAGCCAGTATGGCAGCGACTTTATCAGCGTGATGCCAACCAATCTCTACGGGCCCGGCGACAATTATCACCCCGAAATGA
>NZ_JADPIT010000011.1:46310-56327 GCF_023073035.1 Bradyrhizobium sp. 62
TGTGGCGGCCCTTATCCGCCGCTTCCACGAGGCCAAGCTTTCGCGCGCGAAAAGTGTCATAGTCTGGGGTACCGGCACGCCGCGACGCGAGTTCCTTTATGTCGACGACATGGCGGATGCCGGCGTACACCTGATGAAGAGCTATTCCAGTGCCGAGCTTGTCAACATCGGCACCGGCGAGGACATAACCATTGCCGAATTCGCCCGCCTGGTTGCCGAAATCGTCGGTTACAGCGGCGAGATCTGTTTCGACCCCTCGCGTCCAGACGGTACGCCGCGCAAGCTGCTCGACGTCGGAGCCTCGCTAATCTCGGCTGGCGCGCTACGACGTCGCTCACGGACGGATTGAACTGTGCTTACGAGGCCTACTTGTCAAATAGATAGATGGGTCCGTCTCCACCACATCATTTCCTGTGTTAGCTGGCGGCGCTATTCAATTTGCATGCTGGAGCTGTTGCAGGGGGCGCGGCCCATATAGTCGGTTGACGTCGAGCTCGGGCGGATTCGATCACAAGCAGATGACTCTGATCGCGCGGAGCTCTAGACAGTCGCGCACGCCTTATTTAAAGCGGAGAAAGGTCTGCGACTTGCAACGCTCAAGGGTGGCTGAATATCGGAAATTATTCATCTCGTTGTCTATGAAGAAAAGACTGTAAGCCCAGCGTTTTGTCTGCTCCGTGGCTCCGCTTCGCAGGCAGACGATCCACGGGATGGACGAGTTCGCGGGCGCTGGGATTGGTGCCGATATTTCCAGCGGTGGTTGAAGCTTCGCCTGGGCTGCTGCGGCTTTGAGATAGTTGATCACAGTTGGGGCCGATAGATCTGGGGGGCTGTTTGGGTAAGCTGCGGAAAGGTCGGCAGTGGATGAACAGGCTGCGAAAGAGGCAGCGACTGCGATCGCGAACAGGGTACCAGACCAGTGACGGCGGGCGTGGCTGGGAAACGATACTGAATGATCCAGTGTGTCTCTCTCGCAACATCAGAATTGTTCCGTCGATCGTCGAACGGCCTGTGTCTTCACAGGGAGCCGAATTCGGCCTTTGATGATGGCCGACCCGGGGAAGAGATTTACCGGACATCTTTTTAAGTGAGGCTCAAGAGGCCGTTTCTTGAGTGCAAGCGGTCCCTTGTTTGTGGGAGGGGCGTCGATGCCAACGCAGATACGGACTGTCGCCACATCAATTGCCTGGACCGTGATCGTGGGCGTCATCATCCTCTATTTGATTCTCGGTCCGAGCTAAGCTGCGCGCCTATGTTTCGATGGTAGCATGCAAAGGGTCACTGATATCGAGAGATGCAAGGTGACGAAGAAAAGCCTCCCGACAGCGGTACAAGGCGGTTTCATGTCAATGGGAGTTGGACTGGCACCCCCGGCGTCCAAAGGGAGCTCTGATGGAACGTTGGTGCAGCCGTGGTCATCGTGGGACGGACGGTGATCACGGTCGCGGCGCCGTCACAGTCGGGGCCCTCCACATCAAACCTGCGAGGACCAGGGCGGACGGACGTAGGGCTCGCTGCATCAGGTTGATTCCTTTGTGAAAGCAATGCGAGCCGGCTTGAACCTCATCAGAGGTGAGTCAGCGCCCTTGTTCCACGCCGAAACACACGATCCGCCTTCATGGTCGCGAAGCACCGCCGGATTGGTTCTGCAGCAGCGAACTGTACCTCGTTCTCGATCGGATATTCGGTTGACCAGGGACGAAGTTGGCCGGGTCCTGCATTCGACGACGGCTGCTGATCTCCTTCAACAAGAACAGCCGTCTCAACTGTGCTGCGTTCATTAGCGTTTCGAATAGCGTGAACATCTCACGGGCCTGCACATATACTTCCACGCTAATGCTGTGCTGATCGAAGCCATATGATGCGAGACGTGCTTCGATCTCGTCTGCCGCAATGCGATCGAGCCGCCAATCGAGCGCGTTCTGAGTGATGTAGCGTTCGGCGTCATGTTTGAAGTCAGGCACGATGCCGGGCACATCTATCCGACGAAGCGTCATCTCAATTGCTTTTTGTCGATATGATTCCAGCAGCTTGTGCCGCAGAATTCGATAGCGCTGCATCTCCCAGGACAGCTCCGCAACATCAATGGCAAGCAGCCACTCGATGGCCGATTGGGGGGCTATGTCGCGGAAGATGACGGTCTGGAGCGCGCGATAATGGTCGATGCTTTCTCCAGGCAGAAGTTGCGGAGCAGGACACAAGGCCTGAAATTCGGCTGGAATAGCGGATGTGGTTGCGGGCGTGGCGTTGCTCAAGGGGCCATTCATTGGCGTGTGACCTCCGGCCGGCCCTGCGATGTGGTGTCGAAAGTGGCCACAGTAGGATTGGCGTGGTCATGAACAGGGCTGGTTGCCCATAATTCGTTCGCGACAGGCGAGGGCGATATCTGCATATCGGCCCACCACGCCTTTTCGTTGCCATGCCGATGCAGGGCCTGGTGATGAGAGCGGCATAATGGCACGGTGAATTCGTCGCTGACCTTGCGCCCGAGTGCTCGCGGCTGGGCGAACTTGAGGTGGTGGGCATCGGATGGAGCCTGCTTGCAGACCAGGCAAGGCTGTGCCCGGATAAAAGCAAGGTGGGCCTTGCTCCGCTTGCGCGGGGGCTCTTTGGGGAAGGCGAGGCCGCTCCCTGGCTGATCCGCCGGCCCGTCCGAGCGTGAGCCTGGGATAGCGGCTTGGGAGAGGGAAAGTTCTTCCGCCGGTTCTTGTCCGGGGGCGCTCTCAGCCTCAGATGATGGTAGATGAGTTTCGGTCTCAAGGCGGGCCGTCTCCTCGAACCTCACCAGATAGGCCGACTCAAGCGCCCGGGCATCCGCCTCTAGCAGGGTGTTTTTCAAGGGAAGGCTGGCTTTGGCCCAAGCCAAGAGGTCGTCAGTATTCCCCGCGGCCGCCAACTCGGGCAGCAGCCGCTCCCGCAGCTCAGCCGATTGCTGAGGTTTCAGGACAGCCGGTCGGTTCAAGACGGCTTTGGCAGGCTTTCCCTTTGGGCCGGGAGCCATTTGCGGCTCGGCGGCAGTGGGAGGGCCGGCGATTGCATCGGGAGCGTCGAGGTCGTCCTCACCGGCAATGCCAACCAGAGCAAATAGGGCGTAGCGACGGGCATAGGTCAATGAGGCACCCATCCGATGTGGCGCCTCGATTTCCTTTGCCGCGCAGACCGGCCAATCGGAGGAGATCCATTCGCCGGACGCATGGGCCAGCAGGGTCGTGAGACGCACTTGGCCGCTGCTGGAGTCGATCCTTGTGGTCTGGACGGTTGCGATCTCCTGCTTGCTGAGGGGCTTGCGGACAAGGTCTAGGCCGGAGGCCAAGGAGGCGTAGCGGAAGGTCCGGTCGTCCTCCCGCGGGAAGGGGGACCGTATCACCGCCGTCAGGGTCTTTTCCGGGTTGGTTAGCTCGGCCTGCGCCCGGGCGAGGGCGCCCGCGATCGCCCCGATCCGCTCACTGGATTGATGCATCGGAGGCCTCCACAGCGAGAGCGTCGAAGCTGATGGCCCCGGACTTGGAGCGTTTGGCCTTGATCCCGTGCCCGCTTGCCTCCTTGACATCCTCGGGCACGAGCTTCTTCAACTCAGCTTTGGAGAGCTCGTGCGCCCCGTGGGCGTCCTTGGTGCGGAGATAGGTTGCAGCGAACTCGCCCCAAGTATTGGACGAAGACATATCGACGACCTTAACGGCCTCCAGCCTTGGTCGCGGCGTTTCGATGTTGAAGAGCAGAGGCGTCTCGCCGCTCTGAACGCAGCGCCAAAATTTCTTCTCGGCGGTGAGGAGCAGATGCTGATAGAGCGGATCGGCGTGGATTTTGATCTCAACCCATTTGCCACCGCCGGTGATGATCGAGAGAACGGCGCTGCGGGACGCTGTGACCCACATGTTGTGCTGCAGCTGGGCCATATGTTTCTCGGCCGCGGCTTCCTCTGTAAAGGCCCAAGGCAGCATGAACTTGGCCTCGAACACCGCTCCAGTCTGCTCGACCATGCCATCGAGTGTTGCCGCCATCCATTTGTGCACCGGATGCCGAACCCTCTTCTGGATGTCGGAGATGGTTTGTCCTGTTGAGCGGTGGTACCAGGCGCGATTGAGGACCTCTGTTATCGTGCCGAGCTGGACGATGAGATTATCCGAGAGATCTTCTGGTGCGACCTCTCCACGTTTCTCTTGCCAAAGGCGGATGAGCTTGTCCTGATCATCACCCATGATGACACGTGCATCCGAGCCGCCGATGAAGTGGCGGCGGTCATTGGGGTTGAACCTGATGATGTGATTGGGCGCATCGGCGCCGTTTGTTTGAACTGTTGTCACCGGTATCTCCTACGCAAAAACAAGCGGCTTCATTTGCCGCACTGCCTGAAGCCCCGCGTCCGCGAGGCGAGATACCGGCGCTAGGATCGCAGGTGGCGCCCGGTCGAATCAGTAACGCTCCAATCGCGAATGAAGGCCAGTCCTTTCTGCAGCAACAATCTTGCTCGTTTTAGCGACAGGAATCGCTCTTGTTCTCACGGGCTTAGGGCAGGGACGGGACGAGGCTGACCGGTATAAACCGACAAAACGAAGCCAATTCACGCATGAACCGCAAAGATCTGGATACAAAAGGCGCGCTCGCCGAGAACGATTGTCCGGTCGCATGACATGTTGAAATGAAGCCGTGATTGTCGGAAGATCGTGGGTATTGCCTCCAACTTGGGCCCCTGAGACTTGAAGCATCCGGCAGTATTTTTCGATCGTGATGGCGTCCTCAATGAGGACGACGGCTACGCTTTCGATCCCGGCCAGATCCGGTGGGTGGAAGGAGCGCAAGAGGCCGTCAAAGCAGTCAATGACGCCGGGTATCTTGCGTTTGTCGTGACGAACCAATCAGGAATCGCGAGGGGGTTTTACGAGGAGCGGCATGTTCGCAATCTGCACGAATGGATGTCGCGTGAACTTGCTATGGTTGGTGCGCGTATCGATGCGTTCGAATTCTGCCCCCATCACCCCGATGGTCTGATTGAGCGTTACCGTGTCCTCTGTAGCTGTCGTAAGCCGCAGCCGGGCATGATCAGAGCCCTCCTTGAGCGGTATTCGGTGGACATCGATGCTAGCTTCCTGGTCGGTGACAAGCAGAGCGATCTTTCTGCGGCACACGCGGCCGGAATAGCCGCCTATCTGTTTGATGGATCAAACCTACATACGTTCATTGCGCCGTTGTTGCGGGATCCGTCGTATCCTCCGTCGCATCGCCGAGGCGCGGTAACCGAGGATTGAGGCCGTGGTCTTCGATAATGCGGATCGCTCGACTGCGAAATAGTGAAATCAAGGAGGCAAGTTGGCGTCAAAGCGACAAATCGAAGCCAATCGCGCAAACGCAGCGAGGAGTACCGGGCCGCAAACAAGCGTCGGCAAAACAGCATCGAGCCGCAACGCCTATCGGCATGGCTTATCTCGTTGGGACGAACCCCGCCGGTTCTGGTTTCGATGCAGTCTTTGCGGAAGGCTTCAAAGGTACGGACATGCATGTCGCAGTCCAAGATTTGGCTCAAGCTAGGAGCCGCCAGGATCGCCTGCGAGCTCTTAGGTTAATTCTGATGTTGGCGGTGATCGAGGGCGCGGAACCAAAGCAAATGAGATATTTGTCGAGCTTGGAACGGTATGAGAAGGCTGCTCTCTCGCGGCAACGGCGGGGGCTCAAACATTTGAAGCGGAATGCCGGATGAGAAACCACGAGCTGAGTAGGAAACTGGCAGTGTAGGGTCTCAGGCCGGAGAGCGTCGCGCCGATTGGACGGGCTGCTAGTATTCAATTCTTGGAGGCTGCATGAATTACATGTTCCCACTGCTGGCTGTCGCGATCACCATCGGCCTGTTTGTGCTCTACGCGACGGTGCGGCAGAACTTGGGTCGATCCCGCCGCGCGGATGAGGTTCCTCATTGGCCGGATTCGAGCCTGAGATAGCGATCGAGCGTCCATTCACATGCGCAGGGGCATCGAAAAAAAATGCGCTTGCGCCGTCGGGCAAAGGAACAGATAGAGCCTCCTTGGAAGGAGCCGTTTTCGGTTGAGGAAAAGATGAGACGAGCGCTTGCCATAATGATGATGCTACTCTTGCCGACGTCCCTGAACGCCGGATCAACGATCGTGGGCGCGGGCTCGCAATCTTGTACCGCTTGGCTGAATAGGAAGAAGAACTTAGTCGTAAAGGCAGCTTTTGAATCCTGGGTCGTGGGCTTCGTCAGCGGGTTAAACGTGAGTGCTGAGAGGGACATTGTCGGCGGCGGCGACTTCTCCGCGATCGTTGCTTGGATGGACCGGCGCTGCAAATCTAATTCTTCAGATCAAATTGGAGTTGCAGCTCTGGACCTAGCGATGGAATTGGCTGGTAACGCGGCGAAGCGCTGATCTGCTGGACACGCCAGTTGACGCTGAGGCCGCTAACGTCCTTAGCCTGGCCGTGAATCACGGAGACACATGTGCGGATCAAGCTACCCGAGACAGACCTCAAGTCAGCGCAAAGCCTTGGTAGCATTGAGCTCAAAGACGAAGGCGGCGGACACGTCGGCCAATACTTCTTCGGAAAGGGGCACGGCCGGACGGTCTTCCTATTCGGGAAGTACAAGGGCACGTTCAAGACCCACGCTGAGTGCCAAGCCTTCATCGATGGCGTGATCGCTGTGATCGATGGCAACCGCGGGTCCCGCGGCGTGGCGACTAGTTGAACCGAGTTGAGCGACTGGAAGCTTGCGGATGTCGCGCTGCCTACTCTGAAAGGCAACTGAAGGTTTGCGCAACGTCAGACTTTGCAGCTTCACGTCGGTTGACGTGCGACCTGCGACTGTATGAGAAGCCACATCGTCATGGCCGCGGCAAGACCCGTGGCAATTAAATACGCGGGCGACATGTTCCACCCGCTACCTGCGAGCACTAAATAGCTCAGCAATCCTCCAATCGAAACGGTGAAGCCAAGCCAGGCAAGCTTTGGGAAATGAAATCCACGTTCGCCGCGCCAAAGATCAAGCACGAGGTAGAACACGAGAAAGGTGTTGCCGAGCGCCGCCGGCAGCAAACCCATGATGATACCGCTCTCGAATCCAAGATAGGATAACACGCCGTCAACCTGAGCAATCACGGCGAACGGCAAATAGCGCGGATTGATGCAGGCCAAGGCGATAGACG
Organism: Bradyrhizobium sp. 62; assembly: GCF_023073035.1. Classification (NCBI taxonomy): domain Bacteria; kingdom Pseudomonadati; phylum Pseudomonadota; class Alphaproteobacteria; order Hyphomicrobiales; family Nitrobacteraceae; genus Bradyrhizobium; species Bradyrhizobium sp. 62. Next base: position 53,462 of record NZ_JADPIT010000011.1, read on the forward strand.
CGAGCTCAAAGGCATAGAAATAACGCTCATGCATCTTCGGAAGCAAGTAGGGCATGAGCATGAGCGAGACGCACGCGGCGAGCAGAATGAACTCTGGGCCCGTTCGTTTGGAACGCGCGATGAACATTGACAAAGCAAGTCCGCTCACAGCCGCAAGCACCAAGCCGATGGCGACTCCGATCTCGTACGGTGTACCCCCAGCCAATACCCAGATGTTCGCTGCATTCATTGTGAGGCGATGGAATGTGTGAGCTTGCTCTAAATAGACACCCGCTACGGAGGCTAAGGATCTGCCAGCGACGAAAACCGGAATGGCGAGAACCACGTAAATCCCGGGAACAGCGGCGAGCCATGCTGGGTGGATCCTGCGGCGCATTAGCACGCCCAACACTAAGGGCCCTAGAAAGACGCCCTGGGCCTTCACCGAAACCGCCGCCGCGAATGGCAAAACGCCATTTCGGTCCCGCATGAACAGGGCTACGGAGACCAGCGTGAAGAACGTCCAGATCGAATCGGCCTGTGCCCACATTGCGCCGTTGAAGAGCACCGTCGGCGCCAGCCAAACAGCGCAGAAGGCCAAGGCGGTGCGCAATGGCACCCTTGTCGCTCGCCAGACGATCCGGGCGATAGCGATCGCGCAGCCCAACTCGAAGACGGCCGAGATCGCTTTCACGAGGGACAGTGGCTGGCCCAGCCAATCAAATCGCGCGGCAATCAGCAGGAGGTAGCTGTAAAACGGGGTGTAGTTGGTGAAAGGTTCCGCCAGCGCGCCGATCCCGTGATCTCGAGCAAAGCAATACCACGGGATCAGGAACTGAATGGCGTCGTCGGTGGCGTGCTCGCGCACGAGGTAACGGAGCCCAAGGCCTGCAAACCCGCACAGCATCACCAGAGCGATCGGAAGCCGCGAGTTCGTGTCGCCTGAACTGATGCGGCGGCGGGACACTGGCGACGTGTCCATCCCAACGGTCTTATTTATCACGCGATACTCTTGCTGGCGATTTTCTCGTTGTGATCACACTGTAGCGGCTAACAATGCAAAGGTTGTATGAGCAGGGTGGGTGCAGCTCGCTGACTGCCTCTGAACGAATTGTTTGGTTACCGAAACCTTTAGAGAATTGGCGCCCATCGAAAGGGACTCGCAGCAGGAGAGTAAGCCAGCATTCAACCGGCTTCAGGATCCTCAGGTTTTGCTGTTGGGGAAAAGGGCATGGGCTAAAGGTTTGGATTTAAGTGCTGCGCAACGTTGGTGACGCGCGATGAGAAGCTGATCGAGGCGCCGACTGACTTCGATCACGGACAGGACATGCGACGGGCCGATCTCAATGGCGTCCTCGGCACGGCCCCTTGTTGCGCGTAGATAATGGCGCGCAATTCGGCGTAAAAAGTTGGCGGCTCGTTAGCTAGAGGCTTTTGAAGCTTTTGGCGGCCGACCAAGTTTGGGTCGTGGTAGCCCTGATCTGTCTGGAAGCGGAACGACAAGCAGCCGAAGCTGCATTGCCGCGAGGACCTTCAAAATTCGGCTGAGATGTGGATCTACGGCGCCGCCGAATGTTTTGTACATTGTTCTACGCTCGATCCCAGCCTCCCTCGCCAGGGAGGAGACATTCTGGGCCAGCACGGCTTCTTTCAATGCAAGGACGGCTTCCTCGAAGCGATTGCTGGCTAGGCCTTGCGTTAGTCGGTTTGCGATCCCTTCGGGATCATCGGGTGCCGTCCCGCTCGGTGCAGTCTGCACCTCAGAGGGATCCGACCGCACCACGCTGGCCTGTACGTTGAGCGCATCAAAGAGCCTTAGGATGCGGCTGAGCTGAGGGTCGATTCGACCCCCGAATGTTCTGTACAGGGCATCCCGTCTCAAACCAGCGTCCCGCGCTAACATCTGCACGTTTTGAGCTTGCATAACGCGGCTGAGAGCCGTCCGCGCGGCATCAAAGTCGTTTTCCCTCATGCTTTCAGTTAGATAGACGGCTGTGGCCGCTGGATTGTCGCGGAATAATTCAGCCAGGATTGCCTTGTTGCTAGCCAGCATCGCCCATCGATTGCCCGTCACTGTGGCCCTCGGGTTACAGCATTTTGGGCCGTTTGGGATAGATTGCCCAAGACATCGACGCACACCGCTTGGGGATTTTTGTGATGAAGAAGATTTTGTTTGCTCTCACCGCGATCGCGGCGATGACTGGTTCAGCCTCGGCCGCTGACCTGGGCGCCCGTCCCTACGTGAAGGCCCCGATGGCGGCGCCCGTCGCCAACTGGACCGGCTTCTACATCTTCGGTGGCGCCGGCGGCGGCCTCTCTGCTGCGGACCAGCGCGTCCAGACCACGGTCGGCGCGGTTCCGCTCACTATTGATCAGCGTCAGGGTGGTTCGGGTTGGTTCGGCACCGTTGGCCTCGGCTATGACTGGCAGTTCAGCGGCACCTGGGTCGCCGGCGTGTTCGCTGACGGTCAGTTCGGCAGCATCCGCGCCACCATCCAAGATCCGACGGTCGTTGGCGGCCTCACCGGTACGCAAAAGCTGGAAGACTCTTGGGCCGCAGGTGTGCGCCTCGGCTGGCTGGTCGCTCCGAACGTTCTCTCCTACGTCAACGGCGGTTACTCTGGCGCTCACTTCGGCCAGACCAATTTCATGACGCTCGCCGGCGTTCCCGCGGGGATCCACCTCAACAGCTATAACCGCAACGGCTGGTTCATCGGCGGTGGCGTCGAGAACAACCTGAATATCTTCGGCATCCAGTCGCCCGGCTGGTTCATGAAGACCGAGTATCGCTCGGCCTTCTACAACGCCAAGACCTCGAACGAGCTCTTCGATGTCACGAACACGCTGGTTGGCCGCGATATCCGCGCCAACAGCTGGAACCAGACGA
>NZ_JADPIT010000011.1:56337-78732 GCF_023073035.1 Bradyrhizobium sp. 62
GGTCGCGAAGTACTGATCCATAACCCGCTTCAGACATCAAAGCCCCGGGTATCGTCCGGGGCTTTTTTGTTGTTTGGAGCGTGCTCCGGATCTGAGGGGAATATGTCACCATGCTGCTGGCCAATTGCGCCAAGCTCAACCTGACTGGGGTAGCGACGGCTGCTTAGCGCACTGGCGGCAAGCTGGTCGGGCCTGGCTTGCTCCATCTCTCAGCCGATCTTGCGATGCTCGCAAGCAAATCATGAAAAGAGCGCTAAACGCCGGATCAACGATCGTCGGCGCCCAATCTTTTACCGCCTGATGAATAGGAAGAAGAACCCGGTCGTAAAGCGACGTTCGAATCCTGGGTCCGTCGGCTTCGTCAGTGGCTAAACGTGGGTGCTGAGAAGGACATTGTCGGCGGAGGCGATTTCATGGCGATCGTCGCTTGGATGGACCGGCGCTGCAAGTCTAATTCTTTGGATCAAATTGGGGTTGCAGCTCTGGATTTGGCGATGGAATTGGCCGTTAACGCGGCTAAGCGCTGAGCTTGATAGTCCGCCGAAACAAACCCTGCAACCGAGATTTGGCGGCTGACACGCGTTCGGCGGGTCAACGGCGCCCGCGATACCGATGCATCTGGCCGCAATCTGCTGGCGAAAGAGGAGCACTGTCCGTGAACGGCGCCATCCGGCCGTCTTATCTGTTGGACTGTTGCTGTGCGCAAGATAGCAGCTCCCTAGCTCTCGAGAGCAATTCTGCCTGAGACATTATTGACGACGCTTAGATGCTGCGACTGATCAAAGCCTTTCAGCGCGTAAGAGGTGCAGATGTGAGTCGTAAAATCCTGGTCTATATCGGGAAGCAGCGCGGAAGGAGGAGCCGACCGATCGCAATGCGCGTGCACGCAGGACGAATGCTCTTACAGCCGTAGCCGCGAGCATTCTTCTCGACGGCATCGGGCAGGCGCTAGACGCAGGGTGTACTGAGCCGCTGTTCGGAGAAGTCCGCTCTGTATCGGATAGCAGCGCGCGGCGCATTGAACCTCCTCCGGTGGCGCCGAGTTCAGCGAGCCCCAAGCAGCAATTCGATCGGAGAAGCGGGGGCGGCGACACATTTGCAACCGGAGGTGCTACTGCGAGCGCGATGGCCGTGGCCGGCAGCCAGCATGCTTCTGACGCGTAGACGACGATGGGGCCCCCAATTGCGGGAGCCGGAATCCTTAGAGGGCGAGCGGGTTGTCATCGTCGTTCTCGCGGACTGCAGGTCGCGGCCGGGAACAGAGTGCAAGCCGAGTTCAGCCGCAAGCTGGCGGATGGTCACCATCGCCGTATTCTGGTTCCGCAAGAGCTTCGGATCGATTGCCAGCGCGCAACAGCTTGTCAAGCTCGCGCTTCCGGCCGTGCGACGCCTTTCGAGCCTATGGCATGTGAGGCGGCTACGGTTGGCGAGCTCCGTCATCAGAGCGCCATTTGGCCGTTGCCGCCTTGCCCACAAGGGGACGGCTTAGTTGCCGCATCGCGCGCGTATGCCTCGGCGGCCCCTCACGCGGGCCTCCGAAGTTGTCCGGACTTGCAGGAGGAGGTGCCGAAGGTGATAGGCTTCAGCTGGGCTGAGGAGATTCGATGGTCAAGAAAGCTATTTTGAATAATGATTTGAGCTGGATTATTCTTGAAGAATTGAGGAAGAGCGGCGTCAGTCCGGTCGGCCTTGCGATCGTTCCTGATCGCAACAATGGCGATTGGCGCGTTGTCATCGAGGCAAGAAGTCGAGCTTATTTGTCGCCGGACGACGTGCGGCGGCTTGCAGCGATGGAGAAGAGACTGAGACGTGTTTATGTCCTGCAGGACTAGCATGAGCCGCCTAGCAAACTAGCTGATGTGCTCGCGTGTGGCGATCGTAGCCGATTTGACGGAGACGCGAACTCGTGTTCTGACGGCTAAAATGCAATTCAACGATACTAAAGCGAGGCCGATTGCTGAGCGGCTCAATCCGGTCTCTCGGAAGTACGTCGCTACTTAAGTGTCATCCGACGTACGGTTTCCCAATCGGCGCCGGGGGGCGCGGGGCAAACAACGCCAACTCTCATAACGTCGCGATGAACATCACGAAGCATCGCCCCATGCGCTGCTACCATCCACTCGCCTTGAAGGGTTCAGGCGTCCGCTGTCGATCGGCTAAGACGCCATCGACAAAAGCCTGGCATTCGGCGTAGGGTTTTGAATGTGCCCTTGTATCTGCCGAATAAGAACACCGTCCCGCCGTGGCCCTTCCCCCAAAAGTACTGCCCGACAGTTCGCCGTCCTGGCTTTTAAGTTCCAGGCTTTCCATGCTTTGGGCTGATTTGAGATCCGTCTCGGGTAGCTTGACTAGCACGGAGTTTCTCCGGGGGCGGGTCGAAACACGACCGGGGAAAGCAGCAGCGGAATGACCCTGCTAACGACTATGAAAAAAAGTTATGGGTGGGGCTAACATTGAGAGCCGCCTACCATGCGTCCGTCGCAGCAACAACATCGGTGCTTCATAACGGGTGCCGGACCATGACTGGGACGATCAGGCGATGTCGCGGTGAGCTATCATGCCGGGCACCTGCAGCTGGACGGCTACAATTACCTGATCCCGACCGACGCAGCGCTGGAGACGGACACCGATGTGTTCGACGAGACCTTTTTTCCGCTGGATCGAGTGCTGTTTGCCATAACCCAGCAGCTTGGGGCTCGTCATTCTCGGCGCCTGCGGTGCTAATCTGCTAATCCGTCTGCCAAGACGATGAAGCGCAAGCTCGCGTCGCGCGCCATGGACGCCTCTCCCGAAGGTCGAGCCGACCAGCCCCATCCTCGCCTCCGCGGCCAAGGCGGGCTCAACCGCCTCTGATGCCGGCTCCAGGAACAGCCCGATCTCGGCTCCGTCGCTCAAGCGCCTGCCAATGTCGTACATGATGTCGGCAAGGCATTCGGCTTTGTGGCTTTGTGGGGAGGACGTTCTCATTCGGCCCAGCGCCGGCTGCCATTCAGGAAGGCGCGCTTGGTCCGTTTTCCGGCTGACGCCTTTCTCGTTCGGCATTTGCTGTCCGCACGCCTCTAGTGCCGCCCCAGCTCCTTCAACAGAGCACGTGGTTGGGGCAATTGGGGGCGGAGGCGGAGCGCCGCCTCCGGCCGCACGGATGATACACCAACATTCCAATCTCTGCGCTCACCCGACACCCTTGCGCGATGGCGAACTGATTGCAGTCAAGGATTGGCTGATCTTGCTGCCCCTTCGTCTGCCGTGTCGATCAGGCGTATGGACGGGGTGACAAGAACCGCAACCTTGGCAGCTTGGACTAAAGCTCCCTATTCATTGTTGCTGTTTTTCGGAAGAACTTGAGCGACGGCATCCGGTCTGAGTGCTTAGCCGCGGCGGCCGCCGCCGCCGTCCGGTTCGTCTGCCTCCGTAGATAAGTCAACGCGAAACGACGCCGCCTGCCGTCTCACTCCCTCGATGTGTGCAAGATCCGCCAAGGAGGCTTCACGGTGATCGGGATCGATGAGAACTCGAAGGCAATCGCTCTGCTCAAGCAGAATCATGGAGCTGTCGGGATCGCCGGACAGCGCATCGTGAATGACACGACGGATCCACACCTCGTAAGCGCGGATCTGACATCTTTTGCCCTTTACGGTCATTTGCATTGGCTCAAGCAAAAACTTAACGAACGGATTTTGCCAGTCCGAGACATCGAAGTGGTGTTTCTTCCGGCTTCCGCCCTTCGGGTTGCCAGAGAAGCCCTTGCGGAACCGCGTATGCTGCGGTGGCTTTCCATAGCCTACGTCGTAAGGCCTGTCGCTGCCGGCGTGCTTGTTGGTGGAATGTTCATCGTGGTTTGTCATGTGAGCCCCCTCACTCGCGTGATTGTTCAATACGATGCTGTCTAACCGCAGAAGCCGGCGGTTAGATCTTTTGTTGTTTCGATTCCCGGTAAGCCCCGCCGGCCGACTAGGTCTTCTTGGTCTTAGATGAGACCGTCCAAGTCTCCATGGATTCCAGAATCTGGTCGATTTGCTCTAACGTCTTGGCGTCGTCTCGCCGTTTATCTTCCGCGATGATGGCCTTGAATCCGCCGGTCGCTTTGAGCAGGACTTTTCGACTTTTGCGGCATCCCCGTTGAGAATCCGCAATGAGCCGTTTGATCCACGCCACGTAGACCGGTAACGAGGTTGTCTTCCCATCCACTTTGACGGGAATGCGCTCAAGCAAGCATTGTCGCAAGGGATTCCCCCAGACAGCAGGCACTTGCTGCGTGCTGCGCCGACGACGGGCCTTGGATTTTGGCGGCGGCTTGCCCTTGGTGGGCGAATCATCGTCTCGGCGTGTGACGATCTTCGATTTTTCGAACTCGGCCATATCTTATGCTCCTGTGCTCGAGTTGTTCACTCTGCGCCCCTTGACCTCCGCGAAGGTTTCGCCGGTCCCGGCAAGCCGCGCCTGCTTGCCAGTATGCTGCTGCCAGCGCTCGACGATGGTGTCGCAATAGAGCGGGTCGATTTCCATGACGCGCGCCCTGCGACCGGTGCGTTCGGCAGCGATCATGGTGGTGCCCGATCCGCCGCAGGGGTCGAGCACGATGCCGCCGCGATCTGAGCAGTCCATGAGCGCATCCGCCACCAGCGCGACGGGCTTCACCGTCGGATGCATGGCGAGGATTTTCTTCCCATCCCGCCCGAAGCTGTTGAAACCGGGATAGCGCCAGACGTTGCTGCGGTGCCGACCCTTCTCGCCGAGGCCGAAATTGTTGACCGGCTTGCCAAGTGCAACATAAAGCAAGATCAGCTCATGCTGGGATCGATAGAACGAGCCCAGCACCGCATTGGTCTTGCTCCAGACGATGAGGTTCTTCGGCGGACCGAAGATCGGTGTGCCCGCCGCGAGTAGCTCGGTGAGGTGCCGCCAGTCCATGCAGACATAAGCAACCCCGCCATCCGCCATGGCCGTGCGAACCTTGCCGAGGATCGCGCTGAGAAAGGAGGTGAATTCCTCAGCGCCCATCTCGCCGCGAGCCATTGGGAATTCCCTAACGTCCTCGCGGCGGCTCACATGGCCTGAGTTCGGCACATTGTAGGGAGTATCCAGGAAGGCGATTTGGGCCCGCTCTGCTCGCATAAGCTCGTGATAATCATCAGCCTCGGTGGCATCGCCGCATCGGACGCGGTGATCAGCGCATTCCCATTGATCACCTCTCAGAGAGACCGCAGGGCCTTCCAGGAGCGGGATGTTCTTGTCCGCTGCATCTGCGCGTTCGCGCTCATTTTGGTCGTCGACAATGATTTGATCGATCTCGCCGGTGTCGAAACCGGTGAGCCGAGGATCGAACGAGATTTCGACGCCTTGCGGGTTGAATAAGAATGAAAATTCCTCGGACAGGATTTCCAGGTCCCAAGAGCCCAGTTCGGCCAGCTTGTTGTCGGAGATAGCAAGTGCGCGCTTTTGTGCTGGCGTAAGGTGCGTCAGTCTGACGACCGGGAGGTGCGTCAACCCGATACGTTTGGCTGCTGCATATCGCGCGTGTCCAGCGATGATCTTGTTGCGCTCATCGACCAGCAGCGGCGTCGTGAAGCCGAACTCCTCGATATTGGCGCAAAGCAGCGCGATCTGACGTTCCGGATGCTTCTTGGCGTTTCGGTCATTGACGCCGAGGTCGTTCGTATCGACGATTTCGACGCATTCTGCGCGGATACGCGCATCGAGCTTGATGCGGGGATCGAGCAGCAGCGCTTGCTGCTCGCGCGGCAAAGCGGGAGGGGCGAGCGGCTCCTCATCGACGCGAATGACGTGTGGTGTAGGTTTAGCTTTCTTGTTGAAGATTGTCGGCATAGCTGCCTCCTAAATTCAGGAGGCTGTCGATCTGCGGGAGGGTGGCGCTGCAGAACACAAGCCCCCCTTGGTTGGGAACTAGGTTCATGCCGCCGACGCCCTTTAGACCATCGCAACGCCATGTCTTCAACGGAGGGATTTCTCCCTACAACGCTCAGGCACCAAGACGAGGCACACCTCGACTGTTGCTTGCCCGAACCATAACTTCATCTATAACTTGTGGCAATACCGAAGATCGCCACTAGGTATCGCTCCTCGACTCCCGAGTCAGTCGCTGGTGAGATTCCGGATCATGAATTCTCGCCCGCGCCTACCTTGCTTGGGCGCCAGATTCCCTGCTGATTGCTTCAAAATTCCCTGCGGTGGCGCTTTGAAATTCCCTGCTCGTGAGATTGCATTCGCATAGCTGCCGAGGGCTCTGCTGTCGCAAGGCTCTGTAATCACGGGAAATTCGGAGAGCGCGGGCGGGCTGGTGGGCCGCTTGAACCGCGTATCTCGGTGAGATTCCCTGCCCGCAGGGAATTCGTTGCCCCCCGCTCGCGTGAAGCGCTTACTTCACGTGCTTGCACCAGCCAGCGGATCGGCGGCCCGTTCTGTTGGAGAGCCCCCTCTGTTGTCTATCGCTCGTCCGCGATCACCTTGCCGTCGTTCGGCAGCGCGCCGGGCCTCACCAATTCAACTTCGCCTCCGAGCTTCGTCACTGCGCGCAAGGTGCCTGCAATGTCCTCGCGCAACGCGTCGTTTGCGACCGCCGTCTCCGCTTTCAGCGTCATTGCATCGGACTCGCCCTGGCGCATGACGACGAGGCGTAATCTTCCGAGTGCGGGATGGCGGTTGCCGATCTCGGCGACCTGCTCGGGGCGGACGAACATGCCCTTGACCTTGGTGGTCTGGTCGGCGCGGCCCATCCAACCCTTGATGCGCATGTTGGTGCGCCCGCAGGGGCTGGTCCCCGGCAGTGCCGCGGTGAGGTCGCCGAGAGCGAGCCGGATCCAGGGATGGTGCGGGTCGAGCGAGGTCACGACGATCTCGCCGACGTCGCCGGACGCCACGGGATCGCCGGTGCCGGGCTTGACGATCTCCATGATCAGATCCTCGTTCACGACCATGCCGTCGCGCGCGCTCGTCTCGAAGGCGATGAGGCCGAGATCGGCGGTGCCGAAGGCCTGGTAGGCGTCGATGCCGCGGGCCTTGATCTCCGCCTGGAGCGAGGGCGGGAAGGCCGCGCCCGAGACCAGCGCGCGCTTGATCGAGGAGACGTCGCGTCCTGAGTTTGCGGCAGCATCGAGCAAGATCTTCAGGAAGTCCGGCGTGCCGCTGTAGCCGACAGGACGATAGGCCTCGATCAGCTCGAATTGCTGCTCGGTATTCCCTGGACCGGCCGGGATCACGGCGCAACCGAGCGCGCGCGCCGATGCATCGAAGATGAAGCCGCCGGGGGTGAGATGATAGCTGAAGGTGTTGAGCACGATGTCGTCGGGCCGGAACCCGGCCGCGAACAGCGCCCGTGCGCCGCGCCACGGATCGGCCTGCCGCCCCTCCGGCTCGAAAATCGGCCCGGGGGAGGTGAAGAGGCGGGCGAAGGAGCCGGGCGCCGCCGCGACGAACCCTCCGAAGGGCGTGGAGGCCTTGTGCAGGGCCGGTAGTTCCGACTTGCGCAGCACTGGGAGGCCCGCCAGTGCCGCTCTGGAGGTCACGGTAGCCGGATCCAGGCCTTTCAGCCGATCAGCATAGGCGGGCGCGGTCATCGCAGAGCGCAGCACGCCGGGCAGGCGGGCGAACAGATCGGCCTCGCGCGCGGCTTGCTCGCGCGTCTCGAGGGCGTCGTAATGGGCGGTCATGGCTGATCTTTCCGTGTTGGCATCCGTTGCGTGCCGCCGCCGGCATGGCTATCAGACGGCCATGGACGAGGTTTGAAGAGGACGCGATGGCGGACGAGGGAATCAGTGCGGAGGACGAGGCGTCGGATGTCGTGCCGCGCCTGAAGCGCCGCATGATCGACGAGGCGCTGCCGTTGTGGTCGACGGTCGGCTGGGACCATGGCGCGGGTGGTTTCATCGATCGGCTGCATCGTGACGGCACGGCGGACGTGACCGCGCCGCGCCGGGTGTTCGTGCAGGCCCGCCAGATCTGGTGCTACGCCAAGGCTGCGCAGATGGGCTGGTACCCTGAGGGGCGCGCCGTCGCACTGAAGGGCCTCGAGCATCTGCTCGCCAAGGCAAAGACGCCAGATGGCCGGCCCGGCTACGTGCACCGGCTGACGCCGGAGGGCGCGGTGCTGGACGCCCGCCGCGACGCCTACGACCACGCCTTCATCCTGTTTGCGCTCGCGGCCGTCTATGCGCTCGACCAGGACGCACAAATCCGCACCGAGATCGACGCGCTGCTCGCCTTCCTCGATGGCCATCTGCGCTCGCCGCACGGCGGCGTCCACGAAGGCCTTCCGGTCTCGCTGCCGCGCCGGCAGAACCCGCACATGCATCTGTTCGAGGCGATGATCGCGTGCTTCGACGCAACCCACGATTTGTCGTTCCAGAACCGTGCCGGCGAGTTCTTCGCGCTGTTCCTCGCCAATCTCTACGACAAGCGGACGCGCGCGCTCGGCGAATATTTCGAAGAGGACTGGTCGAAGATCGCGCCGGTCAGCGTCGAGCCCGGCCACCAGGCGGAATGGGTCTGGTTGCTGAAGGGGTTCGAACGCATCACGGGCTGCCCGACCGGACAGCGGCGCGCCGAGCTGCTGGAAACCGCGCTGCGCTATCGCGACGAGGCCACCGGCTGCCTGATCGACGAGGGTGACGACGCCGGCAACATTCGCCGCACTACGCGCCGGCTGTGGCCACAGACCGAGATTGCGAAGGCGTGGATCGCGCAGGCCGAATCCGGCGAGGCGGGCGCGGCGGACGAGGCGCGCGTGGCGCTGGCGCGGCTCGAACGGCATTATCTCAGCCATCCCGTGCGGGGCGGCTGGTACGACCAGTTCGAGCGCGACGGCGAATCGCTGATCGACACCATTCCTGCGTCGTCGTTCTATCATGTTCTCTGCGCAGTCACGGAAGCGGAACAGGTATTGGAAGGTTAAAGCCAGCGCTTGCGCCGCTTGAAGCTTTTGAGGTTCTTGAAGCTCTTGCGCTGGTCGCCGGCGCCGCCGAGGTAGAATTCCTTGACGTCCTCGTTGTCGCGCAATTCGTCCGCGGTGCCGTCGAGCACGACCTTGCCCTGCTCCATGATGTAGCCGTGGCTTGCCACCGACAGCGCGGCGCGGGCGTTCTGCTCGACCAGGAGAATGGTGACGCCGAGGTCACGGTTGATCTTGTGGATGATCGAGAACACCTCTTTCACCAGCAGAGGCGACAGGCCCATCGAGGGCTCGTCCATCAGGATCATCTTCGGGCGCGCCATCAGTGCGCGGCCGATCGCGAGCATCTGCTGTTCGCCGCCGGAGAGATAACCGGCAAGCCCGGTGCGCTCTTTCAGACGCGGGAAATAGTTGAAGACCATATCGAGATCGGCGCCGACCTCGCGGTCCCTGCGGGTGAAGGCGCCGAGCTTGAGATTTTCCAGCGAGGTCATGTCGGCGACGATGCGCCGGCCCTCCATCACCTGGAAGATGCCGCGGCGGACGATCTTGTCGGGGTCGATGCCATTGATCCGCTCGCCTTCGAACAAGATTTCGCCACGCGTGACTTCGCCGTCCTCGGTCTTGAGCAGTCCGGAGATCGCCTTCAGCGTCGTCGACTTGCCGGCGCCGTTGGCGCCGAGCAGCGCCACGATCGCGCCCTTGGGCACGTCGAGGCTGAGACCGCGCAGCACCAGGATGACGTCGTCATAGACGACCTCGATGTTGCGCACGGCAAGGAGAGGCGGTGCGGGTACGATGCCGGGGGAGGGACGAGCTGCTGCTTCGTGAATTTCGGTCATGCCTCATACTCCGCTGTCGTCGCCCGGCTTGACCGGGCGACCAGTATTCCAGAGACGCCTGAGACTCACGGAGAGGCCCCGGCGTACTGGATCCCCCGCTCCAGTGCGCGCTGCGCACAAGGCGGGGGATGACATTTGTGTGTGAGGTGAGCGCTAAGCTCACCAGCCGAGCAATTCCGGCTTGCGCGGGAGCTCGACGGTCTTGACCTTCTCGAGCTTGATCGCGCCCTTGGCCATGAGGTCGTTGAGGTCGCCGTCGGTCGTTCCCGCAATCCTGGTGCGGTAGAGGTCGACCTTCAGCGTGCCGCGGTGGTCCTTGTCGGTCCAGGTCGAGGGATTGCAGACGCCCTCCATCCCGGCCGGCACCCAGTCCTTCTTCTGGTAGAAGCCCTTGGCGACGTTCTCGCCGGTGGCGCCGCCGTTCCTGGCGGCCCAATCGATCGCCTCCCTCATGTAGAGCGCCGAGCACACCGCCGCGATGTAGTGCACCGGCCGATAGACCTTGCCGGTCGGGTCGGACATCTTCGAGATCTCCATCACCGTTTTCATGCCGGGCGCATCGCCGCCCCAGCTGACCGCGGTGCGCAGCGGGAAGATCACGCCGTCGGCGGCATCGCCTGCGGTCTTGGCGGCGTTCTCGTCCATGCCCCAGACATTGCCCATGAACTGGATGTCGACGCCGGCGGTCTTGCAGGCCTTCATCACCGAAATGTTGGACGCGGCGGTGTTGCCGAGATAGGCGTAGTTGGCGCCCGAGGATTTCAGGCTCAGGCACTGCGCGCTGTAGTCACCCGGCGCGAGCGCGAACACCAGCGGCGGCAGCACCTCGAAGCCGAGCTCCTGCGCCATGGCTTCGCCGGCGGCCTTCGGTGCGTTCGGGTAGGGGTGGTTGGCGCCCATGTGGACGAATTTCGGCTTGCCGGACTTGCCCTTGGCCTTCCAGTCTTCGGCTGCCCACATCAGCATCGCGCGCAGCGAGTCCGAATAGCTCGGACCATAGAAGAAATTATAGGGCGCGGGCTTGGCCTTGCCGCTGACACCTTCGGGATCGGTGAGGGCAGCGGCGTAGGAGCCGGAGAGATCGGGAATTTTATCTTGTGCGAGGAAGCCGGTCAGCGCCTCGGTGTCTGCCGTGCCCCAGCCCATGATCGCCGCGACCTTGGAGTCCGGCGCCGACCACTTCTTGTAGAGCGCGATCGCGCGCGGTACCTGGTAGCCATAGTCGTTGGTGTCGACGTTGAGCTGCTTGCCGCCGACGCCGCCGTTCTTGTTGACCCAGGCGAAGGTGTCGGCGACGGCTTGGCCGTAGGGCGTGCCGACGTCGGACGTGCCGCCGGAATAATCGGCGAGATGCCCGATCGCGATCTGCGCCTGCGCGCCTGACGAGAATGCGGCGATCGCCAGCGCAAGTGACGCGGTGCTCAAAAGGGATTTAGTTTTCATTGGTTGCCTCCTCCTGTTTATTTGTTGGTTTGCGAGTTGCCCGCGCTCAATGCGAGAACGGGTAGAGTTTCCAGTACGCCTTGATCTGCCGCCAGCGATGGGCGAGCCCATCCGGCTCGAACATCAGGAACGCGATGATGATCACCCCGATCGCGATCTCGCGCAGGAAGGTGATGTTGTTGTTCAGCGACAGCGCCTTGTCGATCGCGCCGCCCTTCAGCGCCACGCTGAGGAACTCCATCGTCTCGGGCAGCAGCACCACGAACGCGGTACCCATCAGCGTGCCCATGATCGAACCGGTGCCGCCGATGATGATCATGGCCAGGAACAGGATCGAGCGTTCGATGCCGAAGCCCTCTTGCGACACCACGAGCTGGTAGTGTGCGTAGAGCGCGCCGGCGATGCCGGCGAAGAAGGCGGCGAGCCCAAATGACAACGTGCGATACTTGGTGAGATTGATGCCCATGATCTCCGCGGAGAGATAATGGTCGCGGATCGCCACCAGCGCGCGGCCGTCCCGGGTGCGCATCAGATTGGTGACGAGGACGTAGCTTGCAACCACGTAGGCGAGTACGACGTAGAAATATTGCCTGTCGCCGCGCAGCGTGTAGCCGAAGATCGAGAACGGATTGGCACTGGCCGGCACCGAGCCGCCGGTGAACCACTCTGCGCGGGAGAAGAAGTCGAGCAGGATGTATTGTGCTGCGAGCGTCGCGATGACGAGGTAAAGCCCCTTCAGCCGCGCCGCCGGGATGCCGAAGATCAGCCCGACCAGCGCAGTGACGACGCCCGCGAGGGGGATCGCGAAGAACACCGGGATCGATGTGCTGTTGGAGATGTAGGCCGAGGTGAAGGCGCCGAGCAGGAAGAAAGCGGCATGGCCGATCGAGATCTGGCCGGTGAAGCCGACCAGGATGTTCAGCCCCAGCGCAGCGATCGAGAAGATGCCGATCTGGATCAGGATGCTGAGCCAATAGCCGCCAAGGAATTGCGGCACGAGACACAGCGCCAGCACGCCGGCGATCGCAAAATTGCGGCTGGTGGCGGTCGGGAAGATCGTGGTGTCGGCCGCGTAAGAGGTGCGGAAATCACCAGCAGGGATGAGGGCGGGGCCGGCCATAGATCAGATCCGTTCGATGTCGTGGGTGCCGAACAGGCCGTAAGGCTTGATCATCAGCACGATGATGAGGACGTAGAACGGCGCGATCTCGTAGAGATTGCCCCAGTGAAGGTATTCGCTGTCGACATATTGCGCGATGTTCTCGAGTAATCCGATGATGATGCCGCCGAGCACGGCACCGCCGACGGAATCGAGCCCGCCGAGGATCGCAGCCGGAAACACTTTGATCCCATAGGCGGCAAGGCCCGAGGATACGCCGTTCACGACCGCGACCACGACGCCTGCAACCGCCGACACCGTTGCGGAGATCGCCCAGGCCATCGCGAACACGCTTTTCACGGAAATGCCGAGCGATTGCGCGACCTGTTGGTTGAACGCAGTGGCGCGCATCGCAAGGCCGTACTTCGACGCGCGGAAGAACCAGGCCATGCCAATCATCATCGCGATCGAGACCACGAGGCTCATGACATAGACGGTCTGGATCTGGAGCCCGAGCAGGCTGACGGACTGGCTCTCGAACACGCGCGGGAACGGCTGCGGATTGACGCCGAACATCCATTTCAGCGTGGCCTGCAGCACGGTGGAGAGGCCGATCGTCACCATGATGACCGAGATGATAGGTTCGCCGATCATCGGTCGCAGGATCAGGACCTGTACCGCGATGCCGAACACGAACATGAACACCAGCGTCATCGGCATGCCGATCCAGAACGGCACCTGGTATTTCGCGAGCAGCGTCCAACAGACCCAGGCGCCGACCAGCAAGAGCTCGCCCTGCGCGAAATTGACGACCTGGCTAGCCTTGTAGATCAGCACAAACGACATCGCGACCACGCCATAGAGCGTGCCGACCACGAGGCCGTTGACCAGGAGTTGAATGAGGAAGGCAGTGTTCATGTTATGCTATCCTTCGCCTCTTCCCGCTTGCGGGGAGAGGGTTCATAGATTCGCAACACGCCGTGTGTCGGAAGCGTGCTCACTCCGCGGCCTCCGCCATGTGCCCGTGCCCATCCAGGTCCACAACCCTCAGCGTTGTACGTATGCGCTGCGTGGTGCCGTCCTGGAAGCGAATCACGGTGTCCACGGGGATGTCGGCCTGGCCGCGATAGATCGCGTCGATGATGCCTTCGTATTTCTCGTTGATGACGCTGCGGCGCACTTTCCGCGTGCGGGTGAGCTCGCCATCGTCGGCGTCGAGCTCCTTGTAGAGCAGCAGGAAGCGGGAGATGCGCTGTGCCGGTGGCAGAGTCGCGTTGACGGTCTCGACTTCCTTCTTGAGTAGCGCATAAACCTCGGGCCGCGAGGCCAGGTCGCTGTAGGTCGTAAACGAGAGCCGGTTCTTCTCCGCCCATTTCGAGATAATGGAGTAGCGGATGCAGATCATGGCGGCGAGCGCGTCGCGGCCTGCACCAAGCACCACGGCTTCCGCGATATAAGCCGAGAACTTCAACTTGTTCTCGATGAATTGCGGCGAGAAGCGCTCGCCGCGCGAGGTCTCGGCGAGATCCTTGATGCGATCGATCACCACGAGCTGCTTGTCGTCGTTGAAATAGCCGGCATCGCCCGACAGCATCCAGCCGTCCCTGATGTCGGCGACGCTCGCCTCCGGGTTCTTGTAGTAGCCGAGGAACATGTTGGGATGCCGCACCACGATCTCGCCGACGCCGTGGACGTCGGCATTGTCGATGCGGATCTCGACGCTGTCGGCCATCGGCACGCCGGTGGTGTCGGGATCGACCTTGCCCGCGGGATGCAGCGTGTAGGCCCCCAGCAGCTCGGTCTGGCCGTAGAGCGTACGCAGCGGCACGCCCATGGCCTGGAAGAACTTGAAGGTCTCGGGCCCGAGTGCCGCGCCGCCGGTTGCGGCTGAACGCAGGCGGGTGAAGCCGAGGCGGTCGCGCAATGCACGGAACAGGATCGCGTCGGCAAAGCCGGAACGCTCGCCCCGTTCGAGCGCGGCAAGCCCGCTCTTCATGCCGATGTCGAACAGGCGCTGCTTGAACGGCGTTGCGTCCATCACCCTGGCGCGGACGTCGGCGGCGATTGATTCCCAAACGCGCGGTGCAAACAGGATGAACGTCGGTGCGATCTCACGCAGATCGTTCATCATGGTCTCGGGCTCTTCGACGAAGTTGATCTTCATCCGGCACAAGAGGCCTTTGCCGAGTACATAGACCTGCTCCATGATCCAGGGCAGCGGCAGCACCGACACGTATTCGTCGTCCGGCCCTTTCGGATCGAAAGCGAGGTATGTCGCGCAGTGGCCGAGCACGCGGCCGGCCGCGAGCATCGCGAGCTTTGGATGCGAGGTGGTGCCTGATGTCGTGCAGAGGATCGCGACGTCCTCGCCCTTGGTCGCGTCCACCAGCCGGTCGTAAAGTTCCGGCTCGCGCGTAGCCCGCGCCCGGCCGAGTTCGGCAAACGTCTCCGCCGACATCAAGCGCGGATCGTCGTATTTCCGCATGCCGCGCGGATCGGAATAGATGATGTGCTTCAGCTTTGGGACGCGGTCGGCCAGCGTAAGCAGCTTGTCGACCTGCTCCTCGTCCTCGGCGAAAACGAGCTGCGCCTCGCCATAATTGAGGAGATAAGAGGCTTCTTCGTCGAGCACGTCACGATATAGCCCGAGGCTCAAGCCTCCGATCGCGTGGGTTGCTATTTCCGCCGCGACCCAGTCCGGCCGGTTGTCGCCGATGATGCCGACGACATCTTCGCGCCCAAGGCCCAGTTCGATCAGGCCGAGCGCGAAGTCGCGCACCCGCGTCTGGTAGGCGTTCCAGGTGAACGGGCGCCACAGCCCGAGATCCTTTTCGCGCAACGCGATCTCGTTGCCGTACTCCTTCGCATTGAGCCGGAGCATCTTCGGATAGGTGTCGGCCTGCGCGACGCGGCCTGCGTAATCCATCATGCCGCGCTCTCCTGCGCCGGCGGAGCATCGTCAGGGTCGACCAGCACCTCGTCTTCTTCGCCGAGATAGGCGCGCCTGACGTGGGGATCGGCGAGCACGGCGGCCGGATCGCCCTCGGCGATCTTGCGGCCGAAATCCAGCACCATGACGCGGTGGGAGATGTCCATTACCACGCCCATGTCGTGCTCGATCATCACCACGGTCATGCCGAACTCCTCGTTGAGATCGACGATGTAGCGGGCCATGTCCTCCTTCTCCTCGAAGTTCATGCCGGCCATCGGCTCGTCGAGGAGAATGAGGCGTGGCTCCAGTGCCATGGCGCGCGCGAGCTCCACGCGCTTGCGCAGACCATAGGAGAGGGTGCCGGCCGGCGCCTTTCGCACCGATTGGAGATCGAGGAAATCGATGATCTCCTCGACCTTGCGGCGGTGCTCGAGCTCTTCCTTGCGCGCGCCGGTGAGCCAGTACAGCGAGCCCGTGAGGAAATTGTTCTTCAGGAGGTGATGGCGGCCGACCATGATGTTGTCGAGCACGCTCATGTGGTGGAACAGCGCCAGGTTCTGAAAGGTGCGGCCGATGCCGAGCGAAGCGCGCGCGTTGGGCGTCAGGCCGGTGATGTCGCGGCCCTGGTAGAACAGCTGGCCTTCGGTCGGCTTGTAGCGGCCGGAAATACAGTTCACGATCGAGGTCTTGCCGGCACCATTGGGGCCAATGATCGAGAACAGCTCGCCTTCCCTGATGGCGAAGCCGACATCGGTCAGCGCACGAACGCCGCCGAATCGCAAGGACACGCCGCGCACTTCAAGACTGGTAGCCACCAAACAGATCCCTCCCGGTGATGGCGCATTCAGTGGCGCTCTTCGTCCGTTCTGTCGGGCGATCCTAGTACGGCCGTGCCGGTGAGGCCATGCAGCAGATGGTCTCGACCGGAGCCGCGCCGCTCTCGTTCCCGTTTGGGATCAAAAGCCGCATCGCCCGAGGTGGTCCTCAATAGGGGAAAGCGCTATTTTGAAATGTCTCCCGCCTGACAATTCTGCGACAAAGTTTTTTGGGCGCTCGCAGCCTCCATCTTTCGTCTGATGGTAGCCGAGACGATCATGCTGCATTGCAGCAGAACAGGAGTGACGAACGGTGCGGCGGGCTTCGGGTTCATGATTTCAGAGGATCAATTGAAGCGCGTCGCTGCCTGGTCGCGCGAGCTCACGCAAGCGGAGATCGAGGTCGCTCGTGCCGGGATCACGGAGCGGTCCTACGGCACCGGCGAGACCGTCTTCATGCGCGGCGACACGTTCGACTATTGGGCCGGCATGGTCTTTGGGCTTGCCCGGATGGGCGGGGTCTCGCGCGACGGCAAGGAGACGAGTCTTGCCGGGCTGACGGCGGGGGCCTGGTTCGGCGAGGGCAGCGTGCTCAAGAACGAGCCGCGCCGCTATGACGTCGTCGCGCTGCGCAACAGCCGCGTCGCGCTGATGGAACGCAGCGCCTTCATGTGGCTGTTCGAGAACAGCGTCGGCTTCAACCGCTTCCTGGTTCGCCAGCTCAACGAGCGGCTCGGCCAGTTCATCGGCATGCTCGAGGTCAACCGCACGCTGGATGCCACCGCGCGGCTCGCTCGCAGCATCGCCTCGCTGTTCAATCCGATCCTCTATCCGGAATCCACCGCGCATCTGGAGATCACCCAGGAAGAGATCGGCGCGCTTTCCGGCATGTCCCGCCAGAATGCCAACCGCGCGCTGAACCGGCTGGAGAAAGAGGGCTTGCTCCGGCTGGAGTATGGCGGCGTCACGATCCTCGATATCGAGCGGTTGCGCGGTTACGGGGATTAGCGCCCATTGGCGGGGGCGTGCACCGGCCAGAGGTCAGCGCGCCAGCGCACCGCGATCGCCATCATTGCAATGAACCCCGAGACGGCATAGAGCGACCCCGTCGCGGAATAGCCGATGATGTCGATCAGGCTGCCGGCCGCGAGGAGCCCAATCGGCAGGCCGTAGATCACCATCATGCGCACGCCCATGACGCGGCCGCGAAGATGTGCGCTGGCCGTCCGCATCAGGATCACGGCAGCTGATATCATCGACATGCTCTGGGCGATGCCGGCGAGCACAAGGCAGGCCATCGCCACCGGCATGGTCCTGATCTCGACGAACACCAGCAGCATGGCGTACCAGGCCAGCGTCGCGCCGATCAGGAGCCGGGCAATGCGCACTCCGCTGACGAGGCTGAGCGTGATGGAGCCGATCAGCGAGCCGACGGCGAAGCTCGCGGAGAGATAACCGAGGCCGGTCTGGTCGGTATGAAAGATGTCCCGCGCGATGTAGGGCAGCAATCCGCCGGTGAAGGGAAATGCGGTCAGGTTGGCCAGGAAGGCGACGCATAGCGCCGCGCGCATCCCCGCGCCATTCCAGGCGTAGACGATCCCTTCCTTCAGATCGCCCAGCAATCTCGAAACGGCGCGGCTGTCTGCCGGAAGATCAGTTGTGGCAATGGTCCGTTCCGGCCGGGTCAGGCAGAGCATGAGCAGCGCGGCCAGGAAATAGAGGCAGACGATCACCACGTAAACGAGGCCAATACCGAGGACGGCAAATAGCCCCGCGCCTGTCAACGCGCCGGCGATGCGCGCGCTGTCCTGGGTCGTGCGCGCAACGCTGATGGCGCCCACCAGTTGCTCGCTCGGCATGATCTCGGCAAGCAGCGCGCCGCGAACGCCGAGATCCGAGGGGCGAATCAGGCCCATGATTGCGACGATGATCATGACGCCTGGCGGGGTCAGATGACCGGTCAGTGCCAGAGTCATGATGGTCGACGCGAGCACCATATAGGCAAGACGCATCGCGACCAGGAGATCGCGATGACCCATGCGGTCACCGATCATGCCGAACACCGGCGCCACCAACGTCCCGACGAACTGGAGCGATGCGAGCACGGTGAGCAGCAGCACCGAGCCGGTCTCGACCATGATGTACCAGCCGAGCACCAGCGTCTCGATCTCGAATGCCCAGGAGGTGAGCAGGTCGGACGGCCACTGGAAACGATAATTGCGGATACGAAATGGCGCGAGCGCGGAGGGGCGTGCGGGTGTGCTCAAGGCGCGATGGCGCGTATCACGGCGATTCCCTTGCCTTGTTGTTTCTTCTTCTGTGCGAGACCGTAGCGCCGGTGACGCTTGTGTCAATCGGGGGCAGCTGCAGGCCGCTCCCGCGCTCTGCTCCTAGCTCGCAGCGGTTCTCGATTTCCGCTCCAGGAGCGCAGTGGCCATCGCCGAGATCAGCGGTCGCATGAAGTAGGCTTCATCGGCAGGCGAGACGTCGGTCCGCAGGCCGTGCGCCGCGAGCTCGCCCGAGACAGCAGGTCCCACTGACGCGATCAGCGTCCGCTCCAGGCCTGCGCGCAGCTTCGCCTCGCTGCCATGTGCCTTCGCGGCCTCAATCAGGCGGCGCACCTGGCCAAGATTGGTCAGCGCGATCGAATCGATTCGCCCGGCGGCCATCTCGTCGATCGCGGTGACGATGTTGGCATCCGCCGCCTTGGAATCGTAAGCATAAGGCAGCACGGCATCGACCTCGGCACCTTGCGCGGCAAGCGCATCGGTCAGCGCATTGTGATCCTTGTCGGGATAGAGCTGAAGGCCGAGGCGGTGCCCCTTCAGATCGAGCTTGCCGAGCATCTCGATCACGCCCTCGGTGGTCGGCTTCTCTGTGGTCTGCTGCGCCTCGAGTCCGATTTCGCGCAGTGCCTTGCCAGGCTTGGGGCCGCGGGTGAATTTTCGTGATCTGGCAAGCGCCGCCACGAGAGCCTGGTCGAGCCCTCGCGCGATGGCGAGCTTCATGATCCGCCGCAGCCCTTCGCCGGTCATCAACACGAGGTCGTCGAAGGGCTTGTCGATGGCGCGGCGGATCCAGGCCTCGATCGGGGCGGGGTCTGGTGCATCCTGGATGGTGAACATCGGGCATTGCACGACCTCGGCGCCTTGCTCGGCCAGCAACTTCGAAAACTGCGCCTCCTCGCGCGTTTCCAGGATCAGGATGCGGGTGCCGTTCAAGCGGTCGGCCATGAGCCTACTCCGGTCAGTCAAAGCAATCGTACGTTCATCCTGACTCCACCGTCGGGATTGGCGCAAGGTGGGGTCGGTGATAGAGCAGGGCGCAAATCGCGGGGCGTTCCGCAGCCGCTGCCCAAACCTTCATCAAGGCCCATGCCCGATCATCAATATGTCCTGACCCTGTCCTGTCCGGATCGTCCCGGCATCGTCTCGGCGGTGTCGACCTTCCTGGCGAATTCCGGACAGAACATCCTCGACGCCCAACAGTTCGACGACACCGAGACCAACAAGTTCTTCATGCGGGTGGTGTTCACCGCCGCCGATCTCGCCGTGGAGCTGTCGGCGCTCCAGACCGGCTTTACCGCGATCGCCGAGCGTTTCGGCATGGAATGGCAGATGCGCGATCGGGCCGCGCATCGCAAGGTGATGCTGCTGGTGTCGAAGTCCGATCACTGCCTGGTCGACATCCTCTATCGCTGGCGGACCGGCGAGCTGCCGATGACTTTGGTCGCAATCGTCTCCAACCACCCGCGCGAGGTCTATGACGGGCTCGATTTCGGCGGGGTTCCGTTCCACTATCTGCCTGTTACGAAGGAGACCAAGCGCGAGCAGGAGGCGCAGATCCTCGATCTCGTCGCCAAGACCGGAACCGATCTCGTCGTGCTCGCCCGCTATATGCAGATATTGTCCGACGATCTCTCGGCAAATCTGTCGGGACGCTGCATCAACATTCACCACTCGTTCCTGCCGGGTTTCAAGGGCGCAAAACCCTATCACCAGGCTCATGAGCGTGGCGTCAAGCTGATCGGCGCCACCGCGCACTACGTCACGAGCGACCTCGACGAGGGCCCGATCATCGACCAGGACGTCGAGCGCATCAGCCATCGGGACACGCCTGAGGATCTCGTCCGCAAGGGCCGCGACATCGAGCGCCGCGTGCTGGCGCGCGCGATCCGCTACCATCTCAACGACCGCGTCATCCTCAACGGCCGCAAGACCGTGGTGTTCGTGGACTGAACTCACTTCTCACCGCAGGCGGCGAGGGGGCACGACTTAACGCACCGCAGCGCCGGACGCTGAGCCCGTTGCGCCCTTTTGCGCCTGCTCCTCCTTTTCGCGATCCGCTGCCGGCATCAGCCGCTTGCGCTCGCGCTCCTTCATGAAGGCATCGTATTGCGGCGTGCCCGCCCGCGGCGGGGCGTCCGCCGGCAAGCCGCCGGCCCATTGCGGGACGTAGTCGCCCATGCCGGACGAGAGCTTTTCGTTGACGGTGCCGCAGCCCGACAGGCCCGCGGAGAGCGCGAGGAGGATCAGGAGGGAACGGGCGGATCTGGGCATTGTACGGAGGCGAGGTCAGCGTGTTGGACGCCAGGTCAGGCTGTCGTCGGGAGAGTAGCCTTCAACAGGTAAAATAGACTTATTCGAGGTAGGTAATTTGGTACCAGAGGCTACCTACTCAGACCTTGCCGATGTTCAAATTCTGCAAACAAAAGACGAAATCCTCCATGCACCCGGCCGGCGGCGCTTCTAGACGGCGGCAACGTCTCGCGACAGAGTGGTTTGGTCGGAGATGGGGCTTTTTCGTTGACAGGTCCATTTTGTTTGTACAATCGTACAAATGATGGCGACCAGGATCACGATACCGGGGTTACCCGGACGTGACCCGGTATCGCTTCTGCCGTTGGCAATCGGAAGGCTCGGCTTGCGCCGAAAGGTCGCCAAACGTCCGATTGACAATAAGGGCGCGAAAGACGCCATGTGGCGCGACATCACGCGTGCGTGAGCTCGATTTAAGGCAAGGACCGGGCACTCGGTCCGGCGCACAAAAGATCAGGAATGAAGGGGAGGGACATCTGATGTTCGAACGCAAAAAACTGTCTCATAAGACTGCCTGGGCCGCAGCAGCGGCAGCCATCGTGGGCCTTACGGCCGTCCTTCCGGCCAAGGCCGAGGATAGCGTCAAGGTCGGTCTGATCCTGCCGATGACCGGCGGCCAGGCCTCGACCGGCAAGCAGATCGAGAACGCGATCAAGCTCTACATGCAGCAGAAGGGCGACACCGTCGCCGGCAAAAAAATCGAGATCATCCTCAAGGACGATGCTGCGATTCCCGACAAGACCAAGACCGCCGCGCAAGAGCTGATTGTCAACGACAAGGTCCATTTCATCGCCGGCTTCGGCGTCACGCCGGCCGCGCTCGCGGCGGCGCCGCTGGCCACGCAAGCCAAGATCCCGGAAGTCGTGATGGCCGCCGGCACCTCCATCATCACCGAGCGCTCGCCCTATATCGTGCGCACCAGCTTCACGCTGGCGCAGTCCTCCACCATCATCGCCGACTGGGCGGTGAAAAACGGCATCAAGAAGGTGGCGACGCTGACCTCGGACTACGCGCCGGGCAATGACGCGCTCAACTTCTTCAAGCAGAACTTCACCGCCGGTGGCGGCGAGGTGGTCGAAGAGGTGAAGACGCCGCTTGCCAATCCCGATTTCGCACCGTTCCTCCAGCGTATGAAGGATGCCAAGCCTGACGCGATCTTCGTGTTCGTGCCGGCCGGCCAGGGCGGCAACTTCATGAAGCAGTATGCCGAACGCGGACTCGACAAGGCGGGCATCAAGGTGATCGGACCGGGTGACGTGACCGACGACGACCTCCTCAACAACATGGGCGACGCCGTGCTGGGCACGGTCACTGCACACCTTTATTCCGCGGCGCATCCCTCGCAGATGAACAAGGATTTCGTCGCGGCCTACAAGAAGGCGTACGGAAACCGGCCGGGCTTCATGGCGGTGAGCGGCTATGACGGCATTCACCTGATCTACGAAGCGCTGAAGAAGACCAATGGCGACACCGACGGCACCAAGCTGGTCGAAGCCATGAAGGGCCAGAAGTGGGAGAGCCCGCGCGGCCCGATCTCGATCGACCCCGAGACCCGCGACATCGTGCAGAACATCTACATCCGGAAGGTCGAGAAGGTCGACGGCGAGCTCTACAACGTCGAGTTCGCGACCTTCGAGGCCGTCAAGGATCTCGGCAAGACCAAGAAGTGACGCGCGAAAGCGCGTCATCCCCGAGCGCGAATTAGCGCGCATCGGGGATCTCGCCCGCCACTCTCGTCATGCCCGGGCTTGACCCGGGCAT
>NZ_JADPIT010000011.1:78742-136768 GCF_023073035.1 Bradyrhizobium sp. 62
CGAGAGTCGAACCAGGAACGTGGATGGCCGGGACAAGCCCGGTCGTGACGATAACGCCAAGCTGAGACGATGACATCAATCCTCACCAACCTGTTCGATGGCGTTGCCTACGGCATGCTGCTGTTCGTGCTGGCTTGCGGGCTCGCGGTCACGCTCGGCTTGATGAACTTCGTCAACCTCGCCCATGGCGCCTTCGCCATGGCCGGCGGCTATGTCTGCATGGTGCTGGTCAACCGGATGGGCTGGCCATTCTTCGCTGCATTGCCGCTTGCCTTCGTCTCCTCTGCTGCGATCGGCATTGTGCTCGAGCGCACGCTGTACCGACACCTCTATGCGCGCAGCCATCTCGACCAGGTGCTGTTCACGATCGGCCTCACCTTCATGTCGGTCGCGGCCGTCGACTACATCCAGGGCTCGTCGCGGGTCTTCATCAATTTGCCGGCGGCGCTCCAGGGCCAGTTCGACGTGTTCGGCGTCGGCGTCGGCCGCTACCGGCTGATGATCATCGTGATCTGCGGGCTGCTCACCATTGCTCTCCAGATGGTGCTCGCGAAGACGCGGTTCGGCAGCCGTCTACGCGCCGCGGTCGATGATCCCCGCGCCGCGAGCGGCCTCGGCATCAACGTGCCGCAGGTGTTCGCCTTCACATTTGCTTTTGGTTGCGGCCTGGCTGGTCTCGGCGGCGCGCTGAGCGCCGAGATCCTCGGCCTCGACCCGTATTTTCCGCTGAAGTTCATGATCTACTTCCTGATCGTGGTCACCGTCGGCGGCTCGTCCTCGATCACCGGCCCGTTTCTGGCCTCGCTGCTGCTCGGCATCGGCGACGTCGCCGGCAAATATTACGTCCCGAAGATGGGACCTTTCGTGATCTACACCATGATGATCGTGATCCTGATCTGGCGTCCGAACGGCCTGTTCGGCCGCACGGCCGCGCGTTGAGTTCGCCGATGAGCGCCTCCTCCGACGTCGGCTATCACGCCCAGCGCCAGGCACGCTGGCATTATGGCGAGGCCGCTTTCTGGCTGATCGTGCTGGGCTGCGGCTTCGTATTTCCCACGCGTTATTTGATCATGACGGACATCCTGCGGCTCGCGCTGTTTGCGATGTCGCTCGATCTGATCCTCGGTTACGCCGGCATCGTCTCGCTCGGCCATGCAGCCTTCTTCGGCGCCGGTGCTTACGCGGCGGGGCTTCTCGCGCTGCATGGGATCATCAACGAGCCCGTGCTTGCGCTTGTCGTCGCAGGCCTTGTCGCGATGGTGCTCGGCTTCGCCACCAGCTTCCTGGTGATCCGAGGCGTCGACCTGACGCGGCTGATGGTGACACTCGGCATCGCGTTGTTGCTGGAGGCGCTGGCCGAACGCTTCTCCAACATCACCGGCGGCACCGACGGCCTGCAGGGTATCGAGATGCAGCCGATCTTCGGTGAGATCCCGTTCGACATGTTCGGCAAGACCGGCTTCTTCTATTCGCTCGCCGTTCTGTTCCTGTTGTTCCTGTTCGCCCGCCGCGTCGTGCATTCGCCGTTCGGGCTGTCGTTGCGGGCGATCAAGAACAATCCGCTGCGCGCGGCCGCGATCGGCATTCCCGTCAACCGCCGCCTGATTGCGATCTACACACTCGCGGCGTTCTATGCCGGCATCGCAGGCGCACTGTTCACCCAGACCACCGCGATCGCCTCGCTCGACGTGTTCGCCTTCGAGCGCTCGGCGGACCTGATGCTGGTGCTCGTGATCGGCGGCACCGGCTATCTCTATGGCGGCCTGATCGGCGCGGTGCTGTTCCGCATGCTACAGGAGTTGTTCTCCACCATCACCCCGCAATACTGGCAGTTCTGGATCGGGCTCGTGCTGGTCGTGATCGTCCTGGTCGGCCGGCAACGCCTGCATCGCTGGATGCTGTATGTGCCCAATCTGGTCATCAAGCAGATAGCCGGGCGCAAGGCCGTCGTCGCCGTGCCGGAGAGCGATGCATGACCATCGCGCTCGAAACCCAGAATCTCGAAAAGCAGTTCGGTGGTCTGCGCGTCACTCGCGACTTGTCGCTAAAAATCGAACAAGGCGCCCGCCACGCGCTGATCGGCCCGAACGGCGCCGGCAAGACCACGGTCATCAACCAGCTCACCGGCGTGCTCAAGCCGAACTCGGGCCGCATCCTGCTCGAAGGCCAGGACATCACCGATCTGCCCGTGCACAAGCGCGTGTTGCGCGGCTTGTCGCGTACCTTCCAGATCAACCAGCTCTATCCCGACCTGACCCCGCTCGAGACCATCGGTCTCGCTGTCTCCGAGCGCCTCGGCCATGGCGGTGACTGGTGGCGGCGGATGGGTACGCGCAGCGACGTCAACGGCGAGATCGCCGATCTCCTGACACGCTTCCACCTGCTTGACGTCATGAACGAGCAGACCGTGACGCTGCCTTACGGCAAGCAGCGCCTGCTCGAGATCGCGGTCGCGATCGCCGCCAAGCCGCGCGTGCTGCTGCTGGATGAGCCCGCCGCCGGCGTGCCTGAGAGCGAGCGCCATGACATTCTCGCCGTCGTTGGCAGCCTGCCGCGCGACGTCACGGTGCTGCTGATCGAGCACGACATGGACCTCGTGTTCTCCTTCGCCGACCGCATCTCTGTCCTGGTCTCCGGTGCGCTGCTCACCGAAGGACCGCCCGAGCAGGTCGCGCGCGACCCGCAGGTCAAGGCGGTCTATCTCGGCGAGGAGGCGGTCAATGTCTGACCTGCTCGCGATCGACTCGCTTCGCGCCGGCTACGGCGAGGCCGTGGTGCTGCCGAACATGTCCCTGCGTCTCTCCGAAGGCCAGGTGCTGGCACTGTTGGGGCGCAACGGCACCGGCAAGACCACGCTGATCAATTCGATCGTCGGCGTCACCCGTCGCTTCTCCGGCAATGTCCGGCTGGCCGGTAGCGACGTCACGACTTTGCGGCCGGACCAGCGGGCGCGCGCCGGGATCGGCTGGGTGCCGCAGGAGCGCAACATCTTCCGCTCGCTCACGGTGGAGGAGAACATGTCCGCAGTGGCCCAGCCCGGCCCCTGGACGGTCGAGAGGGTCTACGAGATGTTTCCGCGGCTGAAGGAGCGGCGGAGCAATTTTGGCAACCAGCTCTCCGGCGGCGAGCAGCAGATGCTGGCGATTGGTCGCGCGCTGACCCTCAATCCGAAAGTGCTTCTCCTGGACGAGCCGACCGAGGGCCTTGCCCCCATCATCGTCGAGGAGCTTTTGAAGGCGATCGGGACCATCACGCGGGCGGGCGGCATCTGCTCGATCATCGTCGAGCAGAATGCCCAAAAGATTCTGGGGCTGGCCGACCGTGTTGTGATATTGGAGCGCGGAACGATCGTCCACGACGCCCCGAGCGCCGCGCTGAAGGCCGACCCGTCGGTCCTCGAGCGCCACCTCGGCGTCGCAGGGGCGGCGGCCCACTAAAAATAACTGGGAGTAAGAAATGCAGCGAACCAAAGCCCCCTTCCGCGCCGACGAGGTCGGCAGCCTCCTGCGTCCCGCCAAGATCAAGGAAGCCCGCGCCAGGCTGGAGAAGGGCGAGATCTCGGCCGACGATCTGCGCAAGATCGAGGACATGGAGATCGAGAAGGTCGTGCATAAGCAGGCCTCGCTCGGCCTGAAGCTCGCAACCGACGGCGAATTCCGCCGCTCCTGGTGGCATTTCGACTTCCTGGCCAAGCTCACCGGCTGCGAAATGTTCCACCCCGACACCGGCATCCAGTTCGCGGGCGTCGAGACGCGGCATGACGCGGTGCGGGTGATCGGCAAGCTCGATTTCCCCGATGACCATCCGATGCTGGATCACTTCCGCTTCCTGAAGAAGGTCGCCGACCAGGCCCACGTCACCGCGAAGATGACGATCCCCTCGCCGGCGGTGCTGCACTTCCGTGGCGGCCGCAAGGCGATCTCCAAGGACGTGTATCCCGATCTCGACGCCTTCTACGAAGACCTCGGCAAGACCTACCGCAAGGCCGTGAAGGCGTTCTATGACGCCGGCTGCCGCTATCTCCAGTTCGACGACACCGTGTGGGCCTATCTCTGCTCGCCGGACGAATTGCAGAAGGCGCGCGAGCGGGGCGACAATCCCGAGGGTCTCCAGCAGATCTATGCGCGCGTCATCAACTACGCGCTGGCGGAGAAGCCCGCCGACATGGTGGTGACGACGCATGTCTGCCGCGGCAATTTCCGTTCGACCTGGATTTCTTCAGGCGGCTACGAGACGGTTGCCGAGACCATGCTCGCCGGCACCAATTACGACGGCTATTTCCTCGAATACGACAGCGACCGCGCGGGTGGCTTCGAGCCGCTGCGCTTCCTGCCCAAGGGCAACAAGGTCGTCGTGGTCGGCGTCATCACCTCGAAATTCGGTGAGCTCGAGAAGAGGGATGACATCAAGCGCCGTCTCGAGGAAGCCGCCAAGTTCGCCCCGCTGGAGCAGCTCGCACTATCGCCGCAGTGCGGTTTTGCGTCGACGGAGGAGGGCAACGTCCTCTCCGAAGAGGAACAGTGGGCCAAGCTCAGCCTCGCCGTGGAGATCGCGAAGGAAGTGTGGGGCCAATAGGGCTCCACTCGCTCACTGTCATTCCCCGCGAAGGCGGGGAATCCAGTACGCCGCGGCTCCTCGGATAATCGCTGACTTCTCGGCGTACTGGATCGCCCGGTCAAGCCGGGCGAGGGTGAGGCACACGCCCCTCACTTCTCCGCCAGATAAACCTCTCCCAGCAGCGACGAGTTCGACCACGGCACCTGCTTGCTCTTTGTGGTCGACACCACCTCCGCCCGCACACGTGTCAGCATCTGCTGCACTTCCAGGCCAGGCGTGCCGATGTGGCGGGAGAGGGCAGCGGAGAACGGCGAGTTGGCGCCTTCGCCGTCGAGCGCGACCTGGCCCGGCGCAGTGGCGAAAGCGATCAGCGTGCCGGCGCCGAGCGTCGCGCCGGCGCCCAGGCTCGTTGGGGCTGCGAGGCCCGAGGCAGCTTCGATGGCGCGGTTGGTGGCAGCTGATGCAACCTGCTGTGCCATCGGATTATTGCGGCAGGCATCGAAGATCAAAATGTTGGTGCGGACCTGGTCGTCGAGGCCGGCCATGATCGTATCCATGTCGATCATCGCGTCCGTCATCCTCGCGCCCGACTTGAGCTCGACGTCGACGGGAATGAGATAGTTGCGACCCTCGACCTGCACGCCGTGGCCGGCATAGTAGACCACCACGATTTGCGCCCGCGCCGCCTCCCGCAAGAAGTCACGCGTCATCTTTTGCATCGCCGCGCGGTCGAGATCGACGCCTTCTGACACAGTGAAGCCGATGTTGCGCAGGCTCTTCGCAACGGCGCGCGCGTCGTTGGGCGGATTGGGCAGTGCCTTGACATGCGCATAGGCGCCATTGCCGATGATCAGCGCCATGCGCGTGCCGCGCGCGGCCGGAGCAGGCGAGGGGGACGGCGCGGCACCCGTCTGCTGGGGAGCCGGTGCCTTTGCCGGCTCGCTCGTCGGTGACGGCGCATCGCGCGGGATCGGCACGCTAGCGTCGGTGACCAGCGACAGCCGCACCTTTGCCGTGGCCTGATTGGCCTTGCTGCCGGCATCGGAAGCCGTGATTGCCAGCGTCGCCTTGTAGTCGTCCCTCGCGTGCGCGTAATCGCCTTTCGCCTCATAGGCCAGCGCGCGATGGGTGTAGCCCGAGACCAGAACGCTGTTCGGCGGCGTCATAATATTGACGGGCGGTTTCTCTTTCGCGAGCCGAATCGCTTCGCTGCCGTCGGCAATCGCGCGATCGTAATCGCCTCTGACGCGCCAGATCGCGGTCCGGTTGATCAGCGGCTGCGGCAGTGTCGGGTCGAGCCGGATCGCTTGGTTGATGTCGGCCAGCGCGCCGTCGAGGTCGCCGAGCGCCTCCTTCGCGATGCCGCGGTTCTGGAACGAGAACGCCGATCTCGGGTCGGCTTTAATCGACATGTCGTAGTCGATGATCGCCTTGGCGTAGTCGCCCTTGCCGCGCCAGGCATTGCCGCGATTATGGAATATGGTACCGCTCGGCGGGCCAAGCTTCAGCGCGTCGTCGAAATCGGCAATCGCGATTTCGTACTCGCCTCTGTCGTAGTAGGCCGATCCCCTGAGATTATAGACTGCCTGGCTCGGCTGGAGCCGGATCGCTTCCGTGGCGTCGGTGATGACCTTTAGGTATTCGCCCTTCTTGTTCCAGCCCACCGCGCGCCAGAAGTAGACCGTTGCGAGCTGCTCGCCTCTGAACACCTTCAGCGCGATGATCTTGCTGCAGGCGTCGATCATCTGGTCCGCCGGCGTGGTGTCGGTGGTGCAGAGCGGCCCAAGCTGGTTGCGCACCTGCGCAAATGCGGGCGCCGACCACAGCGTTGCAGCGAGCAGGCAGAGTGCGACGAGCGGACGACGCATTGGAGATGGGTCCCATAGAGGAGAGGCGTCTGTTGGTTGCGCGGCAGGGCCTGGTGGTTCACGGCCTCGCTGTTGTGCACACGGCAACGGCGGCGAACTCCATCCCCTATTCCCCCGGTGGGCAGATTTTGCTAGGAGGCGTTACCCAATCCTTCTGCCCACTGCGTCCCACTTCATGAAGAATGACGAAATCCTGAGCCAAATCACCGAGTTCTGCCGCAAGGCCGACATGGCGGAATCGACGTTTGGCCGGCGCGCGGTGAACGATGGGAAGCTTGTGCATCGCCTGCGCGAGGGCAAGCGCATCACGATCGACACGCTGGACCGGATCCAGGCTTATATGGCCGCATCGATGGCCGGCGGCGTGCCTCCCCCGCGGGGACTTCAGGTGCCGCCGGAAAAGCGCGATCCGCGCGGCAATTTCCGCTTCTTCGAGAACCGCCAGAAATACCTGCTGTTCGTCCACACTTGCAGTGAGAAGCGGGTGGTCGCCGAGCGCGTGGCGCTGGAGCTTGCCAGCATTCATCCCCGGCCGCCGGCGCTGCGCGTGTTCGATGCCGGCGTTGGCGACGGCACGGTGCTGGCGCGCGTGCTGCGCGCGATGCACCAGCGCTTTCCGCACATGCCGTTCTATGTCGCCGGCAAGGAGCTCAGTCTCGAGGACCTCCGCCTGACGCTGGACAAGGTGCCGGATCGCATTTTCGAGCATCCGGCCTCGGTGTTCGTTTTTACCAACATGCTTTACGCGGAGGCGCCCTGGCTCACGCCGGCATCGCCCGCGGCGGCCGCCGCGACCGTCTGGCACGAGGTTCCCCTGCGGGGGGCTTCCTCGGGCGAGTTCGAGACGCAAATCGCGGAGTTGAAGCCGTTTTTGGAGCAGAACTGGCGCGCGGCGGTCAGCCCGCGCACGGGGATGCCGCTCTATGAGCGGCCTGTCGTGCTGGTGCTCTACCGCGAAGATCAGCGGTTTCTGCTCGATTCGACCATTCCACGACCGGGCCAGGCCGAGGCCAATTTCGACCTCGTTATCGCATCCCAGCCATACCGGGCGCTGTCCTCGGTCAATTTCCGGGCAAAACGGATCATAGCGCCCCTGGCGCGGGCCTTGCGGGCAGGCGGCCGCCTGATCGGTATTCACTCCCACGGCCAGGATCCGGGCATGGAGATGATCCAGGCGATCTGGCCCGGAGAAAATCCTTTCTCGGTGAGCCGTCATGAGCTATTGCGCGCGGTGAAGTATGAGCTCGGCTCGGTGGGCCGCGACCTAAATTTTAATGCCTACGCAGATAACCGCTCGATCTTCAGGTATGATATGGAAGCGCTGCCCAACGAGGTGACAGGCACTATCGGAACCTCGACGGCCTTTGCAGCCTGGAATGCGGCGGTGTATGTCGCTCAGATTGAGGACGACCGGTTGACGGAAATGACTCAAAATGGCCGCACTCTGGATGCCGCCAGGGACGTGCTGCGAAAGTATAATGGGCTCTGGTTTCTCGACGAATCCTACGTCATCTCGCGCCGGCGTGATTGACATCATTCAAAGCTAAACATCGCAAACGCCCGCCAGCTAGCGGCGGAACAAGGGGTTACTGATGCGCGCGTCCTATCTCTTCACCAGCGAGTCCGTGTCCGAAGGCCATCCGGACAAGGTGTGCGACCGGATCTCCGACGAGATCGTCGATCTGTTCTACCGCGAAGGACCGAAAGCCGGCATCGATCCCTGGCAAATTCGCGCCGCCTGCGAAACGCTTGCGACCACCAACAAGGTCGTGATCGCCGGTGAGACCCGCGGTCCCGCATCCGTCACCAACGAGCAGATCGAAGGCGTCGTGCGCGCCGCGATCAAGGACATCGGGTACGAGCAGGAAGGTTTCCACTGGCAGAAGGCCGACATCGAGATCCTTCTGCATCCGCAGTCCGCCGACATCGCGCAGGGCGTGGATGCGCTGCAGCCGGGCGAAGTCAAGGAAGAGGGCGCGGGCGACCAGGGCATCATGTTCGGCTACGCCACCAACGAGACGCCGGATCTGATGCCGGCGCCGATCTTCTACGCCCACAAGATCCTGCGTCTCATCTCCGAAGCGCGCCACTCCGGCCGCGAGAAGGTGCTGGGCCCGGACTCCAAGAGCCAGGTCACCGTGCAGTACGAGAACGGCAAGCCCGTCGGCGTGCGCGAGATCGTGGTGTCGCATCAGCATCTCGTCGAGGACATCTCGTCCAAGCAGATTCGCGACATCGTCGAGCCCTATGTGCGCGAGGCGCTGCCGAAGGACTGGATCACGGCGAAGACCATCTGGCACATCAACCCGACCGGCAAGTTCTACATCGGCGGTCCCGACGGCGATTCCGGCCTGACCGGCCGCAAGATCATCGTCGACACCTATGGTGGTGCGGCTCCGCACGGTGGCGGCGCGTTCTCCGGCAAGGATCCGACCAAGGTCGACCGCTCGGCCGCCTATGCGGCACGCTATGTCGCCAAGAACATCGTCGCGGCCGGTCTTGCGGATCGCTGCACATTGCAGCTCGCCTACGCCATCGGCGTGGCGCGTCCGCTGTCGATCTACATCGACACCCACGGCACCGGTAAGGTGTCGGAGGATCAGCTCGAGAAGGCCGCCGCCAAGGCGATGGATCTCACCCCGCGTGGCATCCGCAGCCATCTCGATCTCAACCGCCCGATCTACGCGCGCACCTCCGCCTATGGCCATTTCGGCCGTACCCCCGACAACGAGGGCGGCTTCTCCTGGGAGAAGACCGATCTCGTCGAAGCGCTCAAGCGCGCGGTCTGATTCCCGGGACGCCGCCACGGCGGCGAACCCGGTTCTTCCATCGTATCGAGATTCCGGGCTCGCCTCTCCAGGGCGGCCCGGAATGACCAATTCAACAACAGGACGCCCGCAATGAACGCGAAGCCCGGCTTCACCGATTATATCGTCAAAGACATTTCACTCGCCGATTTCGGCCGCAAGGAGCTCTCCCTCGCCGAGACCGAGATGCCCGGCCTGATGGCCACCCGCGAAGAGTATGGCCCGAAGCAGCCGCTGAAGGGCGCGCGCATCGCAGGCTCCCTGCACATGACAATCCAGACCGGCGTGCTGATCGAGACGCTGGCCGCGCTTGGCGCCGACATCCGCTGGGTCTCCTGCAACATCTATTCGACGCAGGATCACGCTGCGGCGGCGATCGCAGCCGCCGGCATTCCGGTGTTCGCCGTCAAGGGTGAGAGCCTTACCGAATACTGGGACTACACCGCCAAGCTGTTCGAGTGGCACGGCGGCGGTCACCCGAACATGATCCTCGACGACGGCGGCGACGCCACCATGTACGTCCATCTCGGCCTGCGCGCCGAGAACGGCGACACCAAGTTCCTGGACAAGCCGGCTTCGGAAGAAGAGGAAGTCTTCTTCGCCCTTCTGAAGAAGCAGCTCAAGGAGAAGCCGAAGGGCTACTTCGCCGAGATCGCCAAGAGCATCAAGGGCGTTTCCGAAGAGACCACCACGGGCGTGCATCGTCTCTATGACATGCAGAAGGCCGGCACGCTGCTATGGCCGGCCATCAACGTCAACGACAGCGTCACCAAGTCGAAGTTCGACAACCTCTATGGCTGCCGTGAATCGCTGGTCGACGGCATCCGCCGCGGCACCGACGTGATGATGTCGGGCAAGGTTGCGATGGTCGCGGGCTTCGGCGACGTCGGCAAGGGTTCGGCCGCCTCGCTGCGCCAGGCCGGCTGCCGCGTCATGGTCTCCGAAGTCGATCCGATCTGCGCGCTGCAGGCGGCGATGGAAGGCTATGAAGTCGTGACCATGGAAGACGCCGCGCCCCGTGCCGACATCTTCGTCACCGCGACCGGCAACAAGGACATCATCACGATCGAGCACATGCGCGCGATGAAGGATCGCGCCATCGTCTGCAACATCGGTCACTTCGACAACGAGATCCAGATCGCGGGTCTGCGTAACCTGAAATGGACCAACATCAAGCCGCAGGTCGACGAGATCGAATTCCCCGACAAACACCGCATCATCATGCTGTCGGAAGGCCGCCTCGTGAATCTCGGCAATGCGATGGGCCATCCGTCCTTCGTGATGTCGGCCTCCTTCACCAACCAGACGCTGGCGCAGATCGAGCTCTTCGCCAACAACAAGGACGGCAAGTACAAGAAGGAAGTCTACGTGCTGCCGAAGTCGCTCGACGAAAAGGTCGCGCGCCTGCACCTCGCCAAGATCGGCGTCAAGCTCACCGAGCTGCGCAAGGACCAGGCTGACTACATCGGCGTCAAGCAGGAAGGTCCGTACAAGTCGGACCATTATCGGTACTGATCCGCTGATCGTATCTATTTTCGACGCAAAGCCCCGGAGCGATCCGGGGCTTTGTTGTCTTGAGCGCGACGAACGCGTCTCTTCGCGGTTGTGTCAGGGCCGATTGCCAGTTGACGAGCGATGATCCCGGTCAGACAATTCCTGGCGGCGGAGGAAACAATGGCTCAAGACCATTTCGACGTGCTGATCGTCGGTGCCGGCCTGTCCGGTATTGGCGCGGGCTATCATCTCCAGACCAAATGTCCGGGCAAGAGCTACGTCATCCTCGAGGGACGCGACTGCATCGGCGGCACCTGGGACCTGTTTCGCTATCCCGGCGTCCGCTCCGACAGCGACATGTTCACGCTCGGCTATTCCTTCAAGCCGTGGACCGATCCAAAGGCAATCGCCGACGGCGCGCAAATCCTCAACTACGTTAGCGAAACCGCGGCCGAGAACGGCATCGAGAAGCACATCCGCTTCCACCATCGTGTCAAGCGTGCGGCGTGGTCGACGAGTGAGGCGCGCTGGACCGTCGAGGCCGAGCGCATCACCGGCGAGGGCGCCACCGAAACCGTGCGCTTTACCTGCAATTTCCTGTTCATGTGCTCGGGCTATTACAAATACGAGGCAGGCTACACGCCGGAGTTTCCGGGCGTCTCAGATTTCGCCGGCCGCATCGTGCATCCGCAGAAATGGACCGACGACATCGACTGCGCGGGCAAGCGCGTCGTCGTGATCGGCTCGGGCGCGACCGCGGTGACGCTGGTGCCGGAGCTCGCCAAGACGGCCGCGCAGGTCACGATGCTGCAGCGCTCACCGACCTATGTGGTGTCGCGCCCGGCACAGGATCCCGTCGCCAACAAATTGCGGCGCAATCTGCCGACGCGGCTTGCCTATCATCTGATCCGCTGGCGCAACGTGATGTGGGGGATGTTCTTCTTCCAGCTCAGTCGGCGCCGCCCTGCGAAGGTGAAGGAGCTAGTTCTCAAGGGCGTGCAGATGGCGCTCGGCCCCGACTACGACGTCGCGACCCATTTCACGCCGCGCTACAATCCGTGGGACCAGCGGCTCTGCCTCGTGCCGGATGGCGACCTGTTCAAGGCGATTCGCGAGCAGCGCGCCTCCGTGGTGACCAAAGAGATCGACATGTTCACCCAGGGCGGTATCCGCCTGAAGGACGGCAGCGAGCTTGCGGCGGACATCATCGTGACCGCGACGGGACTGGTGCTCCAGGTCGTCGGCGGTCTCGACATCAGTGTCGACGGCCGCACCGTCGATTTCGCCAATACGCTGACCTACAAAGGCATGATGTATGCCGAGGTGCCCAACATGGCCTCCGCCTTCGGCTATACCAACGCATCATGGACACTGAAATGCGACCTCACCTGCGAATATGTCTGCCGCCTGATCAACTACATGGACCGGCACAATTTCCGGCAGTGCATGCCGCACAATGACGATCCCTCGATTACCGCGCAGCCGTCGCTCGACTTCACCTCGGGTTATGTGCAGCGCTCAGTCGCAAAGATGCCGAAGCAAGGCTCGAAGCAGCCGTGGCGGCTCTACCAGAACTACGCGCTCGACATCGTCTCCTTGCGGTTCGGCCGGATCGACGACGGCGTGATGCAATATTCCTGATCGCGACGACCTCGGCGTTCTAAGCCTTACGGGTGGTAAGCGGCAGGGCAAAATCAATCGCGAGTGCGAGCACCACGGCGCCACCGCCCAGCGCGAACAGGACGAGATAATCGCCGCCGGTCTGCGCGTAGATCCAGGAGAAGCCGTAGGCCGCGGCCGCCTGGAACAGCGCAAAGCTGGTCGTGGCATGGCTCCACGTCCTGCGCTGCTGCTCGGCAGAATGGGGGACCAGCTCATGGATACGTCCGAGCACGAGCGGTACGATGCCGGGTGTGAAGCCGCCGACCACCACGCTCGACACGATCAGCGAGAGAGGCGCGGTACTGACGGTCGGGAGCAACACGGCGGCCGCTTCGATCAGGAAGGCGGCGCGTAGCGCGGGTCCAAACCCGGCGCGATCGCCGAGGTGACCGGTGACCAGGGGGCCGACGATTGCGCCAAGGCCGTAGAGCACCCAGTAGTGCGATCCCGCGGCAATACCCTGGCCGAGGCCGCGCGCGACGAAATCGACGATGAAGACCATGTGCGGCACCAGCGCCACCGCGTTGAGGCCGTATTGGACGAGCAAGCCGCGAACGGCGGGCGAAGCGTGCTTCGCCCGCTGCGATGACACGGTATCGGTCTTGGCCTCGGCAGGCCAGTTCCACCAGCTCACCAGCGTGAGCGTGCCAGAGACCACGCCAAGACCATACCAACTCTGTTGCAAGCCTTGCTGCAGCAATAGCGGCACCAGCGTGCCCGATGCGGCGACACCGAGCCCGACACCGGCAAAGATCACGCCGCCGACCATGCCGCGCTTTGCGGCCGAGGTATGGGGCAGAATGACGGAGGCCGCCAGTACCATGATGATTCCGCCGGCGAGCCCCGACAGGAAGCGCCAGGCGAAGAACCAGGTGAACGACACCGGGGTTGAGCTGGCAAAAAAGGAGAGGGTCGCGAGCAACATCATCGCCCGCAAGGTGCGAACGGCGCCGATGCGCGCGGCCACGGTCCGCGCCGCGAGCGCGCCGGCGAGATAGCCGGCCAGGTTCGCTGCACCGAGATAGACGACGTCGGACGCGCCGAACCATTTTGCGGCGATCAGGGCCGGGATCAGCGGCGTATAGGAAAAGCGCGCGAGGCCGAGTCCGACCAGCGATGCTGACAATCCGGCTACCGCATATCGCCAGGTTTGCTGTGAAGAAATCTCTGATGTCGAACCCGACCGCTGATGCGGTCGGGGATGAACTTGCAGCTTGGCATCTGCGTCTGTCATGTCGTCCTCGTGCGCGCGAAGGCGCTAGCGTTCAGTGGCCGGCGCTCTGGCCGCCGTCGACATGCAGGATTTCGCCGGTGACGAAGGAGGCGCCATCGAGATAGAGCACGGCATCGACGATGTCGGACATCTCGCCCATATGGCCGACGGGATGCAGCCCATCGAGCTGGGCGTGCGTCGCGACGGGATGCATCGGCGACTTGATGATGCCGGGCGACACCGCGTTGACGCGGATACCGCGCTTGGCATATTCGATCGCGAGCGACTTGGTCGCGGCGCTCAACCCGCCCTTGCTCAGCGAGGCCAGCACCGAGGGCACGTTCGAATTGGCCTGGTCGACCAGCGTGGTTGTGATCTGGACGACGTGCCCGGACCCCTGCTTCTCCATCTCGGCGATGGCAAGCTGCGTGACGTGGAAGAAGCCCGCGACGTTGGTGCCCATCACCGCCGCATAGTCCTCCGCCGTGTACTGCGTGAACGGTTTTGCGACGAAGATGCCGGCGTTGTTGACCAGCGTGTCGACGCGGCCGAAGCGGGCGACGGCTTGCGAGACCACCCGCTCGGCGGTGCTCCGGTCGGCGATGTCGCCGGCAATGGCGAGGACATCGTCATCGCCCGACGGCTTGATGGAGCGCGCTGTCGCGACGACGCGATAGTTTCGATCGCGAAAACCCTGGACTAGGGCCGCACCGATGCCCTGCGAGGCACCGGTGATGATGGCAACCTTCTGTTCGATACCCATGATGGACTCCCGTTGTTGGCTTTCAGAACCTGCGCCAGCAGCGGCTGGCTTGGCGGGTGAAGTACGCCGTGTTGGGCCGGCTGCGAATACGCGCTGTCCGGCAGACACTCTTTCGCAGCGCGAACGAATGCCGGACCGGCGCCGCCGGTGGTTGTCGCAGCAGGAGCGAACGCCTAGCTTCCAGTGTGACCTCGATGGGCTGGCGGGAAACGTATGGATCGTCTGGATGCGATGAAGGTGTTTGTCCTTGCGGTGGACGAGGGCAGCCTTGCCGCTGCGGGCCGCAAGCTCGGCCGTTCGCCGGCGGCGGTGAGCCGCGCCATTGCTTTCCTGGAGCAGCGGGTCGGTGCCGAGCTGCTGCACCGGACCACACGCTCCATCAAGCTGAGCGAGGAGGGCGAGCACTATGTCGCGGTCTGTCGGCGCGTGCTCACCGAATTGGAGGAGGCCGACGACATCGCGGCCGGGCCGCGCACGGCGCCCCGCGGCTTGCTCACGATCACTGCCCCGGTGGTGTCGGGTGAGATGGTGCTGCGGCCGATCCTCGATGCGTTTCTCGATGCCTATCCGACCGTGTCGGCAAAACTCCTGCTGTTCGATCGCGCGGTCAATCTGATCGAGGAGGGGGTCGACGTCGCGCTCCGCATCGGCCATCTCGCGGATTCAGCGATGGTCGCGATGCGGGTCGGCGAGATCAGCCGCGTCGTGGTGGCATCACCACGCTATCTGAAGCAGCACCCGCGCATCACCGAGCCCGGCGATCTCGCCAAGCACCAGATCGTCGCGATGGCCCACCTTCCCAATTCGTGGACCTTTGCGCCGCAGGTCGGCTCGTCGGCTGCCCGCACGGTGCAGTTCACGCCGCGGCTCGTCGTCAACAGCACCTATGCAGCGGTGGCCTCGGCCGTCGCCGGCCGCGGTGTGGCGCGAATGTATTCGTACCAGGTGGGTGAGCAGGTCGCGCGCGGCGAGCTCGAGATCGTGCTGCCCGGCGACGAGGATCCCGAGATGCCCGCGCATTTGATCTGTCCGCAGGGCCGGCTCTCGGTGCCGAAGGTGCGGACCTTCACGGACTTTGCGGTGCCGCGGCTGAAGAAGCAGTTTGCTCAGCTCAAGAACAGCATCACTGCGCGGTGAGCCGCTGCGCGCACGGGCAATGCGTTGTTTTGCGTATACGGCCGCTAGGCTGAATCAGCCATGCTGCCCGAACAGTTAACGTCGGATTAACCGCGGAGTCCTAGCCTGTCTCGGCCGGGGGTACTTGCAAGGCCGAGGTGAGCCCAATGGAAGCCCAGAGAATCGCGGTCGACGCCGTCGTCGCGTTGACCGATTGCGACCGCGACGCCGTCATCGCGTTCATCCGCCGCCTCTATCTCGCCGGCGTCACCGACCCCAAGCGCCTGACCTTCAAGGGTCTCCAGGCCCTGTCACGGGCGTGACCAGGGCCGCGTACAATCAATTACTGAACGGTCGGATCGTTGATCCGGATTGACGTGACACGGTCCGCCTGCACTTCGAATGAGAAGGGCCATGGGTGATAGGTCCAGAGATCGGTCTTCTCTAGCCCGCTCGGCCCGACATGGAAGGGGCCGCCGAACTGCGCCATCAGCTTCTCAGTGCTGTCGCCGAGATTGATGTGGTTGAAGCTGTAGCCCGAGGGCGGGTGCCGGCCCGCTGACCTGAAGCGCGGCCTCATCGTGCTGTCGGCGCTGCGATGACCGCGTCTAGTGATGGTGCTTGTGTCCTTCGGAGCTATCGGGGCGTTGGTAACCTCGCAGCTCCGCGTATCGCTGCATCTGGTTCTGATCGAGCAAGGCGGTCGTCGACAGATGATATTTGAGGTGGCTTTCGCGGAGCAAGGCCTGGGTTTCCGCAATGGCAACGAGGGTCGCCTTGAGTGACTCCGATGTCACGACGCGGGCAGAGAAGAGCCGGTCCAACTCCGTTTCCTGCTCGACCAGCTTATTACCCAGCGGGACCGCCTCTTGCTTCATGGCCTCGAACAGGCGCTGAACCCGGATGCGCTGATCCGCGGTCAAGTCAAGCCGGTCACCGAGCTCAAGAACATGGCTCGGACCGGGATATCCATTGAGTTCGGCGGCAAGCGCCAGGCCCATGCCGCGTCCGGCTCGAAGATCGTCGATCTGCTGGTGCGACAGCGCCTTGATGGGGCGCTGCTCAAGGCCGGCATAGGGCTGACCGGATTGCGCGCTGGCAACGTTGCACGAGACGATAAGCGTGGCCGCAAGCAGGAGAAGGCGTCTCATGAGTCTGGCTCCATGAAATCGGCCCGGTTCGTCGATCGATCTCC
The DNA here is from genome assembly GCF_023073035.1 of Bradyrhizobium sp. 62. NCBI lineage: Bacteria > Pseudomonadati > Pseudomonadota > Alphaproteobacteria > Hyphomicrobiales > Nitrobacteraceae > Bradyrhizobium > Bradyrhizobium sp. 62. The sequence continues at coordinate 95,418 of NZ_JADPIT010000011.1, forward strand.
ACCGGTGCTCTCCACATATCTTGCTGGACGGTTCGCCTCATGGCAACAAAGATTGCCGCGATTGGGTTGCCGAACATGGAGCAGGCGATGGCCTCCTTGCCGACCGCGAATGCCGAGATCACGCAGTTCTTTCGCCAATGGCTGGAGACCTTTGCAGGTTATGTCCGCGAGGTCGACTATGCTTCGGCGCGGCCGCTCTTCCATCCGGATGTGCTGGCCTTCGGCACGCACAACGACGTCATTCCCGGCCTCGACCAATGGGTCACCACGCAATGGGATAACGTCTGGCCCAAGACGGCCGACTTCCGTTTCGTCATCGACCAGGCCTCGATCCTGGCATCGTCTGATGGCACGATGGCGACGGTGATCGTGCCGTGGACGAGCACAGGCTATCATCCCGACGGCAGCGCGTTTCCGCGCCCCGGCCGGGCCACGATGGTGTTTTCAAGACATGGCGATGGTTGGCTGTGCGTGCATTCCCACATGTCGCTCAATCGCGGTGTGCCGCAGGCAAGCCACGCCGATCGGCCGGTGAAGGCTTGGTAGATCGGCATCGTCCGCCAGCGAAATGCAAAAGGCCCCGGACATGCCCGGGGCCTTCTTAGTTAGAGCCGCCGTGAGCCTTACTCGGGTTGGCCGATCGAGACCTTCAGCGTGCCGACGCCGTCGACGCCGCATTCGAGCTTGTCGCCGGGCTGGAGCTGCGACACGCCGGCAGGCGTGCCCGTCATGATGATGTCGCCGGCGGCGAGCTTCACCTGCTGCGAGAGCTGCCAGATGATCTCGGGCACGTTCCAGATCAGCTCGGTGAGGTCGCCCTTCTGCGCTTCCTTGCCGTTGACCGTGAGCCAGATCCTGCCCTTGGCGGGATGGCCGATCTTCGATGCCGGCTGCACCGCGGAGCAGGGTGCCGAATAGTCGAACGACTTGCCGATCTCCCACGGACGCTCCTTCTTGCGCGAGGCGATCTGGAGGTCGCGGCGGGTCAAGTCGATGCCGACGGCATAGCCGTAGACATGGTCGAGCGCCTTGTCGGCGGGAATGTTGAGGCCGCCGCTCTTCATCGCGACGATCAGCTCGACCTCGTGATGGAGATCCTTGGTCAGCGGCGGATAGGGAATGGTGGCGCCGTCGGGCACCAGCATGTCGGCGTGCTTGGCGAAGAAGAAAGGCGGGGCGCGCTCGTCATTGCCCATCTCGCGGATGTGCTCGAGATAGTTGCGACCGACGCACCAGATGCGGCGCACGGGATATCGGCCGCTTTCCCCGACGACGGGAAGCGAAGCCTGGGTCGGAAGCGGGATGACGTAGGAGGCGGCGTTCATGGTGCGATCTCGCTGCTCTTGAGGTGAAGGGAACTCTATGCGGTTGCGCTGATCGGCGCCAGAGCGCCGGCGTCGTAATGCTGCAGGCGGAAGAACGAGGCGTAGCGCCCGCCGCGGCGGAGCAGCTCGTCATGCCGGCCCTGCTCGACGATCTCGCCACCCTCGACCACCAGGATCGCATCGGCGTGCATGATGGTGTGCAGGCGATGCGCGATCACGATCGTGGTGCGGTTCTGGCAGAGATGCTCGATCGCCTCCTGCACCTGCCGTTCGGATTCCGAATCGAGCGCGGCGGTGGCTTCGTCGAGCAGGATGATCGGCGCGTTCTTGATCAGCGCGCGCGCGACTGCGATGCGCTGCCGCTGGCCGCCGGACAGCTGCGTGCCGTGTTCGCCGACGGGCGTGTCGTAGCCGAGCGGGAAGCCCATGATGAAATCATGCGCGCAGGCTGCTTTCGCAGCATCGATGATTTGTTCTTCGGTCGCGCCCGCGCGGCCGAAGGCGATGTTGTTGCGGATGGTGTCGCGGAACAGATAGACGTCCTGGCCGACATAGGCGGTCTGAGCCCGCAGCGATTTTCGCGAGACGGCGCCGATCGACTGGCCGTCGATCACGATGTCGCCTTGCGTCACCTCGTAGAAGCGCAGCAGCAACCCCAGCACGGTCGATTTGCCGCCGCCGGAGGGGCCGACCAGAGCCGTGACCTTGCCGGGCTCGGCAACAAAGCTCATGCGGTTGAGGACGGTCTCACCGTTGCGATAGGAAAAGCTGACGTCGCGCAGCTCGATGCGTGCGTTCGAGAGTTTCAGCGCCGGCTTGTCGTCGTCGGAGTGTTCGCTCGCGGGGCTGTCGACGACTTCGAGCAGCATGCGGGCGCCGACGAGCTGGCTGTTGAGGTCGATGTTGAGCCGCGCCAGCCGCTTGGCCGGCTCGGTCGCCATCAGGAACGCCGTCATGAAGGAAAAGAACGCGCCGGGCGTGGCGTTGAGCGCGACCACGCTATAGCCGCCATAGAGCAGGCAGCCGGCGACTGCGAAGCCGCCGAGCATCTCCATCAGCGGATTGGAGCGATTGGCGACGCGGGCCATCTTGTTGGCGTTGCGCTCGACGATCGCGATATTCTCGTCGATGCGGTTTTGCATGGTGTCTTCGAGCGTGAACGCTTTCACCGTGCGGATGCCCTGCAGCGATTCCTGCATCGTCTCCAGGATGTCGGCGGTGCCGGTGAACTGGTTGTAGGCGAGCCCCTTGATGCGCTTGACCAGCTTGCGCAGCACCAGCATCGCCGGCGGCACGGCAACGAGGCCGATGAACGACATCACCGGATCCTGCCACACCATCACGCCGATCATGGCGAGCAGCATCATGAGGTCGCGCCCGACCGCATTGACCAGCATGTTGAGGACGTCGGTGATGGACTTTGCGCCGGCCGTCAGCCGCGCCAGGAATTCCGACGAATGCCGCTCGGAGAAGAATCCGACGCTCTCGCGCATCAGCTTGGCGAACAGCTGGCGCTGGTTGGTGGCGAGGATGGCGTTGGAGATCTTGGTCAGGATCACCATGTGGCCGTAGGTCGCCACGCCCTTGATGAAGAGCAGGATCACGGTGATGCCCGAGAACATCGCGATGCCCGGGATGTTCTTGTCGACATAGGCCTGGTTGATTACCTGGCCGAGCACGTAGGTCGCGCCCGCGGTCGATCCGGCGGCAAGCGCCATCAGCGCGAAGGCGACGAGGTAGCGCCGCCAGTAGATGATCCCCTGTTCCGTGACCAGGCGGCGAATCAGCACCGCAGCCGCATAGGGATCGTCGGTGATTTTCTTTGGAAACTGAGCCATCCGCAGTCCATTGACGGCACAGGAAAAGCCTGCCCGCGCGTCAGGGATCGAATGGCCTCTGTGCCCGCTAAGCCAGCGCTTTTCAAGCCCAATTAAGGGCTTGCGCTGGAATGAATCTAGGCCGAGGCGGCGTGGCGGAGCTCGCCGTGACGCTCGCGGAACAGCTTGTCCTCCCAGGCCAGCGCATGGGCCGCGATGGTCTCGAGGTCGTCGTATTGCGGCTTCCAGTCGAGCAGGCCGCGGATACGGCTGGTGTCGGCGACCATGGTCATGATGTCGCCGGGCCGGCGCGGGGCGTATTGCACGGCGAAGCTGCGGCCCGAGACACGGCGTACTGCGTCGATGGTCTCCAGCACCGAATAGCCGCGGCCATAGCCGCAATTGAGCGTCGTCGAGGCGCCGCCGTTGCGCAAATAGGCGAGCGCCGAGCGATGCGCCTGCGACAGGTCCGTGACGTGGATGAAGTCGCGGATGCAGCTGCCGTCCTGGGTCGGATAGTCGGTGCCGAACACGTCGATCTTGGCGCGCTGGCCGGTGGCGGCTTCCACCGCGATCTTGAGCAGGTGCGTGGCGCCGACGGTGGCGAGGCCGATGCGGGCCTGCGGATCGGCACCCGCAACGTTGAAATAGCGCAGGGTCACGTATTGCATGCCGTAAGCGGCGGCGACGTCGTGCAGCATGATCTCGGTCATCAGCTTCGACGAACCGTAGGGCGACAGCGGCCGTGTCGGCGCATGCTCGGGCACCGGCACCTGGTCCGGATCGCCGTAGACCGCCGCGGTCGAGGAGAAGATGAAGCGGTCGATGCCGCGCTTGACCGCGACGTTGAGCAGGTTGCGCGCGGTCGTGAAATTGTTGCGGTAGTAGCCGAGCGGATCGCGCATCGAATCCGGCACGACCACCGAGCCCGCGAAATGGATGATGCTCTCGATGTTGTGCTGGGCGATCACGCCTTCGAGCAGGTTCTCGTCGCCGGCATCGCCAATGAACAGCGGCACGCCTTCGGGCAGATAGGCGGAGAAACCGGTGGAGAGATCGTCGATCACGACGACGTCCTCGCCGGCTTCCGCCAGCGCCAGAACCGTGTGGCTTCCGATATAGCCGGCACCGCCGGTGACAAGCACAGTCATGATCTCACCCGTCTTCGATCAACGCTCCAAGCTAACGTTTACGTGGTGAAGAGTGGGTATCGGCGCGGCTGAACTGGTCACTATGCTTAATGTTGCGTATAGGGACTTTCGAAACGGAGCGTGGCGTGGCGAATTCCCCAAGCGATCTCGAAGTGATCGTGCCAAATCTGCACAGGCGCTATTCCGGGGTCACCGCGACCAACCGGATGGTGGCGCCGCGGCTGGCAAAGCTCTATCGCGCCGCGTGGTTCGGTTCCGACGCGCCGGAGGGGATCGCGCGCCAGGACGGTGCCGATCTCCTGAGATTGTGGCGCCGCAAGGCGCCGGTGATCTGGCACGCGCGCCGCAACAACGAGATGATCGCGGGGGTGATGTTGCGTGCGCTCGGTTGGCCGCTCAAGCTCGTGTTCACTTCGGCGGCGCAACGCCATCATAGCTGGATCACGCGCTGGCTGATCCGGCGCATGGACGCAATCATCGCGACGTCAGATCTTTCGGCCTCGTTCCTGAAAGTGAAGGCGACCGTGATTCCGCACGGCGTCGACACCGACGTCTATGCGCCGCCGGCGGATCGCACTGCTGCCTTCGCGGAAACTGCGCTGCCGGGCCGCTACGCGATCGGCTGCTTCGGCCGCGTGCGCGCCCAGAAGGGCACCGATGTGTTCGTCGATGCGATGTGCCGCCTGCTGCCGCGCTATCCGGATTTCACCGCTGTTATCGTCGGCCAGGTCACACCCGAGCAAGCCGCTTTTGCAAACGACCTGAAGAAACGGATCGAGGCCGCCGGTCTGCAATCGCGCATCGTCATCACTGGCGAGCTGCCGATCGAAGATGTGCAGCGCTGGTATCAGCGGCTCACCATCTACGCCTTCACTTCGCGCAACGAAGGTTTTGGCCTGACGTTGATCGAAGCGATGGCGGTCGGCAGCGCGCTGGTCGCCGCGCGCGCCGGCGCGGCCGAACTGGTGGTGGAGGATGGCGTGACCGGCGTGCTGGTCCCGACCGGTGATGTGGATGCGCTGGTCGCAGCGCTGGAGCCGCTGATGCGCGATGTTGCTGCCGCAACCGCGATGGGCGAACGGGGGCGGGCACGGGTGCTCGAACGGTTCAGCCTCGATGCGGAGGCGTCACGGATCGGCGAGGTGTATCGGCCGCTGCTCTGAACCCCTGTCGTACGGCCACCAAAACAAAAACCGCGAAAACAACCCCATGCACAGTAGCCGCGGACAATGAAATCAATGGCTTGGCGGTGGGTCGATGTTCTGCTGATTTTACGAAGTCGATTTGACTCGTCGGGCAAAACACTGGCATGGTGTCAACATCGGCGGAGCCCCGACGGCCTTCAGGTCGAAGCCCGCATCCCCACCTCACCCAGCACCCGCTGCGCAATCTCCACCACCTCGCTCGCCGCGATATCTCGCATGCAGCGGTGGTCGTTCATCTTGCAGATCGTGCTCTGGCAGGGTTGGCAGGAGAGCACGCTCTTGTCCTGCACCACGGTCGCGGCGAGGCCGTTGAGGGGGGCCCAGAGGTAGGGGCTGGTCGGACCGAAAATACCCATGGTCGGCGTGCCCAGGGCGGCTGCGATGTGCATCAGGCCGGAATCGTTGGAGATCGCAACGCCGGCCGCGGCCATTGCCAGCACGCCGTTGCGCAGATCGTTGCCGGTGAGGTCCCGGACCCCGGCGCCGCCGGCCGCGACGATCTCGTGGGCCAGGCCCTTTTCCCCGGGGCCGCCGACCACCCAGACCTCGAGGCCGCGCTCGGCGAGCAGGCGGGCGGCTTCCGGATAGTAGCTCCAGCGTTTTGACACCCCGACCGAGCCGGGAGCCAGCGCCACGGCGGCGCCTGCGCTGAGGCCATTGGCCTGCCGCCAGCGGACGATGTCCTCGGCCGGGACCCGCAATTGCGGCACCGGCCATTCCGCCGGCAGCGGGGCGCCATCGGGCTGGGCGAGGGCGGCATTCTTGTCGATGAAGCGGGGCAGCTTCTTCTCGCCCCAGCGCCAGCGGTTGAGCAGGCCGAATCGGAATTCGCCGACGAAGCCGACCCTTTCCGGAATCCCGGCCAAAGCGGGCGCGATGGCGGCCTTCCAGGTCCGGGGTAGCACCAGGGCGGTGCCGTAGTTCCGCTCGCGCAGGAGCTTCGCCAGGCCGAGCTGGCGGCCCACTGCGAGCCGGCCGCGCGGCAGGTCCCAGACGATCGCATGGCGCACGCCGGGCATGTAATCGACCAGGGGCGCGCACAGCGACGTCGTGAGCAGATCGACCGGCCGGTTCGGCCAGCGCTCGTTCAGGACCCGCACGACGGTGTGATTCCGGACGAAATCACCGATCCACATGTAGGGGACGATCAGGATCGGGCGCGTGTCGCCCCGATCTGCCTCTCCACTAAGTTGCGAATCTTGGTTCATTCGTTAATAAGGCCGGGGTGCGCTGATGTGGCGGTTCGGTTAGCCGCTCCGGGTCGGCAGGTAAAGCCAGCCGAGCGGCCATCCCAAAACCGCTTACACTTTTGCGGATCATGCGCTAGGGCAGAACCGGGGCCGCAAAACTTCGGGCGGGCAAAATCTGGCAGGGAAGTTGTAATGTTGCTGGTGACCGGCGGGGCCGGTTTTATCGGATCGAATGTCGTCGCCGCGCTGAACGAGGCCGGCCGCAGCGACGTCGTCGTTTGCGATTTCCTTGGCAACGAGGGCAAATGGCGCAACCTCGCCAAGCGGCAGCTTGTGGATATCGTGCCGCCGGCCGAGCTGCCGGACTGGCTGAAGGGCCGCAAGCTCGATGCCGTGATCCATCTCGGGGCGATTTCCGCGACCACGGCGACCGACGGCGACCTGGTGTTCGAGACCAACTTCCGCCTGTCGATGCGCCTCCTGAACTGGTGCACCGCAAATGCGGTGCCGTTGATCTATGCCTCCTCGGCGGCGACCTATGGCGACGGCGAGGCTGGATTTGACGACGATGCTTCGATCGCTGCGTTGAAGAAACTGCGGCCGATGAACCTCTACGGCTGGAGCAAGCACCTGTTCGATCTCGCCGTCGCCGAGCGCGCCGCGAAGGGCGAGAAGCTGCCGCCGCAATGGGCCGGACTGAAATTCTTCAACGTGTTCGGCCCCAACGAATACCACAAGGGCTCGATGATGAGCGTGCTGGCGCGGCGCTTCGACGACGTCAAAGCGGGCCGCGTCGTGCAATTGTTCAAGTCGCATCGCGAGGGCATCACGGACGGCGACCAGCGCCGCGATTTTATCTATGTCGAGGACGTCGTCCGCGTGATCATGTGGCTGCTGGCAACGCCCTCGGTGTCCGGCGTCTTCAACGTCGGCACCGGCAAGGCACGCAGCTTCAAGGATTTGATGCTGGCGGCTTATGCCGCGCTCGGCGCCAAGCCCAACATCGAATACATCGACATGCCCGAGCAGATCCGCGGCAGCTACCAGTACTTCACCCAGAGCGAGGTCGATCGCCTCCACCGCGCCGGCTATAATGGTGGTTTCACCACGCTCGAGGATGCGGTGAAGGCCTATGTCGGCGATTATCTCGACCGGCCCGACCGCTTCCGCTGAGGCCCATCACCATGCCGACGCCCATTCTCGATTTCGATGCCCTCGCGCAAGCCATCTCAGGCCGCACGGTCCTGTGCATCGGCGACATCATGCTGGACGAGTTCGTCTATGGCGAGGTGTCGCGGATCTCGCCGGAAGCGCCGGCGCCGGTCATCGCGGCACAGCGCAGCGAGATCCATATCGGCGGTGCCGGCAACGTCGCGCGCAACGTCGCCGCGCTCGGCGCGCGCTGCATCTTCGTCGGTCTCGTCGGCGAGGACGATGCGGGCAGGCAGCTCGCCTCGACGCTTGCGGAGCTGGGCGCAATCGAAAGCGTGCTGGTGTGCGATCCCTCGCGTCCGACCACGCGAAAGGTCCGTTTCGTCTCCGAGCATTTTTCCACGCACATGCTGCGTGCGGATTGGGAGCAGGCACAGCCTGCTTCCGATACGATCGAGACCAAGCTGATCGAAGCGATCCTGCCGCAGATCGCGCGCGCCGACATCGTGCTGCTGTCCGACTACGCCAAGGGGGTGCTGACCGCCCGCGTTATCCGCCACACCATCGACGCCGCGCGAAAACTCGGCAAGCCCGTGATCGTCGATCCCAAAAGCCTGAACTGGGCGATCTATCGCGGCGCGACGCTGCTCACGCCCAATCGCAAGGAGTTTTCGGAAGCGACCCGAAGCCGCGCCGACACGCCGCAGAGCATCGTCGATGCCAGCGAGGACGTGATGCGGCTCGCCGATTGCGAAGCGATCCTGGTCACCCAAGGCGAGCACGGCATGACGCTGGTGCCGCGCAACGGCGAGGCCGTTCACGTTCCGGCGTTCCCTGTCAAGGTGCGCGACGTCTCCGGCGCCGGCGACACCGTTGCGGCGGCGCTCGCGGTGTCGCTCGCCACGGGCGCGGACTGGGACACGGCGCTACGCATGGCCAGTGCCGCGGCCGCCGTCGCCGTCAGCAAGCAGGGCACCGCCAGCGTGAGTGCGGCCGAGCTGAAGCGAAAGATTTTGCCGCATGCCTATCTCGCGGCCGAGGAGAAGATCGTGCTCGAGCCCGGCGCGCTCGACGCGCAGCTCGCGGAATGGAAGAAGCAAGGCCAGCGCGTCGGCTTCACCAATGGCTGCTTCGACATCCTGCATCCCGGCCACGTCAAGGTGCTGACAGCGGCGCGCTCCGCCTGCGACCGCCTGATCGTGGGGCTGAACAGCGACGCTTCGGTACGGCGGCTGAAGGGCGCCGATCGCCCCGTTCAGGACGAGCGAGCGCGTGCGGAAGTGCTGGCGGCGCTCGAAGCCGTCGATCTCGTCGTTATTTTCGATGAAGATACGCCGATCGACCTGATCACCCGCATCAAGCCGAGTGCGCTGATCAAGGGGGGCGATTACACCCGCGAGCAGGTCGTCGGCCATGAGGTCGTCGAGGCCGCGGGCGGGACGGTGGTGCTGGTCGACATTCTCCAGGGTTTCAGCACGACGGCGCTGGTTCATCGCGCGCGGGGAGAGGGCAAGTGACGACGCTCGCCGGGGAGACGACCGGCCAGGTGCTGTGGCGGCGTCTGCGCAGTCCGGCGGCTTGGTCCGAGACGGTCGATCTGTTCGCGATCCTGACTGCGGCCTCGCTGCCATGGTCGACGTCGCTTGCGGCGATATTCAATGTCCTGATGCTGCTCTGCATGGTGCCGTTCCTCGACGTCCGCGAGTTCCTGCAATCGCTCAGGCGTCCGATCTGCGCGGCGCCGATTGCGCTGGTCCTGCTCGCGCTGGTCGGGACGCTGTGGTCGGACGCGGCCTGGGGCGGGCGCTTCTACGCGGTCAATCCGACCGTCAAGCTGCTGGTGCTGCCGGTCCTGCTCTATCATTTTGCGCGCTCGCCGCGCGGACATTGGGTGTTCGTCGCCTTCCTGGTGTCCTGCGCGCTGCTGTCGGTGATGTCCTGGCTGGTCGCCTTCTACCCCGACCTCGCGCTCAAATCCGACCGCGTCGAGCGCGGCATCTTCGTCAAGAACTACATCGACCAGAGCCAGGAGTTTGCGCTCTGCGCGGTCGCGCTCGCCTATCCGATCGTGCAGTTGCTGCGTCAGAAGCGCTACTGGATCGCAGGGCTGCTCACGGCGCTTGCGCTCGCCTTCTTCGTCAATATGGCCTTCGTGGTGGTGTCGCGCACTGCGCTTGTCACCATTCCGGTCCTGTTCGGCGTGTTTGCGTTGCTTCATCTGAGATGGCGCAGCATCGCGATCATCTCCGCGGCCCTGCTCGTGGGCGCGGTTCTCGTTTGGCAGGCCTCGCCGCAATTGCGCAAGACCGCCGACAGCTTTGCCAGCGACTACACACGCTATGTCGAACAAGGCGCGGCGACCTCGGCCGGGTTGCGGCTCGAATTCTGGCGAAAATCCCTCGGCTTCTTCGCGGAGGCGCCGGTCAAGGGGCACGGCACCGGCTCGACGCGTGGATTGTTCGAGCGGGCCGCGACGCCCGGCGATCAGAACCTGGCGTCCGCCGAGGTGATCGGCAACCCGCATAACCAGACGCTGAACGTGGCCGTGCAATGGGGCTTCATCGGCGTCGCCGTTCTCTACGCCATCTGGATCCTGCATCTGCTGTTGTTTCGCGGCGACGGGCTCGCAAACTGGGTCGGCCTCCTGGTCGTGGTCCAGAACGTCTTCACCTCGCTGTTCAACTCCCATCTGTTCGACTTCCACGAGGGCTGGATGTACGTCATCGGTGTCGGCGTTGCCGGCGGCATGGTGATCCGGGCCCAGCAGGCCGAAGCGAAGGCGACAGTAACCGGTTCCTGAACGGCCGCCCGGATCGCAAAGGTTGACCGGCAAACCTTGACCGGCAAGCCTTGACTGGCATGTCCGGCCGAGATGGGTTATCAGCGCGATCAGGTTGCATTTAACTGGATTTTCGGTCAGCGGATGACGCGTCTTTCGCATCTCACCTTGCGCAATTTCATGATCGCGCTCCACGACCTGCTGGCGACCACGGCGGCGCTGTTCGCCGCCTTCTATCTGCGCTTCGAGGGTGGCGACGGCTTCTTCGATCGCCTGCCGCTGCTGATCCAGATCCTGCCCTATTTCCTCGCCTTCAGCGTGGTCGTGTTCTTCGTCTTCAACCTGACCACGACGAAATGGCGCTTCATCTCGCTGCCCGACGCGCTGAACATCATCCGCGTCGCGACCGTGCTGACGGTTGCACTCCTGGTGCTCGACTACATCTTCGTCGCCCCCAACGTTCGCGGCGCCTTCTTCCTCGGCAAGGTGACCATCGTCCTCTACTGGTTCCTCGAGATCTCCTTCCTCAGCGCGTTGCGCATGGCCTACCGCTATTTCCGCTATACGCGGGTTCGGCGTCACGCCCGCACCGGAGATGCCGCGCCAACACTGCTGATCGGCCGCGCCGCGGACGCCGAGGTACTGTTGCGCGGAATCGAGAGCGGGGCGATCAAGCACATCTGGCCGGTCGGTGTGCTCTCGCCGTCGAGTTCCGATCGCGGCCAGTCCATCCGCAACGTCCCTGTCCTGGGCGGCGTCGACGACATCGAGGATGTCGTCGCCGACTTCACCAAGCGCGGCAAGGGGATCGCGCGCGTTGTGATGACGCCGACGGCATTCGAGCCGGAGGCCCATCCCGAATCGATCCTGATGCGGGCGCGCAAGCTCGGCGTGATCGTGAGCCGCATGCCCTCGCTCGAGAGTGGCGATACGCCACGGCTCACGGCCGTCGCCGTCGAGGACCTGCTGCTGCGGCCGAGCGAAAAGATCGACTATGCGCGGCTCGAGGCCCTGATCGAGGGCAAGGCGGTGATCGTCACCGGCGGGGGTGGCTCGATTGGTTCCGAGATCTGCGAACGTGTCGTCGCGTTCGGCGCCGCGCGCCTTCTGATCGTGGAAAATTCCGAGCCCGCGCTCTACGCAATCACGGAAACGCTCGCGGCGCTCGGCACCGCTGCTTCGATCGAAGGGCGGATCGCCGACATCCGCGACCGTGAGCGCATCATGCGCCTGATGGCCGAGTTCAAGCCGGACATCGTGTTCCATGCCGCCGCGCTCAAGCACGTGCCGATCCTCGAGCGCGACTGGAGCGAGGGCGTCAAGACCAACATCTTCGGCTCGATCAACGTTGCCGATGCCGCGCACAGTGCCGGCGCCGAAGCCATGGTGATGATCTCGACCGACAAGGCGATCGAGCCGGTGTCGATGCTCGGCCTGACCAAGCGCTTCGCCGAGATGTATTGCCAGGCGCTCGACCATGATCTTGCGGCGGGTCACGGCGGCGCCAGGCGGTCGATGCGGCTGATCTCGGTTCGGTTCGGCAACGTGCTGGCGTCGAACGGCTCGGTGGTGCCGAAGTTTAAGGCCCAGATCGATGCCGGCGGTCCCGTGACGGTCACGCATCCCGACATGGTCCGCTACTTCATGACCATCCGCGAGGCCTGCGATCTCGTCATCACGGCGGCAACGCATGCGCTCGGAACGCAGCGTTCGGACGTGTCGGTCTACGTGCTCAACATGGGCCAGCCCGTGAAGATCGTCGATCTCGCCGAGCGCATGATCCGTCTCTCGGGCTTGCAACCCGGCTACGACATCGAAATCGTGTTCACCGGCATGCGGCCCGGCGAACGCCTGCACGAAATCCTGTTCGCCTCCGAGGAGCCGACCCGCGAGATCGGCGTCGCCGGCATCATGGCCGCGCAGCCGAACGAGCCGCCGATGCAGACGCTGCGCAAATGGATTGCGGCGCTGGAGCAGGCGATCGCGCGCGACGATCGGGCCACCATCAGGACCATCCTGAAGGACGCGATTCCGGAATTCGGGTCCACCGCGGCCTGATCATGCAGCCTCGAGGCAAGATCGTCGTGGCGAGCCAGCACTACCCGCCTGATCCGAGCACGACGGCGGCGATCATGGCCGAGATCGCCTGCCGCATCGCCGGGGATCACGAGGTCGTGGTGCTGTCGGGCTCATCAGGCGCGTTGCCGGCCTCGCAGACCGGCCCGGGCAAGCCGCGGGTCGTCGCCGTCAAGAACCGCATGGCGGGCAAGGCGGCGCTGGTGCGGCGCGGCGCCTCCGAGCTGCTGTTCGCGGTGCGCACGTTCCTGGCGTTGACACGGGAGTTGAGGCGAGGCGACGTCGTGCTCACCGTTACCGCACCGTTCATGCTGCCTTACGCAGTCGCGGCGGCGGCGAGGCTGAAGGGCGCGCGCTCAGCGCTGATCATGCACGACCTCTTCCCTGACGTGCTGGTGATGGCGGGCCTGCTGAAGCCCGGTTCGATTATCACTATGACGATGCGCGCCGCCAACGGCCTGATGTTCCGCGCGCTCAATGCCGTCATCACCATCGGCCGCGATGCGGAACGGCCGCTACTGAGCTATTCCGGCATGACGCGAAACAAGATCCGCTTCATCCCGAACTGGGCGACGCTCGTGGCCGCACCCCGGCCGGTGACGGCGGATAATCCGTTCCGCAAAGCGCTCTCGGCGGGTTTCGTTGTCGGCCTGTCGGGCAATCTCGGCTTCACCCATGATCCGGAGATCGTGTTCGAGGCGGCGCGTCTTTTGAGGGACGAGCCTGATATCCACTTCCTGCTCTCCGGCTGGGGCATCGGCTTCGAGCGGTTGAAGCAGTTGCAGACGGAGGCGAACTTGCCCAATGTCTCCTTCGTGGGACGGGTCGAGGATGCCGAGCTCGAACCATTCCTGGCGGCTGCCAATCTCTGGATCATTCCGTACCGGAAGGACGTTGCGGGGGTTTCGGTGCCGAGCCGGTTCTACAATCTGCTGGCGGTCGGCCGTCCCGTGGTGCTGGTCTCCGAACCGGAGGCCGAGGCTGCGTTGACCGTGGTGGAGAACGGGCTGGGCTGGGTCGTGACGCCGGGCCGCGCCGATCAACTGGCCGAGGCGATCCGCGCGGCGTCTCGCTCCGACGGTGTCGCCTTTGCGGGGCGCGCGGTGAAGGCGGCGGCGAAGTTCGATCGCGTCACCGCGATGAACGCCTATGCCGCCCTGACCGACGAATTGTTGCGCAACCCCGAACTGCCGGAGCAACGATGAACGAGCGCAAGCCAGTCGTGCTGGTGACGGGTGCGAGCGGTTTCGTCGGCCGTCACGTCGTGCCCGCGCTGGCGCGCGAGGGGTGGTCGGTCCGCCGCGCGGTCCGCAGACCGGAAGGCATGGACGACGAGGTCGTGATCGAAACGATCGGCCCCGAAACCGACTGGCAGGCCGCGCTTGAAGGCGTCGATGCCGTCGTTCATCTCGCCGCGCGGGTGCATCACAAGCACGAAGAGCATGCGGTCCAGCTCTACCGCAACGTCAACATTGCCGGCACGCTCCACCTGGCGCGCAGCGCGGCGACGGCCGGCGTGCGGCAGTTCATTTTCATCAGCACCGTTCTCGTGCACGGTCGCAGCAATGAGGGCCGCGGGCCGTTCAGCGAGGACGATGTCCTGACGCCGCGCGGTCTCTACGGCATGTCCAAGGCCGCGGCCGAAGCGGGCTTGAAGACGCTGGCGCGCGACAGCGCCATGAAGGTCTCGGTGATCAGGCCGCCGCTGGTCTATGGTGCGGGCGCCAAGGGCAATTTCGCGCTGCTGACGCGTGCAGTGAACCTCGGGCTGCCGCTGCCCTTTGCCGCGATCCGCAATCACCGCGCCTTCCTTGCCGTGCAGAACCTGTCGTCGTTCATCCTGCGCCGGCTTTCTCATCCAGATCCCGCGAGCAATTTCGAGATCTTCCTGGTGGCCGACAGGGAGCAGGTCTCGACGCCCGAGTTCATCGAGCGGCTGGCCAAGGCTGCCGGCAAGAGCTCGCGGCTGTTCGGCATGCCACAGGACCTGCTCGGGACGTTGCTGAGCGTGTTGGGCCGGCAGGATACGCATGACAGCCTGATCGGCTCGCTCGAGCTCAACCTCGCCAAGGCGACCGCGACCGGGTGGCAGCCGCCGGTGTCTCTCGACGAGGGGCTGCGGCTGGCGCTGGTGGCTCAGGACGCCTGAGGGCCGGAGAACCGCCGCAGCACGATGCCGATCGCGATTGCGCCCGCCGACAGCGCGGTCAGCGTGATCGTCATCGAGCCGGCGCGAGCGGTGACGATGGCAAGCCCCGCGAGCACGAGATTGAGCGCGAACACCTCCCCGATCACGCGGGAAACCGTGAAGCCATGGTCGGTGGCACGCTGGTAGAAATGCGAGCGATGCGCCGACCAGAATTGCTCGCGCCTTGCGATGCGCCGGAACAGCGTGATGGTCGAATCCACGAGGTAATAGGCCGGCAGCAACAGCGCCGCGGCGGGCTGCCCGCGCCAGGCGAGCTCGAGCAGGCACCAGCCGAGCAAAAGGCCGATCGGCAGGCTGCCGACATCGCCCAGGAAGACTTTCGCGACCGGCTTGTTGAACGGCGCAAAGCCGAGCATGGCGCCGCACAGCGCCGCGGCGATCAGCGCCGCCGGCCACGACAAATCGCCGAGCAGTCCCAGCAGCAGCAGCGCGGCGGTGACGGGCACCACTTCCGCCACCGTCATCAGGTCGAGCCCGTCCATGAAATTGACGAGGTTCACGAACCACACGCCCGCCAGCAGGATGAGTCCGCGCTCCAGCGCGAGCGGCAGCGCCGGCACGATGCGCGCGGTCTCGGGCGTGGTGAACACGACGGCGGCGACAGCTGCGGCCTGCAGCACGAGGCGCACGAGCACCGGCAGCGACTTGATGTCGTCGGCAAATCCGACCACGGCGATCAAGACCGTTGCAGCGATCAGCGCCGGCGGAATCGCGATGTTCGCCCAGGCTGCCCAGGCTGATGCGACCAGCAGCGTCGCTGATATCACGGCGATGCCCGCACCCTGCGGGGTCGGGATGCGATGAGAGGACCGCGCGTTGGGCCGCGCCAATGCGTAACGCTGGAGCAGGGGACGGCTGGTCCAGGTGATGACGCCCGACACCAGCGCGGCAATCGCAACGGCAAGCAGCGAGGGTACGGCGCCGAGCGCGTCAACGGTCGCGTTCACTCCGGTACCCCGAGCGGCGCCGATCCCTGCGCGGCTTTCTCCGCGCTGAGGATCCAGACCAGGCCGCCGATCGCGCCGACGATGAAGGACACGGCGCCGAACAGCAGCGAGACGTTGACCCCCTCGTTGGCGGCCAGCCCCGCGAAGCCGAACGCGAGGCTCATGGTGGCTTCACGCACGCCCCAGCCGGCGATCGAGATCGGCATCATCGTGATCAGCATCACCGGCGGCACGAGCATAAAGACGTCGCTGAAGCCGACCGGCGCCGCGATCGACTGCACGACGCACCAGGCGACCACGACGGCCAGCACATGCACGGCGAGTGACAGGCTCACGACGGCTGGTCCGCGCGAGCGGCTGAAGATCACGCGGTTGGCGATCACGGCACAGGCGTGGATGTGATGCGTGGCCCACCAGGTTCTCAGCCAGTGCCATTTCAGCGCGCCGAAGAC
Organism: Bradyrhizobium sp. 62; assembly: GCF_023073035.1. Taxonomy (NCBI): domain Bacteria; kingdom Pseudomonadati; phylum Pseudomonadota; class Alphaproteobacteria; order Hyphomicrobiales; family Nitrobacteraceae; genus Bradyrhizobium; species Bradyrhizobium sp. 62. Next base: position 111,721 of record NZ_JADPIT010000011.1, read on the forward strand.
CAGGAAGCCGAGACCACCCGCGAGCGCCGCGAGATCGACGAGCAGCAGCGCCGAGCGCCCGTGTGGATCGGCGATGAGGCTGTAGCTCCAGGGCAGGCTCGCGACGATCATGATCGCGAGCGCGATCAAACCGATCGCGCGATCGACGAAGATCGAGTAGGTCGCAGCGCGCCAGCCGGCGCCGGCGCGCGCGACAAGCCACAACCGGACCGCATCGCCGCCGATCGCCGAGGGCAGGGTCTGGTTGAAGAAAGATCCGATCACGTTGTAGCGCATGGCCCGGCCGAGCTCGAGCGGGGCGCCGCATGCGGCGCTGACCTCGCGCCAGCGCAACACGCCGACGAAGATTTGCAGGAACGTGACGGCGATCGCCAAGCCGATCCAGAACAGGCTGGTCACGGTGAAGCGCGAGAACAGTTCGGACAGATCGACCTTGCGCAGCGCCAGGTAGAGCAGCGCTCCGGAAATCAGGATCTTGGCCGTCGACAGCAGGATTCGGCGCATTTCGCCCGCATGAACAAGGGTTGAAGCAACCCGACGCAAGGCGCCGAATTCGGCCGCTTTGGTATGGTTTTGGCGTCGATCTTGCAATAGCGGTGATCGAGAGCCCTCATGCAGGGCAGCGGAGCTATTGCGACCCCGTCGATGCGGAGGCTAAAGAGGCGCCGCGGGCGAAAGATCGAGCACGGATCGGGTGAAGCAGACCTTGGGAACAGGATGAGGGATCAGGAGATTTTGGTCACGGGCGCCGCCGATTTCATCGGCTTGATGCCCGCCGATGACCCGGCTGCCGCAAATGCGCCGTCTAAGGTCTACAATGTCGGCAACCACCATCCGGAAGAGCTGATGCATGTCGTCGGATTCTGGAGCAGGGGCTGGGTCGGACGGCGATCAAAGAATTGCTGCCGAGAGACCTTTTGGAAACGTTCGCGGATGTCGAGGATCTGATGCGCGACACCGGCTTTGCACCGTCAACGCCGATCGCACACGGAATTCGTAATTTTGTCACCTGGTATCGGAACGAGTTCAAGGTTTGAAATGACGATGGACAAACGCATTATCCCCCTGATCATGTGCGGCGGTGCCGGAACGCGGCTGTGGCCGGCTTCGCGCGAGGTGCGCCCCAAGCAGTTCCTGCCGCTGTTCGGCACCCGCTCGACCTTCCAGGACACGCTGTTGCGCGTCTCGGAGGTCTCGCTGTTCGATCGCCCGATCGTCATCACCAATGCTTCCTATCGCTTCATGGTGCTTGAGCAGCTCGCCGAGATCGGCATCGAGGCCGACGTGATCCTGGAGCCGATGCGGCGCGATTCCGGGCCTGCGATCGCCGCCGGCGCGGTGTTCGCGCAGAGCCGCGCCAGTGAGGCGATCGTGCTCGCGCTCGCCGCCGACCACGTGGTGCAGGACAATGCGGCGTTCGTCGCCGCGTGCCGCCAGGGCCTCACCGCCGCGAGCGCCGGGCGCATCGTCACGTTCGGCGTCAAGCCGGAGCGGCCGGCGACCGAATACGGCTATATCAGCCCAGGCGAGGTCATCTCCGGCGAGGTGCACGCGGTCGCGCGCTTCGTCGAGAAGCCGGATGCGGTGAAGGCCGCCGATTACGTCAATTCCGGCTATCTCTGGAACAGCGGCAATTTCATGTTCCCCGCCACTGTGTTGCTCGACGAATACCGCAAGGTCGATGCAGCGAGCGTAGAGGCGATTTCCAATGCTGTTAGCAATGCCGGCCGCGATCTCGGCTTCGTGACGCTGGAGCCCGAGGCGTTCGGCGCGGCCAAGGCGATCTCGATCGACTATGCGGTGATGGAGAAGACCGCGCGCGCCGCGGTGGTGCCGGTGTCCTGCGGCTGGTCCGATGTCGGCTCCTGGCACGCGGTGTGGGGATTGTCGGACAAGGACGCGCAAGGCAATGCTTCGCATGGCGCCGCCGTGTTCGAGGATTCCCGCAACTGCAACGTCACCACCGATGCCGCGCTGGTCGCGCTCGAAGGCGTCGACGATCTCATCGTGGTTGCGACTGCCGATGCGGTTCTGGTCTCGCGCCAAAAAGATGCCAACGGGCTCAAGCGGCTGGTCACAAAACTCAAGGCGGTCGCACCGAAGGTCACCGAGGAGCATCTCAAGGTGCATCGGCCCTGGGGCAGCTACCAATCGGTCGACAATGGCGAGCGCCACCAGGTCAAGCGCATCGTGGTCAAGCCCGGCGGGCGTCTGTCGCTGCAGAAGCACCATCATCGCGCCGAGCACTGGATCGTGGTCCGCGGCACCGCCCGCGTCACCGTCAACGAGACCGTCAAAAGCGTGCACGAGAACGAGTCGATCTACATTCCGATGGGCGCGGTGCACCGGATGGAGAACCCCGGTAAAATCATGCTGGAGCTGATCGAGGTCCAGACTGGAAGCTATCTCGGGGAAGACGACATCATCCGGATTGAAGACGACTATCAAAGGTCGTAACCAGCACACTCCGAATCACGCGATCCGGGCCAAAAGAGTGGTGTCTTTCAGAGGCTTAAGGCCCGGGAAACGTGTAACTTTTTGAATCAAATCGTGTCCGGACCGCTAGCTCCCCATTCGCCACAAATGTGGCGTCCGTGCTAGAAGCGCCCCGGGGATTTGCGTTGAATCGGGGTTTGCTCAAATGAGTTCCACAGGATCGGCACCGGCAAAGGCCGGCTTGCGCGTCGGCGTCATTGGCGCCGGCGTGATGGGCAGCAACCACGCGCGCGTGCTCGCGGGTCTTCCCGGCGTCAACCTCGTCGGCGTCGTCGATCCTTCGCCGGCACATCGCACCCGGGCGATGGAGCTTGCCAATTGCGCGAGCTTCGAGACGCTCGACCAGCTGCTGGCCGAAGGCGTCGATGCCGTCACCATCGCGGCGCCGACCCATCTGCATCACGAGGTCTCGCTCGCCTGCATCGCCAAGAACATCCACGTGATGGTCGAGAAGCCGATTGCGTCCACGGTCGCGGAAGGCCGCGAGATCGTCACGGCTGCGCAAAAGGCCGGCGTGACGCTGATGGTCGGCCATGTCGAGCGCTTCAATCCGGCGGTCGCCGCCGTCAAGCAGGCGATCGCGGGCGAGGATATTCTGTCGATCGCGATCACGCGCGTCGGCCCGTTTCCGCCGCGCATGTCCAATGTCGGCGTCGTCATCGATCTCGCCGTGCACGACATCGATCTGATCCGCTGGTTCACCGAGTCCGACATCGTCGAGGTGCAGCCGCAATTGTCGAGTGCGGTCGCCGAGCGCGAGGACATCGCGCTCTTGCAGTTCCGCACCGCCAACGGCGTGCTCGCGCACATCAACACCAACTGGCTGACGCCGTTCAAGGCGCGTAGCGTCACGGTCGCGACCCGCGGCAAATACGTGATGGGCGATCTCTTGACGCGCCAGGTCACCGAATGTTTCGGCTTCAAGCCTGACGGCAGCTATTCGATGCGGCATCTTCCGGTCGGCCATGACGAGCCGCTCCGCGCCGAGCTGATCGCGTTCCTCAAGGCCGTGCGCAACGGCGAGACGCCGGCGGTCACCGGCGACGAAGGTGTCGCCAGCCTCGAGATCGCGACGCAGTGCCTGGAAACGCCGTCGCGGCCCGCGGCCACGTCGTCGGCCCGCAAGGGTCCGCGCCGCGTTGCCGGTTGAACTCTTTCCATGTCGACTAGCCAAGAAGGCGCCATGAACCAGCATCTGCGTTCCGAACCCATTCCCTTCATCGACGTCGCCTCGCAGCGCCGTCGGCTCGGCGACTCGCTCGATGCTGCCGTGAAGCGGGTTCTCGACCATTGTCAGTTCGTCAACGGCCCTGAAGTCGCCGAGCTCGAGAAGCAGCTTGCGGCATATTGCGGCGCCAAGCATGTGATCGGCTGCGCCAGCGGCACCGATGCGATCCTGATGGTGATGATGGCGAAGAATGTTGGGCCCGGCGACGCCGTGCTGTGTCCGTCCTTCACCTTCATCGCGACGGCTTCGCCGGTGGCGCGGACCGGCGCGACGCCGGTTTATGTCGACGTTGACGAAGCCACCTCCAACATGAGCCCGGAATCGCTCAAGCGCGGCATCGCGACCGCCCGCAAGGCCGGCCTCAAGCCGGTCGCGATCATTCCGGTCGATTTGTTCGGCCAGCCGGCCGATCACGATGCCATCGCCGAGATCGCCAAGGCTGATGGCCTGTTCGTGCTCGACGACGCAGCGCAGGGTTTTGGCGCGAGCTACAAGGGCCGCAAGCTCGGCACGTTGGCACTCGCCACCGCGACCAGCTTCTTTCCCGCAAAACCGCTCGGCTGCTTCGGCGACGGCGGCGCGATCTTTACCGATGACGACGAGCTCGCGGCGACGCTGCGCAGCATCCGCGTGCACGGGCAGGGCGTGGACAAATACGACAACGTCCGCCTCGGCCTGACCGGCCGGCTCGATACCATGCAGGCCGCGATCCTGATCGAGAAGCTGAAGATCTTCGACGACGAGATCGCCGCCCGCAACAAGGTCGCCGAGCGCTACGCGCGCGGTCTCAGCAATGTGGTCACCGTGCCGCGCGTTGCTCCCGGCAACACCTCGGTCTGGGCGCAGTACACGATCCGCCTCCCTGAGGGCACCGACCGCGACGGCTTTGCCGCCGCGCTGAAGGCCCAGGGCGTGCCGACGGCGATCTATTACGGCAAGTCGATGCATCAGCAGACGGCCTACAAGCAGTACCCGGTGGCCGAGGGCGGCCTGCCGGGCTGCGAGAGCCTGTCGCAGGACGTCATCAGCCTGCCGATGCACGCCTACCTGACCGAAGCCGATCAGGAGCGAATCATCGCGGCCGTGCGCGGCGCGCTTTCAACCTGAATTCGCCGTTTTGCTGCGCGAGCTCTTCCTTTAGAAGGGAACGATGCTCGGACGTATCTTCACGGTTGGTGGTTACACGCTGCTCTCGCGGCTGACGGGATTTGCCCGCGACATCATGCTTGCGGCGATTCTCGGCGCCGGCCCCGTGGCCGACGCCTTTTTCGTGGCGCTGCGGCTGCCCAACCATTTCCGTGCGATCTTTGCCGAGGGCGCCTTCAACGCGGCCTGGGTGCCGGCCTATGCGCACGTCCATGGCGAACGCGGGGAGGGGGCGGCAAGATTGTTCGCCGACCGCATCTTCACGCTGCTGCTGGCCTCGCAGGTGGTGCTGCTGATCGTCGCCTGGCTGTTCATGCCGCAAGCCATGAGCCTTCTGGCCCCCGGCTTTTCCGAGGACGCCGAGCAGCGCAAGCTCGCGATCGAGCTGACCCGGATCACCTTTCCCTATCTGCTGCTGATCACGCTGGTGACGCTCTATGGCGGCATGCTCAACGTGATGCAGCGCTTCGCGAGCGCCGCAGCCGCGTCGATCTTCCTCAACGTCTCGATGATGATGACGCTGGCGCTTGCCGCCTGGTTTCCCAGCGCGGGCCACGCCGCCGCCTGGGGCGTCCTGATCTCCGGCTTTTTGCAGTATTTCTTGCTCGCCGGCGATCTCGCCCGCCACGGCGGCCTGCCGCGCTTTGCGCCACTCAAGCTCGACGAAGACGTCCGCGCATTCTTTAGGGCACTCGGGCCTGCGACGCTGGGCTCGATGGGCACGCAGCTGGCGCTGTTTGCCGACACCATCATCGCGACCTTCCTGCCTGCGGGCGCGCTGTCGGCGCTGTATTACGCCGACCGCCTCAACCAGCTCCCGATCGGCGTGATCGGCATTGCCATCGGCACGGTGCTGCTGCCGGAGATGTCGCGGCGGATCACGGCCAACGACCATGACGGCGCGATGAAGGCGCAGCGCCGCGCCTTCGATTTCACGCTGTTGTTCTCGGTGCCGTTCGTCGCCGCCTTCCTCACTGTGCCCGACGCGATCATGCGCGCGCTGTTCGCCCGCGGGGCGTTCTCGAAAGCCGATGCCGCCGCCGCCGGCGCCACGCTCGCGGCCTATGCCATCGGCCTGATCCCCTTCGTGTTGATCCGCAGCGCGGTCGCGACCTTCTATGCGCGCAAGGACACGGCAACGCCGGTTCGCGCCTCCCTGACCGGCATCGCGGTCAACGTCGCGCTCAAGGTCGCCTTGATGGGATCGTTGGCCCAGATCGGGCTTGCGCTGGCCACTGCCGTCGGCGTGTGGACCAACCTGCTGCTGGTGCTGTTCTTCGCGGTGCGGCGAGGCTTTCTCGTGCCGGACCGCGCCTGGCTGTTGTCGCTCGCCAAATTCCTGCTGACCGGGATCATCCTGGCGGCAGCCTTCTGGCTCATCGCGCGCTTTGGCGGTCCTTCGTTGGGGGCGATGCCCTTCCGGGACGAATTGACGCTGCTTCTGCTGGCCGTCGGGGGCACGATCGTCTATGCGCTCGCCATCCTCGCCCTGTTCGGCCGCCGCTGGCTGGTCTCGCTGGTGCGGGGCTAGCTTTTTCATATTTTCAACGCATTGACGGCTCGACCTTGTCGGCATGGGCCAGTCTCGATCGTCCTTGGATCGACACATCTCGGAAGTGCGGCGGATGGACCCCGCACAATTGACGTGATGCCGTCACCTTGAGCCGGCAAAAATCGAACCAGGAGCACTGTTTATGAGGATCACCGTCGAAACCAACGTAGCAGCCCCCATCGATCAGGTCTGGCGCGCTTATACGACGCCGGCCGACATCATGAAGTGGAACGCCGCGTCCGACGACTGGCATACGACCAAGGCGACCGTCGACCTGCGAGAAGGCGGTGTCTTCTCATCGCGCATGGAGGCCAAGGACGGCAGCATGGGCTTTGACTTCGCCGGTACCTACACGAAAATCATCGAGCATAAGCGGATCGAATACGCGTTCGGCGAGCGAAAAGCCGAAGTCGAGTTTGTGCCCGGCCCAAAGGGCATTCTCGTCCGCGTGGTCTTCGATGGCGAATCGACGCATTCGGTCGAGCAGCAGCAAGGCGGTTGGCAGGCAATCCTCGACAACTTCGCACGATACGTAGAAGCGAAGCAGACGAAGTCCTGAGGGCGTGTGTAGGGCAAGAAAGCGCCAGGGTAAGGGACTCGCCTCCAGGATGCAGCGAACCTCTACACATCTCTTGATTTTGCGCGATTGCTGTGGTAATCGCAGCGCATGATCAAATCGTCGCGCAAACTCAACCGCAACCACATGACCCGCTTCGGCTGGGCCGTGGAAGGAGTCGTGCGCTAGGAATTCGACGACGACATCTTTTCACCAGGCCCCGCCGGCATCGGACGGGGCCTTTTGTTTGGCCACGCTTCCTGCCGGCACAACAGCAGGAGCGTCCGATGCCACCCCAACAGACGAACATGACATCCGAGACCGAGAGGCTCCCTCTCGAACTTGCCTCGACGTGGAGCATCCCAGGCTTGCTCGCGCAATACTGGCGTGCGCTCCAGGACTGGCGCTGGCGGCAGGGTCCACACCTCGCCTTGCAGGACCTGAGTGACAGGGAGCTGATGGATATCGGCATAACGCGTGGCGAGGTCGACTACATCTCGCCGGAACGGGCTATCGATAGGCTGAGGGATCACGCCAGAGATCTATGGAGCCGCGGGGGGATCTAACTGATGAGCCATCCGAAGCGGAGATGCGCTTTGTGAGCAAGCAGCCGTCGGCACGGCTGCTTGTTCTCAGGCGTGCACTGCGGGCGGGTTCGGCACCATGCCATCAAGCGGACCGATCCTCACAGCGAAATGACCGAGCTGCGGCACTCCCGTTCCATCCTGCTCTGACAGGTGAGGGCGCTGGACGGTTTTCGCATGGCTAAACCCGTTTGCCTTGCCAGTTTTTCCACGGCAATATGCCGGCAAAACAACCATGAGAAACGGGACGAGAAAATGGCGGCTCCCATCAAGTTCGGCGTTGGCCAAAGCGTATTGCGCAAGGAGGATGACGCGCTCATCCGCGGCAAGGGCCGCTATACCGACGATTACGCGCCGCAGGCCGCTTTGCGCTGCCTGATGCTGCGCTCGCCGCATGCGCATGCCAAATACACCATCGATGCGAGCCGTGCCCGCACTCTCCCCGGCGTCGCGCTGATCCTGACCGCCGATGACGTTGGGGATCTTGGCAATCTGCCCTGCCTGTTCAATCTCGAGACAGATCCCTTCACCGGGCCGCCTTACCCGATCCTCGCCAAGGACGAGGTACGCCATGTCGGCGATTCCATCGCCTTCGTGGTCGCCGAGACCGTCGACCAGGCCCGCGACGCGATCGAGGCGATCGAGGTCAAATGGAGCCCGCTGCCAGCGGTGACCGGCGTCGTCAACGCCGTGAAGAAGGGCGCAGCCTTGGTCTGGCCGGACAAGCCCGGCAACGTGCTGTTCGACGTCTCGATCGGTGACAAGAAAGCGACCGAAGCTGCCTTTGCCAAAGCGCATGCGGTGGCCGAGATCTCGATCGTCAATCCGCGCGTCGTCGCGAACTTCATGGAAACGCGCGCGGCCGTGTGCGAATACGACGCCAAGCGCGACCATCTGACGCTGACGGTCGGCAGCCAGGGCAGCCATCGCCTGCGCGACATCCTCTGCCAGAACGTGCTCAACATTCCGACCGACAAGATGCGGGTGATCTGCCCCGACGTCGGCGGCGGCTTCGGCACAAAGCTGTTTCCCTATCGGGAATACGCCCTCCTGGCGGTCGCCGCGCGAAAGCTGAAGAAGGCGGTGAAATGGGCGGCCGACCGCACCGAGCACTTTATGGGCGACGCGCAGGGCCGCGACAACGTCACCACCGCGAAGATGGCGCTGGCCGAGGACGGCAAGTTCCTCGCGATGGATTGCGACCTGATGGGCGACATGGGCGCCTATCTGTCGACCTTCGGGCCCTATATCCCGCATGGCGGCGCCGGCATGCTGCCGGGCCTCTACGACATCCAGGCGTTCCACTGCCGGGTGCGCACCATCTTCACCAACAGCGTGCCGGTCGATGCCTATCGCGGCGCCGGGCGGCCCGAAGCGGCTTACGTTATCGAACGTCTCGTGGACGCCTGCGCGCGAAAACTCGACATGACGGTGGATGCCATCCGCCGCAAGAATTTCATTCAGCCGAAAGCGCTGCCCTACAAGACCGCGACCGGCAAGGTTTACGATTCCGGCGACTTCGCCGCGCATCTGAAGCGCGCGATGGAGATCGCCGAGTGGAAAGAGTTTGGCAAGCGCGCCAAGGCGGCCAAGAAGAATGGCCTGATCCGCGGCATCGGACTTGCGAGCTATGTCGAGGTCTGCGGCACCATGGGCGAGGAGACCGCCAATGTGCGGATGGACCCCAATGGCGATATCACGGTCCTGATCGGGACCCAGTCGAGCGGGCAGGGCCACCAGACGGCCTATGCGCAGATCGTTGCCGAGCAGTTCGGCGTGGCGCCCGAGCGCGTGCACGTCCACCAGGGCGACACCGACATGATCGCCACGGGCCTCGGCACCGGCGGCTCGGCTTCGATCCCGTCGGGCGGTGTCAGCGTCGAGCGCGCGACCCGCGAACTCGGGCAGAAGCTGAAGGAAATCGCGGCCCAGGCGCTGGAAGCCAGCGCCGGCGACCTCGAGATCACCGACGGCATCGTGCGCATCGCCGGCACCGACCGTTCGATTTCGTTCGCCGATCTCGCCAAGCGACCCGGCGCGGATCCGTCGAAGCTCAATGCGAGCGCGACCTTTGCCAGCGCCGACGGCACCTATCCGAACGGTACCCATGTCGCGGAGGTCGAGATCGATCCGGCCACCGGCATCATCAAAATCGTCAACTACGTGATCGTCGATGATTTCGGCATGACGCTCAATCCGCTGCTGCTGGCCGGCCAGGTCCATGGCGGCGCCATGCAGGGCATCGGCCAGGCGTTGATGGAGCAGGTGGTCTATGGCGCGGGCGACGGCCAGCTCGTCACCGCGACCTTCATGGACTACGCGTTGCCGCGCGCGGCGGACGGGCCGGACTTTGTGTTCGAGACCGCCAACGTTCCCTGCAAGACCAATCCGCTGGGGGTCAAGGGCGCGGGCGAGGCCGGCGCGATCGGGTCCTGCCCGGCCGTCGTCAACGCCATCGTCGACGGGCTCTGGCGCGAGTACAAGATCGACCACATCGACATGCCGGCGACCCCGGAGCGGGTGTGGATCGCCGTCAACGAGCACCATCGCCGTCACAACCTGTGACAATCTTCCACGGGAATGAAGTCTGCCGAGCGGTGTTGGCCCCATTGAGGGGTCAGCACGATCGTGCAGCACGGCGATCCTGCATCAAGGCAATCCTGCATCAAGGAAAGGGACTTTGCGAATGAAGCGAGTGTTGGTTGTTGGGGGCGCGCTCCTGCTCGGTATGGGCGCGGTTTGGGCACAACAGGACTCCGTCAAGGAGGTCCAGACCCTGATGAAGGGCAATGGCAAGAACGCCGGCGCAGTGGCAGCGATGGTCAAGGGCGAGAAGCCCTACGACCAGGCCACGGTGGACAGCGCGCTGGCGCAGTTCGAGGATACCGCCAAGAAGCTGCCGAACCTGTTTCCGGCGAGCGCCAAGGGCATGAAGCCCGAGGGCGACTACAGCGCCTCGCCGAAGGTGTGGGAGGACAAGGCCGGCTTCGATGCCAAGGTCGCGAGCTTCGCCAAGGTCGTCGGCGAGGCCAAGGGCAAGATCAAGGATTTGGACTCGCTCAAGGCGAATTTCCCCGCGGTCGGCAAGGAATGCGGCGGCTGCCACGAGACGTTTCGTGTGAAGAACGGCTGACGGAAGAAAAAGATTCGTAGCCCGGATTGCGCTGCGCTCCATCCGGCTACTGAGAATCGGGAAAAAGCGGTTGCGACAGCAGCCGCTTTTTTCATGTTGGCGCGCAGCACTGGAAATTCTGTCCGCAAGGCCTGACGGATCGCTGCCGGAGCAGCTATCTTGGCTCCAGCCGCCGCGGCATTGGCGTGAGCTTTTGACGCCGACGCATCTTGCTCCTGACCGCGTTGCGACATCAGGAGTTCCAACCCGCGGCGAGCAGCTCAATCAGCAACAGCGAGACAAGCCATGGTCAAACCGTTCCCGTCGAAGACGCACATCGGCAACCATATGCTGCATCCGGAAACGCTGATGCTGACCTATGGCTATGATCCGCAATTGTCGGAAGGCGCCGTCAAGCCTCCGGTGTTCCTGACCTCGACCTTCGTGTTCAAGACGGCCGAGGACGGGCAGGACTTCTTCGATTTCGTCTCCGGCCGGCGCGAGCCGCCGGAAGGGATGGGCGCGGGCCTGGTCTATTCACGCTTCAATCACCCCAACAGCGAAATCGTCGAGGACAGGCTCGCGATCTACGAGCGCACCGAGAGCTGCGCGCTGTTCTCGTCGGGCATGGCGGCCATCGCGACCACGATCCTGGCGTTCGTCCGCCCCGGCGATGTCATTCTGCACTCCCAGCCGCTCTATGGCGGCACGGAAACCCTGCTGACGAATACGCTTGCGCGTCTGTCGATCGGCGCCGTCGGCTTCGCCGATGGCGTTGACGAAGCCGTGGTCAGCCAGGCCGCGGAGGAGGCCATGCGCAAGGGCCGCGTCTCGATGATCCTGATCGAAACCCCGGCCAACCCGACCAACGGGCTGGTCGATGTCGCGATGATGCGGCGCGTCGCCGAGACCATCGGAAAGACCCAAGGCCACGTTCCGATCATCGCCTGCGACAATACGCTGCTCGGGCCGGTGTTTCAGCGGCCGATCGAGCACGGCGCCGATATTTCCCTGTACTCGCTCACGAAATATGTCGGCGGTCATTCAGACCTGATCGCGGGTGCCGCGCTCGGCGCGAAGGCGGTCGTGAAAGGCATCAAGGCGCTGCGGGGCGCCATCGGCACCCAGCTCGATCCGCATTCCTGCTGGATGATCAACCGGTCGCTCGAGACGCTGAGCCTGCGCATGGAAAAGGCCGATGCGAATGCGCGCCTCGTGGCGGACTATCTGCGCGATCATCCCAAAGTGGCCAAGGTGCACTATCTCGGTCATCACGAGGCGGCGTCGCCGGACGGACTTGTGTTCGCCCGGCAATGCACAGGGGCGGGATCCACGTTCTCGTTCGACATCGTCGGCGGCAAGGCCGCGGCCATGAAATTCCTCAACGCGCTGCAGATCCTCAAGCTGGCGGTGAGCCTCGGTGGAACGGAGTCGCTTGCGAGCCTGCCTGCCACCATGACCCACTCCGGCGTTCCCGCCGACATCCGCCGGAAGATCGGCGTGCTCGATTCCACGATCCGGCTGTCGATCGGCATCGAACACCCGTCGGATTTGATCGCCGACCTCGCGCAGGCGCTGAACGCGGCCGAACCTGAGGTGTGACGCCCGCGCCAGCGCTACGGGAATCGAAAAGGGCGGCTGCGATGGCAGCCGCCCTTTTTTGCTGGTCTGTGCGAAGTTTACTTCGTCACCTGACCGCGGATCTCGCCGCCCGGATTGGCCGCGGTGTGGATGTTGACGTAGAGCTTGCCGCCGAGCAGATCGGCGGCCTGCGCGTCGGTCAATGTCGCCGAGCCCTCGACCGGGCTGGACGTCGCATTCGGAATCGCGACCGCGACGCCGGCGTTCTTGCCGGCCTCGGCGGGTCCGTGGAAATGCGCGGCGGTGGCGGGGCCGGACAGGCCGGAATAGGTGACCTTCCAGGACAGCTTCTTGCTGGCGGCGTCGTAATCCAGATCGGCCGTTCCGGTGCCGCTGCTGGTCGTTGCGGGGACCTCGGACTTGGCGTCGAGCGTTGCTTTCAGCTTTTCGGCGCTGGCCGAACCCGCAAAAGCAACGGCGCCAAGCACTGACATGGCAATGACGATCTTGTTCATGATTTTTCTCCCTGCTGAACCCGTTTGGGCCGCCAAACTTCCAACAGCCGGCATTTCAGTTTATTCCCGTTTCTGGCCGCGGTGGGCTAAATTCTTCGTGGCTGGAGCCGCGAGGACATCGGTCATAAGCTTCGCCGCGACGACGAAAGGACCGCATGTTGCGACGAACAATCTCTGTGGTGCTGCTTGCCGCACTCGCCGCAGCCGGCGTCTATTGGTGGCTCAGCGCGCCGGTGGTGGCGGCCGCCGGCACCGCGCCCGCCCGCGCCCCTGATCTTGCCAATGGCCAGGCGATGTTCAACGCCGGCGGCTGCGCCTCATGCCATGCCGTCCCCGACCAGCCCGATCGTTTCAGGCTCGGCGGCGGCGTCGCGATCAAGTCGCCGTTCGGAACGTTCTATGCGCCGAACATCTCCTCCGATCCGACCGACGGCATCGGCAAATGGAGCGAGGCCGAATTCGTCAATGCTGTGATGCACGGGGTCTCCCCGGACGGGCAGCATTACTTTCCGGCCTTTCCCTACACGTCCTATCAGCACGGCAGGCGCGAGGACGTGCTCGATCTCTTTGCGTACCTGAAAACGCTGCCGGCCGTTGCAGGCAAGGTGCGCGACCACGACGTGCGCTTTCCGTTCAACATCCGGCGCAACGTAGGCATCTGGAAATTCTTATTTCTGGACGGCAAACCCTTCGTCGCCGACAGCGCGAAGTCGCCGCAGTGGAATCGCGGCGCCTATCTCGTCAACAGTTTTGGCCATTGCGCGGAATGCCACAGCCCGCGCAACGCGCTTGGCGGCATCATCGCCGGACAACGCTTCGCCGGAGGGCCCAATCCGGAAGGCGAGGGGTGGGTCCCCAACATCACCCAGAAGGGCCTCGGCGAGTGGAGCGCGAAGGATATTGCGTATTTCCTGAAGACCGGCGAATTGCCCGACGGCGACAGCGTCGGGGGCGCGATGACGCGGGTGATCAAGAACACCTCGCAATTGCCGGACGACGATCTCGCGGCGATGGCGGACTATCTCAAATCGCTGCTGCCGGTGGACGGTCCGCCGCGCCCCAAGCGCAAGGAGGGCGACGCCTGATCAGGCCCGCCCTTTTCCGGACGGTCAACTCGCGCCAAACGCCTTGAAGGTGATGATGGTGAGGGTGTCCTGGATGCCGGGCAGCACCTGAACCTTCTCGTTGACGAAGTGGCCGATATCGGTGTCGTTGTCGACGTAGAACTTCACCAGCAGGTCGTATTGACCGGCCGTGGAATAGATCTCGGAGGCGATCTCGGCTTCGGCAAGCGCATTGGCGACTACATAGGATTGGCCGAGCTTGCATTTGATCTGGACGAAAAAGGGAACCATCGCGGTCACTCCGAAAGCATATCTAGCGGCTAATAGGCCAAACCCGGCCGAATTTAGCAAGCGAACTTGCTGGGCCGGGGGAGGCGCGCTAGGACGGTCCATGGCTTCGAAAATGCTGAAGATCGCCCCATGACAACGCCCGTCGCGCTGACCATTGCCGGCTCCGATTCGAGCGGCGGCGCCGGCATCCAGGCCGACCTGAAGACCTTTGCTGCGCTGGGCGTTTTTGGCGCGTCCGCCATCACGGCGCTGACGGCGCAGAACACCCGCGGCGTCACCGGCATTCACGCGGTGCCCGCCGAATTCGTCACCGCGCAGATCGATGCGGTGTTTTCCGATCTCGAGGTCGGCGCGGTCAAGATCGGGATGGTGGCGCAAGCCGCCAGCATCGATGCGATCGCGGCCGCGCTGTCGCGCTGGGCGCCCCGGCATATCGTGCTCGATCCCGTGATGGTGGCGACATCGGGTGATCGCCTGCTCGCCTCCGAAGCGGTCGACGCCCTGCGCATCAAGCTGATGCCGCTGGCCTCGGTGATCACACCCAATCTGCCCGAGGCCGCGGCTCTGCTCAGCGAACCGGTCGCGGCCAGCGAGGCCGAAATCGAGAGCCAGGGGCGCCGGCTGCTGGCGCTCGGCTGCAGGGCGGTCCTGATCAAGGGCGGGCACGGCGAGGGCGCCGAGAGCATCGACTATCTCGTCGATGCCAGCACCACGATCGCGCTGGCCGCGCCGCGCGTTGCCACTCGCAACACCCATGGCACCGGCTGCTCGCTGTCCTCGGCGGTCGCCGCCGGGCTCGCCAGGGGCGAGGATCTCGAGCGCGCCGTGCGCAACGCCAAGGCCTGGATCAGCGCGGCGATCGCGGCCGCCGACCGCTTCAGCGTCGGCCACGGCCACGGCCCGATCCATCATTTCCACAAATTCTACTGACGCCGCTCGCGAGCGCGCCGCAGCTCCGGGTTCTTGCGGAGGGCGCTGCGACGCCATGTCGCCTGATTGTCGCATGCGACTGATATTCGCGGGGTGGGCGAGGCAAGCGCGATTCGGTTCCGAAGGTGCCTCAAAGGTTCGATTGGTCATCCCCCTGTCACGGGACATTGTTACAGGCTGGCGCATGGGAAGTTACGATGTGAGTGACGAGAGCCCCGAGCGGCGCTTTCGCACGTTGTTCATCTCCGACGTTCATCTCGGAGCCCGCGGTTCTCAAGCCGACCTTCTGCTCGATTTCCTGCGTTTCCATGATGCCGACACGATCTATCTCGTCGGCGATATCGTCGACGGCTGGGCGCTGAAATCGAGCTGGCATTGGCCGCAATCGCATAACGATCTCGTCCAGAAGCTTCTGCGCAAGGCGCGCAAGGGCGCCAAGGTCATCTACATCCCCGGCAATCACGACGAGTTCCTGCGCAACTATTACGGCACGCATTTCGGCGGCATCGACGTGGTCGAGAACACCGTCCACACCGGCGCGGACGGCAAGCGCTATCTCGTCATCCACGGCGACATCTTCGACCTCGTGGTGCAGAACGCCCGCTGGCTCGCTCATCTCGGCGACAAGGCCTACGACTTCGCGATCCAGCTCAATCGCTTCGTCAACTTCTTCCGGCGCATGTTCAAGGTGCCCTATTGGTCGCTGTCGCAATGGGCCAAGCAGAAGGTCAAGAACGCCGTCAACTATATCGGCGCATTCGAGCAGGCGCTCGCCGCCGAGGCGCGGCGCCACGACGCCGACGGGGTGATCTGCGGCCACATCCATTACGCGGTGATCCGCGACGAGGGCGGCATCCGCTACATGAATTGCGGCGACTGGGTCGAGAGCTGCACGGCGCTGGTCGAGCACGATGACGGCCGTTTCGAGATCATCACCTGGGCGGACCAGGCCGAGAAGCCGGCGCAGGTCCCGCAGGTTGCAGCCAGAGCTGCATGACAAAGGCAGCCTGATGCGCATCCTGGTCGCGACCGACGCCTGGCACCCGCAAGTCAACGGTGTGGTTCGGACGCTGACGAAACTTGCTGACGGTGCCAAAAGCCTCGAAGTCGAATTCTCGTACCTGACACCGCAATCGTTCCGCACCTTTGCGATGCCGAGCTATCGTGACGTGCGGCTCGCGATGCCGCGGCCGGGCAGAATCGCGAAGCTGATCGAAGAGGCGCACCCCGACAGCATCCACATCGCGACGGAGGGGCCGATCGGCCTGATGGTCCGCCGCTATTGCCGCCAGCGCAAGCTACCCTTCACGACCAGCTTCCACACCCGCTTTCCCGAATATGTCCGCGCCCGCGTGCCGGTGCCGGGCTCGCTGATCTGGCGGGCGCTGCGCCGATTCCACAGCCCCAGCCGCGCCGTGATGGCGGCAACGCCGGCGCTTGCCTGCGAGCTGACCGAGCGCGGCTTCGACAATGTCGTGCTGTGGCCTCGCGGCGTCGACACCCATTTGTTCCATCCCCGTGCGATTGATCTCTGCCTGCCGGCGCCGGTGTTCCTCTCGGTGGGCCGCGTCGCGGTGGAGAAGAATCTCGAGGCCTTCCTCGACCTCGACCTGCCCGGCACCAAGGTGATCGTCGGCGACGGTCCGGCGCGTGTCGCGCTGGAGCAGGCCTATCCGGACGCGATCTTCCTCGGCGAAAAGCACGGCGAGGAACTGGCGGACATTTACGCTGCCGCCGATGTCTTCGTGTTTCCGAGCAAAACCGACACCTTCGGCCTGGTCCTGCTCGAAGCGCTGGCGAGCGGCCTGCCCGTCGCGGCGTTTCCGGTGAAGGGGCCCCGCGGCGTGATCGGCGATGCGCCGGTCGGCGCGCTCGATCACGATCTGCGCAGCGCCTGCTTCGCCGCGCTGGACATCTCCCGGCAGGATTGCGTCGAATTCGCCTCCAACTACACCTGGGAGGCCTCGGCCCGGGCCTTTATCGACAGCATTTTGGCGGTCGGCGCGGTCCTGCCGGGCCGGAACGGGGCGGAGCCGGCGCGATTCGTCGCCTGAGAGCCCAGAATGCTCGCGCGGAGATGCCTTGCCCGCGCCTCATCCGCCGCGATAACATCAGGCATGACAGAACAGCTCCTCCCGATCGGCCCTGCCGATATCGATGCCGCAGCGCGCGTGATCGCACCCTTCGCCGTCCGTACGCCGCTGTTGTCCTTTCCCGTGCTCAACGAACGTGTCGGCGCAAAGGTCTATCTCAAACCGGAGATGCTCCAGCGCACCGGCTCGTTCAAGTTCCGCGGTGCCTTCAACAAGGTCGCCTCGATCCCGCAGCACAAGCGCGCCGGCGGCGTGGTGGCGTTCTCCTCCGGCAATCACGCCCAGGGCGTGGCGGCGGCGGCCAAGATCCTCGACATGCAGGCGACCATCGTGATGCCCGCGGATGCGCCGTTGTCGAAGCGCGAGCGCACCAAATCCTACGGTGCCGAGGTCGTGCTGTACGACCGCGACCGCGACGACCGCGAGGCGATCTCGCGCGGCATCGCCGAGAAGCGCGGCGCAACGCTGGTCAGGCCCTATGACGATCCCTTCGTGATCGCCGGCCAAGGCACCGCCGGCCGCGAGATCGCCGAGGACATGGCGGCACTTGGTCTCGCCCCTGACATCGTGGTGGCGCCGGCCTCCGGCGGTGGTCTGATCGCGGGCGTCGCGACGGCTGTGAAGGCGCGCTATCCGCTGGCGCAAATCGTCGTCGCCGAACCCGAGGCTTTCGACGATCACGGCCTGTCGCTGACCGCAGGTCATCGCGAGCCGCACGGGCCGGCAGGCCGCACTATCTGCGATGCGCTGATGGCCCTGATCCCCGGCGAGATGACGTTCGCGATCAACAGCAAGCTGCTCGCGCGCGGCGTGACCGCCTCGGACAAGGAAGTCGGCGCGGCCGTCGCGTTTGCCTATCGCGAGCTGAAGCTCGTGGTGGAGCCGGGCGGAGCGGTCGGCCTGGCCGCGCTGCTTGCGGGGCGACTCGATGTTGCCGGCAAGAACGTCGTCATCGTGCTCTCCGGCGGCAATGTCGACGCCGATCTGTTTGCCGAGCTGGTGGCCTGATAGTCCAATCTTCTGACATGAAGAAGGGCAGAGCGTCACCGCTCTGCCCTTTATCGTGTGTGGCCGACCGCGATCAGTGCATGAAGCCGCGGTGGTTGTTGCCGCCGTTACCGCCCGGGCTCTGGTTCATCGACTGCCGGAAGTTGTTGCTGCCGTTATTATTGACGAGCCGGTTGGTCGTGTTGAACTGCGGGCGGGTGTTGTTCTGCACCTGCACCTTGTTCACGGGGTTGTTGTTGATCTTCGCGCCGTTGTCGATGCGGATCGGGTTGTTCTGCGTCTGAACC
Organism: Bradyrhizobium sp. 62; assembly: GCF_023073035.1. Classification (NCBI taxonomy): domain Bacteria; kingdom Pseudomonadati; phylum Pseudomonadota; class Alphaproteobacteria; order Hyphomicrobiales; family Nitrobacteraceae; genus Bradyrhizobium; species Bradyrhizobium sp. 62. The sequence goes on from NZ_JADPIT010000011.1 coordinate 130,164, forward strand.
TTGACGGGCTTCGTATCGATGCTCGTGCCACCCTTGCCGACATTCACCGGCATGCTCACGATCTTGCCAGGAGTGCCATTGGTCGTGCCGTTGGTCGTGCCGTTAGCAGTACCGTTCGGCGTCTTGTTGGTCGCAGGCAGCGTCACGATCTTGCCGATGCCGCCATTGTTGTTGGTGGTGTTGGTCGGCGCGGGCAGGGTGACGATCTTCCCCGGGGTCTGCGACGGCGTGCCGTTCGGCTGGTTGTTGCCCGCCGGCAGGTTGACGATCTGGCCGCCATTGCCGAGCTTGCCGATGCCGTTGTTGTCGCCCGACTTCTGCACGATCGGCAAATTGCCGTTCACTTGCGCGCCGCCATTACCCTGCTGCAGCGGCATGTATTTGGGCTGGCCGAGATTGCCGATCTTGAAGGTCGGGGCGATATTCTGCGGCGCCAGGAACTTGGTCGCCTGCATCAAGGGGATCTGCTTCGGCTGCATCTGGAGCTTCAGCGCGACCTGCGCATAGGGCGTGTTGCCGTAGCTGTCGTAGAAGTTCTTGTAGGCGACCGGCGAGTTCGCGAGCACCGTCTTGTGCCAGGCCTGCGTGAGCAGCAGGTTGTTGAGCAGCCAGCGGACGTGATCGCACAGCGGGTCGTGCGGATACATCGTGATGAACTCCTGATAGTACTCCGGGCGGGCTTCGGACACGACGTAGTCATAGGCCTGGCGGGTCGAGCGGCTCGGCAGGTTGGAGGCCATCTGCACCACAGGCGCATTCACCGGCGCGCGGTTGGCGGCAACGGCGGTGTCGCCGAAGAAGGTGAAGTCGGACGTCAGCGACGAGCTCTCCCACGGGATCTGCGCGCCGCTGGTGGTCTGGTTCACTTCGAGGCGCACGCGCTTGAACAGCTGCTCGATCGGCACGTTGGGCTCGCGCGCGACGTTCAGGAAGGCCTGCGTGTAGGGGCTGTGGCCGCCGGTGCCATCCTGCGCTTCCGCGCCCGGCGCAGTCGAGTAACCGACGATCGAACCGTTCGGGGCATCGACGATGGCCAAACCACGGCCGGCATCATTCACGTTCGGGAACGGGTTGTTGCGGCAGGCATCGAGAATGACGATGCGCATGCGGCTCGGGATCGTCTCCAGCGTCGACATCACGTCGACCAGACGGACGGAGTTGTTGACGAGCTCGGTCTGGCTCGAGACCTTAGCGTCGACGGGAACGAGGTAATTCTCGCCGGCGAGCTGCACGCCGTGACCGGCGTAGTAGACCATCGCCACCGTGTTCGGACCGCGCGCCGACACTTTGGCGGAGAAGTCCTGCACCACGCGAAGCATGTCGTTCTGGGTCAGGTCGGTCGCGGCGACCACTTCGAACCCGGCCGAATTCAGGAATTTCGCCATGGACTCCGCGTCATTGTCGGGATTGGCGAGCTGCGGCGCGTTCTGGTAGTTCGAATTGCCGATCACCAGCGCCACGCGCTGTTCCGGGCCTTGCAGCGCGGTGGGGGCCGGCTCGACCGGGGCGACTTGCGCGGAAACAGGGCCGCAGGCGAAGCCGAACAGGCTTCCCAGCAGGCTGGCCGTCATCAGGAAAGGTTTTAGGCGGAACATGGCGTGCTCCTTTGGCACTGATCTCGATACGAGATTGGTTGCCCGGGAGCTTGGCCGCGTTCGAGTTTGAGGTCCGTGATCGCCATCACCATGGTAGGCTGCGTGATCTGAATCACGCTTGGAACCCGCCGGGGTGGGTGCACGATGGGAGGACAGTCCGTCACATGCTGAAATCGATCGATCCGATCCTCACGCCCGACCTGCTCTGGCTGCTGGCTTCGATGGGCCATGGCGACGACCTCGTTTTCGTCGATGCCAACCACCCGGCGGCACGCATCGCGCAGAGCACGCACTCGCGGCGCCTGATCCGGTTGCCGGGCATGAGCATGGAGACCGCGATCCGCGCCATCATGTCGGTCTATCCGCTCGACGATTTCGATCCCGATCCGGTGCGCGTGATGATGCCGGTCGACGATCCCGATCGCGTCCCCGACGTGCAGCGCGCGGTGCTCGCCGAGATCGAACGCGCCGCCGGCCGGCCGGTCACGCCCGGAAAACTCTCCCGGCCGGATTTTTATCGCGCGGCGGCGGCGAGCTTTGGCGTCGTGCAGGTCGGCGACAGCAGCAGTTACGGATGCTTCCTGATCAGGAAAGGTGTGATCAGCTAGAAGCGCACGATCGAACGATGCGAGACTGCGTCACGCGTGCTCGAACGGTCCGACCTCGCGGATCACCTTGCAGATCTGCAGGAAGCCGCTGGCGTAGAACTCGGCATGTCCCCGCTTCATCGTCTCGACATGTTCGGGGTGGGTGCGCCAGGCTTCGAGCGCTTCCTCCGAGGCAAAACGGAACACGGTGAGCTCCTCGCCGTCGTCGGCTTTGAACGACTTGACCGACAGAAAGCCGGGAAGACGGCTGACGATGTCGTACATGCGCTCGCCGAGTCGGTCGTGTTCGTCGACAGAGGCGCCGTCACGCAATTGCAGATCGCCAATGACAATCACTTCACCAATCATGTTTCCTTGACCCTCGGTGGTGGATTTCCGTTCTCGATCTCTTCGGTTTCGGGATGGGCTTTGTTACATCGCCCACCCGAATTTGAATGGCCTGCCGGCATCCGACTGTTTATGGTCGGTCCATGTCGCGCCTTATGTGTCTATCTGTCGCTATTGTCCTGTCGCTGCTGCCGGCTGTCGCGCCGGCCGCTTCGATCCAAAAGCGTCCCAAGCAAGCCTGGCATGGCTATGGCTTCCTGCCCGGCTATCGCCAGCCGCTGAGCAACAGCATTCCGCTCTACAAGCAGAAGGAAGCGATGCGGCGGATGTCGCCCAGCGACCGACGCCATTGGTACATCGATCCGGTCCCGCAATATTACGGCTGGGATGGTGAGTGGCGCTATTTCGGCCGGCCCGGCTTCGGCGGCGGCCGCTACAATGGCGGCAGTTTTGGGCCATGCTGGACGCGGACGCCGATCGGTGCGGTGTGGAATTGCGGATGATGGGCTGAGCGCGCGGCGGCTAGGGGAAGCTACGGACGACCTCGATCAGGCCGACGATTGCGGCATTGAAGGCATCCATGTCTTCGGCCGGAATCCAGTACTCCAGATGTGAGCGGCCGCCCGCCTCCTGCACGTCGTACTTCGCGATAAAGCTGCGCTCGACAGCAAAGCGCGTCACGAAGCCCGCGCCGCTCGCTGGCACATTCCAGTCGCGCGCGATCTTGATGGCGTAGTCTTCCGTCAAGACTGGATAGAAGATCGGCTGGTCGGGCAAGCGCGGCGGAAACGCGCGCATGCCCGTTTGCTGGATCAGTTCCAGCTCTTTCGGACCGACGGGACGCCAGAGGGTGAGGGTGTCTGCGGTTGAGGAGATGGTTGCCCCCTTACGAGAAGAACGCGATCTTCTCGGCCTGGGTCATGCGGCGGATGGGCGCCATGGGGTCGTTTGCGGCGGCGCGGGGTTTTTGCAGGATGCCGCTGGCGAGGATGGTGGCGCCGAGCGAGGCTTCCGGAACCGGCGAGGGCATCGGCAGCGTCGTGGCCTGCGCCGCGCCGAATGTCGCGGTGGCGGCCATCACCGGCGCCGACTGCTCCATCACTTCGGCGGCGGCTTCCGCAATGGCGTTGGTGAGGCGCGCCAGCGATTCCATCGCGATCGGCGCTTCCTCTACAGGCTCCTCCACGATCGCTGCGGCGGCGACTGGCTCGGGTGCGATCGGCTCCGGTATCTCGGCTGCGATGGGCGCTGCGGCCTCCGCAACGACCGGCTCCGGAACCGTCGCTTCCATCTCGACCGGTTCGATGATCTCGTCGAATTCCGGATCTGGCGCGGCCATCTCCAGCGCGATGGCCTCGAGGATGGCTTCATCCTCGGCTTCGGCGGCGGCCTCGGGCGAAAATTCGTCCGTCACTTCCGCGAAGGCCTCAGTGGCCGGCTCTTCAAAAGCGATGTCTTCAGGCGCGATCCGGCTCTCGGCGAGGGGCGCCTGCTCCAGGGCGGCGTCCGTCGCCTGCTCGGCAACAGAGAAGGCCTCGGCGACGACGTCGACCGTCTCCACGGCTGCTTCGGGCTCGATCGCCTCTGCGATGTCCTGCGGCGCCTCCGTAAAAGCCACGGCTGCTTCGCTGGCCATCGCCGCAGGCACGGCCTCCGCAGGCGGAGCTTCCGCAGCGGGCGAGGGTGCATCCTGCACCGGAGTCGGCGAGGGGCGCGCCGCCTGCGGCGTTGCGTCAGCGTCGGTCTGGTCGATCCGGTCCTTGAGCAGATCGAATGCGGCCTTGAGGTCGGCGCGGGGGTCGATGGTCGAAACCTGCGCGCAGGCCGCCTCGATGGAGGCGAGCTGCGAATCAATCAGGTCGCAGATTCGCCCGTCGGCGCCGATCTCGCGCCAGCGCCAGGAGATCTCCTTGATGATGCGCAGGCCGCGCGGGATCGGCGCGAGGCTCGCCTCGATCGCCCCGGGATCGAACGCCGCGATCGCGATCGTCTCGGCTTCGCGGATCGCGTGCCGGATCGCGACCAGCGCCTCGGGCAGCCGATCCTCGACGACGGGTTGGCGCTGTGCCGCAAGGGTTTCTTCGATTTTCGCGACCGCGTCGAGCACCATGCGGGTATCCGCATTGCGGTTTCGCTTGGCATATTCGCCAAGGAACCAGCGGCCGCGCGCGGTCTCCATGAAGGCTTCGCGGATCGCGTCGTAATCCTGCTCGTTCGGCTCGGCCGCACGGGCAGACATAGGCGAGAGGGCGAATGCTTCGTTGGCCATGTCAATCTCGTCGCGCAAATCAGTACGCGTTACTGTAACGATCACCACGATATCGGCCGAATCGCAATTGGTTTGATGGCAAGCGAATCACAAATCCCCATCGCAGCATCTCGGAAGCGGCGATTCGCCGTCAGCCTCGCGCTGTTCTATTCGGCGGTGTTCGCGGTGTCGGGAACGCATCTGCCGTTCTTTCCCGTATGGCTGAAGGCGATCGGTATCGACGCGGCCTGGATCGGCCTCATCAACGCTCTGCCGGCGATGACGCGCTTCACCACGCTGCCGCAGATCACCGCCTTTGCCGAAAAGCGACATGCCATTCGCGCCGGCATGATGGTGTCCGTGCTGGCCACGGCGATCGGGTTCACGGCGGTCGGCTTGCAGCAGCAGCCGCTGGCGCTGTTCCTGATCTATGCGCTGACCTGCATGATGTGGACGCCGACCATGCCGCTGACCGACGCCTATGCGCTGCGTGGCGTCGCCCGCTACGGGCTCGATTACGGGCCGGTGCGGCTGTGGGGCTCGGCAGCCTTCGCCGCCGGCTCGCTCGCCTGCGGCTATCTCGTGGACCACATCGCGGCGCGCGATCTGATCTGGATCATCGTCGCCTGGGCTGTTGTTGCGGTCGCCGCCGGCATGCTGCTGCAGCCGCTCGACGATGTCAGGCGAAGAACGACAGTGGCGCATGCCGGCAAGGCGCTGCTGCGCGACTCGGGCTTCTGGGCCATCATCGTTTCGGCCGCGCTGATCCAGGGCAGTCATGTCGCGTATTATACGTTCTCGGCCATCAACTGGCAGGCCCAGGGCCTCGGCGGGCTGACGATCGCGGGCCTCTGGACGTTGGGGGTGATCGCCGAGATCATCGTGTTCGCGCTGTCGCCGCGCTTCTCGCTGCATCCGTCCGCGCTCATGGCGATCGGAGGCGCGAGCGCGGTCGTGCGCTGGGTCGTCACCGCGCATGATCCGCCGCTTGAGCTGCTGGCGGTCGTGCAACTCGGCCACGGCCTGACCTTCGGGATGACCATTCTCGGCACGATGAGCCTGTTGGTGCAGCGCGTGCCGTCGCATCAGATCGCGCGGGGGCAGGGCTATTACGCCGCGTGCAACGGGCTGCTGGGTGCGACCACCTCGATTGTGTCAGGCGCGATCTACGCCCGCATTGGCGACGGCCTCTATTACGTCATGGCGGCGATGGCCGCCGGCGGCGCGCTTCTGATCTGGTCGGCGCGACACCGGCTGAAAGCTCAGCCCCAGAGCGACGAGTCCGGCGGATAGACCAGGCTGTCATCATAACGCAGGCCATGATCGCGGTCGTGCGCCAGCAGCAGCGGGCCGTCGAGATCGACGAAGCGCGCTTGCGGCGTCACCAGCATCGCAGGCGCCATCGACAGCGAGGTCGCGACCATGCAGCCGATCATGATCTCGAAGCCGAGCGCCTGAGCGGCATCGGCCATCGCCAGCGCTTCGGTGAGGCCGCCGGTCTTGTCGAGCTTGATGTTCACGGCGTCGTAGCGCTCGCGCAAGGCTGCGAGCGAGTTGCGGTCGTGCACGCTTTCGTCGGCGCAGACCACGAGCGGCCGCTTGATCCGCGCCAGCGCGTCGTCTTTGCCGGCGGGTAACGGTTGCTCGACCAGGGTGACGCCGACGGCCTCGCAGGCGGCAAGATTGTGCTCCAGATTGGCCTCGGTCCAGGCCTCGTTGGCATCCACGATCAACTCGGATTCGGGCGCCGCCTCGCGCACCGCCGTGATCCGCTCCGGATCGCCGTCGCCGCCGAGCTTGATCTTGAGCAGCGGCCGGTGCGCCGCT
>NZ_JADPIT010000011.1:136826-149714 GCF_023073035.1 Bradyrhizobium sp. 62
CGAGATCGTGTAGGCCGTGGTGCGCTCCCCCGGCGCTGGGCGGTCGAGCAGGCTCCAGGCCCGCAAGCCGGCCGTTTTGGCTTCCAGATCGATCAGGGCGCAATCCAGCGCGTTGCGGGCCGCTCCGGGTGGCATGGCGGCTTGCAGGGCCTGGCGGGTGAGGCCGCCAGCCACGGCCTCCTGCATGGCCTGGATGGCGGCAAGGGTCGCCTCGGGCGTCTCGCCATAGCGGGAATAGGGCACGCATTCGCCGCGGCCGGTCAGGCCGTCCCGGCTGACCTCGGCCACGACCGTCACGGCCTCGGTCTTGGCGCCCCGGCTGATGGTGAAACTGCCCGCGATGGGAAAGCGCTCGATTCGCGCGGCGAGGGCAGGAACTTTGCTGGAAGTCATTTTGAACTCTGGCGAAATCTGAACCTGCTGGTTACCTCTAGCAACTAAGGTTAACCAGTTGGGGATACCTTCTCTGGGTAAGGGCGCGTGCGCAACCATCTGATTTCATCCGTTTCTCGCGCCCCGGCACGGGAGCGGACATCTTGAACGGCGATCCGAAGCTGGAACGGATTGCGAAGGGCAATGCGCTGGCACTCTGCGCCACCGGAACCTGGACCGCGAGCTTCGCGCCGGTTCTGGAGCGGATGGTGGCTGACGCCGAGAAGCTCGCCGGCGGCCCACAAAGCATCTTCATCGACGTTTCCGAGGTCTCCAAGCTCGACACCTTTGGTGCCTGGCTGATCGAGCGGCTGCGCCGCAGCCTGACGCAGGGCGCCGTCGAAGCGCAGATCGCGGGGCTGTCCGCCAATTATTCGAGCCTCGTGGACGAGGTGCGGCGGGTCAGGGCGACGCCCGTCATCGACACCAGCACGATCACCATCACCGGCATGCTGGAGCAGATCGGCCGGGCCGTGGCCGGTGTTGCCGGCACGGTCGCAGGCCTGATCGACATGCTCGGCGCGGTGCTCGCGGCGGTCGCGCGCACCCTAATTCATCCGCGCTCGTTCCGCCTGACCTCGACCGTGCATCATCTCGAGCAGGTCTGCTGGCGCGCGGTGCCGATCGTGGTGCTGATCACCTTCCTGATCGGCTGCATCATCGCCCAGCAGGGCATCTTCCACTTCCGCAGGTTCGGCGCCGACCTGTTCGTCGTCGACATGCTCGGCGTGCTTGTGCTGCGCGAGATCGGCGTGCTGCTGGTCGCGATCATGGTCGCGGGCCGCTCGGGCAGCGCCTACACCGCCGAACTCGGCTCGATGAAGATGCGCGAGGAGATCGACGCGCTGCGCACCATGGGTTTCGATCCGATCGAGGTGCTGGTGCTGCCGCGCATGCTCGCGCTCGTTCTCGCGCTGCCGATCCTGGCCTTTCTCGGCGCGATGGCCGCGCTCTATGGCGGCGGCCTGGTCGCCTGGCTCTATGGGGGCGTGCAGCCGGAGGCTTTCCTGCTGCGGCTGCGCGACGCTATCTCGATCGACCATTTCATCGTTGGCATCGTCAAGGCACCTGTCATGGCCGCGGTGATCGGCATCGTCGCCTGCGTCGAGGGGCTCGCGGTGCAGGGCAGCGCGGAATCGCTCGGGCAGCACACGACGTCGTCTGTCGTGAAAGGCATTTTTTTCGTCATTGTCATGGACGGCGTGTTCGCCATCTTCTTCGCCGCGATCGGGATGTGACGATGGCTCCCGAAATTCAGAACCCGATCATTCGCGTCCGCGACATCACCGTGCAATTCGGCGCGACGCGCGTGCTCGACGGGCTGGACCTCGACGTCAGGCGCGGCGAGATTCTTGGCTTCGTCGGCCCTTCCGGCGCGGGCAAGTCCGTGCTGACACGCACGATCATCGGCCTCGTGCCGAAGGTCGCAGGGAGCATCGAGGTGTTCGGCGTCGACCTGGATGCCTCCAATACCTCGCAGCGTCGCAACGTGGAGCGGCGCTGGGGCGTGCTGTTTCAGCAGGGCGCGCTGTTCTCCTCGCTCACGGTGCGGCAGAACATCCAGTTTCCGATGCGCGAATATCTGCGGGTGTCGCAGCGGCTGATGGACGAGATCACCATCGCCAAGCTCACCATGGTGGGTCTCAAGCCTGAGGTCGCCGATCGCTTTCCCTCGGAACTGTCGGGCGGCATGATCAAGCGCGTGGCGCTGGCGCGCGCGCTGTCGCTCGACCCGGATCTCGTCTTCCTGGACGAGCCGACCTCGGGCCTGGACCCGATCGGCGCCGGCGACTTCGACGAGCTGGTCAGGACGCTGCAGCGGACTTTGGGGCTGACCGTTTTCATGGTAACCCACGACCTCGATAGCCTTTACACAGCATGTGACCGCATCGCCGTTTTAGGCAACGGTAAGATCATTGCGGCAGGGTCGATCGCCGACATGCAGGCCTCGCAGCATCCCTGGCTGAGGCAATATTTCCATGGCAAGCGCGCTCGCGCGGTGATGGGCTGAGGTGCCGGAGTAGCTGATGGAAACGCGCGCAAATTACGTGCTGATCGGGTCGTTCACGCTGGCGGTGATCGCCGCCGCGATCGGCTTCGTGCTGTGGTTTCAGTCGTTGCACACGACCAAGCAGCGCAGCCCCCTGCGCGTCGTGTTCGAGGGCCCGGCTGCGGGCCTGCGCAACGGCGGCAGTGTCAATTTCAACGGTATCCGGGTGGGCGAGGTGGTCTCGGTGAAGCTCGACAACCCGCGGCGGGTTGTCGCACTCGCCATGGTCGAGAACAACGCCCCGATCCGCAAGGACACCCTGGTCGGCCTCGAATTCCAGGGCCTGACCGGCGTCGCCGCGATCTCGCTCAAGGGCGGCGAGGAGGCCGCGCCGTCGCCGCCGCTCGACGAGGACGGCATCCCGACGCTGACGGCCGATCCCAACAAGCTCCAGGACGTCACCGAGGCGATCCGCGGCACGCTCCAGAACATCAACAAGATCGTCGCCGACAATCAGGAGTCGGTGAAGAACTCGCTGAAGAATCTCGAGACCTTCACCAACTCGCTCGCCCGCAACTCGGAGAAGATCGACGGCGTGATGGCCAAGGTCGACGGCGTCATGCTCAAGGCCGACAGCCTCATGCTCGGCCTCAACACGCTGGCCGGCGGCAAGGACGGCGGCGAGCTGTTTCTGGCGGTGAAGTCGATCCGCGAACTGGCCGACGATTTCGACAAGCGCTCCGGCGCATTGATGACCGACGGCCGCCGCACGCTCGGCGACATCAGCCGCGCCGTCAACAATTTCGACCGCAATCCGACCCGCGTCCTGTTCGGCGCCAGCAATAACGCGCCGCCAGCCGCGCCGCCACCGCCGCCCGAGCCGCCCAAGCCCGCCGTGCCGGAGCGCAGGCGGTAGCAGGCGCGTTGCACTCGACCCTCTCCTTCGTCATTGCGAGCGAAGCGAAGCAATCTGTCATTGCGAGCGAAGCGAAGCAATCCAACTATTTCCGCGGCACGGATTCTGGATTGCCTTCCGCGCAGAAGCAGTCTGGATTGCTTCGTCGCAAGAGCTCCTCGCAATGACGTGTAGAGGCGCAACGACGTTCCCAAAACAAAACGGAGCCCGCGAGGGCTCCGTTTTTCATTCGCTGTTCGCTATCGCTGCGAACCGCTTACCCCAGCCGGCCCGCTGCGTGCGCGAGCAGCGTGTACACCAGGCCCGTCTCGGAGGTCAGATGGTTGCGCAGCTCCTGCGGGCCGCGGCCGTCGCGGGCGACTTCGTCGAGCAGGCGTTCGAACTCGGCGACATAGCGGTCGACAGTGGCCTTGAAGTTGCGGTCGGAGCGATACTTGCGGGCGACCTCGTCGAAAGCCTTCTGGCCGGCGGGCGTGTAGAGGCGCTTGGTGAAGGCCTTGTTCTCGCCGCGCTGGTAGCGATCCCACATCTCGGAGGCGAGGTTGCGGTCCATCAGCCGGCCGATGTCGAGCGACAAGGATTCCAGCGGATTGCCGCCACCTTGCGGAGCCTGCGGCTGCGGAGCCGGTGCAGCCTGGCGGCCGCGCTGCGGCTCACGTCCGGTAGGCGCACCCTGGTTGGCGTCCGTGCGGCTCAAGAGGTCCGACAGCCAGCCGTCACGGCCCTGGTCGTTGCCGGCCGGCGCCACCGGCGGCGCTTCGGTGCGGCGCGAGGAGGCCGGCATGCCGAGGTCCGGCGGCGGCAGCGTCGAGGCGCTGGCGCTCTCGCGCATGCGCGTCTCGGTGCTGCGCGCGCCGACGGCCGCCAGCATCGGCTCTTCCTGGCGCTGCACGCTGGCGCGCCCCGTCGTGGTGACGTCGAGACCACGGCCGTGCTGGGCCACGATGCGGTTGAGCTCGGCGAGGGCCTCGATCTGGTCGACGATCACCTTGCGCATCTGCGCAGTGCTCTCGGCGGCCTCCTGCGGCATCTCGAGCACGCCGCGGCGCAGCTCGTTGCGGGTGGCTTCGAGCTCGTTGTGCATCTCGAACGCCATCTGCTTCATGCTGGAGACGAGGTTGGTGAACTTCTCGGTGGACTGCTTGAACATCGCATCCGCCTCGTCGGTGGTCTGGCGGTAGATGTCGTGCATGGCCTCGACGGTCTGCCGGTGCTCCTCTTCGGAGGCCGACCGCACCGCCTCGAACTGGCGGGTGATCGCGGCGGAACCGGCGCCGGCGGTCTCGGCGACGACGCGGGCGATGTCGCGGGCACGCTCTTCGGCGGCCGCCAGCGATTCATCGAGCAGGCCGGTGAAGCGCGACAGGCGCTGGTCGAGATCGGCCGTGCGCAGGTCGATCGTGGTGACGAGCGATTCCAGCGCCTCCTTGCGTTCGGCGAGCGAGGCGGTGGTGTTCTTGTTGCTCTGCTCGACGACCTGCGCGGCCTCGACCAGTGCCTTGCCGTGCGCGTCGAACTGGGTCGACAGCTCGCCGAGATCCTGAAGTGCCCGCGTGGTCTTGCTGTTGAAGACGTTGAGCTGGTCTTCCAGGTTCTGCGTCGCAGCGCCGTTGCGCGATGTGACGTCGTTCATCGCCGAGACGAAGTCGGCGACGCGCGTCACCAGCGCCCGCTCGAGCGAGTTGAGGTTGTCGTGCGCACCGGTCAGCACCTCCTGGAGCAGGATGTTGCCTTCGCGCAGGCGCTCGAACAGGGCGACCGTGTCGGTGCGCAGGATCTTGCTGGTCTCCTGCATCTCGGTGACGGCCGCGATCGAGACCTGGCGCGACTGGTCGATCGCCGCGCGGGAGGCCTGCTCGAGGTCCTTGAGCGACTTGTTGACGGCACCCGTCGCCATCTCGCTCGCCGAGTTGATGGTCCGCGCCACCTCGGAGCCGTTGCCCATCATCGTCTGCGAGAACGCATGTCCGCGCGTCTCGATCGACTTCAGCGCGTCGGACGTGACGCGGTCGATGTCGAGCGTGAGCTGGCTGGTCTTCGAGCCGATCGCGTCCACGAGCGAGCCGCGCTTGGCGTCGATCATGTTGGCGAGGCGGTCGGACTGCTGCTGCACGTAGGTGACGATCTCGTCGGTCTTGCCGGTCATGGCCTGGCCGAAGCTGCTGCTGGCGGCGAGCACCGAGCGCTCGACATCCGCCGAGCTCGACTTGACCCGCGAGCTCGCCTCGTTGGAGGCGTTGATCAACGCGTTCTGGGCGTTGAGTGCGCTGGTCTGGATGTCGTTGGTCGCGTTCGCGGTGGCCGTGCTCAGCGTACGCTCGATCTCGATCGAGATCGTGCGGATCTGGCTTGCGGCATCCGCCGAGGTCGAGGTCAGCGAGGTCTGCGCCTCACGCGCGCTGTTGAGGATGGTCGAGGCGGTGTCGGCGCCGACCGAGGTCAGCGTGCGCTCGATGTCTATGGTCAGCGACTTGATCTGGCTTGCAGCGTCTGTCGAGGCGGAGATCAGCGTGCCCTGGGCTTCGCGTACGCCGCTCGTGAGCGCCTCGATGGTGGCGCCGCCGGCGGTCGCCAGCGCGCGCTGCATCTCGGCCGCCAGCGAACGAACCTGGCCGGTCTGTTCGGCGGAGACCGCCAGCAGGGTGCTCTGGGCATCGCGGGCGCTGGTCGTGATCGTCTCGGCGGTCGACTGACCGACCTGCGAGAGCGAGCGATGCACTTCGGCGGCGAGGGACTTGACCTGGCTCGCCGCATCCGAGGACGCGTTGACGAGCGTGCTCTGGGCTTCGCGGGCGCCGGTCATGATGGTCTCTGCCGTCGCGGTGCCAGCCATCGAGAGCGAGCGCTGCACGTCCGAGGACAGCGCCTTGATCTGGTTGGCGGTCTCACTCGAGGCCGCGATCAGCGTGCTCTGCGCATCGCGGGCGCCGGCGGTGATCGATTCCGCCGTGGTGGTGCCGGCCATGGACAGCGAGCGCTGCACGTCGGCGGTGAGGGTCTTGACGTGGTTGGCCGCGTCCGAGGACGCCGTGACGAGCGTGGTCTGCACCTCGCGGGCACCGGCCAGGATCGAGGCGGCGGTCGCCGAACCTGCCGACGACAGCGTGCGTTCGACGTCGGCCGCGAGCCCCTTGATCTGATTGGAGGCATCGCCCGACGCGGCGACCAGCGTCGACTGCGCTTCGCGGGCGCTGGTCAGGATGGAGTTCGCGGCACCGGTGCCGACCGCGGTCAGCGCGCGCTCGACCTCGGCGGAGGTCATCTTGAGCTGGGCGTTGACGTCGGAGGAAACCGTCATCAGGGACTGCTGCGCGGTGCGCGCACCGGTCTGGATGGTCTCGCTGGTGTTGACCACGAGATTGGTGAGCGAGCGCTCGGCGTCCTCGACATGCGAGCGGATCGCGGTCGAGATCATCTCGGCGCGGGACATCATGTCCTCGCTGGCCTGGCGTCCGCTGCTCTCGATGCGGCCGGCGACGGCCTCGACGCGCGAGCCGAGCAGGTCCTCGAACTGCGCCACGCGCACGTCGATGTCGCTGGCGACCGAGCCGACCTTGGTCTCGATGGCCTGCTGGATCTCCTGGAAGCGCGCAGTGACCGTGTCGGTCAGGTGCATGCTGCGGCCGTCGATGATCTCGGTGACGCCGGTGATGCGGCGGTCGACCGCCTCGATCGCCTGGGCGGTGCCGTCCGTGAGTGTCGAGGTCAGGAGGGTGAGGCGGGTATCGATCGACTGCACGGCCTGCGAGGCGCCGTTCGTCACCGCGGTGGTCAGGTAGGTGAGGCGCGTGTCGATGGATTCGAGCGCCTGCGACGCGCCGCCGGTGAGGGTGGTCGTCAGATGCGTGAGGCGCGTGTCGATCGACTGGATGGTCTGCGATGCGCCATCGGTCAGCGAGATCGTGAGGTGGTTGAGGCGGTTGTCGATGGTCTCGATCGCCTGAGACGCGCCATCGGTCAGCGAGGAAGTGAGGTGGGTGAGGCGGGAGTCGATCGACTGGATCGCCTGCGCGGCACCGTCGGTCAGCGACGAGGCGAGGGTGTTGAGCCGTCCGTCGATGGTCTCGGTGACCGTCTTCGCGCGGGTATCGAACGACTGTTCGAGCGCGGCGACGCGGCCGACGAGCTGCTCGTCGAAGGTCTTGATGTGACCGTCGATCGTAGAATCGAGGCTGGAGATCTTGCCGTTCAGCGAGGCGTCGAGGTTGGTGACACGTTCGCCGATCGTGGTCTCGAACTGCACCAGGCGCTGGTCGAGCACAGCCGTGATCGCGCCGCCGTTGGAGGTGAAGCGGGTGTCGAAATTGTCGACATAGGTCTTCAGCGACTCATGGATGTCCTGCGTGCGCTGGCCCATCCGATCGACGATCTCGCCGCCGAAGGTCTTCACGGTGCGGTCGAACTCGGAGATGTGGCGGGTGATCAGCGCGCCCAGCGTGCCGGAGTCGCGGGCGAACTTCTCGACCAGCTCGGTGCCCTGGTTCTTCACCAGCTCATCGAAGGCGCTCATCTGGAGCGAGAGCGAGTCGTGCGCGGTCTCGGTCTGGCTGACGACCTTGGCGACCAGCGTGTTGACAGTGGCGTCGAGCGCTTCGCTCGCCTTGTCGCCGGAGGTCATGATGTGGCCGGCGAGGCGGTTGCCGGCGTCGTCGATCTTGGCGGAGAGGTCGTTGGAGCGCAGCTCGAGCTCGAGCAGCAGCGAGTCCGACGAATTCTTCAGGCTGTCGTGCACCTGCTCGGTGCGCTCGGAGATGCCGTCGACGATCGCGGCGGAGCGCTGCTCGAACTCGCCGGTGATGCGGTCGATGCGCTCGTTCAGCATTTCATGGACGCGGTCGGCGAGGTCGACGAACTCGTCGTGAACGTGGCCGGTCTTGAAATTGAGGCTGGTGGTCAGCCGCTCGCTGGCGTCGAGCACGGCGCGCGTGGTCTCGTTGCTGGCCTCCTCGAGGCGGTCGAGCAGGTCGCCGCCGCGCTCGCCGAGCGCGAGGATCATGTTGTCGCCGGCGTTGCTGAGCGCACCGGTGATGTGGGCGCCGCGCTCTTCGAGCGCGCCGGTGATGGACTTGGCGACCTCGTCGACGCGCGAGGCGATCGCGTCCGAGATCAGCGCGATATCATGGCGCAAATCGATCTGCACGCCGGAGATGGCGCTGCGGACCTGCTCGGCCTGGCCGACCAGATTGTCGCGCTGATGCGCGATGTCCTGGAGCAGGGCGCGGATGCGCACTTCGTTGTCGGAATAGGCGCGTTCGAGCGCCGCGACCTCGTTGGCGACCAGCGTCTCGAGTTCGCCGGCGCGCGCGATGGCGCGCTCGATGCCGTCGCCCATCGCCGCGACCTCGCGGCGGATGGCCTGGCCAACGGTCACCATCGAATCCGAAGCCGAGCCTTCCGGCTCGGAGAAGCGGATCGCAACCTGGGCCATTGCCTGCGCGACCGAGCTCATTTGCTGGCCGCGCCAGACGAGGCTCGCCAGGAAGAAGAACAGCATGATCGGCGCGAAGAACATCGTGACGAGGCCGGCAATGGCCAACACGCCGCCGCTCTGGCCCATCGCCGCCTGGATCGAAGGTAGGAAGCCGACCGTCAGCGCGGCGCAGGCCGCCAGCCAGATGACGGTGAAGATTGTCGCGCCGGTGTAGATGTTGCGGGTCGGGCGTCCCGTCTGCAACGTCTGCAAGAGCTGGCCGATGGTCGCACGGTCGTCATTGGCGGCGCGGCGCGAGGAGCGCGGCTCCTCGACCTGGTCGAACATCGCGCGTTCGTTCGCGGCGGGGCGCGCGTCGAAGCTCGGTTCGTCGAACATCGGGGGCGCCGGTGGCGCGACGGGGGGCGACGTTTCGCTGCGCATCGAGGCGTTGCGGCTGGTGTCCGCGGCCGTGTCGCTGATGTTCAGGGCTTCCTGGATTGCAGAAAGCGCATCTTCTGTGGGGTCTTTGACCTTTTTCGGAGTGTTTGCCATGTTCAGTCCGAGCCCTCGTTACTTGTACGCGTCCCCCCCGCGAGCTCTGCGCGCTACGCAAGCCCACAGTCCGGATCATGCCGCTTGCGCGGATCTCCGAGCCATCCCCACCCGGACGGCTTGTCCGCCAATTTCTCCAACATCCTATTGGCAGAGCGTCGCGAATGAAATGCCCGCGATTAAGACATTCTTAATCATCGTTAACAGGAACGCGTCGTAAGGCCTTAGCAATAAATGCAATTCTCCACCGAACTCGGCGGATTGCGGCAACTTTTCGTCAATTAACAGGCAGATTTGCGTAAAACGGCCGGAACATTTCGTTAACCATTTCCGTGCTTGGGTGGAGGGAACTTGACCGCCAGACCGGCGGACATCGCGCGATGCCGGGGCCTGCGCCATGACGCCTGAACTGCAACGGATGGACTGGATGCCCTCGCCCCCGCTTGCACCCATCGACAGCCCGCTCGACCTCGATCATCTCTCCCGCATGACGCTCGGCGATTCCGAGCTGGAACAGGAAGTGCTGACGATGTTTGCCGAGCAGGCGGTGCGCCTGATCGCGGCAATGGCAGCGCTGCCGGCCGAGGCTGGCGCACTCGCCCACAAGCTCAAGGGCTCGGCGCGCGGGATCGGCGCCTTTGCGGTGGCGGATGCCGCAGCCAGCCTGGAGACTGCGATTCAGACCGGCCAGGGCCGGCCTCACGCCTTCGCCGCGCTGAAAGAGGCGGTGACCGAGGCGCGCGTCGCCATCGAGGCAATCCTCAACCCTTAGGGCGACAGGGCCAGACCCCTGCTCTAGTCTTTTGTTTTGACGGGTTTTCTTCCCGCGAAGCGGTATTCTCGACTTCAACAAAACGCTATGGCGCCGGGCTGACCGACCCGTTATAGGACAGCCCGGACCCTCCTTCAGTCCCTAGATCGCGGCAGCACGAGCACACATGGCCAAAATTCACTTTGTCGATCACAAGGGCGAAACCCGTACGGTGGACGTCGAGAACGGCGCGACTGTGATGGAAGCCGCCATCCGCAACAGCATTCCCGGCATCGAGGCCGAATGCGGCGGCGCCTGCGCCTGCGCCACCTGCCATGTCTATGTCGACGAAGCGTGGCGCGAGAAGGTCGGCAGCCCGACGCCGATGGAAGAGGACATGCTCGACTTCGGCTTCGACGTGCGCCCGAACTCGCGCCTGTCCTGCCAGATCAAGGTCTCCGACGATCTCGACGGCCTCGTGGTGGCGACGCCGGAACGCCAGGCCTAACTCTCTTAGCTGTTCATGTGCTCGGCGGCGCGACCTCGATGCCGCGCTTGTGCCAGGGCCTGAGCTTCTCGAGCACTTCCGCGATCAGTGGTGTTGGCCGGCGCGACACTTCGTCAATCATCACGGCGACCGATGTCGCCGATGCAATGCACTTCCCTTCCGAAAAAACCACCTGCTCGAACGTGACCGACGTTCGTCCCAGCTTCGCGACGCCGAGGCCGAGCTCGATCGTGTTCGGCCAGTGCAGCTCCGCGCGAAAATGGATGTCGAGCCGCACCATGATCCAGGCAAGTCCGGGCGGCGTCAGGCCGTATTCCGGGAGCTTCATCAGCGTGACACGGCCGGTCTCGAAATAGGTGGCGTAGACCGCGTTGTTGACGTGCTGGTTGGGGTCGAGATCGCCGAAGCGGACGTTGTCGCTGAGGCGAAAAGGATAGTCCTCCAGGCGCGGCGTCGTATCGAGGTGGCTTGGTGCGTTCACCGATTGATCTCCGTCATATCGTTGCTCGTTACAGCCCAGTTATCCTGACCCGGCAAGTGGGCCCGGCTGCGGGGCGCTCCCGCTTTTATGCCTTCCCTGATCCATCCCCGTTGGCTAGACAGGCAGGGTCACCTCGGCCCACAGGGCGCCGTCCCACCGATATCGACCGATAAAGAGACGACATGAGCGACGCGATCAAAACCGATGTGCTGATTATTGGTGCCGGCCCCTGCGGTCTGTTCGCCGCCTTCGAACTGGGCCTTCTCGACATGAAGACGCATTTCGTCGACATCCTCGACAAGGTCGGCGGCCAGTGCGCAGAGCTCTATCCGGAAAAGCCGATCTACGACATTCCAGGCATTCCGCAGGTTTCGGGGCAGGGCCTCACCGACGCGCTGATGGAGCAGATCAAGCCGTTCCATCCGACCTTCCATCTCGGCGAGATGATCGAGACCGTGGAGAAGATCGGCGATCCCCTGTTCCGCTGCACCACGGACGCCGGCAAGGTGTTCGAATGCAAGGTGCTGGTGATCGCGGCCGGCGGCGGCTCGTTTCAGCCCAAGCGTCCACCGGTGCCGGGGATCGAAGCCTATGAAGGAAGCTCGGTGCACTACGCCGTGCGCAAGATGGAAACGTTCCGCGACAAGAACGTGCTGATCGTGGGCGGCGGCGATTCCGCGCTCGACTGGACGCTCAATCTGCATCCGATCGCCAAGCGCATCACGCTCTTGCACCGTCGCGACGATTTTCGCGCTGCGCCCCACAGCGTCGAGCAGATGCGCGCGCTGGTCGCCGCCGGCAAGATGGATCTGCGCCTCGGCCAGGTCACCGCGCTGTCGGGCAGCGAGGGCAAGCTGAGCGGCGCCACCGTCAAGGGCAACGACAACAGCGTGACCGAAATCACCTGCGACACCATGCTGCCGTTCTTCGGCTTGACCATGAAGCTCGGTCCGGTGGCGAACTGGGGCATCGCGCTGGAGAACAATCTGGTGCCTGTCGAGACGTCCGCGTTCGAGACCAACGTGCCAGGCATCTTCGCGATCGGCGACATCAACACCTATCCCGGCAAGATCAAGCTGATCCTGTGCGGCTTCCACGAGGGCGCGCTGATGTCGCAAAAAGCCCATCGCTACGTCTATCCGGAGAAGCGGCTCGTGTTCCAGTACACGACCTCGTCCTCCAGCCTGCAAAAGAAGCTCGGCGTCAACTGACGGCAACGGGATGCCCCATGTTTCTGGTGCTGGAACAGTTCGCGAAATCGCCGTAGTCTGCGGCCATTGCGGTAGGCGGCTTGGCAAGGCGATTGGCTCAGCAAGGTGATCATAATGCGGACTTTCTTTTCCAGCTTTCGGCTGTTCTCGCTCCTCGCGCTCGCGATGTCGCTCGGTGCGGTGAGCCCCGTTGCGGCGCAAGTGCAGCAGCCGACCGCCGCGGGTCTCTGGCAGAAGGTCGAAGACGGCAAGACGGTGGGATGGTTCCTCTTCATCGACCACAACGGCATCTTCGAAGGTGTCATCGCAAAAACCTTCCCGCGGCCCGGCGACGACCCCAACGAGATCTGCGCGAAATGCACGGACGATCGCAAGAACGCGCCGGTGCTCGGGCTCTCCTTTATCCGCGACATGAAGCGCGACGGCTTGAAGTATGACGGCGGCAACGTGGTCAATCCGCGCGACGGCAACATCTGGAAGGCCAAGATGACGGTCAGCCCGGATGGGCAGACCCTGACGATGCGCGGCTTCCTCGGCATTTCCCTGTTCGGCAAGGACGAAACCTGGACGCGTCTTCCCGACACCAACATCGCGCAGGTCGATCCCGCCATCGTCGCGAAATATCTCCCGGCGC
>NZ_JADPIT010000011.1:149774-174111 GCF_023073035.1 Bradyrhizobium sp. 62
GGCGAAGAAGGGCGGCGCGATGATGGCGCCGGCGCCGAAGCAGTAGGGCCTACGTCGCGCACTGTGCCGTCTCAACTTCCGTAGCTCCACACACACCGCCGTCATTCCTCGCGAAGGCGGGGGACTCCAGCACGCCGCAGCCTCTCCGTGTTCTTGCGCGGTGTCCGTGGCCCCCGTGCGCAATCGCGGTTGCGGCCGGCTGAGACAGCGGAGACCTTGGCGTCCGAGCAGCGGTCATACCCGTCGAAAGACCAATGCGTGCCGGACGCGCGCCAGTAGTTCCCCGGAATGCGCGGTGGCGCCGGATTTGCATAGCTATCCGCAAAGCTGTTGGGGGAATGAGTCGCCATCCGTGACGCCTTCGCCGAGTCGCGGAGGCGGACGGCAACTATCGCCCCGCGGCGATGACCTCGATCCGCGGAGACGACATGAGACGTGCAATACCGCGTGCCGCCATGCTGCTGGTCCTGACGGTGCTGCTGACCGCCCCGACGATGGCGCGTGACGACGGCCGCTACGCCAACTCGCCGCTCAAGCCCTGGTTCGAGAGCCTGCACAGCGAATACGGCCAATGCTGCTCGGATGCCGACGGCTATGTGGTCGCGGATGTCGACTGGGAATCCGACAGGGGCCGCTATCGCGTGCATCTCGAGGGCGAATGGGTCGTGGTGCCCGAAGGCGCCGTCATCACCGAGCCGAACAAGATCGGCCGCACCATGGTGTGGAAGCACTACATCGACGGCCATCCACGCGTGCGCTGCTTCATGCCGGGCAGCATGACGTAAACGGAAGCGTCATCCCAGGCGATGCGTAGCGCCGAAACGAGGCTCTCGCACCAACGCATCCGCGCGGCGAGACAGCGTCCGCGCCCAGCGCTCAGGTCACCGGCGCCGGATTGAACAGCGTCAAATCGTTGTGGATGCCCCAGCGATCCGACCAGGGTTGCGTGCGGCCGCTGGCGACGTCGAGGATCAAGCGGAACAGGTCCCAGCCGGTCTCCTCGATGGTCTTGTCGCCGGTGGCGATGCCGCCGGCATCGAAATCGATCAGGTCCTTCCAGCGTCGGGCCAGCTCGGTGCGGGTCGCGACCTTGATGACGGGCGCAGCCGCAAGGCCGTAGGGCGTACCGCGGCCGGTGGTGAACACCTGCAGCGTCATGCCGGAGGCGAGCTGGAGCGTGCCGCAGATGAAGTCGGACGCCGGCGTTGCTGCAAACAGCATGCCCTTCTGCGTCGCCTTCTCGCCGGGCGAGAGTACGCCGGTAATTGCGGACGATCCGGACTTGACGATCGAGCCCAATGACTTCTCGACGATATTCGCCAAGCCGCCTTTCTTGTTGCCCGGCGTGGTGTTGGCGCTGCGGTCCGCGCCGCCGCGGGCGAGATAGGAATCGTACCAGGCCATCTCGCGGACCAGCGCGCGGCCGACGTCCTCGTTGATGGCCCGGCGGGTGAGCAGCTGGATCGCGTCGCGCACTTCGGTGACTTCCGAGAACATCACGGTGGCGCCGGCGCGCACCAGCAGGTCGGCGGCCAAGCCGACGGCAGGATTCGCGGTGACGCCGGAGAAGGCGTCGCTGCCACCGCATTGCAGGCCGATGACCAGATCGGCGGCCGGGCAGGTCTCGCGGGTGCGCTTGTTGAGGATCTTCAGGCGGGCTTCGGCCTGGGTCATGATCGCATCGACGATGGCGCCAAAACCGTCGAAGGCTTCGTCCTGCATGCGCACGATGGCGTTGCTGACGCCTTCCGGCACCAGACGCTCGGGCGCGAGCTTCTCGCAACCGAGGCTGATGACCAGGATCTCGCCGCCGAAGTTCGGGTTCTGCGCGATGTTTTGCAGCGTGCGGATCGGGATCACGGCGTCGGGCGCGTTGATGGCGACGCCACAGCCATAGGCATGCGTCAGCGGCACGACGTCGTCGACATTCGGGTATTTCGGCAGCAGCTCGGCGCGGATGCGCTTCACCGCATATTCCATCGTGCCCTTGACGCATTGCACGGAGGAGGAGATGCCGAGGATGTTCTTGGTGCCGACCGAGCCGTCGGAGTTGCGAAAGCCTTCGAACGTGAAACCGTCGAGTGGCGGCAGCGGCGCGGGAACGGCGGTCGAGATTTCCAGCTTGTCGAGGGCAGGGGCCTCCGGCATGCGGATGCGCGCTTCGTCCACCCATTCCCCGGCCAGGATCGGCGCGAGCGCATGGCCGATCACCTCGCCATAGCGGATGATCGGGGCGTCCTGCGGGATGTCGACCAGTGCCGTCTTGTGGCCTTGCGGCACGAAGGTACGCAGCGTCAGCCCGCTGGCGAAGCGGGAGCCGGCGGGAAGCCCGAAATCATTGACCACGATCGCGACGTTGTCGCGCTCGTTGAGCTTGATGTAGCGAGGCTGTTCTTTCGCTGCGACTGACTGGTCCATCTGCGCTTGCCTCCGAAGCCGTAGGGTGGGCAAAGGCGCAACGCGCCGTGCCCACCATCTTCACACCGAACGTAAGGCGGTGGGCACACTTCGCTTTGCCCACCCTACGATATCTGACCCGTGGTTAGCCGGGAAAGGTATAGGCGGTCTTCACCGTCGTGTAGAACTCGCGGGCATAGGAGCCCTGTTCGCGGGCGCCGTAGCTCGAACCCTTCCGGCCGCCGAACGGCACGTGATAGTCGACGCCGGCGGTCGGCAGATTGACCATCACCATGCCGGACTCGCTGTTGCGCTTGTAGTGCGAGGCGTATTTCAGGCTGGTGGTGCAGATGCCGGAGGCAAGGCCGAACTCGGTGTCGTTGGAGATCGCCAGCGCCTCCTCGTAGTTCTTGGCGCGAATGACGGCGGCGACCGGGCCGAAGACCTCCTCGCGCGAAATGCGCATGTTGTTGTTGGCCTCGGTGAACAGCGCCGGCTGCAGGTAGTGGCCGGGCGTTTCGCGCTTGAGCAACTCGCCACCCCAGGCGAGCTTGGCACCCTCGTCCTGGCCGATCTTGATGTAGCGCAGGTCCTGGTCGAGCTGGCTCTGGTCGACCACCGGGCCGATATGCACGCCGGCCTTGAGCGCGTCGTCCACCGTGAGGCCTTTCAGGCGCTCGGTCACCGCCGCAACAAAACGGTCGTGGATGCCTTCGGTGACGATCAGGCGTGAGGACGCCGTGCAGCGCTGGCCGGTGGAGAAATAGGCGCCGTTAACGGCGACTTCGACGGCGGTCTTGAGGTCGGCGTCGTCGAGCACCACCAGTGGGTTCTTGCCGCCCATCTCGAGCTGGAATTTCTTCATGTTGCTCGAGGTCACGCAGGCCTGCGCGATCTTGCGGCCGGTCTGCACCGAGCCGGTGAAGGTGATCGCGGCGACGTCGGGATGCTCGATCAGGGTCTGGCCGACCACGGAGCCCGAGCCGACAACGAGGTTGAACACGCCGGACGGGATGCCGGAGCGGGTGATGATCTCGGACAGCGCATGCGCCGAGCCCGGCACCAGCTCGGCAGGCTTGAACACCACGGTGTTGCCGTAGCAGAGCGCCGGGGCGATCTTCCAGGCGGGGATCGCGATCGGGAAATTCCAGGGCGTGATCATGCCGACGACGCCCATCGGCTCACGGGTGAGCTCGACGTCGATGCCGGGACGCACCGAGGCCCCCTTCTCGCCGATCATGCGCAGCGCCTCGCCGGCGAAGAATGCGAAGATTTGGCCGGCGCGCGCGACCTCGCCGATACCTTCTGGCAGCGTCTTGCCTTCCTCGCGGGCGAGCAGGCGGCCGAGCTCTTCCTTGCGGGCGATGATCTCGAGCGAAATCTTGTTCAGCGCGTCGTAGCGCGCCTGCGGCGTCGACTGCGCCCAGGCGGGGAAGGCGGCCTTGGCGGCTGCGATGGCCTTCTCGGTCTGTGCCTTGTCGGCCTTGGCGTATTCGCCGACGACGTCGTTGGTGTTGGAGGGGTTGATGTTCTTGGTGACGGCGGAGCCATCGACCCATTCGCCGCCGATGAAGTTCTTCAGGATCGCAGTCATATCTCTTCCTCCGAATTTTCTAACGCACGAGGCAGGGACGCTTGTCGTCGAAGGTCCAGCCGGGGATCAGGTCCTGCATGGCAATAGCGTCATCGCGGGCGCCGAGTCCATGCTGCTTGTAGAGGTCATGCGCGGCGTCGATGGCGGCCCTGTCGATTTCGATACCCAGGCCCGGCCTCTCAGGCACGGCGATCTTGCCGCCCTTGATCTGGAGTGGCTCCTTGGTCAGCGCCTGGCCGTCCTGCCAGATCCAGTGCGTGTCGATCGCGGTGACCTTGCCGGGGGCGGCGGCGCCGACATGGGTGAACATGGCGAGCGAGATGTCGAAATGGTTGTTGGAGTGCGAACCCCAGGTCAAGCCGTTGTCGCGGCAGGTCTGGGCCACGCGCACCGAGCCTTGCATGGTCCAGAAATGGGGATCGGCCAGCGGAATGTCCACCGCGCCGAGGCGCAGCGCATGGGACAATTGCCGCCAGTCGGTCGCGATCATGTTGGTCGCGGTCGGCAGGCCGGTCGCACGGCGGAACTCGGCCATGATCTCACGGCCGGAGAAGCCACCTTCGGCGCCGCAGGGGTCCTCGGCATAGGCGAGGATGCCGTGCATGTCCTTGCAGAGGCTGACAGCCTCGTCGAGCGACCATGCGCCGTTCGGATCCAGGGTCACGCGCGCATTCGGAAAGCGCTTGGCGATCGCGGTGACGGCCTCGATCTCCTGCTCGCCGCGCAGCACGCCACCCTTGAGCTTGAAATCGGCGAAGCCGTAATGGTCGTGGGTGGCTTCCGCGAGCCGCACCACGGTTTCCGGCGTCATCGCCTCCTGATGGCGGAGGTTGAACCATTCGCTCTTGCCGGTCTCGCCGCTGACATAGTCGAGCTTGGTTTTACTGATGTCGCCGACGAAGAAGAGATAGCCGAGAGTCTCGACGCTGTTGCGCTGCTGGCCCTCGCCGAGCAGGGCTGCGACGGGCAGGTTGAGATGCTGACCGAGCAGATCGAGCAGCGCCGACTCCAGGGCCGTGACGGCGTGGATCATGACGCGGAGATCGAAAGTCTGCTTGCCGCGGCCGCCGGCATCGCGATCGGCGAATGCGGTCCTGATATCGGCGAGGATGTTGTTCATCGCGCCGACGGTCTTGCCGATCACGAGATCACGGGCGTCCTGCAGCGTCTGCCAGATCTTCTGGCCGCCAGGAACCTCGCCGACGCCGGTGTGACCGGCATTGTCGGTGAGGATGACGATATTGCGGGTGAAGAACGGCGCATGCGCGCCGCTCAGATTGAGGAGCATGCTGTCACGGCCTGCGACCGGGATCACCTGCATCGCGGTGACGACCGGTGCGCCAGTGATCTCGGTCTTGGCCATCGCAGGCTCCTCCCTGTATCGTTTGTTATTCTGCAGCCTGTTGTGACGATCGGATGGCGGGCAGATTCTTCACCAGCTCCGTGACTTCCGCGATCTCCTGCTCGGTGAGGTCGGTCAGCGGCGGGCGGACCGGGCCGGAATCACGGCCGATCACCTTCATGCCGGCCTTGATGATCGAGACCGCATAGCCCTTCTTACGGTTGCGGATCGCGATCAGCGGCAGGATGAAGTCCTTCAAGCCGGCGTGGATCGTCGCGTGGTCGCGCTTGCGCACGGCGGCATAGAAGTTGGTGGCGAATTCCGGAACGAAGTTGAACACCGCCGAGGAGTAGGTGGTCACGCCCATGTCGAGATAGGGCAGCGCGAAGGTCTCCGCGGTCGGCAGGCCGCCGATATAGGTCAGGCGGTCGCCGAGCTTGGTGTAGACCCGGGTCATCAGCTCGATGTCGCCGATGCCGTCCTTGTAGCCGACGAGGTTCGGGCAGCGTTCGGCGAGGCGGGCGAGCGTATCGGGCTGGAGGATGGCGTTGTCGCGGTTGTAGACGATGACGCCGATCTTCACGGAAGCGCAGATCGCTTCCACGTGGGCAGCAAGGCCATCCTGCTCGGCATGGGTGAGATAGGGCGGCAGCAGCAGCAGGCCGTCGGCGCCGGCCTTCTCTGCGCCGATCGCGATCTCGCGCGCGGTGGCGGTGCCGTAGCCGGTGCCGGCGAGCACGGGGACGCGGCCCTTGGTCTCGTCCACGGCGATCATGACCACCTGCGGAACCTCGGCCGCCGTCAGCGAGAAGAACTCGCCGGTGCCGCCGGCGGCGAACAGGCCTGCGACGTCATAGCCGCAGAGCCAGTCCATGTTGGCGCGGTAGGTCGTCTCGTCGAAGGAGTAGTCCGCCTTGAACGGCGTGACGGGGAAAGACAGCAGGCCGGATCCGATCTTCTGGGCCATTTCCTGCGGGGTCATCTTGCTCATGGGCGCTGCTCCCTGGTCTCATGTTGTGGAGGACGCCAAGGCTGCGCGTCCATGCGCCGTGGTTTAGGAGACCGTTCGATGCGGGTCCAAGCCAAAGCCTATATCGACCGATGCGAATTCAGCATCAATCTTCCATCACCTCCGCCGAGGACAATTCGCTCGCGATTTTGACGAGCGCCGACAGCAGCGGATTCTCGTCGTCGCGGCGCCAGACCATGAACAGCTCGACCGGGACGCGGGTGCGCAGCTTCAGCGGCCGCAGGCGGACGTCCGCGATCTTCAGGCTCGCCGCCGCCGCCGGCACGATGGCAAGGCCGAGGCCGGCGCGCACCATGGCGAGGATCGAGTGGATCTGGCTCAGGTGCTGGACATAGCGCGGCAGGATGTCGGCGCGGGTGAACAGCGCCACCAGCACGTCGTGAAAGTAGCGGCTCTCATAGGGCGAATACATCACGAAGGGCTGGTTGTCGAAATCCTTGATCGTAATGGTCTCGGCATTCGCCAGCGGATGCTTTTTCGGGATCGCGGCGAGCAGGGGCTCGGCGACGACGCGGCGGCTGGCGATTTCGGGGCGCGCGATCGGGGGCCTGAGCAGGCCGGCATCGATCTGGCCCGAGGTCAGCGCCTCGAACTGGTCGCCCGAGACCATCTCCTTCAGCGAGAAGTCCACCTCGGGCAGCTTGGCGCGGCAGGCGGCGACGAGTTCGGGGAGGAAGCCGTAGGCGGCGGCCGCGGTGAAGCCGATTTTGAGCGAGCCGGACTTGCCGAGCGCGATACGGCGGGCGACCTGCGAGGCGCTTTCCGCAAGCTTCAGGATGCGCCGCGCTTCCGGCAGGAAGCTGCGCCCGGCAGGCGTCAGGCGTACCGAGCGGCTGGTACGCTCCAGCAACGGCGCATCGATGATGTGCTCGAGCACCTGGATCTGCCGGGACAGCGGCGGCTGGGTCATGTTCAGCCGCGCGGCGGCGCGGCCGAAATGCAATTCCTCCGCCACCGTGACGAAACAGCGGAGCTGATTGAGGTCGAACATCGATACATGCCTTAGATGGATAAGGCGTTTCCCCGGTGCTTCTAGCATCGATTACTCCCAAAACAAAGACGGCGGCCGTGAAGCCGCCGTTAAGTTGCCTGGTCAAGCTCCCATGGGAGCCCTCAGGAGGAACGTTTGAGCACCACGCGCTCGATCTTGCCCACGACCACGAGATAGGCGAATGCGGCCACCAGCGCATTGGCGCCGACGAATATCAGCGCTCCGTTGAAGGAGCCGGTCGCGGCCAGGATGTAGCCGATCACGATCGGAGTGCTGATCGAGGAGAGATTGCCGAAGGTGTTGAACAGGCCGCCCGAGACGCCGCCGGCTTCCTTCGGCGAGGTGTCGGAGACGACAGCCCAGCCGAGCGCGCCGATGCCCTTGCCGAAGAAGGCGAGCGCCATGAAGCCGACCACCAGCGCCTGGCCGTCGACATAGTTGCAGGCGATGATCGACATCGACAGCAGCATGCCGCCGACGATCGGGATCTTGCGCGCCATCGTCAACGAGCCGGTCTTGCGCAGGATCGCGTCGGAGATGACGCCGCCGAGCACGCCGCCGATGAAGCCGCACAGCGCCGGCAGCGTCGCGACGAAGCCGGCTTGCAGGATCGAGAGGCCGCGCTCCTTGACGAGATAGACCGGGAACCAGGTCAGGAAGAAATAGGTCAGCGTGTTGATGCAGTACTGGCCGAGATAGACGCCGAGCATCATGCGGTTGGAGAGCAGCTGGCGGATATGGTCCCATCCCGGACCGGAAGCGGCCGCGCGTTCATGCTTCAGGTCGTCTTTGGGAGCGTCGAGGTCGACCAGCGCACCACCTGCCTTGATGTAGTCGAATTCGGCCTCGTTGACGCCGGGGTGCTCTTTCGGCCCGTAGACGGTCTTGATCCAGACCATGCCCATGATGATTCCGAGCGCACCCATCACGAAGAACACGTAACGCCAGCCGTAGCCGTGCGCGATCCAACCCATCAGCGGCGCGAAGATCACGGTGGCGAAATACTGCCCGGAATTGAAGAACGCCGACGCGGTCCCGCGCTCGTTGCTCGGAAACCAGGCCGCGACGATGCGAGCATTGGCGGGGAACGAGGGCGCTTCGGCGATACCGACAAGGAAGCGCAAGCCGAACAGCACGACGATCGCGGTGCCGGCGCTGAAGAATCCGACCCAGCCCTGCAGCGTCGTGAACAGCGACCAGACGATGATGCTGAACGCATAGACGAGGCGGGAGCCGTAGCGGTCGAGCAGCCAGCCGCCCGGCACCTGTGCGATCACATAGGACCATCCGAACGCCGAGAAGATGTAGCCCATCGCGACGGGGTCGAGATGCAGCTCCTTGGAGAGCGCGGGGCCCGCGATCGACAGCGTGGCGCGGTCGGCATAATTGACGGTCGTGACCAGGAACAACATGGTCACGATGAACAGCCTGACGCGAGACCTTCTCACGTCCGCTGCGGACATCACTGCGCTCATTGCGCGCCTCCTTAGAACTCGAAACGTTTCCCCACTGCGACTCCTAGAGGTGCGCGCGGCAAAGTGTCCAAGTTCAAGGCAGTATCGATCGATGCCGATTTTGGATTGATGGAACGGGAGTCGACGTCATCCGAGTTCTATAGCGAGGGATGGAGCGCTCTTTGCGCGGATTTCGAACTCGAATGACCGCGTTTTCTGCAACTTCGTCAGTTGCGTCTTGAGGCCCTTCACATCATTTGTGAAGTGCAGCGTATAGTCGCCGTCGCCTCGGACACTCACGATGTTCTCTATCGTGTCGCTATCCGGGTTCCCGTACTTGCCGTCAGCCGAGATCACGTAGTGCTTTGCGGGAAACGACCTGAGGAACTTCTCGGTGATGTTGCGGTCGCTACCATGGTGCGGCATCTTCAAGATGTCGAGCTTCGAAGGCAGATCTAGACCTGCGTCCTTGAAGCCATCGACGATGTCGTCCCCGCGCGCGTCGCCGGTCAGCAAGATCTTACGTTTGGCGATTTCGACCAGCATCACGAGGCTCGACAGGTTTGTTGGGGACTCGTCAAGATCGTCGCGGAACAACGCAGCGAGCGCTGCGGCGTTGCCGGATTCGCTCTTCCATTTTTGTCGAAATGCGTCCAGCCGCGATTTAATCGGTCCGACGAGCGTGACCTTGGCGCCATCCACGACCTTGCTCCCGCTCTTCGAGGATAAGGTGCCACCGAACGGCTCGTTTCCGCTGAGCTGAAGTTTAGTCAGATAGTCCCGCAGCTCACGGCCCTGGCCGATGCTGGCAAGAACGGCAACCGCGCGCTGGTCGAGCGAGCCGTCGCCTATGTTGAGTTGGGGATCGGCACTGGCCATCGCCACCTGAGCCTTCGCTTGCGTGCCGGCGAGAGACGTCATGCCTGCCTGCAAGCTGGCGGAACTGCCGACGATGTCACGGAAGCTGTTGTGCCAAAATCGCTTGATTTCGAGAAAGTCCGCGGCACCGTCCTCCTGTTCGGCGAGCCCTTTGGTCATCTGCAAGATTCCAGTGACGTGGTCTTCGTCGACATGGCTCAGCATGGCAAGATCGACCGCCAGTTCGGAATCGTCGCCTCGCAACTCTTCCAATCGCGGTTTCAATGTCTGTTTCCAAACTCCCTTCGGCCCGCCGTCGATGATCCAGAGACGCTTCCTGTTCTTCCAGGCGTATTGAATAAGCAGGGCATCGCCGTGCTTTGCATTCAAGGCCTCAAATCGGATCATGACGGCTCCTAGACGGATTGCAGCGCGCGTAGCACGTCGAGCATGCCTGCCCCCTGGAAGCTAGCTTCGCGGCCGAGATCAGTGGCCGTCTTGCAGAGGATTTGCTTGATCATGGTTGGCCTGCCGATCAGCTCGCGGTGGCGCGCCATCAGCAATGCCGCTGCGCCGCTCACATGCGGCGCTGCCATGCTTGTCCCATCCATGCGCTTTGAACCGAGATTCGGTATGGGAGCCGTGATCTTCTCTCCAGGAGCGACCAGATCCGGCTTGCGCCGTCCGTCTCCGGTCGGCCCTCTACTCGAGAAGTAGCTCACGCCGTATGTGTGGGGCTCGCTGCGATGAGTTGAACCTACCGTAATCACGGCGTCTGCATTCCCCGGATCCGTGATGCTCGCGACGCGGTAGCTTCCAAAGTCGCCGCCGCCTGTTTCGGGATGCTGGTTGAATCCCTGATTCCCGGCCGCCGCGACCACCACCACCCCGTCGCCGACAAGTCTGGAGCATTCGTCGCAGATCGGAGTACGTCCACAGGCGTAACTCATGACCTCGTGCCGTATCGAGAGGCTTAGGTTGACGCCATGGATGACCGGATTTGCGCGAAAGCGATTGAGATGCGCAACGACCTGCAGGGCCGCCATGATCACGAACTCTTCCGCCTCACCGTTCTGGTCAAAGACACGAAAATCGTAAAGGGTAAGGTCGGGGCAGATTCCGAAGAGAGGGCCGTTATCGTCATTGTCCTGCTCGGGCCAGTTTCCCGCCAGAATGCCGGCAACGTGTGTGCCGTGCTCTTGCGAGGGTGGCTCGTACCTGTCGTAAGGGACCGTAATCAGTGGCAGCAACATGTCCCAATCAATTTCCCGGCCAAGGTTGACCCGGCACGTAAGATCCACAAGCTCCTGCTGTTGCTGTTGGGTGACGACGACTTGTCGCCCGCCCGAGGTCTTGAAGCGGCCACTTTGAAGCGCGAGCAACGTTCGCAAGTATGTGAAGTCATATGTTTTCTTGATCCTCGAGTGCTCGGGCAGAATGCCCTGTCCGGGCTCTGAATACTTGCTCCTAGCGCGGTCAAGAAAAGCAACATGGGTGGCGTCGATGCCGCAGTCGATGACGGCCCAGGCGATCCCCTTCGTATTGATCTTGAACAAGTTGTGTGCCGCGTCCGCCTTCACGGCTTGCCGGGACTGAAACAGCGACACAGTCGTGCGGCGATTGAGTGATATGCTCCAAATCAGCTTTCCGTCCTCGTCGCCGGGAATTTGCTTGAACCGGCGGAATTGGCTCAGAAATCCTTCCGTGATGCTCCTGATATCTCGAAAATTATTGGCGTCGGTTTGCAGAACTTCGGCCAGGTCTTCGGGATCGGGACGCTCGCGCCAACTGTCGATGAACCCAGCCAAGACAATGAAGCGGAAGTAATCCCATTGTTGGCTGGTATTGACGACGGTCTTGAACTTCGTTCGCTGCGTTTCCAGTTGCGACAGCCGCTCTTCGACCTCCTGGAAAGAACGCAATTGCATGGGAAGGTCACGCCACCAGTTCGTCATGGGAATGACGACGCGCATCAGCTCTGCAAATGTCAGCTTGGCTACGACCGAGGACCTGCTGTACGCGATCATCGTCTCGCTTTTGAGCGTGCTGGTCGTTCTGCCGGAGTTCCTGTGATAGCGCAGCAATCGCTGCTCAAGCGACTGCGCAATGGCACCGGGCGCGTGTCCCGTCTTGGGAGTTAGGATGATGTCGACGCGCACCCCCTTGTCGGCCTTGGCGTAGGCCAGCCACACGTCCGGCAGGATGGGGCTGTCTTGCGTGAAGCGCTGGTGACCAAATGTCCTGAAAATGAGGCTTCGCCAAGTGTCCTCGGACAGACGCGGTGATTCCTGATCCCGGCCTCGCGAAGCTTGGGTCGCCGATCTGCTACGCTGCGTGGGACCTCGCGGTCGCTTCTTGGCCGGACCTCTCGCTGATCGCTTCGCCAAGGCAGCTTCCTCCGTGTGACGTAGGCGGGCGTGCGAGCATTTGGTCTGACCCAAGCCCCTGCGCCCAACTTTAGCGTGCATTGGCGAAGTCGTGCATTCAATTTAGGCCGGAGAGGTCGCCTGCGCCATTTTGGCGCAGGGTGCCTACTGCTGCGCCGCCGGCAGCAGCGGCGCGAGCAGCCCGCGTGTCACGCCCGGCGGTGCCGCATCCAGCCCCAGCACGGCGCTTGCGGCCGGCAGTGCCGCGTCCGCCATCGCGGCGTGGCCTTCGGCGCTCGGATGCACGGCGCCGCCATAGACGGCGGAGAGCACGCCCCAAGTCGCGTCGTGGATGTCGGTCGGCTGGCTTGCTGCGGGCAAGCCTTGCGGATAGGTCATCGCGGCGAAATAGCTGTCATTGGCGTCGCGGATCCAGCGCGCGCGCGGCAGATAGGCCCGGAATTCGGAGGCGCCGCGGCCGCACAGCATCGGCTGGCTCGCCGCGCTCACGATGTCAGGATTGAAGCTCTGGCCGTTCTCGGCAAAGCAGGTGCGGTCGAATTCGGGATCGTTGCCCGAATGCGCGCAGAAGCCGTGATCGGCGAACGCCGCCTGATGCGAATCCACGAAGGTCATGCGGTCGGCCTCGGGATCGCGGCACAGCGCGCCGCGGGTGCAGGTAGCGAGCCCCTTCAGCTGCGGCAGGAATTCGGTGTCGACGAAGGTCGACACGCGGGCGAGGCGCTGCGGATCGGCGTTGAAGGACGGATGGATGTCGAAGCCGGCGCGGCCGCCGCGGCAAGGCACGCCGCCATCGGCGAGCGCCGGGTTGGCGTAGGAGACGTAGACCACATGCGAGAGGTCGCCACCGACCAGCGGCTTCAGCGCCTCGCGTAGCTTGACGAAATTCTGCGGCAGTTCGCGCGCCAGCGCATCTCGGGAATCATCGACGCTGGCCATCACGCCGGAGCGCCGGAATATCGCGCGCTCGGTTGCGGTCTCGACGATCACGTCGGCGACGAGGCCGGAGAAATAGACGTCGTTGGCGCCGACCGAGAGCAGCACGAGGTCGAGCGTGCGCTCTGGCTGCCGTTTCCTGGCAGCGGTGAGCGCCTCGCGCAGCTCGGCGACCTGTGCGTTCACGCTGATGTTGCAGACGCCGGTCTTGCCGGGCGGGCATTCACGGGCACGCTGCGAGCCGAGCAGCCCGTCGCTGATGCTGGCGCCAGTGCAGGCGAGCGGCAGAAACGTCACCGCGACGTGGGTGTAGCGTACCGCGAGCGCCAGCGCGGTGCGGGCCTGGTAGCTGTAGAGCGATCGATGGCAGGGCGAGTTGAACCAGAGCGCGCTGTAGCGCTGCCAGTTGGCAAGCGTATCCGGCGCTTCGCAGGCGCGGCCGCCCTTGAAGCCGGCACGGCTTGGCCGGTAATACTGCGCGCCGGCGGTGCCGAGATAGGAGCGGAAGCAAAAACCTTCGTCCGACAGCGCCAGCGGCCGGTCTGGATTGCCTTCGCCCGAGGCGATGCTGTCTCCGAGGCCAGCGACGAAGATGTCGCGGACCTGGATCTCGGTCTGGACCCGCTGGGTCGGATCGGAGCCGGAGGAGACGTCGACGGTCGCGACCGTCTGCTTGCCGTAGCGGACCCGCAGATTGATCGGCTCGGCGCAGTCGAAGGTGGATTGTTGCGGCCCGTCGCCGTCGTCGAACGACCAGGCGCAGGTGGCGCCGACCGGCACCGCGCCGGCGAGACGCACGGTGACGGGATGGTCGAGGGGGGTGAGGTAGTTTTCCTTCGTGTTGTCGCGGGTGCAGGGCTGGTTGACCCGGCCCTGGAGGTCGATGCAGAGCCGGTTTACCATGTTCCGGGCCCAGCCGCGGCCCTCGCTCTGGAGCTCCAGCGATTGCTCGGCGGCGAGGATGCTGCGGTTACGTGCGTTCTCGACATGGAGCAGGAAGTCGCGCTCTTCGCGGAACAGCCTGAAGCGGTTGCGCACCTCCCAGCTGATCTGCATGGCGCCCGCGTCCTGCGCGGCCGCCCGCTCCAGCGGCAGGGCGGTGAGGAGCCCGGCGAGCAGCAGGGCACCAGCGAGGAAACGGCGAAGGGATACAGGGATCATGGCCCGCATTTTCAACGGCAAAGTTGAGGCGGAAATAAGAGAGCTGCTCTCCGCCTGCAACATCGGTCTGACGGTTTTGCTGGCCGGCGTCTAGCGGACTATCGTTGGAGCATGATCTTTCCGGAAAACCGCTTCGCACTTTTCCGCATCATGCTCAGCGCTTGCTGGCCTGCCGCAGCGACCGCTCGCGCTCAATCGCTGCCACCTGCTTGGGCAGGTTGGCCTGCGCGCAGGCCTCCGCCAGCCTTCGGCGCTCCTGCCAGGGCTCCACCACATTCATCCAGAGCTCGCGTGTGCCCATGATGGAGATGGCCAGTCCGAACGGGATCACGAAATAGAGAATGCGGAAGACAAGGAGCGTGGCCAGAAGCTGCTCGCGGCCGAACTCCGGCAGCGCCACCAGCATGGCGGCGTCGAACACGCCGAGCGAACCGGGGGCGTGGCTGGCAAAGCCGAGCAATGTCGCCAAAATGAACACCACCGAGAGCGACAGGAAGTCGATCTGCGGCGTGGCCGGCACCAGAAGATACATCGCCAGCGCGCAGAATCCGAGATCGACGACGCCGATCAGGATCTGCACCAGCGTCAGCGGCGCTGACGGCAGCACCACCTTCCAGCCCTTCTGGCCCAGCTCGCGGCGCTTCTCGCCCATGCACAGCCAGACCAGATACGCGCCGATCGAGGCGAGGCCGCCGAGCGCAATCAGCCGGTTGATCGACGACGGCAGCTGATCCATGTAGGAGGCGGCATCCGGATGGATGGCCATGCCGATCGAGAGCACGAAGATGTTACCGAGCCAGAAGGTCAGGCCCGACAGGAAGCAGATTTTTGCGACATCGATCGCATTCAGCCCGTAATCCGAATAGATCCGGAAGCGGATCGCGCCGCCGGTGAAGACGGTGGCGCCGATATTGTGGCCGATCGAATACGATGTGAAGCTGGAGAGCGCTGCGATGCGATAGGGCACGTGCTTCTTGCCGATCGTTCGCAGTGCAAAAAAATCGTAGAAGGTCAGCGTACAGAACGCGAAGCATACGCAGATCGCCGCCAGCCCGATGTTACCGCGGGGGATCTCGGTCAACGCGGTCAGGATGACCCCGGTGTCGATGCCCTTGAGCGTCCGTACCAGCGTGGTGATCGCGAACGCAATGATGAAGACGCTCGCCGCAACGCCGAGTCGCCGCCAGCCGATCCATCTCTTGAAGCCGCGCTTCAGCGCGGTCAGCAGTCCGTGCATTCATCCTCCCGGCGGGGGGCAAGACCGACCAGGCCAGACATTGGCCGGTCAGATGCGATCAGTGCCCGATGTGGGCTTGGATCGCTAGGCATGATGTAGCTCATTTAAGGCAAAAACAGTGACTTGTGCAGCCCTTGACAAGGATAGGTTCTGCCTTGGACCAGCTTGGACCAGCCACTTTGTCATACGCGGTTCACATCGGACGCGCGTTAAGCATATGAGTCGTGGGATCGGTCGCGTCCGTCCGTGACATGGTCTCAGATCCTGCACGGCCAACATTGTTCCAGCGCAAGGGATGCGGGCTTTTTTGGAACGACGATGCCCTGCGCTGGTTAGTGCCGCATCAGCAATCGAACATGGCGGAATCACCGGCTTCTCCTGCAAGCCGGCGCCTCCGTGTTCCCACAACCCGAGAGGATCGGACCGATGGGATTGTTCACAAAAGACATCAAAACCATGAACGACCTGTTCGTGCATCAGCTCCAGGACATCTATTACGCCGAGCAGCAGCTCACCAAGGCTCTGCCGAAAATGGCGGATAAAGCGACCGATCCGCAGCTGAAGCAGGGCTTTTTGACGCACCTCGAAGAAACCAGAGAGCACGTGAAGCGCCTTGAGGAAGTGTTCAAGATGCACGGTGCGCAGGTGAAGGCGGTCGATTGCCCGGCGATCGACGGCATCATCGAGGAAGCCGACGAGACCGCCGGCGAAGTCGCCGACAAGGCGGTGCTCGACGCCGCGCTGATCAACGCTGCACAGGCGGCGGAGCATTACGAGATCGTCCGCTACGGCAGCCTGATCGCCTGGGCCAAGCAACTCGGCCGCAACGACTGCGCCAACGTGCTCGCCAAGACGTTGGAAGAAGAGAAAGCGACCGACAAGAAGCTGACCACGCTCGCCGAGAGCAAGGTGAACCTGCGCGCGGCGAGCTAGGGCAAGGCGCGGCCTGGATCAGGACAGAGCGTCGCGCGGCCGTTCGCGCGACGCTCGCGCATCACATATCCATCATGCATTCATCATTCGATCGTTGTCGTAATATGACGGCGGGTTGGAAGCGTATCGTTCGCATGGGGCTGCAACCGAGATGGCAGCATGCGAGTAAGCACCGTCAAATACGAAGCCTTCGGAACCGGCACGCCGCGTGCCGGCTCGCGCCTTGCGACATCCCTCACCCTTGCCGCGATGAGCCTTGGTTATGGCGTGGTGCAGCTTGACGTCACCATCGTCAACACCGCGCTCGATGCAATGGGCAGGACGCTCGGAGGCGGCGTCGCCGAGCTGCAATGGGTGGTCAGCGCCTACACCATTGCGTTTGCCGCGTTCATCCTGACGGCCGGCGCGCTCGGCGACCGCATCGGCGCCAAGCGCGTCTTCATGGCGGGATTCGCCATCTTCACTGCGGCCTCGCTCGCCTGCGCGTTGTCGCCCAATGCGACCGTGCTGATTGGGGCGCGGCTGGTCCAGGGCCTGGCGGCGGCGATCCTGGTGCCGAACTCTCTTGCCCTGCTCAATCATGCCTATCCGGACGACCGCGAGCGCGGCCGCGCCGTTGCAATCTGGGCCGCCGGTGCGAGCCTCGCGCTCACTGCCGGCCCCTTCGTCGGCGGCGCGCTGATCACGCTGGTCGGCTGGCGCGCGATCTTCCTGGTCAATCTGCCGGTCGGACTCATTGGCCTGTGGCTGAGCTGGCGTTACGCCAGCGAAACCACGCGGGCGCGCTCGCGCGAGATCGATCTGCCGGGCCAGCTCGCGGCAATTGGTGCGCTGGGGGCGCTCGCCGGCGCGATCATCGAAGGTGGCGCGCTTGGCTGGGACCATCCAGCCGTGGTCGCGGCCTTCGTCGCAGCCGCAATTCTCGCCGCGCTCTTCGTCTGGCGCGAGAGCCGTGCGGCACAGCCGATGTTGCCGCTGTCGCTGTTCAGCCACCGGCTGTTCGCGCTGACCTCGCTCGTCGGCCTGCTCGTCAACATCGCGATCTACGGCCTGATCTTCGTGCTCAGCCTGTATTTCCAGAGGATCAACGGGCTGTCGGCATGGTGGACCGGTCTCGCCTTCGTGCCGATGATGGGCGTGGTGCTGCCGGTCAATCTGCTGGCGCCGCGCCTCGCCGAGCGTATCGGCCCGTGCCCGACCATCGTCGTCGGCGCCTGCGTCTCGGCGCTCGGTTGCGTCGGCCTGCTCTGGATCGAAGCCGGCACGAGCTATTGGGCGATCTTTGCGCAGATGATCGCGATCAGCAGCGGACTTGGGCTGCTGGTGCCGCCGCTGACCTCGACCTTGTTGGGCAGCGTCGAGAAGGCACGCTCCGGTATCGCTGCGGGCGTGCTGAACGCGACGCGACAAACCGGGAGCGTGCTCGGCGTCGCGCTGTTCGGCTCGCTGGTGGCCTCGGAGGGCGCGTTCATGACGGGCCTGCACCTGTCGCTGGTCGTGTCGGCGGCCGTGCTGCTGCTCGCCGCCGCCGTGATCGGCCTCGGCGCGCCGGCGCGCGGATGAACAATCCGAGCGAATGCACACAGCTTCCGTTCACCATCCCCGAAACAGGCGCGTAGCCGGTTACCGACTGTCCATCTCTGTCGGTTCAAGTGCGGGTCGATAGGGGCCCGCAATGTATCAAGTTCTCTACTGTCTTACCGAGGAGCACGACTGGCGGCTCGTCGCGCTTGGCGGCGCGGTGTGCCTTCTCGCAAGCGCGGCGGCGATCAGCCTGTTTCACCGGGCGCGCGCGACGCACGGCTCCGGGCGCCTGGTCTGGATCGCCCTGGATGCCGCCGTCAGCGGATGCGGCATCTGGGCGACGCATTTCATTGCGATGCTCGCCTACGGGCCGGGCGGCGCCGGCGCCTACAACATCCCGGTGACGATCCTTTCGCTGATCTTCGCGATCTCCTTAACCTTCGTGGGGCTGAGTCTGGCGGCATCCTCCGCGCGCGCGCCGTGGATCGTGCTC
The DNA here is from genome assembly GCF_023073035.1 of Bradyrhizobium sp. 62. Taxonomy (NCBI): domain Bacteria; kingdom Pseudomonadati; phylum Pseudomonadota; class Alphaproteobacteria; order Hyphomicrobiales; family Nitrobacteraceae; genus Bradyrhizobium; species Bradyrhizobium sp. 62. The sequence goes on from NZ_JADPIT010000011.1 coordinate 168,112, forward strand.
GGCGGCGCCATCGTCGGCACCGCGGTCGCGACGATGCATTATACCGGCATGGCGGCGCTGGAGATGCCGGCACGCGTCGACTGGATCGGGAGCACGGTTGCCGCCTCGGTGCTGTTCGGAATTGTCTTTGCGGCGCTCGCGCTGTTTGTCGCTGCGCGGCGCGACGACCTGTTCCATGCGCTAACCGCGAGCACCCTGCTGACGGTCGCCATCGTCGCACATCATTTCACCGCAATGGGGGCCGTCGTTCTGACGCCGGATCCGACGCTCGCGACCAGCGGGTTATCGATCCCGGCGGCCTCGTTGTCCTTCTTCACAGCGGGTGCCGCGGTCGCGATCATCGCGATTGCGCTCGTGGCCGCGCTGCTCGACCGCCGCGCCAAGGGCGAATTGGGCCGCCAGCGGATCGTGCTGGACACGGCGCTCGAGAACATGTCGCAGGGACTGTGCATGTTCGATGCGGACGGCAAGATCATCCTGTTCAACGAGCGCTATGCCGCGATGCTCGGCCGCACCGACATCCTGCTCACCGGCCGGCTGCTCGTCGACGTGCTGCGAGAGGAGCAGGTGAAGGGTCAGTGGCAGGGCGATGCCGGCGAATTCTTCGCCCGCCTCGTCGCCGACGCGCGCGAGAGCCGCACCACGACGGACGTCGTGACCAGGTTCGGCCGCTCCATCCGGGTCGTGAACCAGCCGATGCAGGGCGGCGGATGGGTCGCGACCTTCGAGGACATCACCGAATGGCTGGAGGCCCAGGCCAAGATCTCGCACATGGCCCGCCATGACGCGCTGACCAGCCTGCCGAACCGCGTGCTGTTCCACGAGCAGCTCGTGCAGGGACTGCGCCGGACCAGATCGGGCGACCAGCTCGCGGTGCTTTGTCTCGATCTCGATCACTTCAAGGACATCAACGACTCGCTCGGCCATCCCATCGGCGACGCGCTGCTCAAGGAGGTCGGGCGCAGGCTGAAGGCCACCATCGGCGAGAGCGACACGGTGGCGCGGCTCGGGGGCGACGAGTTCGCCGTGGTCCAGATCGGACGTTCGGAGGAAACCGCGGCAAGATCCCTTGCCGGCCGCCTGGTCGAGGTGATCTCGGCGCCCTACGAGATCGACGACCATCAGATCATCATCGGCGTCTCGATCGGCATCTCGCTGTCGCCGCAGGACGGCAGCAATCCCGACGAGCTGTTGAAGAACGCCGATCTCGCGCTGTATCGCGCCAAGGCTGACGGCCGCGGCACCTATCGGTTCTTCGAGACCGGCATGGATGCGCGCGCGCAGGCGCGGCGTCTGCTGGAGATGGACCTGCGCGCCGCCCTGCAACGCGACGAGTTCGAGGCGTACTATCAGCCGATCCGCGACGTCGTCAGCGGTCGCGTCGTCGCGTTCGAGGCGCTGCTGCGCTGGAACCATCCGGAGCGCGGCCTGATCGCGCCGATGAACTTCATTCCGCTGGCCGAAGAGACCGGACTGATCATCCAGCTCGGCGAGTTCGTGCTGCGCTCCGCCTGCACCGACGCGGCCACCTGGCCCGACGATGTCGACGTCGCCGTCAACCTGTCGCCGGTGCAGTTCAAGAATCCGAACCTGATCGCATCCGTGACCGAGGCGCTGGTCGCGTCCGGACTCGACGCGCGCCGTCTTGAGCTCGAGATCACCGAATCCGTGCTGCTCCAGAACAGCGAGGCGACGCTGGCCACGCTGCACGACCTCCGCGCCATGGGCGTACGCATCTCGCTCGACGATTTCGGCACCGGCTATTCATCGCTGAGTTATCTGCGCAGCTTCCCCTTCGACAAGATCAAGATCGACCGCTCCTTCGTGTCGGAACTCGCGACGCGTGAGGATTCCATGGCGATCATCCGCGCCGTGACCGGGCTGGGCCGGAGCCTCGGCATCGTCACCACGGCTGAGGGGGTGGAGAACGACGCGCAGCTCGAGCTGCTCCGGCGCGAAGGCTGCACCCAGGCGCAGGGCTATCTGTTCAGCAAGCCGCGGCCCGCTGCCGATGTCGCGATCATGCTGGACCGACCGCCGTTGCGCGCGACCGCCTGAGGTTAGCCGCGGCGCAGTGCGAAATGCGCGCCGCAGAACGCCATCACGGCACCGAGGCCTAGCGCGGCAATTCCGGCCAGCACGCCCGAGACCGTCGGGACCGGGCTCGGCGCCGACGCTACCTGGCCCGCGCCGGCAAGCAGCAGCACGCCGACCGCGATCAGGAATTGCCGCATCCGTTGCGGGATCTGGCCCGAGACCGCGCTCTGCATCAATGTCGCCGTGAAATAGCCGCCGGAGAAGCCGACGGAGGCAATCAGCCACCAGGCGATCGCCGCGCCCGCCGGTATGAACTCGTGCGTATCCGAGTGCCAGAGGCCGCCGAGGTCGAGCCCGTAGCGCGCGCCCAGCATGTGCACGGCGAGCGCGAGCAGCACGCCCGAGATCACGGCGGCGCCGAGAATCAGACGGCGCGGAAAAAAAATCGTCTCAGCCATGTCCCGCTTGTAGGATGGGGCAGGGCGCTCACGCAAGCGGATCGCAGATGGGATCGCCCGGATTGGATCGATTGTGAAGATGCAGGATTCGGGAGCTGAGGCGGCTGCGGGCGCGAGCTACGCCTACAAGGCGTCGCTGATCGGCTCGGCGCATCGCTTCGAACTGACGGAGGAGGGGCTGTCCTGGCACATCGGCGGCCGTTCGGCCCTGTGGCGTTATGACGAGATCAGTGCAATCCGGCTGTCGTTCCGCCCGGTGTCGATGCAGCAGCACCGCTTTCGCGCCGATGTCAGCCACACCGGTGGCGGCCGTATCGCGATCCTCTCGACGAGCTGGCAAACCGCGGCTCTGATGGCGCCGCAGGACAATGGTTTTCGCGACTTCATCGTCGCGTTGCACGCGCGCATGGCGCAGGCCGGCAGCCACGCCGAGTTGACCGCGGGCCTTGGCCGAAGGACTTACGCGACAATGCTGGCTTTTCTTGCGGTGCTTGCAGTGGCGATGACGGGGCTCCTGATCCGCGCGCTCGCGATCGGCGAATTCGCCGGGGCGCTGTTCATCATCAGCTTTGCCGCGCTGTTCGCCTGGCAGATCGGCGGGTTCGTCCGGCGTAACCAGCCGCGGAGCTACAGCTTCGATCGCGTGCCGCGCGCCTTGCTGCCCTAAATGGCCTTGCTGCCTTGGGTGCAATGGGCCGCAACCAAACGTGACTTCGTGCCGTTGCCCCGGTGTCGCATCGTGCTGCCATGTCAACCATGGACCGCGGCACGCGTAGGCCTTCGGCGGATGAGATCTCCGAGATCAACCGCGCACATCTGATCGATGCGCCGCTGCAGCCGGCGGACCTCCTGTTCATGTTCGGCACCCGAGAGGACGTCACGCTGCGGGCCGATACGGCGGCGCGACTATGGCGCCAGGGCTATTTCCGCTGGTCGATTGTCAGCGGCGGCGTGACGGCGGGCTCGGAGCAATCCGAGTGCATGATCATCAAGGCGGCGATGGTCGCGGCGGGCATTCCGGCCGACCGAATTCTCGAGGAACATCGTGCCCAAAACACCGGCGAGAACGTGATCCTCTCGCTGCCGATCATTGACGCGGCGCTCGGGCTGCACAATGTCCGCAGCGTGATCTGCCTCGGCAACACCTGGACCGCGCGGCGCTATCCGATGACGCTGCACCGGCACTGGCCGGAGGTCGAGAAAATGCTGCTCACGATCGACAGCTTTGCGACGCCGCGCGCGCTCTGGCACACCGATCCCGAATTTTGCCGCCGCATGCTGCACGAATGGGACAAGATCGAGCCTTACAAGGCGAAGGGCTTCATCGCGGAATGGCCGGAGGCCTGAGCGGGGGAACGGCATCAGATTCTTGTTTGACGTTTTCTTCACGCGGGCCGGTCTCCACTTCGCTCGAAACGCTTTAGCTACTCCGTCGAGTCGAAATCCTCTTCCTTGGTGCCGAGCAGCGATGCGATCGTGCGCAGGCCTGAATCGAGCTGCTCGAACGAGGGCGGGGCGAGCGCGAGCCGCACTGCGTTCGGCGCGTGACCATGGGCGATCGCGAAGGTCGAGGACGGTGTCAGCGCGATGCCGCGCCGGGCTGCTGCGGCGACGAAGGTCTGCGAGCGCCAGTGTGCCGGCAGCGTGAGCCAGAGGTGATAGGAGCGCGGATCGGCGGCGAGCTGGTAGCCGGCGAGCAGCCTTGCCGCAGCCTGCTGGCGGCGCGCGGCGTCGACGCGTTTCAGCCGCGTCAGCTCGGCGACGGTGCCGTCTGCCATCAGCCGCTGCCCGGACGCCAGCGCATGGCCGGACGCGATCCAGCCGCCGGTGCGGACCGCGCTCATCACGCTCTCACGCAATCGTGGCGGCGCGACCAGGATGCCGAGCGCGAGGCCCGGCGCGACCTTCTTGGACAGGCTGTCGATCACGATGCAGCGGTTGGGGCCAAGCGCGGCCAGCGGCGTGTCGTCGGCCAAAAAGCCGTAGACGGCGTCCTCGATGATGGTGAGATCGAGTTTCTCGGCGACGCGCATGATGTCCGCGCGCCGTGTCGCGTTCATGGTGACGCCGAGCGGGTTCTGGATGATGGGCTGAAGATACAGCGCCGACAGATGCGCCTCGCGATGTGCCTTCTGGATGGCGTCGGGGCGCGCGCCAAATTCGTCGATCAGTATCGGGACCAGCGTCACGCCGAGCCGCGCGGCGATGCTCTTGACGTAAGGATAGGTCAGCGCCTCGACGCCGCAGCGGCCGCCGGTGGGAACGAGGGCTGCGAGGGCGGCCGCGAGCGACTGCTTGCCGTTGGCGGTGAAGACGATCTGCTCGGCCTGCGGCGCGAAATCCTTGCGCGCGAGATAGGCGGCGGCTGCATTGCGCGCGCTCTTGGTGCCGGTGCTGGTGGAGACGCGCAGTGCGGATTCGAGCGCGTCGACGCGTTCGAGGCCCGCAAGGCTCTTGGCGATCATCGCCCATTGCTGCGGCAGCAGCGGGTAATTGACCTCGAAATCGATCCGCGCGTCGCGCGGCTCGCTCAGCGCCTCGACCTCGCGCCTGATGGCGCCGGAGATGAAGGTGCCGCGGCCGACTTCGCCGACGACGAGGCCGCGGCGGAGCAACTCCGTATAAACCCGGCTCGCGGTCGAGACCGCGATGCCACGGTCATAGGCAAAATTGCGCTGCGGCGGCAGCCGATCGCCCGGTCTTAACGTGCCGTTAGAGATATCGAGAGCAATGGCATCGGCAAGCTTCACGTATTCGAACTTGGACATTATTGCACCGAGAGCAATGTTTCACTTGCTCCGAGTAGTGTAGTGGAGCATTTAAGTTCCATCAAGCTTCACGATTGAGCCGAGGAGAGCGAGAGCAATCCGAGGCAAATGAGGTGCAGGCGCTCGGGCGCGTGCGCCAACGGCATCCGCTTCGCCGCGTGGACAACAGGCCGGAGAAGGACAATGACCACGATCTCGCAGACCGCCGGGCGGAGTTTACGCTCATCCTCGTCGGACGGATTTTTCCGCAAGCTGGCCAACGGCGCCTATGCGCTGTTCGACCGCCTGGAGCAACGCTCCGCCGTCAAGACGCTGAACGACCTCGATGACCGCGCCTTGCGCGACATCGGGATCACGCGCAGCCAGATCGAGGACGCGGTCTACGGCCAGGCCAAAGCAGAGCTGACGCGGTATCTGTAAGCGCTTCGCTCGTGTCCCGGACGCGCTGCAGCGTTCTGACGCTGCTGCGCGGAGCCGACGAGACTGAGTTTTCGGGCACACCTGTTTCAACATCGTCATTGCGAGCGCAGCGACGCAATCCAGAATCCCACCTCGGAAAGACTCTGGATTGCTTCGCTTCGCTCGCAGACGACGTTTGGGGGTAGCACTGTCGCTCCTTTAGCTCGCGCCTTCATCGCAGACACACCTTCGCCCTCTCGCGGCTTGTTTCGCCCGAGCTTTGCTTCATCGCCTTGCCCTCAGTTGAAAGAGGGCGCAGGGAAGACCGGGCGCCGGCT
>NZ_JADPIT010000011.1:174121-175371 GCF_023073035.1 Bradyrhizobium sp. 62
GTTGCAGTAGGAAATTTGCACAGCGGAATACAGGTGAAGCCAAAACGTCCGGCCTTCCCTGCGCAGCGGTTTTACGGCTTATGCCGTGCTCTCCCCGGGGAGCGATGCACTATTGCCCCCGTCGCCTTGCGGATGGCTGATGCTGCGAACCCGGTCGGGCCGCCACATCACCACAAGACTTGACGCACAGACCCCGGGCGTCAGGACGACACGGTTTTGCCGTACGCTGATCACACCGGTCGTGTGCGCGACGCTTTCGCTCACGGTTGCCCGCCCTGCGAAGCCATTCGCGCCGGTGTGGCCCGCGTCCGCCGCTGTCCGGCCCGCGTTCGTGACGATCGCGATGCGCCCCTCTTCCTTGAGCCGGGTTGCCGCGACACATACGCCGTTTCCGAATTTCGGTAAAGTGGAATATTTTAGCGGCGGGCGTTGACCGACAGCTTGGGTGTTTTGCCCGACGGGCAATGCAAGGGCTTGTAGCCGGATGAGCGAAGCGACATCCGGGAATCGTGACACGAGCTGCCCCGGGTATCGCTTCGCTCATTCGGGCTACGGCCTGGCTGCTTGCAATGCTGAGTTTTGCCGCAACCCTCAGTGCCTCACCACCAGCACCGAGCATTTTGCGTAGCGCACGACATGCCCGGCATTGGAGCCGAGGAAATAGGTGCGCATCGCCGGCCGGTGCGAGGTCATCACGATCAGCTCGGCCTTCATGTGCACGGCTTCCTCCAGGATCTCGTGATAGATGCCGCCCTGGCGCACCACGCTGGAGATGCGGGAAGGCTCGATGCCGGACTCGCGTGCGACGATGGCGAGGGCTTCTTCCGAGGTCTGGCGCTGCTGTTCGTCGAAATCGGCCGGCACGTATTCGGCCAGCATCACCGGCGTCATCGGCAGCACGTTGAGCAGGCGCACCACGCCGCTCCAGGTCTGTGACAGCGTTGCCGCGGTCGCGATCGCCGGCTTGGCCAGATCGGTGTCGGCGAGGTCGATGGGCACGAGGATGGACTTGAACATCTGCGCCTCCAAATCTTCCAGTCAGGACGTCTTGCCGGCACGTCGCGCGATCAACCCGATCGAAGCAGCCTTAACTTCGAAGCAACCTCGGACTGACGAACAGCACCAGCTTGCCGCGGCGGTAAGCCACGTCACCCCAATCCTTGACGTCAAAGTCGAAGATCGCAAGCCCCGACGTGGGCAGGTTGTCGGCGAGCGCCTTGGCGGCGGCGGGATCGCCGCCGCCCGTCAGC
>NZ_JADPIT010000011.1:175381-183259 GCF_023073035.1 Bradyrhizobium sp. 62
CGTGCATGCCCGGATTGTGGCCGACCACCAGCAACTGCTTCGGGTCGGCCGGGACGGTTGCAGTGCGAATGGATTCCAGGATCTGGGCGGGATCGGCGGCGTAGAGTTCCGGCAGGATCTCGACCTGCGGCGCGGCGACGCGGTCCTTCATGGTCTCCCAGGCGATGTCCCAGGTCTGCCGGGCCCGGACCGCATGCGATACCAGCACGGCCTCGGGAAAGGGGGGATGGGAGGCCATCCAGTCGCCGATCTCGGCGGCATCCTTGTGGCCGCGGTCGTCGAGCCGGCGGTCCTGGTCACGGCCGCTCGGCGCGTCGGTCTCGGTCTTGGCGTGACGCAGCAGCAGCAAACGGCGCATGGCATTCTCGAATCGTTACACGACCAGGATAATCTACAGGCGCTGGTCGAGGACAAGGTGACAAGCGGCCGCTCAGTCCTTTAAGAAACGACATGAGCGAGACTTTCACAAGCGTGTCCCAGGAAGAAGCCGGCTTTCGCGACCGGGCGCGGCTGTCGTTCGACCTCGATGCGGACATTTGCGTCATCGGGGCCGGGCTTGCCGGACTGTCCATCGCGCTCGAGGCGGCCCGGCTGGGGGCCAGCGTCGCGGTGCTCGAGGGCCGCCACATCGGCTGGAACGCTTCCGGCAATCAACTCGGCACCGTGATGCCGGGCTTCGCGCTGCCGCTAGCCGAGCTGATCGAGCGGATCGGATTCGAGGACGCGCGGGAATTGTGGACGCTGTCGAAAGCGGGCGCCGAGTTCGTCCGGGCCAACGCCACGGAAGAGAACATGCCGGGGATCGGCCCGACCGCCGGCGTGCTCGAGGTCTCCAACGTCGATGCCGGCGACCGGCTGATCAGCCGCTTGCAGATGCTGAACGAGGATTTCGACACCGAGGCCGAGGGCTGGCAGGTCGATCGCGTCCGCGAGGTGCTCAAGACCGATCACTACTTCCATGGCGTGTATTATCCGAAGGCGTTCCAGGTCGACGGGCGCAAATATGTGCACGGCCTCGCGGCGCTGGCGCGGCGGGCGGGGGCGCGCATCTTCGAGGATACGCCGGTCGTCAGCATCGATCATTCCGGCATCCGCAAGCGCATCGTCACGCCCTCGGCGCGGCTGCGCGCCACCCATATCGTGCTCGCCGGCAACATCCATCTCGGTGCGCCGTTGCGGCGCCTGTCGGAGACGCTGCTGCCGGTCTGGCGCTATGCCGGCATCACCGCGCCGCTCGGCGAGCGCGTGCACGAGATCATCGCCTTCAAGGGATCGGTGATGGATTCCGACGGCGTCGATCATTTCAAGATCGTCGATGGCGACCGCCTGATGTGGGAGAGCCCGGAGACCACCTGGGCGGCGCGACCACAACGCTTTGCGGGCGCCGTCAGGCGGCGGATCTGGTCCATCTTCCCCCAACTCGGCAATGTCGAAATCACCGAGACCTTCGGCGGCGCCACCGGCCAGACCGTGCATGGCATGCCGCAGATCGGCCAGTTGCGCAAAGGCCTGTGGGTGGCCAGCGGGTTCGGCCGCCAGGGCATGAACACCTCGGCCATGGCCGGGCAGATGATCGCGCGCAGCATCCTGTGGGGCGACGAGCGCTGGAAGCTGTTCTCACCGTTCGAGCTGGTCTGGGCGGGAGGAACGACGGGGCGGGTTGCCGGCCAACTGGTCGGAATCTGGGGTAGGGCGAGTTCCGCTGCCGCAGGCTCGCTTGCCCGCTATCGTGAACGTGCCAGGGTCAAGGACACAGAACGCGAGACACGCCTCGCCGAAGCCAACCGGGCCGCCGGCACCGGTCCGCGCCGGCCTCCGTCAGGCGTCAGGCCGCGGCTTGCCCAGCCGCCGAAAACTGCGGAAGCCATTGAACCAGCCTCGGAACCAGCCCCGGAACCGGTCTCGCGCGACGACAGCGTCCCGCAAGAGACCCGAGAAAAATCCCGCCCGGAAGTGTAACGTCTGCCGTGAGAGCCCGTATCTCAGGGCGTAGACGCTCCCGCATGGAGAATGAGATGTTTGACCGCCGCATCCTGTTGACGACCGTCGCCGGCCTGTTCGGCCTTGCGGCCTTCCGCTGGCTCAGAGCATCGCCCGCGGAGGCTGGAGAGAAAGCCGCGCAAAAATTCGAGATCGAGAAAACGGACGCCGAATGGCGTGCCCAGCTCACCCCGCAGCAATATGAGATCCTGCGCAAGGAGGGCACCGAGCGGCCGGGCTCCAGCCCGCTGCTCAAGGAGCACCGCAAGGGCGTCTTCGCCTGCGCCGGCTGCGACCTGCCGCTGTTCGCCTCCGACACCAAATTCGAGAGCGGCACGGGCTGGCCGAGCTTCTACCAGCCGATCGAGGGCAATGTCGGCAAGACCGAGGATCGCACCTTTGGCATGCTCCGGACCGAGGTGCATTGCCGGCGCTGCGGCGGCCATCTCGGCCACGTCTTCGACGACGGTCCCAAGCCGACCGGACTGCGCTACTGCATCGACGGTTTCGGGCTGGTCTTCCATCCCGCGGCGGCGTCCGCAACCTAGGTTTCGTCCGGCAATTGTTGCCGGTCCCGGCAATTGTGCCCCGGTCGTCAGACCGGGGCTTTTTCATTAAGTCATTGATTTCGTGAAAGTACCCGCATTGGCATAGCCCTTGCGACAGTCTCCTCCGACTGCGGCCATGGTCGACCGGCCGCCGAGATCGGATCTGGAGACAAAGTTATGGGTATCTTCGATGCAATGAACACCTCGGTGGGTGGCCTGCAGGCGCAGTCCTACGCGCTGCAGAACATTTCCGGCAACATCGCGAACTCATCCACCACCGCTTACAAGGGCATCGGCACCAGCTTCGTCGATCTCATTCCCGACTCATCGGTCCCGAGCAAGCAGGTCGCGGGCGGCGTGACCGCCAACGCCAAGGCCACCATCACCACGCAGGGTACGATCTCGGGCTCCAGCGTCGCCACCAACATGGCGATCACCGGTGACGGCTTCTTCTCGATCCAGAAGGCGACGGGCGTCGTCGACAACGCGCCGGTGTTCAGCGGCGTCACCTATTACACCCGGCGCGGCGACTTCCAGCTCAATGCCAACGGCAATCTGGTCAACGGCGCCGGCTATTACCTGATGGGCGTCACGGTCGACCCGAAGACCGGCAACCCGCAAGGCAACGTTGCGACAGTCCTGAAATTCCAGAACAACTTCATCCCGGCGCAGGCGACCACATCGATCCAGTACGCGGCCAACCTGCCGACCCAGCCGAACACCGTGGCGAGCACGACGGCGGCGACCAAGACGTTGCTGGCGGCCGGCGGACTGAACCCATCGGACTTCGCGGCCAACCCGCTGCCGGTCGGCACGCCGCCTCCGCCGTATGCAAACGCCACAACGTCCGGCGCTGCCGCGACCGGCAATATTCGCTCACCATACTCGTCGACCACGGCGACCGGCACAGCGGCGCTCCAGAACAACTCTGCGGCGGTCGCATCGACCACAACTTCGCTCGACAACGCCCTGGGTACGCATCTCGCCTCCACCACCCTCACCGCGCTCAGCGGCCAGGTGCTGACCGTCAACGGCAACACGATCACGTTCAACGGCGGCACCACTGTCGTGACGGCCGGCAGCAACACCACGATCGGTCTCGGCGCTGGCACGACGGCCACGGTGGCCAGCATCATCTCCGCCATCCAGTTGGCCGGCGGCGCCGGCGTTACCGCATCGCTCAACCCCAGCGGCAACATCGTGATCTCCAGCGGCACCAGCACCGACGTACCGGTTGGTAGCGGCCAGGCGGCCACGGCGCTCGGCATCAGCAGCGTAACGCGCGGCGGCAACGTGCTGTCCTCCCCAGCAATCTCGGGCGCCACGGTGCTGAGCGGCGCGGCGGCGGCCGGCGGCGCCGAGGTGATCACATCGGGCTTCTCCGCCGGCGACGTCATCACGGTCAATGGTCAGCCGCTGACCTTCATGGCCGCCGGCGCGTCAGGCCCAAACCAAATCAACGTCACCGACAACATCACGATGCTGCTCGGCAAGATCGACGCGCTCTCCGGTGCAACGGGGTCGTCGGTCAGCAGTGGCGGCGTGATCACGCTGAACACCGGCACAGCTTCCAACCTGTCGGTGGCGAGCTCCAACAGCGCCGCCTTCGCCGCGCTCGGCTTCACCTCGACCATCACCAAGAATCGTGACGGTGGTGGCGTTGCCGGTACCGGCGGCGTGATCGGCAATGACATCGCCACCTTCACCAAGGAATCGATCAGCGGTGGCGCGGTGACCGCCTACAACGCGGCCGGCACGCCGGTGAACCTGCAATTGCGCTGGGCCAAGACCGACAGCGCCTCGCTGGGCGCGGGCCATGCCGATAGCTGGAACATGTTCTACCAGACCGACCCGAATGCGACCGGCACGACCGTCGGCTGGGTCAATACCGGCCAGGCCTTCACCTTTGCCGCCGACGGCTCGCTGACCTCGCCGAGCGGCTCGGGGATCACCATCAACAACGTCAGCGTCAGCGGCCAGTCGCTGGGCTCGGTCTCTTTCAACATCTCCTCGGGCGGACTGACCCAATATGCCAGCACCAGCGGCGCGGTCACCATCAACACCATCACCCAGAACGGCTATGCCGCCGGTCAGCTTCGCTCGGTCGCCGTCAACAACAACGGCCTCGTGGTCGGGACTTTCTCCAACGGCCAGAACCTCGACCTCGCACAGGTCTCGTTGTCGCACTTCAACGGCACCAACTACCTGAAGGCGCAGGACGGCGGCGCATACTCAGCGACCGAACAGTCAGGCGCCGCGATCGATGGCGCTTCCGGTTCGATCAGCGGCTCGTCGCTGGAAGGCTCGAACACCGACATCGCCGACGAATTCACCAAGCTGATCGTGACCCAGCAGGCCTATTCGGCCAACACCAAGGTGATCACGACGGCGAATACGATGGTGCAGGACCTCTTGAACGTGTTGCGCTGATTGGGGCGTGACGTAACCAAAGGCGGCAAGTCAACATGGGTTTGAGTTCAGCCCTCGCCAGTGCGATGAGCGGTCTGCGTGCCAATCAGGCTGCGCTCTCGATCGTTTCCTCGAACGTCGCCAACTCGCAGACGCCGGGTTACGTCGTCCAGACGCCGAACCAGATCGAGGTCACCACCGGCGACTTCGGCTCGACGGTGACGACGACCGGCGTCAGCCGCGAGCTCGACACCTATGTGCAGAAGCAGCTGCGCACCGAGACCGGCGGCGGCGGCTACGCCGACCAGATGGCCAACATTCTGAAGCAGCTTCAGAATGTCTATGGCACGCCCGGCAACAGCGGTACGCTCGAAACCGCGCTGAACAGTTTCACCACGGCGCTGCAGGCGTTGTCGACCAACGCGGGCTCGTCGTCGGCGCAAACGGTTGCGCTCGGCGCCGCGCAGACGCTGGCGCAGCAGCTCAACCTCACCACCAAGGGCATCCAGTCGCTGCGCTCCAACGTCGAGCAGGATCTCAGCACCTCGGCGCAGCAGGCCAACGCGGCGATGCAGCAAGTCGCCGACATCAACTCCAGACTCCAGGGCCTGTCGGAACACGACCCCTCGGCTGCGACGCTGATGGACCAGCGCGACCAGGCCATCAACACGCTGTCGAAATATGTCGACGTCCACGTCACCGTCGACGGGTCCAATCAGGCCAACATCTACACCACCACCGGCATCCAGCTGGTCGGCGCCGGGCTGGCCTCGCAATTCACCTTTGCGTCCGCCGGCGCGCTGTCGGCGACCTCGCTCTACAACATCGATCCGGCCAAATCCGGCGTTGGCGCGTTCAACATCAAGCTCCCGAACGGATCGTCGGTCGACGTCATCGCCAACAACGTGGTGTCTTCGGGCCAGATCGCGGCCGATCTGAAGCTGCGCGACCAGACGCTGGTGCAGGCGCAGAACCAGATCGACCAGTTCGCCGCAACGATGTCGAGCGCGTTGTCGGACAAGACCACGGCCGGCAGCACGGTCACCGGCCCGCCGACCGGCTTCGATCTCGACCTTGCCGGGGCAGCGCCGGGCAACAGCGTCAACTTCAGCTACACCGACACGACCACCAACACGAAGCGACAGGTCACGCTGGTCAACGTGACTGATCCAGCGGCGCTGCCGCTGCAGAACCCCACCAACGCCAATCCGATGCAGATCGGGGTGAACTTCTCCGGCGGCATGAGCGCGATCGCCTCGGCGCTCAACACCGCACTTTCCGGCTCGCATCTGTCGTTCGCCGCCGCCCCGTCGCCGGCGACGGCCACCACATTGCGGGTGACCGACGATAACAGCGGCCTCGCCAAGGTCAATTCGGCCTCGATCACCAAGACGATCTCGTCGCTGACCTCGGGCAATCCGCAACTGCCGCTGTACACCGATGGCGGGCAGGCGCTCTACACCGGCGCGATCACGGCATCGGGTTCGCAGATGACCGGCCTTGCCGGGCGCATCGCCGTGAACACGCAGCTCGCGACCGACCCGACCAGGCTGTCGATCTACAACACCTCGCCGGTGACGCCCACCGGCGACACCGCGCGCTCGGACTATCTCTATTCGCAGCTCACCTCGGCGGTGTTCTCCTATTCGCCGCAATCCGGTCTGGGCTCGGCGAGCCAGCCCTTCACCGGCAGCGTCTCGAACTACCTCCAGCAGTTCCTGAGCGTTCAGGGCAATGCCGCGACCCAGGCGACCCAGCTCCAGCAGGGCCAGAGCGTCGTGGTCTCGACGCTGCAGGCCAAGTTCAACTCGACCGCCAGCGTCAACCTGGACTCGGAGATGTCGAACTTGATCCAGCTCCAGAATGCCTATGCCGCCAACGCTCATGTCATGTCGGTGGTGCAGAGCATGATGAATACGCTGCTCCAGGCTCAAGTGTAACAAGTAACAGGGCTCTGAAACATGTCGATCAGCAGCATCAACTACTCCTCGTCGGTTCTCGGCTCGCAGATCCGCAACATCAACCAGCAGCTCACCGACCTGTCGACGCAGCTCTCGACCGGCAAGCTGTCGCAGAACTATTCCGGCATGGGCACCAACGAGGGCTTTGCGATCGCCGGGCGCGCGCAGCTCTCCAACATCGCCGCCTATACCGACACGATGACCAACGTCAACGTCAGTATCAACCTCGCCAATACCGCGTTGCAGTCGCTGACCACGATCCGCAACACGGTGCAGACGGGTTCGGCCAACACCGCGCAGGATCTCAACGTCAACGGCCAGACGGTTGCGCAGAACACCGCAGCTGCGCAATTCGGCTCGATGGTCGGCGTTCTCAATACGCAATCCGGCAACCGCTATCTGTTCTCCGGTACCGCCTTCAACACGCCGTCGGTCGCGAATGCCGGCGACATCATCAACGGCACCACGACGCAGGCGGGCTTCAAGACCGTCATGGCGGAGCGCCAGGCCGCCGACCTCGGCGCCAACGGCATGGGCCGGCTGGTGCTGGCGACGCCACAGCCGACGCCTAGCTCTGTGATGGTGTCGGAGGACGCGGCCGTATCGCCATTCGGCCTGAAGATCGCTGCAGTCTCCTCGACGCTGACCGGCGCGACGGTCACCGGCCCGAGCGGCTCGCCGGTGTCGTTCTCGGTCGACCTCAACGGCGTCAATCCGAAAAATGGCGACAAGCTCAGCGTGCAGTTCACGCTGCCCGATGGCTCGACCGAGCAGATCGACCTGACGGCGTCCACCGCGACGCCGACGCCTGTCGGCAGCTTTGCCATCGATGCAAGCGTCCCGGTCAACCCGAACAACACGGCGACGAACCTCAACACCGCGCTGAACACGGCGATCAAGAAGCTCGCCGGTACCTCGCTGGTGGCGGCCTCCGCCGTCACCGCCGGCGACAATTTCTTCAATACGGCGGGATCAGCCAC
>NZ_JADPIT010000011.1:183275-191544 GCF_023073035.1 Bradyrhizobium sp. 62
ATCTGCGCTCCTATACCTCGACGACCGGGACGGGCTCGGTCGCGTTGCAGGACAGCGCATTGGCGATTGCGTCTACGACCACGTCGCTCGATTCTTCGGCGACACCCCATCTCAACGGGACCATTCTCAACGCGCTCGCCAACGCTCCGACCGGTACCACCCTGACCATCACCGGCGCGAGCGGCGCCCATACCATTACCTTCGACCCTAACGTCACCACTGTCACGACGGCTAGCGGCAATACCACGATCGGATTGGCTTCGGGCAGCGCCGCGAAGGTGTCTGATATCTTGAATGCAATCGCGACTGCCGCCGGCATCCCCGCCGCCAACGTGACTCTGAGCGCCGGCGGCAATATCCAGATCGCGACCGGCACCGGCACGGACGTGGCGGTCACCGGCGGCGCGGCGGCCACGGCGCTCGGTCTCAGCAGCGTGACGCGCGGCAGCGTGGCGTCGACGCCTCAGATCACCGGTTCAACTGTGCTGAGCGGCACTGCGACCACGGGCGGCCCGGAAGTCCTCTCAGCGGCGTTCCAGGCGGGGTCGGCGGGTCCGCCTGCCGTTAATCCCGATACGATCACGGTGAACGGTCAGACGCTGACTTTTGTCGCCTCGGGCGCCAGCGGCCCAAACCAGATCAACATCACGGACAACATCACAACTCTGCTTGGCAAGATCGATCAGATCACCGGCACCACGAAGCCGTCGACCATCCATGGCGGCGTGATCACGATCAACACGGACGATCCCGGGAGCCTCAACATCACGAGCTCGAACAGCACGGCGTTCGCGGCGCTCGGCTTCACGACCTCCCCGGTCACGGCGGCAAAGGCTCCGCTGCGCGTCGGCTCGTCGCCCCTCGGCTCGGCGACGACGCTGGTGAACGGCTCGGCCACCACCGTGCAATGGTACCTGGGCAATGACGGCCCCGGCTCGCCGCGCTCCACCGCGATGGCCCGGGTCGACGATTCCGTCACGGTGCAGTATGGCGCGCAGGCGAACGAGGACGCGATCCGCAAGGAGCTGCAGGCAGTCGCCGTGTTCGGGACGTTCTCGACCTCGCCGACCGGGCAGTATTCGGGCGGGCAGGTCGCCGCACTGAGCCTGCGGGTGACGCAGGCCCTGACCAAGCAGCCCGGCCAGCAGCGCATCGAGGACATCCAGACCGACATCGCGATGGCCCAGAACACCATGAAGGACGCGGGTACGCGCCAGACCCAGGCCAAGGCGCAGCTCCAGACTATCATCGACCAGGCGGAATCGGCGCCGCCGGACCAAGTTGCGAGCGAGATCCTGTCGCTCCAGAATGCACTCCAGGCGTCCTACCAGGTGACCTCGAACCTCGCGCAGCTCTCGCTCGTCAAGTTCCTGTAAGCGGGCGTTAAGGCGCCGTTAACCATGCCTCTTTACCTCTTGGTGAGGATTGCAGCGGGGCGGAGCTGACGATGTCGGAGAAGATGAAACTGGTGGTGGCCACGCCATGTTTCGGCGGGCAGGTGACGAGCATCTATGCGAGCTCGATCTTCGCGCTCCAGCGCGCCGTGCACGGCATGGCCAATCTCGAGCTCAAGGTGCTGCTGCGCGACGGCGATGCGCTGATCACGCGCGCGCGGGCCAATCTGGCCGCGATGTTCCTGGACGATCCCGAAGCGACGCATTTCCTGTTCATCGATGCCGACATCGGCTTCAGGCCGGAGCAGGTGTTCCGGCTGATCGAGTGCGGCGCGGACGTCGTCGCCGGCTGCTATCCGATCAAGCGGATCAACTGGGACAAGGCCGCGCGGGCGATCCAGTCCGGCCGCGCCGACGTGCCGGCCGCATCCCTCGACTACGTGCTCGAGATCGAGGACCCCGATCGCATCGTGGTGGTGAACGGATTCACCCGTGTGCGCTACGCCGGCACCGGCTTCCTGATGATCCGGCGCTCCGTGCTCGAGGCGATGTGCCGCCATCCGAACTACGCGGCATTGCAATTCTTCCGCGAGCATTCGCACGATACGCTGGCGGCGAGCCAGAACCGGTTTGCCTTGTTCGAATGCATAATCGATGCGGCGACCGGCACTTATCTGTCCGAGGACTTCGCCTTCTGCAAGCGCTGGACCGACATCGGCGGCGAGATCTGGGCCGACATCCAGAGCTCGCTCGATCACGTCGGACCGTCGGTGTTCCACGGCGACATCACCTCGCAATTCGCACCGGCGCCCGCGGCGGCGGCCGATGCGGCGTGAGCCTTTCGGGATGAGCGCCGGCGCATCCCGTCTGTCAGCCAGCGAGCGCGCGTCCGACGGCGGCTCGCGCTATCGCCTGCGCGATCTCTTCACACCGCTGGATACGCTGCTCGCCTCCGGCGGAGACCCGCGGCTGGCGCTCGATCCGAACGACCGTGTCAACGCCTATGGCTGCGCGGCTTCGCCGGAGCCGGAGCTCTGGAATTTCGCCTCCGCAACCGCGTCGACGATCTCGCAGATGGCCTATGACCGTGCCGCGTTGGCGCGCGAAGAGCTGATGCACAAGTGCCTGTTCGACGAGGTCGAAATCGCCTTCGACGCCCGCTGCGAGGACATCCGCGAGGAGCTGCGCGGCCACCTTGCGCTCTCGTCGCGCATCGACGTCGTGTTCTCGCCGTCCGGCACGGACTCCCAGCTTCACGCCCTGTTCGTGGCGCGCGCAGTGCTCGGCGCGGCGCCGGTGACGATTGTGGTCGGCGCCGACCAGACCGGAAGCGGGACGCCGCATACTGCACGCGGCCACCATTTCAGCACGATGACCGCAGGCGGCATGGCCGTGCGCAAGGACGGCGCGGTAACGGGGCTCGCCGGCGACAGCATTGCTGTGCCGCTGATCGACATGGCGGCCGGCATTGCGATGCGCACCGATGCCGATGCCGCGGTGCTGCGCGCGGTCGAGACCAGCCTCGCGCAAGGCCGCCGCGTTTTGTTGCAGATCATGGATTCGTCAAAACTCGGTTGGCGCGCTCCAAGCGAGGCCTGTCTCGATGAGATCGCGCGGCGCTGGCCGCGCAAGGTTCAAATCGTCGTCGATGCCTGTCAGGCGCGGCTCGGCCGCCGGCGGCTGCGCGCCTATCTCGACCGGGGTTACATGGTACTGATCACCGGCTCGAAATTCTTCGGCGGGCCCGCCTTCAGCGGTGCGCTGCTGCTGCCGAAAGGCCTGTCGCGGTCGATCGACCGGATGGGCGGGATCGCGCCCGGCATCTTCGATTATGCCGGCCGCTGCGACTGGCCGGTGGCGTGGACGACGCTACGCTCGCGCTTCGAGCGCCGGCCGAATTTCGGTCAATGGCTGCGCTGGGAGGCCGCGCTGGCCGAGATCGGCAGCTACTACGCCGTGCCCGGGGCTTTCCGCGCCAGGATGCTGGCCGAGCTTGCAGCCGGCATCGACAGCATGATCGCGTTGTCGCCGTCGCTTCGCGCCGTTCCCACCGCGATCGAGAAGTCAGGCGCGGACGACGAGGAATTCGCACAAGCCACGATCTTTCCGTTCACGCTGCTGCGCGGCGGCAAGCCGGTCTCGATCGCCGAGACCAGCGCCGTGCATCGGGCGCTGGCGTGCGACATGGCCGAGGAGATCAGCGGCAGCGCGGCGGACCGGCAAGTGGCCGCCCAGCGCTGTCTCGTCGGCCAGCCGGTCCGACTGGAGCGGCAGGACAGCGCGCCGCAGGCCGTGTTGCGCCTCTGCGTCGGCGCACGATTGGTGACCGAGGCGTGGTCGCCGGATACAATGCAGGCGCAACGCAATGTGCAGCAGGTTCTCGATCGCATCGCCCATGTGCTGGTGAAGATCGAGCTGCTGCTTGACCGTGGCGCGGTTGCGGCCGTGCCGGCAAAGTCCGCGTTCGAGGTGTGAGATGCAACTTCCAGTTTCCGCGCCGAGCGGTGTGACCGCGCCGAACCATGCCGACCGCATCGGCTTTGCGCAGTTGACGCGCCGCGCCTTTGAGGGCGGCGACCTGCATCCGTTGCGCGAGCGGCTGCTGGCGCGGATCGAGGAGGGGACGGCGGAGGCCGGCGAAGGCCTCGATCTCTCGCTGATTGCCCAGCTTCTCGGCGAGAAAGAGGCCGGGCTGGTGATCCAGACCGAGGTGCTCTCCTTCCATCAACTGTTTCGTACGCCTTGCGCTGCTGCAAAACCCCGGTTGCGCGTGCTCGCGCTCGCCGCCGATATCGACATGGGCGGCAACACGCCGATCGACTTCCTGATTGAAGACTCCGACATCGAGCTGTTGACGCTCTACGTAGTCAAGTGCATCGGCCTGCCGGAGACTCTGCCCGAGCACGACGTCGCCATCGTGATCGCGTCAGATTCCGAGGAGTGCCGGGAGGCGCTCGCGCTGATCGAGAAGGCCGCGCCACACTGGCCGAGGCCGCTGCTCAATCGCCCCGATCTCATCGGTAATCTCGATCGCGACAAGCTGTATCGGTTGCTGGCGGGCGTGCCCGGTCTCGACATTCCCGTGACCGCCCCCACGACGCGCGCGCAATTGTCGGAGCTTTCGCAAGGCAAAATCGTTTGCGAGGAGATCACGGGCGAACTGCATTTTCCGATGATCGTGCGGCCGCGCGGCACGCATGCCGGCGTCGGGCTTGCCAAGCTCGACGACGCGGTGGCGCTCGCGGCTTATCTTGCCGAGCGGCAAGAGCAGGACTTCTTCGTCGCGCGCTTCGTCGACTATGCGAGTTCCGACGGACTCTACCGCAAATATCGTCTCGCCATGGTCGACGGCAAACCCTATGCATGTCACATGGCGATCGCCGATCGCTGGGACATCTGGTATCTGAACGCCTTCATGGCGTTCAGCGAGGAGAAGCGGGCCGAGGAAGCCGTCTTCATGCTCGACTTCGACCATGCGTTCGCTGCGCGCCACAAAATCGCGCTGGACGAAATGAGCAGGCGCGTCGGCCTCGATTACTTCATCGTCGATTGCGCCGAGAACCAGAACCGCGAGCTGCTGGTCTTCGAAGCCGACAACACCGCCGTCGTGCACAACATGGATCCGCCGGCCGTGTTTCCGTACAAGCCACCGCAGATGCGCAAGATCTTCGCGGCGTTCACGGCGATGCTGTCGCGGCATGCAAGAGCGGGTGAGGAGAGTGCAGCATGAACGAGATCATCCGCAACCCGCAAAGCTCCGTCACGCACACTTCGCTCGATCCGCAGGACTGGAGCGAATTTCGCGCGCTCGCCCATCGCATGCTTGACGAGACGATCGACGGCATCGCCAACGTTCGCGCGCATCCGGTGTGGCAGCCGATCCCCGACGGCGTTCGTGCGGCATTCAAGGCCGACGTGCCACGCGAGGCGAGTGATCTCGCCGACGTCTATCGCGACTTCTCCGAACATGTCGCGCCCTATGCGACCGGGAACGTCCATCCCGGTTTCATGGGCTGGGTGCACGGCGGCGGCACCGCGGTCGGCATGGTCGCGGAAATGCTCGCGGCAGGCCTCAACGCCAATCTCGGCGGCCGCGACCATATGCCGATCGAGGTCGAGCGCCAGGTCGTCGACTGGATGCGCCGCCTGTTCGCCTTCCCGGAAAGCGCGAGCGGCATCTTCGTCACGGGCACGTCGATGGCGAATCTGATGGCAGTACTGGTGGCACGTACGAGCGCGCTCGGCACGCTGGCGCGGCAGTACGGCGTCGGCAATGACGGTGCGCTTCTCACCGCCTATACGTCGCAGGCCGCGCATGGCTGCGTCTCGAGGGCGATGGACATCGCCGGGCTCGGCAGCGACGCGCTGCGCAAGATCGGCGTCGATGCCGATCATCGCATGGACGTTGCCGCGCTCCGTGCGCAGATCGCGATCGATCGCGAGGTCGGATTCAAACCGTTCCTGGTCGTCGCATCCGCCGGTACGGTCGATATCGGCGCGGTCGACGATCTCAAGGCGATCGCGCAGCTGTGCCGCGAGAAAGGAATCTGGTTTCACGTCGACGGCGCCTTCGGTGCGCTCGCGATCCTGTCGCCCGAGCTTGCGCCGCTGCTCGGTGGCATCGAGCTTGCGGATTCCATTGCGCTCGACTTCCACAAATGGGGACAGGTGCCTTATGACGCCGGCTTCCTGCTGGTGCGCGACGGCGAGCAGCATCGGCAGGCCTTTGCGCAGCCCGCGGCCTATCTGCGCCGCGAGGCGAGGGGACTTGCGGCCGGCGCGATCTGGCCCTGCGATCTCGGTCCCGATCTGTCGCGCGGCTTCCGTGCGCTGAAGACGTGGTTCACGCTGAAGACGTTCGGCACCGATCGGCTTGGTGCGGTGATTGCGCGAAGCTGTGCGCTGGCGAAATATCTGGAGACGCGCATTCTCGCTGAGCCGCGGCTGGAATTGCTGGCGCCGGTCAATCTCAACATCGTCTGCTTCCGTTACCGCGCTGCCGACGAGGTCAATCGCGAGACCGTCGCCGACATCCAGGAGTCCGGTATCGCGGCGCCCTCGAGCACGACGCTGGACGGTAGGTTTGCGATCCGCGCCGCGATCGTCAATCACCGTACCGACGAGTCCGACATCGACGCGCTTGTCGCGGCCGTGCTGGAATTCGGCGGACGCCGGAGCGGGGGAGTGATCGAAGTCGAGGCGCCGCCGCTCGCGGCACAGTAGCTCGATGCATATCTGAAACGAGAACGGCCCCGGAGGCGATCCGGGGCCGTTATCGTTTCAGGTCGGTCGTTCGCGCGGCGTGGGCCCGCGAACGCGTGGGATCAGGCGGCGGTGCTGACGTCGTCCTTGTCCGCTTCGGCCTTGGGATGGGTGGCCTCGAACTGGCCGCGCAGCTTCTCCTCATAGGCGATCAGCTTGCGGGCATCCTTCAGTGCGCGATAGAGGTCGCCGTTGAGGATGTTGTTGTTGATGCCCTCGATGATCGGCCAGGAACTCGGCACCGCGGTGACGATGTCGCGCACCAGGTTGAAATAGGTGCCGTGCTGGGTCTGTGGATCCGGCGAGATGTACATGAGCTGGACCGCCAGATAGACGAGCTTGGCGGGCGAGTCGGCGGTCTCCGGCGTGAGGATGTCGCGCTCGCGCAGGATCGGCACGTTGTCGCCGTCGATCAGAAGGCGGGCGCGCTGGTCGGTGTTGGTTATTACGCAGTTACCGACGATGATGCGTTCGTGCGGTCTGAGCTCGACCTTGAGGGCCATGCCTGTTCTCCATCAACGCTTTCGTAACCGAGCGTGTGTTGCGGCGGATCAGGGCGCAATACTCCATCAAGACTAGTTAACGAGTTGTAAATCCCGGCCGATGCCGCGGAAAAACTCAATCATATCAAGGCCAAAAACGCCCGGCTGCGTGGCGTCGCGAGTGTGCGAATGGGCCGAATCGCGCGCCGACTCAGCAAAAGCGCCGATTTCATTTCATGTTTCGTTAGAGGACTCCGCCCCACGGTCCGCCGGTCGCTGGGTCACTCGATCCATGCAGACGCGTAACAGTAAGCGTCGTTTACCAGAAAGGTAACACCCAATGTCCGGTATCGTTCTCTCCTCCTCGGTTCGTCAGAACCTGCTCTCCCTCCAGTCCACCGCTGATCTTCTCGCCACCACCCAAAGCCGTCTGTCGACCGGCAAGAGCGTCAATTCGGCCCTGGACAATCCCACCAACTTCTTCACGGCACAGTCGCTCGACAACCGCGCCAGCGACATCAACAATCTGCTCGACGGCATCGCCAACGGCGTGCAGGTGCTGCAGGCCGCCAACACCGGCATCACCTCGCTGCAGAAGCTGATCGACAGCGCCAAGTCGATCGCCAACCAGGCGCTGCAGACCACCGTCGGCTATTCCACCAAGTCCAACGTCTCCGCCTCGATCGCGGGTGCAACGGCGGCCGACCTGCGCGGCACCACGAGCTTCGCCAGCGCGACTGCCAGCAGCAACGTCGTCTATAGCGGCGCGGCCGGCGGCACCACGGCGGCGAGCGGCACCACGACGGTCGGCGCCACCATCGGTTCGTTCACGGGCACTGCGGGAACGGCCGGCGACGGCACCACGGCCCTGACCGGCGCCATCACCCTGATCGCCACCAACGGCACGACTGCAACCGGCCTGGCCACCAACGCCCAGCCCGCCGACGGCGACACGCTGACGGTGAACGGCAAGACCATCACCTTCCGTACGGGCTCTGCGCCGGCCTCGACCGCGGTTGCGTCCGGTTCGGGCGTCAGCGGCAACCTCGTCACCGACGGCAGCGGCAACTCCACCGTCTATCTCGGCACCGCAGGCACCCCGACTGCAACCGTCGCCGATCTGTTGACCGC
>NZ_JADPIT010000027.1:0-2724 GCF_023073035.1 Bradyrhizobium sp. 62
GATGCCCGGGACAAGCCCGGCCATGACGATCAAATCAGCAATTCAGGATAGATCTCAGCGCTTCTTGCGCAACCGTACGACCATGTCGATGCGGGCGATCTCGTAACCCGCCGGCACCTCCGGCATCTTGGACAGCGCCAGATGCGGATCCTCGATGTCGACCAGCTCGTGGCTGTTCTCGAGGTAGTAGTGATGGTGGGTCGTGACGTTGGTATCGAAATAGGTCTTGGTGCCGTCGACGCTGACCTGACGCAGCAGACCGGCGTCGGTGAGCTGGTTCAGCGTGTTGTAGACGGTCGCCAGCGAGACCGGCACCTTGGCCAGCGTCGCTTCTTCGTAGAGCATTTCAGCAGTGAGGTGACGTGCACCCTTGCCGAACAGGAGCCAGCCGAGCGCCATCCGCTGGCGCGTCGGGCGAAGCCCGGCGGACTGGAGCATTTCGTTGACGTCGTGCCACGGGCAACCGGTTAAAGCCGGCTGGCGGCCGGACATAAGAGCCGCCGCATGGGCCTCTTCGTCGCGATGGGGCGCGTTATTTTCGTTCATTTCCAGCTTCGGGCACGCGTGAACACTGTCGTTCTCCAACATATATGGAGAGATAGATGCAGATGCAAGTTTCTCGCAACTAGAGTGGTTCTAATCAAGCAGGGAACCGGCGTGGCGGCCCGTCATTTTACCTTCATGAGAGCGCTTTGCTACCCGAAATGGCCTGTGTTAGAGAGCCCGCGGTTCCGCTTAACCGATTTTGGCGCGACCCGGCATTGAAGCCGCTCGCTATCCATCCGGGGTCCTTCGGTATTCTCGTCTGACAATGGCAACAGATGTTGCTTTTCGAACAGGATGGGGCCCATTTTCGCCGGAAACGCCGCTCAGTCGGGGTTAGAACACAAAGGCTTCCGCATGCTGAACAGGCGCAACGGTTACGAATATGAAGATCTGCTGGCGTGTGCCCGCGGCGAGATGTTCGGCCCTGGCAATGCGCAATTGCCGCTGCCGCCGATGCTCATGTTCGACCGCATTACGGACATCAGCGAGACCGGCGGCGAATTCGGCAAGGGGGTAGTGCGCGCCGAGCTCGACGTGAAGCCCGACCTCTGGTTCTTCGGCTGCCACTTCAAGAACGATCCGGTGATGCCCGGCTGCCTCGGGCTCGATGCGCTGTGGCAAATGGTCGGCTTTTATCTGGGCTGGAGCGGCGGTGAAGGTCGCGGTCGCGCGCTTGGCCTGAACGAGCTGAAGTTCAGCGGCCAGGTGCTGCCGGAAGCCCGCAAGGTTGTGTACAACATCGACATCAAGCGCGTGATGCGCTCAAAGCTGGTGCTCGGTATCGCCGATGGATGGCTTTCGGTCGATGACCAGATTATCTATCGCGCGAAGGACTTGAAGGTCGGCCTGTTCAAGCAGGGCACGAGCCTGGGCTGAGCGCATCACCACGAAGATAACGATTGAGGCGAGGCTGTCATGAGGCGGGTTGTGGTCACCGGGATGGGCATTGTCTCCTCCATCGGAAACAACACCCAGGAAGTGCTTGCGAGCCTTCACGAGGCGAAGTCGGGCATTTCGCGGGCTGAGAAATATGCCGAGCTCGGCTTCCGTTCGCAGGTGCAGGGTGCGCCGACGCTCGATCCTTCGACGGTGGTCGACCGCCGTGCCATGCGTTTCCTCGGTCAGGGTGCGGCGTGGAATCACGTCGCGATGGAACAGGCGATCCAGGATTCCGGCCTCTCGCCTGACGAAATTTCCAACATTCGCACCGGCATCATCATGGGCTCCGGCGGCCCGTCGGCGCGCACCATCGTCGAGGCCGCCGACATCACC
Organism: Bradyrhizobium sp. 62; assembly: GCF_023073035.1. Classification (NCBI taxonomy): domain Bacteria; kingdom Pseudomonadati; phylum Pseudomonadota; class Alphaproteobacteria; order Hyphomicrobiales; family Nitrobacteraceae; genus Bradyrhizobium; species Bradyrhizobium sp. 62. The sequence goes on from NZ_JADPIT010000027.1 coordinate 1,819, forward strand.
CGCACCAAGGGACCGAAGCGCGTCGGGCCGTTTGCAGTGCCGAAGGCGATGTCCTCCACGGCCTCCGCGACGCTTGCGACCTGGTTCAAGATCAAGGGCGTGAACTATTCGATCTCGTCGGCCTGCGCCACGTCGAACCATTGCGTCGGCAACGCCTATGAGACGATCCAGATCGGCAAGCAGGACGTCATCTTCGCCGGCGGCTGCGAGGAGCTGGACTGGTCGCTGTCGGTGCTGTTCGACGCCATGGGCGCGATGTCCTCGAAGTACAACGACACACCTGCCACGGCCTCGCGTCCCTACGACGTCAACCGCGACGGCTTCGTGATTGCCGGCGGCGCCGGCGTGCTGGTGCTGGAAGAGCTCGAGCACGCCAAGGCGCGCGGCGCGCGCATTTACGGCGAGATCGTCGGCTATGGCGCGACGTCCGACGGCTACGACATGGTCGCACCATCAGGCGAGGGCGCCGAGCGCTGCATGCGCATGGCGATGTCGACTGTGAAGACCAAGGTCGACTACATCAATCCGCACGCGACATCGACCCCGGCCGGCGATCCGCCGGAGATCGACGCGCTCCGCAGGGTGTTCGGAAGTGGCGAGAAGTGCCCGCCGATCTCGGCGACCAAGGCGCTGACCGGTCACTCCCTGGGCGCAACCGGCGTGCAGGAAGCGATATATTCGCTACTGATGATGAACAATGGTTTCATCTGCGAGAGCGCCCACATCCAGGAGCTCGACCCCGTGTTCGCCGACATGCCGATCGTGCGCAAGCGCATCGACAACGTCAAGATCGGCACCGTGCTGTCGAACTCCTTCGGCTTCGGCGGCACCAACGCCACGCTGGTGTTCAGCCGGCTGGATGCGTGATCTTGGGACGCTGTCATGCCCCGCCTAGTGCGCAATTGC
>NZ_JADPIT010000027.1:2734-55423 GCF_023073035.1 Bradyrhizobium sp. 62
ATTTTGACGCCTGACCGAATAGCGTGGATGCCCGGGACAAGCCCGGCCATGACGGTCTGGAGGCGTCGTGCAATGTTATAAGCGCTGGACGGTTGGGGTCATATCGATGTTGCAGGCAGAGGGCAGCGAAGCGCCCATCAAGGTCGAGTTCGACAATTTCGAGCACGGTTTTCCGGAAGGTTTTGGCCCGGGCTGGTGGGGCACGCTCGCGTACTGGATCGGCATCGCCTTCGCGACCTTCCAGCTTTATGTCGCGGCCTTCAACTATCTGCCGAGCCAGGTGGTGCGCGGCGTCCATGTCGGCTTCCTCATCCTCCTCACCTTCGGCCTGATCGGCAATTTCACTGCCAAAAGCGATTTCGGCCGCGCGATCGGCTGGCTGATCGGCGGCGCGGGCTTTCTGTGCGGGCTCTATCAATGGATCTTCTATGCGGATCTTATCGCACGTGACGGCGATCCGACGCGCCTCGATCTCGTGGTCGGCACGCTGCTCGCCGTCCTGATCTTCGAAGGCACGCGGCGGCTGATGGGCGCGGCGCTCCCGCTGATGTGCGGCGCCTGTCTCGTCTACTGGTTCTTCGGCCAGTATCTGCCGTCGCCGCTCAACCATCGCGGCTATGATTTCGACCAGATCGTCACGCATCTGTCGTTCGGCACCGAGGGCTTCTACGGCGTGCCGATCTACGTCTCGGCGACCTACATCTTCCTGTTCATCCTGTTTGGCTCGTTCCTGGAGCGCGCCGGCATGATCCAGCTCTTCACCGACGTTTCCCTTGGATTATTCGGCCGGACCCGCGGCGGCCCGGCCAAGGTCGCGGTGTTCGCCTCGGGCATGATGGGCACGATCTCCGGCTCCGGCGTCGCCAACGTCGTCACCGTCGGCCAGTTCACGATTCCGCTGATGATCAGGTTCGGCTATCGCCGCGCGTTCGCGGCTGGCGTCGAGGCGACGGCCTCGATGGGCGGACAGATCATGCCGCCGGTGATGGGCGCGGTTGCCTTCATCATGGCGGAGACGCTCGGCGTCCAATATTCGGAGATCGTGAAAGCCGCGGCGATTCCCGCGATGCTCTATTTCGCCTCCGCCTTCTGGATGGTGCATCTGGAAGCCGGCAAGCACGGGCTCACCGGCATGAAGCGCTCGGAGATTCCAAGCGCCTGGAAGGCGCTGGTGACGCGCTGGTACCTCGTGTTGCCGCTCGCGGCGCTGGTCTACATGCTGTTCGAAGGCTTTACGCCGCTCTATGCCGGCAGCATGGGCCTTGCGCTGACGGTGGCGCTGATCCTTGGCACCGCCATCACGACGGGCGCGCCTTCGATGGCGATCCGCTATATCTTCTGGATCGGGCTCGCGCTCGTCGTCGCCGCGCTCTCGCGCGGCGGCCTTCAGATCGTGCCGGTCGCCTGCGTCGTCGTCGCGCTGATCGTGGTCACTGCGTTCGTGCGCGGTGGATTTTCCGCCCTGCGCGCCTGCCGCGATGCGCTGGCTGAAAGCGCGAAATCCGCCATCACCGTCGGCATGGCTTGCGCCATTGTCGGCGTCATCATCGGCATGATGTCGCAGACCGGCGTCGGCACCATCTTCGGCGGCTGGGTGATCGGCCTCGGCGAGAAGAGCCTGTTCCTGGCGCTGATCATGACCATGCTGCTGTCGATCCTGCTCGGCACCGGCATCCCGACCATTCCGACCTACATCATCACGGCAGCGCTCGCGGCGCCCGCGCTGGCCAAGCTTGGCGTGCCCCTGATCGCGAGCCACATGTTCGCGTTCTATTACGGCATCATGGCAGACCTCTCGCCGCCGGTGGCGCTGGCGGCGTTAGCCGCAGCACCGATCGCGAAGGAGAATCCGGACAAGATCGGTTGGGAGGCGATGCGCATCGCGCTCGCCGGCTACGTAATCCCCTTCATATTCGTCTATTCGCCGGCGCTGATGCTGCAGGGCGGCGATCCCATGGCGGCCAAGCTCGGCTTCTACGGCGCGGTGGCATTGGCGACTCTCAAGGCGATGGTGGCGATCGCGCTGTTCGGCATGGTCGCGATCGGCTTTTTGTTCACGCGCCTGACGTTCCTCGAACGTCTGGTCGCGCTCGGTGCTGCGCTCTGCCTGCTCGGGGACTTCCCGTTCAGCGACACCGCGGGCTTCCTGCTCGCAGCGGCCATCGTGCTGTGGCAGTGGCGTCGGCGTCCGCCGGCGCCGGTCGAGGCGGTGTGAGCCTCTGCTTCGTCACAGCCTCAGGCGTGAAGGCGCTGGCGCTGTCCGCGTTCACGCTGGTGTGGACGCATTCGATCGCGAAGGTCGACTGGCAGGAAGACTGGCGCGTCACCCCCGCCGGGCTCGAACTGACGCAGGCACGCGTGAAGGGCACCGGCCCCGGCATGGAGCCGCCGCCCGAGGCGCGCCTCGTCGACGGCTGGTTTCAATGGAAGCCTGCGCGCGCGCCGATGCCGGAGGTCGTGCTGGGCAATTCCGGCGCGGCTGGCGAATGGCGGCTATGCCATGACGGCAAGTGCCGGACGTTGTCCGAGATTGTCGGTCATCCCATTGGTGCTAACGTCACAAAGATGAGCGTCTGCAAAGATCCGTAGCCGGATGGAGCGAAGCGTAATCCGGGCTACAAGAACAAGAATAGGGGAGAAACGCGATGGATCGGCTCAAGGGCAAGGTTGCGATGGTCGTGGGCGCCGGCTCGATCGGGCCGGGTTGGGGCAACGGCAAGGCCACCGCGGTCACCTTTGCGCGCGAGGGCGCGCAGGTGTTTTGCGTCGATCGCAACGGCGCAGCTGCCGAGGAGACCGCGAAGATCATCACGGACGAAGGCGGCAAGGCGAGCGCGTTTACGGGCGACGTCTCGCGTGCGCGCGAGGTCGAGGCGATGGTCGCGGCGTGCCTGAAGGCCTACGGCCGCATCGACGTCCTCGACAACAATGTCGGCATCGCCGAGATGGGCAGCGTGGTCGAAGTGACCGAGGAGAGCTGGGACCGCGTCTTCAGCGTCAACCTAAAGAGCGCCTATTTCGCCATGAAGCACGTCATCCCCGTGATGGTGAAGCAGGGTGGCGGCTCCATCATCAACATCTCCTCGATCGCCTCGATCCGGCATGTCGGGATTTCCTATGTCAGCTACAACGCCAGCAAGGCGGCGATGAACCAGTTGACGCGCTCCACCGCGGTCGAGTTCGCCAAGAACCATGTGCGGGTGAACGCGATCCTACCCGGCCTGATGAAGACGCCGATGGTGGAGCATTCCGCGGGCCTCGCCAACAGCTACGCCAAGGGCGACGTCGAGGCGATGTGGCGCGCCCGCGATGCGCAAGTGCCGATGGGTCACATGGGCGAGGCCTGGGACGTCGCGAATGCCGCGCTGTTCCTGGCCTCGGACGAAGCGAAATATGTGACGGGGATCGAGCTCGTGGTGGACGGCGGGATCACGTGCAAGGCGGGGGCGTAGCCCCTTGCTCGTCGCCCTGGCCTTCGCCAGGACGACGGCTGAACCTTATTGCGCCAGCGCCAGGATCCCGCCGGCAAACGAATGCCACGCCGCGGTCTCGCTGACCGGCCAGTTCAGGACCTTCACCGCCAGCATCGCGAGCGTGCCGGTGATGTAGACCGGATGCACCCGGCCTTCGGTGCGCCAGTCGCGTACCATGGCGACGACGAGCAGCAGCGAGGCGACCATCGCGGGCGCGATGGTAACCGGCACCGGCGGCGGCCCGGGCGGTCCCGGAGGCGCGAGAAAGGTGAGAAACCAGCGCGCGATCGCGGCATCGAGGATGGAGACCGCGGCGAGCAGCATCAGGCGTTTGTGAATCTCGGGCTTTCGCGTGTTCATGATCGCGAGCACGAACACCACTGCGAAGAACGCGATCCCGCTCATCGGCACGATCGAGAAGGCGATGCCGGCCTCTTTCTGTCCGAGCGCGGCGGAATGCTGCATCACATGTACGGAGGCGAGGAAGCCGAAGATCGTCATCGCGGTCGCGAGCGAAACGCCGGCGATGCCGAGCGCACGGTGATTGACCACGCGGCCTGAGGCGGCGAGCCAGGTCTGGATCACGAAATAGAGAGACCAGGTGAAGAACAAGAGACCGTGGAAATGAATGACGGGGCTTGCGGACAACGTCCGTTGCGCCAGCGGCACAAAATAGGTCGGTGCGAAGCCGAGAAAAGCGGTGACAGCGCAGGCCAGGGACATGTGGAGATAGAAATATCGTGCGGGCGACGCATCTCGCGCGCGCACACGACGGTCGTCGATCAGGGTCGTCATGAGGGATGAGTCTGGAGAGGCGGCGTTTGGTTCAAGCCCCTAGCCACCTGTGCAGGGCTCTTGTCGGGGATGGGGATTTAACCCCCTGCACTCAATTCCGCGCGATCGAGCTCTTCCTCGATCCGATGGAACGCATCGTCGCCGATCACTTCCCTGGCGCGAAGGTCGAAGATCGATTTGCGCGCGGCCGCGATACCTCGGCGGCGCAGCGGATCGGCGGGCAGTTCGCCGTTGGTGATGCCGCCATGGGGATCGTCGTCCGCCTGCATCAGGATGGCGCGATATTCGAGCCGCAGGATTTCAGCCTCCTCGGATGGATCGTCCTCGATCGCGTCGAGCGCCGCGCGATAGGCGACGGCCCGGGCGCGCGCGACCTCGATGCCGACGGGATCGTCATCTTTGAGGCCGAACGCCAGGATCAGCGGCCGCAGCGTCAGGCCCTGAACGACCAGCGTGCCGAGCACGACGGCAAACGCCGAGAAGACGATGAAGTCACGATGCGGAAAGTTTTCCGGCAAGGCAAAGGCGGTGGCGAGCGTGACGAGGCCGCGCATACCGCACCAGGAGATGATGAGGCCGCCCTTGGGCGAGGCGACCTGCTTCGGATCCTTGGGGTGATAGATCCCGTGCGCGATCAGCGCGCGCAGCGTCGTGCGGTAGAATGTGATCCAGGCCAGGCGCACCAGGACCACGGTGAGCAGGATCCAGGCCGCGGCCACGCAATATTCCCAGCGCACGTCTGCATCGAGCCGCGTCCAGATCGGCCGCATCTGCATGCCGATCAGCATGAAGGCGAGCACGTTGAGCACGAACACCATAGTCTCCCACACCGCATAGGAAGGCACCCGCAGCCGCGCCGGCATGCGTGCCCCCGCCGTGCGCGCGATGGTGATGCCGTAGACCACGATGGTGAGGATGCCGGAGAGACCGAGATGCTCGGCGGCAATCCAGACCATGAAGGTGGTGGCGAACTGCACGATGATCGCGCTCGGCGCTTCCTTCACGCGTTCCATGAACAGCGGGATGATGCGGCCTGCGACCAGGCCCGCGACGATGCTGCCGACCAGCGCCAGCGCCATGGTCGGCGCGACCTGGCTCCATGCCAGATGCTCGGTGGCAACCGTGCCGACGGCGATGCGATAGATCAGGAGCGCGGTCGCGTCGTTGAGCAGGCTCTCGCCTTCCAGGACCTTCACCATGCGATGAGGCAGCTTGACCTGACTCAGGATCGCAACCGCGGCGGCCGCATCCGGCGGGGCCACGATGGCGCCGAGCGCAACCGCGGCGGCCCAGGGCATATCAGGCATCAGCCGGTGCGCGACGTAGGCCACGCCGGTCGTGGTCAGGCCGACGGCGGCGACGACCAGGGTGGCGACTGGAACCCAATTGTTGCGGAGATCGCGCAGCGAGGTGTCGAAGGCGGCATCGAGCAGGACCGGTGCGACAAAAAGAGCCAGTGCCAGGTCGGGCTCCAGCGTCCAGGACGGGCTCGACGGCACAAAGGCGATCAGTGCACCCCCGATCGCAAGAAAGGTCGGGTAGGGGACCTTGATCCGCCGCGCCAGCGCCGATAATCCAACGGCGCCGAGCAGAAGAACGATGATCCATTCGAATGTCGACACGTTGATCCCCGAAACCGATTTGAGCGGCGCCACAAGCTAGCACCAATCCGGCCGTATGATGGATAGTGCAGCCCCAAGGCAAGACCTCAACCCGGACCTTAACTCAAGACTTTCCGACTGTGACGAGCATGCGTTTTCTCATTCAATGGTCCGGCGCCGCGGTGCTCTTCGCGCTCTCGTTCGTCGTGGCTCATGCCGCGACCGGCGGCGAACCGGCCGCGGTCCCGCAGGTCGACATCGCGCCGTGCCTCGCGGCCGCCGCAGCCGACGATATTGACAAGGCCGTCACGGCCTGCGCCGCCGTGATCGACAATGAGAAGACGGCGAAGGCCGACCTGATCAAGGCGCTGATCGCGCGCGGCGCGCTGTTTGCCCGGCATGATCAGGTCGACCGCGCAATCGCTGACGACAGCCGCGCCCTGGAGCTCGATTCCGGTCTCGCCGATATCTTCAACGCGCGGGGCGAGCTCTGGCTGAGGAAGGGTGACAAGCCCAAGGCGGTGCAGGATTTCGGCGCGGCATTGAAGATCGATCCGAACCACGAGAAGGCCAAGGTCAACCACAAGGCGATGGCGCGCGAGATCGAGCGGATCGGCGCGCAGATGGCGGTCGCGGGCAAGCCCAGCTTCATTTGCAAGGGTGCGCGCCGTCCCGTCGAGAAGGCGATCTGCGCCAACCGCGAGCTCGCTGATCTCGACCGTGAGGTCTTTGCCGCTAACGCACGCGTGTTGCGCGAAGCCCGCAATGCAGGCGAAGCGAAGGCGCTTCAGCGCGAGCAGGACGATTTCATCGCCCGCCGCAACGCCGGGTTCGGCCGGCCGGGGTACGATTTGAAGAAGGCAATGCAGAAGCGGCTGCAGCGGCTCAACGGGGTGGACGGGTATTGAAGCTTTAGGGCCTCCGCAACCTCAAGCCCGGGGATGACGACTTCTCGTGAGAAGGGCGCTGGTGCGCCCCTGACTGGCTCAATTTTGAACCCATCGCGTCCCCGCCGCGACAATGGTGAAAGCCTGATGTCCCGGAGCCCTATGCCATGTGCGGCACGCATCCTTCCGCGCAAATGCTCTCGTTTGCAAAAATCTCGTTTCTCTCGCTCCTGCTCAGCGCGGCAATGAGCGTCGTCCTCGTCGCCCCTGCTTCGGCCGGCGTCGATTGCGTGATGGGGAGCAAGGCCGCTCCGGCTGAGCTGATCCCGGCCTGCAGCGCCACCATTGACCAGACCTCAATTCCATCCTCCGATCGCGCCGCGGCGTTGCTGGTGCGCGCCGACGCCAATGCGCGGACCTCGGGCGGCTTCACGCAGGCGCTGCGAGATATCGACCGCGCCATCGCACTCGATGGCAAGAACGCAAAAGCCTGGCGCCTGCGCGGCGATCTCCTGCGCGAGGCCGGCGGCGATCTCAACCGCGCCGCGGCGGATCTCAGCAAGGCCATCGAGCTCGATCCGCAGGATTCCGAGTCTTACGAGCTGCGCGCCGTCGTCTACACCAACCAGCGCCGGCTCGACCGCGCGCTTGCCGATTACGATCAGGCGATCAAGCTAAAGCCGGACAATGCACAGGCCTGGTCCGACCGCGGCGTGGCCTATTATCTCGGCGGCGACAACGAGAAGGCGGTCCGCGATCTCAGCGAGGCGTTGCGGCTCGATCCGAACCGGCCGCGCAGCTACACCAATCGTGGCGCCGCCTACAAGAAGCTCGGCCAGCTCGACAAGGCGGTTGCTGACGACGGCGAGGCGATCAGGCTCGATCCGAAGGTACCCGAATATTACGACAATCGCGGGCTGTCGCTGGCCGCGATGGGCGAGTACGACAAGGCGATTGCCGATTACGATCAGGCGCTGCGGCTGGCACCGCGGCCGAATTTCTTCACAAACCGCGGCGATTCCTACCACCTCAAGGGCGAGCTTGGCGCGGCGCTGAGCGATTACGAGGCCGCGCTGAAACTCGATCCGAATTTCGCGCAGACCTACAATAACCGCGCCGTGCTCTACAAGAAGATGGGCGAACGCAGGAAGGCGCTGGCCGACTACGAGACCGCGCTGCGGCTCGATCCCGGCAATGACAACGCCGCCGCCGGACGCCGCGCCATGATCGCGGAGATCGCGAAATTCGGCGGCGAGCCGCTGCGGCCGCTCGCTGCGAATTCCGGCAATGGCCCGTCGTTCGATTGTGCCACTGCGAAGCGCGAGGTCGAGAAGGTGATTTGTGCCGATCCGCAGTTGGGCGTGCTCGATCGCCAGATCGCCGAGACCTACGAGCGCGTGCTGAAATCGGCCGGGTCCCGCTCGGCCGGCGACCTCCGTCGCACCCAACGCGACTTCCTCGCCACCCGCAATACCAGCTTCGGCCGCCCCGGCTATGATCTCAGGAAGGTCATGCAGGAGCGGCTGCAGCGGCTCAATGCGATGGACAGCTGAGCACTGTTCTTTTCAGCTTGAACCGCGGCCCGTTCCCGGGAAAATACCCCTCAAACATGGCTGGTACTTGATCCCTGTCATGGCGGGACGTTTGTCCTGCCACAAGGTCAAGCCTAGGCGAATAAAGGGAACGGGAGCGCGGGAATGAACGTCCGAGGGAACGTCGACGGAAAGAGCCTCTATCACGAGGTTTATGCGCGCTCGCTGGCCGACCCTGAGGGCTTTTGGGCCGAGGCGGCCAAGGAAATCGACTGGATCGAGCCGCCGAAAAAGATCTTCGATCCCTCGCAGGGCGTCTACGGTCGCTGGTTCAGCGGTGGTGTCGTCAATACCTGCTACAACGCGCTCGACCGCCATGTCGAACGCGGCCGCGCCGACCAGATCGCGCTGATCCATGATTCGCCGCTGGCAAATAACGTCACCAAATTCACCTACGCGGAACTGCTGGCCGAAGTGCAGGCGCTCGCCGCCATCATGCAGGATTTTGGTGTCGTCAAGGGCGATCGCGTCATCCTCTATATGCCGATGGTCCCGGAGGCCGTCGTCGCGATGCTCGCCTGCGCGCGCATTGGCGCGGTGCACTCCGTGGTGTTCGGCGGCTTTGCCGCGAAAGAGCTCGCCACCCGCATCGACGATGCGCAGCCAAAATTGATCCTGTCGGCGAGCTGCGGCATCGAGCCCGGCCGGATCGTGCAGTACAAGCCGCTGCTCGACGAGGCGATCAGGCTTGCGGGCGCAAAGCCGAAGGCCTGCATCGTGCTGCAACGTTCGCAGCTCGTCTGCGCCCTGACGCCCGGCCGCGACTATGATTGGGCGGGCCTGCGCCGCAAGGCGATGAACGACGGCAAGAAGGCGCCTTGCGTGCCCGTCGCCGCCACCGATCCGCTCTATATCCTCTATACGTCAGGCACGACCGGCATTCCCAAGGGCGTCGTGCGCGACAATGGCGGCCACCTCGTCGCGGTGAAATGGTCCATGTTCAACCTTTATGGCGTCAAGCCGGGCGAGGTCTGGTGGTGCGGCTCCGACATCGGCTGGGTGGTCGGCCACAGCTACATCGTCTACGGCCCGCTGCTGCACGGCGCGACCTCGATCATGTATGAGGGCAAGCCGGTCGGCACGCCCGATGCCGGCGCATTCTGGCGTGTGATCAGCGAGCACAAAGCTGTCGCCTTCTTCACTGCGCCGACCGCATTCCGCGCGATCCGGAAAGAAGATCCGGAAGGAAAATTCATCCGGCAATACGACCTCTCGACCTTCCGTACGCTGTTCCTGGCTGGCGAGCGCGCCGATCCGCCAACGGTGGAATGGGCGGAGCAGCAGTTGAAAGTGCCTGTGATCGACCATTGGTGGCAGACCGAAACCGGCTGGTGCATCGCCGGCAATCCGGTCGGCTTAGGCCAGCTGCCGGTGAAGCACGGCTCGCCGACGGTGCCGATGCCGGGCTATCAGGTCGATGTGGTCGACGAAGCGGCAAAGCCGGTCGGCCCGAACACCATGGGCTCGATCGTCATCAAGCTGCCGATGCCGCCGGGCTGCCTGCCGACGCTTTGGAATCAGGACGAACGTTTCAAGGAAGCCTATCTCACCGAATTCCCCGGCTACTACAAAACGTCGGATGCCGGCTACAAGGACGAAGACGGCTATGTCTTCGTCATGGGACGCACCGACGACATCATCAACGTCGCCGGCCATCGGCTCTCCACCGGCGGCATGGAGGAGATCCTGGCTTCGCATCCCGATGTTGCCGAATGCGCCGTGCTCGGCGTCAAGGACGCGATCAAGGGCGAGGTGCCCTGCGGCTTCCTGGTGCTCAAGGCGGGTGTGAAACGGGCCCCGGCCGAGATCGAGAAGGAGATCGTCGCGCTGGTGCGCGACAAGCTCGGTCCCGTTGCCGCGTTCAAGCTCGCCATCACCGTCGGCCGCCTGCCCAAGACGCGATCCGGAAAGATCTTGCGCGGCACCATCAAGAAGATCGCAGATGGTGAAGCCTGGACCATGCCGGCGACGATCGAGGACCCCAAGGTGCTGGACGAGATCGGCGATGCGCTGAAGGGGCGGGTGTGAGGTTTGTAATGGGGCTTGAATAGGCCGCATTTTTCCGCTCAATCCTCATCCTGAGGAGCGCGCCTCGCGCGCGTCTCGAAGGATGAAAGGCCCCGCTGCTGCAGCTTGGCCTGCATGGTTCGAGACGCCCGCTGCGCGGGCTCCTCACCCTGAGGATGAAGGGCCTGCCATGAATTCGAAGCCGTTTCTAGCGATTGCATTTGCGGGCCTCATTCTCTCCGCCTGCTCCGCGCGCTACCAGACGCCGGTGGCCATGGGCGGCGACGATGACGATGCGGTCTGCCAGAGCCGCGGCTATGCGGCCGGCTCGCCCGAATACGTGGCCTGCCGCAAGGACCGCGACGTCCAGCGCAGCGCCGCGACCACCCGCGCCGACCGACGCCAGCGCGACCTCGGCGAATACATGCTGAACCATCCGGACCGGCCGTAAAGGCTGCTTCATTGCGAGCGCAGCGAAGCAATCCAGCTATTTCCGCGGCACGGATTCTGGATTGCATCTCTCCGTCGAGACAATCTGGATTGCTTTTCGCTGCGCTCGCAATGACGCGGTTGCTGAAGCTTCTTGCGTCACACAAAAAAAAGCGGCGGGTTTCCCCGCCGCGCTTGCATTCGATGACGACTGAAGGCGAAGGATTACTCCTCCTCCTGGTCCTGCTTCTTGCCGCCGAGCGTCTTCAGCTTGGCGAACACGGCATCGACGTTGAGATCGTCGCTGGACCTCTCCGCGGGTTCGTACTCGTCCTTCTTGGTGGTTTCGGAGGCCGGCAGCAGGGTGGCGCCGCCATAGGCCGCGTCGATCGGCTTTTCCTTGGCCGCGCGCGCGACCTCGAAATCGAGTTCGATCTGCGAGCAGAGGCCGAGGGTGACGGGATCAATCGGCGTCAGCTGGGAGGTGTTCCAGTGGGTGCGATCACGGACGCTGGCGATCGTGCTCTTGGTCGTGCCGACCAGGCGCATGATCTGGGCGTCCTTGAGCTCGGCATGGTTGCGCAGCAGCCAGAGGATGGCGCTCGGGCGTTCGTGGCGGCGCGAGACCGGGGTGTAGCGCGGGCCCTTGCGCTTGGGCTGCGGCGGCAGCACCACCTTGCTCTCCTGGAGGCGGAGCCGGTAGTCCGGGTTGTTCTCGCCCTTCTCGATCTCCTCGCGGGTCAGCTGGCCGTTGGAGAGGGGATCCATGCCCTTGATGCCCTGGGCGGCGTCGCCGTCGGCGATCGCGCGCACCTCGAGGGGGTGCATTTTGGTAAAATCGGCGACCTGATCGAAGGTCAGCGCGGTGTTGTCGAGCAGCCAGACGGCGGTCGCCTTGGGCATCAGAGGTGCGTTGCTCATGGCAAATCTCCTTTGTGCTTCGCCCACCCCTTTGGAGGCGAAACCGGTGGTCATCAGCGATGACTGGGAATTCGCGCTATATAAGCCCGGAGGGGGTAGCCACGCAATGGTTCTGCTATAGATAGTGCCTTGACAGCGCCCGAAAGGGGGCCCAATTCCCTCTGAAGTCGCTGTAAGACCGCACCCAAGCCCTATTCATTCATCGACCGCTTCCCGCCCCTCTGGCGAGGTGATTCGGTCCCGAGATCGCTCAATGTCAGCCAAACCAGACCTCAAGATCGTGCTTTGTTCTCCCCGTGGCTTCTGCGCCGGGGTGGTCCGGGCGATCGACACCGTGGAACGGGCGCTCGATAAATACGGTGCCCCCGTCTATGTTCGCCATGAGATTGTGCACAATAAATACGTCGTCGATGGGTTGAAGAAGAAGGGCGCGATCTTCGTCGAGGAACTCGCCGAGATCCCGGAAAACACCACCGCGCCGGTGGTGTTCTCGGCCCATGGCGTGCCGAAATCGGTTCCAGCCGACGCCACGTCCCGAAATTTGTTCTCGCTGGATGCGACCTGTCCGCTGGTCACCAAGGTGCACCGCGAGGCCGCGATCCATTTCAAGCGCGGCCGCGAGATCTTCCTGATCGGCCATTCCCATCATCCGGAGGTGGTGGGCACGCTCGGCCAGCTCCCGACCGGCGCCGTGACCCTGATCGAGACCGCCGAGGACGCCAAGACCATTGCCCCGAAGGACCCGAACAACCTCGCCTTCGTGACCCAGACCACGCTGTCGATCGACGACACCGCGGAGATCGTGGCGCTGCTGAAGGAGCGCTTCCCGAACATCAACGGGCCGCACAAGGAAGATATCTGCTACGCCACCACCAACCGCCAGCTCGCGGTCAAGAAGGTGGCGCCGGTGGTCGATGCCCTGATCGTGGTCGGTGCGCCGAACTCGTCGAACTCGCAGCGCCTGCGTGAGGTCGCCGAGCGCGAGGGTTGCCCGATCGCCGTGCTGGCTCAGCGCGCCACCGAAATCGACTGGAAGCGGTTCGAGAACATCACCAGCCTCGGCATCACCGCGGGCGCCTCGGCACCGGAAGTGATCGTCGAGGAGATCATGGACGCGTTCGCCGAGCGCTTCACGCTGCATGTGGAGACGGTCTCGGCCGCGGAAGAGAACGAGTTCTTCCCGCTGCCGCGCCAGGTGCGCCCCGAAGCCGCCGCCGAGTAGACCTTCATGGCGGTCTACACCGACGTTGCCGCCGACGAGCTTGCGGACTTCCTCAACCAATACGATCTCGGCGAGTTGCTCTCCTACAAGGGCATCGCCGAGGGCGTCGAAAATTCCAACTTCCTGCTGCATACGACCAAGGGGTCGTTCATCCTCACCCTCTATGAGAAGCGCGTGGCGAAAAACGATCTGCCGTTCTTCCTCGCGCTGATGACGCATTTGGCCGAGCACGGCGTCAACTGCCCGCTGCCGGTGAAGGGAACGGACGGCGAGGCGTTGCGCGAGCTGTCCGGCCGGCCCGCCGCCATCATCACCTTTCTCGAAGGCGTCTGGCCGCGCAAGCCGAGCGCGGCCCATTGCGCCGGCGTCGGCGAGGGGCTCGCCAGGATGCATCTGGCCGGCGCGAATTTCGCGATCAGGCGTGCGAACGCGCTGTCGGTCCCGGGCTGGCGGCCGCTGTTCGATGCCGCGTCACAGCGGGCCGACGAGGTGCAGCCCGGCCTGCGCGCGTTCCTGGGCCACGAGCTCGACTACCTCGAGAGTGGCGTCTGGCCGACGCAGCTGCCCGAAGGCGTGATCCACGCCGACCTCTTCAACGACAACGTTTTCTTCCTCGGCGACAAGCTCTCGGGGATCATCGACTTCACATTCGCCTGCAATGACTGGCTTGCCTATGACGTCGCGATCTGCCTCAACGCCTGGTGCTTCGAGCCGGATCATTCCTTCAACGTCACCAAGGCGCGGGCCTTCCTCAATGCCTATGGCCGCGTGCGAAAGCTGTCCGAGGCGGAAGAGGCGGCGCTGCCGCTGCTCGCGCGCGGAGCTGCGATGCGCTTCCTGCTGACGCGGCTGGTCGACTGGCTCAACGTTCCGCCCGGCGCGCTGGTTCGGCCGAAGGATCCGTTGGAATATGTCCGCAAGCTGCGCTTCCACCAGAGCGTTTCCAGCGTGCGCGACTACGGGCTGATGCCGTCGGGGCTGATGGCGTGAGCGAGCTTCCGATTGTCACGATCTACACCGACGGCGCCTGCTCGGGAAATCCGGGGCCCGGCGGCTGGGGCGCGATCCTGAAGTTCGGCGACAAGGAAAAAGAACTGAACGGTGGTGAGCGCCACACCACCAACAACCAGATGGAATTGATGGCGGCGATCTCCGCGTTGGAAGCGCTGAAGAAGCCTTGCACCGTCGATCTCTATACAGACAGCCAATATGTCCGTCAGGGCATCACTGGCTGGATCCACGGCTGGAAGCGTAACGGCTGGCGCACCGCCGACAAGAAGCCGGTGAAGAATGTCGAGCTATGGCAGCGCCTCGATGCCGCGCTGAAGGCTCATGACGTGCGCTGGCACTGGGTCAAGGGCCACGCAGGGCATCCCGAGAACGAACGCGCCGATCAGCTCGCGCGCGACGGGATCGTGAAGGCGCGGTTGCAGGCGCGGGTGGCGGAGTAGCGCGCGGTCGGCGCTCCAGTCTCAACTGTCATCGCCCGCGAAGGCAGGCGATCCAGTACGCCGCGGCCTCTCGATTTAACAACAACTGTTTCTGGAATACTGGATGCCCCGCTTTCGCGGGGCATGACAGTGTCGTTTGTGGCTGAAAGCGATGGCCGCTTACAGCTGCCCGAGCAAAGTATCGCCGCCGGACACTTCGACCTTGCCCGGCATCGCCTCGAGGTTCAGCTTCTTGACCACGCCGTCCTCGACCAGCATCGAATAGCGCTTGGAGCGGATGCCGAGACCGTTGCCGGAGGCGTCGAGCTCCATGCCAATCGCCTTGGCGAAGTCGGCATTGCCGTCGGCGAGGAAGATGGCCTCGTCGCGCTGGTCGGTGTCGCGCTTCCACGCGTTCATGACGAAAGCGTCGTTGACGGAGACGATGGCGATGGTGTCGACGCCCTTGTCCTTCAGGGCGTAGGCGTTGAGGAAGATGCTCGGCAGATGCATCTTGTGGCAGGTGCCGGTATAGGCGCCGGGCACCGCGAACAGCGCCACTTTCTTGCCTTTGAAGATATCGTCGGTGGTCTTCACCTGCGGGCCTTCCGCCGTCATCACGCGGAATTTCGCCTCGGGCAGCTTGTCGCCAGTCTGGATCGCCATCGTCAGTCTCCCTGAAAATCGGTCCCGCTTTTTAGACCGTGCGGCGGGCCTGCACAATATTGCCGGCACGGATAGTGACCCGTAGGCGGTGAGGGCGGGACCTTCACCTTTATGTCATCAGCCGGCGAACCCGCCGCCGTCGAGGAAGGCCTGCTCGTCCGGCGTGGTGTCGCGGCCGAGCAGACGGTTGCGGTGAGGGAAGCGGCCAAACCGCCGGATGATATCCGCGTGCTCCCACGCGTATTTCAGGTTTTCGGCATTGTCGGTGTTTTGAAACAGCGCGACGCAGTGCAATTGATCGGGCAGGTGCTCGGAATGCATGAAGGGCAAATAGAGGAATTCGAGCAGAATCGGGTCGATCCTTTGATCTGCACCCCGCGCAATGGCGCGGCGGGCGACGTCGCGCGCCAAAGCGTCGCTGGCAAAGGCCTGCGACGTGCCGCGAAACATGTTGCGCGGAAACTGGTCGAGCACGATGACGAGCGCGAGTGCGCCCTCGTCGGTCGCCTCCCATGACAAGAGCTCGCCGGCGACCGCCTTCTGCCACAGCGCGAGAAAGCGGCGCCTGACCTCAACGTCGAATGCGTCATTGCGCTCGTACCAGGCATCGCGGCCGGCCTCGCGCCAGAAGGCGAGGATGCCGGCCGGACTGATGTTGCTGTCGTCGGTCATGAACGAAAGAGGCGCTTACGCCGCTTCCGCCTTCTTCTCGTCGCGCAGCTGCCGGCGCAGGATCTTGCCGACGTTAGTCTTCGGCAGGTCGGTACGGAATTCAATGTGCTTGGGCACCTTGTAGCCGGTCAGCTGCTCCTGGCAGAACTTGACCAGGGCCTCCGCCGTGAGGTTCGGGTCCTTCTTGACCACGAACGCCTTCACCGCCTCTCCCGACTTGGAATCGGGAATGCCGATGACGGCGCATTCGAGCACCCCGGGGTTGCTCGCGATCACTTCCTCGATCTCGTTCGGATAGACGTTGAAGCCGGAGACCAGGATCATGTCCTTCTTGCGGTCGACGATCTTGGTGTAGCCCCTCTCGTCCATGATGCCGATGTCGCCGGTGCGGAAATAGCCGTCCGCAGTCATCACCTTGGCGGTCTCCTCCGGCCTGTTCCAGTAGCCCGACATCACCTGCGGGCCTTTGGCGCAGATCTCGCCGGGCTGGCCGAGCGGCATCTCGTTGCCGTCGTCGTCGCGGATCGAGATCCAGGTCGAGGGCACGGGGATGCCGATGGTGCCGTTGAACTCGGGATCGGTCGTGGTGTTGCAGGTCAGCGTCGGAGATGTCTCCGACAGGCCGTAGCCTTCGGCGATGGAGCAGCCCGTGATCGCCTTCCACTGCTCGGCGACCGGACGCTGCACCGCCATGCCGCCACCGTTCGAGATCTTCAGCTTGGAGAAGTCGAGCTTCTTGAAGTCGGGATGGTGCATCAGGCCGTTGTAGAGCGTGTTCACGGCCGGGAAGTTGTTGACCTGGTACTTCGCCAATTCCTTGATGAAGCCCGGGATGTCGCGCGGATTGGGGATCAGGAGATTGCAGCCGCCGGCGCGCACCGCGAGCAGGTAGCAGGCCGTCAGCGCGAAGATGTGATAGAGCGGCAGCGCGCAGACGACCATCAGTTGATCGACATGTGGCGGCGCGGCCATCGCTGGCTGCAGCCAGGCGTCGTTCTGCAGGACGTTGGCGACGATGTTGCGATGAAGCAGGGTGGCACCCTTGGACACGCCGGTGGTGCCGCCGGTATATTGCAGGAAGGCGACGTCGCCGGGCGACAGCTTCGGCTTGTTGAAGGCCAGAGAGCGACCGGCGGAGATCGCGTCGTTGAAGGACACCGCGCCCGGCAGCGACCAGGCCGGCACCATCTTCTTGACGCGGCGGACGACCAGATTGACGATCACGCCCTTGAAGCCGAGCAGGTCGCCCATGCTGCCGACGATGACGTGCTTGACTTGTGTCTTCGCGATCACCTGCTCGACGGTGTGGGCGAAATTCTCCAGCACGATGATGGCTTCGGCGCCGGAATCCTTGAGCTGGTGCTCGAGCTCGCGTGGCGTGTAGAGCGGATTGACATTGACCACGGCGAAACCGGCGCGCAGCACGGCCGCGGTCGCGACCGGATATTGCAGCACGTTCGGCATCATGATCGCGACGCGGGCGCCGCGTTGCAGGCCTCGTCCTTGCAGGTAGGACGCCATCGCCAGCGACATCTGGTCGAGATCGCGATAGCTGATCGACTTGTCCATGCAGATGAACGCCTTGCGGTCGGCGAACTTGGCGAAGCTCTCCTCCAGAAGGTCGACCAGCGATGAATATTGCGTCGGCTCGATATCGGCGGGGACGCCGGGCGGATATTGCTTAAGCCAGATGCGCTCCATGGAAACTCCCCTCATTGACCAGAGCCCGTTGTGTCTCGAGCTTGCCTCATTGCCGTCAGTATCGAGCCTGCCGGAACGGGTGGCAAGCGGTCGAGCCTTAGGACAAACGTCAGGGAGTGGCTACCGGAATCCTCGCAATGGCGCTGCCGCAACTGCGAAGTGCGGCGCGGTCTCGGCTCGCGTCGGCCGTTAACTGTTGTTGGCCGGCTTGGCGGGCTTGGTCGCGGCCTTGGGTTTGGCGGGCTTGGCCGCCTGCTCGCCGCTGGCCGCAGGCTTTGCCGCCGCATCGGGCTTGGCTGCGGCATGCTTGGTACCGGCCGGCTTGGTTGCGGATTTGCCGTCGGCCGGCTTGGCGGCCGCCACCGGCTTGCTGTCGGGCTTTGCCGCCGCCGTCTTGGCATCCTTCGGCTTGTCTGCCGCGTCGGGCTTTTTGGCGACGCGCGACTTCTTGCCACGCGGCTTTGGCGTGGCCTGCTGGTCGGCATCGGCCGCGACCGCCGCGATCAGGGCGGTCCCGGTGCGGGTCGGGCCGGTATACACCAGCACGGGCTCGGCCGCCGCCGGGGCCGAGGCCATCAGCTCGGAGGCCTTCATCAGCGGCGGCTGAAGCCCGGCCGTGAAGAAGGTGACCTGAGCTTCGCCGCCCGTGGCCGAGGCGGACCCGGACGTGCCGCCATTGGTCGCGATCAGTGCGTCGTCATCGTCACTGGCCGGCCGCTTGCGATGGCCGCCGCACATGTCGTCACGCAGGTTCGGCGGCGAGGCGTCGACCGGCACCAGCTTGTCCACGGTGCCGAGCGAGGGCCGGAGCCAGGTGAGATTGTCTTGCGAGAAGCCGCGCTCCAGCAGCTGCGCCGCCTTTACCGCGCGCGCGGTCCCGGAGTTGGCGCCCAGCACGACGGCGATCAGCCGGCGGCCGTTGCGGGTGGCCGATGCGACGAGGTTGTAACCGGAGGCGCAGATGAAGCCGGTCTTGAAACCGTCGGCGCCGGGATAGCGGCCGATCAGCTTGTTGAAATTGCCAGTGACGCGCTTGCCGAAGCGGATTGCCGGAATATGCACGAAATACTCGTACTCGGGCAGGTCGCGCAGGAACGAGCGCGCGAGAATGCCGAGATCCCGTGCGGAGGTGATCTGTCCGTCGGCGGGCAGGCCGTTCGGATTGACGTAGCTCGTCTGCGTCATGCCGAGCTTCTGCGCAGTGTCGTTCATCAGCGCCGAGAAGCCGTCGATCGAACCGCCGACGCCTTCGGCGAGCACGACGGCCATGTCGTTCGCCGATTTCACCATCATCATCTTGAGTGCGTTGTCGACGGTAAGCTGCGTTCCTGGGCGGAACCCCATCTTCGAGGGCGACTGCGAGGCTGCGGTCGGCGACACCGTGAGGATGGTGTCGAGCGTGAGCTTGCCGTCCTTGACCGCCTTCAGCGTCACATAGGCGGTCATGATCTTGGTGACGGAAGCCGGATACCAGGGAATGGTCGCGTTTTCCGCCTGCAACACCTTGCCGCTATCGGCCTCGATCAGAAGCAGCGCTTCGGCGCCCGCCGCGCGCGGCGCGAGCAATGCGCCGCAGGCGAGTGTCGCGGCGAACAGGTTGAACAGGGATTGACGAAGCAGCGGGCGAAGAGCGTGCACTATCCGATTCCGGTCCTTGGAGACCCGCCGGTTCCGGTCGGCTCTCGTGATCTGATGTTCGGTTCTGAAATCCAGCGCCGCCGCTTGCGGCGCCGCAAACCTATACCGGCTGGTGCGTCGGGAATAGGGGCATCAGCGGGGTATTCCGCAATGAAATGGGCCGAATTTCGACGATATGATGGGGACTTGCCAAGGCGACTTGCCAAGGCGACTTGCTAAGATGACTTGGCGGCCGTCGCGGCAGCCTCAGCCGCTGTCACGCTGGCCCGTGCGTTCTCCTGAACCATGAACTGAGCCCTGGCGAGGTCGGCGAAATGGCCGCCTTTGGCCACGAGTTCATCGAAAGTTCCGCTTTCGATCACACGCCCGTTCTCGAACACCAGGATGCGCGTGGCATTGCGGATGGTGGAGAGACGATGCGCGATCACGAAGGTGGTGCGGCCCTTCATCACTTCGTCGAGAGCGGTATTCACCTTCGCCTCGGTGACGGCGTCGAGTGCGCTGGTCGCCTCGTCCAGGATCAGAATCGGCGGATCCTTCAGCAGTGCGCGGGCGATCGACAGCCGCTGGCGCTCGCCGCCGGACAGCATGCGGCCGCGCTCGCCGGCATTGGTCTCGAAGCCGCCGCTGCGCTCGATGAATTCGAGCGCCTGCGCGCGCTCCGCCGCCTTGCGCATCTCGGCCTCGGTGGCGTCCGGCTTGCCGACGCGCAAATTCTCCGCGATCGAGCGGTTGAACAGCAGCGCCTCCTGAAAGACCACGCCGATGTTCCGCCGCAGCGATGTCAGCGTCACCCCGCGCACGTCCATGCCGTCGATCCTGATGAAGCCGGACTGTGGATCGAAGGCGCGATGCAGCAGCGCAATCGCCGTCGACTTGCCGGCGCCGGTTGCGCCGACCAGCGCGATGGTCTGGCCGGGAAGCGCGGTGAAGGAGAGGTCCTCGACCGCCGGCCGCTTGCCATCATAGGAGAAGGTGACGTCGTTGAATTCGACGAGGCCGGAGAGCCGACCCGCATCGATCGCGTCGTGCCGGTCGTGCACCGCAGGCACCGCATCGAGCACGTTGAAGAACTCGCGCAGGCGCGGGGCTTCCATGAACACGTTGTTGATGAAGCTCACGACCTGCTCCAGTTTCTGGATCAGAAGCGTCGCGAAGCTCACGAACATCACGATCTCGCCGACCGAGGTCAGCCCCTGGTCGTGCAGCGCGATGCCGAAAGTGAAGATCGCGAGCACAGTGATCGTGGTGGAGGCGCGCGTGATGACGGTGACGAGGGCCCACCACGACAGCACCGGCATTTGCGCCGCTAGCAACTCGTCGGCGACGGAACGCAGGCCCTTCACCTCGGAATCGATGCGCACGAAACTCTGCACCAGCGCGACATTGCCAAGGGCGTCGGAAGCGCGCGCGGAGAGCTCGCTGTAGTGCTCCTCCACCTCCATCTGCATGCCGAAAGTTCTGCGCACCACGAAGGTGGTCAGCGCGGTGAAGACGATGCAGAGCACGAACAGCAGGATTGCAAGCCGCCAGTTCAGGTAGAGCGACAGCGGCAGCAGCACCACGACCGAGAGGATCGCGGCAAAATGCTCTCGAAAGAAGCCGACCCATAATCGCCACAGCGCATCTGTGCCGTTCAGCATCACCTTCATCAACCGGCCCGAATGGGTGCCCGAATGGAAGGTCAGCGGCAGCTGCATGATGTGCTCGAAATAGTCCGTCAGGACCGCCTGCCGCTGGCGGTGGGAGAGCCGGTCGGCCTGCAACGCTACGACCGCGCTGCAGGCGATGGTGAACAGCCCGAACGCGACCCATGCAACCAGGAACGGCCAGGCCGAGTTGGAGCCGGCGACCGTCTTGCCCGAGAGCACATCGACGATCCGGCCGAACAGCACCGGTTCGGCGAATTGCGAGCCCGCAAGCAGGAGATTGACGACCGCGAGCAGCCAGCCCAGTCGTGCCTCCTTGCCGAGCAGCTCGAGAACGCGGGTGTAAAGGCGGAGAATGGGCATGGGCGGGGAGCTCGGGCGGATCGAACGGAGTGAGCCCATACTCTAATCAGGGATCGGATGCGAGATATAGCGGAAGCTGTCGGTTTTGCTCAGTTGATCAACCGCCCTGCAACGGGCGGCAAGAACCCGCCGTCGAAGATGTCGCCCGCCGCCGGCCGTTTGCGGAATTTGAAATCCTGCCCGATCTGGTCGATCGCGCGATCCATGCGCGCCGGGTCGATGTCGCCGAGGCCGTTGCGACGGACCTCGTCGGTCAGGATGTTGTCGATGAGGACGGTGCGCAGGCGCTCCAGCTCAAGATCGCGGTCGCCGTCCTCAATGCGGCTCGCGGCCTCGTCCGCCGCACGCGCCGGCTCCTTGACGGTCGCGTTGATGCCGGCGATCAATGCGCGGACGAAGCCCTTCACGGTGTCCGGCTTGGCCGCGGCGAAAACCGGGTTGACCACGACGGCAAAGCCATAGGCCTCGCAACCATAGTCGGCATAGCGAAGCGCGACGAGATCGCCGCCTGGTACGCCGCGGTCGCGCAGGTTCACTGCCGAGAGATAGCTGAAGCCGGCGACGGCATCGACCTGTCCCGCGGAGAGGATCGGCTCGCGCACCGCGGCGCTGATCTTGTGGAATTTCACGTGAGCCGTGTTGATGCCGTTCTGCTGCGCCAGCGCCGGCCACAGCCGCATCGACAGATCGCTATCGGCAACGCCGACGGTCTTGCCGTCCAGGTCGGGCAGGAGGTGGATGCCACGGCTCCTGCGGGCGACGATCGCGTAGGGCGCGCGGTTGAACAGCACGAACACCGCCTTGACCGGTGTCGCATCCTTGTCGCGGAAGCGGATCAGCTCGTTGATGTCGACGAGCGCGAGCTCGCTGTCGCCCTTGGCGACGCGCGCAAGCGCCTCCGGCGATCCGGCCGCGCTGCTAAAGGAGACGTTGAGACGCTCGGCTCCGAAGCTGCCGTCCTTTGCGGCAAGAAAGAACGGCGCCATGCTCGCATCGATCGGGCGGTCGAAGGTGAAGTGGATTGCAATGGAGGGCGGGGCGGTTTCGGCCGCGGTAGCATCGCGCGCAGTCAGCGCCGCAAGAGAAATTGCAGCGGCCAGCAGGCCGCGAAGAGCGATTGTCGCGAATTCGAACATCAGTGGCGCCGGTCCGGTGTTATGATTTGGTGACGCTCGGAGCGCCGGCTGGCGACAAGCTTGTCCGCGTCAATATGAACGGCGGATGAGCGGCGGTTGCGTCACGATCACGCAACCCCGTTCAGCTTGTGTTGGGTTTGGGGAACCCAACATGGGATGCGGGTGTTTGAGAGACACGAGCCTGTCATCAGGCACCATTCGAGGTCCCAAGGAGGGTCCAGGACATGTTTGAGAGATTTTCAGGATTTGCCGGCCGTAAGGCCGTTCTCGCTACCGCCGCGGTGCTGGCGCTGACCGCAATGACCCCGACCGCTTCGTACGCGGGCGGCCGTCATTGGCATGGTGGCGGCGGCGGTGCGGCCTTTGCCGGCGCGGCCATCGCCGGTGCTATCGGCACCGGCCTCGCAATCGCCGCGACCCGTGACGCCTACGCCTATGATGCTCCTGCCTATTACGGCGGCGGCCCGGTCTACTACGACGACGGTCCGGTCTATTACGGCGGCGACTCGTATATCGGTCCGCGCCCGTATCACCGTTGCGGCGGCCCGTACCAGTCCGCGCAGGGCGGCCAAGGCAACCTTTCGACTTGCTACTAGCTTTGGCTAGCAAATGTTGGCCGGCCGTCGCGCTCGCTGCGACGGCCGGCTTTTTTGCTTTTGCTGCCGTGCGTTAACGTCCCCGCCACGGGTTTAGAGTAGCTTCGCGTACATGAGTGATTCGCTTGAGCGGCTATATCTGGCTGTGCTCGCGGCCAGGGACCTTGATCCGGCAACATCGCGCACCGCGCGGCTGTTTCAGCGCGGCCCGTCAAAAATGGCGAAGAAGCTGGCTGAAGAGGCTATCGAGGTCGTCATCGACGCGGTCAACGGCGATAGCGAAGCCGTGATCCGGGAAAGCGCCGACCTGCTCTACAATCTGACCGTGCTCTGGGCCTCGGCCGGCGTGCGCCCTGAGGACGTCTGGCGCGAGATGACGCGGCGTGAAGACATGCTCGGCATCGCCGAGAAGCTGCCGAAATCGGCGATGAAACTGCCCAAAGGTGCATCACCGCGTGTCGCCGCCAGGCGGCCAATCGTCGCGCTCGAAGGCCGTACCGCGCGCAAGCGCCACTAGTATTGGCACGAATCGGTCCCATCTCGGCATGGACAAATCCGTCCCATGGTGCTTCATCGCGGCGCCATGCTGAAACGTATCTACGACTGGTGCATCGACGCCGCTCACAAGCCTTACGCGCTCTGGATCATGGGCGCCGTGGCTTTCGCTGAAAGCTCCTTCTTTCCCGTCCCGCCGGACGTGATGCTGATCCCCATGTCACTGGCGCGCCCGCAACGCGCCTGGGTCTATGCGGCGATCTGCACTGCGACGTCGGTGCTGGGTGGCCTGTTGGGCTACGCCATCGGTGCGCTGCTCTTCGACTCGGTCGGCCATTGGCTGATCGAGGTCTATGGCCTCGGCGGCAAGGTCGACGCTTTCCGCGCCTCCTATGCCGAATGGGGCGCCGTGATCATCCTGCTCAAGGGCCTGACACCGATCCCCTATAAGCTCGTGACCATCACGTCCGGCTTTGCCGGCTACAATATCGGGCTCTTCATCCTGTGCTCGATCGTGGCGCGTGGCGGGCGCTTCTTTATCGTGGCGATTCTGCTCAACCGCTACGGCGATTGGATCCGGGTCAAGATCGAGAAGCATCTCGGATTGGTGGTGGCAATCGGCGCCGCGGTGCTCGTGCTCGGCTTTGTCGTCGCAGTCAAATTGATCTAACCCCGAAGGCGCTTTGCCGCTGCGTCTCGTTCGGCTACGGTTGCCGTCATGATGCTTCGATCCGGCAATCCGGTCCTGCGACTGGGCAGGCTGATATTTGCGGCGCTTTCGGTCCTGCTCCTTGCCGGCGGTACCGGATGGCCGCAATCCGCACCGCCGGCGCTCGGCTTGCAGGAGCAAGGACCGCAGGCCGCACCGGCGCCCTCGACAGCCCCTCCATCGCCGCCGGTGCATGAGGAAAATCCCGGGCTGATCAACGAAATGGGCAAGCTGTTCGACAAGCTGCCCTCGATCCTGCCGCCGATCAAAAGCCCGAGCGAGACCATGAACGATTTGTCGCGCCTGGCGAAGCCGTCGACCATGGTGTCGGGGCGCGTGGCCTGTCCGGCCTCGTCGAACGGCGCGCCCGACTGCAAGCTCGCCGCCGACAAACTTTGCCAGAGCAAGGGGTACACGGAAGGCAAGAGCCTGAATGCCGACTCCGCGGAAAAGTGCTCGGCCAAGGTTCTGATTCCGGGCAGGCAACGCAAACCGGATGACTGCCGCACCGATACCTTCGTCACCAGCGCGCTGTGCCAGAACTGAGGACGTCGCGCGAGCAAGCAAGGAGCGCCCATGAGTCGCACGGAGCAGGACTTCCTCGGACAGCGTGAGATCGCCGACGACATCTATTACGGCGTCCAGACCATCCGCGGGAAGGAGAACTTCCACATCACCGGCATTCCGATGAACCAGGAGCCTTACTTCGTAAAGGCGCTTGGTTACGTCAAGAAGGCCGCCGCCATGGCCAACCGCGATCTCGGGGCGGTGGACACCAAAGTCGCGGAAGCCATTATCGTGGGCTGCGATCGCGTCATCGCCGGCGATATGATGGACCAGTTCGTCACCGACTTCATCCAGGGCGGGGCCGGCACCTCCACCAACATGAACGCCAACGAGGTGATCGCCAATCTCGCGCTGGAATCGCTCGGCTTTGCGAAGGGCGATTACCAGCACGTCAGCCCCAACGATCACGTCAATTACGGCCAGTCGACCAACGACACCTATCCGACGGCCTTTCGGCTGGCGCTGATCCTGCGGCTCGAGAGCTACATGACGGCGCTGCGTCAACTCCAGGAGGCGTTCTTCGCCAAGGGCAGGGAGTTCGATCGCGTGCTGAAGATGGGCCGCACCCATCTACAGGACGCGGTGCCGATGTCACTCGGCGCCGAATTCCGCGGTTGGGGCACCACCATGGGCGAGGAGGTCGATCGAATCTCCGAGGCCCGCGCGCTGCTGCGCGAGATCAATCTCGGCGCGACCGCGATCGGCACCTCCGTCACCGCTGCGCAGGGCTATCCCAAGCTCGCGGTCCGGCATCTGAGCGCGCTCACCGGCGTCGACTTCATCCTTGCAGGCGACCTCGTCGAGGCGACGTCGGATACCGGCGCCTATGTGCAGCTCTCCGGCGTCCTCAAGCGCACCGCGAGCAAGCTGACCAAGATCTGCAACGACATCCGCCTGCTCGCCTCGGGCCCGCGTGCCGGCTTCAACGAGATCAACCTGCCGCAGCTTCAGCCGGGCTCCTCGATCATGCCGGGCAAGGTCAATCCTGTCATCCCCGAGGTCGTCAACCAGACCAGCTTCCTCGTGATCGGGCTCGACACCACCGTGACGCTCGCGGCGTCCGCGGGTCAGCTCCAGCTCAATGTGATGGAGCCGGTGATCTCGTTCGCGCTGTTCTTCTCCATCCGCACCATGGAGCGCGCGGTCAACAGCCTGCGCGAGAATTGCGTCGTGGGCATCACTGCCAACGAGGAGCATACCCGCAACATGGTGCTGAACTCGTTGGGTATCGTTACGGTGCTGAAGCCGCTGCTCGGCTACAAGCAATGCGCCGAGATCGCGCGCGAGGGCTACAAGAGCGGCAAGTCACTGCACCAGATCGTCGTGGTCGAGCGTAAGCTGCTGACGCAGGAGAAATGGGACGAGATGTTCTCGTTCGAGCGGCTGATCAATCCGGACCTGATTGCGTGATGGCGTCGTCCCGCGCTGAATTCCGCGGCTTGGAATTGCGGTAACGCCGTCCTCCACGGCACCAAAACGCAATACTTGACAGTGGAAAGATTGCCTTGTTGGTATGGCTCCCAGCTTCGATTTGTCGCCAACAGAGGATCGTCTCGCAATGTCCATGCCTGCCTTGTTCAAGGGACGCCTGTCGATCCCGGTGATCGGTTCGCCGCTCTTCATCATCTCGGTGCCCGATCTCGTGATCGCGCAGTGCAAGGCGGGCGTGGTCGGCTCGTTTCCGTCGCTGAACGCACGGCCGCCGGAGCTGCTTGACGAGTGGCTGGCGCGCATCACCGAAGAGCTCGCGGCGTATGATCGCGCGCATCCCGATAAGCCGTCGGCGCCGTTTGCGGTCAACCAGATCGTGCACAAGTCGAACAACCGGCTCGACCATGACATGCAGCTCTGCGCCAAGTACAAGGTGCCGATGATCATCTCGTCGCTCGGTGCGCGCGAGGAGCTCAATCAGGCCGTGCACGGCTGGGGCGGCATCGTTTTCCACGATGTGATCAACCAGAAATTTGCGCACAAGGCGATCGAGAAGGGTGCCGACGGCCTGATCCTGGTCGCGGCGGGCGCGGGCGGCCATGCCGGCACGATCTCGCCGTTGGCGTTCGTCGCCGAAACTCGAAAATGGTTCGACGGCCCGATCGCGCTGTCGGGCGCGATCGGCAACGGCAAGGCGATCCGCGCCGCGCGCATTCTCGGCGCCGACTTTGCCTATATCGGCTCGGCCTTCATCGCCACCAAGGAAGCCAATGCGGTCGAGAAGTACAAGGAGATGATCGCGGGCGCGACGGCCGATGACATCGTCTATTCCAACCTCTTCACCGGCGTGCATGGCAACTATCTGAAGCCGTCGATTCTCGCCGCCGGTATGGATCCGGAGAACCTGCCGACGTCCGATCCCTCCAAGATGAACTTCGGCACTGATGCCTCCGGCGAGCGTGCCAAGCCAAAAGCCTGGAAGGAAATCTGGGGTTCAGGCCAAGGCGTCGGCAGCATCGACGGCATCGTGCCCGCCGCCGAAATGATCGCGCGCTTCAAGAGGGAATACGACGAGGCGGTTGATCCGCCGTTGTGATCTTAGTCGTCCGGCTAGTGCCCAATTGCGCACTAGGGGCCGGGACGACACTTTTTGCTGAACTCCGCACATGCATCACGGAGAACCGATGATCCCCATCTACCGCGTCGACGGCGACAGCGTCGTCACCAGCCCGGATGCTGCGGGCCCGTGGGACCGGCGTATGCAGCACGGTTCGGCGCCGGCCTCGCTGGTGACGTGGGCGGCTGAGCGTATTCCGACGCCTGTCGCGATGGACATCGCGCGCGTCACCATCGACCTGATGCGCCCGGTGCCGGTGGCGCCGCTCACGATCGCGACCGAGATCTTGCGCGAGGGCCGCAAGATCCAGCTCTGCGGGGTCAAGCTGCTCGCCGACGGCGTACAGGTGGTCGGCGCCACCGTGCTCAAGATCAAGCGCCAGGCGCTGACGCTGCCCGAGGACGTCAAGGCGCTGCCGGTTACGCTGCCGTCCCCGGAGGACTCGCTGCTCGAGGACGGTCATGCCGCCACCAGTCCGTTCGTGCGATCGGTGTCGATGCGTGCCGCGCGCGGCCGCTTCGGCCAGGCCGGCGCCGGCGCGATCTGGTTTCGCGTCGACCATCCCCTGATCGCAGGCGAACCGCTCTCGCAGGCGATGCGCGCCGTGGTCGCGGCCGATTTTTCCAATGGCACCGCCTCGTCGCTCGATTTCCGCGCCTGGACCTATATCAACGCCGACCTCACCGTGAGCTTTTCGCGCCAGCCGATCGGCGAATGGATCCTGCTCGACGGCGATTCCTGGATCGGTCCCGATGGCGCCGGGCTTGCGATGTCGCGGCTCGCCGACCGGCAGGGCTATTTCGGCCGCGCCGTGCAAAGCCTTGTGATCGAGAAGCGGTAAGGCACCTTTTCTATCCCACCATCCGGCCCCGCCCGCTCCAAAAGCTCCCGCGCAGCACCTTCTTGTCGACCTTGCCGACACCCGTCATCGGGAGTTGCTTGACGAACTGGATCTGCTTCGGCGCATGGGCCGAGCCTTTTCGCGTCTTCACCAGATTGATCAGTTCATCGGCGTCAGGTTTTGCGCCTTCGCGCAGGACGACGACAGCCGTGACGGCTTCGCCCCATTTCTCGTCGGGGATGCCTACGACCGCCACCATGGCCACGTCCGCATGCTGCGACAGCACGTCCTCGACCTCGCGCGGAAAGATGTTGAAGCCGCCGGAGACGATCATGTCCTTCTTGCGGTCGAGGATGAACATGTAGCCGCGATCGTCCTTGCGAGCGATGTCGCCGGTGTGCACCCAGCCGTTCTTCAGCGTCTCGGCGGTGATGTCCGGCCGCTTCCAGTACTCCGCCATGACGTGTGGAGCGCGCACGCAGATTTCGCCGGCTTCGCCCGTCTTCACTTCCTGGTCGTTGTCGTCGAGGATCTTGACCTCGCACGCCGCGATCGGGAAACCGCATGACAGGAACAGCTCCGGCCTGTTGGGATCGTGATCCGCCTTGCGCAGCACCGAGATTGGATAGCATTCGGTCTGGCCGTAGAGCTGCGAGAACACCGGCCCGATCCGCTCGATGCCCTCGATCAGCCGGCTCGGTGACATCGCGGAGGCGCCATAGAGCACGAGCTCAAGCGAGGAGAGGTCGGTTTTGTCGAGCGCGGGATGATCGAGCAGCACGTAGATCATGGTCGGCACGAACAGCGTGAAGTTGATGCGCTCGCGTGCGATCGTCGCCAGTACCGCCTCGGGATCAAAACCCTTCAGCATGTGCACGGTGCCGCCCCGCATCAAGGTCGGCAGCACTTTCGTGCCGGCGACATGGCTGATCGGTGCCACCGCGAGGTAGCGCGCGCCATCGGGGATCTCGAAGTCCGCAAGGATCGCGGCCGCGGCTCCGGCATTTTCGCGGTGGTAGCGCAACGCGCCCTTGGATTTGCCGGTCGTGCCACCGGTGTAATTCAGGGTGGACAGATCGTCGGGGCCGGCGAGGCAATGCGCGCTGGCATGGCCTTCGATCTCGATCGCCTGCAAGAGGTCGACGCCGTAGTCAGCCGGTCCCGTGGTGAACACCGCCTTGAGCCAGGCCGCCTGTGCGGCGAGCTCGCCGCCGCGCTCGCGGAAGGAGCCCGCATCGACCACCAGCATTTCGGCCCCGGAATCCTCGAGCTGGAACAGCTGGTCTCCCCGCGATCCCAAAGGATGCAGCCAGGTGACGCAGAGCCGCGACAATTGCGCGGCGACGCCGGCGCACCATGTGTCGGCGCGGTTCGCGGTGAGGAAGGCGACCCGCGCGCCGGGCCGCAATCCAAGCCGCATGAACAGGCCCTGGATGCGCCCGATCAGGTCGATGGTGCCCTGATAGCTCAGCGATCCGCCGGGCCACGCGAACGCGGTTCGGCCCGGGTAGCGCGACAGCGCCCGCAGCGCCTGCGCGCAAGTCGGAGACGATGCATGGAGCGGATCGGACATATGTTTCCTCGCTGCTTTGTCATCGGCTTCCGGCGTGCCAATGTTTACCGCGACGCTAGCACAGGGAATGCGGGAGGGAACGACTAAGCCCGCGCGAGGGAGGCATGCGTGACGTCAGATCGGCTGCAACGTTTCCACGGTCGTCTCGCCCTGCCGCTGATCGCCGCGCCGATGTTTCTGGTGTCGGGCGTCGAGCTCATGGTCGCCGCCTGCCGCAACGGTGTGATCGGTAGCTTCCCCAGCGCGAATTGCCGTAGCACCGAGCAACTCGATGAATGGCTCACCGACATCGAAGCGCGGCTGCTGCGGCATGAAGATCAAACCGGCCGCAAGGCCGCGCCGCTGTGCCCAAACCTGATCGTGCACCGCTCCAACGCGCGGCTGGAGCAGGATCTCGCCGTGTTGCTGCGCCACAGGCCGGAGATCGTCATCACCTCGGTCGGCTCCCCCACACCGGTGCTCAAGCCGCTGCACGACGCCGGCGCCTTGGTGCTTGCGGATGTTGCCTCGATCCGCCACGCCGAACGCGCGGCGGAAGCAGGTGCCGACGGGCTCGTGCTGCTTACTGCGGGCGCGGGCGGGCAGACCGGCTGGCTCAACCCGTTCGCCTTCGTCCGTGCGGTGCGGGCGTTCTACGATGGCATCATCGTGCTCGCGGGGGGTATCAGCGACGGCCACGCATTGCGCGCGGCCGAAGTGCTCGGCTGCGATCTCGGCTACATGGGCACGAAGTTCATCGCGACCCACGAGAGCATGGCGGATGATCGTTACAAGCGGCTTCTGGTCGAGAGCAGCGCCGACGATATCCTGCTGACCACCGCGTTCACGGGACTTCAAACCAGCATGCTAAAGCCGTCGATCGTCGCCGCGGGTCTCGATCCCGACGACCTGCCGGCGCGCGGGGCCATCGACATCGCCAAGGACATCGACGTCGCCGCACGGGAGAACCGGCCAAAGCGCTGGCGCGATATCTGGAGCGGTGGGCACTCGACATCCGGCGTGACCGACGTGCTCGCGGTTGACGATCTCGTCGCAGGGACGGTCGCCGAGTATCGAGGGGCGGGTGGCCGCGTCTCCCCGTGAAAATGCGGAGACCGACAGGGCCCGTCGCCCCTCACGGTTAATCGAGCGCTCCTTAGAGGCCCCCACTTAACGGCAGATTAACCAACGCCCGGCAAGAATCCCTCTCACGGCGCCAATCAGGACCGAGAGGGACAGGCGATGGACTTCGACTTTCTCAACGCCAGGACGGCGGCTTCGCTGGACGAGATTCGTGTTCGCGTAGCCCATGCGCTGGCCCGCCACCCGCTGTGCCGCAATGTGCGCTTCGACATCGTCAGCGTCCCCCGCACCCGCCGGGGCGGCAATTGGACGGTGGCGCTGCAATCGGTCGAGCCGCGCGGAGTCTGGGAGGCCTCGGAGATCGTGGCCGACATCCAGGACGCCTACGATCTGGCGATAGCTGCCTGATTTTGTTGAGCTTTCTAGGCAATGTCGCCGTAGTCCGCGCGATTGCCGTCGCAATGGCACGGTTAAGCCTTAATTTTCGCCCAGTTTCCGGGCAGTGATCACGTGGACTTGAAGCCGGTTGCGGAGAGACGTTTGTCGAAAGCCATCACCATCGTCGTGCTGACCTGCTTCCTCGTCCTCGGCGCCGCCACCACCGCCATTCTCGGCCGCGACAGCGTGCCCAGCGTCAGCGCCGAAATGATCACGCAGGCGCCGGCACCCAAGCCGCTTGCAACCGATCGGGCCGCCAAGGCCGATCGTCTGGTTCCGACGCTGGCACTGGCCTCGGCCGCGTTCGACCCGGTCCAGGTTCCTGCCGACAAGCTCTCGCAGATGCCCGTGCTGACCGAGCCGCTGCGCCAAGCGTTTGCCGCCGCCACGCCAGCGGATTTCCCGATGCCTAAGGCGAGCGTGAACGAGGCTCCGGCCGCTGCAGACATTCCTGCCGTCGAAGTCCCGGCCAAGCCGAAGGTCGTCGCCAAGCCGCAGCCGCAAAAATCCTATTCGCTATTGTCCGACGTGCAGATCGCGGGCATCAGGGACCGTCTGAAGTTGTCGTCGTCGCAAGAATATTACTGGCCCTCGGTCGAAACCGCGCTGCGCAATGTTGTCCGCAAGATCTCGGCAAACAAGCTGTCCAATCCGAACGTGCAGGGTGTTCCGATCGATCCCAATTGCGACGAGGTCCAGCAGTTGAAGTCGGCGGCGATGCCGCTGCTGTTCCAGCTGCGTGACGACCAGAAAGAGGAAGTGCGCAAGCTCGCCCGCATCATCGGGCTCGAGAAGGTGGCGCAGCAGATCTAACGCGCAAGTTTCTTCCGGAATCAAGTTCCTCCCGGAACTGCGCCTGTATCGGGAACATCCGGCAATCGACAAGCGTTGCCCGCTCCAAAGAGGGAGTGGACCAATGCGCGCCTCGACAGCCTATTTCGTCGGTGCAGGAACCATCGTCGCAGCCATCGCCATTGGTCTCGGCGGCGGCATTGTCGCCGCCAATATCATGAATCCGGTCTCGCCCAAGCAGGGGCCTGATACCAGCAAGATGGCGCAACGCGCTGACGCCAAGCCCGGCACGACGGATGCGCCATCCGAGCGCCTGCAATATCTCACCGGCTCGCAAGCATTTGGCGCCATGGTCGCCGCGCCAGCGCAGGCCGAAGCGAAATCCGACGCTAAACCCGAATCCACGCCTGAAGCAAAATCCGAAGCCGCGAAGCCCGGCACGCAGACCACTCAGGCCAACGCTGAACAGCCAGCGCAACAGCCTTCGCAAGCGGCTGCGGTAGAGCCGCCCAAGCCAGCGCCGGCATCGCCTCCGCAACTCGCGAAGCCTGCTGCACAGCAGGCGTCGACAGAGCCGTCATCCCCACCCGACAACGCCTTTGCCAAGGCCAGAGATTCTGACGTCAAGCGGGCCACGTCTGAACGGCGCCGGACGGAGCGCCGTGAGCGTTGGGCCGAGCGCCGTCATTACGATTCCCGCGAGCCGCGTGGGATGCGCGACCGGACCGATTGGGACGACGTCGCGCGCAACATCCGCGAAGATGCCGACGCGCGCGAGGTCCCGAGCCGGCCGCGCGGCGGCTTTCCGCAGATCAGGCTATTCGGCGACGACGATTAGGTCCGTCCTCGCCGTCGCGCGCGATCTATGACGGGCGCATCGACGGCTATGGTCTGACGCAACACCCGCGAGATTTGTGCCGCGGACGGCGGCCACTCACCCGCCGTGCGACTCCACGACCTTGCGGCAGCCGTCCGAAAGCTTCGACTTGTTCTCGCGCAGGCAGGCATTCATCTGCGGCGGCTTGCCGATGTGTTCGACGCAGAATTTGCTCGCGTCGCTTCGGCAGGTCATCTGCTCCTGTGGGGTCGGACCGGATTGCGCAGCGGCGGTCTGGGCCGTAGCGGCGAGCAGCAGCACGGCAAGAACCGAAATCTTCATAAAACACCTCCTTGGAATGTCGTTGGTCCCGCCTGGGATCAAGCGGGCCGGACCATCTCGCGAGCGCCGGGCGCAGGTCCATGCCATGTTCATGGCATCGGCCAGCCCGTCCCGCCGCCGTACCCCCATTTTCATGGCATGTATCAGCGCGCCGTCTTTTGTCATTCAGGCTGCACGTCGGCTGCGAGACCCGGTGATTGCATCGGGACGCCGAACGGCAAGCAGGAGAGCAAGATGTCGAAAAGAGCGGGAGCGCTGAGCGCCGGGTTGACGATTTTGGCGCTGGCAGGTTCGGCGATGGTGTCGCTGGGCACGAGCCCGGCGCAAGCGGTGGTCTATTGCAAGACGGTCGGCATACCCAAAGGCTGCGTGGTGCGACCGGCGGCAGCGGTGAGGGTAGCGCCGGCCGCCGCGGTCGCCGTGGCGACACCCGGGGTCGGTGCGCCCGGTGTCGGCGTGCGCGCGGGCTCGCCGATGAATCGCGGTGGTCCGGTCAATCGCGTGGGCGTGCGCTGAGAACAACGAAAGAGTTCGGGCGAAGGAGCCGTGCGGACGAACTCCCCGTCCTCCGCAGGCAAATCATGCGGCCCGTCCCTCTCTCCGCGCGTCCCACACGTTCGGAGAGGGGGCTTTTCAGCCGACGGCGGCACCGCTGTCGGGGAAAATCTGCGGCAATTGCAGCCGCACGCGCGTGCCTGAGGAATCCGAGCTCAGATCGAGCATCGCCCCGCAGCGCGCGGCACGGCTCCTCATGTTGCGAAGGCCCCGCGCGGTCTGGCTCGCGTCGGTGGCCCCGCCGCTGCCGACCGGCGCACAACCGTTCGCAAAGCCCTTGCCGTCATCCGCGACCCTGATCACACCGTACGGTCCCTGACCTCCGTCGACCGTCTCGATGGTGACCGCGATGCGGCGGGCCTCTGCGTGCTTGACCGCATTGGTCACGGCCTCGTCGAGGATGCGCACGATCTGGATGACATGCCATGGCCTGAGCTCGGGATGCAGCGGCAGCCCTTGCGGCGTCGCCACGTGCCAGTCGAGTGCGATGTCGTGTGGTCGCAATTGTGCGGTCGCGCGCTCGCGCCAGGAGCCGAGTGCGAGCATCAGGTCGCCGCCGATGTCGTCCATGGAGTCGATGACGAGGCGGAGGTCTTTCAGCGCCGCACGGGCGGCGTCAGTGATGGTCGCGCCCTCGTGCCCGCGCTCGGACAGTGCCACGATGCTGATGAGCTGGCCGCCGAGGCCGTCATGCAGGTCGCGCATCAGTCGCGTGCGCTCATTGGCAAGCGCGGCGGCCCGCGCACGCTCCTCCTCGCGGGCAAAGCTCGCCTTCAGCCGCTCCTCGGCCTCGCGTACGCGCGTTACGAGCTGGCCGGCAAAGCTGTCGACCTGGTTCAGCGCGCGCGCGAACCGCCAGGTCAAGCCGGCGCCGATCGCGACCAGCATCGCCGAATAGGACAGGCGCGAGAGGAAGATGCGCTCGTCGGTCACGATCTCGAACACCGACAGCATGTCGTGGACCCAGCAGATCAGCACGATGGTCACCGCGCAGCCGAGCGTGAAGCTTGCCGCGTCCTGCCGCCGCACCACTGCGGCAGCTGTGACGCAGGCCATCAGCAACAGGCAGATCCCGACGGTCGGA
This sequence comes from Bradyrhizobium sp. 62, assembly GCF_023073035.1. Taxonomy (NCBI): domain Bacteria; kingdom Pseudomonadati; phylum Pseudomonadota; class Alphaproteobacteria; order Hyphomicrobiales; family Nitrobacteraceae; genus Bradyrhizobium; species Bradyrhizobium sp. 62. The sequence continues at coordinate 37,336 of NZ_JADPIT010000027.1, forward strand.
ATCCCCAACAGGAGAAACAGAATGCGCGGCAACGGCGGGCCGGCGATCAGCCCGACACTGAACACGACGAGCCCCGGCGCGAACAGCAGCATGCCGTAACGCGGCCAACGCCAGCCGAAGAACAGCACGCCGAATACGACGACCAGGGCGCTCTCGATCGGTGCGGACGCGAGCAACACCGCGGCGAGCCGGGACGTGTTGACGGGGGGCACCGGTGGTGGCGCGAAGGCCTGCACCACGCCGAGTACCATCGCTACGGCCAGCACGCCGTAAACCGGCTCGCGGCGGCGCATCAGCCACATGATAGCCAGGATGACGGCGAGGATCGATTGCCAGGCGGAGAACACCACGGGCAACGTGACGAACATCAGCGTGCGTGTCTCGTAGGCCGGCCGCAAGGCCGCATCCGGCCCGACATAGACGGTGTCGAGAAAGCCCTTGAGCGGTCCCCAAACCAACAGCCGCACCGTGATCTCGTTCGCGCCCTCGCGCAGCAGCGAGGACGGGATCGACCCGATCTGCGGAGTGTTGCGGTCGGGCCGGTTGGCGTTGGCATCGCGTCGGGAATCCAGGATGATGACGCCGTTGATTGAGACCTCCACCGCATTGCTGAAGCGCGGCAGGAATACCGACCATCCCGACGCCACATCGCCGCGGCGGAACGTGAAGGCGCCGCTGTAGAGCGGCGGGTCGGCCAGGGAATAGCGTGACGACGTGAAATGCGGCAGCGTCACGGGGCGCGCCACGCCGTCCTCGCGCAGCGAGAATTCGCTCAGGGCAAAGTCGTCGGGGTCGCTGGGCTGGAGCAGCCGCAGCCCGAGGACAGTTGCGACCAATATCAGTGCCTGGAGCAGCAGATAGGGCACGAGGCGCGAGACCAGCAGCCGGCGCCGCGCGGGTTTGACCGGTGCCTTCGCCGCGATTTCGCTCACAGCTTGATCAGGCCCTGCTGCACTGCTTCGAACACCGCTTCGCTGCGGGTGTGCACTTCGAGCTTGCGATAGATGTTCTTGATGTGGCCGGGCACGGTCTGCCTGGACAGGCCGAGATGGCTCGCGATCTCGGCGTAGCTGAAGCCCTTGGCGATGCCCCAGAGGATGTCGATCTCGCGTGGGGTGAGCCTTGCGGTGTTGAGCGCGGGGCCGGGCGGAGGCTCGGCCGCATTCTGCGCGGTACCCTGCGTTCTGCGCACGATGAAACGGGCGATCGAGGCCGAGATTGGCGAATGGCCGGCGACCAGATCGCGCACGGTGGTGGCGATGTCGGTGGGGAACGCATCCTTCAGGAGATAGCCGGTGGCGCCGACCGTGATCGCGGAGATCACACTTTCTTCGTCGCCGAGCGCCGAGATCACCATGATCTCGGTGTCGGGAAAGCGTTGCCTTGTCTCGCGGATCAGCTCGACGCCGTGGCCGTCGGGCAGCCGCAGATCGGTGAGCAGCACGCGCGGCGCCCGGTCGCCGAGCCCGGCGCGGGCCTCTGCGAGCGTGCCGGCGCTGCGCACCTCGTAACCGGCCTTGACCAGCGCGTCGTGGAGCCGCCAGCAGGTCGGCGCGTCGTCCTCGACGAGGAGGATGGTGATGGCTTCACCCGTCTCGCCCTGTTCGGTCATGATCATCGTCCTGCACCGCGTGTCCCCCGCGGCGCAGGGCCAAGTTTAGCTGCGGTGCGGGCGCCGCGACACCCATAATCATGGGGGCGCATTGTCACTCTTCCGCCGTCGCGGACGCCGCCTATCGCTTTGCTGCGGCCGATGGCGTCGGCGGCACTGGCAGACGCTGCACCGTGATTAGCGCCGTGCGGCGTTGCTCGCCCTGGGTTGAGGGGCTGGCGAGATCCTTGCCTCCGTCCAGGATGGCTCTTCTACGAAGCCTCTCCCCGCGGCGGTGGGTATCGCCGGGCCAGCGCCGACAACGGCAAGTGTCGCTCGCCCTCCGGCAGCTCCAGATAGGCGAGCACGAGCGGCCGCTTCCAGTCACCGACGCCGAAATCCATCGCCATCCATTTCTGCGGTTCGGGGCCCTCGAGACCGCGCACCCAGACGAAGAAGCGGGGGACGTCGTCAGCGTCCGTTTCGGTCGCGCGTCTCCTGGCCATCGAAGCTGCTCGCTGCATCAACATAGATTGCCCTACGATATAGGGACCGGCTCTGCGAAGTCGAACCCGTCGAGGGAGGCTCGTGCAGGGAAGCACGCGGCCCTCTCCTGGCGAAGTGTCCCAAGGATGGGGATGTGAGCCGGACGGCGGCCCGCTCTCGTCACTGCCAGAGTTCGCAGGTCGCAACCCGGTTGATGTCCGCGAGCCGCCGGCTGGTGTCGCCCGCGAGGTCGAGGCTTGCGACCAGCGTCAGCAGGCGATGATAGGCGCCGTCAGCGACCTCGACGGGCAGCGGGGCCTCATCGAACGTCTCGACATAGCTGCCGACGAGACCGCTCAACAGACGGCACAGGCCGCGCTGTTCGGGGTCGTCGCGGCCGAGCGTCTCGAGCTTTTGCTGAAAGATCCGGAAGGTGCGCAGGCCGTGGTGCTGTTGCGAAAGCCACGTGTGCAGGTCGTTCATATGAGCTCCTTCGAATTGCGGAAGAAGCTACCGGTTTATACAGGTGGCATGTGACGATTGCTAGGGAGGGGGAGGCCGAGACAGTCCGTCTTCGCCAAGAGGCTTCGCCGGACACGCTTCACCCTTTCGGGCTTGGCGGGCTGCGCCACGCGAAGCCCGAAAAGGGCGAAGCGTGGTGCCCCTGGCCGGAATCGAACCAGCACTCCTTGCGGAACTCGATTTTGAGTCGAGCGCGTCTACCAGTTCCGCCACAGGGGCCCTCGGTCGGCCCTGAGCGGGCGTCGCGAAGCCGGCGGACTATAGCCATGGACCAAGCGGGGTCAACCCGCGCCAAAGTGATCCCGGCCGTTCTCGACAGCCGCATGAGCCGGGGTTACAGCCTTGGAAAGCGACCCATCGAAAAGAGGCTGCCGTGACGACCCAGAGTGCCGCAATACCTGCATTCAAACCGGCGGCCACGAGCCCCGCGCTGGTCGCTTCGCTCGCGGTCACGCTGATTGCAGCCGCGACGATCGCAGGCGCCTGGTTCTTCCAGCTGGTGCTCGGGATCGTGCCCTGTCCGCTGTGCCTGGAGCAGCGCTACGCCTATTACCTCGCGATCCCGCTGGGCCTGCTCATCGCACTCGCGGCGCGGGGCGGTGCGCCGAGGCCGCTGCTGTTCGCGGGCCTCGCGATCCTTGTGCTGGCGAGCCTCGCCAATGCCGGACTCGGCACCTATCACGCCGGCGTCGAATGGGGCTTTTGGAAGGGACCGACCGACTGCTCCGGTCCCGTCGTCAATCTCGGCAGCGCCACCGACCTGCTGTCGCGACTCGACACCGTGAAGGTGGTCCGCTGCGACGAGGTGCAGTGGCGCTTCCTCGGCCTCTCGCTTGCCGGCTACAATTTGCTGATCTCGCTGTTGATAGCTGCGATCGCCGCGTGGGGATTCGTTGCGACTGCGAAGCGCTAAGGCTCAATCATCCACATCGTCCTGCGTCCGGCCGAACAGGTGCACGATGCCTGGCGTCGCGATCGTCACGAAGACGAAACGCGAGAGGTGATGTGCGCCGACGAAGATCGGGTCGATGTGCAGCGTCAGGGCCAGCGCCAGCATGGCGTCCATCGCGCCCGGTGCGTAGGCGACCACGACGTCGGAGAATTTCACCTGCGTGGTGAGCGCCACGATGCCGACGAAGATCGCGGAGACGGCGATGGCGACGGCAAACGAGCCCAGCGCCGCGTTGATGTGGCCGGCGAGCGTCTTGATCTGCATCCGCGCGAAGCGGCTGCCGATCAGGGCGCCGATGCCGATCAGCGCCACGCCGCGTACCCAGTCCGGCAGGCCGCCCTCGACCCAGCCTGCGCCATGCAACACGCTCGAGCCGATCATCGCGCCGAACATCCAGCTCGCCGGAAACCTGATCAGCCGCAGGACGAGCGCCGCGGCCAGCGAGGCCGCGACCAGCTCGACGAGGTCGAGCGGAGAGGCGATGGTCGTCGTCAGCGATGGCGCGACGGAGGGCGCGACGCCGGCGAACGCCAGCACCATCGGCAGCGCCGCGGTGAGGATGATCACGCGCATGGTCTGCACCACAGCGATGCCCGGCAAGTCGGCGCCGCGCTCGACCGCCAAAATCGTGATCTGCGACAGCGCGCCGGGGCTGCCCGCAAGGAAGGCCGAGGTGCGGTCCCAGCCGTGGATGCGCTGGAGATAATAGCTCGAGCCGAAGGTCGAGCAGAAGGTCGCGAGCGCGAGCAGCCCGATGGTGAGCGGATAGGCACTGACCTGTTGAAGCAGGTGGCGCGAGACGACTGATCCTAACGAAATGCCGAGCAGCACCAGCACGGTCTGGGTCAGGATCGGCGGCAGCGTCAGCTGGCGACCGGCGATCGCGGCGATCCCGACCGCGATCATGGAGCCCGAGATCAATCCCCCCCGGAAGGCCCGCGAGCAAAAACACGAGGCCGCCGGCGGTGCCGATGACAAGCGTTTCCGTCGTGCTCAAGATCTTGGCACGGCTCGGCCATTCGAACGGCAGGGAGACGGTGATTTGCTTCACACCGCCTTATCGCAAAACAGCGAGAGGCGCACAATTGCGGCCACGTCATGCCGCAATGCGCGCGCCTCTCCCGAAGCCGCGAGCAGGGGGAAGGATTTACTTCTTGTCCGCAGCCGGCGCGGCCATACCGGCTTTGGCGGTCTTGATGCATTCGGAGCGGAATTTCTTGCGCTCCTTGCCGTGCAGGCCCTTGGCGTCGGCCTGCTTGGAGCATTCGAGCGACTCGGCCGAGTGCTCCTTCGGTGCCTTCTTGTCCATGGGGGCGGCGGTTGTGGTCTTGGTGTCGGTCTTTGCTGCCGGCGCGGCGGTCTGCGCGAAGGCAGTGCCGGTGGCGAGCAGGGAGGCGAGAGCGACGACGGCGAGGCGAGATGTGAAGGTCATGATGCTGCACTCTTCTTGCGGGAATTGCGAAGGGCGCGAAAGTCGGCTGGCCTTGCTGAACGCGACATGAATAATTCGAACGTGGAGGATCACTATATTTTGGCGGCAGCAGCCATCGCTTCCTTGTCGCGAGCCGGCGGCACGCTAGGATAGCAATCCTCGGTTCACTTCCCTCGGGGGAAGATCAAGGAGGAGACCAAGGATGACCATGCAATCAAAGTTGCTGTGTGCAGTTGCGCTGTCGGGCTTTGCCGCGCTGGTGGTGAGTGCGCCGGCGCAGGCGCTGACCTCGCAGGAGTGCAGCGCGAAATACCAGGCCGCCAAGAAGGACGGCTCGCTCGGCACCACGAAGTGGAATGACTTCCGCAAGGCCCAGTGCGGCGCGGATGCGACGCCAGCGGCTGCGCCGACCGCGGCCGCTCCTGCTGCTCCCGCCGAGCCGAAGCAGGCGAAGAAGGAGGCCGCCCCGGCTGCCGCGCCGACCCTGCCGGCCGGCCCCGCGATCTATCCGAACGCCGTTGATCCGAAATACGCCAAGGAGACCCCCGGCAAGGGGCGCCTGCACACCTGCGTCGACCAGTACAACGCCAACAAGACCACCAACGGCAATGGCGGCATGAAGTGGATCGAGAAGGGCGGCGGCTATTACAGCGAATGCAACAAGAAGCTGAAGGGCGCCGCCTGAGGCTTCAAGACGACGCAGAGGCCGGAGCCAAGCTCCGGCCTCTTGCTTTAATCCAGTAGCTTCTCGGCCGATTTCGCCACGAGCTGCGATCGCTTGCGCGGGCCGCGCTCGACGAACAGCAGGCTCTGGCCGAAGATGAAGCAGTAGAACAGGAAAGCCTGCGCTTCAGCTGCCTCGGTCTCGAGGCCGGTCGCGCGATAGAGTTCGGCGACGTGCTTCAGCCGCGCCGCGTCCACGTTCGCCACCGCTGCCGCGGCGCCCTCGTCCGAGCGGGCCCATTGCCGGATCGCAAGCTCGATTGCCATCCCGTCCGGATTGAGCCGCTCCGAATAGAGCTGGATCACTGCCCTCAGCCGTTCACGGGGCTCTTGGCCATCAAGGCTCGTCTGCTGCGCGATCGCCGTTGAGCGCCCCTCGCGCCAGCGCTCCAGCATGGCACCGAGCAGCGCGGCACGGTCGGCGAAGCGGCGGTAGAAGCCGCCCTTGGTGACGCCCAGATTCTTGGCGAGCACCTCGACCCGCACCCCCTCGACCCCCGATCGGGCGAGTTCGGTGAACCCTGCCTCGACCCAGACATCGCCTTTGCCGTCACTCATGCAGGCAGCCTCGCCGATTCTTGAGCAGCCTCGCCGATTCTTGATACGGTACCGTATTGTTAACGCGGGAGGAGGTTGATACGCTACCGTATCAACAATCAAAGCCAGAAAAGGTCAGGGAGAATTGCGATGGAGCAGGAGGCGACCTATCGCGGCACGGTCTATCCGTGGCAGTGCGATCACGTCGGCCACATGAACATCATGTGGTATGTCGGCAAGTTCGACGAAGCCAACTGGAATCTGTTCGCCCGGCTCGGGCTGACGCCGAGCTATCTGCGCGGCTCCGGCCGCGGCATGGCCGCCGTGCAGCAGAACATCACCTACAAGCGCGAGTTGCTCGCCGGCGACATCGTCGAGATCCGCAGTCACCTGCTCGAGATCCGCGACAAATCGATCCGCTTCCGGCACGACATGATCAATGCCGATACCGGCGAGATCGCCGCGTTCTGCGAGATCACGGGCGTGCACATGGACCGCAGCCTGCGCAAATCGGTGCTGTTCACGGACGACATTCGCGAGATCGCCTTGAGACATCTCGCCCAGCCGGCGGAGGCCTGAGCCATGGCCGCATACGAGCCGAAGAACCCGGGCTACCGCGCGGCTGCCATCGCCATGTTCGATCGCCAGCCGGCAATGCACACGCTCGGCATCGCGATCGTCCGCCTTGCGCCGGGCGAGGCTGAACTCGCCATGCTGCATTCGCCGGCCCTCACACAGCAGAACGGCTTTGTCCACGCCGGCATCATTACCGCAGGACTAGACAATGCCTGTGGTGTCGCTGCCTTCACCCTGATGCCGTGCGAGGCCGATATCCTCACCGTCGAGTTCAAGACCACGTTGCTCGCGCCGGCACGGGGCGAGCGTTTCGTCTTCAAGGCCGAAGTGGTCAAGCCCGGCCGCACGCTGACCTTTTGCGAGGCCAGGGCGTTTGCCGAGCACGAGGGCAAGGTCACGTTGATCGCCATGATGACCGGGACGCTGATGGCAATGCTGCCGCGCGTTGCGGCTGCGCAAGCGCCGCGCACGACCGCTGCATAGCGGTGATTGACAAGACTGCCGGCGCATCCCTTGATGCCTAAGTCATGCTTGCAAGCCTTGGTCTCATTCTGCTCTGCCAGTTGATCGGCGAAGCCGTCGTGCGCGGCCTCGGCCTGCCGATGCCGGGCCCGGTGCTTGGCCTCTTGCTGCTCCTCATCCTGCTGCTCGCGCGCGACCGCTTTGCGCTTCTCGCGCGCGGGCCGCTGCGTGATGATGGCGTCGAGACGGCGAGCAAGGGTCTGCTCGCGCATCTGTCGCTGCTGTTCGTGCCGGCCGGGGTCGGCGTCGTGCAGAAGCTCGATCTGCTCGCGTCCCACGGCATCGCCATCATCCTCGTGCTCGCGCTGTCGGTGGTCGTCACCCTGCTCGCAACCGTACTCACTTTCCGCCTGGTCAGCCGCCTGTTGAGGCAACAGGACGCGCGATGAAGGACAATCCGTTCTCGCTCTGGGTCTATCTCTCGCAGTCGCCGCTGCTTTGGTTGACAGTGACGCTGCTGGTCTATGCCGGTACGGACGCGGTGTCGCTGGCGACGCGGCGCCATCCGCTCGCCAATCCCGTGCTGCATGCGATGTGGATCGTCGGCGCGTTCCTGCTGCTAACCGGCACCTCCTACACGACCTATTTCGCCGGCGCGCAGTTCGTGCATTTCCTTTTGGGGCCCGCGACGGTCGCGCTGGCTGTTCCCCTCTATGAGAACCGCAAGCGCGTCGTCGCCTCGATCGTGCCGATGCTGGTGGCGCTGGTCGCGGGATCGGTCACGGCCGTGGTGTCCGTGGTGTTACTGGCCCAACTTGCCGGTCTGCCGCACGAAGTGGTTTTGTCGCTCGCGCCGAAATCCGTCACGGCCGGTGTTGCCATGGGCATCGCCGAATCCCTGCACGCCGATCCCTCGCTGGCTGCGGTTGCGGTTATCCTTACGGGCATTATGGGCGCGATCATCGTGACGCCGCTGATGAACCGCACCGGCATCAGCGATTTCCGCGCCCGCGGCTTTGCCGCCGGCCTTGCCGCGCACGGGATCGGTACCGCGCGAGCGTTCCAGGTCGACGAGATCGCCGGCGTCTTCTCCGGGATCGCCATGAGCCTGAACGCCTTGGTGACCTCCTTCCTGGTACCCTTGGCGGTCACGCTGCTGGTGCGATGACATCGGCGCCGCGACACTCTATATGAGCTGTAACAATTCCCAGTCTCGAACCGTATCGACGGAGATGGGACCGAAATGGAACGAGATATGGCTGGATTCAGGAATAAAGCCCTTGTGCCGACGCGGCGCGCGGCGCTGACGCTGATTGGGGCGGGCGCCCTTGTCGCGGGTGGAATCACCTCGGCGCGCGCGGCGACCGACGAAGACGAGGTGCTGACCGAAGCCAAGGTGCTGCGCGACCCGGATGTTCCCGTCGCCGGTAATCCCGACGGGAATATCAGTATTATCGAATGGTCCGACTATAACTGCCCCTATTGCCGCAAGCTCGAGCCCGAGTTGCGTCAGGTCATCCAGGACGACGGCAAGGTCAGGCTGGTGATGAAGGACTGGCCGATCCTCGGGCCGGTCTCGGTCACCGCCGCGCGGGCGGCGCTCGCGGCGAAATTCCAGGACAAATACCACCAGGCCCATGACGCCATGATGGGCGTCAGCTCGCGCCTGACCGAGCCACGCATCAACGAGTTGCTCGCGGCCGCCGGCGTCGACATGGATCGGTTGAAGCGCGATCTCGCCGACCACGCCAAGGACATCGACGCTCTGCTCAAGCGCAACAACGAGCAGGCCGAAGCCTTCGGTTTCCGCGGCACCCCGTCCTTCATCGTCGGCAAGTACCGCGTGCCGGGCGTGCTCAGCATGAACGAGTTCGAGCAGGTCATCGCCGACGCCCGCAAGGCCAAGATGAACTGAGCCGAGCGATATTCACCGCGCAAGACGAAGGCGCCGCCGCGGACCCGCGACGGCGCCTCATTTCATTCACGATACCACGTCGTTACTTCGAGGAGATGCGGACCCAGTCCTTGTGCGCGCGATCGCGCAGCGCGTCCCAGTCGGCTTTTGCGACATCCCAGTTCACGATGGTGCGATTGGTCGTCGCGACCTCGCCATTAGCAACCGACGACGTCTGCATGGAGTCATAGACATACACGCCGCAGCCGAGCAGCAGCGCGCCCAAAATCATTCCAAGAAACATCCGCATCGCGAAACCTCCAATGACGGGCGATAACGTCGACCCGGATCGATTGTTCCGCGACAGTGCGGCGCAGGTAAGGAGAGGTCGTTCATTCTCCATTCAGCCACTGCACCAGCTCCGCGTTGATCTCGCGCGGATAGGTATGGCTGAGATCGTCGATCTCGCGATAGGTGACATTCGCGCCGGCGGCGGCGAGGGCTGCCTGCGTCTGCCGCGCGGTCTGCACCGGAAACATCCAGTCGAGCTTGCCGTGCGTGATGAAGATCGGCAGGCGCTGCAGGCGTGTGGCGTCGGCCATCTCCGCCATCAGCGGGTGGAAGGTCGCCGAGACTGGCGCGAGATGCGTGAAGGGCGAGGCGCCGTCGAGCCCGGTGACGTAGCAGAAGGTGCCGCCGTCGCTCATGCCGGTCAGCAGCATGCGCGAGGCGTCGATGGTCCAGCGGCTGCGCACCGTTTCGAGAATGCGCGTGAGGTTGGGCGTGTCGGAATCGTCACCCATCAGGGCCCAGGTCGGGCCGGTCGCGGTCGGCGCCACCAGGATTGCACCGAGACTGCGGACGTCGCGCAGCCAGCTCCACAGAAACCCGCGGCCGTTGCCGCTGCCGCCATGCAGCGCCACCACCAGCGGCATGGCGCGATCGGGCGTATAATATTCGGGCACGTAGACCGAAAAGCCGCCGCGGCTGCCGGGCTCGTTGTGATCGTGGATGATGCCGGTGTGCGCGTCCGCGCCGGCTTCGAGCCGCGACAACAGGTCGGCATTCTCGCGCATGGCGGCGTTGAGGAAGAAGCTGCTGACCGGCGGAAACTGCACGGCCAGCGGATAGAGTGCCTCCTGCGCGCGCGGCACATGGCGCAGCGCGCGGAACACCGCGACGAGGTCGCCATTGCCACGCTCAACCTCGCGCAGGCTGGCAAAGGCGGCGAGCGTTTCGTCGCAGGCACGATCGAGCCGCTCGCGCAGTCCGGTGAACTGCCCCGGCCATTCTCCGATTGCCGCGCGCGCCGTTTGCAGCGCCTCGTCGGGAGCGCCGATCGCGTTCATCACGGAGCCGAAGGCCGGCGGGTGCAGGTTTCGCTGAAAGAATGCGAGCGCTTCCAGCGCATTGAGCAGCGGCGGCAGCACGGCCACGATGTCGTCAACGACGGCCTCGCTCATCGTCGTTTCCCTGCGTCAGTTCGCCTTGTCAGTGCAGCTTCGGCGCCTTCAAGAGCTTGAAGCGATCGGTCGAGGTCACCGTGACGTCGAAGGTGACGCCTTCATGATGTACCGTCAGCGGCACGTCGACGCCGGCGGCGCCGAGGCCCCACAGCTTCTTGTAGAAGCCGGTCTGGCTCGTGACCTTCTCGCCGTCGACCGCGAGGATGACGTCGCCGGTCTTGAGCTCGGCGCGGGCGGCGGGACCATTGGCGGAGATTCCGATCACCACCACGCGGTTGTCGATCTCGGTCGAAAAGAGTCCGAGCCATGGCCGTGCCGGCTTGTTGACGCGACCGAACTTGCGCAGATCGTCGAGGATCGGCTTCAACAGGTCGATCGGCACGATCATGTTGACGTGCTCGGCCTTGCCGTCGCGCTCGCGTTCGAGCTGCAGCGAGCCGATGCCGATCAGCTCGCCGCGCTCGTTGAGGAGCGCCGTGCCGCCCCAGTTCGGGTGCGCGGGATGGGTGAAGATGGCCTCGTCCAGCAGATATTCCCAGTAGCCGGCGAATTCCTGCTTGGCCACGATCTGGCTCGCGACCGAACGCGTGCGTCCCCCGGCGCCGCCGACCACGACGCGGTCGCCGAGCCGGGTCTCGGCCGAGATACCGAGCGGCAAGGGGGCGACGTCGAGCTGGCCGAGCGCCTGCACCAGGCCAAAGCCGGTGACGGCGTCGAAGCCGAGCACATGTCCTTCCACCACGCGCCCGTCTCCGACATGCAGCCACACGGACTCTGCTTCGGTGATGAGATAACCGATGGTGAGCACCAGCCCATCGTCGATCACGACGCCGTTGCCGGCGCGTTCGGTCCCCAGTGTCTCGGCGCTGAAGGCGTCCGGCGGGATGATGGCATGCAGGCCGACGACGGAGGCGAGCGCGCGGTCGAGATCGAAATCGTAATCGCTCGCACGCGGTTGATTGGCCGGCGGCACTCTCCATTCGGTCAGGGCGGGCATCGAGTTCTCCTGGCTGAGAGCATCGCTCCGCCGTGGCTAGCGGAACGACGCACGAAGCACGCATAATTTAGGCCGGAGGAGGCCGTCTTGAAAGCCTCGTTCCTAACTATTCCAGAGAACGCCGTGTGAAATCTTTGAAAGGCACAGGACCGGTTATGCACGGTCGGTCGGTCGGGCGGCTCTCCGGCATTGACCGCATGGCTGCTGTCCGGCGAGGTGCTAGGCGCCGTACAATGAAGCTGCTAACCATTGCCGCTTGGTTTGACCTAGAGATCACGGACCGAAGCATGGACAACCGCAGCGACATCTGGCGTGGCATCGACACGATCAAGGCACGTTTCATCGACCTCAGCGACAAGGTCTGGGGCATGCCCGAAGTCTGCTACACCGAGGCGCGGTCCGCCGTCGAGCATCTTGCCGAGCTACGTCATCAGGGCTTTCGCATCACCGAGCAGGTCGCGGGCATTCCGACCGCGGTGATGGGCGAATGGGGCGAGGGCGGACCGGTCATTGCCTTCATGGGGGAATATGACGCGCTGCCGGGCCTCAGCCAGGAGGCGGGCGTCGCGGAGCATCGTCCGGTCGAGACCGGTGGCCACGGCCATGGCTGCGGTCACAATCTGCTCGGTTCCGCAGCTCTCCTCGCCGCGACGGCGGTGAAGGACTGGCTTGCCGAGAACAAGGTGCCGGGTCGCGTGCGCTATTACGGCTGCCCCGCGGAGGAGGGCGGCGCGGCAAAAGCCTTCATGGTGCGCTCCGGCGCATTTGAAGACGCCGACATCGCCATCACCTGGCATCCGCACAGCTTCTGGGAAGTCGCGGTGACGCCGTCACTCGCCAACACCCGCGCCGACTTCATCTTCACCGGCCGCACCTCGCATGCGGCGGCCTCGCCGCATCTCGGCCGCTCCGCGCTCGACGCCGTGGAGCTGATGAATGTCGGCGTGAACTATATGCGCGAGCACATGCCGAGCGACGCGCGCGTGCACTACGCGCTGCTCGACACCGGTGGCATCGCCCCGAACGTGGTGCAGGCGCATGCGCGCGTGCGTTATTCGATCCGCGCCCGTGATCTGCCCGGCATGAACGAGCTGGTCGGACGCGTGAGCAAGATCGCGGACGGCGCGGCGCTGATGACCGAGACCAAGGTCGAGATGAAGATCATCTCCGCGGTCTCCAACATCCTGCCGAACACGCCGCTGGAGCACGCGCTGCACCGGGTCATGGAAGAGCTCGGACCGCCGCATTTCGACGACGCAGACAAGGGCTTTGCCACGGAGATCCGCGCGACGTTGAGCGACAAGGACATCGAGTCGGTCTATTACGCGATCGGCATGGAGCCGACCGACCGGCCGCTGGCTGACTTCCTGGTGCCACTCGATGCCAAGCGCAATCCGCTGGTCGGGTCGACCGACGTCGGCGACGTGAGCTGGGTGGTGCCGACCGTGCAGGTTCACGCACCCACGGTTGCAATCGGTACGCCCTTCCACACTTGGCAGGTGGTCGCGCAGGGCAAGAGCGCGCATGCCCACAAGGCCATGGTGCAGGCCGCCAAGGCGATGGCCGGCATCGGCATCAAGGCGCTGACGGACCCGGAGCTGATCAAGGCTGCCAAGGCTGACCTTAAGAAGCGGACGGCCAAGACGCCTTACGTCTGTCCGCTGCCAGACCACGTCGCGCCGCCGCTCGACATGTCCGTGGCGTAGAATTTCGCCTCGATACTTCGTCTGATCCGGCGATTAAATTTTCTGCAGTGCAGCGCGGAATTCAGCGCGTTTTGATGCTGGATTGCCGAACGGATGGGCTGCGGAATATGATTATGCCCAACAGACAGTCAGAAGACCGTTTGCATACACACGGTCCCGGTTGACGCGCGGCCCATTCGGTGTGCCATCTACCGCCAGCCAACTTGGTGGTCGCCCCGCGCGACCGCCTGCATCCATACGGGAACCAGACGGGGACAACCATGCTGGATAAAGAACTGCGTTCGATGATCGGTGACGTGAAGGACGGGCGGATGGATCGCCGCGGCTTCATTCAGCGCCTGGCTGCCGTGGGTCTCACCGCGCCTTTGGCCAACCAGATCCTCGCGCTTGGCGGCGTCGCGATGGCTGAGGGCGCCTCGACCTACAAGCCGACCAAGCGCGGCGGCGGTGGTGCGCTCAAGCTGCTGTGGTGGCAGGGGCCCACCCTGCTCAATCCGCATTTTGCCACCGGCACCAAGGACCAGGACGGCGCGCGCCTGTTCTACGAGCCGCTCGCCTGTTGGGATCCCGACGGCAACATGAAGCTGGTCCTGGCCGCCGAAACTCCCTCGATCCAGAACGGTGGCCTCGCCGCCGACGGCAAGTCGGTGACCTGGAAGCTCAAGCCCGGCGTCAAATGGCACGACGGCACGCCGTTCACGGCCGACGACGTCGTCTTCAACTGGGAATATGCCAAGGATCCGGCGACCTCCGCGCTGACGATCGCGACGCTCCGCGACATCACGGTCGAGAAGGTGGACGACCTCACGGTCCGCATCCTCTTCAACAAGCCCACGCCGTTCTGGGCCGACGCTTTTGTCGGGGCCCCCAATACCATCATCCCGAAACATCTGTTCAAGGACTATATGGGGTCCAAGTCGCGGGAGGCGCCGACCAACCTCTCGCCGGTCGGCACCGGCCCCTACAAGTTCGTCGAGTTCAAGCCGGGCGATCTTGTCCGCGGCGTGATCAATCCCGATTATCACATGGCGAACCGGCCCTATTTCGATTCGATCGAGATGAAGGGCGGCGGCGACGCCGTCTCTGCCGCGCGCGCGGTGATCCAGACCGGCGAATATGATTTCGGCTGGAACATTCAGGTCGAGGACGACGTGCTGCTGCGCCTGGAGAAGGGCGGCAAGGGAAAGACCGTCTACGCCGTGGGTGGCGACACCGAATTCATCGCGCTGAACTTCACCGATCCCAACACCGAGGTCGATGGCGAACGCTCCTCGATCAAGACCAAGCACCCGCTGTTTTCTGATCCGGCGGTGCGCAAGGCGCTCTCGCTGCTGATCGATCGCGAGTCAGTCAAGAAGGCGATCTACGGCCGCGCCGGCCGCACCACCGCCAACTTCCTCAACGGGCCCGAAAAATTCGTGTCCAAGAACACCTCGTGGGAGTTCAGCGTCGAGAAGGCCTCGAAGATCCTCGACGACGCCGGCTGGAAGCCGGGCGCCGACGGCATCCGCGAGAAGGACGGCAAGAAGTTGAAGCTCCTCTACCAGACCGCGATCAACGGGCCGCGCCAGAAGACGCAGGCGATCGTCAAGCAGGCGTGCCAGAAGGCGGGCATCGACGTCGAGCTGAAATCGGTCGTCGCCTCCGTGTTCTTCTCCTCCGACGTCGGCAATCCCGACACCTATTCCAAGTTCTACGCCGACATGGAGATGTTCCAGATCCCGCTGAGCCAGCCCGATCCGTCGCAGCATATGCGTCGCTACCTTTCGAACCTCGTCGCCACCAAGGAGAACAAGTGGCAGGGCACCAACTTCCCGCGCTGGGTCAACAAGGAGTACGACGCGACCATCATGGCCGCGGACGGCGAGATGGATCCGGTCAAGCGTGCGGCGCTCTACATCAAGGCCAATGATCTGATGTACCAGGACATCGTTTTCATCCCGGTACAGCACCGCCTGAAGGTCGAGGCGGCCGCCAACAATCTGCGCCCGGTCGTTTCCGGCTGGGCCAACGAGACCGACAATTTGTTCGACTGGTACCGCGAAGAATGATCACGCACGCCTAGAGCGGTCCTTCTTCATGAGCCAGTATGTCCTGCGTCGCCTCCTGATCGCGATTCCGAGCCTGCTCGGAATCTCGCTCGTGCTGTTTGTCGTGCTCGCACTCGCCCCGGGCGATCCTTTCTCGGAGCTGGCGACCAATCCGAACGTGCCGCCCGAAGTCGCTCTCGCGCTTCGGGCGAAGTTCGGCCTCGACGATCCGATCTACCTTCGTTACCTGCATTGGCTCAACGCCATGCTGCACGGCGACTGGGGTTTCTCCTTCGTCAGCCGGATGAACGTCGACACGCTCATTCTCCAGCGACTGCCCACGACGCTCTATGTGATCGGCTCGGCGCAGATTCTGGCGCTCCTGATCGCGATCCCGGTCGGGGTCTATGCCGCGACGAAACCTTATTCGCTGTTCGACCAGGTCGCCAACACGCTCGCCTTTGTCGGCTTCTCGCTGCCGACCTTTTTCACCGGCATCCTGTTCATCCTGATCTTCTCGGTCACGCTGGACTGGCTGCCTTTCGTCTACACGACCGACATCAAGGGCACGGGTATTCACTGGGTGCTGGAGATGATCCGTCAGGCTATCATGCCGGTGGCGGTGCTCGGCCTGTTCCAGGCTGCGTCGATGACGCGTTTCGTGCGCTCGGCGATGCTCGACGTGATCCGACTCGACTACGTCACCACCGCGCGCGCCAAGGGCATCGGCCAGCGGCGGGTGATCATCAAGCACGTGATGCGCAACGCGATGATCCCGGTCGTCACGCTGATTGCGTTGCAAATCCCGGCGGTGTTCGGCGGCGCGATCGTCACCGAGCAGATTTTCCGCATCCCCGGCATCGGCTCGCTGCTGATCTCCTCCATCCTTTCCAACGACACGCCGGTGGTGATGGCCGTCACCTTCGTCTTTGCGTGCCTGGTCGTGCTGTTCAATCTCATCGCGGACGTTCTTTATGGCTGGCTTGACCCTCGCATCTCCCTCCGCTGAGCGGCGCGTCTACTCGCCCTGGCGCGAGACGTGGCGGCGCTATAGCCGGCACAAGCTTGCCGTGGTCAGCGCGTTCCTGCTCCTCGTTCTGATCCTGGCGGTGGTGGTCGGCCCCTTCGTCTGGCGGGTCAAGATCGACGACATCGACATCGTGGCGGGCATGCAGGGGCCGTCGCTGGCCCATCCCTTTGGCACCGACGATCTCGGGCAGGATATCCTCGCCCGCATGATCTATGGCGGGCGCATCTCGCTCGCGGTCGGTCTCGCCGCGATGCTGGTCTCGGTCTTTGTCGGCGTGTTGATCGGCGCGCTCGCTGGCATGTCGCGCGGCGCGCTCGGTCATGGGCTGATGTGGCTCACCGATCTCTTTCTGTCGCTGCCGCAATTGCCCCTGCTGCTGCTGCTGATCTATCTCTTCCGCGACGGGCTGAAGGCCGCTTTCGGCCCCGAGGGCGGCATTTTCATCCTGATCGTGCTCGTGATCGGTGGCTTGCGCTGGATGCCCGTCGCCCGGCTCGTTCGGGCGCAGTTCCTGTCGATCCGTGAGAAGGAATTCGTCGAAGCCGCGCGCGCGCTCGGGGCAAGCCCGGTGCGGCAGGTAGTGCGCCATATCCTGCCTAATGCGCTGGGTCCGGTGATCATCGCCGGCACCATCGACGTGGCCGCCGCCATCATCGCGGAATCGACGCTGTCCTTCCTCGGCCTCGGCTTCCCTCCGGATACCCCGACCTGGGGCCGGCTGCTCTATGATGCCAAGGACTTTCTCGACATCGGCCCGCACTGGGCGCTGTTTCCGGGCGGCGCGATCTTCATCGCGGTGGTCGCCATCAACTTCATCGGCGACGGCCTGCGTGACGCGCTCGATGCGCGGCGGGTGATCTGATGGCGCCGCTGCTCGAGATCAAGGGACTGAAAACCCACTTCTCCACCGACGACGGCATCCTCCAGGCCGTCGACGGTGTCGACATCTCCATCAATCGCGGCGAGACTCTCTGCGTCGTCGGCGAATCCGGCTGCGGCAAGACCGTCACCGCGATGTCGATCCTCAAGCTGATCGCGATGCCGCCGGGCCGCATCGCGGCGGGCGAGATCATCTTCGAAGGCCGCGATCTCGTGCCGCTGACGAGCAGTCAGCTCGACGAGATCCGCGCCAAGGAGATCGGCTTCATCTTCCAGGAGCCGATGACCTCGCTCAATCCGGTGCTGACCATCGGCGAGCAGATCGCCGAAAGCCTGCGCCGCCATGAGAACGTCACCAGGAAACAGGCGCTCGAGCGCACCATCGAGATGCTCAAGCTGGTGCAGATTCCCAATGCCGAAGGCCGGGTGCACAACTATCCGCATCAGTTCTCCGGCGGCATGCGCCAGCGCGTGATGATCGCGATGGCGCTCGCCTGCAAGCCGAAGCTGATCATCGCCGACGAGCCCACCACGGCCCTCGACGTCACCATTCAGGCGCAGATCCTCGACCTGCTCCAGGACATGAAGGAACGTTTCGGCATGGCGGTGATGCTGATCACCCATGCCATGGGCGTCGTCGCCGAGACCGCGCAGCGCGTCGTCGTGATGTATGCCGGCAAGGTGGTGGAGGAGGCGTCTGTCGACGAGCTCTTCGGCAATCCCGGCCATCCCTATACCCAGGGACTGATCCGCTCGATCCCGCGCATCGATCTCGCCAGCGAGCACAAGGTGCGGCTGGAGGCGA
>NZ_JADPIT010000027.1:55485-89812 GCF_023073035.1 Bradyrhizobium sp. 62
GCTGCCGCTTCGCGCCGCGCTGCCGCCACGCCATGAGCGTCTGCACCGAGATGGAGCCGTTGCTGCGCGAGATCGCGCCCGGCCACCGCATGGCCTGTCATCTGGGAGATACGCAGTTGGGAGGCGCAGCATGACCGAGCCCTTGCTCCGCGTCAGCGGCCTGAAGAAATATTTTCCCGTGCATGGCGGCCTGTTGTCGCGTCAGGTCGGCAGCGTTTATGCGGTCGACGGGGTCTCGTTCTCGGTCAATCGCGGCGAGACGCTTGGCCTCGTCGGCGAATCCGGCTGCGGGAAGTCGACGACGGGACGCTGCGTGCTGCGCCTGATCGAGCCGACCGACGGCGAGGTCGTGTTCGACGGCCAGGATGTCGGCCAGCTCGGCGGCACCGATTTGCGCGCGATGCGGCGGAACATGCAGCTCGTGTTCCAGGATCCGTTCGCCTCCCTCAATCCGCGCATGACGGTCGGCGCCATCCTCGGCGAGGCGCTCGTCATCCACAAGCTCGGCTCATCGGCCAAGGAGCGCGAGGATCGCGTTGCGAGCCTGCTGGTGAAGGTCGGTCTCAAGGCCGAGCACATGCGCCGCTATCCGCATGAGTTTTCCGGCGGCCAGCGCCAGCGCATCGTGATCGCGCGCGCCCTCGCGGTCGAGCCGAAACTGATCGTCTGCGACGAACCGGTGTCCGCGCTCGATGTCTCGATCCAGGCGCAAGTCATCAACTTGCTGGAAGATCTCCAGGCTGAATTGAACCTCACCTATCTCTTCGTCGCGCACGATTTGTCGGTGGTCGAGCACATCTCCGACCGCGTCGCGGTGATGTATCTTGGCCGTATCGTCGAGCTCGCCAAGGCCAGCGACCTCTACCGCAATCCGCAGCATCCCTACACGAGGGCGCTGTTGTCAGCGGTGCCGGTGCCCGATCCCAAGCTCAAGCGCGAGCGCATCCGCCTCAAGGGCGACGTTCCGAGCCCGATGAAGCCGCCGTCGGGGTGCCACTTCCACACCCGCTGTCCTATCGCTCAGCCGCGTTGCGCGGAAAGCGCACCGGAGCTGAAGGAGGGAGCGGGGGGGCACTTTGTGGCGTGCCATCTCGCCTGACGCCGGGAAAAGCGGAGCGCGCATTCAAGCGTGAAGCAGGCCGTGCTCCGACAGGGCCTGCTTGAAAGCCTCAACCGAGGTGTGGTGATGCGCGAAGAGGCCCGCCTCTCGCGCGCCGGCGACATTGGCCATGAGATCGTCGACGAACAGGACGCTCTCCGGTTTGACGTCGAGCTCCGACAGACAGAGGCGGAAGCAGCGCGGGTCCGGCTTCGCCGTCTTGAACCGGGCCGAGGCGTAGATTCGCTTGCCGAACAGCGGCGGCAATTCCGGCAGCAGCGCAGCGACATGGTCGGCGACCAGCGTGGTGCTGTTGGTCAGGACGGCAATGTCGACGGTTTGACGCAAGCTGCCGGCAATCTCCAGCATCGCAAGATCGGCCTGCATTGAACGGCGTCGGGCCTCGATCCACTCGTCCAGTGACAGCGGATAGCCGATGCGCTCGCCGAAACCCCGCAAATAGTCCGCGGCGTCGAGAGTGCCGGAATCGCCGAGCAGCTCGAAGCCGCTGTCCCAGATCGCCTTGTGGACGGATTCGTTCGTGGTCCCCGCAAGCTTCGCCAGCCATGCGACACGCTTTGCCCTGTCGTAGTCGCAGAGGACATTGTCCATGTCGAAGAGGACGAGTTTGATTCTACCAGTCACAGCGGCACTCTCGGATTGGCCGAACATCCGGCCGTGATCCAAGTCATAACGCGCTGGGGCGCAGGCGACAAATCCGGCGCAACGGTCGATCCGTCACGCGCTCCTGGCGGGCCAGGGAACGACCTGTCCCGACATCACCAGCCGGTCACGGCCGTTGTCCTTGGCGGCGTAGAGCGCGCGGTCGGCGGCGGCGACCAGCGTGCTGCAGTCCGCCGTGGTTTGGGATGGCAGACTCGTCGCGCCGCCAACGCTTGCGGTCACCAGGCGCGAGGGGGGACTTTGCGCATGCAGCATGGCGAGATCGTGCAGCGCCTTGCGAATCCCATCGCCGACCTCGGCGCAGCCCTCGGGACCGGTGTTCGGCAACAGCACGGCGAATTCTTCGCCACCGTAGCGCGCCGCGAGGTCGGCCGGGCGCTTGGTGTGCGCTGACAGGATCCGGCCCAGCGCGCGCAGGCATCCGTCGCCCGCCAGATGGCCGTAATGATCGTTGAACTTCTTGAAATAATCGACATCGATCAGCAGGAGCGAGAGCTGCGTGCCGTCGCGCCTGGCGCGCGCCCATTCGTCCGCGAGACGCTCGTCGAATGTGCGGCGGTTGGCGAGGCCGGTAAGGCCGTCGGTCGTTGCGAGTGAGGCGAGCTTGTCCTGAAGATCCTTCTGCTCCGTCATGTCGCGCACCACCGCGACGACGCCGTCGATCTCGCCGCTGTCCGACGCCAGGGTCACGTGCAACGCCGCCTCCGCCCAGATCTCGCCCTTGTCGCGGTGACGCTGGCGATAGACGAACCGCGCCTCCTCGGCCTCGCCATTCCTCAGCGCGGCGATAGCCTGCTCGACCCGCTCCATGTCGTCGGCGTGAATGCCGGCCAAGGCCGAAGTGGACAGCAGTTCGTCGGACGACCAGCCCGTGATGCGTACGTACGAGGGGGAAACGTAGAGCAGCCGGTTGTCCAGCCCGATCCGGGTCACCATGTCGCTGGATTGCTCGGCTAACAGACGGAAGTTTGCTTCGTTGACGACGAGGGCCTGGGCCATGCGCTGCCGCTGTACGAGCTGACGGACCAGGTAGAAGCCGATCACCGCGATCAGCAGCACGAGGCCGAGGACGAAGGTGGTGCGCGCTGCCGCGGCTTGCCGCCAGGGCGCCAGCACGTCGTCCCGCGACTTGCTCGCCAGCACCATCAGGGGATAGCGGCTGCTGCGTTGGTAATAGCTAAGCCGCTGGACGCCATCGAGCGGCGACTTGAAATAGTAGACTGCTGCGGCGGGACGACTTCCCCATCCCTTGAACAAGGGCGCGCTGGACAGGTCGCGTCCGACAAAGGCGCCGCTGTCGTCACGGCTGCGCGCCAGCATGATGCCGCTATCGTTGAGCAGCGACGTCGAGCCGTTCGGACCGATGTCAAACCGCTCGTAGAACTTGACAAAATAGCTGACGTCGATCGTGAGCAGGGCAACGCCGGCGAAGCCGCCGTCGGCATCGTTGATCCGGCGGGACGCGGTGACGACCCATTGGCCGCCGGCTCGACTCTTCACGGGCGGTCCGATCAACGTGCCCATCTCGAGCGAGGCGCGATGACGCTGGAAATATCCGCGGTCGCTGTTGTTGAGCTTGGAGAAGTCGAGGCGCTCCGTCGTGGCAAGCCACTGCCCGGTCGCGTCGTAAACGAAGATGCCGCGGATCCGGTCCGATGATTTTCGTGTCGGCAGATAGGCCTGAAGCTTTGTAATCGTGTCCGGACCGGTCCCATCGATTTCGAGCCGATGGACTAACCCGACGAGGATCGTATCAACGAGTTCGAAGGTGTCGTCCGCGTGCTGGATCAGCGAATGCGCCAGATTGGCGACGTCGATCTCGGCGTTCTTGAGATCTGCATCGCGTGTTTCCCATTCACGCCAGGCGCTCAAGCCGAGGATGGCGAAGCAGGTCAAGATGACGAAACCCGCTGCCCAGAGCGGAAGGCGAGTCTTTCCGAGTTCGCGACCCGTGGTCATCAGGCTTGCTCCATTTCGGCGCAAACCTCTCACTTTGGCCTTAACGGCCTGTTGCAACATCCGCGCGGATTGTGCGCTTCCGGTTGGAACAATCCTCGGCAATGGACGGAGCTATTGTCGAGCTAACCAGGCTGGCGTCGGGCGTCGGCTTCGCCCGGCGTTTTCTGCCTTACTCATCCAGCGTGAAGCCGACCCGCAGCGTCACCTGGTAGTGGCGCACGGCACCATTCTCGATATGGCCGCGCGTTTGCACAACCTCGAACCATTTCATCTCGCGAACGGTCTTTGCGGCCCGGCTGACCGCGTTCTTGATCGCATCCTCGATCGAAGTCTCGGACGATCCGACCAGTTCCAGGATCTTGTAGACGTGATCCGTCTCGCTTGTGGCCATCACTATTCTCCCCTTGTGCTGTGGCGGGGCCGGATATGTCTGTCGCGGACAACTGGCGTCCGCGCGACATCCGGCCTCGACTCTGAACGGATGCCGGCGCTTCGAGTTCCGTCCCCGAGGGAGACCCGCCGGTCGCCTGCCGCGCGCGGTGCTCCATTTTTTATTAGTGCACGAAAATCTGGATGGCGTGGGCGAGTGGCGCTCCCGAATTGGCGCGCGGTCGCGGGCCCGCTCTTGCCCGTCCCGATATGGGCGAGCTAACTTCAGCTCTTCCTCTGGCATCTTCGAAGAGTGGTGATGATCGCGCGTTGGACGAGGGGCGCTCTTGCTGCGATCGGTCTCTGCGTAGTGCCTGCGCCGGCCATCGCGCAGGACGATCTCGACGGTGCCCCGTTGAGCATGTCGCTGCAGGTCACGACCGATCCCTCCACCATCGAGTGCCGTCGGCTGGAGGAGGTCAATCCGGCCTCGCTGGTCTTCTTGCCGCTACGCCGGACCTTCAATGAGGATTTTGACGAGCATCCGCTGGCGAACGGACGCTGGGTGCCGCATTACGCCGGCGGTGCGGCCTGGCCGGAGGCGCGCTACTGGGGTGGCGACGGCTCCGAATTCAAGCGCAAGACCAGCGCCAATGGCGAGCAACAGATCTATGTCGATCCGCGCTACGCCGGGCGCGCGGCGGCGCCGCTCGGGCTCGATCCCTTCAAGGTCAAGGACGGCGTGCTGTCGATCGTCGCCAGCCGCACGCCGCCGGGCTTGAAGCCGGTGCTGTTCGACAACGAGTACATCTCCGGGATACTGACGACCCAGGGCACGTTCGCGCAGAAGCACGGCTATTTCGAGATCCGCGCCAAGGTGCCGGTCGGACATGCGGTATGGCCGGCGTTCTGGATGCTGGCGGATGACGGCGGCTGGCCGCCGGAGGTCGACGTGCTGGAAGGCCGCGGCGAAAAGCCGGGTGATCTCGTGATGACGACGCATTGGCGGATTCCCTCGACCCAGAAGATCCAGTCCTGCGGCTTCGACTTCGCGGTCGGCGACGCGTCGAGCGCATTCCACACTTACGGCGTGCTGTGGGAGGAGGATCGCCTGGTCTATTTCATCGATCGCAGGCCGGTGTCCGACATCAAGGTGCCGATCGGTTTCGACGATCCCATGTACATGATCGTCAATCTCGCGATCGGATCGAAATTCTTTCTCGGCGTCGGTCCGGTCGACGCGGAGTCGCCGCCTACCGTCGCATTCGAGATCGACCGGATTTCCGTCTATCAGATCGATCTGGAGCAGGCGCCCAGATAGCGAAGCTCGCTGATCTCTCCCGGCGTTGAGCGGCGCGAGTCAACCATGGACCGCCGAGAGGGCCTGCACGCCGACGCTACGGATCCAGCTCCGTATCCCAGTAGAGATAATCCAACCAGCTGTCGTGCAGATAGTTCGGCGGGAAGAGGCGGCCGTTGCGGTGGAGCTGGTGCACGGTCGGCGCGAACGCGTGCTGGCGTGGAAACATCTTGGCCTGCACCGGCGTCAGATTGCCCTTGCGCAAATTACAGGGCGAGCACGCCGCAACCACGTTCTCCCAGGTGGTCTGGCCGCCTTTGCTGCGCGGGATGATGTGGTCGAAGGTGAGGTCTTCGGGCGAGCCGCAATATTGGCAGGCGAAACGATCGCGCAGGAAGACGTTGAATCGGGTGAAGGCAGGGTGGGTGGTCGGCTTGACGAAGGATTTGAGCGAGACAACGCTCGGTAGCTGCATTTGCAGCGTGGGGCTATGGACCGCCTGATCGTAATGCGCGACGATGTTGACGCGGTCGAGGAATACCGCCTTGATCGCGTCCTGCCACGACCACAAAGACAGTGGGTAGTAACTCAGCGGCCGGAAGTCCGCATTCAGCACCAACACCGGCCAATGGCCTTGCGAGACATGTGCGTTCAAGTAACGCTCCTGGCCTCCAATGTACGCTGCGAAGCAGCACGTAACTGACATACTACATGCAGCGTGACGGGATTGTGAAGCCCGTTGAGCGACTTATTCCGGCGCAAGCAATGCGGCCGGGGGGTGGCAAAACGCGAAAAACGCCGTGATTTCCAGGTCCGAGGCCGCGGAGGCAGCGTCGTCCTGACAGCGCGATGTGGATGTGCCGAGGCAGCTACTCCCGCACCCGCTCCAGCTTCTGCAAACATCGCGTCGCGCGCACCGCGGCCGGCATCTCCTCATCCGGAAAGCTGGTCTTCCAGTCGGTGACGCCGACCTCGCCGACATAGATGTCGCTCCTGGAATCCAGTGCAATGCCGTGCGGTGCCAGGAATTTTCCGCTCGCAACGCCCGGGCCTGCCTCGCCGCCGAGCCGCGCGATGCGGTTGCCCTTGGCGTCCACGATCGACAACCGCGGGCCGAGATTGGGTACCTTGCGGTTGACCGCCAGGCCAGGGCCGAGTTCCCCGATAACGAAGGTCGGGCTCTTAGCCCCACCGCAACAGCATAGCGCACAAGGGCGGTGCAGATTGTTCCACTGCGTCTCGTACTTGCCGTTGCCGTCGAACACCTGAACGCGATGGTTCTCGCGGTCGGCGACATAGACAAAGCCGTCGGCATCGGTGGCGATGTTGTGCACGATGTTGAACTGGCCGGGGTCGGTGCCGGGCTCGCCCCAGCTTGTCATCAGCTTGCCGTCGGGCGTGAATTTGTGCACGCGCGCATTGCCATAACCGTCGGAGACGTAGATTTCGCCCTTCGGCGACAGCGCGGTGTGGGTGCAGCGGTGGAACGGATCGCCGCTCATGAACGGCGACGGCTTCTCGGGAATGCCGATCGTCAGCAGCACGTTTCCGTCGGTGGTGCACTTGCGCACGGTGTGGTCGCCGTCATCGGTGCAATAGAGATTGTCGTCGGCATCGATGTGCAGGCCATGGGCGCGCGAGAACACGCCTTCGCCCCAACTGCGCAAGAAATTGCCCTCGCGGTCCAGCACCACCATCGGATGGGCCCCGCGGTTGAATACGTAGACGCGGTCCTTGCTGTCGACGGCGACCGAAGCGACGTCGGTGAGCTGCCATCCGTCCGGCAGCTTTGCGAAATTCTCAACGACGCGGTAGCGGTGCTCGCCGGTGCCGAGAATGGCTGGCATGGGTGTTCTCCTCTTATTGGTGTCGGCGATGCGCGATCGTTTCCACACTGTCATTGCGAGCGCAGCGAAGCAATCCAGCTATTTCCGCGGCACGGATTCTGGATTGCTTCGCTGCGCTCGCCGCAGCCTGGATTGCTTCGCTTCGCTCGCAATGCGAGCAGGCTCAAATTGCGCCCGCCTCACGCCCCAAAATCCCTTCCTCGATCGCCTTGATCTGGAGCGCTAGATATTTCGAGTTGATCCGGCATTGCGCGAGGCTGCCGGCGATGAACCAGAGGCCGGGCTGCCTGGTGCGTGCATACATGTTGCGCAGCTCGAGGCCGTCGCCAAAGCCCCAGATAGGGCCGACCCGGTCGACGACGCCGTCGCCGAACAGTTTCCGCACCAGATATTCCTGCGTCTTGTAACCGGTCGAGAGCACGATCAGATCGGCGGCAATAGTCGCGCCGTCCTTCATCCGGGCGCCCTCGGCGACGAAGCTCTCGATCTCGGAAAACTGCCTGAGCTTGATCGCGCCCTCGACGATGAGGTTGGAGCAGCCGACGTTGAAATAATAGCCGCCCCCACGGGTGAGATATTTGAACTGCCAGCCGGTGCCGGCCTCGCCGAAATCGAGCTTGAAGCCGACGCGCCGCAAGCCGTCGAGCAGCTCCTTGTCGAGCTGCTTCGACTGCTCCGTCAGCATCACATGGGTCTTCTTCGCAAGCGGTGTCGGCATCGAGGTCGCGATCAGATCGTTGTCCTCGAGCGTGCCCTCATTGTAGGTCGCATAAGCGAGTTGGGCCGACGGCTCGATATTGGTGACGAGCGTAGGTGAACGCTGCACCAGCGTCACTTCGGCGCCGCTGGAGTGAAGATCCTGCGCGATGTCGTGACCGCTGTTGCCGGTGCCGATGACGATGGCGCGCTTGCCGGTCCAGTGTTCGCCGTCCTCGTAGCGGCTCGAATGCAGCAGCGTGCCCTTGAAGTTGTCGAGTGTCGGGATGAAAGGCACATTGGCGATGCCGCTGACACCGGTTGCCATCACCACATGGCGCGGGTGCATGGTCCGTTTGCCACCGTCAGCACGTCGCAACGTGACGGTCCAATTGCCCTTGGCATCGTCATAGGCGCCCCCTTCGAATTCGGTGTCGGTCCAGAAGTTGAGCTCCATCGCCTCGACATAAGCTTCGAACCAGTTGGCGAGCTTGTCCTTGGGAATATAGGTCGGCCAGCTCGGAGGAAACGGCATGTAGGGCAAATGATTGACCTGCACCTGGTTGTGCAGGGTCAGCGCGTGGTAGCGCTTGCGCCAATTGTCCCCGATCCGTGCCTCGCGATCGACGATCAGGCTGTCGATCTTCAACTGCTTCAGCCGCGCCGCAATCGCGAGTCCGGCCTGGCCGCCGCCGACCACCAGCACGGTAGGATCGCGAGCGGCGTAGTCGCGCGAGGCGTTGCGCAGGTCGAGCCAGTTCGGTCCACGGAAGTCGCGCGAATAGGCCTGGCCGCGCGGCCGCGAGGTGCCGAGCTGCTCCTCGAAGCCCTTGAGCTCGTCGAGCGCGGTAAGGAGCGTCCACGCTTTCAGGCGGTCGCCGTCGGCGGCGTCGGGCACAAGCCTGACGATGCCGCTGCCGCGTCCCAATGCGGTTTCGAAATTGAAGATCGCCTCGATCGTGTTGGTCCCGGCACGCGTGACCCAGCGCGGCGGCGCCCGGTTCGGCGCGATCTTGAAGCTGCCCGGCGCGACCCGTGCGGCGAGCGTTGTCAGCTCCCGCTTGATCGAATCGCCGCCGGCGATCGTTTGCAGGTTCCAGCTGAGTGCCAGCGCGTCGCGCCAATAGCTGTCGGCGAGGAAAAGACGATCCAGCCCAGCGCCATCGGGTGCGCCAAGCGTGCGCTCAAATTCGTCGAGCCAGGCCTGCGCGGATGCGGCAATATCCTTGGTCCTGTCCAGCATGCGCGACCTCGTGCCGTCTTCGCGGCGTTTCCTCTAGGGTCGAAAGCTATACTGGAAGGAGGGGTATCGAAAGCGCTTTACCCGAGCAGCGAAAGCATGTGGCCCTGCTCAGGCGGAATACGCCGGTGAGCGCTGCGAGATGCCCGCCGCACGCTCGCGGAACGAGAGAGGTGTATGACGAAAAAGGCTCCACCTGAGTGGAGCCTCCTCGTGCTGTCGTTTTGGTTCGCGGATCCTTATCTGCCCCGCATCCCATTGCCGTACAACTCGCGCTCACGGCCGACATCGTCAGGCGACAGCGGCGGGCTTGCGGCATCGAAGCCGTTCCAGCCGGATTTTTGCCAGGCGGTGCTCCGTTCCTGCAGGTTCACGGCCTTTTCGTGCAGAAGAGCATCGAGCCGTGAGCGGTCCTGGTCGGGGACCCGCGCCGATACCAGCGTTCCGCCACGACGGACGCCCTCCGCGTAGCGCGACGCATCGTCCTTGGAGACGCCGGCTTCGGTCAGCGCGCCGACGATGCCGCCCGTCGCGGCGCCGGCCGCGGCACCAACTGCGGTCGAAGCCAGCCATCCGGCGGCAACCACCGGTCCGAGTCCCGGAATGGCCAGCAAGCCGAGTCCTGCAAGCAGGCCCGCCGCGCTTCCGAGGCCCGCGCCGATGCCGGCACCCGTGCCGGCGCCTTCGGCGCGATCGTCGACGCCGTCGCGATCGCGGTCGACCTTGCCGGTGGATGAGCCGTACCAATTATCGGAATTGTTCGCGACGATGCTGATGTCGGAGTGCTGCACGCCCGCGGCCTCCAGGCGGCTGACCGCACGTTCCGCATCCGAATAGGTGTCATAGAGTCGAGAAATGGTGGTGGTCATGTTTTATCCTCCTTACTTGGCGGGGTTCACGTTGCCTTGGAAATCGACGCTCACGTCCGCCTTGGTCCCGGCCTTGTCGGCCTTGCCGCGCCAGACGCCGTTGTCGTCCTTTTGCAGGCCGGAAACATTGGAATAGCCCGCGCCCTCGATCTTCGACTTCGCCTGGCCCTCGGTGAAGCTGTTGCGGCCTGCGACCGGTGCGTTGGAGTTGTTGTGATCAGAGCTGTTGACCGCATTGTTGCCCGGGCCGCTTTGTGCCTTTTGCGACTGCGCGCTTACGGGTACCGATCCGAGCAGCAGGAGAGCCGCAGCGAGCGAAATTAGACGTGACATAGTTTATCCTCCGGCAGTGATTGTGCCGGTCGATAACAGACGAGATTCGAATTGGTTGCTCTTCCATTTTGCGACGGAAGCGCGCGTCTTCAAATTGCTCGATATTGAAGAGGCCCAGGAACGATTGCCACTCGTTCCCGTTAATACGGTCTCGCACTCTCGGACGCGTCGCCTGTTTTCACGTCGCCCAATAGGGCTCCCGCAGCTTGCGCTTGAAAATCTTTCCCGTTGCCTCGCGCGGCAGCGCGTCGCGGAATTCGACGTCCTTCGGCACCTTGAAATTGGCAAGCCGCTCGCGCAGGAACGATCGGACAGCGTCGGCCGAGAGCCCGGCATCCGATTCAGGCTCGACAAAGGCGCACAGCTGTTCGCCGAATTCCGCGTCGGGTATGCCGAACACGGCACAGTCGCGCACGCCGGGCATTCCGATCAGCGCGTTCTCGATCTCGGCGGGATAGATGTTGACGCCGCCGGAGATCACCATGTCGCGCTTGCGGTCGCACAGGAACAGATAGCCGTCCTCGTCGAGGTAACCGACGTCGCCGACGCTGACGAGACCGTCGCGGCCGGCCTCGGCCCTTGCCTGCGTCCTGCCGTGATAGTCGAAATCGGGCACTGCCGTCTGGCGCATGTAGATTTCGCCGACTTCGTTGGCACCGCACGGGCTGCCGTCATCGCGGAAGATCCTGACGATGCCGCCTTCGATGGCGCGGCCGACCGTGCCGGGCTTTTTCAAGGCTTCCTCGGCCGAGTGCCAGACCGGGATCCCGGTCTCCGTGGAACCGAAATATTCGTTGATGACGGGTCCCCACCAGTTGATCATGGCGCGCTTGACGTCTGGCGGGCAGGGCGCGGCGCCGTGCACGACGAAACGCAGCGACGACAGGTCGTAACGCTGCCTGACCGCTTCGGGCGACCGCAGCAGCCGGACGAACATGGTCGGTACCATGTGAATGTGCGTGACGCGGTGGCGCTCGATCAGCGCCAGCAGCTCCTCGGCATCGAACCGCGCCTGGAGGATGATGGTGCAAGCGCTGCGGAACGCCAGCATGCCGTAGGAATGCGGCGCCGAGTGATACATCGGCCCGTTGATCAGCACGATTTGGTCTTCCCGCGGCTTGATGCCATAGGCGATCCCGCCCACGCGTTCCGAGGCGGCCGCCTGTTCGGGCTGCATCGGCATGCGCCGCACACCCTTCGGCATGCCCGTAGTCCCCGACGTGTAGATCATCGCTGCCGCCCGGCGCGGTGGCTCCTGCGCTTGCGGATGGTCGTCGCGCCAGCGGTCCCAATCGGTCAGTCCCACAGGGATCTCGGTCAGCTCCCGAGGGATCGAGAAGGTCGCCGCGAGTTCGGGCGGCGTCGCGACGACCAGGAGAAGGACATCCGCCGGTATGCCGTCGCGGATCTGCGGCAGCAAATCGGCATGACAGACGAGGATCTTCGCCCCGCTGTCGGCCAGGATGTAACGGACCTCCTCGGCTTTCAGATGCCAGTTGATCGGCACCACCGGACTGCCCAGCGCGGCGGAAGCGGCAACCACCTCGAACAGGGCGAAATCGTTGCGCAGCATCATCGCGACCGGCGCTGCCTCCGCAAGCCCCAGGGCACGGAAGCCGCTCATCACCCGCTTGATCCGGGCCCGGATGTCGTCATAGCTGATCTGGCGTTCGCCGCTGATGATCATGGCGTCTCCTCATTCCGCTCGTCTAGCGATCATCCAGCACGTCGCCGAAGCCGACCCAGCTCTTGCCGTTGAAACGCCGGAGCTGAAGCTGCTGGAACGGCAGATAGTCGTCGGGGCCGGTCGCAACAGCCATTCCCGGCAGCAGCAGCGGCAGCTTCACATCCTTCAGCGAGGCCGCCTGGCGCATGATGTTGTCGCGGCTGACATCGTCCTTGCACGCCTTCAGCACGGTCATCAGCAGCGTGGCATAGTGATAGCCCGCGGCGTAGTTGGAGTTGGAGAGGTCCGCGGTCGGCATGTAGCGCTTCATGAAGGCGAAGTATTCCTTTACGCCGGGATCGTCGGCCCATTGCGGGTCCATCGTGTCCTTCTGGTTGCTCGACGAGATCAGACCGACCGCGTTGTCGAGCCCTGCCGGTTCCAGGAAAGAGATCGACGACGCCGAGGTCGGCACGAAGAACAGCTCCGGCTTCCAGCCGATCTCGGCCACGCCCTTGACCATCTGCGAGGTGAACTTGCCGAGCACGACGCCGAACAGCACGTTGGCGCCGGAGGCCTTCAAGGTCGAGAGCTGCGAGCTGATCGTCGGCGCGCTGGTCTCGTAGCTCGCTTCCGCGATGATCATGCTTGCGGCCTTGGGCCCGAGCGCGCGCTTGAACCCCGCGACATAGTCGCGGCCGAAATCGTCGTTCTGCGAGAGGATCGCGATCCTGGCGTCGGGCTTGGCCTGCAAAATGTATTTGGCATAGACCACGCCCTCGGATTCGTAGGCCGCCATGCCCGGCATGGTCCACGGGTTCTTCTGCGGATCGGCCCATTTGGTGGCGCCGGAGAGCACGAACAGCTGCGGCACTTTCTTGGCGTTGAGATAGCGCTGCACGGCGCTGTTGGTGGCGGTGCCGAGCGAACCGAACATCATCAGCACCTCCTCTTGCTCCACCAGCTTGCGGGTCTGCTCAACGGTCTTTGGCGGCGAATAGGCGTCGTCCAGCGTGATGAACTTGACCTTGCGGCCGTTGATGCCGCCTTCGGCATTGACCTTCTCGAAGAACGCTTCCTGCGTCCGTCCGATTGCGCCGAAGCCAGAGGCCGGACCGCTGTAGGGCAGGGTCTGCCCGATGCGAATCTCGTCGCTGCCTTCGGCATGGGCGCTGCCGCCAGCAAGCGTCAGCAACGACATGCCGATCAGTGCGGCTGCCAGCTTCATGGTATCCTCCCGTTTTATTGTCGGTCCGAATCCTTCGCTGGCGCGCATCAGGAAATCCTGTCGGGCCTGGTCGAATTCCCGTTTCATCCGGTCGACGAGTTCGGCGACTGGCGGCGCGTCTGCGATCTGGCCGATACCCTGGCCCGAGCCCCAGATGTCGCGCCACGCCTTGGATTTCATGTTGCCGCCGGAGCCGAAGTTCATCTTCGTCTTGTCCGCGGCCGGCAGGTTGTCCGGATCGAGCCCGGCCGCGGCGATCGAAGGGCCGAGATAGTTGCCGTGCACGCCGGTGAAGAGGTTGGTGTAGACGATGTCGTGGGCGGCGTGCTGCGTCAGGGCGGATTTGTAGGCTTCGTCAGCATTGGCTTCCTTCGTCGCGATGAAGCGCGTGCCCATATAAGCGAGGTCGGCGCCCAGCGTCAGCGCGGAGGCGATTGCGAAGCCATCGCTGATTGCGCCCGACAGCAGGATCGCGCCGTCGAACCATTGCTTGACCTCACGTACCAGCGCGAAAGGCGAGAGCGTTCCTGCATGTCCTCCAGCGCCGGCGCAGACCAGGATCAGCCCGTCGACGCCTTGCTCGGCCGCCTTGCGCGCGTGCTTGACGTTGATGACGTCGTGGAACACGAGGCCGCCGTAGGAATGCGCGGCCTCGACGAGCTCGGCGGGCGGTCGCAGCGAGGTGATGATGATGGGCGCCCTGTGCTTCACACAGGTCTCCATGTCCTTCATCAGCCGGTCGTTGGAGGCGTGGCAGATCTGGTTGACGGCGTAGGGTGCGACCTTCTTGCCGGGATTGAGCGATTTGTATTCGCCGAGTTCGTCCTCGATGCGGCTCAACCACTCGTCGAGCTTTTCCACCGGACGGGCATTGAGCGCCGGAAACGAGCCGACGATGCCGGCCTTGCATTGGGCGATCACCAGCTCAGGGCCCGAGACGAGGAAGAGCGGCGAGCCGACCACGGGCAGCTCGAGCGAATCCTTCAAGAGAGCGGGCAGCGCCATGATGTCCTCCCGGAAAACGCAGCCCGCCGGCGGGCGGATGACGTGGCGTTTCCCTTTGATCGTCGCGGGCGAGTTGCCGCCCATGTTTCACTTCACGCCATTATAGGGGTTGGAGTGCGGCCTCCCATCGTTCAATATTGAACGGATGACTATTCAGATTTGAACAGAGGCCGCTCATGGACTGGGACCTTTGCAAGACCTTCGTCGCGGTCGCCGATACCGGCAGCTTCACCGGCGCGGCACGCCGGCTGCACAGCAGCCATCCCACCGTCAGCCGCAAGATCGCGGCGCTGGAAGCCCAGCTCGGTACCAGGCTGGTGGCGCGCGCCGCCGACGGCCTGGCGCTGACCGCGGAGGGACGGACGCTGCGCGAGCACGCCGAGGTGATGGCGGCGGCCGCGCTGCGGGCGGAGACGGCAGTCTCGGCCGGAGGGCACAAGGCGCGCGGGACCGTCAAGCTGTCGATCGGCGCGACGCTGGCCTCACATTGGCTGATGCCGTGCCTGCCTGCGTTCCTGCGCGCGCATGATCACGTCCAGCTCGAGGTCATCACCCATCCGTTTCCGGCCAGCGTACGCCGGCGCGAGGCGGACGTGGTGCTGCGGCCTTTCGACAGCGGCGAGGAAAATCTGGTCGGCCGCAAGGTCGGCCGTCTCGGCACCGGATTCTACGCCTCGCGCGAGTACGCCGGCGGGCGGTCCCTGCCGGAACGGCGCGGCGAGTGGAAGGGGCACAGCGTCATCGGTTTCGCCGATCAGGCCTCCAATGCCCAGCTTGCGCGCTGGAGCGACGTCGTCACGCGTCAGGCCAGGGTGGTGATGCGCTGCTCGTCGCAGGGCGACATGCTGGCGGCGGTCCGCGCCGGACTCGGAATCTCCGCCCTGTCGTGCTTCGTCGCCGAAAGCTATCCCGATCTCGTGCGTGTCGCGCCCCAGAAGCTCGCCAGCATCGCGGACCTGTGGCTGCTCGCCCATCCCGACCTCGTCGAACTGCCGGCGGTGCGGGCCGTCATCGACTTCGTCGCCGATTGCGCCCGGACCGATCGCGTTAGGCTGCGGGGCTAAGCTGATCCCGCGATGACGCCTTCGCGTTTTTTTACCGCGCGATAATAGCTCCACCACAGATGCGCCGCCGCGCCGCGCAGGGGGCGCCAGGGTTCGGCGAGCGGCGCCATCTGCTTCTCCGTCGGCCGCGCCTGCAAGCCGAGCCCGATGCGGATGCCTTCCTGCACCGCGAGGTCGCCGGCCGGCCAAGCGTCGCCATGGCCCAGGCAGAACAGCAGATAGACGTCTGCGGTCCACGGCCCGATGCCGGGCAGTGCGATCAGCGTGTGGTGCGCGGCATCGGCGTCTTCTTCTGCGAGCACGTCGAGGTTCAGCCGCTGTGCGGTGATCTCGCGCGCGAGATGTTTCAGCGTCTTGATCTTGGCGGCGGACAGGCCGAGCCGCCCCAGCCGGTCAGTGCGGGCGCGGCGGACCGCCTCGTGGTCGAACGGATCGAACGCCGCCGACAGCCGTCCCCAGATCGCCGCGGCGCTCGCGGTCGAGAGCTGTTGCCCGCAGACGATGTGGGCAAGCCCCGCAAAGCCAGGCTCGCGCCGCCGCAACGCCGGCATGCCGGCAGTCGCCAGCACCGGCTTCAGGCGCGGGTCGCGCTTGACCAGCGCATAGACGGCCTCTTCGAGATCGGATTGGGTTTCGAGGTGGATGGTCATCGCTTGCTGAACTCGTTGTGCGCGGACTTGACCCGCGCATCCATCTCCTATCGTAACAGAGTGTTGGAAGATGGATGATCGGGTAAGCCCGGCCATGACGAGATTTGTGCATATGTCGCCACCCGTTTTCCGATTTGCCCCCAGTCCGAACGGTTTTCTGCACCTCGGCCACGCCTATTCAGCGCTGTTGAATTCCGACCGCGCGCGCGAGACCCGTGGGCGGCTCTTGCTGCGGATCGAGGACATCGACGCGACGCGTTGCCGGCCGGAATATGAGACAGCGATCTACGAAGACCTCGCCTGGCTCGGTGTCGCCTGGGAGACGCCGGTGCGGCGGCAGTCGGAGCATTTCGACGCGTATCGCGCGGCACTGGACAGGCTCTCGGCGCTCGGCCTGGTCTATCCCGCCTTCGAAAGCCGCGCCGAGATCACAAGGCTGGTTGCGGCGCGTGAAGCAGATGGGCCGTGGCCGCGCGATCCCGACGGCGCGCCGTTCTATCCCGGCGACGCCAGATCGCTGTCCGCCGACGAGCGAGACCGCCTCATCGACACCGGTGCGCCTTATGCGCTTCGGCTCGATATGGCGGCTGCCTGCCGCCGCGCCGCCGGCCTAAGCTGGAACGAACTGGGCGAGGGGCCCGATGGTGAGCGTGGTGTCGTTCCGGCGCGGCCAGAAGCCTGGGGCGATGTCATTGTGGCCCGCAAGGAGACGCCGACCAGTTACCATCTGTCCGTCGTTGTCGACGATGCGCTCCAGGACATCAGCGAGATCGTGCGGGGCCAAGACCTGTTCCACGCCACTTCGGTCCACCGTTTGCTCCAGGTACTGCTCCGCCTGCCGGAACCCGTCTACCGCCACCATGGGCTAGTTCGCGACCAGGGTGGCCGGAAACTGTCGAAATCAACCAACTCGACCGGCCTTCGTGAACTGCGCGCTGCTGGCGCCACGCCGGCCGGTATCCGCCAGCTGGTGGGATTAGATTAAGTTTCTCTGGGGGTTAGCCAAACGCCGCCGTGACTCCGGGTGTTCCGCCGTGCCATGCTCACCGGACGGCCCGGGGGTTCGAAGGGGATACTTCGAAGGGGAGTTATGGCGGCGAAAACGCGCGCAGCGCGCACTACGGGGACGTCCAAGCGAGTGGCTCGGAAGCGCTCCGGGCCGACTGCCCGGTTGCGCAAGCGCAGCACCAAGCGGGTCGAGCCGGACGTCGTCCAGGCCGCGCTTGCCGCCTTTGCCCATGAGGTCCGCACCCCCCTGACCGGCATTCTCGCGATCAGCGACCTGCTCGCGACGTCGGATCTCGGGGAACGGGAAAGACGCTGGGCCGACACGATCAAGGCCGGGGCCGAGCATCTGGCGAACCTTGCCACCCTGTTCGTCGATGCCGCCCGAAGTGGCAAGGGGACCGGGAAGACGGTCGGGGGTGGAAGCTCGCTGCGGCAGGATTTGTTCGACCTGCGGACCCTCGCTCGCAACGCTGGCGATTCGCTGGCCGGTCGCGCCGCGGCCAAGGGCCTCCAGGCCGAGGTCAATATCTCGGAGAAGCTGCCCGGGCTGGTGGTCGGTGATCCCGTGCGCCTGCGCGCCGCACTCGAGAACCTGATCGACAATGCCGTGAAGTTCACCGAGCACGGCGGCGTGGCGCTCACGGTCGCGCCTTGGCGTTCCGCCAAGAGCAAGAGCAACACCAAGAGCAAAGGCCAAGCAAAGAGCAAAGGCAGGGTCGGAATCGCCTTCGCGGTGTCCGACAGCGGCATTGGCCTCACCATGGCCGAGATCAAGCGGCTGTTCCGGCCGTTTACCCAGGCCAATGTCACCATTGCCTCGCGCTTCGGCGGCGCCGGCCTGGGCCTGTCCTCGGTGAAGCAATTGGCGCGCGCGATGGGCGGCGACATCACGGTCGCCCCTCGGCTCGGCGGCGGCGCCACCTTCACGTTGACGGTGTCGGTGGATGCCACGGGATCGGGCAAGTCCAGCAAGTCGAAGGGCGAAGCCGAGATGGATGCGGTCCCGGCACTGCGCTTGCTCAGCGTCGAGGACAATCCGTTCGGCCGCGTCGTCCTCAACACCATCCTGACCGAGCTCGGCCATCATGCCGAGTTCATCGGGCGCGGCGAGGATGCGGTGAACCGGCTCGCGCAGGGCGCCTTCGACGCGGTGCTGATGGATATGGTGCTGCCGGGCATCAATGGCGTCGAGGCGATCAGGCGGATCCGCACCATGGCGACGCCGCTGGCTCAGATCCCCATCATCGGGGTGTCCGGCCGCGGCGAAGACGAAGTCGCCTCACGCGAGGCCGGCGCCGACGCCTTTTTGGTCAAGCCTGTGTCTCCGCGGGCGCTAGCGACTGCGCTGCTTGCAGCGACACGCCGTGAGGAAGCCGCGACTTGATGATCGCGGCGTTGAGCTCGCCGCCGAAAACGAAGATCGCCGCGATGAAGTACAGGAACACCAGCGCGATGATCACCGAGGCGAGCCCCGCATACATCGTCACGTAATTGTTGGCGAAGCGCGCCAGATACTGCCCGAACACGATGCCCGAGATCAGCGACGCCACGATGGTGAAGACGATGCCGGGCAGGATCTGCAGGAACCGGCGCCGTCCCGCCGGCAACCAAGTGTGCAGGATGATCAGCGCCACGACCAGCGCGCCGACGGTGATGCCGTAGCGCAGCCAGGTGAGGATCCTCTCGTTGGACTCGACGAACAGCGGAATGTGGGCGCGCGCGGCCTCGATGAGGAGCGGCCCGAGCACGATCAGGAATGCCATGGCGAGCGCGGTGATGGCCGCAATCAGCGTGTAGGCAATCGATTCCAGCCGTAGCCAGTACCAGGGCCGCATCTCCACGACCGCATAGGCGCGGTTCAGTGCGACCCGCAGCGCCTCGACGCCGTTGGAGGCGAAGTAGACCGACAGCACCGCGCCGATGGTGAATAGGCCGGTGCGGGTCGTGGTCAGCACGTCGTGGACTTCCCCCGAGA
Source organism: Bradyrhizobium sp. 62 (assembly GCF_023073035.1). Classification (NCBI taxonomy): domain Bacteria; kingdom Pseudomonadati; phylum Pseudomonadota; class Alphaproteobacteria; order Hyphomicrobiales; family Nitrobacteraceae; genus Bradyrhizobium; species Bradyrhizobium sp. 62. Next base: position 74,478 of record NZ_JADPIT010000027.1, read on the forward strand.
TCGAATCCGCGACCTGCTTGGGCCAGACCTGGAGCATCAGGCTTGCGGCCTGGTCCGCGAGTTCCTTGGAGCCGAAGAAGCCGGCGAGCGAGGTCAGCACGATCAGGAACGGGAACAGCGCCATCAGTGTCGACAGTGCAATGTGGCTCGCGATTGCCCAGCCATCGTCGGCCAGGAACGTGTAGAACGCGTCCATCGCGACGACGTAGATGGCACGGATTGCCTTCACGCACCACCTGCACTGCTGTTGTCGTTTCCTCTTCCCGCGCGGGGGAAACGCATTCCGACCTCTCGCCGCAGGCGGGGAGAGGCGAAGAGGACGGGTAATTCGCGCAAATCCAGATTCATCCAGCTAGCTTCTGATATTATTGGCTTAAAAGCCAGATCGGGAACGCCATGGCGGACCGGCGCGGAGGGTGTTATTTACCCTCGAATGGCATCTCTTCTGAGTACTTTCATCCTGCCGATCGCGGTCGGCGCCGTGGCGTTGGTGCTGCTGCTAGGTCTCATCAACATGATGCGCGGCGGCTCGCCCAGCACCTCGCAGAAGCTGATGCGCTGGCGCGTGCTGCTTCAGTTCGTGGCGATCGTCATCGCGATGGTCACCGTGTGGGCGATGGGGCGTTAACATGGTCGTGCTCAACCGCATCTATACGAAAACCGGTGACGACGGCACGACAGCGCTCGGCTCGGGCGAACGCCGGCCGAAATATGATCTGCGCATCGAGGCCTACGGCACGGTCGACGAGACCAATGCCGCGATCGGCGTGGTCCGGCTTCACACCAGGGATGCGCCCGAGCTCGACGCGATGCTTGGCCGCATCCAGAACGATCTGTTCGACCTCGGCGCGGACCTCGCGGTGCCCGAACGTGAGGGCAAGGCGGAGCGGCTACGGGTGGTGGCGAGCCAGGTCGAGCGGCTCGAGCGCGACATCGACGCGCTCAACGACAAGCTGGCACCCCTGACCTCCTTCGTGCTGCCGGGCGGCACGCCGGCCGCCGCCTACCTCCATGTCGCCCGTACGATTTGCCGCAAGGCGGAACGCGTGATGGTGGAACTAGCGGCCCGGCCGGAAGAGCCCGTTGGTGCCGCTGGCATCCAGTATATGAATCGCCTGTCGGACTTCCTGTTCGTCGCGAGCCGCGCCAGTAACGACGACGGCGGCGGCGACGTGCTCTGGGTTCCGGGCCAGAATCGCTGACCCATTATGCGGCGCATTTCTGGGCGCCAAAATTAGACCCCTTCGCGCGTTGACCGGGCCGGATCAGGCCTTTAGGTTCCGCGCCAGTTGATACCCCCTCCCAGATTGAGTGAAAGAGGATCGATGAAGGTCTTGGTACCGGTAAAGCGGGTGGTCGATTACAACGTCAAGGTCCGCGTCAAGAGCGATGGATCGGGTGTTGAACTCGCCAACGTCAAAATGTCGATGAACCCGTTCGACGAAATTGCGGTCGAAGAAGCGCTGCGCCTGAAGGAAGCCGGCAAGGCGACCGAAGTCGTGGTGGTCTCCATCGGACCGGCGCAGGCCTCGGAAACGATCCGCACCGGTCTCGCCATGGGTGCCGATCGCGGCATCCTGGTGAAGGCTGAGGGCGCGGTCGAGCCGCTCGCCGTCGCCAAGATCCTGAAGAAGATTGCCGACGAAGAGCAGCCGGGCCTGATCATTCTCGGCAAGCAGGCGATCGACGACGACAGCAATCAGACCGGCCAGATGCTGGCCGCGCTGCTCGGGTGGTCGCAGGCGACCTTCGCCTCGAAGCTCGAGGTCGAAGGCAGCGACTTCAAGGTCACCCGCGAAGTCGACGGCGGCTTGCAGACCGTGAAGCTGAAGGGACCGGCGATCGTCACCACCGATCTCCGTCTCAACGAGCCGCGCTATGCCTCGCTGCCCAACATCATGAAGGCCAAAAAGAAGCCGATCGCGGACAAGACCGCTGCCGATTACGGCGTCGATCTCACCGCGCGCCTCGAGGTTCTCAAGACGACCGAGCCGGCGGGCCGCAAGGCGGGCGTCAAGGTCAAGGACGTCGCCGAGCTGGTGTCGAAACTCAAGAACGAAGCCGGGGTGCTCTGATGACGACGCTTCTGATTGCCGAACACGACAATGCGTCGCTCAAGGATGCGACCAACAAGGCCCTGACCGCGGCGGCCGCGCTCGGCGCGGACGTCGAGGTTCTGGTGGCTGGCGAGAACGCCAAGGCTGCAGCGGACGCGGCCGCAAAGCTTGCCGGTGTGAAGAAGGTGCTGCTCGCCGACGGCGCGCTCTACGCGCACGATCTGGCCGAGCCGCTGGCCGCGCTGATCGTCTCGCTGGCACCGTCCTATGACGCCATCGTCGCGCCCGCGACCTCGCGCTTCAAGAACGTGATGCCGCGCGTCGCGGCCCTGCTCGACGTCATGCAGGTCTCGGAAATCACCAAGGTGGTCGCCCCCGACACCTATGAGCGTCCGATCTACGCCGGCAACGCCATCCAGACGGTGAAGTCGAAGGACGCCAAGAAGGTCATCACGGTGCGCACCTCCACCTTCGCCGCAGCAGGTGAAGGCGGCAGCGCGTCGGTCGAGAGCGTCGCGGCGGCGGCCGATCCGGGCCTGTCGTCCTTTGTCGGCGAGGAAGTCGCAAAGAGCGACCGTCCCGAACTGACCTCGGCCAAGATCATCGTGTCTGGTGGCCGCGCCATGCAGAGCCGCGAGAATTTCGCAAAGTACATCGAGCCGCTCGCCGACAAGCTTGGCGCCGGCGTCGGCGCTTCGCGTGCGGCGGTGGATGCGGGCTATGCGCCGAACGACTGGCAGGTCGGCCAGACCGGCAAGGTCGTGGCCCCCGAGCTCTATGTCGCAGTCGGCATTTCCGGCGCGATCCAGCATCTGGCCGGCATGAAGGACTCCAAGGTGATCGTCGCGATCAACAAGGACGAGGACGCGCCGATCTTCCAGGTCGCCGATTACGGTCTGGTCGCTGACCTCTACCAGGCGGTTCCGGAGCTGACGGCCGAACTCGGCAAGCTCGGCAAGTAAAACGCGCTAAAACACCGGCTGGAGCTATAAACTCCGGCCGGTGTTGCTTTTTGAGGCGTTTTCTTTGGCGCGGGACACGCCTTCGAAGCGATCCAATCTAGGTTTCGAGGCCGGGTTCTGATTAAATCAGACCTCCCGGCTCAGGGGGATAGGCAGGCGCGGTTGATAGCGCGCCGTTCCGGTGGATGACATTATGGCGGCAGTAATCAAGAAGGTCGGCGTGATCGGCGCGGGGCAGATGGGCAATGGCATCGCGCATGTCGCTGCGTTGGCCGGCTTCGACGTGGTGCTCAACGACATTTCGACCGACCGCCTCAAGTCAGGCATGGCTACGATCAATGGCAACCTGACGCGCCAGGTCTCCAAGAAGGCCGTTAGCGAGGACGACAAAGCCAAGGCGATGGCGCGTATCGTGGCCGGCGAGAAGCTGGACGACCTCGCGGACTGCGATCTCGTGATCGAGACCGCGGTCGAGAAGGAAGAGGTCAAGCGCAAGATTTTCCACGATCTCTGCGCGGTGTTGAAGCCGGAGGCGATCGTTGCCTCCGATACCTCCTCGATCTCGATCACGCGGCTCGCCGCCGCCACCGACCGGCCCGAACGCTTCATCGGCATTCACTTCATGAATCCGGTGCCGTTGATGGAGCTGGTGGAGCTGATCCGCGGCATCGCCACCGACGACCAGACCTTCGAGGCGTCAAAGGAATTCGTCGGCAAGCTCGGCAAACAGGTCGCGGTCTCCGAGGATTTCCCGGCCTTCATCGTCAACCGCATCCTGCTGCCGATGATCAACGAGGCGATTTACACGCTGTACGAAGGCGTGGGGAACGTCGAGGCGATCGACGCGGCGATGAAGCTCGGGGCGCACCATCCGATGGGCCCGCTGGAGCTCGCCGATTTCATCGGCCTCGATACCTGCCTGTCGATCATGCAAGTGCTGCATGAGGGCCTCGCCGACTCCAAGTACCGCCCGTGCCCGCTGCTGGTGAAATACGTCGAGGCGGGCTGGCTCGGTCGCAAGACCCAGCGCGGTTTTTACGACTACCGCGGCGCCAAGCCGGTTCCGACGAGATAAGCCGGTCTCGCGCCCCGGCTCTGCGTTGCGTCATTGCATGGCGCGCCGCGTCCGGAACACGGACAAAGCCCACCTAGGGCGTTTCGTGGCAATTCATGTCCCGTTAACCGCTCGCGTCTAGGTTACGGCCGGTACGAGGGTTTGCGTAATGGACATGATGGCGATGGTCAGCAGCATGCTGGCCTCTCAGCAAGGCGCGCTGCAGTCGAATATCTCGGCGACGCTGATGAAGCAGAACGCGGACGAGGAGAAATCTACCGTCCTGACGCTGCTCGGCGCCGGACAGCCCTCGCTTGCCAATGTCGGCGCCGGCGTCGGCAGCAACCTCAACGTCACCGCCTAACATCATCGCTTAGAACGACGCGGCGGCTTTGCCCGTCGCAGCCCGGATCAGCTTGAGCGCATCTTCGCTCGCCCATTCCGCCGGCCCCGCGATCGTCGCGATCTCGCAGCCTTGGGGATCGACCAGCACCGAGGTGGGCATGCCTAACGCCCGTCCTATCGCCTTAAGATCTTGAAAAACTTTGGCTTTCTGATCATTGAAATAACCGAGCCTGATAAGATTGGCCTCTTTCAGGAACGTCTTGGGCTTCTCGGGGTCGCGGGTGTCGATATTGATCGCCACCACCTCGAAATTCGGGCCCGAAAGCTTGCCCTGGAGCTCGTCCAGCGCCGGCATTTCCTTGCGGCAGGGCACGCACCAAGTGGCCCAGAGATTCACCAGCAGCGTCTTGCCGCGGAAATCCGACAGCTTCTTCGGCCTGCCGTCGGCGTCCTCGAAGGCCAGGTCCGGCAGCTTCAGCGGTGCGGTCGCCATGGTCAGCGCCGCCACCTCGCCATGGGCGAGCGGGGCGATCTTCTGTGCCGTGTTCACCGCCGCCCGGCAGGCGGGATCGCCGGATGGGGACCGGCCCAGGCCGAGCCCGTACAGCGCGGCAAAGCCAGCCAGGCCCCCGACCACGACGGTAGCGATGACGACGGGGATGCGGCGCGTGGCCGACCGTGCTTTCGTTTGGTCGAGCCTGTCGTTGGGGTCGAGCATATCGTTTGTCATCCGGTCGCAGATATGGCTATCAGAGGCCTCTTAATACGGCTGGCAGCCGTCAGCAAACGTGCGGCGGCGACAGGCAAGGCGTGAGCAGGGGATCATGAGCAACAAGATGTGGGGCGGCCGGTTCTCGGAACGCCCCGACGAGATCATGGAAGAGATCAACGTCTCCATCGACGTCGATCGTCACCTCTTTGCCCAGGACATTGCCGCGTCCAAGGCCCACGCCGCGATGCTGGCCGCACAGGGCATCATCACGGCCTCTGATGCGAAAAATATCGGCAGGGGTCTAGACACGATTTTGTCAGAGATCGGCAAGGGCGGCTTCGAATTCAAGCGCGCGCTCGAGGACATTCACATGAATGTCGAGAGCCGCCTGTCCGAGCTGATCGGCCCTGCCGCCGGCCGCCTGCACACCGCGCGCTCGCGCAACGACCAGGTCGCGACCGATTTTCGTCTCTACGTCCGCGATGTCCTCGATGAGACCGACGCCGCGCTCGCCGCATTCCAGCGGGCGCTGGTCGAGCGCGCGCTGGAGCATGCCGGGACGGTCATGCCCGGCTTCACGCACCTGCAGACCGCGCAGCCGGTGACCTTCGGCCACCATCTGCTCGCCTATGTCGAGATGGCCGCGCGCGATCGCGGCCGTTTCCAGGACGCGCGCAAGCGGCTGAACGAATCCCCGCTCGGAGCTGCAGCGCTCGCCGGTACCTCGTTCCCGATCGATCGTCACGCCACGGCGAAGGCGCTCGGTTTTGATCGTCCGATGGCCAACTCGCTCGATGCGGTTTCCGATCGCGACTTCGTGCTGGAGACGCTGTCGGCGGCCTCGATCTGCGCCGTGCACATGTCGCGCTTCGCCGAGGAGATCGTGATCTGGACCTCCCCGCTGGTCGGTATGATCCGCCTCAGCGACAAGTTCACCACGGGATCCTCGATCATGCCGCAGAAGCGCAATCCTGACGCCGCCGAGCTGGTGCGCGCCAAGACCGGCCGCGTGATCGGCGCGCTCAATGGGTTGCTAATCGTGATGAAGGGCCTGCCGCTCGCCTATCAAAAGGACATGCAGGAAGACAAGCAGGGCGCGATGGAAGGCTTCGCCGCGCTGTCGCTCGCGATCCGCGCCATGACCGGCATGGTCCGGGATCTCGTGCCTGATGAAGCGAAGATGAAGCTTGCTGCAGGCGAGGGCTACGCCACCGCGACCGATCTTGCCGACTGGCTGGTGCGGACGTTAAAGATGCCGTTCCGGGAGGCCCATCACGTCACCGGCCGCATCGTCGCGAAAGCCGCCGAGGGCGGCGTGGCGCTGCACGAGCTCCCGCTCAAGGAGATGCAGGCGATCGAGCCGAAGGTTACGAAAGACGTGCTTGGCGTGCTCTCGGTCGAATCGTCGGTCAAGAGCCGGACCAGCTTCGGCGGCACCGCGCCGAAGAACGTGACGGCGCAGGCCAAGGCCTGGCTGAGGCGGCTGGAAAAAGAGCGAAAATTGGGCTGAGGGCAAAATTTCGCTTATGTTTCATGATCATCCGGGTCTCGCCAGAGCGCGCCAATCTCTGTATGGTGCGCCGCGCGTAGTGGGGATTTCGTCGTGACGTCAAAGTTTCGCCCGGCCGGCTCGGGGTGGGCCATCATTGTCTTGAGCCTGACGGCGCTCGCGCTTGCCGGCTGTGGCCGCAAGGGCCCGCTGGATCTGCCGCCGACCGCTTCGAGCGCGTCCACAGCCAACGTCGCACCGCCGACCGACACCGAGGCCGAAGCCCAGAGGACGCCGAGCGTGTTCAATCCCACCTATGGCGCGGACGCCGCACCGGCGGCGACCAAGGGCAGGAAGAAACCGTTTATCCTCGACCCGCTGCTGGACGAAAGACCCAGCCGATAGGCTGGGGCAACTGAGCCAACGCCATGAACCATTTTGACTATCGCAACGGCGTGCTGCACGCCGAGGCAGTGAACCTGTCCGAGCTGGCTGCAACCGTCGGCACGCCGTTCTATTGCTATTCGACCGCAACGCTCGAGCGGCACTATCGCGTTTTCACCGACGCCTTCGCCGGCGAGAAGGTGCTGGTCTGCTACGCCATGAAAGCGAATTCCAACCAGTCGGTGCTGCGCACGCTGGCCAGGCTCGGGGCCGGCGCGGACGTGGTCTCCGGCGGCGAATTGAAGCGCGCGTTGGCCGCCGGCATTCCGGCAAGCAAGATCCTGTTCTCCGGCGTCGGCAAGACGGAAGACGAGCTGCGCGCCGCGCTGGCCGCCGACATCCTCTGCCTCAACGTCGAATCCGAGCCCGAACTCGAGCTGCTGTCGCGCCTTGCGACCGAGACGGGCAAGACCGCGCGGATCTCGATCCGTGTCAATCCGGACGTCGATGCCGGGACGCACGCAAAGATCTCGACCGGCAAGTCCGAGAACAAGTTCGGCATCCCGATCGCGCATGCCCGCGAGGTCTATGCCCGCGCCGCGAAGCTGCCGGGCATCGAGGTCACAGGCACCGACGTTCATATCGGCAGCCAGATCACCGACCTCTCCAAGATGGAGATCGCGTTCCGCATCCTCTCCGAATTCGTGCAGACGCTGCGTGCCGACGGCCACAACATCTCGCATGTGGATTTCGGTGGCGGCCTCGGCATTCCCTATTACATGGACCGCGAAGCGCCGCCGGCGCCCGATGCGTATGCTGCGATGGTCAAGCGCGTCAGCCACAATCTCGGCTGCACGCTGATGTTCGAGCCGGGGCGCATGATCGTCGGCAATGCCGGCATCCTGGTCGCCAAGGTGATCTATGTGAAGCACGGTGACGGCAAGAATTTCGTCATCATCGACGCCGCCATGAACGATCTGATCCGTCCGACGCTGTACGAGGCCCATCACGACATTCTGCCGGTGACGCAGCCTGCGAAGGGAGTCGCGACCATGATGGCCGACGTCGTCGGCCCGGTCTGCGAGACCGGCGACTACCTCGCGCTGGATCGCACGCTGCCGACGCCAAAGCCCGGCGACCTCATCGCCATCATGACTGCCGGCGCCTATGGCGCAGTGCAGGCCGGCACCTACAATACGAGGCCGCTGGTGCCCGAGGTGCTGGTGAAGGGCGACCAGTACGCCGTCGTGCGTCCGCGCATCGAGGTCGAGCAATTGATCGCGATGGATACGCCGGCGCCGTGGCTGTGAGGCTGTGATGGTCCACGATGAGCGCAGCTACCGCTGCGCCCATCGCTGCATTGACCCCTACTTCTTGAACCGGTCCTTGATCGCGGCGAGGCCGGAATCATAGACGCCGCCGAGGGCATCGACCGCTTCCTTCTCCCGCCCCGGGTCGGGCGTGTAGATGCCGGTCCATGTCACCACCGACGCGCCTTCACCCTTTGCCGTGACCTTGATGGTCGACTTATACTGGCTCACCGGCAGTGGGCTCGACAGGAACGCGTAGGAATAGCTGTAGTCTTTGTCGTTCCGCGCAGTCTGCGTCTCCACGAACGAAGCCTTGCCGTCCCTGGTGACGAGCGTGCGGGTTGGCGGCGACTTGCCGTCCACAATGCACTGCCCCACCGGCGGCAGCCAATCCTTGATCGCGCAGAACGGCCCGATCACGGACCACACCTCGGCCGCAGCACTGTTGACCTCGATGCTCCTCGTCAGATTGGCAGCGGACGCCGGCATGACGCCGACGCCCAGGCCGAGGGTGCAAATCGCGGCGCTACGAACCGAAACGAGCAATCTGGAAGCTGCTGAATCGTATTTCTTCATGGTAATCTCCTGTGTCCGGCGGGCCGTGATGGCGGCGGCCGGCTTGCCAATGCCGGTCGAATAGACGCTCACCACGGTCCGCGGCCAGTTCAGAGAATGAATCGGTGCTGATACAGAAACTGAACTAGGAAGCCGAGCGCCGCGGCCTTAAGGTTGCGCCTTCGCTTGTGACGGAGGCCCGCATGACCATCGGCAGCTACAGGCAGTTCTGTCCGGTCGCGATGGCGGCCGAGATATTATGCACGCGCTGGACCGTCGTGCTCCTTCGCGAACTCATTGCCGGCTCGACGCGCTTCAACGAGCTGCGCCGCGGCGTTCCGCGGATGTCGCCTGCCTTGCTCTCGCAACGTCTCAAGGAGCTCGAAGCCGCCGGCATCGTTACGCGGCGGGCATCGGCTTCCGAGCGCGGTATCACCGAATATCTGCTGACCACAGCCGGACGCGAACTCGGCCCAATCGTGGAGGCGTTCGGCATCTGGGGCCAGCGCCGTATCGAGTCGGATCTGTCGCTTCAGCATCTCGATGTCCAGCTGTTGATGTGGGACATGCGGCGGAATTTGAACACGACGCCGATGCCGACCCGCCGCAGTGTGCTGCAGTTCGCGTATCCGGAATTGCCTTCGACGCAGCGATTGTGGTGGCTGATCGTCGACCCCAACGACAGTGTCGACCTCTGCTCGATTGATCCCGGTTTCGATGTTGACCTATACGTGTCGGTTGATCTGCGCACCATGACGGGGATCTGGATGGGACTCGATACCGTGCGCGCGGCCGTCGCAAGCCGGCGGATGCTGCTCACCGGCGACCGGCAGCTTGCCGCGGCCATGCAAAGCTGGCTGGGCCTCAGCCCGTTCGCCAAGGAACGCAAGTTGGCGAGCTGATCCAGGGCGGCGCAATTCAGTATTTGTATCGCCCCGCTACAGTTCCCGTACTGGCGAGCCCCGGCCGTGTTCTGGCACCCAAGTGATGCCCGCCCCTATCAAAGCGGAGCTGAACTCGAGCCAGGAGACGCGGCATGACAGCCTATCTGATCGCAGACATCAAAGTGACCGACGGAAAATGGGTGCCGGACTATGCGGCCTCCGTTCACGACCTCGTGCACAAGCACGGCGGCAAGTACCTCTCGCGCAGCGGCAATGTGAAGACGCTGGAAGGTGCGCCTCTCGACACCTCCCTGATCGCGATCATGTCGTTTCCGACGGTGAAGGCAGCAGAGTCCTTCGTCACTGATCCCGCCTACAGCCGCTTCGCGGCAGCGCGCAGGGGCGGCAGCGAGAGCCGCTTCCAGTTGATCGACGATACCGACTTGGCCGGCACGATCCCCTATCTCGCCAAGGCATGAACTGCGTCTTCGTCAAAAACTCGGCGCGCAGGCGCAGACCTGCCCGGCCAACACAGGAGATTGGAATGAACGATTCACTCGCCGGCGCCGGCTTGCTTCGCATGCTTTTCGTAGCTTGCAGCGTAGCCTTCCTCCTCGGACTTTCCGGCGTCGCGTCGGCCCGGGTCACACGGTGCGACATTACGTGGGTCAGCTGCAACAACACCTCTGCGAAATGCTCGAGCGAGAGACGATGCATGCGCAGGTGCGACGAGAAGTATATCAAATGCAGCGGGGGCTCGGCCTCCTTGCAACTGGAGCAGCCGATCGACCTTCTGGAACTTGGCAGACGCCGCTCGTAGCAGATCGATCCAAGGAGGACAGCGCAGCGCCGGTCGCCGGCGCTGCGCTTTCGTGTTGGCGCTAGCTGGGTGGCCTGCCGCCAACCACAACGCCCGCCTTCTTCTCGATCGGCTTGATCGCCGCGGTGAAATCGGACTCGGCGCCTTCCGCGCTGATGACCGTCTCCCACAACCGCCCGACCGCATCCGCGACCTCCATCGACAGGCCGAGCTGCTTCATCTCCTCCAGCGCCAGCCGCACGTCCTTCACCATCAGTCCCGTGGCGAAGCCGAAGTCGAAGCTGCGCGGCAGCACCGAGCGCGGAAACTTGTCGCGGCTCGCGGTGTTCATGCCGGAGCCCGCATTGATGACGTCGATCATCACGGCGGGATCGAGCCCCGCCTTGACGCCCATCACCACCGCTTCCGAGGTCGCCACGATCGCGGTGGCCGACAGGAAGTTGTTTGCGAGCTTCATGGTCTGCGCCGCGCCGGGCTTCTCGCCGATGAAGAACACTTTCCCGATGATGTCGAGCGCGGGCTTGAGCAGCTCGAACTCGGTCTTCGGCCCCGAGACCATCACCGCCAGCGTGCCCTTCTCCGCGCCGCCGACGCCGCCGGAGACGGGGCAGTCGATCTGCACGATGTCATGCTTGGCGAGCAGGCCGTGAATCTTAACCGCCATCGCGGAGCCGACCGTGGAGAGGTCGATGAAGCGCTTGACGCGGCTCCCCTCGATCACGCCGTTCGGCCCCGTCGCAACCGCGAGCGAAGCCTGCAGCGAGGGCAGGCTCGCCATGACCGTCTCGACCTGGTCGGCGACCTCCTTCGGCGACGTCGCTGCAGTGGCGCCGCGCGCCACCAGCTTGTCGACGACCTCCCGGCGCGTGTCGAACACGACGAGCCGGTTGCCGGCCTCGATCAGCCGCCGCGCCATCGGGAAACCCATGTTTCCGAGGCCGATGAATCCGATGTCCATGGTGTTTCCTTCCCGTTGTCATTGCGAGGAGCGAAGCGACGAAGCAATCCAGACTGTCGCCGCGGAGGCAGTCTGGATTGCTTCGCTCCGCTCGCAATGACGGAGCGATAGAGTTAAGAGCGTTAGTCTAGCTCACGCCTTGCCGTCGATCTCGGCGAACACCTCGCGCGCGATCCGAAAACTGTCGACCGCGGCCGGCATGCCACCATAGATTGCGACCTGCATCAGGATCTCGCGGATTTCGTCGCGGCTGACGCCGTTGGTGAGTGCGCCCTTCAGATGCGCGCGGAATTCGTGCTGACGATTGAGGATCGCGATCATCGCGATGTTGAGCATGCTGCGGGTCTTGCGCGGCAGCTCCTCGCGGCCCCACACCGTGCCCCAGCAATATTCGTTGAGCATCTCCTGGAACGGACGGTTGAAATCGTCGACGCTCTTCAGAGCGTTGTTGACATAGGCCTCGCCGAGCACCGCTTTGCGGACTTCCAGGCCCTTGTCGTGCATCTTCTTGTCCATGGCGTTTCCTTCTTTTTCCTTGGATGGCGGCGCGGAAATTACGGGGTTGCGACGGGCCAGTCACGTCCTCGTGTTATGCGGGAAAAGGGGTGTCTCCCGTACAGGAACGGATGCCTCAGTGCTGCCGTTGTGGTACGCTTCTCTACCGGGCAACCTGGAGAGTTGATTGAACGGCGTCACCCCCGACCCGTCAGACCCGATCCGCGATGGCGACGCTCTGTCGCGGCTGAAGCTGGCGCAAGCCCTGCAACGGGCCACTTATGCCATCGCGTGGGAGCGTGCCTGGCCAAATTTGGCGCGGCTTCTTACCGTCGTCGGTCTGTTCCTAGTGGTGTCCTGGGCCGGACTCTGGCTGGCGCTGCCGTCCACTGCCCGCGCCATCGGACTTGTCGTTTTCGCCGGCGTTGCGATTGCCGTCCTGTTCCCAATGAGTCGCTTCCGATGGCCGAGCCGCGAGGAGGCTCTGGCCCGGCTCGACCGCGGCTCTGGCATCCGTCATCGGCCGGCCACCACGCTGACGGACACGCTGAGCTCACAGGACCCGGTTGCGCAGGCCTTGTGGCGGGCGCAGCGCGAGCGCACGCTGGCTTCCATCAAGCGCATCCGCGCCGGTCTGCCGCAGCCCCGGCTCGCGCTGCATGACCCCTGGGCGCTGCGCGCGCTGGTCATGGTGATGCTGGTTGCGACCTTCTTCGCCGCTGGCGACGAGCGTGCGATGCGGCTCGGGGCTGCCTTCCACTGGAACGGCGTGCTGGCGCCGACGAATGTTCGCGTCGATGCCTGGGTCACGCCACCGCTCTACACCGGCAAGCCGCCAATCATCCTGTCGGCGGCGAACAAGGAGGCCGCGGCGCTGCCGGCCAGCGGGCCGCTTGCCGTTCCCGCAGGCTCGACCCTGATCGTGCGCTCGTCCGGCGGCAGCCTTGATGTTGTCGTCTCCGGCGGCCTCAAGGAAGTCGCGCCCACCGAAGCCGCGCCCAAGGGTACCAACGAGAAGCATTTTGCCATCAGCGGCGACGGCACCGCGCATGTCCGCGCTCCCTCCGGCCAGCCGCAATGGGTGTTTGCGGCAACGCCGGACCGCGCGCCGACGATCGCGCTGGCCAAGGATCCCGAGCGCCAGGCCCGTGGCGGACTCCAGCTCACCTACAAGGTCGAGGACGACTACGGCGTCACCGGCGCCGACGCGCAAATCGGCCTGCGTACCGTCGATGCCAAGGATGGCGTCAAGGATGGCGTCAAGGAGGCCGCCGCGCGGCCGCTATTCCAGCCTCCGCAATTCCCGCTCGTGCTGCCGAATGCGCGCACCCGCAACGGCGTCGGCCAGACGGTGAAGGACCTCAGCGAGGATCCCTATGCCGGCGCCGACGTCACGCTGACCCTCACCGCCAAGGACGAGGCGGGCAACGAGGCCAGGAGCGAGCCCTTCAACATGCGCCTGCCCGAGCGACTGTTCACCAACTCGCTCGCGCGCGCGCTGGTCGAGCAGCGCCGCATCCTCGCGCTCGACGCCAACAAGAACTCGGATGTCTACGCCGCGCTCGACGCGCTGATGATCGCACCCGAATTGTTCACGCCGGATGCGGGCTGCTATCTCGGCCTGCGCAGCCTGGCGCTGCAGCTAGAAGCCGCCCGCACCGACGACGCGATGCGCGATGTGGTGAAAAGCATGTGGGCGTTCGCGGTCACCATCGAGGACGACGGTGTCGCCGGCAGCGTCAACGCCGCGCTGCGTTCGGCCCAGGACGCGCTCAAGCGGGCGCTGGAACGCGGCGCCAGCGAGGACGAGATCAAGGCGCTGACGCAAAAGCTTCGCGAGGCGATGGCCGGCAAGGTGCGCGATCTCGCCCGGCGCGCCGAGCAGAATCCGCTTGGACCCCGGCAGCCTTTCCCGGCAGAGGTTCAGCTCATCCTCGACAAGTCCGTCGAGCTGAAACAAAAGACCCAGAACGCCACGCCCGAGCAGCTCGAAGAGCTGGCGAAGCAGCAGGACGCATTGCGCGAGCAGCTTCAGGCCTATCGCAAGTCGGCGAACAATCGGGCGAAGGCGGGCAACGACGGGGCCAACCAGTCGACGCGAGACCGTAAATGCGGAAGCTAGCACGCGTGCCAGTCTTGAAGGCGATCTCGATCGCTTGCCTCGCCTTCCTGTTGGGAGGCGTCTCGCCCGTGGCTGCCCAGCAGGATCAGGATGTTGATGCTCTGCTCGATGGCGCTGAAAAGGCGATGCAGGATTCCGGCGACAGTCTCAGGCAGAAGGAATCCGGCAAGAGCCTGAACAATCAATCCGATGCGATTCAGAAGCTCGAGGACTACAAGCGCGCGACGGAAAAGAGCCAATCCTCCAATCGCGATCGTTCCGTCATCACGCAGCGCGACCTGGACGAATTGCTGAAGCAAATCGAGAAGGCCGCGCGCGAAGGCAATAAAGAAGCGGCCCAGCGCATGCTCGAGCAGCTCGCGCAGATCATGGAAAATCTCCAGATGGCGCAGCCCGGGCAATCCGGCGACAGCGACATGGAGCAGGCGCTCAACGAGCTCAGCGACATGATCCGCAAGCAGCAGCAATTGCGCGACAAGACTTTCAAGCAGGGGCAGGATTCCCGGCGTGAGCGCTCGCGCGGCAAGCAGCAGGGCGACCAGTCGATGTCGGACCTCCAGCAGGATCAGCAGTCGCTGCGCGACCGGCTGAAGAAGCTCCAGGACGAACTCGCCAAGCGCGGCCTCGCGCAGAAGGGGCAAAAGGGCCAGAAGAGCCAGGGCCAGAAGGGGCAAAAGGGTCAGCAGGGCGAGCAGGGACAGCCGGGCCAGGATGGCGATCAGGACGGTGACCAGGGCGATGACGACGGCAGTCTGGACGCCGCCGACGGGGCCATGGGCGATGCCGGCTCGCAGCTCGGCGAAGGCAATTCGGACGGTGCCGTGGACGCGCAAGGGAAAGCGCTCGAGGCCTTGCGCAAGGGCGCGCAGAAGATGGCCGAGGCGATGCAGCAGGGCGATGGCGACGGGCAGGGCGATGGTCCCGGCAACCGGCCCGGCCGTCAGCAGAGCGGCGGCAATCAGACCGATCCGCTGGGTCGCCCCCTTCACGGCCGCGATCTGAGCGACGACTACACGGTCAAGATCCCCGGCGAGATCGACGCCCAGCGCGTCCGCCGCATCCTCGAGGAGCTCCGGCGCCGCTTGGGGGACAGCTCGCGCCCGCAGATCGAGCTCGACTACATCGAGCGGCTGCTGAAGGATTTTTGAGTTCTCTGTCATCGGCTTGACCGGGCGATCCAGTACTCCG
>NZ_JADPIT010000027.1:89906-95170 GCF_023073035.1 Bradyrhizobium sp. 62
GGCGCCCCGACGCAGCTACCCCTTCTTCGCCGCCAGCGCATCCGCCACCGCCGTGCGGATGTCGGCGACCGAGAACGGCTTGGTCACCACGTCATGCACCAGCGCATTGAGGTTCGAGGCGCGCTCGCGCTGGTCGGCAAAGCCGGTCATCAGCAGAATGGTCAAATCGGGGAAGTCGCGTGCGACGGAAAGCGCCAGCGCGATGCCGTCCATCACCGGCATCTGGATGTCGGTGAGCAGCAGGTCGAACCCGCCGTCCGCGCGCGTGAGGATTTCCAGCGCCTCGGCGCCGTCCTGCGCCGTGACGGTCTCGTGGCCGTCCATGGCGATGGCGCGCGCCACCAGCTGGCGCATCGAATCCTCGTCGTCGGCAATCAGGATTTTGGACATGAGACCAACCTTGGGATCAATCTCGCGACCAACTTTGCCTGCGAGACCTGCGAAATCGATTATACGCTGCCACCGGCGATGTCGCGCCGGTTGAAGAAGCGAACGTCGATATTGCGGCCCTCCGGCGGCGGCGAGGCCAAACGCGAGCGGAAGAAGGCGCGCTCGCCGGGCTGTAGCACGGTCTGTTCCAGAACGGCGTTCCAAGCGTAGATTTCCGCGCCTTGCGCGTCGCGCACCGCGAAGCGCAACCGGGGAATGTCGAGCGGCTTCTTGCCCTGGCCCACGATCACGCCCTCGATCACCAGCACCTGCTTACCGTCCACGGTCTCGCTGGAGAGCTTGACGTCCTTGAAGGCCAGTGCGCGCAGATTAACTTCAAGGCCGACCAACCTGTAGAAGGCGGCCGTCTGCGGCAGCAGCCGCACCATATCGCCGCGCCAGATCACCAACGCCAGCACCAGCGCGCCCATGGCGGCGCAGGCGGTCGGCAGGCCGAAATGGGATTTTCGCGGGGACGCCGTGGCCACCGGGCGGCGCACTCGCGCGCCGCGGCGACTGCCGAACAGGCCACGGAACCAGGACTGGTGCTGCTCGCCGACGACTTCTTCCTCGACGGACCGGGCGGCCGCGGACCATTCGTCCTCGGTGTCGGTGGCTTCCTGGTCCGGCCAGTCGCTGGCGATCGAGGGGCTGTCAACGACAGGCGCGTCATCGGCGTCGTCGTCCTGGGCATAGGAGTTCCACTGCTCGGCGAGATCGGACTGGTCGTCGGCCCGGCTGGCCGCGGCCATGGCCGGGACAGATGCCTCCTCGATGGCATCCTCGGCATGGGCGACCCAGGTTTCCTTGCAACGGGAACAGCGCACGGTCCGGCCATTCGCCCCAAGGCTCGCGGGCTTGATGGCGTAGGATGTCGTACAATGAGGGCAGACGATATGCATGGACGAGCCTTGATGCATGGCCAAGTCGTGACGGTGACACGGTCGCGGAGAACCGAGCGGGAAAGATGCTACCAATTATGCTACAGGACGACCGTTAACGAACCGGAAACCATAACGGCCGCAAAACCCGCTGATCGCGTGTGGCGGAGCACAGCCGTGCGGCCCGCGGCCTCTCTCGAACGGAGCTGAGCTTGGTTCGGTTCGAAAATGTCGGATTGCGTTACGGTCTGGGGCCCGAGGTCTTGCGCGACCTCAACTTCCAGATCCCGGCGCATTCCTTCCAATTTCTCACCGGCCCGTCCGGCGCCGGCAAGACCTCATTGCTGCGCCTGTTGTTCCTGTCGCATCGCCCGACGCGCGGCCTCGTCAATTTGTTCGGTCACGATATCTCGCAACTGGGCAAGGACGAGATCGCAGACTTGCGCAAGCGCATCGGCATCGTGCTCCAGGATTTCCGCCTGCTTGACCACATGACCACCTATGAGAACGTCGCGCTGCCGTTCCGCGTCATGGGCCGCAGCGAATCGAGCTACCGCAAGGAGGTCATCGACCTGCTGAAATGGGTCGGGCTCGGCGAACGCATGGACGCGCTGCCGCCGATCCTGTCCGGCGGCGAGAAGCAGCGCGCGGCGATCGCGCGCGCTGTGATCTCCCGGCCGCAGCTGCTACTGGCCGACGAGCCGACCGGCAGCGTCGATCCGACGCTCGGCCGCCGCCTGCTGCGGCTGTTCATCGAGCTCAACAAGTCAGGTACCGCCGTCATCATCGCCACCCACGATATCGCCCTGATGGACCAGTACGAGGCGCGACGCTTCGTGCTGCACCAGGGACGGCTGCACGTCTATGAGTAGGTCTGACGAGCGCGGCGTGCTGGTCGATCTCGGGCAGGAGGGGCCGCCGCTTCCGGCCCGGGCGCGCAACATGTCGCCGATCGTGCCGCGCGCCTCGATCCACGGCCGCGCGCTCGTCGCCGTCGTCGCCATCATGACCTTCCTGGCGTCGATGACGACCGGCACGGTGCTGCTGGTGAGCGCCTCCGCCGCTGAATGGCAGTCGGATGTCGCGAGCGAGATCACCATCCAGGTCCGCCCGCAGACGGGCCGCGATCTCGAACGCGACACCGCGGCGGTGACCGAGGCCATGCGCGCGCAAGCCGGCATCGTCGAGGTCAAGCCGTTCACGAAGGACGAGAGCGGCAAGCTGCTCGAGCCCTGGCTCGGCACCGGGCTGTCGATGGACGATCTGCCGGTGCCGCGCATGATCATCGCGCGCGTGCAGCCCGGCACGGCGCTTGATCTCGGCGCTCTGCGCGCCCGCGTGACCCAGGTGGCGCCAAGCGCCAGCGTCGACGATCACCGCGCCTGGATCGAGCGCATGCGCTCGATGACCAACGCCACCGTGCTCGCCGGGCTCGGTATTCTCGCGCTTGTCATCGTCGCCACCATCATCTCGGTGTCGTTCGCGACCCGGGGCGCCATGGCGGCGAACCGTCCGATCGTCGAGGTGCTGCATTTCGTCGGCGCCGGCGACCGCTATATCGCCAACCGCTTCCTGCGTCATTTCCTCAGGCTGGGGTTGGAGGGCGGCGTGATCGGCGGCGGCGCCGCCATGCTGGTGTTCGGCTTCTCCGAGTCGATTGCAGGCTGGTTTTCCGGCACCCCCGTCGGCGACCAGTTCGCCGCGCTGCTCGGCACCTTCTCGCTGCGGCCGTCCGGCTACATCGTGCTCGCGGTGCAGGCCGTGCTGATCGGCGCCATCACCGCGGTCGCCTCGCGCCAGACGCTGTTCGCGACGCTGAATGATGTCGATTGAGGCCGACAAACCGGACTCCACTTCGCCTCAAAACGTCCTAAAATCATCTCTGGGAAGGGATCACCGACATCACATGACCGCGCCGACCGACGATCGATCGCCGAAACTGCCGCGCGGCTGGCTGCGCGCGGCCGTGATGTCGGCGATTGCGCTCGCCTTCGTCGGCGTGGCGGTGGGCTTCATCGCGTTTCTGTCGCAATTGCGCGGCGCCGAGATCGCGCCGGACCGCAAGGCGGACGGCATCGTGGTTCTGACTGGCGGCTCCTCGCGGGTGTCGGATGCGATGGAGCTGCTCGCTGCCGGCTACGGCAGGAGACTCCTGATCTCCGGCGTGCACCCGACCTCGACGGCGACCGACATCTCCCGGACATTGCCGGAGAACCAGTCCTTCATGCGTTGCTGCGTCGATCTCGACCGCACCGCGGTCTCGACCCGCGGCAATGCCGCGGAAGCGCGGCGCTGGGCCGCGGGGCGCGGATTCAAATCGCTGATCGTGGTCACCTCGAACTATCACATGCCGCGCGCGCTGGTGGAATTTTCGCATGCGATGCCGGAGACGACACTGATCCCGTTCGTGGTGGTCGGCGACAAATGGCGCGAGGAGCCGTGGTGGACCTCGGCGTCCACCTTGCGGCTGCTGCTGTCGGAATATGTCAAGTACATCGCGGCCGAGCTCAGGGTGCGGCTGGAGGATTTCGGGATTGACCTTTCGCCCGAGATGTCGGAGCAGCCTTCCGGGCTGCAGCCGAAGCGGCCCGCCACCGCACAGGCCAATTGATAGGCAACTGATCGGCATTGATCGGATCCTCGATGTTCTTGATTTTCCTGCGATCGCTCGTCTTCAACGTGCTGTTCTACACCGTGCTGGTGTGCCTCGCGATCGTGGCGCTGCCGACCTTCGCGTTGCCGCCGCGCGCCATGCTCACGGTCGCGCAATGGTGGGCGAAGGCGACGCTGTTCCTGATGCGGGCGGTCTGCAACATCAAGGTGGAATTCCGCGGCCTCGACAAGATTCCGACGGGACCATTGGTCGTCGTGGCGAAGCACCAGTCGTTCTGGGAGACGTTCGTCTTGCCGGGCTTCTTCGACCGTCCGATTTTCATCCTCAAGCGTCAGCTCATGCAGATCCCGGTGTTCGGTCAGTTCTTGGTCAAGACCGGGATGATCGCGATCGACCGCAATGCCGGCGTCAAGGCGCTGCTGGACATGACGCGGCGGGCGCGCGAGGCGGTGCGCAGCGGCGGGCAGCTCGTAATCTTTCCCGAAGGCACGCGCCGCGCTCCGGGTGCCCCGCCGGATTACAAAAGCGGCTTCGCGCAGATCTATTCGTCCTGCGGCGCGCCGTGCCTGCCGATCGCGCTCAATTCCGGCCTGTTCTGGCCGCGCCGCACCTTCATGCGCTATCCCGGCACGCTGGTGGTGGAGTTCCTCGATCCGCTGCCGCCGGGCTTGCCCAAGGACGAGTTTCTCTCCCGCGTGCAAACGGCGATCGAAGACGCGACCGGCCGCCTCGTCGAAGCGGGTCGCAAGGAGCAGGAGCAGCTGATCGGCTCGGCGCCGAGCTATGCGCCGTTGGAGAACTAGCGGTTTTCCCGATTGTCCACCGGAGCCGGGGCGTGCGGAGAATGCGCATCCCCATGCAGCATCATGGCAAGCTGATGCAGCTGCGCGTCGCGAAAGCCTTCGGCCTCGATCGCCTTCACCGTCGCGGTCACGTAGTCGCGGTTGGCGCCGGACTGGCCGTGGCCCTGGAGCACGTGGCGATGCTGGTCGGTGAGCGACAGCCGGCCGGCATATTGCACATGGCCGCGATCGACGACATAGGCGAGCGCGGAGACGCGCTGCCGCGCATCGTTCTCCAGCCACACCGAGCGCATGACTTCGCGATAGACCGACGTCACCTGCTCGCGCGCGCGCAAATAGGCCACGACGTCGGCGCGGTTCTTTTCGGCGACGCGGAAGGCGATGCCGCGGCAGGCGCCGCCGCGGTCGAGGCCGAGCACCAGACCCGGCTTCTCCGGCGTGCCACGGTGCACGAAGGAATAGACGCAGAGTGCGCGGTGCTCGCCGACCAGCCGCGCGGGGACGCGCTCCTCGAATTCGAAACCCGGCCGCCACATC
>NZ_JADPIT010000027.1:95217-107690 GCF_023073035.1 Bradyrhizobium sp. 62
GCCTTTGGCTGTGGTGACGGAGGGGAGGGTGATTTCCGACATTTCGGGCACGGCTACCAGAACCGCGCCCCCAAGCGAAGCGAATTCTCCGCCTTTCGGAGCAAGCCAACCTCGCTTACATTTGACAAAATCAGGGGTCAAAGGGTCGCCGCATGTCCGATATGACCATTGCCGCACGCCGGCGCTCCCGCTGGGGCCTTTTCATCGCCCCTGTCATCCTCCTGATCCTCGCGGTGGCGTGGAGCGGCTTCTGGTTCTATGCGGCGTCGCAGGCCGAAATCGCCGCCGATGCCTGGCGCGCGCAGGAGGCCAAATCCGGCCGCGTCTATGATTGCGCCAAGCGCTCGATCGCGGGCTTCCCCTTCCGCTTCGAGGTCCAGTGTTCGGGCGCCAGCGTCGCCCTGGTGTCGCAGAACGCCAGCAAGACGCCGTTCACGGCGAAGCTCGACAACATCCTGGTCGTCGCGCAGGTCTACGACCCCAAGCGCGTCATCGCCGAATTCACCGCACCCGCGACGGTCACTGACGGCGTCACGCAGAGCACCTTCGTGGTGAACTGGAGCAAGGGGCGCAGCAGCGTGGTCGGCCTGCCCGCCGTGCCGGAGCGCGCCTCCATCGTGTTCGAGGAGCCGACGGTCAATCGTGTCGACGGCAGCGTGCAGGTGCCGCTCGCGCGCGCGAAACAGGTCGAGCTGCATGGACGCCTCGCGGATGGATCGCCGTCCGATCATCCCGTGATCGAGACCGTGCTCCAGATCGCGCAGGGCAGTATCCAGGGCGTTCATCCGCTGCTCGCCGAGCCGTTCGAGGCCGACACGCGGGCGAAGATCACCGGACTGTCCGACCTCACGCCAAAGCCGTGGCCGCAGCGCTTCCGCGAGATCCAGGCCGCCGGCGGCCATATCGAGATCGTACAGTCCCGGATCCAGCAGGGCGAGATGATCGCGGTTGCGGCCGGCACGCTCGGGCTCTCGGCCAACGGCCGTCTCGATGGCGAATTGCAGATGACGGTGACGGGTCTCGAGCGCGTGATCCCCGCGCTCGGCATCGAGAAGATGCTGGAGGAGGGGGTGCCGCAGGCAACCCTCGATCGCGTGGCGCCCGGCGTGAAGTCGCAGGACCTGAACAATCTGTTCGGTGCGCTCGACCGCGCCGTTCCCGGCCTCGGCAAGGTCATCAAGCAGAACGCCAATGCCGGCGTGGCCGCCGGCATCAATTCGATCGGCACCGAGAGCACGCTGGAAGGCAAGAAAGCTCGCAGCTTCCCGCTGAAGTTCGTCGACGGCGCCGTGCTGCTCGGCCCGGTCAAGGTCGGCCAGATCCCGCCGCTGTATTAGGTCGTGAATTCATAAATCTGCCGGGCGGACAGCTTGGTCCGCCTGACGCGTTTGAAGCTGTGAACAGATGGCTTCCGAGGAGCTTCTTGTTAGCGCCGGTGATGCAACCCGCGAGGTCCTCTCCGGCGTCGGGCGAGGAGTGTATCAGTTGCGGCTCGACAGGTAGCGTTCTGCCGCCCTATTGAAGACCAACTGCCGGCTCTAAAGTCGCGCCCAAATTATCTGGGGTTCGGGGGAAACAATGCGCGCGTTGAATTGTCTCGTGGCAGCATCGCTGCTCGTCGCCTCCCTTCAGACCGCAACCGCCAGGAATAGCGAACATTGGGTGGTGTCCTGGACGGGCGCGGTTCAGGGCCCATACCCCGTCGGCAATCCGTCTGCCCAGCCCGAACAGAAGTTCGCGTTTCCCGAGCCTGCGGCCGGTGCGCGGGACCAGACTTTTCGCCTGATCGTGCGGCCGGATATCTGGGGCCGTCAGGCCCGCATCCGGCTCAGCAACGCCTTCGGCACCAAACCCGTCACGTTTGACGGCGTTTACGTCGGCCTGCAGTCGGGTAGTGCCGCGTTGATCCGCGGCTCCAACACTCCCATTACGTTCGCCGGCACGGCTTCCGTTACGGTGTCGCCGGGGAATTCGGTCTGGAGCGATGCGATCGCGCTGCCGTTTGCAAAGTGGCCCGATGATCTCGCCGGCCGCCGGCTTGCGGTCAGTTTTCATGTCGCCGGCCAGAGCGGTCCGATGACCTGGCACGCCAAAGCGCTGACCACTTCCTATGTCAGTGCGCCGGGCGCCGGCGCGAAGGGCGCCCTCGAAGACGAGGCTTCCTTCCCCTATGCGACTGCGTCGTGGTTCTTTCTCGATGCGATCGAGATGACTGCGCCTGCCAATGCCTTCGCCATCATGGCGTTTGGGGATTCGATTACCGACGGGACCGCCTCAACCATGAACGGCGACGATCGCTGGCCCAACGTGCTGTCGCGTCGCCTGAAGGCGGTCTACGGCAACAAGGTCGCCGTCGTGAATGGCGGCATCGGTGGCAACCAAATCGCAGGCCCGGCCGAATACGGTCCCGACAAACCGTACGCGGGCGGCCCCGCTTCGGGTCAGCGGCTCGATCGCGACGTGCTGTCGCTGTCCGGCATATCGAGCCTGATCTGGCTGGAAGGCATCAACGATTTCAGCAAGAACGGCAATTTTACCGCCGATCAGGTCATCGCCGCGATGAAGGACGGCGTCGCGAGGCTACGTGCAAAATGGCCGCAAGCCCGGATCATCGGCGCCACCGTCGTTTCGGCATTGGGCAGCACCAGCGCGGCACATGGTTTTCCGGAGCAGGATGACAAGCGCAAGGCGCTCAACGCATTCATCCGTAGTTCGGGGACATTCGACGGTGTGATAGATTTTGATCGCGCCACGCTCGATCCGGCCTCGGGTGGCCTTAAGCCGGAGTTCGTTCCCGAAAGCACGACTGGCGGCGCCGGCGACAAGCTTCATCCCAACCGCACCGGATATCTGGCAATGGGACAGGCCATCGACCTCGATCTGTTCAAGCCGGGAAAGTTTGTTCGCAGCGCGAAGCAGTAGGATGAATTCAGAGTCGCCTCTCTCCATTCGCCGCCCTCAGTTGTCGTAACTCCTCCATCCGCGTTACGAGCTGAACTCACGGCCGCTTCGCCGGATCGTGATGACCCGCCGGGAATGCGGAGCCGCAAACTCCGCTCTCTCTCCATGTCGGCCGCACGATGATGCGGTCGCCCAGGCAGGAGAGATATCATGACCAAGTCCAGGCTGTTCGTTGCCGCTATCGCCATCTCGACCACGCTCGCGACGCCCGCGTTCGCGCAGTGGCAATGGCAGTCGCAGGAGCCGGCCGCATACGCCTCGATGTATCCGAACGGTGATCGCAACATTTCGAATCCCACGACGCGGGAGACGATGGCATTCGTTCCCTCGCCGAAATCACCGCGCCCCACGGTGATGCGCGCGACAAAGGGCAAATAGCCGCCGTCCCACCCCTTGCCCGTCGCGAACTGGGCCCGGTCATGTCCCGGCCGGGCCCAATGCGCATTGCCTTGAACTGTGCCTTGAACAGTCGCGCGTGCGGATCGGCAGCCAACGAAAATATTCCGAACAGGATGGTCAGGAAAACGTGATGCAGAAGATGCACGGCGCCGCGAATAACCGCAGCCGCATTCAAATCACTCCACACCAGGGAAGCATGCATGCGCCGGAGCCGGCGCGCGCAATCCAATCCGCTTCCCAAATGGAGGGAGCTTCAAGTGCGGATCATCAATTGCGGACTGATGCTGGGTATTCTCGCTGCCTGTTCCGGGCAGGCGCGTGCCGACGACAATGTCACAACCGAAATCCAGTCGCTGAAGGCCAAGCTGAAGGAGCTCCAGCAACGCGTGGACTCGGAGGCGCGCAAGACGCGGCAGGTTGAAGCGCAAGCGAAGGCCGTTCAGTTGCCCGCAAGTTACAAGGCGCTCGCCGCCGATCCATGTGCGGCCGGCAAGGTCTGCTACAAGGGCGTGACGTTGACCTTCGGTGGCTGGGTCGATCTCACCGGCATCTACCGCTCACGCAATCTCGCCTCCGATACCGGCTCGGTCTACAACTTCATCCCCTATCAGCAGAGCCGCAACTTCAACATTCCGGAAACGCGCTTCTCCGCGCGGCAGAGCAGGTTCTCGGTGCTGGCCGAGGGCAATGCCGATGCCGACACGCACCTCGCGGGCTATGGCGAGATCGATTTCGAAGGTGCGGCTCAGACGGCGAGCTCGGTTGCGACCAACTCGTTCAATCCGCGCATGCGGCAGCTCAGTCTGGAACTGGACCGCAGTGATCTCGGTCTTCACTTCCTCGCCGGGCAATCCTGGTCGCTCAACGCGCCGACCAAGTCCGGCATCGATCCTCGTGGCGTCGATGCGCCCGGCGTGATCGACTTCGAATCCGTTCCGGGATTTCTTGCGGCACGCCAGCCCGGGCTGCGCGTCTGGCAGGACATCGGACCGGAGTTCAAGCTGGCTGCCTCGGTCGAGAATGCCCAGACAGCGTTCTTCGGCGGCAACGTCCCGGCCGTCGGCACACCCGCCATCGGGCCACAGGGCGTGCTGAACCCGAACCTTCAGGTCAATCTGACCGGTCCCGGCGGCAGCTTCTTCAACAACCTCAACAATGTCAGTCTGAATCAGGTGCCCGACATCACCGTCAAGGCAGCGTGGGACCCACGGCTCGGGCCCACCAAGCTGCATGTCGAGGCGTGGGCGCTCTACCGCCAGCTGTTCGACCGCTTCAACAACGCCAACCACACCTACGACACCGGAAGCTTCGGCGGTCACATCTTTGCCGAGCTGATTCCGAAAACCCTCGATCTTCAGCTCTATGGCTCGCACGGCGTGCTCGGCCGCTTCACGGCAACGCCGTTCCCCGACGCGGCGGTGGCGCAGGACGGCACCATCCTCCCGCTGACGATCACGGCGGCCGCCGTCGGCCTGATCTGGCACGCGACGCCCAGCCTCGATGTCTACTCCTATGCAGGCCTCGAAAAGGCCAAGGCGAATTTCGCCAATGTTGGAACGGTGCCGTTCGGCTACGGCAATCCGCTCTACAACAACACCGGCTGCTTCACCGAAAACTCGCCGGCCGCGACCTGCAACGGCAACACCAGGGAGGTCCGGCAGATCACGACCGGGATCTACGACACCATCTACCAGGGCAGTTTCGGTACGCTGAAAGCCGGCCTGCAGTATTCCCACACGCAACGGTTCGCGTTCGCGGGCGTCGGCGGCGCTCCGAGGACGGACGACAACGTCGTCATGACGCAGATCCGGTACTATCCGTTCTAATCACGGAGCCACGCGGGCTCGTAGCCTGGATGGAGCGAAGCGCAATCCGGGAATCCTGTCTCAAGCGACGGAGGTCCCGGATTACGCTTGCGCTCCATCCGGGCTACTTCAGTGCTACGGCTTGTTGCCGAGCTGCGCGTGCGGCCGGCCGAAGTCGGGCGCGGCCGAGTCCTGGCCGATTTCGACGATGCCGCGGCGGATGGCGCGGGTGCGGGTGAAGTGGTCGAACAGTGCCTCGCCGTCGCCGCGGCGGATCGCGCGGGTGAGCTTTGCCAGATCCTCGGTGAAGGTGCCGAGCATCTCCAGCACGGCTTCCTTGTTGGCGAGGAAGACGTCGCGCCACATCGTCGGATCGGATGCCGCGATGCGCGTGAAGTCGCGAAAGCCGCCGGCGGAGAACTTGATGACCTCGGACTCCGTCACCTGCGCCAGCTCGTCGGCGGTGCCGACGATGGTGTAGGCGATCAGATGCGGCAGATGGCTGGTGATCGCGAGCACGAGATCATGATGATCCGGCGTCATGATTTCGACCTTGGCGCCCATCGCCGCCCAGAACACGCGCAGGCGCTCGGTGGCGGCCGCATCAACGCCCTCCGGCGGGGTAAGGATGCACCAACGGTTGATGAAGAGCTCGGCGAAGCCGGAATCTGGGCCCGAATGCTCGGTGCCTGCGACGGGATGTGCTGGCACGAAATGGATGCCTTTCGGCAGATGCGGCGCCATATCCCTGACGATGGCGCCCTTGACCGAGCCGACGTCGGAGATGATCGCGCCGGGCTTGAGATGCGGGGCGATCTCCTGCGCCACCGGGCCGCAGGCGCCGACGGGAATGCAGAGGATGACGAGATCGGCGTCCTTCACGGCTTCTGCATTGGTCGCCATGACCTGATCGACGATGCCGAGCTCCATCACGCGTGCGCGCGTCTTCTCCGAGCGCGCGGTGGTGACGATCTCGCCGGCGAGGCCCTGGAGCTTCGCAGCGCGCGCGATCGAGCCACCGATCAGGCCGAAGCCGATCAGCGCGACACGCTGGAAGTGCGGGGTCGCGCTCATGTTCCGGCCATGAAGTCGCGCAGGCCCTCGACGACGAGGCGGTTGGCCTCCTCGGTGCCGATGGTCATGCGCAGCGAATGCGGCAGGCCGTAGTTCTTCAAGCCGCGCAGCACCAGCCCGCGCCTGGTGAGGAAGGCGTCGGCTGCGTCCGAGGTCTTGCCCTCGGTGGGGAAGTGGATCAGCACGAAATTGGCGACGCTCGGCGTCACCTTCAGCCCGAGCTTGCCGATCTCCTCGGTCAGCCAGTTGCGCCAGGTCTCGGTGAACTGCTTCGACATCGCCTGGTGCGCGGTGTCCTCGATCGCGGCAACGGCGGCGTACATGGCCGGCGTCGATACGTTGAAGGGACCGCGGATGCGGTTGACCGCATCGATGATGTACTCGGGGCCGAACATCCAGCCGATGCGCAGCGCGGCGAGGCCGTGGATCTTGGAGAAGGTGTGCGTCACCACCGTGTTCTCGGTGGTCGCGACCAGCTCGATCCCCATCTCGTAATCGTTGCGCGAGACGTAGTCGCAATAGGCTGCGTCCAGCACCAGCAGCACGTGCGAGGGCAGGCCAGCGCGCAAGCGCTTGACCTCGTCGAACGGCACATAGGTGCCGGTCGGGTTGTTGGGGTTGGCGAGCCAGACCAGCTTTGTCTTCGGCGTCACCGCCTTGAGGATAGCGTCGACATCGCAGGTGAGGTTCTTCTCGGCCGCGATGACATTCTTTGCGCCGACCGCCATGGTCGCGATCGGGTAGACCAGGAAGCCGTGCGTGGTCGAGATCGCCTCGTCACCGTGGCTGAGATAGGTGTGGGCGAGCAGGTTGAGGATCTCGTCCGAGCCGGCGCCGCAGATGATGCGGTTGGGATCGAGCCCGAAGGTGCGCCCGATCGCTTCGCGCAGCACGCGCGAGGTCCCTTCCGGATAGTCTTCCAGATGATCCGCCACGTTCTTGAACGCCTCGATCGCCTTCGGCGAGGGCCCGAACGGCGTCTCGTTGGCCGAGAGCTTGAACACCTTGCGGCCGGGCTCCGCCACTGGAGTCTTGCCGGGCGTGTAGGGCGCAATATCGAGAATGCCGGGATTCGGCACGGGGCGGGACATCTTCAACTCCGGACTGGCTTAAGCGGTTCGCGACTTACGATTTCGACCCGGTCGGGGGCACCGTATAGCGCGTTGCGTGGCTGCCGACGAGGGCCGTGGAGCGCACCGAGGCCCCCGCTTCGATCAGGGCAGCCTTGATCTTGTCGATGCTGCTTGTCGCGGTGACCGAGACCAGCAGCGCGGCACCGTCGAAGGCGGTGTCGGGCACCGCCACGATTTCGGCGAGCGGCGACAGGGCGCGCGCGACCTCCGCATTCCACCCAGAGACGCGGACGCTGAAGGTCTCGACCTCCGTCACCAGGGCGCTGTCGGCGACGCGCGAGACCGCGAACACGGGCAACGCCGCCGGATGGTCGGCGCGCTCGACAAAGGGCAGCCGCGCGATGATCTTTGGCGCGCCGGCTTCTTCCAGCGACAGCCACCACGGCGTGCGGCTCGAAGTCGCCGAGACCAGCGCCAGATCGCCCTTGGACTTCGCGACGGCCTCGACCGCCGCCTGCGCGCTGAAATGCGCGACGTAAGGCACCGTGAAGCCGAAATGGAATCGCGCGGAATCGCGCATGGCCGGCTCGCTCGCCGAGATGTCGGCGTGCACCGAGAACGGGGCCTGCACATAGGTGAAGGTCGCGATGATGACGCGCCAGATGCTCTCGACCGTATCGAGCGGCAGGATGCCGCGATGACGCTGCACGAGGTCGCGCATCATGGAGGCCTCACGTGCCGGGCGGAACGCCGAGCCGACCTCCTGGGTCTGCTTCACCTGGATCAGGCGGTCGATGATGTCGCCGCGTTGCATCAGCAGGCGATGCATGCCCTCGTCGATCGCGTCGATCTCCTTGCGCAATTCCTGGAGTGATGGTGGCGCGGGCGGACGTTGGGACATGTCTGACAGGTGCTGTTGAGAGGCGTTCCAATGCGGATCAGTCGAGCCGTCACCGCTGTGATGGATATCCTGATTAGGCAGTCGGGGCTGCGAAAGCAAAGAGAAATGCAAAGAGAAATCGGGCCCTTTCCGCCCGTGGCGCGACAGGCGAATTTGGCTGATCCGGGCCGTGACTTGACGAAAACCGTCCAAGACGGTAGTTTTTACCCGTTCCGTGGTCATTTGAGCCGGCCGGCTTGCAGCCACGTTAAAAAACTCGCTAAACAGGCCGGGGACGCTTTCGATCCCGGCCGAACCTATCGTTCAGGCCGGGTTTTTCATGGCCTGATGTCAATGCGGTCACCACGACGACCGCAAACGAGGTCGATGGTCAGATGGTTGGCGTCCAGTCAATTCCGAGTCCCGCGATCACCGCCGACGAGCGGTCGCACGAGGTGGATCATCCGAGTTCGCACGTCGCGCAGTTTGGCTTGGAACAGCCGCTGCGGCTCGATTGCGGTGTCGATCTCAGCCCGTTCCAGATCGCCTACCAGACCTATGGCGAACTGAATGCCGATCGCTCCAACGCGATCCTGATCTGCCATGCGCTGACCGGCGACCAGCACGTCGCCAATGTGCACCCTGTCACCGGCAAGCCCGGCTGGTGGGAGACTTTGGTCGGCTCGGGCCGACCGCTCGATCCCAGCGAGTATTTTATCATCTGCTCCAACGTGATCGGCGGCTGCATGGGCTCGACCGGTCCGGCTTCGATCAATCCGGCGACCGGCAAGGTTTGGGGCCTCGATTTCCCCGTCATCACCATCCCCGACATGGTGCGCGCGCAGGCGATGCTGATCGACCGGCTCGGCATCGACACGCTGTTCGCAGTCGTCGGCGGCTCGATGGGCGGCATGCAAGTGCTGCAATGGACGGCGGCGTATCCGAGCCGGGTGTTCTCCGCGCTGGCGATCGCCTGCTCGACACGACATTCGGCGCAGAACATCGCGTTCCACGAGCTTGGCCGCCAGGCGGTGATGGCCGATCCCGACTGGCACCATGGCGGCTATGCCGATCAAGGTATCCATCCGCATCGTGGGCTCGCTGTCGCCCGGATGGCGGCGCACATCACCTATCTCTCCGACGCCGCGCTGCATCGCAAATTCGGACGGCGGATGCAGGACCGCGAGCTGCCGACCTTCTCGTTCGACGCCGACTTCCAGGTCGAGTCCTACCTGCGCTACCAGGGCTCGTCCTTTGTCGAACGCTTCGATGCCAACTCCTATCTCTATCTGACCCGCGCGATGGATTATTTCGACATCGCCGGCGACCATGGCGGCGTGCTGGCGAAGGCGTTCGCGGGAATCCAGACCCGGTTCTGCGTGGTCTCCTTCACCAGCGACTGGCTGTTCCCGACCTCGGAATCGCGCGCACTGGTGCACGCGTTGAATGCGTCGAGCGCGCGGGTGTCGTTCGCCGAGATCGAGACCGATCGCGGTCACGACGCGTTCCTCCTCGACGTGCCCGAGTTCTTCGACATCGGCCGTGCGTTCCTGCAGTCGGCAGGCAAGGCGCGCGGGCTCACCGCCAAGAAAGCTTAAAGGACGGCTAGTCATGTCTGTACAGGAAGCGCTGCCGCTGGGCGGCCTTGCGACCGGGCAGCCCGGTGATTTTCGCGCCGACCATGTGCTGGTGGCCGAGATGGTCAAGCCGGGCTCGAAAGTGCTCGATGTCGGGTGTGGCGAGGGCGACCTGCTCCAGCTGCTGGAAACTCGCGGCATCGACGGCCGCGGCATCGAGCTGTCGCGCGAGGGCGTCAACCGCTGCGTCGCCAAGGGTCTCGCGGTGGTGCAGGGCGATGCCGACACCGACCTCGTGAATTATCCGGATGACGCCTTTGACTACGTGATCCTGTCGCAAACCTTGCAGGCGACGCGGCAGCCCAAGGTCGTGCTCGAGAATCTCTTGCGCATCGGCCGCCGCGCCATCGTGTCGTTCCCGAATTTCGGCTTCTGGAAGATGCGGCTCCAGCTCCTGATCGGCGGCCACATGCCGCGCACGGAGAACCTGCCGGCAAGCTGGTATGACACCGCCAACATCCATTTCTGCACTATCAAGGATTTCGTCGAGCTCTGCGATGCGATCGACGTCAAGATGGAACGTGCCGAGGCGCTCGACCTCTACGGCCGTCCGCTGCGGCTGCGGATGCCCTGGTGGGTGTGGAATCTGTTCGGCGAGCAGGGCGTGTTTCTGCTGACGCGGGGCGGCAGGAAGTAGGCCGGCCCGTTACCCCATCTACGCGACGCAGTACCTGGTGACGCCTTCGCGCTAATGCGCCGCCAGTGACCTCGGGTCGCGCACCGGCCATCTTCCCGCTTCCACCAGCGTGACGAACCGTTCCACAGTTTCGTTGAACAGCGCTGGCTCTTCGAGATTGAGGACGTGGCCGGACTTCGGAAACATGGCGAGCCCTGCCGCAGGCAGATGCTTCTTCAGGAACAGGCTTGCGCCCACGCACGGATCGTCCTCGTCGCCGCAGATGATGAGTGCCGGCGTCGTGGCCGCTCTGATCGCGTCCGTCATCGTAAAGATCGAGGGACGGCCGGCCTGGAAGCCACGCATCGTCCGCGCCGATCCCTTGGCGTCGTGCCGCGCCAGGGCGGCATAGAAATCGGCGTGGCCGCGCGGGTCCTTCACCAGGAAGGGAATCCGGCTCGGCGCCTCGCGCGTGACTTTTGCGACTTCGGCTGAGCCGAGCATCTCGAATTGCTCCGCGTTGGCGCGGCACTGCTTGCGCCAGGCGTCGAGGTTCTCGATCTCCGAGCCTGAGCCGACGCCGGCGAGCGTCATCGACAGCGCACGTTGGGGCGCGTTGAGCCCGATCTGGAGCGACGAATAGGCGCCCATCGAGAGACCGACGAAGTGCGCGCGATCGATCTTCAGATGATCGAGCACCGCGAGCGCATCGGTATAGAAATGCGTGT
Organism: Bradyrhizobium sp. 62; assembly: GCF_023073035.1. Lineage (NCBI taxonomy): Bacteria > Pseudomonadati > Pseudomonadota > Alphaproteobacteria > Hyphomicrobiales > Nitrobacteraceae > Bradyrhizobium > Bradyrhizobium sp. 62. Next base: position 106,391 of record NZ_JADPIT010000027.1, read on the forward strand.
AGCCGTAGACCTCGCCATCAGGCACGTCCGATGGCGTGTAGCCGCGCGCCGAATAGGTGATGCAGCGATGGCCGCGCGAAAAGTAGCGCATCTGCGGCTCCCAATTGGTGTAGTCGGCCGCGAATTCGTGCAGAAAAATAATCGGCGTGCCGGTGCCTGCTTCTTCGAAATAGAGGCGACAATTGTCCTTCGTGAGGGCGTGAGGCATCCGGTTTTCTCCCTGAGGTGGCTGCGGCATTGGAATGCCGTCCTGCGGTGAGCGCATACGACCCTAACACTTATTAATCATCGTCGAAAATCTCCGCGGCCGCGTCTTGTTCTCGCCACATCAGGATACTGATACAGCCCGCGGATGTCGGCCACCGCACGGGCCGATTGGGAAGTGGGGGTGTCAACGAAGGATGAAGAATGTTCGAGTTGTTTGCGTCTCGCCTGTCGCGCTGTGTCGTCGCGCTGGCTGTTTTCTTCGCGGCGGTCGCCGCCTTCACTTCTCCGGCGTCAGCACGACCTCATCGTCAAAGCGCAGAGCGCCACGCTTACGCGCATCACGCCAGCAGACATCATCATTACCGGCATGCACGCAGCTCGCGTTTCGATCGCGGCGCGGCGCAATTGCAGGCGAGCGGCTTCGGCAACACCTTCGCCAGCTATGACCCGAACGCCAATACCGGCGGCATCGCCATGAGCGGCAGCGGCGGCATCGCCATGAGCGGCAGCGGTGGAATGGCCATGAGCGGCAGCGGTGGAATGGCTATGAGCGGCAGCGGTGGAATGGCCATGCGGGGCAACGCAGGAATGGTTACCAGCGATAGCAGTGGGAAGATCACGCGCGCCAGCCGTCGAATCGCCACGAGGCGTGGCGGTGGGATGGCCACTAACGCGAATGACGGCGGCGTGGCCACGGGCAGCGGCGGCTTCGGCGGCGGATCGGGCCTCGTGTCCGAGGCGCGCCGCTATGTCGGCGGCAATCCGACCGGCCGCGGCAGCCTGTGGTGCGCGCGGTTCATGAACATGGTGCTTGAGAAGACCGGTCACCGTGGCACCGGCTCCGATATGGCGAATTCGTTCGCCCATTACGGGACGCGCGTCTCCGGTCCGCAGGTCGGCGCCATCGCAGTGATGTCGCGCGGCGGCCGGGGCGGTCATGTCGGCATCATTACCGGCGTCGACGCGCAGGGCAATCCGATCATGATCTCCGGCAACAACGGCAACCGCGTTCGCGAAGCACCGGTCTCGCGCGGCCGGATCTATGCGTATGTGATGCCGAACTGACGGCCGTCATTGCGAGGAGCGAAGCGAC
>NZ_JADPIT010000027.1:107700-117700 GCF_023073035.1 Bradyrhizobium sp. 62
CGTGGCGCCGGCGCCACGTCACACCAGCTTCGGCTCTTCCAACGCAACCGCGTCGCCCACGCCGATGTCGCCGTCGGCGATCACCTCGGCATAGATGCCGCAGTCCATGTGGCCGAGATTGCTCGAGAGCGTGGTCGGGATTTCGAGATCGCGCCTGGCGGTCTCGGGGTCGACATTGGTGGCCGGGCAGCGCTTGATGCGCTTGACCACTTGCAGCCGGGCCTGTCCGATCGCGAGCGTCTGGCCGACGAGGTCGAGCTCGGACCAGGCCGGCCAGCCCTTCACGTAGAGATTGGCGCGGAAGCGCAGCGGGTGGACGGCGGCGCCGCCGAGCATGGTCTCGAGCGCGCGGACGCTGTCGAGATTGATGATGGACACGACCTTGCGGGCGACGTCGGAAAAGCTGTGGTTGCGGCCGGACAGGATCTTGGGCGGACCTTTCAGCTCTGGCTGAAAGTTCTGGCTGAAGTAGTCCTCGATGGCGGCGCGCCCGGCGGCGGTCTCGAGATCGCCGCTGGCGACGATCTGGCCGTCCTTGCGGATGGTCAGGCGGTTGGTCGCGTCCTCGAACCGGCTGTCGAGCGAAGCCAGCCGCTCATTGCGCGCCAGCATCAGGAACTGGATCTTCGGCTTCCACTGCGGCTGTTCCGGATCGAAGCCGCTTGGGCCGTTCTCAATGGCGTAGCGGCGGTCGGCGGGCAGGGTCTGGCCGGCTCGCAGGGAGACGCGGGGCAGGGGCTCCGGCGTCAGGCCCTTGATCGGATAACGGTAGAGGCCGGTGATCTCGGCGGTCTGGCTGGCTGTCATTGCGCTAGGGGTCATGCCGCTACTTAGGGGATTCGGCCCATCGGCGCCAAGCGGGCGGATCCGCGCACGAAATTGTGAACTCGCCTCTTCCGGTCCGAGGCCTCGCTTCCCACATCTGGGTCAGGCCGGCGCCAGCGCCGGCTGATAAGGACCGTTGCCGGTTGAGAAACGTCAATGCGGTCATCGGAAACCCAATGAAGATGCCGTTTGGAGTGCCTTTGAGGGCTCCAGGGGCAGGCCGAGGGAAAGACCACGATATGAACATCGAAAAATATACCGAACGCTCCAGGGGCTTCGTCCAGTCCGCACAGTCGCTTGCGGTGCGCGAAGGGCACCAGCAGTTTTCGACCCTGCACGTCCTGAAAGTGCTGCTGGACGACAATGAAGGCCTCGCTGCTGGCCTGATCGACCGCGCCGGCGGCAATTCTCGCGCAATTCTGAAGGCGACCGAGGACGCCCTGAACAAGGTGCCGAAGGTCTCTGGCGGCGGCGCCGGCCAGATCTATCTGGCGCCCGAGCTCGCCCGCACCTTCGACGTCGCCGAAAAGGCCGGCGAGAAGGCCGGCGACAGCTTTGTCACGGTCGAGCGGCTGCTGCTCGGGCTCGCGCTGGAGAAGAGCAGCGAGGCGGGCGCGATCCTGGCCAAGGGCGGCGTCACCCCGCAAAACCTCAATGCGGCGATCGAAGCGCTGCGCAAGGGCCGGACTGCGGACTCCGCAACGGCCGAGAACGCGTATGACGCGCTGAAGAAATATGCCCGCGACCTGACCCAGGCGGCGCGCGACGGCAAGCTCGATCCGGTCATCGGCCGCGACGAGGAGATCCGCCGCACGATCCAGGTGCTGTCGCGCCGGACCAAGAACAATCCCGTCCTGATCGGTGAGCCCGGCGTCGGCAAGACCGCCATCGCCGAGGGCCTGGCGCTGCGCATCGTCAACGGCGACGTGCCGGAGAGCCTGAAGGACAAGAAGCTGCTGTCGCTCGACCTCGGTGCGCTGATCGCGGGTGCGAAGTATCGCGGCGAGTTCGAGGAGCGGCTGAAGGCCGTGCTCCAGGAGGTCATCGCGGGCGAGGGCAATTTCATCCTGTTCATCGACGAGATGCACACGCTGATCGGCGCCGGCAAGGGCGATGGCGCGATGGACGCGTCCAACCTGCTGAAGCCTGCGCTCGCCCGCGGCGAGCTGCACTGCATCGGCGCCACCACGCTCGATGAGTACCAGAAGCACGTCGAAAAGGACGCAGCGCTGGCGCGGCGTTTCCAGCCGATCTTCGTCAGCGAGCCCTCGGTCGAAGATACGATCTCGATTCTGCGCGGGCTGAAGGACAAGTACGAGCAGCACCACGGCGTGCGGATCACCGATTCCGCGCTGGTCGCCGCCACGACGCTGTCCAACCGCTACATCACCGACCGCTTCCTGCCGGACAAGGCCATCGACCTCATGGACGAGGCGGCCGCGCGGCTCAAGATGCAGGTCGACTCCAAGCCGGAAGAGCTGGATTCGATGGATCGGGAAATCATCCGGCTGAAGATCGAACAGGAAGCATTGAAGAAAGAGAGCGATGCCGGTTCGAAGAGCCGCCTGCAGACCCTGGAGAAGGAGCTAGCCGATCTCGAGGAGAAGTCCGCGGCGCTCACCGCACGCTGGAGCGCGGAGAAGAACAAGCTCTCCGACGCCCAGAAGCTGAAGGCCGAGCTCGACGGCTTACGGGTCGAACTCGCCAACGCGCAGCGGCGCGGTGAATTCCAGAAGGCCGGTGAGCTGGCCTATGGCCGGATCCCCGAGCTCGAAAAGCAGCTTGCCGACATCGAGGCCAAGGAGAACTCCGGCGAGATGATGGAGGAGGCGGTCACCGCCAACCACATCGCGCAGGTGGTCTCGCGCTGGACCGGCGTGCCCGTCGACAAGATGCTGGAAGGCGAGAAGGACAAGCTCCTGCGGATGGAGGACTCGCTCGGCAAGCGCGTCGTCGGCCAGGCCGAGGCCGTGCGTGCGGTTGCGACCGCCGTGCGCCGTTCGCGCGCGGGGCTGCAGGACCCGAACCGGCCGACCGGCTCGTTCATGTTCCTGGGGCCCACCGGCGTCGGCAAGACCGAACTGACGAAAGCACTCGCCGAGTATCTGTTCAACGACGAGACCGCGATGGTTCGCCTCGACATGTCCGAGTACATGGAGAAGCACTCGGTCTCGCGGCTGATCGGCGCGCCTCCGGGCTATGTCGGTTATGACGAGGGCGGTGCGCTGACCGAGGCGGTACGACGCCGGCCCTACCAGGTGGTGCTGTTCGACGAGATCGAGAAGGCGCATCCCGACGTCTTCAACGTGCTGTTGCAGGTGCTCGACGACGGCCGCCTCACCGACGGCCAGGGCCGCACGGTCGATTTCCGCAACACGCTGATCATCATGACCTCGAACCTCGGTTCGGAGTTTTTGGTGAATCAGCCGGAAGGCGAGGACACCTCGGCGGTGCGCGAGCAGGTGATGGGAATGGTGCGTGGGCATTTCCGCCCCGAATTCCTTAATCGCGTCGACGAGATCATCCTGTTCCATCGCTTGCAGAGGAGCGAGATGGGCCGGATCGTCGAGATCCAGTTCGCGCGGCTGCAGAAGCTTCTGACCGATCGCAAGATCGTGCTGACGCTCGACGCTGCCGGCCGCGACTGGCTCGCCGCCAAGGGCTGGGATCCCGCCTACGGCGCACGGCCACTCAAGCGCGTGATCCAGCGTCACGTCCAGGATCCGCTCGCCGAGATGATCCTGGCCGGCGACGTCAAGGACGGCGACAGCGTTGCGATCTCCTCCGAAGGCAACGTGCTGACCTTCAACGGCAAGGCGCCGCAGACCGCGGAGATCGCCCAGTTCGAGGCGCCGGTGTCGAAGCGGAAGCTGAACTGAGCGCCGGCAATCCAAGCCTGAAGCAAAAAGCCGCCCCGGAGAGGTCAATCTCTCCGGGGCGGTTTGTTTTGCGGGTTGTTGACGATGTTGCTGCAGCCGGAGTGTGGTCTGGCTAGGACGTGCAATCTTTGCGGTGCGGCCCTGCCGGCATATGCAATCCATCTACAATTTCGACGCGCGGGGACTTATTTCTTCGTGACCTTGTAGATCGCGTTCTCGATGTCCGAGCTGAAGTAGATGACGCCGCTCGCCCCGACCGCGACGCCCGTCGGAATATGCGTCGGCAGGCCGCCCGGCGCGCCGATCAGGCCGATTGGGAGATTGGCTGCGATCTCGGTGACCGTGCCGCTCTCCGGCGCGATCTCGATCAACCGTTTGGCGCCCACCTCTGCCACGATCAGCTTGCCGTCGGGCGAAAGCGCGATGCCCTCGGGGCCCTTCAGGTCCTTGGTGATGACCGTCTTTTCGCCGCCGCTCTCGATCATCGAGACGACGCCGGAAAAGGCTTCGGTGACATAGACCGCGCCGCGCGATCCCGCGACCAGCCCGACCGGGCCCTCGAGGCCGCCGATCATCGCCGTGCGGTCCTTGCCGTGCTCGCCGCTGACGCGGACCAGCGATTTGGTGCCGAGCTCGGCCACCAGAATGCTGCCGTCCGCGAGCACGATCGCGTCATGCGGCGCCTTGAAGCCGTGCAGCATGTCGCGGGTGGCGCCGGTCTTGCCGTCGATCACCTGCACCGTGCCGGTGAACCAGCTCGACAGCACCACGTCGTTGCCCTTCACCGTCGCGCTCATCGGATATTCAAGCGTGACGCCGGCGGCGTGCATGCGGGCCTTCTCGGTGACCTCGCCGGTCGCACCGTCCACCGTGCGATAGGCGAACACGTCGGCGACGTGGATCGTATCCTTGCTGTTCTCCGACGTGACGCCGATGCCGCCGGGCAAAGCGAGCTTGCCGATGATGACCTGCCGCGCCTGGCCGGTCGCCGGATCGACCTCCTGGATGCCGTTGTCGGCCATGTTGGAGACGTAGATGCGGTCCTTGTCGTCGATCGCGAGATTGTCCAGCGACGGCTTCAATTGCGCGACCATGGTCTTTGCGCCAGACTTGGGATCGACGCGGACGAGCTGGCCGAGCGCGGTGTCGACCACCCAGAGATTGCCATTGGAATCGAAGTTCACCGCGGCCGGTACCTTGAAGCCGTCCGCGACGACGGTCAGCTCGGCCTTGTCGACGTCGACCTTGGCGACCTGTCCCTTGAACCAGAGCGGACCGTAGAGCTTGTCGTCCGGACCGAACTCGAAGCCGTTGAGACCGCCCATCTTCTCCATGATCTGGCGCGGCGGTTTGACCCCCTCGACGTCGATCTCATAGAGCGTGTCGCCGAGGAAGACGGTGGTGGCGTACAGCCTGCCATCCTTGCGGTAAGCGAGCGAGTTGATGCCGGGAAGGCCGCTGGCCAGCTTCTTGATCGGGCCGTCGCCCTTGCGCGAATAAAGATCTCCGGCCAGGAATCCGGTCCAGGCCATGGTGCCGTCAGGCGCGAACGCGATGTCGTCGGCCATTCCGACCGGGGCGGGGATTGCAACCTTGGCGGTACCGCCGGCGATGTCGACCTCGTAGAGCGCCGCGCCCGCGACGCTGCCGGCAAACAGATGGCCGGCCTTGTCGATCGCAAGCCCGTGCACGCCGTGGAACGCCGAGCCGGGGACGAGCTTGGTGACCTCCCAGTTTTCGGCCGAAACACTGGTGGCGGAGACAATCGCAGCAACGAAGGCTGCGCAGGCGAGCCTGTTCTTCATGGCGAGACCTCCCGTTTTTTGGAAAGTATTCGCTCCTCATGCCGCTTTGGCAAACGAAACTTGACGTTGTGATGCCGCCAGGCGAGCTCCGCGCGACAACGTCAAAACCGGATCGTGTTTGAAGATGATCGGCCGATCTCGGCCGGTCGCCGGCTTTTACCTGTTGGTGACCTGCAACGGACCGCCGGTTGCGTCCGACATCCGGGCGATGGCGCCGGCGCGGCCGCTCATCATGCCGTCGAGCCGGTCGCGCTCCTTCTCGAAGCTGGCCAGCATCGGGCCTTCCAGCGAGCGGCCGCGCGGCAGTTTCACACGGAGCGGATCGACGAAGCGGCCGTTGACCAGGATTTCGTAGTGGACGTGCGGGCCGGTCGACGCGCCGGTCGAACCGACGAAGCCAATCACCTGGCCCTGCCGCACCTTCTTGCCGGGCTCCATGCCCTTGGCGAAGGCCGACATATGGCCATAGGCGGTCTCGTAGCCGTTGTTATGCTTGATGCGGATGTATTTACCGTAGCCGCCTTCGGGGCCGGCCTTCTCGATCACGCCGTTGCCGGAGGCGAAGATCGGCGTGCCATAGGAGGTCGCCCAGTCGACGCCGGTATGCATCTTCACGTAGCCGAGGATGGGGTGACGGCGGCCGCCGAAGCCGGAGCGCATGATGGCGTTGTTGACGGGCTTGCGCACCAGGAACTTCTTCGCGCTCTTGCCGGTCTCGTCATAGTAGTCGACGACGCCGTCGTCGGGGCTCTGGTAGCGGTAGTATTTCTTGGTCTCGCCGCCGAGCGTGAGCGAAGCGAACAGCACGTCGTTCTTTTCGCTCGCCGTCACGCCTTCGTCTTCGCCGGCGTAGAACACGTCGAATGAATCGCCCGGCGCCACCTTGCGCTGGAAATCGACGTCGTAGGAGTAGATCTTGATCATGTCGTCGATGACGGGCATCGGCACTTTGTTGCGCATCGCGGTCTCGTAGATGCTCTGGTAGAGCCGCACGCCCGTGCCGTCATCGTCGTCATCGTCGTCGCTGTTGGCGTTCGCCGCCGCGTCGGCGACGGTATTCATGCTGGAAACGTCGACCGCGACGTATTTGCCGAGATCGGACAGCGCCGCGATCGCCTCGACCATGGTCTCGTTGGCGATGACGACGCGGTAGGGCTGCAGACGGGCGCCGGGGCTTGCGGGCGCCATCAGGATGCGCAGCTTCTCGCCTTCCTTCAGGCCGCCGTCGCGGCCGCGCGGACCGAGCGTCGCGGTGATCGCCTTGATCTCCTCGGCCGTGGCGCCGAGATCGCGCAGCACGCCGGCGACGCTGTCGCCCTTCTTGACCACATGGACGCGTTCGCCGTTGGGATTGCCGCCGGTGATCTGTTCCTTGGTCTTCGGCAGCAGCGTGACATTTTCCGGCACCACGCGCGTCTCGAAGCCGGCATAGGGATCGGACGGCGACACTTCGGTGGCGTAGGCGCTTCTGATGTCGGACGGGCCGGTCGCGCCGGAGACGTCGGCCGCAGCATTGGAGAGTGCGGCGTAGCGCACCCCGCCATTGCCGCGCCAGTTCGCGGCATCACGGACCCGCATCAGGATGTCGTCGAGCGCCACCACTGCGGAAATCTTGGCTTTCGGCAGCACCTGGGAGAGGTCCTTGGTGACGAAGGAGACCTCGGCGTCGGGTTCGACGGCTTCCGGATTGTTGGGATCCTCGGATGCCGCCTTCGGATCAGAGCCGACATCGGTGAGAAGGCGCTGGGCGTTGAATGGCGGGATCTTCGCCGACAGATCGCTGGTCGTCATCGACAGATTGCCGGCGATCCGGATGAAGGGACGCACCCGCATCACGTCGCGGTTGCCGACGCGGGCGACGGTCGAGACGCGCACGATGTTGCGCGAGGCCGTGGATTCGTTCGGCGGCGGCAGGCGGTCGCTCTTGTGCAGCGTGGCGGCGCGGTCGGCTGCGCCGAATGCGCCGCGCAGCGCGCCTTCGACGCGCTCCGGCACCTTGGCGAAGGTCATCTCGCCGTCGAGCGAAGCGAAAACGGCGCCGCCGATCAGGGCTGCGCCGCAAAGTCCGGTCAAGATTGTCCCGCTGAACCATTGCACCGAGACGCGGCGGCGGTCGATGACGGCGGCTTCGGAACCATCGACGGACAGCGGCGGCTCGTGGCCGAGATCGATGATCCCGGTCTCACGCCCGTAAGCGCCGCGTGACGTCCTGTGGTTCAACCCAAATCCCCCAATCAACGACCCAAGAGCCCGGTATCGAGCCCCTCCTTACGCTGCCCTCTTCAGGGGCGTCGCTCGAAAAGGGCAAGCCGCATAGGCGTCCGCGGTCAGAAGGCCCTGAAGACGGGCCGGCCGAAACTACGAACAGCTAAGCGGAAAAAGATCTCTCGATGTGTCTCGAATGTCTGAAGAAGGCCGCTTCATCGGATGATCGCCTTCCTCTGACCCCACACAAACCGCCGGCAGCCCCCACTGGCATCCCTGCGATTCAAGCTTTGTCTGTACCAGAACGCCGGGGGATTGTGGCTCAAGTACGGCGCCTAATATGGAAAAGTTTCCCGAACGCCTGGGCACCAGGGGCCTTCCAAGGGCGGGCGCTCCAAGCCGCGTTCAAGGCGCCTCCATGCCGCCTCCGGAGCCCACTCGGGCCCAAACTTTTTTTGGGTTTTTTCTCCGCGCTGGCCCGATCCGGCCGCTCGGCGACTTTCTAACCTGCTGTAAATGCGTGGATTTTTCGAACAATCCACCGTGCGACGATTTTCTGACAATGGTCGTTGACAACCCCGATGGGTGGGGCCTATAACCCGACCACTGAGCGCGGCGCCGCCGGGTCACTGACCAAGGCGAGCGAACGCGCCACTGATGCTCCTCACCTTGTTGAGTGACACAACAGTCGACGTAAGTCGATTGGAGTTCATCCATCGTCGGTAAGGGTGTCGGAACCCTTCCTCTCTGGAAGGTTGGGGCCTCTTGGTCCCGGGCTGTTTGACAAGTGAAGATGAAGAAAGAGAAACGTGGACGGCGGAGTCCTTGCGCCTCTCGGATACTGAAGAGCTTCGGCTTTTGAGTTCTGAGAGGGGACGAAAGACTTCGGCGGTACACGTTTTAAGGTTACACCATCGTTGCCAGCGATGTGAATCGCGGGCAGCTCATCGACTTCGGTCGATGAAAAATGGTGGGACCTCGTCAAAACGTTGTGATCAGCCGGTTCAAAGTTCAAGTCCAACTTGAGAGTTTGATCCTGGCTCAGAGCGAACGCTGGCGGCAGGCTTAACACATGCAAGTCGAGCGGGCGTAGCAATACGTCAGCGGCAGACGGGTGAGTAACGCGTGGGAACATACCTTTTGGTTCGGAACAACACAGGGAAACTTGTGCTAATACCGGATAAGCCCTTACGGGGAAAGATTTATCGCCGAAAGATTGGCCCGCGTCTGATTAGCTAGTTGGTGAGGTAATGGCTCACCAAGGCGACGATCAGTAGCTGGTCTGAGAGGATGATCAGCCACATTGGGACTGAGACACGGCCCAAACTCCTACGGGAGGCAGCAGTGGGGAATATTGGACAATGGGCGCAAGCCTGATCCAGCCATGCCGCGTGAGTGATGAAGGCCCTAGGGTTGTAAAGCTCTTTTGTGCGGGAAGATAATGACGGTACCGCAAGAATAAGCCCCGGCTAACTTCGTGCCAGCAGCCGCGGTAATACGAAGGGGGCTAGCGTTGCTCGGAATCACTGGGCGTAAAGGGTGCGTAGGCGGGTCTTTAAGTCAGGGGTGAAATCCTGGAGCTCAACTCCAGAACTGCCTTTGATACTGAGGATCTTGAGTTCGGGAGAGGTGAGTGGAACTGCGAGTGTAGAGGTGAAATTCGTAGATATTCGCAAGAACACCAGTGGCGAAGGCGGCTCACTGGCCCGATACTGACGCTGAGGCACGAAAGCGTGGGGAGCAAACAGGATTAGATACCCTGGTAGTCCACGCCGTAAACGATGAATGCCAGCCGTTAGTGGGTTTACTCACTAGTGGCGCAGCTAACGCTTTAAGCATTCCGCCTGGGGAGTACGGTCGCAAGATTAAAACTCAAAGGAATTGACGGGGGCCCGCACAAGCGGTGGAGCATGTGGTTTAATTCGACGCAACGCGCAGAACCTTACCAGCCCTTGACATGTCCAGGACCGGTCGCAGAGATGTGACCTTCTCTTCGGAGCTTGGAACACAGGTGCTGCATGGCTGTCGTCAGCTCGTGTCGTGAGATGTTGGGTTAAGTCCCGCAACGAGCGCAACCCCCGTCCTTAGTTGCTACCATTTAGTTGAGCACTCTAAGGAGACTGCCGGTGATAAGCCGCGAGGAAGGTGGGGATGACGTCAAGTCCTCATGGCCCTTACGGGCTGGGCTACACACGTGCTACAATGGCGGTGACAATGGGACGCTAAGGGGCAACCCTTCGCAAATCTCAAAAAGCCGTCTCAGTTCGGATTGGGCTCTGCAACTCG
>NZ_JADPIT010000027.1:122853-122936 GCF_023073035.1 Bradyrhizobium sp. 62
TCACCCTTTGGTGACGCGATCTTTCGCTTAACCCCGCCATCAGCGCCCCCAACAAAAAGCCCCGGAGACATCTCCGGGGCTTT
>NZ_JADPIT010000034.1:0-3600 GCF_023073035.1 Bradyrhizobium sp. 62
GACCCGGCAGGACAACAGAGAAGTCACCGCCGGCGAGCTTCTCCATTGCGGCAGTCAGGGCGCGCATCGGACGGGCAATGCTGAAGATCGAGAAGACGCAGGCGCCGATCAGGACGAGCGCGACCAGCACGCCTGCGATCAATGACGTCCGCGCAACGGACGCAGCCTGCGCTTCCGCCGCCGTGCGCGCCTCCTCACTCCTGTGCTTAGCGAAGTTCGTGATTTCGTCGGCGAGCTCCGATATCTCCGCGTTGATCGGCGCCAACGTTTCCTTGCGGATGCGGTCGATCTCGGCGGTCAGCTTTGCCAACTGCGTCGCCGCTTCGCCGTCCTTCTTCGACTCGAGTGCGAGCTCCTGCTTGCGGACCGCCTCGATCTGCTGCTCGCCCTTCTGGAAATTTCCGATCAACACGGTCAGGCGGTCGATACGCTTGTGGTTCTCCGGCGATTGCGAAAGCCTTGCCATTTCACCCGAGAACTTCAGGGCCGACGTCTGCCGGTCATTGAAATAGCCGGCGGCTTTCTGCATCTCGGTCGGTGAGCTCGACATCAGGATGTCGCGAATGCCGATCTGCATGCCCCGCACCGACGATTTCGCTTCCGCGGCATTGAGCGCGATCGCCTGCTGTCTCGATGCGCTATCGCCGAACTTCTGGACCTCGGCGCCTCCGCTCATCTGGAGGAGGATCATCACGGCGACGAGCGCGAGGGTCAGCGCCGAGGTGATGGCGAGCTTGGTGCCAATTCGCAGGTTCTGAATGATCATCATCGAAAATATCCTTGGGATACGCATTGTCGCGACCAAGCGCGTGAACAGCTGGGAAGGATATCTGACGAGCCCTCCATTAACGTTAAGCGCGAGAGCGGCGCCGCTTAGGTAGAAATACTGAATGCGCCGCTCGAATTGCCGGATTACCGCAACTATCCCGCGCAATCGGAACATGCTTCGCGAATTAGCGAGGTCCGCGTGCGTTAACGTCCACCCCCTACGAGGTCGCTCCGCAGACGCAACCGATTTCGGATTCGGTTGCGACTGCGCGATGCCGCGTCACGCTGCGCGCACGGTATCGAGGAAGTTGCCGACCTCGAGCTTAAGGCGGTTGCTGTCTCCGGAGAGCGACTGGGCCGCCGCCAGCACCTGCGACGACGCCGAGCCGGTTTCGCCTGCACCGCGCTGCACGTCGGTGATGTTGGCCGAGACCTGATGGGTGCCTTCCGCCGCCTGCTGCACGTTGCGGGAGATTTCCTGTGTCGCCGCGCCCTGCTCTTCCACGGCAGCCGCGATGGTGGAGGAAATCTCCGAGAGCTTCTCGATAGTGCCGCTGATGTCCTTGATTGCGTCGACCGAATGCTCGGTCGCGGTCTGGATGCTGGCGATCTGCTGCCCGATCTCGCCGGTGGCCTTCGCGGTCTGTTCGGCGAGTGCCTTGACCTCGGAGGCGACGACCGCAAAGCCGCGACCGGCTTCGCCGGCGCGCGCGGCCTCGATGGTCGCGTTGAGCGCCAGGAGATTGGTCTGACCCGCGATGGTGTTGATCAGCTCGACCACGTCGCCGATCCGCGTCGCCGCCCTGGACAATTCGCTGACACGCTCGGTGGTGACGCGCGCCTGGCCGACAGCTTCGTGGGCCACGCGGGCCGATTCCTGCACCTGCCTGCTGATCTCGGTGATAGAGGACGATAGCTCCTCGGTCGCCGACGCCACCGCCTGCACGTTGGTCGACGCCTCCTCGGAGGCCGCAGCAACCATGGTCGTGAGCTGCTGCCCGCGCTCCGCGGTCGATGTGAGCGTCGACGCCGAGGCTTCGAGTTCGGTCGCTGCCGAGGACACGGTATCGACAATCTCCCCGATGGCGGCTTCGAAGCCGTCGGCCAGCTTCCGCATATCCGCCTTGCGCTGCTCGTCTGCCCGCCGCTCGGCCGCAGCGTGATCGCCGCGCATGCGTTCGACTTCAAGGCCGTTTTGCTTGAAGACTTCAACGGTCCGCGCCATCTCGCCGACCTCGTCACCTCGGCGGGTGCCTGGCACGACTGTCGTGAAGTCGCCATTGGCGAGCCCACCCATCGCAACCGAAATGGCTGAAAGCGGCTTGAGGATCCGGCCAAAGGTGATCCAGAAACTGAGGCCAGCGAGCATCACCGAGACGCAGAGCAACACGACCGTGAAAGCGAAATTACGAGTGCTGCCTTCTGCCTGCATCGTGGCTTCGCGGTCAGCGGCCGCGCCAATGGCTTCACCGAGCTTCAGCACCGCATTGATGCCGGCAGTGGCCCGCGTGAAGTATTCGGGTCCGGTGATCTTGTAGTCCCCGCCTTCGCCACCGGCGAGCACAATTGCCCGCGTTTCGCCGTAGGCTCCAAAATAGGACTTCTCGACCTCCGTCATCGCCTCGCCGATCTGCACGGCGAGGTCGGAGCGCAGCCGCACCGGCAATACCGTGTCCCATGCGAGTTCGACCTTGGCTCGCAGCGCCGAAAGGCGCTCATAGCCCTCCATCCCGAGCTTCGCGCGCGCACCGACGACCCCAGCCAGCAGGGCCCGCTCCCTTCCGGCATTCTCGGCCATCTGAGCTGTCAGATGTCGCAAGCCGATGAGCTGAGCCAGCCTTGCCACGGGCGGGCTGGTGAGCGTTTCGAGCGTCAGCCGCAAGCGGTTGCTCGCGACGTCGATCACCTCCGTAATTGTCGGCGCGAAGCCATCTACGAGGTCAGGCTCGCGTTCGACGCGCGGGCGCGACATTCCCGCATCGGCCTTCTCACGCAAGAGACGCAGCGCCTCAAATTTCGCCGCGGCGTCCGCAATCTGTCTTTGCCCCGCCGTCATTTCGGGAATCGCGCTGATATCGAGGGCGGCTTGGCGAAAGGCCTCGTCGGCCGTCGCGCGCGCCTTGGCGATTTCGGCACGGCGCTCGGGGCTGACGACATCAGGAGACTTCAGCACGGCGTTGGTCAGCCCGCGTTCAATCGCCCAATGTCCTGCGCTGCGCAGCAGCAGATGGGCAACTGCATTGACCTTCAGGAATGCCTCGGACTCTCGCCTCTTGAGGATGGCGTCATAGGCGATGAATCCAGCCGAGGCCAACCCCAGCAAGACCAGGGCAGAGATGATGATCGGCAAGATCGTGCCGATCCGAACATTTCCAAGCCGACTCCACGCGCTGGCGGCCTGAGTTCGGACCTGCTGATGATGAGCAGGGCTCAACATGCTAAGTTTCCCCCAAAGGAAACACGCAGCCAAGTCCTTGCCGGCTGCATGGACGTTGATCGCCCTTGCCGGAGAATCTAGTCCTCGAGTTTCGCATTCTGGTTAACGGGAGGCCCGGAGAAATACTGAGATTTCAGCCCAAATAATTGAAATGGAAGAGATAATTTCGCGAGTAAGTTGTAAATTTCAGCTGGAGGTCGCCGCCGTTTGCTTTTGCAGCCGATGTTCGCCGAAAGCATGCGCGAGACGTTCGCGGCGACGATCGGATGCAAAAACGCCCCGCCTGAGAGAGGCAGGGCGTCTCTCTAACTGTCTGGAACGAGGCTCTTAGGCAGCGCGCACGGAATCGAGGAATTTGCCGACCTCAAGCTTGAGGCGGTTGCTGTCGCCGGACA
>NZ_JADPIT010000002.1:0-271 GCF_023073035.1 Bradyrhizobium sp. 62
TGCTTGTGAACGCCTTCTGTCAATTTCGTCTTTGGTCGAACGACTAAAATTATGTCGTGAAACCAGATCGTATCCCGACATATATTAGCCTTTGTGAGTACGAGGCTGGCGGGTTCGGCGAGAGAAATGGCGCGGCGAACGAGAGTGGCGGGTACCCGGAAGCGACGGTCATGGCCGCAAGGTTCGGAGCGGCAGGACGCGGCGTGGTCGGTGGAAGAGGTGAACGGACAGGGGGCGACACCACAGTCCGGCGATGCCTCGCGCATGCCCG
>NZ_JADPIT010000002.1:281-73068 GCF_023073035.1 Bradyrhizobium sp. 62
GCCTCGCAATCGAACGACAGGTGAGCGGGGACCGGCAGTCGGCTCTGTTCAGGCGAAGCGTGTGCCCGGGCCGATGAAGCGGCTGAGCGTGCGTGCCCAGAACGTTCTGAAGGAGCTCGCAGTCGAGCTCAACGGCGAGCAGCCGCCGAAAGGGAACTGGTCGCCATCGCGCGAGTTGCTGCGGGCGCTCACGGCTGAACGTCTCGCGACGGCGCGCAATTGCGGGCCGCATACGATGCGGGAGATCGTGGAATGGGCGCAGGGCTGCGGCGTGACTATCAAGCCGGTAATCCCGCCCGGCGGTTCGCTGTCGCAGATGTGGAGCGAGCTGATCGCCAATGCCTCGGCAGGCAGCCTGACCAGCGCCGAGATCGCCGGTGCGCTGCAGCGCTCGATCCGGCGGAAAAGCGTCCGCATCCCGATCGCGTTTCAAATCATCCTGGTGAAGATCCTGCTGTCGAGCTTCGAGTAGGGGCGCAATAGCTGTGCATCCGGAATTCCCGCTGCTTGGTCCGGGCGCTCCTGCTTGGTACTTTGGCTAACGGCTCGCGTTGCCGGGTAGGAAGCACGGAGGCGGCACGGCATGGTTCAGATGAAGAGGACGCAACGGGCGACTGCGGCCAGGTCCGGGCGGTCCTCAGCCACCGAGCCGATGCGTGACTCCGACTATGCTGCGCTTGCGCAGTTCCGGTACGAGATCCGGAGCTTTCTGGCCTTCAGCGAGGCAGCCGCGGCAAAGCAGGGATTGACGCCGACGCAGCATCAGGCGCTGCTTGGGATCAAGGGCTTCGTGCGCCCGGGTCCTGCGACAGTCGGTGATGTTGCGCGCTTTCTGCTGATTCGGCCTCACTCGGCGGTTGAATTGATCAATCGTTTGGCCAAGCTTGGGCTAGTAGGCCGGGTTGCCGACCCGCAGGATGCCAGACGTGTGCACCTCAAACTGACCGGGAGAGGTGAACAGAAACTGCGGGCACTATCGCAGAGAAATCTTCAGGAGCTCCGCCGCGCCGCGAGCCCGGCACTGAATCGCCTGCTGAGGTCGTTTCGGCACTCTGGCGGGCCGAATTCCAACGGCTAAGCCCGCGAGACCAACTCTACTCCTCTTGACTGATGCCTGGGATTGCCGGCATGGGCCACGCATCCGCCTCCTGGACGATGGTTTCCAAGCCACGCCGTGACTGATTGCATTTTGGGCCGTTTGGAGGGCCGTCTCTATGTCTCGAAAGGCGACTATCTGGTGAGCATGCCTGAAATCAGGGCCGCAGCGCCGAGGCCAATGAACGACAAGATCATTGGAGGATACAGAACCAGCGCTGCTTCAAAGCGCAGGAACTTCGGTTGCTCGCCGGTCCGATTGGGAAGCCCAATGAAGATCAGGATGCCTGCTGCCGCAAGCATAGCAGCTCCAATCAGGATGTTCATATTCGCCTTCCTCCACATCACGGAGCAAAAAGTCGCAAGCACGAGAGTGCGACCGAGCTATTCGTTTTGGAAAGAGCGGACAGTACGCTTTCGTACCGATTTTCTTGGAAGACCGCTTTTAAAGAGACTCGCTCAGATCGGCTTCACGCCGTGAGGGGCCTTAGCGGCCAGACCAAGAACCCGCTCGCGGGTGCGACTTCTCGCTGCGTCCACTAGCATCGCGCCCGCCCAGCGATAGACGTTATGTTCCTTCACCTGCTGCCGCATGAGCTTCATGCGCTCGGCCTGCTCCTCCGCCGGCATAGTAAGTGCAAGCTTGATCGCCGATGCCATTTCTCCAATGTCATAGGGATTGACAATGAGAGCCTCGGACAATTCTCGTGACGCCCCAGTGAAGCTCGATAAGATAAGGACCCCAGCATCGTCCTCTCGCGAGCTAACGAACTCCTTTGCGACAAGGTTCATTCCATCGTGCAGGCTGCTGACGATGCAGACATCGGCTCCTCTAAACAGCTGGAACACATCTGACGGCTCGTAGTGCCGCGCGACCAAGTGCATCACGGGTTGGCGACCGTGGTGCCGCTCGTTTATTTCGGCAGCAAGCACTTCCGCTTCCGCCTGGAGCTTCGAATATGAGCTGAGTTTGCTGCGTGTCGGCGCTGCAACCTGGATGAATGCAAGCCGATCTGTCCAGGCCGGATCTCGCGCCAAAAGCGCGTCTACGGCCCGCATGCGATCAAGAATGCCTTTGGTGTAATCGAAGCGTTCAACGCCTACGATCAGCCTCGTATTCTCCGCCAATCCGAACTGGGCAAGGATGCTAGATCGGCATTCCCCGGGAGGTGGTAGCTTTTCCAGTTCTCTTGGCGGCCACTCGATAGAGATTGGATAAGCACGTATTCTGGTCTCATGTCCTCCAAGGCTGACCGCTTGCACTTCGCGATCGATCCTGCTCTCCACGAAGCGATCCACACCCTCGATGAAGTTGTTGCAGTGAAACTGGGTATGAAATCCAACAATGGTGCTGCCGAGCAATCCTTCGATAATCTCCGCCTTCCATGGGCAGATGCTGAATGTTTCCGCATTCGGCCATGGAATGTGCCAGAAGGTTATGATCGTCGCCCTCGGCAGGCGCTCACGGATCATTCTTGGAGCAAGCGCGAAGTGATAGTCCTGGACCAGCACGATGGGGTCCGCGGTCCGCGCCTCGGCAACGACTGCATCGGCAAAGCGCTGGTTGATCTGCCGATACATCTGCCAGTCGCTGGACCTGAACGTAGGGCGCACGAAAACGATATGGCACACGGGCCAGAGCCCTTCGTTGGCAAAACCGTAATAATATCCGTCCTGTTCCTCCTCGGAGATCCAGATGCGCCGAAGCGTGTAGGCCGGACTTGCCTCGGGCACGCGGATCCTATCGTTGTCGTCGACCGTCTCCCGATCGGCGCTGCCGCTGCCGTGTGCGATCCAAGTGCCACCGCAGGCACGCATGATCGGCTCCAGGGCCGAGACCAATCCACTCGCCGGCCGCTGCACTACAGTCCCCGCTTCCGAAGTGTTGTGAATGTAGGGCTCCCGATTGGAAAGGACGAGAACTTCGGCCCCCGGAAGGACGCTTTGCAGCACCTCCTGAAGCGATTTTGGCGTCCACTCGATCTGGCGTGTAAACGTAACTTGTTCGGCGCTACGCAACAGCTTGTGAATTTCTCGATCAATAGACGAGCCACCGAATCGGAGTGGCACTCCCTGAGCACCTCGACGGACCTCTTCGACCGCGCGTCGCAACGCCTTCATCCAGCCGCGCATCATGAGGACGGCGAAAATGATCGTGCCAACGGTCAGGACCAGAACGACGCCGGCAAGCGCTGCAAGCAGATACGCCAGCACCTGGCTAGACCTGGCCGCCGCGAAGCTGAGGTCGGTTAGAATGACGAGGTAGGAACGACCTCGGCTACTCGAGATCGGAAACGCAGCTACAAGAATTCGTCGCCCCCCGCTGGTGATGCTTGCGAAACTGTCGTTCTCGGATTTGGCCGACTTTTCGCAGGAGAAGCTCGCCGGCATCTCCGGTGTTGGCGCGAGCAACGAGCCTCCCGGATCACAAAATCCAACCGCGAGAATCTTCTTGTCAAGCGCCACTCTCTTGAAAAGGTCCGAGAGCCGGTCCCACGCCTGGTCTTCCACATCACGACTAAGCAACGGCTGGATGGCGTTGAAGACCAGCTTGGATCTGGCTTCAACATCGCTGCGCGACCATTGCTGTACGATTCCTCCGGTAAATGGTGAGATACCGAACGCCACGACTGCGGCTACCGCCAGGCCGAAAATGCCATAGCGGAAGAACTCCTTGTACGATATCGGGGTCACTCTGGAGCTACGCCGGCTGGATGGAGATGATTGTTCGAGCCATCGAGCAGACGCAGCCCTCGCAGCGAATTTGGAAACTCTGCCGATTTCGTAAGCAATAATACGCGAACATGCACCAAAGGACGGCGGCTCCTAGATCGGATTGGCGAGCCGCTTCCCCTTCTCAAAGCCCGTACGCTGGTTGTTGCAGGCGAGACAAATCGCGCGTGCCACTTGCGTGCCGTGGATTGCCAGCCGTTCATGCCGATGCGGCGTCTTTTCCTCGCAAGACAGGCAGTATGCTTGCGGAAACACATTGAGTGTCGTTTGACTCGAATTTCTGATCATGAAAGCCCCCTTGCGCAATATCCTTCCGAGGTCGCCCGCGAGCAAGCGGCAGCGGGGCAGATCGGCTGTCTATTGTACGGAAGTGTACCGTGTTTCGTCAGGTAGCAAGCTGTGCGCGCTCCGCTCAAGATCACTCCTGTCCCACACAGCAGCCCACCAAGGTCCGGGTGAATTGGCGCGCGGCGGAGCTGGGACCCCATCGTTCCTCGGCTGGGGTCCGCCTCTCCTGACGGCATGACCTGTCCAAGGTATCTTCATTCAAAGCGCGAAAGCGGTTGTTCGTGCACAGCATTTTTGCAAGTCAGCGCCTCTTGAATTCGTGCGTCACTTGCGATTCTTCGGCAGCGCGTTCTTCCCGACAATCGAAAGTGCGATCAGACCGAATGTGATCAGGCGCGGGATGAAGTAGACCGGCTCGCTCGCATTCGTCACTTGCACCACCGCCAGGACAAATCTCGCAACGGCGTCGATCACAAAAGCAGCGGCAAAGAACAGGAAAAAGGTGTCGCCCGTCTTACGCCAAAACTTCAGGAAATATATGCTCGCCAGGAGCGATGCGAATGCCGTCGCACCTGAAAGAACGGGATTCAAATGGTCCATCACTCGGCCTCCCAGATCATGCCTATAAGCAGGACCGTCATGGCGAACAGGCCGATCGACAGACGCACGGCGGAGAGATCAATTTGAGGAAACACGATCTTATCGATCCACAGAGCAGCATTTTCGAAAGTCAGACCCGCGAAGCAGACCGCGCTCCAGAGGAGCAATCTCGACCTGTTATCGATATATGCCCGAACGAGCAGCCAGGCACAAAAGCCGCTCGTGATCGCGCAAAGCGTGTAAATCACCGCAGCCATGACTAATCCTTTCGAATCCTGAAGGCGTCTGAAAATGCCTGGATACGGTGTGGGCTGTTGTGGATGATATGTGTGATCGGGATCAGATGCCGCGAATACGCCAAGGCCAAGCGATCGATCACAGCCCGCAATTCGGGCCGCGGCGCAAACGCATAGATCCCTGCCGCGCCGTCCAGGAAGCCATCCCTCGCGAGGGACGCGAGAGCATCGGCCGTCTCGGTCTTGCCCGCGTAAAGGCGTGCAGCGAGCGTTTCTGCGTCAAAACGCTCGCCCGGCCGCTTATGGAAGAACAAAAGGGCTTCGAGCTGCGCCACAGAGCGAATGTAGCGCCGGACAAGCTCCTCTACCTGTTCCGGCAGTGCTTCATCGGACATCGTCGACCTCAGCCAGCGGCACGCAAGCTGATCGATTCAATGCGGAAATTCAAGGCTGCTTTTCCTGCTACTAAATCTAAGCCGACCGGATCCAAGACAACTGCGGCGGCGTCATCTCCGATGACACCGCCGATAAGCATGCTGGAAATACAGACCGAAATCGGCTCAGTACTTGAATTCGGGCATCTTCTTCAGCTGATCCTTGTTGGCGTTCAGCACCACGTGGTCCGGATACCAATTGTCGCTTCGCCGGGCCGACGTTGATGCACTTCCCGTTGTGCTCGTAGAACTTGTAGTGCCGGCCTTTCCAGCGCCATCGTTGGACGCCGTCTTTACCGGTTCCTTGGCGAATTTGAGCTGATCGAACGCCACGGCGACGTTGTGCTCACCCATCCCAAGAAATCCTCCCACTCCGATCACCACGTTGGCAACCCGCCCGCTGGCATCCAGAATCAGATCGTTGACATCCCCGATCTTCTCGTTGCTGTTGTTATAGACGTTCACACCAACGAGTTTCGATGCACGCCATTCGCCTTCCTTGTGCATGGAGGCGGTCGAGGCAGCCGGCTGCATGTTGGGCGCGGCGGTCGTCGCGTTGTTGTGGGGTGACTGCGCCATGGCCGGCGTAGCCAGCAGCATCGCAGAGGCAAGAATGCAAACTGATGTCTTCATGACGATTGCTCCTAGTTCTGTTGATCATCGTCAACTCATCGCACGCCCGCAAGTTTCGTTTCCTGCATGCGAAGGTACGCTGCCGCACGAGACTTATCCTACCAGCTTGAGACGGCCGCGCATCTTCTGACGAAGCATTGCACGTGTCACGGAAGGGTTACATATGATGAACTCGACCATAGCGATAATGTCGTCCCTGGTACGATTGCAGCAAGGGTTCTCGTAAACGGCAAGAAGCCTTTGGGCCTCCTCCAAGGCTCCCACCAGAACTTCGGTATCGGTTCGGATCCGGCTTTCTTGCGATGACATCTCCGCCTCTATCGCTTCAAGAATATCTGGACTCTGTTCGCTGCCGGACACTTGACTTAACGCAGTCGGGAATCGCGTTCACGAATATGCAATGCGGAGGGGCGGCACCGCACAAGGACGGTTGTGGGCCGCCAGGATGATACCCTGACAATCGCAAGACATCGCTTTCAGCCTGGCTTCGTCCGTGACAACGATCCCTGCCCTGCGACATCCAATCACCCCGTCGCGCACCATACTGCCGAGAGCGACCGTAACGCCGGCGCGCCGGACCGCGAGAGCGTTGGCTATGTAACTATGCGTGAAAGGTACCTCGCGAGATCCGAGCCTGTCGCTGGCAACTAGGAGCCACCGCGCGAGGCGCTGGTGCAGCGTGTGCCTGGAGTTGCAGGCTGATAGTTGCGAACTGTGAATTAGGATCGCCTGAACATAGCCTAAAAGCATCTTTTCAAGCTCGACGTCGCTCTTGATCAAAGCAGTCAGCTGATCGGACTGGATCCGACTCGCTTGACCCGGCACTCTCACGCTGCAGCGGTGCGGCGACACTTGCATGCCCAGGACCAACGGCACGCCGACGAAATCCTTCATCCCGAGCGTATGGATCTCTACCGGCAGGCAGTCGCCCGCACGGGTCGTGACAGAACACCCGCCGGACTCGATGAAGTACGCGTAGCGAAGAGGAGTGCCGCGATCGTAGAGAATTTGTCCTTTGTTCAGAGACACTGTCTCGCAGCTTTCGAGCAACCGGCACTGCGATGAGGCCGACAGTCGGGAGACGAGTTCGTTGCGGCTAGTGCCGCAGAAGGGCTCGTCAAGGCCGAGCCGCTTCGGGTTGAATTGGTTTTCGATCAACCGCAGCGGCGATGAAGAATGTTCCATGTCAAGCCCAATTCTAGACCGCTACAATGATTGCCTGTACGATGGGATGTATCGAGCGATCCTGGGAGTCAGGGTGACCGATAGTACCGTCGGGAAAAACCTGACAAGAACCAGAAACATCGAGAAAGTGCCAGACGTGGGCGTTTTGCTGTCTCATTTGATACCCACCCGCATGGAGGCGCCCACCTCAATCTCCCGGCGCGCAGCCCGCCGCCCCTTGATCCTCGTCTTCATCGCGGCAGCGATGCCTCTTGCGCTTTTCGCGGGTTGGGTCGTTTTCCTGAACGCCCAGCAGCAGCGCAGGGGTTCTCAGGCTGCCGCCGTGGAGACGCTCGATAGCGTCGTCAACCGGCTTGCCTCCGAGATCAGTCTCCAGCTCGAGATCGCCGAGACCGTCGCGGCTTCCGCAACACTCGACAAGCCGGACCTCGACGCGTTCTATCGAGAAGCGACGCGTATCAACGAAGCACGTCCTCTTTGGCAGACGATTCAGCTCGTCGATCCCGAGGGAAATCAGGTGCTTGATGTCAGCCGTCCACTCGGAGATGGGATGCGCGCCACCGCCGACCGAGAGAATTTCGAACAGATCCTGAAAACGAGAAAGCCGGCGATCGGCGGAATTGGGCCATGTGGTCCCATCACCGGCAAACGCGTGGTGGCCGTCAGGGCCCCCGTTGAGCGCGATGGGCAACTGAAGTTTGTACTCACGGTGGCCCTGGTGCCCGATGCAATAAGCCAGATTTTGAAGAGCGCAGGAGCCCCGGCCGGCTGGGTGGGTTTCGTGGTCGATGCCAAGGGGAACATCGTCGCCCGCACCTTCGGTGAACAATCCGAACTCGGACAATCTGCCAGCGCTACGGTCCGCCAGGCGATAGCCTCAGCGCCAGAAGGAGGCTACCTCAAAACCACGCCCGCCGGCGAACAAGTCGACTCGATCTACAAAGTCATCCCCGGAACCAGCGGATGGTCGGTCCATTTCGGAATACCGACGCAGGAACTGAATGGTCCCGTCCAGCGCTCAGCCATTTTCCTTGCCGGGGGTGGGGTATTGAGCTTCATCTTGGCTCTGACTTTGGCCTGGTACACCATACGCGACATTTCGCTTCGCCGGCGCGAGCAAGAGGCGCAGGCTGCATTGGCACTCAGCGCAAGTGAAGAGCGACGGAGGCTGACGATCGATGCCGCAGATCTCGGCGTGTTCAGCTGTGATTTTGCGAGCAGAGAAGCGATCGTGTCGCCCCGCGCCCGGGAGATGCTCCGGATAGACGGTTCGCGCTCCGAAGGAGATACGATCCTTCCGATAGATCGGATACTGAGTTGCATTGATCCCGCCGACCAGCGGAACTTTGAGGCTTCCTTGCTGAGTTGCCGTTCGGGAAACGTGGCGATTGCTGATTTCCGGACCGCTCCCCCTCACAGCCGATGGCTGCGGGCCAGCGGACGGCTGTCTCGCATCGATGATAAGAACTTGGACGTCGTATATGGCGTCATTCTGGATATCGACGAGACCAAGCGAGCTGAGCTGGAGCGACAACAACTGCTTCGACGCCTTTCCGAAGCGGAAGAAAATGAACGCCGTAGAATCGCAAGAGAGCTTCACGATCAGATCGGCCAGACGGTCACAGGTCTACTTCTCGGTCTGAAGAACCTGGAGCCGCTTCTGGGCACGAGCGCCAAACGCAAGCTCGGATTGGAGAGGCTCAATTGGCTGCAAGGACTCGCGAGAGGGATTGGGCGCGATATCCATCAAATCGCCTCTGACCTGCGCCCGACCGCCCTTGATGACCTGGGACTTTACAAGGCGCTGGAGGCATTCTGCGCGGAGATCCGGCGCCGGTTCGGGATCAGCGTTGATTTTCAGCCTCTGGGCAGAAGAGATCGTCTCGGCCAGGACGTCGAAATCGCGGTTTACCGCGCCGTCCAGGAGGCCGTAAACAACGTGGTCAAACACGCGCAAGCTCGAAACGTCAGCGTGGTCATCGACCGACGCACAACTGAGCTTAGGATCGTCGTCGAAGACGACGGGAACGGCTTCGACTTTCAGGAATTCTCGCAGGGCGAGAGCCGCCACGCAAAATTGGGCCTGTCCGTCATCGAGGAGCGCCTCACGCTGCTCGGTGGATCTTTGGCGATTGAATCTGAACCCGGCCACGGCACCTCTCTTTTCATGAGAATACCGGTGCCAATAGAGGAGATGGGCTATGTGCCCGATCCGGATCACGTTGACTGACGATCATCCGCTTGTTCTGGCCGGAATGAAGGCGTTGCTTCAGGACGTGCATGACATTGAGATCGTCGGGGAAGCAACGGATGGACAGGCCGCCCTAGACATCATTCGCCAGGCCACACCGGACATTGCCATCCTGGACATTTCACTTCCCGGTATCAGTGGCCTCGAAGTTGCTCGCACCCTAGCGACGCAGCTTCCTCAAGTTCGTCTTCTGGCGCTGACCGTGCACGAGGATCACGCCTACGTTCAGCCGATGCTGCAAGCGGGAGCTCGCGGCTATCTGCTGAAGCGCTCTGCGGCCGACGAGCTCGAGCGCGCAGTTCGCGCGATCGCTGGAGGTGGTTTGTATCTGGATCCAGCAATAGCGGAGAAAGCACTACCATCCGCGCAGGGCGCCCACTCGTCTTCCGGCGCTTCCACAGCCGGCGAGCTGACACCGCGCGAGAGTGAGGTTCTCAGATTCATCGCACAAGGCTTCAGCAACAAGGAAATTGCCAATCAGCTAAGCATCAGCATCAAGACCGTCGAAACTTACAAGGCCAGGGCGGTCGAAAAGCTCGGGCTGTTCACGCGTGCCGACATAGTGCGCTACGGCGTGGCCCTTGGCTGGTTGGGCCATTCGGGAAAGAGTGCCGATCAAGTTTGAGCGGGCAGTAGGTGGGCCAAACGGCCCTGCGCCCGGCATGCCGACGTCAGGATTATCCCGACAAGCCCCGCTCATCTCCTGACTGCCCGATGGGACGCCGTCCACTATCTTCGGTGAAGCGGACGAGAGAACCAATGCGGATCGCCAGCCAAAACACCGTTCTTTGCGGCTTCTGCACTCCGCACCTTGTTGGATCGGATCAGGTTTGTGTGGAGGCACACATGAGAAATGTACTTTTTCGAGGACGTGCCGGTCGCCAGCTCTTTGCACAGTATGAGAAACTGCCCGGGCTCGCCACTCGGACGAGCTCGCGGCTAGATGCCCGCACGGCGAGAACCGCGGGCATTTGCCTCGCTTGCATCTATCTCACTTGCCTTCTGTTCTCGGCATACGCGATTGCTTGACCTAGGCGTGTGGCAACCGACATCGAGAAATGACGAAGTCGGATTCATCGTCCCGATCCTTTGCAGGAACTCGCTCGATCATGGATACAGTCGTTGTGCTCCTGGTCCCCGGTATGTTGTTCACGGCTCTTTGTGTCGCGGCGTTTGAGATCGCGGCACGTCGATTTTCCCGGACTGTTGAGCGTCAGCTTCAGATGTAAAGTGCGGCGCACCCATCTCACTGCGCAAAGACTGCTCTTGGTGAGGGCCGCCTCGATCGACGGCCCTCCAAGCGCTTATCGGCAGACACGCACGTGCTTGACGATACGCCGACCATGATAGCCGCGCTTGACTACGGTCCGCACGGTGCAGACCCTCCGATGATGATGATAGTGATAGCCAGCCTGCCTCGTCTCGGATGTTGCCGCGGCGCCGACCGGTGGCGCCATCATCGCATTGGCAGGAACCAAGAACTGAGTGCCAGCAAGCAGAGCAGCGGCCGCAAATCCATAGGCGATTTTCTTCATAGTTTTTCCTTGTCGTACGCCCCCTCCGCACTTCTAGATCGGTCCAATGAATGCGGTGTGAACGATGATACTGACAAACGTCGTCGCGATCTTTCGCCGCAGATGCAGAAAATGGATAGCTGCCCCCGCCGCTGAGAGGAGCTTGGAATTGAGGCTTATCCCAATCCGCTTAGATGTCCCGCAGGAACTGCCGAAGTTGCTTTTGCTTATTCACGTCTCAAAGTCGCTATCTCGAACGCTCTACCGTCACCGGTTAGAGCGAACAGCGGCATCGGAAGGGAGTGAACAGGCACTCTCGCCAGAGCACAAGGGAGCCTGTCGTGCTTTCGCTGATGGATATTGCTGCCGTTCTACTCACATTGTCTGCCGCCTTTGGTTGGCTGAATCACAAGTTCCTGCCGCTCTCCCGCAGCGTAGGTCTTCTTTTGATGAGTGTCCTGACGTCGCTGTTGATGATCGGTTTGGATGCAGCGGTTCCCACAGTTCATCTGCTAAACCAACTTGCCGACGGACTCCGACAGATCGACTTTGCCGAAGTCGTCGTCAAGGGAATGCTTGCATTTCTGCTGTTCGCCGGCGCGTTGCACGTAGATCTGGACACACTCAGAAGCCGCGCCATTCCGGTATTTATTCTGGCCGTTCTCGGCACCTCAATTTCAACCGTCCTCGTAGGCCTGATGTTCTGGTTCATCTGCGGCCTTGTGAACTTACCCGTATCATTGGGTTGGGCATTCGTGTTCGGCGCATTGATCAGCCCGACTGACCCCGTTGCTGTCCTGAGTACGCTTCGCAACACCAAAGTGCCGAAAGAGCTGCAGATCGAGACGGAAGGCGAGGCATTGTTCAACGACGGCGTCGGGATTGTTCTGTTCACGATCATGCTTCGCTTTGCGAGCACCGGAGACGGCGCTCAAGTTTCGGCTGCCGATGTCACTGAGTTGCTCGTTCGCGAAGCTGGCGGTGGAATAGTGCTGGGCTTGTTGACTGGCTATATCGCGTATCGCGCGATGCGACTCATCGACGACTACGCCATAGAGGTACTGATCTCTCTCGCGCTCGTCACCGGAACATACGCACTTGCGTTACATCTGCACGTCAGCGGACCGCTCTCCATGGTCGCCGCAGGCCTCCTCATCGGCGACCGAGGACCGCGATATGCGATGAGCGAGCGGACACAAGGATATCTCTTCGCACTCTGGAGCCTCATCGACGAAATCCTCAACTCGGTCCTTTTTCTGCTTATCGGGCTCGAGACCTTGATACTGCGCTTTGATCTTCGCAGCCTTGGCCTGGCAGCAGCGTCGATTCCACTCGCTCTCTTCGCCCGGTTTGTCTCTGTTTCAGTCCAACCGTTTTTGTTCGGATGGACTCAACTGCTTTCCCTGCGCAACGCGCCCTTTCTCACCTGGGCGGGCGTTCGAGGCGGGATTTCAGTTGCACTCGCCCTATCAATGCCGGATAGCCCGGCCAAGGCCGCCATGCTCGCGTCAACCTATGGGGTCGTCCTGTTCAGCATCATCATTCAAGGCTCGACCCTAGGCTGGGTGGCAAGGCGGACTGTCGGATAATAAGTCTCGTCTCGAGTTGTCGTTCAAGCGACAAGCCCTCACTTTATCCGTTTCAATCCTCGTAGCTGTCGATGACGGCATCTGCGATAACGCGTTTGGTGAGGACGCCGACGACATCGTTCACGCGCGGGCGGGAGGCAGAGCGGACAACGATTGCCGCGCCGGCCCGATGACGCTTCAACCTGGCAAACACCAAACTCAAGAGGTCCTGATCGCGGCAAATCACCATCCGCCGCTCGACGAATTGCTCGACCGCGACAACTGGGTTGGATTGCGACTCCGCCCATAAGCCGGAACGTGGCGGGATCAGCCCAACAATCCGGCCTTCGCGCTCAACCACGATAGGAAGTGCATCATTGATATCTTCCGCAGCCATAGCCTGTCTTAGTGTCGTACCTACCCCGGCGACGATAAAGCGCCTTTCCATGATGTCCTGGGCCTGCTTCACCAGATAGAGGTTGATATGCCGTTCCTTTGGAATGCGGTGCCCGCGGTGGCGCAACTTGACCGTGTAAATCGTTTCGTTGACGAGTGCACGCCTCACGCCTGCAGCCAACGCTACCGCAACGATAACTGGAACGATGATTGCGTAATCGCGCGTCATTTCGAACACCATCACGATCGCCGTCATGACGCCGCCCGTACCTGCACCAACAATGGCCGCCATTCCAATGATCGCGGCCGAAGATGGCGTCAGCCCTGAGTAAGGCAGGATTGAATTGGTTGCAGCGGCAAAGGCGGCCCCCAAGCTGGCCCCAAGGTAAAGCGATGGCGAGAATATTCCGCCCGACGCCCCGCAACCGAGGCTGACCGTCGTTGCCAACAGCTTCAGCACGAACAGCAGCGCCAGGAGCCCCGCCGCTGTCATCTTTTGGTCCAGTATCTCCTGAATGACGGAGTAGCCCACTCCGTCGACGTAGGAGTGACCAAAGGCATGCGTGAGCATCACCATCAGCAGGCCGATGGACGACATGCCAATGATGTTCTGAACATACTCGTTACCAGACAGCTTCGGAAAGCCATCTTCCATAAAGACGAGCAGACGGATGAACGCCCAAGCTGCCGCTCCAGACACCAGGCCGAGCAGGACGAATGCGACAGCTTCCTGCGCATTGAAGGATGCAACCATGCTGAACTGCATATCCGGAACCGAAAAGGCCGGATCCGGACCGATCAGGATGCGCCCGATCGTCGTCGCAGCGCCCGTGGCCACGACGACTGGAAGGAATGTTCGATTTGAAACTTCCGGCAGAAGAATTTCCAGAGCAAACAGCACGCCGCCCAGCGGAGTATTGAAGGTTGCGGCAATGCCTGCGCCGGCGCCCGCGGAGAGCAGCGTGATCCTCTGCCGGGTCGAAAGCCCGATGAATTGGGCAAAGGCAGAGCCGAGAGCTGAGCCTATCTGAATGATAGGCCCTTCGCGCCCGACCGCGGCGCCGCTCCCGATCGATACTGCGGATGCCAGCGCCTTTACCAAGGCCACCGCGCCGCGAATTTTGCCGCGCTTGTAAAATATCGAGTCCATCACTTCAGGGACGCCATGACCCTTGGCCTCGGGAGCGAAGCGCCGAACGAGGAAGACGACAATGAGGCCGCCGATCACAGGTGCGAGTAGAATAAAGTCCCCAAAAGGGCTGGGACCCTCACTGATGTTCGCGTCATAAGCGACACTCAGCGTGCCCCTGTAAAACAAATTGTGCACTAGCGCGATCAGAACGCGAAAGACGACGGCACCAAGCCCGGTCAGGACACCGATCATCAACGCAAGCGCGCAAAGCACGAGAAGGCTGACCTTCCGCTCTTCAGCAAACCGCTCAACGCTGCTGCCGATCAGGGCTTTTCTTGTGCCGTAAGACAGGACTGAGGCCATTTGGTCACCCGGGCGTACGATACGAGGATACGAACTCCCGGTTCCGAAAAGTGGTTCCTGCGACAGGTTGGGGACAACCGCGTCAATCGAGCGTCCACATCCCCACGATCGCACCTCCCTTCTGGTGGGCGTTACTTCATGGCACCCGGCGCCAAGTAGTCAGGAAGTTCCAATTCGTCGGCGATGTCCCGCCCAATTGCGAGCCTCGCCACGCCTGGTATCGAGAAACTTCTGACCACGACGTTGCGGAAGAGCATTCCCCAGCGCGTTCTCGGCGCCAGCGCCCCAGCAAAGCGCTCGGCACCCCGCTGTTTCCGGCCTATATAACTCTTCAACCGCGCCTCGTACGTGGCAAACGCCTCGGAATATCGTCCACCGGCCATGGCAAGCTCGCCGGCCAAAACATAGGCTGAAATCATCGCCAGCGCCGCCCCCTGACCTGCCAGGAGCGAGACGCAGAAGGCGGCATCACCAATGAGTGCTATCCGCCCTCGTGACCAGTTGGGCATCCTGATCTGACTGACGGTGTCGAAGTAGAGTTCACCAGTGCGCTCCAGTTCGGCGAGCATCTGATCGCACTCCCAGCCATCTCCGCCATAGATTTCACGAAGGAGCGCCTTTTGCGAGGCCGGCGTTTCCGGCAACACTGAGTGATGCTCAGCAAATATCAAGAGAAACAACGTACGATCATCACGCAGCGTAAAGCGGCCTACCATGCGGCCCGGTTGACCGTAGATCAAATACACATCCTCGTCACGCGGCCGATAGCCCGGAGCTTCGAAGGCGGCCACGATATACCCCAGATGTCGCTCGAACTGCATCGGCGGTCCAAAAGCCAACTTCCGAACGGCCGAATGCAGGCCGTCTGCCCCAATGAGAAGGTCAAACCTGCGCCTGCCGCCGTGCTTCAGTTGGACTTCGACGCCATCCGGTTTCTCTTCGACGAGAATGATCTCGTCTCCGAAAATGGCTTCAACGCAGCCGCTGATCCGTTCGAACAGCATGCGCGAGAGGTCACTGCGCTGAAGAGTAACGTATTTTCCATTCGTCAACTCGGCGAAAACGTCGATACCGAAGCCGGCCAGCCGATGGCCAGCTTCATCTACGATCCGAAATTCCTGAGCGTGGTAGCCGTCGCGGTTGATCGCCGGGATCAATCCCATCCGTTCGGCGATGGTGTAGCCCAGCCCCCAGAAGTCGATGACATAGCCTCCGCTCCGCAGCGTGGAGGCGCGCTCGACGAGCGTCGGTTGAAAGCCGGCTGCTTTCAGCCAATAGGCAAGCGTGGGCCCGGCAATTCCAACCCCGGAGATTAGAACGCTGTTCATGCCATCTCCTCAAAAACGAACGACGATCGGCACACGATCCCCGAGCTTGCTCTGGTGCTTCGGTGGTCTTGGGACGAGAATTATTCGCTTGCGTACAAGAACATTTGAGGCCGCGATAGAGTATTACATTCATCGCGACGGGATCGCCGCGATGATGTTCCGAGCACTCTCGCCTGCGCAACTTCAATCTCGAGCTTCGGAGACTGGACTGCTCCGACAAAGGAGACGACTTGGAAAACAAGTTGACTGTTCATGTCCGGCATATCGAGCGCACCCTTCGTGTAAGCGCAATCGCTCTATTCTTCGCTCTTTCGGTCTGGCTGCTTCGCGACATACTGTTGCTCTTGTTCAGCGCCGTGGTCATCGCTTGCGTCTTGCGGGGCGCCAGCGACGCGGTCCGTCGCGTAACGCGCCTCGGGCCATACACGGCTTTGATTTCCGTCATTCTCGTGACAGGCCTCGCACTCGGTGCGCTGCTGTGGTGGAGGGGCAGCGCCATTTTCAATCAAGCCGACGAAATCAGCCGGCAACTGAGAACCCAACTATCGCGGATATGGGACGAACTGCAAAACAGCTCGTGGGGCTCGATCTTAGCTCAACAGTTGCAGATCGCCGGAAAGTCTCTGCGCACTGGCCTGACCGGCTACGTCACAGGCGTCGTTGGCTCCGTTCTCGGCATAGGTGGCACTCTCGTCGTTACGGCGGCGACAGCCGTATTTCTCGCTGCCTCGCCCCAACTCTATCTTGAAGGCTCGCTTCGTTTGCTTCCAATGGCTTGGCGACCACGCGGCCGCCACGTCGCCGGAGAGCTCGGTGCTACGCTTAGGCTCTGGTTTCTCGGCCAACTCGTCGACATGCTGATCGTGGGCGTGCTGCTCGGATTGGGCCTTCTCCTCATTGGCTCGCCTTTGCCACTATCACTGGCCCTACTGGCGGCCCTTCTGAACTTCGTACCATACATCGGGGCACTTGCAGGAGCAGTGCCGGCGATCCTTGTCGCTCTGGCACAGTCTCCTGTCCTTGCCGCTTGGGTCGCTCTCTTGTTTTTGACGATCCAGCTGTTGGAGGGAAATGTCATCGCACCATGGATTCAGAAACGAACCGTCTCGCTGCCGCCCGCACTTACGATACTTTCCCAAACCGTTCTCGGCACTCTCTTCGGTTTGATCGGATTGATCGTTGCCACGCCTTTGATCGCTGTCCTGCTCGTTGCCGTCCGCATGATCTATGTTGAAGCGTTCCTGGAGCGCGAGAGTAGACCGGCTTCCCTCGTTGAAGAACACCACTAAAAGAGCGGAGGCTGTGTAGTTTGTACGGTGTCGTACACTCGCGACTCCGGCCGGGCACTCGGCGCGACAAAGTGTCCCGAACTCTTGACGCGAGAAACCAACATAGCAGGCTCAAGTTGAGACCGCATTCTGAAGCTAGAGGAGCCACAGATGCGGAGACTTACACTTGCCCTTTCTCTCACCGGCCTCATCGCGATTTCTCCCGTCGGCAGTACCCAAGCTGCACCTTTGACCGCGCTCTCGGCTGCCGCGAGCCCGACGCAGCACACGTCGGCGGCGCAGGATAATCTCACCCAGATTCGCTGGCGTGGCGGCTGGGGGATCGGCGCCGGCCTGCTGGCAGGAGCCTTGATCGGCTCCGCCATTGCGACCCCGTACTATGAGGAATATCCGCCATACTATGGTTACAGATACCCCTACGGCTACCGTGGGTACTATCCGGCTTACGCCTATACACCTTACTGGGGTGGCTATGGTTGGGGGCCGCGACCATACGCCTGGGGCCCGCGCCCCTTGCGCTATAGCTACGGCTGGTCCGCGCCGAGGCCATGGGGATATACGGTCCGGCGCGCGCACCCCTGGCGTCATAGCTACGGCTGGGCGCCGCGGCACTATCGGCACCACCATCACGGCGTGATCCGTGCGCACCATCGGTGGTGACGCTGCGCCTGTAGCAAAGTGCCCGGCCGCATTCAGTCAGTGGAGAAGCGCGCCGGGCGACGACGAACATTTCGTTGGAGAGGCTGCTGTCGACGTCGGGACAGAACCACCGATCGCAGAACAGGATGTCCGTCAGCCATTCGTAAGACTTCGAGAGGGCAATCACGGTGCAAGATTGGCTGTGTTGACGTCCTGCTTCCGAGTGACGTGCGTACCTACGGCTCGTTCCGCCGAGTATCAAAGCTCGTGCTTCCACAATGCGGGCATTTCGGAATCTTGTGTCCTTTTGTGACGTGAGTGGCCTGATGACATCGCTCACACCTGAAGTCTCCAGTCTCTTGCTGTCTCACCTGCATGCGCCGCCATGATACTTCTCCCTGTTGAGCGCGGGCGCCCCGTTTGGTCAAAGGGTCGCGAGCGGAAAGAGTTGCTAATTGTGTTCGGGGTCGTCAAAGCAACACCCTCAACCGATCGGAGCTTGCTCCTACATGCGTTCTTTGACGCCTGCCTCTACAAGCCACCAATTCACCGGATAGCTCGTGAAAAATCCCGCGATCATCGCAATCTGCATCATGAACCAAAACTCCGGCATCGACGGCTCGAGCCTCACCCCGAAGAGATTCCTGAAGATCGCGAACTGCGCGATCGCCATAAAGCCGTACATGCCGATCTGCCAAGCAGTTAGGGAGAGAGTGTCTGCCTTCACAGCCTGGACGATTCCTGCGCCGGGTGACAAGTCGCGCATCGGTTTGATCGTGAAGTACTGAAATGCGACGCCGAGCACGAACGCGAACAGGTAATCCACAACCCAGATCGCGAACATCTTCTCTGAAAAAACGCTTTTCCATCCGGCCCAGATCGCAATCACCGGAAATGCAAGCGCAAGGCTTTCAGCGATGATGTCCCCGAGAGTACATCCGGCTCCGCAGTGCATGGCACCTTTTGCCACCATGACAGGAAAAGGAGTGCCCTTCTAGCTATCGGAGTGCTCATTTATCTCAGTCGCATCACGCGCTGCAAGCCGCCCAAACTGGTAGTACATCCACAGGGTCAGTACGGTGCCGAACAGACCGTTGACTGGCCAGACGACGTTCATGATCCACATGCGCTGTGGATGGCGGATCAGGTCGATCGCGATTACGATCGCGCAGACAAGTCCGACAGCCAAACTAGCCAGCGCCATATCTCTAAGCCAAACTGGAATCATGGCTCCTCCGTTGCTCGGAGAAGGAAACGTTCTGAAGATCGCTTTCGTTCAACTCGCGCCTTGGAGTCGGCCAAGATCAAGAGCTTTATCGCGGGCGAGCTCTCTGCAGAACTCGTATTCGACGTTCAATCATCACCACGCAGACGGCGGCCGATCTGCCGATCATACTCGCGCTGTATCAATCCAGAGCACGAACAAGCCGAGTGCTCGAGCTGATCCCGGTCGTGCAGTGTTATCGCGGCCCGGCTGTTGCGGATGATGCCGGCCCGTTCGAAAACTTCGAGACACTCGCTGACGCTTGCTCGACGAATCCCGAGCAATTGAGCCAAGACGGCATGCGTGATCGGCAGCTCGCTGGAACCCATTGCGTTCGCCGCAACGAGAAGCCACCGAGCAAGTCGCTGCTTGACGGAATGGAGCGAATTGCAGGCTCCCGCCTGTGACGTCTGAAACAGGACAAGATTGATGTAAGAGAGGATCACGCCGCGGAGCACCCCAAGATCGTCGAGCGCGGCGAGAAAGGCCCGCGCCGGAATTCGCAGTGCCGTTCCGCCCACCTGAACGACCCGCCGGTGCGGCGGCATCGGATCCTCTGGCGCCAATACGCAAGGCGCCCCGATCATTCCCTCCGAGCCGACCAGCCAAGCCTCCACGAAGTGCCCAGCCTCGACCTTGGCTGAGACGGATACTAGGCCGCTGCCAAGAAAGTAGACGTACTCCATCGGCAAGCGCCAATGGTGGAGGACCTGACGCGGCTTGAGCTCGACATCCGTCCCCATCGACTGAAGCACTGCCAGTTCCGTCTCTGGAATGCAGCGCAACAGCTTGTTACGTGAACCCAGGGGCCGAACGGTGTCTTTAAGCACAATCGACGCCAAATCCGGGCCTGTCGCCTGACCATCCCGCATTGCACTGCTCCCCTAGTCCGGAGACTGATTAGAAAGCGTCCGCCAGTCTTGAGAGAGTACGCGCTCCGGTCGGCAGCGGTTCCCTTTTCGTGCGTGCTACTATTTTCCCTGTGCCTCGCCCCTGTTTAAGGCGCTTCCCTCGAAGCGAAGGGCGGCGCGTACCAAAGCCAAATGGCTCAATCCTTGGGGGAAGTTGCCAGCAAGGCGTCGATCACGAACGTTGAACTCCTCAGCTAGAAGCCCCAGTTCATTTCGCGCATGCAACAGGTGCTCGAAGGTTCTCTCCGCTTCAGCCCGCCTCCCCTGCATAAGCTGGCATTCCGCGAGCCACCCGCTGCACGCCAGGAAAGCTCCTTGACGGATCGCCCCTGATGACCTGCGGTGAACGTAGCCTTCGTGCACGAGGTCGCGCTCGATCGCTTTGATGGTGTTGCGGATGCGTTCGTCGGCTACGGGCAAAAAGCCCAGGAGAGGAAGGTTCAGAAGGCTGGCGTCAACCCCATCAGCTCCATAGTACTCCACGAACGTTTCACGCCTGCTGTCGAAAGCTTTTTCGCATATTTCGCGATGCATCCGGTCGCGCAACGCGGCCATCTGCTGGAGAAACGGGCGATCGGCTGCCCGATGCAGATCTGTGCAACTGACGAAGTGACGCGAATCCCCCCTCAGCTCCCATAAACCGTGGTCAGGTTGCTCCCATACGCGCTCAACGTGATCGACGACAGCTGTGATCAGCTCGCTTTCCCGTTCCGTAGGCGCAATCCCGGCCTTGGCTGCGCCAGCTATGGAGTTCAGAAGTTCGCCATACACGTCAAGCTGACGCTGGGAAGCGGCCGCATTTCCGATCCGCACGGGTCCAACGCCCGCATATCCGGGCAACCAGGACGCGGTCCATTCCTCCAACCGGCGCGAGCCGTCGACCCGGTACATGATCCTGATCTTCTCCGGTTCGGCGCCGGCGGCCCTGAGAAGCCAGTCCCGGAACGCCTTGGCTTCATCACGATAGCCAGCCCCCAGCAGAGCGCTGAGTGTAAAGGTCGCATCGCGCAGCCAGCAATAACGGTAGTCCCAATTCAGGTGCGAACCCTGCGCTTCCGGAAGCGAGGTGGTGGGAGCGGCGATGATGGCGCCTGAAGCTCGAAAGATCATAGCCTTGAGCGTCAAGAGCGAGCGCCTGACAGCCTCAGGCCACCGCGTCTCGATGTCGAACTTCGCAATCCAACCGCGCCAATAGTCTTCTGTCGCATGCAGCGCGGCGCCCGGCGCCAGCGGCGGGGGCGGCAGCGCTGTGGCGCTGCCATAGCGAAGGCAAAAGGCGACCTGCTCGCCTTCTCGCACTTCCACTTCGCCAAGGATGCACGATCCCTGGCGAGAAAGCTTCGCGGGAGAATGCAGCACCACGAGATCCGGTCCCACGAACGCAACCGCCCGATCGTCGCCGACTTCCAGCGCGGGTCTCAAGGACCCATAGTCGAAGCGCAGATCCAGCTCGCTCCGCAGCTCGACTGTTCCAGCGAGGCCCAGCACGATCCGAATCACAGCGCATGCGCCGTCATGAATGGGCATGAAGTCGATCAGCCGGACGCGGCCCGTCGGCACCTCGAAATCGGTCTCCAGAATGAGCGTATCGGCGCGATAGCGGCGGCTGCAGGAAGTGCTGCCACCGGCCGGTGCGAGCTTCCAATAGCCGTGTGACCTCGTGCCGAGCAAAGCCGCAAAACATGCATCCGAATCGAAGCGCGGCCAGCACAGCCAATCAATTGAACCGTTGCGGTGAACCAGGGCGGCTGTCTGGCCGTCCGCGATCATCCCATAATCTTCGATGAGCTTTTCCGCCACCGCCCGTGCTCACCTGGATCGCTGGTTCCGTGCACGGTGTCGTTCGATCCCAGTGTGTCTGCGTTCAGAAGCGCTCGCTTGGGCGGCCAGCGCGACCGCGACGATCCCGATCAATGCCGCAACAGGCCCAAGCCGCAGCAGGCTCGCAGGCGCGACGAAGGCCTGATCGACCGCTTCCGAACCGAAGCTGCCTCGGGTGCGATGCAGGCCGTGCAGTGGCTTGACAAGATTGTCCGGGCGGATGGCATCGATGGCGTGCTCGGTCTGTTGGCCGGCGATACAGGTTCGGGCGAGATAGCGATCCAGCAAAGCCGGCGCGAGCATATTCCCGAAAATGACCTTGAGCGTGCTGAGACCGATCCAGTACTCCCTGGCAGGCTTTTGCACGGCCTTGTAGACCGCATTCGCGATCACCTCGGGCTCCACGACGGGGGCGACCGGCCGGGGCGAATGGGGCATATGCGCTCGTGCCCAATCGAATTGCGGCGTGTTCACCGCCGGCAGCTGAAGCATGGACAGATTGATCCTGCTCCGCTCGTGAATGAGCTCGCTTCGTAGCGAATCCGTGAAGCCGCGAATGGCGTGCTTGGCGCCGCAATAGGCCGACTGCAGCGGGATCCCGCGATAGGCCAAGGCCGATCCGATCTGGATGATGGTTCCCCGGTTGACCGGCCGCATGTGACGGAGAGCAGCCATCGTTCCATGCACGAACCCGAGATAGGTCACCTCGGTGACGCGACGGAACTCGTCCGGCGTCACGCGCCAAACCGGCGAGAACACCGTCACCATCGCATCATTGACCCACACGTCGATCCGTCCGAACGCCCCGGCGATGCGGTCAGCAGCGGCGAACATCGCGGCGGCATCTGCCACGTCGAGCGGCATGGCGATGGCTCGTCCACCCAGATCCTCGACCTCTCGCCTCACCTCCTCGAGCGCTTCGGCGTCGCGCGCGATGAGACCGATCGAGCAGCCCGCGCGCGCGAAACGGTGAGCCGTCGCCCGTCCGACGCCGGCGGATGCCCCGGTGATCACGGCAACAAGAGGCGAGGGTGCAGGCTTCTCGGGCACGTTCCTACTCCGTGGACTCGGTGTTATGCTTTTCATGGCTGCGCAGCCGGGTAGGCGATGGTCGACAGCAGCGCCATCGCCGGCTGCCGTGAGTCGAGCCTGGTGTGCTGGACGACAACCGGAGCGCTTGCTTCGATCAAAGACGCGTAGCTGGTGTCGCGCGGAACCGGTGCAGGGTCGCTCAAATCGTTGAAGCGCAGGTGAAGGGTGCGGCGAGCCGGCACTTTCAGGCGATATGGACCGACCGGCTCCCTGTTCTCGAAAAACAGCGTGATCTCGACCTGCACCTCGCGATCC
The DNA here is from genome assembly GCF_023073035.1 of Bradyrhizobium sp. 62. Classification (NCBI taxonomy): domain Bacteria; kingdom Pseudomonadati; phylum Pseudomonadota; class Alphaproteobacteria; order Hyphomicrobiales; family Nitrobacteraceae; genus Bradyrhizobium; species Bradyrhizobium sp. 62. Next base: position 23,309 of record NZ_JADPIT010000002.1, read on the forward strand.
CCGGCGTTCAGGAAGCAGGCCGCCTCGTGAGAGACAAGGTCGTGAGCATCGCTAACGCTGTCGCTTGGGATGTAACCTTCGGGGATCGCCCATACCGTCGAACCGAGACTTGTCATCGTCATTGCTCCAGTTTGATCAGCGCCAGCCCGGTGTCGGGATCGTGCATCTTGTGGAGATGCGCCGGGCTTTCGGTGACGATCATTTCAAGCGTCGGGCGCACCACTCCCGAGCCCAAGTGCCCTGCGAGCGCTGTGCCATCGCGCCGGCCAACGACCAGATGAATGTGAACGGAAGGATCGCCTGAAGGCGCAAGCGCGACATCCCCGACGAGTGATGCAACCTCGACCTGTTCATCGACCCGGTTTTCCAGGTAGGCCTTCTTCTCCCAATCGAAATATTTCAGCGTGAGACTGCTGAATGCCCCAATACCGGTGATTTGAGCTGCAGCAAGCTGCTGCGCTGCTGCGAAGGAACGGATGCTCGCCATCGCCTCATCACCGGTGTCCAGGACAACAGCAAAGGTTCGCTGAGCATCGTCGTTGAGAAGCTTGTGCTGCATCGAGTCCTCTCCCATGCCTGGTGGCTAAAACCTGATCTCTCCCAGCCGCGCCAGCGAGCGGATCCGGTCGGCCGTGCGGCATGCGATCGCCTGAATCGTGAGCGACGGATTCGCGCCGCCAACGGTCGGGAATACCGAGCCGTCACATATCCATAGGTTGGGAATGTCCCAGCTGCGGCAATCCGCGTTGACCACGCTGTTGTCCGGGCGACTGCCCATTCGCGCTGTTCCGTTAAGGTGACAGGTATCGTCGTGCTGGACCCAGATGTCCTTGGCGCCGGCGGCGGTCAGGGCCCGGCTCATGAAGCCGATCGAATGATCGATGAGGCGCTTGTCGTTGTCGCCCCAGGAGTACGTGACGCGGGGAATTCTGATCCCGTATTGGTCTACCTCGTCGGCGAGCGTGACCCGATTTTTCTCCTGAGGCAGCATTTCACCGACGATCTTCAGGCCAACCACGTGGTTGTAGCGCTTCATTTCTTCGACCAGCCGGGCTCCCCACAGTCCATGCGCGCTGGCCTGCGTGTTGGCCCAGAGTTGCGGCAGAGGGCCTTGACTCATGTAGGAGTAGCCGCCGAAGAAGTCCTTGCCTTCGTCCTTATAATTCCAGTGCTCGGTGATCGCGAGAGATGGAGGTCCCTTGTATGAGCGAACCTCCTCGTCCATGACGCCCCAAACCGCCTGGTTCGCCTGAGCCATCAGATTCTTGCCCAGGAGGCCGGAACTGTTGGCCAGTCCCTCCGGAAACTTATCGGTTGCAGAATTCAGCAACAGCCGGGGCGTCTCGATCGCATAACCGGCCACCACCACATTGCGAGCCTTCTGGAAGTGCCACTTATCCTCACGGTGATAGTGCACCCCGATCGCGAGCCCGTTGTCGTCGGTCTCGATCCGTCCGACCATCGCCAGGTCCCTGATTTCGGCACCTGCCGAGAGGGCGCGGGGAATCCAGGTCACGAGCGCGCTCTGCTTCGCGTTGGTCGAACAGCCCGCGACACAGAAGCCGCGATAGACGCAGGGATGCGCCAGCCCGCGCGGAGCAGAAAGGGTGGCGAGCGGCGTTTCCGTCCACGCGATGCCCATCGCCTCGCAGCCGCGGGCCAGCGCGCGGGCTGCAGCATTGAGCGGATGGGCGCGGTAGGGGTAGCGCGGGCGCGGAGGTCCCCACGGATAGTTGATCGGTCCGGATATTTTGAGGGCCTGCTCGACCTCCGTGTAGTAAGCCCACATCTCGCGCCAATCGATCGGCCAATCCGCACCGTAGCCGAGCTTGGTTCGAGCTTTGAACCATTCCGGGCGGAAGCGGAGCGACACCATGGCAAAATGCACCGTCGAGCCGCCAACGGCCTTGCCGCTGTTGTTGCTCCCGAGTCGCAGCGGGTTGTCCCCGTCGACGATGCGATCGTCGGTCCAATAGAGCTTGGTTTGCTCGGATTCGTCGGAGGCGAAGTCCTCCAGAGGACGGAAGTAAGGGCCGGCGTCGAGTGCGACGACCGAGAAGCCGTGTTCGGCCAGCTTGCAGGCCAGCGTTCCTCCACCCGCGCCCGTCCCGACGATGACGAAATCCACCGCTTCGTTGTCGGCGTATTCCCTCATGCTGACCCAGCGGCCCGGCCGGAAAACGTCGGGCGCGCGACCGTTGCGGGCACGGGGACTGTGCCGGGGATCATCGGACATGGCGGTTGATCCTCAAAGCGGTAACCTCATCTCCGGGCTTGGCTTCGGCGGCCTCCCAGGGGTCGCGATCGTCGAAATCGAGACGCACATAACCGCGCGGACTGGCCGGTCCGCCCCAGCCGATCTCATTCCAGGCGGCCGGGTGCGAGTAATATGCCAGAACCAGATCGCGGAGCAGGCGGTGCTTGAAGAACGCGCCGGACGGCATGCCGACCCATTCGCGCGCGTGCAATTCACCGGCCTCGCAGCGTTGCAGCAACGCGTCTTGATCAGGCCCGGCGATCTCGGCGAACCGCAAACCATAGAAACTTCGCGCCTCCGCATTGAAGGCATTGAGCCCAACTCGCCACGCCTCACCATCTCGCCGCATACCGGCTGGGCGATAGCCGTCGAGGACGCCATCTTGCAGCTTTCTATCAAGGAGTGCCGCAACCGGAATACGCGAAGGCCAGCGGGCCTGCGGAACTATTCGGTTCGCCATCGCCGTGACGGATTCGAATTCTTCCGCCGTGAAAAAACGCGGCTCGTTCGCGACCGCAAGCCGATGCGAGATGACGTCCCGCGTCTTGTCATTCCAGGACGGACTGTTCCACTTCGCAAGGACGTCATAGCCGGGGTAAACATTCCCTGGGCCGCGCTGAGAGGTCCTGTCAGCCATCGGACGACTCTTTCATGAGCTCGAGCGCGGCAAGCCCGGCCAGCGCAAGTCCTGCGAAGCTTGGTGGGGCGGGCAGCGGCGGACCATTGAGAATGTTCTGGCTCCAGTTGCGCCAGCCACCCATGTTTCGTGAGATCCCATAGGCGTGCAAGCCGACACCAGCGAATCCCATTACGACGAGCAGCCGCATCCACCACCTGGTGGCGCGGTGCCCGCTCTTTCCGCTCCCGGCGGCGGTGGCGCCGAGCAACCCGGCGCCGATTGGAGGAAGGGTGACCGGAATGGCCATGAGCGGGTTGTGAAAGGCACCGCGAAAGTGCAGCAGACCCGCCTCCCCGCTCGTGCCCAGCAGGCCGAGCGCTGCAACCGTCGCAACGGTCTTGCCGGCCGGAAGGCTGAGCACGCGAGGACGGCGCCGCGGCCCATTGGCGCGCAGCCGCTCCGAGCAGAAGCCCAGCAGGCCTGACAGCAGAATAGCCATGGGGGCCCCGAGTGGGGCGCCATAGAAGAGGTTTTGCCAGCTGAACCCGCCCACCTTCTTGGTGACGTTGTAGATGTGAAAGCCCGTGCCAAGCAGGCCTGTTCCAGCTGCCAGTAGGTAGGAGGTGTCGCGCGCGTTGTGAGCGACGGGGCGCTTGTCGGCCGTGCCATGCAGGCTCATTGCCAAAGTCAGGCCCGCGACGACGATCGGCGTCAGCATGGCTTTGTTCTTGAAAGAGCCGCGGTAGTGCTCCACGGCACTGTCGGCAAGGACCGATGCGGCGAGCGTGCCCGCTGCCCGATTGAGCCGTCGCGCCGCCAACACGTTGTCGGACTCGCGGCGGTCAGGACGTGACAGCGAACGGCCCCCAGGCAATGAACCCCCCTGTGTCAGCGTGCTCCTCTCCTCCGCCACTCTGTTTGGGGTGAGGCCGTGGGCTCTTTGTATTCTCGCGTGCTCAGACCGCATAACGTGCAGCATCCGCTTCCTTGAAGATCAAACCATTGCCCGGCCGGGTCAGGTCGGGCTCGATCGCGCCATTGCGCGCCAGCGGAGCACCATCGAACAACAGGTGCTCGATGCGAACATGGTCGTGAAACCATTCGAGGTGGCGAAGCCGGGGCACCGCGCAAGCTGCATGCAAATGCAATGCAGGCGCGCAGTGGCCAGAGAGGTCGACGTGGTACGCGTCGCAAATCGCGGCGGCCTGCAGAAACCCGGTGACGCCGCCGCAACGTGTGAGGTCCGCCTGCTGCACGTCGACCGCGGACGCTTCCAGCATCCTCCGCACATAGTCGGTCGTATAAGCATATTCTCCGGCAGCCACGTCCATACCTGCGGGCGCGCGCTCGCGGATGGCCCTGAGCCCTCGCAGATCATCCGACGATACCGGCTCCTCGAACCATGTCACGCCCTGCCTTGTGAAAACGCCGGCAAGCTGCAGCGCTTGCTTCACGCCGTAGGCACCGTTTGCATCAACGAAAAGCTCCGCCCGCTCGCCGATCGCGCGCCTCGCGACGTCGACGCGGTGAGGATCGAGCTCCGGCTCCGAGCCAACTTTCATTTTGACATATCTACAGCCTTGCTCCGCGACCCAGCCGGACAGCTGGCGAGTGAGCCCGTCATCGGAATAGGAGGTGAACCCGCCGCTCCCATAGATCGGGACGGCCGGGCGGGAGCTTCCCAGCAATTGAACCAGCGGCACTTGCATAAGGCGCGCCTTCAGATCGTAGAGCGCCGCATCGACGGCCGAAATAGCTGTTGCCGCAAGACCTTCGCGGCCCAGATTACGCACCGACCGCTGCATGGCCAGCCACGCCGCCTGGGGTGCAAAGGCATCCTTGCCCTGGACCGTGCCAGCGAGCTTGCCCGCGACCAGCCCGACCGCACTTCGATCGGTGTAAGTGTAGCCGATCCCGGATTTGCCGCCGCCGACGGCTTCCACAAGCACGAGAGTGGTGGAGCTCCAGCTGATCGTGCCGTCCGCCTCAAGCCGATCGGTCGGGACCTCGAACGCCCGCGCCTGCAACGTTTCGATCGGCACCTCTGGCATCATCCCTTCCCCGGCATCACGCTCGTCAGCAGCTCCTTGGCGCTGTTCTTCAGGACGCTTCCAAGCTCGGGCTCGGAAGGAATCATGCTGACGAAGTTCTTGGCATCCTTCAGGGTGATGTGCGGAGGAAGCGGCGGCACGTTCGGGTCGGTATATGCTTCGAGGACCACAGGACAATCCGCGGACAGCGCCTCATCCCAAGCAGCACCCACGCGGTCCGGATTATCGACAAAGATGCCCTTCAGGCCAATAAGCTCCGCATATCGGTGGTAGGGGAAATCCGGAATGCTCTGCGTTGATAGCGTCTTGCCCGAGCCGAGCTGAATCCGCTCCTCCCATGTGACCTGATTGAGATCGCGGTTGTTGAGAACCAGTACGATCAGCCGCGGGTTCGACCAGTTCTTCCAGTATTTTGAGATCGTGATCAACACGTTGAGGCCGTTCATCTGCATGGCGCCATCGCCCATGCACGCGACCACGGTGCGGTCAGGGTAAGCCATCTTTGCCGCAACAGCGTAAGGTGTTCCCGCGCCCAATGAAGCCAGACCACCGGACAGCGAGGCTTTCATACCGCGCCGCATCTTCAGATCGCGCGCGTACCAGTTGGCGACAGAGCCGGAATCCGCGGTGATGATCGCATTCTCCGGCAAACGCGGCGACAGCTCCCAAAATACGCGCTGTGGATTGAGAGGCTCTGCTGAATCCATTGCCCGCCGTTCGAGGGTCTGCCACCATTCCCGCACCCCCTCTTCGATCTCTTGCCGCCATGCTGAATCCTGCTTCTGCTGCAGAAGGGGCAGCAGCGCCTGCAAGGTCGCCGAGCTGTCCCCGACGATATTGACCTCCATGGGATAGCGAAGACTCAAACGTGCGCCGTCGATGTCGATCTGAACGCCCCGCGCCGAGCCTGGTTTCGGCAGGAACTCGCTGTACGGGAACGACGACCCCACCATCAGAAAGGTGTCGCAGTTCTTCATGAGGTCCCAGCTCGGCTTGGTACCAAGCAAGCCGATCGAACCCGTGACAAAGGGCAGCTCGTCAGGAAGTGCGGCTTTGCCGAGCAGGGCCTTGGCGACTCCGGCCTGAAGGCGCTCTGCGACTGCGATCACGTGGTCGGTCGCGGTCAGAGCACCCGCTCCGACCAGCATCGCGACTTTGCTGCCCTTGTTCAGCACCTCGGCCGCCGCGCGTAGCGAAGCTTCATCGGGACGTTTCGCGGGATCGGCGTAACCGGTCCCGGTATGTGTTGCCCCATGCGCCAGCGGCGGATCCCGGTAGTCCAGTTCCTGCACGTCCTTAGGAAGGATCACGCAAGTGACGGCGCGCTTGTTGTGGGCAATGCGCACGGCGCGATCAATCAGGTGGCGCACCTGCTCGGGTACGCTTGCCTGTCCGACGTATTCTGCCACGTCCTGAAACAGGACCTGCAGATCGACTTCCTGCTGGTAGCTCGCCCCGATCGCGCTCCTCGCCTGCTGGCCGACGAGAGCGACCACAGGTACATGATCCATCTTGGCGTCGTACAGACCATTGAGGAGATGGATCGCGCCGGGCCCCGAGGTCGCGTAACAAAGCCCGACCTGCCCTGTAAACTTGGCATGGGCGGAAGCCATGAAGGCGGCCATCTCCTCATGCCGGACCTGCACGTATTCCATCTTGTCTTTCGCGCCTTCCAGAGCGACGTCCAATCCTCCGACCCCGTCCCCAGGATAGCCAAACACCCTGCTCAAGCCCCACTCGGAGAGCCGGTGCCAAACAAATTCGCTGACGTTCATTGGATTACTCGCTTTCGCGCAGCCGACGTAGCTCAAACGCTTCTGCTATTGGCCGGTTCTCGCGGATCTCTGTACGCTCGCGTACGTCTCCGAGCCTTCATTGGCTCACCATCCCGCGCCAGCAAGCGAAAAACGCCGGCCCGCTATGGACCAGTAGCGATGTTCGTCTAAGATGGAGGACTACTTCGGCGCCGCGTTGTTGTTCGAAGAGCTGGCCCCGGTCGTGCCCTGAGAGTTGGTTGTGGAGCCGGTCGTGGCCGTGTTCATGGCTTCGAACACGGACAGGCCATGTGGACCGATCGTCATCACCATCGGATTGCCGTCCTTCGTCTTGGCCTGGACGACGAAGGATTCGGCAACGATCTTGATGTCGGTGAAACCTGCCTTCTTCAGATCATCCTGGATTTTCTGCACCACCGTGTTCTGGCCCGAGTTGGGGGCAGATTGAGAGGATGTCGCCGAATTAGTGCCACCTTGCGCGAATGCAGGACTGGAAGCCGCCGCGGTAAGCAAGACGGCCGCCAAAAGCGTGTTCTTCATTGCTGTCTCCTTTAGTTTTGATGAACACAGCTACAGCGCTGGCCAGCCCCAGACGTTCCGACTGGAGCCCTTTCGGTCACCCGAAGTCGGTACGAGAGCGAACAAACCCCCGGACTAGGATTCCCCAAGGCTCTCCGATGAATTCGGCAGGAAAGTAATTCAGGCGCGGACGGGCACGGCTTTTGAAACCAAGTCTCCCTCTCCGAACCCCAGTCGGCTGGCGTGGCTGAATATCTCGTAGCCATCGTCACGCGCGATCGCGACGAGCGTGACGCCGGCCCTCTCAGCGGTCTCGATCGCCAGCGAAGTCGGCGCCGATACGGCGACGAGGAGCGGCGCGCCCATTCTTGCTGTCTTTTGCACCAGTTCGACGGAGACTCGACTGGTGATGAGTACAGCTCCCGGTGACGTCTCCAGGCCGGCCCTGGCGACCGCTCCCGCGAGTTTGTCCAAGGCGTTATGGCGGCCGACATCTTCCTTTATCGATCGAATAGCATTGCCGTCCCAAAACGCCGCAGCGTGCATGGCCCCTGTCGCCTGGTTGTGATGCTGGAGCGGGCGCAGGGCGCGCATCGCTGACAGGATGTCGAAGGGGCGAAATCCACCCCGGCTGACGATGCGCGGCGGCGGCGGGCAAGCTTGCTCCAGGCTTTCAATTCCGCACAGGCCGCAGCCGACCGGCCCGACCATCGCTCTTCGCCTGGTGGCAAGGCGATCACAATGGGAGTCGTCAAGCCAGATCCGCAACTCGCAACCGAGCTCGAGCTCGACGACGTCAACGCTGATGATGTCGTTGCAACGTTCGACAATGCCCTCGTTTAAGCTGAAGCCGATACCGAAATCCAGGAGGTCGGCGGGCGAGGCCATCATCACCGCATAAGTCGAGCCGTTGTAAGTGAGCGCGATCGGCCGCTCCTCTGCCACCCTGCGCCAGGACGGGATTGGTCGGCTGCCTCGCCAAACCAGCTCCGGCTTGTCCAGTGTGCAGCGATCATCCACGTCCCGCTCCCGATCTGCGTCTGGCAACCTCTTCCGGCGAGCCCGGTTCCAGCTCGAGATTTCTTTGTACGGCAGCGCGCAAACTATCGTCGGCCCGGAGAGACAGAGGCTCAGTTCCGTCCATGGTGTTGAGCACACTGCAAATTTCGCTCGAGCGCAGCTGTGCTTCCTCTGATGTCAAAAACGCGGACCGAGGAACCCGCCTCACCAACATACGTTGCCGAGGCACAGGCCAGCCGGTTCCCGAAGAGAAGCAAGATCATGACGCGAGCACGCGAAACTGGTGACGAGAACACCGAGAAGACGGTGGAATACGACGGTCCAGCTGGCGGATGGGGGTCGCTCAAGGGAATAGCCCGAATCTTCGGCAAGGAGTGGGACTCGCCGGGAGCGTTGAATACGCTCCGTCGCCAAAACAAGCCTAAAGGCTTTATGTGCGTTTCCTGCTCGTGGGCCAAGCCGGCCGACTATCACGCCTTCGAGTTCTGCGAGAATGGCGCCAAGGCTACTCTTTGGGAGCTCACCACGCGTCGGTGCAAGCCCGATTTCTTCGCCAAGCATACACTGACTGAGCTGCGCTCATGGACCGACTACGATCTCGAACAACAGGGCCGCCTGACCGAACCACTGCGCTATGACGGTGCTACTGACTGTTATGTGCCATGCAGCTGGGACGAAGCATTTCAAGCCATCGGCGCGCAGCTGAAGGCACTCGATCCGAAATCCGTAATTTTCTATTCGTCCGGGCGGGCGAGCCTCGAGACATCGTACCTGTACGCGCTGTTCGCGCGGGTCTACGGCAACAACAATCTGCCTGACAGTTCCAACATGTGTCACGAGACGACGTCCGTCGCGCTCAAGAAGCTGATCGGCGCGGGCGTAGGCACTGTGGTCTTCGACGATCTCAGCAACTGTGACGCGATGTTCTTCTTTGGTCAGAATACCGGGTCGAACAGTCCGCGGTTTTTGCATCCGTTGCAGGACGCAGCCAGGCGCGGCGTCCAGATCATCACCTTCAATCCGGTCCGCGAGAAAGGCCTCGAAACTTTCGTCAATCCACAGAATCCGACGGAGATGCTGACCGGCAAGGCGACTCAGATCAGCAGTCAGTATCACCAGGTGAAGGCCGGCGGCGACATTGCCGTCATCATGGGAATTTGCAAGCACGTCTTCGCCGCGGACGACGCAGCCAAACAGCAGGGCAAGAGAGTTCTCGACGCCCCCTTCATCGAACAGCACACCCACGGCTTCGAAGCGTTCGAGGCCAAGGTCCGGGCAACGGACTGGAGCGAGATCGAGACCGCATCCGGTCTTAGCCGGTCGGCCATCGAAGGCGCAGCTCAGGTCTATGTCGAGGCTGATCGCGTGATCGGGATCTACGGCATGGGCCTGACCCAGCACGTGCACGGTTTCGAGAACGTGGCGATGCTGGTGAACATGCTGCTCCTGAAGGGCAACATCGGACGAGATGGCACCGGCATCTCGCCCGTGCGTGGACACTCGAACGTCCAGGGCCAGCGTACCGTCGGCATCTCCGAGAAGCCTGAATTGGTCCCTCTCGACAAATACGCCAAGCAATTCGGATTCGAGCCGCCACGCGACAAGGGCATGAACACCGTTGAGACCTGCGAAGGCGTCCTCGCCGGCAAGGTCAAGGCGTTCATCGGGCTCGGCGGTAATTTCGTCCGTGCCATTCCCGAGCGATCGAAGATGGAACAAGCTTGGCGCGGACTGGAGCTGACGGTCCAGATTGCCACCAAGCTCAACCGCAGCCACCTCGTGCAGGGCAAGGCCGCCTATCTTTTGCCGTGCCTCGGCCGCACCGAAGAAGACATCCAGGCAAGCGGGCAGCAAGCCGTCAGCATGGAGGATACTTTCAGCTGCATCCAGGGCTCGATCGGGTTGCGCAAGCCTGCGAGCGAGCACCTGAAATCGGAAGTGGCCATCGTCGCAGGTCTCGCCACGGCGACCTTGCCCACGAACCCGAAGCTGAAATGGGACGAATGGGTCGGCAACTACGATCTCATTCGCAACGAGATCGCGGAGACCTACCCGGACCAATTCCACGCTTTCAATGAACGGATGTTCACGCCCGGCGGGTTTTATCGCGGCAACTCCGCGCGCGAGCGGATCTGGAAGACGGAAACCGGCAAGGCGGAATTTACTGCTCCGGAGACTCTCAGCTCCACCGGCTTCGCGGACGCCCCCGGCCGATTCCGGCTGCTCACGATGCGCAGCAATGACCAGTTCAATACCACGATCTACGGGTACAGCGATCGCCTGCGGGGGATCGAGGGCACACGGGATGTGCTGCTGATGAACCCCGAAGAGATTGCACGTGCCGGACTCCAGGATGGGCAGATGGTCTATCTCGTCAGCGACGCAGAAGACGGCATCGAGCGTGAGGTTGGGCCGCTTAAAGTGACGCCGTTCAAGCTGCCGGACGGATGCCTTGGAGCCTACTATCCGGAAATGAATCCCCTGATCCCGCTGTCGCACCACGACATCCATTCGAAGACGCCGGCCGCAAAGTCGGTACCGGTCCGAATCCGCGCGTGAGCAAGGCGTGCGGCAGGGGGTCGATGAATGCAGCTTTTTCGTCCCGGCGCGAACACGATTGCGACGGTGGTGATCGCAGCGATTGGAGCGATGCCGGTGCTTGCGGTGGGACTGTCCTATGAGGTGATGCGATCCCCTTACATCACCAACCAAAACGTCACGCGGAACCAGCCGGTGCCGTTCAGTCACGAGCATCACGTTTCCGGTCTCGGCCTGGACTGCCGGTATTGCCACACCTCGGTGGAGAACGCGCGCTTTGCCGGCATCCCGCCGACCGAGACCTGCATGACCTGCCATTCGCAGATATGGACCAACGCGCAGATGCTCGCGCCGGTGCGCGAGAGTCTTGGCAAGAACCAGCCAATGGCCTGGGAGCGCGTGCACCGCCTCCCCGGCTACGTCTATTTTGATCATTCGGTCCATGTCGCAAAAGGGGTTGGATGCACCACCTGTCACGGCGACGTGGGCGGGATGCGGCTGATGCGCCAAGCCGCGCCGCTGACGATGCAATGGTGTCTCGATTGTCACCGCGCTCCTGAACGTTACCTGCGTCCACGCGAAGCGGTTTTCGATCCAACCTGGCAGACCCCGAAGAACCAGGCCGAGGTCGGGCCCAAGCTTGCCGCACGCTATCACATCAACACGAGGCATTTGACGGACTGCACGATATGCCACCGCTGAAGGAATTGCCGACGCGGCCAAATCCTGCCGGGCGCAGCAAGCTCAATCGCCGTCAGGCGCTCAGCTTGCTGGCGACCGGCATGGCGGGTGGGCTCGCGGCTTGCAGCAAACCCGACGAGCAGATCCTGCCCTATGTCAGGATGCCAGAGCGCATCGTTCCCGGGGAACCGCTGAAATTCGCAACGACACTTCCGTTGGCGGGGATCGGTCGCGGCGTGATCGTGACTTCTATTGACGGCAGGCCGATCAAAGTGGAAGGCAACCCGCGTCATCCGGGCAGCCTGGGTGCCACGGACGTTTTCGCTGAAGCAGCCGTTCTTTCGCTGTATGATCCCGACCGCTCGCGCACGATCCTGCACAATGGCGCGATTGCGCCCCGCGAAGCGTTGAACCGAGCGCTGGTGACCGAACTCTCCGAGACCCGCAGCAGCCAGGGTAAAGGCCTGCGCTTGTTGACCGGGCGAACCACCTCCCCGACTCTGCTGCGCCAGATCGATGGCCTGCTTCAGGCGTTCCCGGCCGCTTCGTGGCACGCGTACGATCCAACGGACGACGATAACGGGCATGAAGGTGGGCAGCTCGCTTATGGCCAGCCTGTGCGCAGCATTGCCGATTTCGCAAAGGCCCGGGTGATCGTCGCGCTCGATGCCGATCCGCTCGGGCATGGCCCCGATCAGATACGGATTGGCCGCGGCTACGCAATTAGCCGCGGCGAGCCGAATGCCTTCTCGCGTCTCTATTGTCTTGAGAGCGCACTCACGCTCACCGGAGCAAAGGCGGACGAACGTCTGGCGCTTCGTCCCGAGGCGATCGAACGATTCGCGGCGAGCCTCGCGCGGGAGCTCGGCGCGAATGCAAGCGCCACCGAACTTGCCGACCGCGAACGTCTGCTGCTTCGGAAGATCACAGCCGACTTGAACTCCCACAAGGGCGAGGCGCTCGTCATCGCGGGCCCGGCAATGTCCAGGGAAGTCCACGCATTGGTGCATTGGATCAATGCCCAGCTCGATGCGCCCGTTCGGCTCATCGATCCCATTGATCGCACGCCATCCGGCAAGCAGGCGGGAACGCTTGAACAGCTCGCTGGCGATCTGGACTCCGGCCGCGTGCGTCAGCTCGTCATGATCGGCGTCAATCCCGCTTATGACGCACCATCCGATCTGCACTTCGGGGCCCGGGCGCAGAAAGCAGCCTTTCGCCTTCATATGGGCGAGTACGCGGACGAAACCGCGGCAATCGCCAACTGGCATGTCCCGCAAAGCCATCGGCTGGAAACGTGGTCGGATCTGCGGGCTGGTGACGGGACGGCCAGCATCATCCAGCCTCTGATCAAGCCGCTCTACGAGAGCTTCAGCGAGCACGAGCTTCTCGCATGGCTGAGCGGCGCAGAAGACGCGGGCGCTTACGAATTGGTGCGGCAGACCTGGCCGACCGCGGCCGCCGCGGATTTCGAGGCATGGTGGCGGCGCGTGCTGCACGACGGGATCATTGCAGGAAACGGCGCCACTGCTTTTTCCCTCGCTGCTCCGCTCCTGCCGCCACTCGCGGATCCCGAGCCTCACGACAAGCGCGATGACGAGATCAGCCTGGTTCTGCGCCCTGATCCTTGCCTCTGGGATGGCTCATACGCCAACAACGCCTGGCTCCAGGAATGTCCGAAACCGCTGAGCAAGCAGGTCTGGGGCAATGCGCTCGCGCTGCATCCGGATGAGGCAACCCGCCTCGGTGTCACGTCCGGCGACGTCGTCACGGTCGCCGCGAACGGCCGAACGATCGAGGTGCCCGTGATGACTGAACCTGGGATGGCCATGGGCGTCGGCGCGCTCACACTCGGCGGGGGGCGGCAGAATGCCGGCGCGATCGGCAATGGCGTCGGTGCCAACGCCTATACACTCCGGACAGCCGGGAACCGATGGCACCTTCCGCAGGTCTCGATCCAGCCGACGGGGCGCCGTGAGCCGGTCCTTACGACGCAGAACATCGTCCGGACGCCGGAAGATGTGCGCGAACTCTATCCGCTGTCTCAGCTCGGCCAGCCGCTGCCAGGGCCAGTCGACCCGGATCCACCCAGCCTGATGCCGCCGAGCGTGAAGCCCGGCGACGAGCATGCCTGGGCGATGGTGATCGATACTTCGGTCTGCATCGGCTGCAATGCCTGCGTGGTCTCCTGCCAGGCGGAGAACAACGTCCCTGTGGTCGGTCCCGAGCAGGTCGCGATGGGGCGCGACATGCACTGGATGCGCGTCGATGGCTATGATCTTGGCTCGGCGGACAGTCCGCAGATCGGCTTTCAGCCGGTGCCCTGCATGCATTGCGAGCACGCCCCGTGCGAGCCCGTCTGTCCTGTTGCCGCATCCGTTCACGACAGTGAGGGCCTCAACGCGCAGGTCTATAATCGCTGCATCGGCACCCGCTTCTGCGAGGCGAACTGCCCTTACAAGGTTCGTCGCTTCAACTTCTTCGGTTATGCCGATGGCGAGGAATACGGCAATCTCGGCGCGGAATCCTATCGCGGCCAGAAGAACCCGGAGGTGACCGTTCGCGCCCGTGGCGTCATGGAAAAATGCACCTACTGTGTCCAGCGCATCAGCGGCGCACGTCGCGCCGCGGAACGCGAGAACCGGCCGCTCGGTCCAGACGAGGTGCAGACAGCCTGTCAGAACGCGTGTCCGACCCGCGCCATCAGCTTCGGAGACCTGAACCAGGCTGACGCAGAGATCAACCACAAGAAGGCCGCCCGCGCCACTATGCCTTGCTCGGCCACCTCGGCACGCGGCCGCGCACCACTTATCTTGCCGATGTGCGCAATCCCGCACCTTTGAACCCGGAGGGGCGGACATGAGCGAAGTTCTCCTTCCCCAGCATCCACCGGCGCACCGCTGGATCTCGGCCGCGCGGGCGGGCGACGCCTCAGTTACCCAGGCGGTGGCTGATCCGCTCTTCACCGGGTTCGGCAAAACATGGTGGCTGGCCCTCCTGATCACCCTGCCGTTCGTGCTCTGGCTGTTCGTTGCAATCGCGTGGCTGTTCTACCAGGGCATCGGCATCTGGGGCATCAACTCCACCATCGTCTGGGGAGTCGCGATCGCCAACTACGTCTGGTGGATCGGAATCGGCAATGCAGGCACATTGATTTCGGCGATGCTGCTGTTGACCCGACAAAGATGGCGCGCCTCGATCAATCGCTTCGCGGAAGCCATGACGCTGTTCGCGGTTGCGATCGCCGGGCTGATGCCCATCGTTCACCTCGGTCGACCAATCTACGCCTATTGGCTCGCGCCATATCCGAACACCATGGCGCTTTGGCCGCAATGGCGCAGTGCCCTGGTGTGGGACTTCTGGGCCATCGTCAGCTACCTGCTGTTCTCCATTCTGTTCTGGTATGTCAGCCTGATCCCCGACCTCGCGACTATGCGCGACCGCACGCCCCGCCGTGCCGGCCAGCTGCTCTACGGCGCATTTGCGCTGGGATGGCGCGGCTCGGCGCGCGAGTGGTCCCGGTTGCAGACACTGCATACCACGATGGCTGCCCTCGGCGTGCCTTTGGTCTGCTCGGTGCACTCGATCGTCGGTCTCGACTTCGCGGCGAGTCTGATGCCCGGTTGGCAGGAGAGCATCTTCCCACCCTACTTCGTCGTCGGCGCGATGTACTCCGGATTCGCGATGGTCGTGGTGCTGGCGGCGGCGATCCGCTGGGGCCTCAGCCTTCAGGCGATTATCAACCGCCGCCACTTCGAGGTGATGGCCCGCATCCTGCTGATGGCCTCGATCGTCATGTTCTATTCTTATGCGACGGAGTGGTTCATGGGCTGGTACGGCGGTGAGCATGCCGACCGTGACGTGGTTCGCTTCGAGTTCACTGGAACCTACGCGCCGCTGTACTGGGCCTTGCTGGCCTGCAACTGCCTGATCCCGCAGTTGCTATGGTGGCCCTTCGCGCGACGGTCGCTCTTCATTCTGATTCCTGTTGCTGTCGCGATCAACATAGGAATGTGGCTCGAGCGCATCCTCATCGTCTGGAACACGCTTTCGCACGGTTACATGCCGTCCCTGTGGCGGACGTTTCACTTCACGTTCTGGGACTGGAGCTTTCTTGTCGCGCCGCTCGGCCTTTTCGCCTTTCTGTTCCTGATCTTCATCAGGCTGATACCGAGCGTGTCGATGTTCGACATGCGCGAGCTCGCCCATCAGGAGGCCGCGGCATGACGGCTAAGCTTGTGGCGGAATTCCTCGACGGTGAAGCGCTGAAGGCGGCGCTAGAGCGCGTGCGTACCGCGGGACACGCCGCACTCGAAGCATTCGCGCCTTATCCGATCGCAGGGCTCGCCGAACAGCTTGGGCAGGGCCGATCCGCAATTCGCGGTGTGATGCTTGCCGGCGGCCTCGGAGCTGCAGCATTCGCTTTCGCACTGCAATGGTACAGCGCGGTGATCGACTATCCCATCAACAGCGGCGGCCGGCCACTGAACTCCTGGCAGGTGTTCCTGCTGGTGCCGTTTGAGGTGGGTGTCCTCGCGGCCGCGCTCGCCGGCGCCATCACCTTTTTTTGGTCGTGCCGCCTGCCTCGTCTCCACGATGCAATGTTCGAGATTCCGGGCTTCGAACGCGCAACGCAGGATCGCTACTTCCTGCTGGCCGCTTCTGACGGCGACCCGAACGAGCTGAGGACGGTCCTCCGCGACGCCGGCGCCGTCGCGGTCACGGAGCTGCGCACGCCATGACCGCCCGCGCGCTGCCATGGCTGCTGTTGCTATCATCGGCGCTCACCGGCTGTGGCGATCATTCCATGTCTCAGCAGAATCGCTACGGCACGTTCTCGAAGGCTGCGCTGTTCAAGGATGGCACCGAAGCCCAGACCTTACCGCAAGGGGTCGTTGCACAGGGCGATCTCGACCGTTTGCAGCAGATCACCAAGCCGCCCGCGGTCGACATGGCGCTGCTGGCCCGCGGCCGCGAGCGCTACGATATCTATTGCTCCCCGTGTCACGGGTTGTCCGGCCACGGCGATGGCATGATCGTGCAGCGTGGCTTTCCCGCACCCCCGTCCTACCATTCCGCGCGCCTCCGCTCGGCCGATGCTCAACACTTCTTCGACGTGATCACTCATGGCTACGGCGTGATGTATTCCTACGCTGCGCGCGTCGAGCCGCGCGACCGCTGGGCGATCACCGCCTATATCCGCGCGCTGCAGCAGTCGCAACACGCCGACGTCGTCGACGTCCCGGAGCTGAGGAGCAAGCTGCCGTGACCGCCGTGCTCCGCCGCCCTGCCCTCAGAGCAATTTGGACGCCGCGAATTGCAGCGGGCCTCGTGGTGATCTTGCTCGCTTCTGGCCTCGTGCTCGCGGCCGGGAGACTCGGCCCCTATCCGAGCCTGCTCCAGGGCTGGCTCTTGGGATTTGCGATCTGGAGCTGCGCCCCCATCGGCAGCATGACGCTGCTGCTGATTCATCGCTTGACCGGCGGCCGCTGGGGCTTTGCGGCCGGACCGGTGCTGCGACCCCTCGCACTTATGGTGCCCCTCGTCGCCATCGCCTTCGTCCCCGTTCTCGCCGGACTGACTGACATCTACCCCTGGGCCGCGGATGCCAGCCAGATCAGGCCCGACATTGCGCGCTGGTACCTCGGCCAGCCGTGGTTTGTCCTGCGTGCCGTGATCGCATTGATCGGATGGTCCGTGCTCGGAGTGACTTTCGGTCTTAAACTAGGTGGACGGCTACTGGCCGCGCTCGGACTTGCGTTCTTCGGGCTTACCATCAGCATGGTTGCGGTCGATTGGTTCCTCTCCGTCGAACCGCATTACGTTTCCACCGCCTTCGCCTCCATGATTGCAATACAGCAGCTGCTCGCCGCGCTGGCCGTTGTCGCCGTGCTTGCAACGTCGAACGTCGATGGCAAAGCGCTGAGCGATATCGGCAGCCTTTTGATCGCAACGCTGCTGGGCGTCGTCTACCTCGAATACATGACATATGTGGTGGCCTGGTACGGCGATCTACCTCACAAGGCCGAGTGGTTCCTGAGGCGCAGCACGGACGTATGGACCAACATTCTCCTCGTGGCATTCGTCACCGGAGCCGTGCTTCCGTTTGCGATGTTGCTGTTGGAGGACGTGCGCCGCAGCCCTGCAGGCTTGCGCATAGTCGGCTTGTTGCTGTTCTTCGGCACTGTCATGCACTTCGCTTGGCTCCTGGTGCCGGCATTTTCCGCGCAAGTTCATGTTGCACTCACCGCTCTCGGCGCCCTCCTCACCTTGACCGTGGCTTCGGCCCTCTTTGGGCAGGGCACCGCATCCGCAGAGGTGCGCCATGCCGAATGAGGAGATGGGCAGCCGCGCGCTGCCAGAAACGGCCGGCATAGACAACCGCGCCGTTCTCGCCATCGTCGGCAGCTTCTTGCTCTTCGTGGGCGCCGCGATTGCGGGAATTCTGCTGTTCCTGAATAGCGAGGCGCCGGGCGCATTCACGCCCCGCCTAGAAAACCGGTTTCCCTCGCCCGAGCTCCAGACCTCGCCGGAGGACGACCTGACCCGGTTCGAGGCCGCCCAGCGAGCGAGGCTCACCACTTATGCCTGGGTCGATCGCGACCACAACATCGCCCGCATCCCGATCGATCAGGCGATGCAGCTGGTCGCAGGACGGGGCCAGCACGCCTACGACGCCCTTCGACCCGCACCCGCACCTCCGCCAGGTGCGAGTGGAGGCAATCCATGAGGCGGTCCATCTTCATCATGGCCCTTGCGCTCTGGCCGGGGCTCGCGCATGCCGGTTTGACCGAGGAGCAGATCGGGCGCGTCGGGTTCGATCCTCCTCAGGGCGCCCGCGTTCCGTTATCCCTGCAGTTTAGGGCCGTCGGCGGTTACACCGTCACCCTTGGCGATGCGATCGACGGACGTCCGACCCTGCTCCTTCCAGCGGACTTCACCTGCAAGCAGATTTGCGGGCCTGCGCTGACGATCGCAAGCTCGGCGCTGCAGCAGACCGGGTTTATCGCAGGACGCGACTACAGCCTCGTCGTTGTCGGCATCGATCCGCGCGACACCATTGACGACGCCCGCCGCTTTACCCAGGGACAGATCGGGGGCACGGGAACATCGGTCCTGACAGGATCGCAGGAGACTGTTGCCGCGCTGCTCGGTGCAATCGGATACCATACCGAAACCGACGATAAGCATAACGCGATTGCGCATCCGGCAGCCTTCGTCACGCTCGCGCCCGACGGACGGGTCGTCCGCGCGCTGTCCAGCCTCGCGCTGCAGCCCGGTGACCTTCGCCTCGCTCTGTTGGATGCCGGTGACGGGCGGATCGGTGGACTCTCCGGACGCATCGCGCTGCTCTGCTATGGATTTGACGCGGTACACGGACTCTACACCCGCAGGATCACAACGGTCCTGCAGATTTTCGGAGCATCCACGGTTGCCATCATGGCCGCCCTCGTCGGGCTGATGCTGGTCCGCAGCAGGCGTCGGGGAGCCTCGGCATGAATTCGTTATTCAGGCTGCCGGAAGCGAGCACACACGCCGTCACGGTTGATCACATCTTCTATCTTCTGCTCTTCCTTTCCGGGGCGACCGTGGTCCTCGTCTTCGGGCTCATCCTGCTGTTTGCCGTTCGATATCGGCGCGGATCTCCCGCCAAGCGCGGCCCGATGCCTGAGATTCTCAGCCGCGAGTTCGAAATCGGTTGGACGGTCGCGACGTTGCTGACGTTCGCCTTCCTATTCTGGTGGGCATCTTCCGCTGACCTCAGCAGCCTTGCCGCGCCCACGGGCGCACTTGAAATCCACGTCATCGCCAAGCAGTGGATGTGGAAGACGCAACATCCGAACGGCGCGCGTGAGATCAATGCCCTTCACGTGCCGCTGGATAAGCCCGTCCATCTCCTGATGAGCTCGCAGGACGTGATCCATTCCTTCTTCGTCCCCGCGTTTCGGGTCAAGAAGGACGTGCTGCCTGGCCGCGACACTGACATCTGGTTTCAGGCCAGCAAAACCGGCACCTTTCCACTGCTCTGCGCTGAGTATTGCGGCACGAACCATTCCATGATGCGCGGCAAGATCGTGATCATGCGACAGGATGACTATGCCAAATGGCTGGTCCAGCAGCCGGAGGGCGACGATCTTGCCCATGAGGGCGCCAGGCTGTTCGTGTCGCAGGGATGCTCGGGCTGCCACGCCGTCTCCTCGAACGTCCACGCGCCGCGCCTGACGGGTCTCTACGGCCGCGCGGTGCAGCTGGCGGATGGACGCACCGTTTCCGCGGACGATGCCTACATCCGCGATTCGATGCTGCAGCCGAACCGCGACGTCGTGGCCGGATTTGAGCCGATCATGCCGAGCTTCAAAGGGCTGCTCGACGACGGAGAGATCCAGAGCCTGACCGCCTACATCCGCTCGCTCAGGGAGGAGCAGCAAAATGACTGACGCCCTGCTCGCAGGGGAGCTGCCGCTTCCGCCACGCCCCGATTATCTCCGCCACGGCTCGACGATCTCGTCCTGGCTTGCCACGACCGACCACAAGCGCATCGCAATCCTTTATGCGATCACCATTACGTTCTTCTTTTTCATGGGAGGAGCCGCAATCACCGCCGTTCGGCTCGAGCTGTTCCAGCCGAACGGATGGCTGTTGACGTCGGACACTTACAACAAGCTGTTCTCGTTCCACGGGATCATCATGGTCTGGTTCTTCCTGGTGCCGTCGATCCCGAATACGTTCGGCAATTTCCTGCTGCCGCTGATGATCGGCGCGCCCGATGTCGCGTTTCCGCGCCTCAATCTTTTCAGCTGGTATTTGACCGTCGCTGCCGGGGCTTTCACCGTTTATGCCCTCGTCGCCGGAGGCGTCGACACCGGCTGGACGTTCTATACGCCTTATTCGTCGATGTTCTCCAACAGCCACGTCTTCGCTGCGGCCGCGGGCGTGTTCGTTGTCGGCTTTGCCAGCATCGCCACGGGAGTGAACTTCATCGCGACCACCCACATGCTTCGTGCTCCCGGCATGACCTGGTTCCGGCTGCCGCTGTTCGTCTGGGCGATCTACGCGACGTCGCTGATCATGGTGCTTGCCACCCCGGTGCTCGCCATCTCGCTCCTGCTCGTGATCGCGGAGCGCGTGCTGGGCTTGCCGATCTTCGATCCGGCTCGCGGCGGCGATCCGATCCTGTTCCAGCACCTGTTCTGGTTCTACTCGCATCCGGCGGTTTACATCATGGTCCTGCCGGCGATGGGCGTCGTGTCCGAAATAATCCCATGCTTCGCGAGGCGGCGAATTTTCGGATACGACTTCATGGTCTATGCCATGCTTGCGATTGCGGGCGTCGGATTCTTCGTCTGGGGCCACCACATGTTCGTCTCCGGACAGTCAGCCCTGGCCAGCCTCGTGTTCTCCTTCCTCTCCTTCATCATCGCCGTGCCGTCGGCAATCAAGGTTTTCAACTGGACCGCTTCGCTGTATCGCGGTCAGATCAGCTTCGAATCGCCGATGCTGTATGCGCTTGGCTTCGTTGGTCTGTTTACGACCGGCGGGCTCTCCGGGCTGTTCCTCGCCTCGATCCCGGTGGACATCCATGTCACCGACACCTACTTCGTCGTCGCGCACTTCCACTACATCATGGTGGGCGGATCGGTGTCCGCCTTCTTTGCCGGGCTCCACTTCTGGTGGCCCAAGGTCACAGGCAAGCTCTATCCGGAGAGCTGGGCGAAGTTCGCGGCCATCCTCATGTATGCCGGCTTCAACATGACATTTCTGCCGCAATTCTTCGCCGGGTACCTCGGCATGCCGCGCCGCTACCATACCTATCCGGCGGAGTTTCAGATCTACAATGTCATGTCGTCTGCGGGAGCGGCGGTCCTTGCCATCGCCTACCTGTTGCCTCTGGGATATCTCACCTGGTCCCTGTTCTACGGCGGAAAGGCCGCGAAGAACCCTTGGGGCGCGACAGGGCTGGAGTGGACCACGGGTTCTCCGCCTCCCCCGAAGAATTTTGACAGGCAGCCCCGAGTAGATCGCGCGCCGTATGACTACCACGCCGAAGGCATGTCGGCTGGAACCGATCCCCCCGAAATGCAAAACGCAAGAGAAACGCGATGAGCGACGAAAGCGCACTGCTGAGAGAACCCTGGTTGGATTTCGGCCGGCAGCGCGAGGCAGGCAAGTTCGGCATATGGGTTTTCCTCGCCAGCGAGACGCTGTTCTTCGGGGCGCTGATGCTGACTTACACGGTTTGTCGAATCGAGCATCCAGAGGCGTTCGCTGCAGCCGGGAGGGAAACAAATATCTGGTACGGCACGATCAATACCGCCGTGCTGTTGACGAGCAGCCTCACCATGGCCATGGCTTCGCAAGCGTCCGAAACGTCTGCGCGACTGCGACGGCTCGTCCTCGTGTGCCGAATGCTCACCGCGTTGCTCGGGCTCGCGTTCATCGTGATCAAGGGCTTCGAGTACAAGGAGGACATCGATAAGCAGCTCGTACCGGGAGCCGGGTTTGCATTGTCTCTGCCAGGAGCGCAGCTGTTTTATGGATTTTATTGGCTGGTCACGGGCGTCCACGCGATCCACCTTTCCATCGGGATTGCTCTCGTGAGCCGCTTGTTCTGGGTGCTGCTCCGGCACCAACTCCCGGCGAAAGACAATCCCGAGATCGAGGTCACAGCCCTCTACTGGCATCTGGTCGATATCGTTTGGATCTTCCTCTATCCGCTGATCTATTTGCCGGGGCGTGCATCATGAACAGGCAAGGTGAATCAGGCGGTATTGTGCGCCGCCTATGGGCGAGGAACCTCTTGATCTGGGCAGCGCTCCTCGCACTCCTCTTGCTCAGCCTCGTCGTCGCCTATGTTCCCATGGGCCGAATGACAACAGCCAGCGGCATCATCATTGCGGGGGTGAAATCGACCCTCGTCGTCTTGCTCTTCATGCAACTCGCCTCAGCGAAGCCGCTGATCCGGATCGCGGCGATCTCGGGGCTTGTTTTCGTGATCGCGATGTTCGCATTGACCTTCGCTGATGTTTTCGTACGCATCTAACGCACGGGAGCACTCACTTTTAGGTACCTTCTGCTACCCCGCACGCATTGAAGCGCTCTGATGCAGCCACCTTCGAACGCAAGCTTGGGAGAGGAGAACTTTGGCTGCGCTCAAAAAGGTGACTGCACCAATTCGCTCGTGAAGCCATGCGCCTCTCGGTGAGGCACACCGCCGGGGACCATCAGGCAGACGTTGGTGGTTCACGAGTTCTGAAACTGCTTCATATCGAGCCGCAGACCGACTTTGTTTGCTTGCTCTGCTGTGACGTAAGGCAGACCATAATAGCTTAGGTTCGGGCTCCATCGCCCCGTTTGGCCCGGGTAAGGGAAGGCATAGGTGCCCCCGCCCACGGACGCCTCGCGGGATATCACAACCGCCGCGAGCTTTCCGCCGCTGTCGAAAACGAGGTCGGAGACATAGCCATAGCCTTGGCCTGCCTGCAGCCGCGCATAATCTCCGATGACCTTGGAGACCGAGAATTCGTGCGGCTCTGCTTGCGCCTGGTCAGGGTCAACAAAGAGGCCGTATTCTCGCGACCTCAAATCGGAAAAGTCGGCCACGATAGCTCCTTCGTGAAGCGGGCGCAGCACCCGGTTGAAGGGAATTCGGGAGATGAACTCCGGCTCATCCTTCGTTCTGAAGCCTTCGACGAGCAAAGAATCAATCTGCCCGTCGTCTGCCAAGGTCACGTTCCGGACGGTTCCCAAATACTCACCTTTCAACGAGAACACCGCGCTCCCAAGCAGTCGCGAAGCACGGTATCCATTATAGACCGTGTTGACGAACTGCTCGGACTGCGCCGGCTGTTCCGTGGCAGTCTGCGTCGCCGTCTCTGCCCGTGAGGGACCCAACAGAACGGAGGTCGAGATTGTGCCTACGACAATTGCAAGGGTGATCCTGCTCTTTACGCCCATTCAGCGCTCCTGCGATCCACGTGCCAACATCATCATTGATCGTATAATCGTTTCCGAAGCTCGAAGTTCTGGCCGGCCGTCAAGCGAATGGTCCGCTGCCGTGCCAACGAGAAGGTGCAGCGATCAATCGGGTACCTGGCCCTTGGAAACGCACCGCAGATCCACGCGTGCACATCCTGGCAACGCTATTACATGCTTCGGCCGACGTACTTCGTTCGTTGCTCGCGCATCAGAGGCAAGCTCACGGTCGAGGCCTTGAGGACCTGGTCAGGCTTCTCCTGACGGGTCTTCACCTAAGCCCGACTGTGAGGAGGCCCGCGCGCGCCCCACATCTTGGTGAATAACCGTTTCCAAGGAGACGCGACATGCTCAGCAACGAACTCGAACACGTCGTGCGGACGCACAGTGCGACGCCATCTCTGCAACGGTCACGAGAGCGCGATCAAACGCCGCACGCGTACCCCGCAAACAACGATCTGATCCGCCACCTCCCACAATCATCACGCCGCCGGCTAGTCGAGCTCTGCGAGGAGGTAACACTGAGACCAAGGCAAATGCTGCAGGAGCGCAATCAACCACTGCAGTATGCCTATTTTGTGGAACATGGCGCGGCCTCGCTGACCGCTAGGGCTGGAGACTGCCGCCCCGTCGAGATACAGACTGTTGGAGCGAAGGACTTCATCGGCATCCCCCTGATCCTTGGCATGCGCGTTTCCCCTCACCGTTGCATGGTTCAGGTTGCCGGGAGAGCCTTGCGCATCGAGGTCGATGCTTTGCTCGAGCTGCTGAGGGGGGATGTCGAGATCCAGAAGCTGTTGCTACGGTACGTGCAGGCCACCCTGATCCAAAGCTCGCAGTTGGCTGCATGTAACTCGCGTCACAGCTTGCAGCAACGATTGGCTCGGTGGCTTCTCGTTGCAGAGGATAAGATGTTCTCCCGCGAAATCCCGCTCACGCATCGATGCATTGCACAGGCCCTTGGAGTTCGCCGCGCAGGTATCACGTCGACAATGGGCGAAATGGAAGCGCGAGGCATCATCAAGCAAGGCCGCGCTCAAGTCGCGATTCTGGATCAGTCCCAGCTCGAGCAATTGTCCTGCAGCTGCTATCGCGTGATTTTATCTGCGCATGAGAACTCCCTTGGTGCAGCCAATGCCCGATACACAAGCAATTGGTGAATGATGGCTCAAGAGAATGAGGGCTTGGGCATCGCAATGCGCTTCCCTTGCCCGGTTGCGTACCGAGTTCAGGCCGGCGCAGCGAACCCTAAGTGTCCCACCTCGTTAATCGTCGCAAGCTGCCCGGGAATCGAATGCGACGCGCTTTGGGTACAGAAGCCACGCTCTGTCGGCGGCGGAATGGCCCGATCTGTCCGCTAAAATCGAAGGTAGGAGCCTTGCGGGATCGCCAGGAGTGAGTCGCCAGCTTGCCGAAGTCCAACGTCTCCAGAGCAACGACTATCTTTGGGCAGTTCGGTACCATCGCGCGCGTTGCGCCGCTGGTCTTGGTTCTGCTCACCCCGATGGGCGAGTACGTTTTTCACCTTTCTCCGATCTGGATATTCGGATCCGGCGTTCTCGCAATAGCTGTACTCGCTGAATGGATTCGCGTAGCAACCGACCCAGCTATCCTCCCACACCGGTCCTGCCATAGGCGGTCTCCTGACCGTCAGTCTTGGAAGCTTGGCCGAACTCATTCTTGCGCTATTTGTTCTCGCGCGCGGCCATGTCGAGGTGGTTCACGCCCAGATCACCGGGTCCATAGCGGCGACCTGCTTGTTGGGGCTGGGTCTGGCCATCGTCGCCGGCGGGTTCAATCGCGAGCGCCAGAGCTTCACCCAAGCGCGCGCTGGGTTGTTGTCGAGCATGCTCGTCCTGTCGGTGATCGCTCTCATTCTGCCCGCAGTGTTCGACTACGCGGGTCGCAACATCCGTCATGTCCATCACGTGAATGCCTCCGACGAATTGCTTAGCCTGGCTGTGTCCATGGTGCTGCTAGTTCTCTACTCCGGGAATCTTGTCTTCACCCTCATCACTCACCGGAATGTCTTCGCGACCAATGAGGAGGCTTCAGCTAGATCGGCGTGGTCTACAACCACATGCTTGAACGTGTTATTGGCATGCACCGGCGCGGCGGCCCTTCAGAGCGAATTTGTCTCGGGCGCTCTGACCGAAGCGGCCAAATCAACGGGTGTGACACCACTCTTTCTTGGCGTCGTCGTGCTCGCTCTTGTGGGCACCAGCTCGAACATCTTTGCGGCCGTTTGGTTCGCTCGGCGCGACAGGATGGGACTTGTGATGACGCTCTGCATCGGATCCGCCATTCAGATTGCGCTGGCTGCTGCCCCGCTTCTCGTCATTTTCTCATGGGTGATCGGGAAGCCGATGACCCTTGTCTTCCGGAATCCCGTCGACCTCTTTTCAATCGCCGGCACCGCGTTCATCGTGAATGCCATCACGAGAGACGCCGAGACGACCTGGTTCGAGGGCGTTCTGCTCATTGGAGTCTACGTCGTGTTGGCCCTAGCATACTTCTTTTCTTGAAATGAAACGCTAGGCGGCTTCAACAGTGGCAACCGTTCAAGCTCCAAAGTAGTTGCGTCTTGGCAGATCGGATGCGCCGCCGGACATGGCCCCGCCGTGTCTCCAAGACCGAAGTGGGGCCCCCTTTCGGAGCAGACCCTCGCGGTTACCGGCCGCGCCGAGCGCCCGTCGATCAGCCTAAAAAATCACCTCCCCCGCGAAAAAGGCGAGGAGCACGAGCACCAGAAAAATCGCAACAGCTGCGAAAAATAGCCACTTGGCGATAGTGGACGCACCGGCAGCGATTCCGCTGAATCCGAGCAATCCGGCTACGATCGATATCACAAAGAAGATCAACGCCCACTTCAGCATGCCAAGCTCCTGCGGCCTTATCTACAGTTGAGGTACGCACAAGTCTGCAATCCCACCCAGTTCGAAGGTGCTCTCGGACTTGCCTAGCGGCAATCGTTCTGCCGACAATCGTTCCAGGCATTCGGCGTTCCGATCAGAACGTTTTATGTCCGACAGAAAGTCGGCACGCCTGCGTACGCGCTGCGTCAGAAGCCAAGCGAACTGAAATGTTTGTCCGCGACCGGGCAGTCATCGGGGTCTCGACGTCTTTTTAATCGGTGAATGCGAATTATCTTCTTAGCTTCAGTGAGCGAGGCAGTCCCTTTTCGGCTGAACTCATGAAGCAAGTCTCGCGGTAGCGTTGCTGCACCCAACCCTACCGGCTGATGTCTGGGCAATCACGGACGACGTACCGGTCCCGTAGCGAGCCGTGCACAAGCACATGGCGACATAGTCTATCAACCACATCGCGAGCTGGAATGGGCTTTTCAACGATGTACGGGGCAAATCGGCCGGGTATGACTTCGCGGCTGTATCCCGTGTAAATCAGAAACGGGATGCTTCTTTTCAAAAGGAGATCTGCGAATTCGAAGGACGCCCGCCCGTGCAGGTCGACGTCGAGAAGCGCGGCGTCGATAGCTGCGCTACCCGCTGCATGGAAAGCAGGGCTTAGCTCGGCAAATGGGCCAATTGCTTCATGACCGCTGCGCCGGATCTCGGTCGCAAGATCGTCGGCGATGAAGTATTCGTCTTCGATTATGGCTATTCGCATTGGGACTCCAATGACGTAGCAGCAAGCCCCTGCGAGATTTTCGCTTATCCTATCGGTGATGCCGCGGTGATCAACCCGGATCCGAATCGTAGACGCATAACTTGGTCCGCTGCCGCACGGGGCCAGTAGTACTTTGACCGCAGCGTTACTCCTGCTGCAGTAAACAGGTGCTCCCGGCCGGGGTACACTTATGTACCAACTGTCTCTGCAACGGCACCGCAGCTCGCGCATTTCCTTCAGGCAAATGAAAACGAGGAGATGAGTTTATGAAAACAAGCGGATGGTACGTCGCCGTGGCCGTATTGGCGCTCGCGATTCCGGTCGGAACTACTGCGCAAGCCGCACCCATCTTGGCTGCGAGCGGGATAGCCAAAAACGACCCGAACCTGGTGGAAGTTCAATGGAGGCATGACCGTCACCATGCTTGGCATCGTCATAACTGGCGCGACGGCTACAGGCACCGCTATGGCGGCGGCTGGGGTCCAGCGTTAGGCGGCTTCGTGGCAGGTGCGGCGATTGGAAGCGCCGTCGCCAACAGCCGGGCGCAAGCTGCCGAGAACAACGCCTACTGCTCCCAGCGATACAAGTCGTACGACCCGAGCTCCGGGACTTACATGGGTTACGACGGCATACGGCATCCATGTCCCTGAGCAACACGGCGTTCTGCCGGCGCCGGCCATTACGAACGCCATTTGAACTCGAGCAAGGAGATCCATACATGAAAGCGACCTCATTCTTGGCGGTGGCAGCTCTCGTCGGCGCATCATCGCTTGCGATGGCACAAAGCGCTCCGCAAGCTACCGGTCCTGGGGACCATGGCGTCGTGCAGAGCTCGAGCCGCAATCAGTCGGCCGACCAACGCACGGAAAACAGCATGGCAAACAAGGGGGGCAACAAGGGTGACGCGGTCCAGTCCGACGCTAGTCAAGCGAGCGTTCGGCAGCAGATGGTCAGCGACCTGCAGCAGGCAGGTTTCACCGACGTCAAGGTACGGCCGGAGTCGTTCCTGGTGGAGGCCAGAGATCGGTCAGGAAATCCGGTGACAATGTTCGTTGGTCCAAATACTTTCGCCGAGGTGAAAACGATCGACGCTAACGCGCAGAAGTCTTCTTCGAATACAAACTCGTCCAGCAACAGCGCTAACGCAACTTCGGATCGCCCGGGCGGAGCCTTCACTTCGGTGCCGCCGAAGGACGGCCTGAGCTCGCAGTTGATGGGTCTGCAGGTGTACAACAACACCAAACAGGACATTGGCACGATCAAGGACGTCGCGCTAAACGAGAACGGCATCGACGGCTATATCCTCTCGGTGGGAGGGTTCCTTGGCATTGGCGACCACTACGTTGCAGTGCGGCCTTCGGCAATCAATCTGAAGTTCGATCATGCGGCCAAGAAGTGGAGCGCGACCATGGACACGACGGCAGACCAATTGAAGTCGGCGCCTGAATTCAAGTACCCCAACAACGGGTAATCTTCTGAGCTGGAGCGGTTCGGCGGAACCGCTCCAGCTTCCCGGCTGTTAGCTCCAGATCGGATTCGGTCATTCGGCTCAATTATGCTCGCCCGCGCTGAAAAAGTGGTGACTGACCTTGGCGAGACATTCTGGCTGGTGCCTATGCTCATGGTGCTTTCCAGCCTAATCGGCGCCTTCACTCTCGTTCATATTGACCAAAGCGACGCGGTCTCGCTATCAAATCTACAGGGCTGGTTGTACGACGGCGGCGCGACCGGCGCTCGCACCCTGCTCGGCACCGTAGCCGGCGCGACGATCGGCGTAGCGGGAACCGTGTTTTCTATTACAATTGCCGCGTTGTCTCTCGCTGCGGGTCAGATGGGGCCGCGGCTGCTGCGTAATTTCACGCGCGATCGTGGCAATCAATTCACGCTGGGGATGCTGCTCGGCACCTTCTGTTACGCTCTCGTCGTGCTGAGAAGCATCCGGACAGAGCCGGAAGGCGGCTTCGTCCCTCATCTATCATTGAGCGTTGGAATTCTGCTCGCATTGGCTTGCGTGGCGATGCTCGTCTACTTCGTCGGTCACGTCGCCGGCCGGATCAACGTTGAAACCGTCGTCGAACTCGTCAGCGAAGACCTTCGCAGCGCTATGCGCCAGCTAACCGTGCAGGATCCGCAGCCGAAGCCTCCGCCGGGTGAGTACTGGATCGGCTCCCTGCCCCTGAAGGACTCGCGGCGCGGTTATCTGCAGCATCTGGACGAAGAGGGCCTGGCCACCTGGGCGGCCAAGCATAGAGTCACCATTCGGCTGTTGATCGGTCCCGGCGACTATGTTTTTCCGGGGGCGACCGTCGCTCTGGTTAATCCTCCCGTCGACGGTGCCGAAGCGGCTATTCGGAATGCGACGGCGCTGGGCGCAACGAATAGCATTTCTTCCGATCTGCGCTTTGCCGTTCGCCAGCTCGTTGAGGTCGCAGTAAGGGCACTTTCTCCCGGCATCAATGACCCCCACACCGCCCTAGCGGTCCTCGACCGGCTGGGAGCGGCTCTGTGCGATCTTGTACCCCTGCATTTCCCGACGGGAGTGTCAATCAGGGGAAGTCAGCCAGTCCTGGTGGTGCCGCATGTGCAATATGATCAATTGCTCGGAACGATGTTCCATATGATCCGGCAAAGCGCAGGCGCCCAACCTGCAATATCGATCCGGATGATCGAGGTGATGACTCAGGTCGCAAGCTGCGAGCGCGATCCCAACAGGCTTTCGGCACTAGCCCACCACGCTGAGCTCGTCCTTGCGGACGCTCGTCGCATGATTGGCGCTACCAGCGATAGGGAGGATGTCGAACGCCGACATCAGCTGTTTACCCAGATGGTCCGGGCAGGTCCGATGGGGCGATTCACCGAACAGCTCTTGCCTCTGCCGGGCGACGATGATCCGCCAAAAGCTATCGCCGAGACAGCCGCCTTCCGATCTCGGCGTTGAGCTCGGCGCCCGTCAAGATGGAATAGGCCGCGACCCAGAGCCATGTCATCAACACGGCGACTGCGCCGAGCGAACCGTAGGTCTTCTGGTAGGCGGCGAACGTGGTCACATACGCCGAGAAAGCATATGAACCGGCAATCAATCCGGTCGTCGCCAAAAGCCCGCCGGCCGAAGCAAGGTCCCATCTTGGTTCAGTTCGATTGGGTGCGTAACGGTAGAGCAGAGCGACGATGGCGATGATCATGCCCACGAGCAGCGGCCACCGTATCCGCATCGCGGTAGCCTGCCAGCCGGTCGGTATCGGCAGGTAGCTGAGCAGGAGCGGCATCACCGCGATCAGGATCACGGCCCCACCGGCCAGGACGATCAACGCCACGGTCAGCGACAGAGCAACAACATTGAAGAGAACGATCCCCCTCTCCTCCGGGACCGCGTAAGTTACGTTCAGAGCGGTCATGAGCGTGCCGGTCGCGTACCGCGCACTCCAGATCGAAATCCCGACACTCACCAACAGCCCGACGCTGAAAGGCGGGTGCACGCCCTGCTCGAGCGCCTTCAACCGTTCTGATATGAGCGCGGTCGCTTCCCCCGGCAGGATCACCTGGAGCGCGTTGAGCTGCCGCACGATGTCATTAGTGTCGGCGACAAGCCCATAGAGTGACACCAGCGCGGCTATGGCGGGGAAGATCGAGAGAAAGGAGTAAAACGCAACGGCGGCGGATAGGACCGAAATATTGTGGTCGCCTAGCCTGTGCCAAACGGCCATTGCGACGGAGATGAACCTGTGCACAGGCCCGGAGCTAACGGGGCTCGCCCTGTCGACATTGCGGCTTGCATTTTCGCTCACGTTGATCCCTAGCCAGCCTTCAGGACACCAAAACCCTGGATTACGGCTGACGTTCCCGTGCGGATAATCAAAAGAGCAATTCTGAGGGGCTCCTAAGTCCACTGCTTCCTGAGTCAAAGGGCTCACCCTGGTCCGGAAGCGTACCTGCAAATGCAGGAACCAAAGCGGCGGACGCACCTTGGATCTGAGCAACGAACACGTGACGAGTACCCCGGCATGGCTCAGACATATCGCGCAGCAGATTGGGCGGCATTCATTCTTGGAACCGTCATGATTCTCATCGGCCTCGTGCTCGGGGCCGGCGGTGCGTGGCTACTGTGGCTCGGAGGCTCCTTCTATTACTTCCCCAGCGGAATCATCCTGATCGTCTCGGGTATTCTGTTGACCCGCCGGCGCGTTGAAGGCGCATGGCTTTATCTTCTCCTCTTCCTGCTCACCCTCGCTTGGGCGTTCTGGGAAGTTGGCGCCAATGGTTGGGCGCTGGTCCCGCGGACGGTCGGCCCGGGTGTGTTGCTGATCTTCGTTCTGGCGCTGACCCCGAAGCTTCACCCGATTCGCCACCAATACGAACCTGCAGCGACCATCGTCGTCGGGTTGCTTCTGTTGGTGGCCACCAGCTTGTTGATGACGGGAGCTTTCCGGCCGGCAAGCGCCGCGCCGTCTGTGATGCCGTCGCCGACAGGCGCGATGGCCGATCCTTCGCCTCTGAAGGCGGGCGCAGATTGGCCCGCCTATGGCGGCAGCTACAGCGCGCGCCGCTATTCGGCGCTCGACCAAATTAAGGCGAGCAACGTAGGCAAGCTCACCAAGGTCTGGACTTTCCATACCGGCGACCTGCCGACCAAGAACACGAAAGGCACCTACGGCGCGGAGAACACGCCGCTCAAGGTGGGGGATACACTGTACGTGTGTACCCCCAAGAACCTCGTTCTTGCCGTCGACGCCAAGAGCGGCAAGCAGATCTGGCGATTTGACCCGCGTGTCCCGGACGAGTTCATTCCGTACACCGCGGCTTGTCGGGGTCTCGCCTATTACGAGCTTCCCAATGCCGATCAGGGCGCCGCCTGCGCCAAGCGCATCGTCGAAGGCACGCTTGATGCGCGCCTCATCACGATCGATGCGAGGACCGGCAAGCGATGCGAGGGCTTCGGGTATGACGGACAGGTCGACACCGCGACGGGCGTTGGCCGGCACGATCCCGGCATGTTTGCGATCACCTCGGCGCCGACGATCGTTCGCGGCATCATCGTCATCGGGCACGAAGTGCTCGACGGGCAAAAGCGGGACGCGCCCTCGGGTGTGATCCAGGGATACGACGCACAAACCGGCGCGTTGCGCTGGGCCTGGGACATGGTCAAGCCCGATGCAGGCGCGCCCCCACCGGCGGGCCAGACCTATACCCGGGGCACGCCCAACATGTGGACGACGGCCTCCGGCGACGAGGAGCTGGGCCTCGTTTATCTGCCGCTCGGCGTTTCGGCCGTGGACTATTGGAGCAGCAGCCGCTCCGAGCGCGAGAAGGAGTCCGCCACGTCCTTGGTCGCGCTCGATGTCACCACCGGCAAGCCCGCCTGGCACTTCCAGACCGTGCACAACGACGTCTGGGATTACGATCTCGGCTCTCAGGCCACGCTGGTCGACTTCCCCACGGAAAACGGCGGACCGGTACCGGCGCTCGTGCTGCCGAGCAAGCGCGGCGATATTTTCGTGCTCGACAGACGCACCGGCAAGCCGCTCGTCGGCGTCGAAGAGAGGCCGGTGCCACAAGGCGGCGTCGAGCCGGCGCAGCGCGCCAAGACCCAGCCGTATTCCCTTTATCACACTTTGCGGAAGGCCGATCTCACCGAGCAGGATATGTGGGGCATGTCGCCGATCGATCAGATGATCTGCCGCATCCAGTTTCGCCGGGCGAGCTACAAGGGCATCTTCACACCGCCCACCGCCAGTCCCCACTGGATTGAATATCCGGGCTACAATGGGGGCTCCGATTGGGGCGGCATCGCCATCGATCCCGTTCGCCAGGTCATCGTTGCGAATTACAACGACATGCCGAACTATAACCGCCTGGTGCCACGCGACGAAGCCAATCGTCTCGGTTGGGCGCCGCGAGACCAGGCGCGCGGCGAAATCGGCGGGCAGGAAGGCGCCGGCGATCCGCAACTCGGGTCCCCTTATGCGATCAACGTCAATGCCGGCTGGCGACTGCCCGGCACAGGATTGTTGTGCAAGCAGCCGCCTTATGGCGGAATTCGCGCCATCGATCTGAAGACCGGCAAGACGCTGTGGGATCGTCCGTTGGGTGAAGCCCGAACGAACGGCCCGTTCGGGATCCCGTCGATGCTACCGATCACGATCGGCACGCCTAACAATGGCGGCGCGGTCGTGACCGCCGGCGGCCTGATCTTCATCGCAGCGACGACCGACAATCTGATCCGTGCCATCGACATTAAGACCGGAAAAACCATCTGGAAGGACGTGCTTCCTGCCGGCGGCCAGGCCACGCCGATCACCTATGAGGCCGACGGCCGCCAATACCTCGTGATCATGGCCAGCGGTCATCATTTCATGGAGACGCCGATCGGCGATTCCTTGGTGGCTTACGCCTTACCGGCAAAATAGATGTCACCCCGACCGGTGTCCCTTTCGATTCGCTGATCCGAGAAGGTCCCATCAACTCGCCATCACAATGAAACAGCGCCTGGCGATCTAGCCCGTTCGCATATTCCCGTCTTCCTGAGCGACTATTTCGAGGCCAGCTTAATCCGAACTCCCTGACCGGATTTCTCGTCCGGAAAAATGAATTCTATGCCTGCTTTCTCGAAGCCAGATCTGATGGCCTTCAGAGCATTCCTTCGGCGCAGATCTTTGGAGGAGAGGTCGTCCTCGGCTTCCAATTTCGAGATCGTCCGCTGGCTGAGCCCTGCCAATTTGGCTGCTCCTGCCTGATCGAGACCGAGCAGTCCCCTTGCTGCACGGATCATCGCCGACGTCAGCATCTCCTCCTGGTCCAACTCCGCCACCGAATCGCTCCTCAGGGTGCGATTAAGGTTAACACGGCTGGATCGGAGTACCTCAGCACGAAAACATTGCGACCTCCTTAATTCGTGCTATAGTAGCACGATTATCAACCAAAGGAGATCGTTACATGGAAGTTGAGTCGCTCAGTGAGTCCATTTCCGAGGCCGCGCTCGCGCGCAGCGCTCGAACGCTCGTTGCCAACGCCGTCGCATCGGCTTTCAATGAAGACCCGGTGATCGGCCCGGATCTCAGCCGAGCGATCTCGGTGGTGGGCTCCGTCGTGAAGCGCCACGGCCTTTTGCTCCAGAGCACGACGGCCAATGCGCTCGCCGCCAGCGGCCGCTTCGACGTCCTCGTCGACGTCGCGATCCCGATCGTCGACGCCGCCAGCGAATTGCTGCTCGCCCGCAATGCCGCGGAAGACCTTGCTCGGATCAACATCCGGGCCGACGCGTCTGCCGAGCGCATCGTCACGGTCGATCTCGTGGTGGTCGATCAGGAGGTGGGCTGGGCCGGCGTCTACGACTTCAAGCGGGGCAACGGCCCGGTCGACGGCCGCACCCGGCGGCCGACCGAGCATGACTTGAGGGCGGCGGGCATGGTGCTGTCCAGCTATCTCGCGAAGCGAGGCTACCGCAATGTCTTGCGCGTCACGGCGGGCGTGATCGACTACTACGGGAACACAGGGTTCACTAAGGACTTCAAGATCGGTCGCGAGGAGCTCGATTCGCACTTCGAGGTTCCGGTCCGTGAGACGCTGGACACGGTCACCTCGTGCCTTCGCAAGGCGCTGCTCGCCGAACTGCCGCACCTCTTCTCCACCGTCATCGAGGGCATTATCCGCGAGAACGCCAAGAAGGATGAGACGACCTGCGGCATCGGGCTGATGCCCGATCTTGATCCGTTGCGGGCCGAAGCGCCCGTCGTTCATTTCGCCAACGCCCGTCCGACCGGGCCCGGACCCCGCAAGCCGGCCGTGACCGCCAAGATCGGCGCGGCTTAATCCATCGGCGCCGCCGACGGCCCGTCGGCGGCGCTAATCAAACCCGACGGAAGGGGACGTCCACGACATGACCGACAACACCAATGCGCCCGCGCCCAATGCTCGGCACGAGGATGACCGCCGAGTTGACGGAGCTGGGTCCGTGGTCGCGATCCATCGGCGATCGAGCCCCGACGCTTGCGGCCAACGCCCCGTCTGGCCAGTCAAGGAGCAGCCGGATCGCCGTTGGCCTTTCAAGGCCGCCGATGTCGTGCCGTTACAATGGTGGCGAACGCTGCCCTCAGATGCGCTTCGTGACGCCGAGCAGTCCCTCATGCTGACGACCTTGGATCGAATCGGCGTGCTCCATCCGGTCGATGATCTTAAAGCCGCGCTCGCCGGCGACGCGGCGGCCGCCATCAGCATGGCGTTCTCGATGATGCCGATCGAGAAGACCACGCTGGCCATCGACATCGGGATGACCGCGCTCTGCCGTTGCGCGCTTGCGCGACACGCGGCGTCGGCGCTGGTCATGGCGCAAGTGATCGGCCTGACCAACTTCGATCACGGGTTGTCCATCGAACTTGCCATGTCCTGGTACAGGCACGGACTGCGCTACGCGAGTGATCCGCGCAGATTCCGCGACGCCGAGACCGTGCTCTTGAAGGCCTTCCATGAACTCGACCGTTCCGGATCGCGGTGACGGACGCGGTGCTGGTCTCCACTCCAAATGCTTCTCAGATGATGTCCGGCTCCCGCCAACACGGCGGCTGGGGGCACGAAGCATGACGACCTCGGACGATTCAAATGATTTCGATCACACAGTCGAGGACGAGGCCGCGTCGACTGGAGCCGCGGCCGATTCCTCGGACCTCGATGAAGAACTGAAAAAGTTGCCGCGCCTCCTGCGCTACGCATTGCTTTCGAGCAAAGGCGAAGAGCACATCCAGGAGCGACTCGTCGCCGAGATCAATGAGGTCTGTCCTGGTCTTGCCGCGACCTCGGCCTGGATCGCGACGCAGACCTCGGCCGCCGGTCTTGAGCTCGCCGCCGAGCTCGACCGGCGAGCCGTCAAACAGGACGAGCCCGCCTTACGCAGCCTTTCCGACTGCGTTCGCGTTTTTAGTCTGCCATTACCCTGCAGCGCAGAGTTCTTCGATGACTATCGTAGGGTAGGCAAAGCTCTGATCGCAAGCTTTGGGAAGGTCTGCCACGACGCCGATGAGGACCTGTGCGCTGAGCTGGAAGAGTTTGTCTTCGGCTGGGCCGCGCTGCCGGCGTGCAGCGATCTGGTCTCACGGCATGCCAGCGCCGTCGCCGGCGCCGCCAGGCTTGGCCCCCTCACGGCAGAGCACCGCCTCACAGCCGCCAAGGTAGCTCTGCGTCGCAAGCTGAAAGAGGAGGAAGAAAGACGGAAGCAGAGGGATGCCGAGACCGCCTCCACGAGTGAGTTGCAGAAACCTCCGGCGCCTTCCGCGCCGGAGCACAGCGTCATTGTGGCACGGCTCTCCGAGCAGCAGATGAAGAACGCCAAGCTCAAGGACGTTCTTGGGCCATTCAAAGGTATCGTCAACGTCGCCATGCCGCTTGTCGAGGCGCCGCCTCTGCATGTCGTGCGTAGTGCCCTCCTTTTTGAATTCCCCTACGCCGCCGAAGTGATTGATTTTGCGCTCGCCGATCTTGTCGGCCGACCAACAGTTCGCTTGAGTCCCCTACTATTCGTGGGCGAATCCGGCGGCGGGAAGAGCCGTTTCGCACGGCGCCTGGGTGAGCTGTTGGGCGTCAACGTCTGGCGCACGGATGCCAGCCGTGCTGATGGCGCCGCGTTCGGCGGCACCGACCGCCGATGGTATTCCGCCGAACCTTGCCATCCTTTTCTTGCGGTGGCGCAGGGCGCGAGCGCCAACCCACTGGTGATTATCGATGAGATCGAAAAAAGCGCGACGCGAGCTGACTATGGCCGGCTCTGGGACTGCCTCCTCGGCTTCCTCGAATCCGAAACGAACAGTCGCTATCCGGATCCAGCGCTGCAGACCAATCTGGACTTGTCGCACGTCTCCTACGTCGCCACCGCCAACAGCGTCGATCCTCTGCCCTCGCCGATCCGCGACCGATTTCGGGTCGTGAGATTTCCGAAACCCACGTCCGCTGATCTCGACGCGCTCTTGCCTGCGATCATCGCCGACCTTGCGAAGGAACGCGGCCTCGACCCCAACTGGGTTCCGCCGCTCGACGGCACTGAACACATCGCCGCCGCGCAAAGCTGGCACGGCGGCTCGGTCCGGCTCCTCCGTCGCATCGTCGAAGCTATCCTCCGCGATCGCGACGCCAACGCGACCCGAAACTGATGAGCCGTATCGCCATGTACAAGTCACCAAACCTCCCGCTCGGCCTGCTTTGGAGACAACCGGCGAATCCTTTGGTCGAAGTCGCCACCCAGGTACCGAGCCAGCCGGAGATTGTTCTGTCCGAGGATACTGAAACTCCCGAGACGATGGCGTGCATGCTCGAGGCGACCGGCAACTACAAAATCCTTCGCCGTCTTGTCCCACGGACTGCCGAGCCTCGCCCTACGGCTGGTCGAATCGGCCTGATCATTGACCTGGAAACGACCGGCCTTGACACGACGCGCAACGAGGTCCTGGAAATCGCCGCCATCAAGTTCGGCTACGCCGACGACCGGGTCAGTTCCATTATCGGCACCGTCCAAGGATTCCAGCAGCCGTCGGCACCGATCGACCCTGCCATCACCGCGCTCACCGGCATCACGGACGCGATGGTCGAAGGTCATCACATCGACAGCGCATCGCTCGAGCAATTCGTGTCGGATACCCACATCATAATCGCTCACAACGCCGCCTTCGACCGCAAGGTCGCGGAACGGCACTGGCCGTTCTTCGCGAACTGTCACTGGGCCTGTTCAGCGACCGGCATCGACTGGAAAGCCCATGGCCTCAGCGGCGCCCGCCTCGCGTACCTGCTCTCGGAATACGGCCTGTTCCATGACGCTCACCGGGCGCTGGATGACTGTCGTGCAGTCCTTGAGATTCTGGCACTCGATCTTCCCGGCACCGAGCTATCAGGACTTGCGGCTCTGCTCGATCGCGC
Organism: Bradyrhizobium sp. 62; assembly: GCF_023073035.1. Lineage (NCBI taxonomy): Bacteria > Pseudomonadati > Pseudomonadota > Alphaproteobacteria > Hyphomicrobiales > Nitrobacteraceae > Bradyrhizobium > Bradyrhizobium sp. 62. The sequence continues at coordinate 61,262 of NZ_JADPIT010000002.1, forward strand.
GCGTCGCCCTCAGCACCGCGTCTGGGCCGATGGCGCGCCGTTCGCACTGAAAGACACCCTCAAGCAACGTGGCTATCGCTGGAACGACGGTACCGATGGACGACCAAAGGCATGGTACGTGGACGTCGATGCTGTTGACGCCGAACTGAACTACCTCCGTAAGGAGATTTACCGCCGGGACGACTCAGATATCGTATGGCGGACGATAACATCGCTCGATCGGTTCTCGACACGGATTTAGATGAGGCTGCACTGCGCTCTTGAGTGCTGCTTGCTTCACCCCGCTAGTGAGCTACCCGCGAGCAGCAACATCGCCCTTCCCAAGGCGGCGAGCATTCGGGCATCACGTTCGCACAGGCCTTTCAAGACGGTCCGGAGGTCGAGGGCCTCGCTCTCTGCTGTGACATAAGTGAGGCTGCGCGGTGAGGCCACCAGTATTCACAGGCGCAATTTGTGGTGTCGAGGATCCCATTTGAGTGTTTGGCACGTTTGCGCACCTTCCATGTGCGGAACGGTCGCCACGCGAGGCGATTACCTTCACGTCGGTCGCCCCCGTGACCGGCAAAAGCGGCCCCGGCCTCAAGTCCCCCCGATTGCCCCAGCCGGGGCCGCTCCAGTCGGACGGCACTGCAGGACGAAGATGACACTTGCCTCATTGCTCGTGACCCTCCTGGTCAACAGTTGGATCTGTTACGCGGAAGCGTATCGCGCCGCAAAGCAAGCGGCGTGGAATAGCATGCCGATGGCGCCGACGCCGGCACCCAATTCTGTTATGACAATGAAACAGCGAAAACGGCTTTCGCTCTAGTCTGCGAAAACTTTGGTATTTGGTACGAGGGACAGCCGCAAAGGTAAACCGCCGACAAGAACCGGCAATCCCCGCACCACTGACCCAGATCGTCGGTGCTGCTAGGGCGAACTTCACTGCCGCTTCATTCACAAAAGTGGGCCCTGGCCTCCTCCCGACTTTTCAGCTTGGCCACCTCACGGCATAGCCGCTCGATCATCTGCAGCTCTCGCGTCATCTGCCCGTGGCCCGGAAAGATCAGGCCCCAACGCCTTTTACCGATTTGCGGAGTATCCTAGTCTAGTGAATATACGAATCATGCCGCTGCGCCACCGATTTCGCGCGACCCGGCAGCTCGCGTCACCTCAGGCAGCGAGAGCAGTGTCAAGTTCTGATAAGTGCGTTACTGAACGAGTTCGGTGGCGGTCGGCACGCGGCTAAGAAAAGCGATCGATCCTTCGCGTGTACCCAGCTTGGATCACCTGCGTCCGTAGTTCGTCGGACGGCTCTCCGTCAGGTGCCGCAATTCATCCTTTATCCAGTCATCCCGCTCAACGCTGATCTCCAACCCCGCCTCTACTCAGGGAGCCGTGGGAGCCAGCACCATTGCGACCGCTGGGAGCGTCAAAATATGTTCGGCCAATGCCAATATTGCTCCTCGCTTTATGTCGGGAATTTCCCGACCGGCGGGGTTCGATTGCCCGACTCGCGCCTAAAGAAAATGAAAGCCACATTAGTACGCAGAGAATCCGAGGGAGCCGACCAATGCTGTTGATCACAGCTAGTCTGAAAAAATCGGATAGCCGAGATAACGATGTCGTGCGGCCAGTACTCGTTCGGCCGGAACGGCTTTCTGATGCCAATCAAATGCGAGGCGACGTATCGAGTCCACGTCAACATGTCGCCCAGGGCTTTCAACGATTGCTTGATCTAGCTTGGGAGCAGACATTGTTAAACTACACCTCGCGTACCAGCGGAAGGCGCCGTGGCGAGTGAGGCTTTCAGGGAAGTAGGTCGAATGTTCAAGATCTTCTAGGACGCGGACCCATTAACGCGAGGCCATCACTCTGAAGCAGTCGCGACAACCAAAGGAGTTATTCATGAGGCAGCTTGAAAGGTATTGCGACTTAGCTACGCTCACTATCGGCGCTTTTTTATTCATGTCTCCATGGGTACTGGGTTTCGGTGCCCCCAAACCGAATTTGCCTACGCAAATTGTTAGCGTATTGGGCGCCGTCATAGGAGTAACCGGAATTGCAGCCGTGATAGCGTTTGAGATCTGGGAACTGTACATCGTCATTGCATTCGCCATCGCTTCGATCGCCTCACCTTGGTTGTTCGGCGTCACCGAACACAGCGCGTTCCTTGTGCTCATTCTCACCGGCTTGTCGGCGCTTGCGACCTCTGGCGCGCACATCCTTATTATTCGCCGCACGCGCGCAACGACGGATCAGGTCGATTCAAGACTTAAACCGTTTGGTGAGCGACACAGGACCTCACGCGGTAGGTCAGCTCGTGAGAGCAGCGCTAGGCGACGAGCTATTCTTAACCCGAACTCTCCAGCGGCACAAAATGACAAGATTTGACTGGTTCGTTTTAGCATTAATAATTGTTGCCGCAATAATTGCCGCTCGAAAAGATGGGGTCTGCGCCGCTATAGGTTCGAGAAGGGAATCTGCGTAGGGCTTGCAATTGGTTCTCAACAATGGCCGCCGGTGGGACTTTTCAACACACCTCGAAGTGTCTTCTGCAATTTCGCGCGCTTTCGTTCCTCCACCTCCGGATGCCAGCGATGTGGAAGTGTCCGATAGACTGTCCTCGAGCATGCGTAGATCGCTGTTGCATCTGGGCACGGCAGAAACGGCTACCCCTGTCCTTCCGATCGATCGTTCTTCTATCTTAGTGGAGGATTTCAATGAAAACCGGCGACCAGTCGAGCTGCTTCTGCAGATCGGCAAGAGCAAGTTGCTCGCAAAAGGCATCGACGCGATTAATGCGGTCAAGTAGCCTCTCAGGTTGGTGATTGTGGCGCTATGGCTTTGCTTGCTGTCATTCGGCCTGCAATATTGACCCCCCGTATTGCCTCACTTGCAGATGTTACCCTGGCGGCGCCGTGGCCGATGACGATCCGAGGTCGCCTGATGGGTCGCGCCAGGTAGCTTTCCCGGCTTGCTCGATGAGAGGGGCTGTGGGCGGGTCGGGCCCTACATAGCCCGAGCCGTCCACAACCCCGGGCAATGGGGCTGCGGTCGTGACGTCCGCAAGCGGCTCCTTCGCGAGCAACTGCTTAACAGTCTTCCGTCGAAGCACCCTCAGCAGACGCTGCACAATAGAATGCTGCGTCGGCCCGAAATCCTCGGGGTATTTCTCGCTCAGCCGGCAGACAATGGTGAGCGCAGTTAGCTGCGGCTGCTCGGCGAGCCAACCCTCGATCACAGCAATATGCGGATCGAGCTTGGACGGCATGCGAACCCTGGTTTTATAGGGCCGACGGGTGCGCCGGTGTGTGGCACGTGGCTCGCCGGAGGTCGTCGTCTTGCCGAGCGTCTTCGCAAAGGTGGCTGTGGTGGCTGGCGCGGTGCTCGTGCTGGCGGCTTGCAGGCCGCGCACTTGTCCGGCACGACGATCGACGCGATTGCCGCGTTCGTCCTGGGTTGCGCGAATCTCGGCCAACAGCGCGACCGGATCGAGCGAGCGATACTGATCGCGCAGCCGCTTCTTTACGGCTGCGGTGACCTTGGGATGCGCCAATGCACGCTCATAGGGTGTTGATGGGAGATGATAGCGCTTGATCACTTTAGCCCCTTCGCGGCGCTTCTCCTTCAGCTTGAATGACGGCTGGAAGAAGTTGACGTAGAGCCTTGCCGCCGCATAGAGGCGACCCATCACGCGCGCCGTCTCGACGCCATCGAAGCGGCCATAGGCCATGAGGCGACGGACGACGGCACCATTCTTCTGCTCGACGAACGCCTGATCGTTCTTCTTGTAGGCGCGCGAGCGTGTGACTTCGAGCTTCTGTTCGCGACACCATGGCACTACGACATCGTTCATGAAGGCGCTGTCGTTGTCGAAGTCGACGCCGCGCAACAGCCAGGGGAACAGGCTCTGTGCGCGGTTGATCGCCTCGACGACCAGCGAACCTTCCCGCGTCACCAACGGCAGACACTCCGTCCAGCCCGTGGCGACATCGACCATCGTCAAAGTCTGGATGAACGAGCCAGCCACCGACGTTCCGCCATGGGCGACCATGTCGACCTCGCAAAAGCCGGGCGGCGGGCTGTTCCAGTCATTGAGCGTGCGGATCGGGACCTCGCGCCGGATTGCCGAATAAAATCCGGCACGGCGTCGCCTGCCACCGCTCGCCGCGACCTTCACGTCCACGAGCAGGCGGTCGATGGTTGCGGGGCTGATCGAGAGAACACAGTCACGATCCGCCTGGCCAAGTCGCAATCGGCCATGTTGCTCGAGGGCAGGCAGCAAGGTCGGGATCATCACCTTGAGCCGCTTGCCGCACACCCGATCCGACGCCTCCCACAGCGCCGTCATCGCGTCCTTGATCGTCGCGCCATATCTACGCTTGCGCTCTCGCGGTGCCTCAACTGCGCCGGGCCCAACCGTTGCGCGTCGCCGGAGTGCGCGCACCGCATGCTTGCGATGCCAGCCCGTCGTCGCGCACAGCTCGTCAAGGATCCGCCCCTTCTCCGCTCGTTTGGCCGATCGGTAACGTTCCATCACCGCCGACACCACCTCGCGCCTCGCGCCCATGCTGATCTTTCCCGCCATGGAGGCCACCGAACCAATTTGGTGGCGCCGCTGCATTCACCGGCGAGAAGTTGTCCAGTAACATTCTGGGTGAGGCAATGCGGGGGTCAAATTTGCAAGCCGATTGACAGTTATGAATTGCTATGCTGCTTCGCGGTAACCCTCTTCGCTCCGCTTCTTGTTGATGAGATTCAACAACTGCGCCGACGCCCGCGCATCGCATAAGGCTCGATGATGATTATCGAGCGAGATGCCATATATCTCGCAAAGTTTCCCAAGTCCGTACGACCTGTGTCCCGGAAAGCGCCGCCGCATTCCGGCGCACGTGCAGAGCTTGGGGAATCTGAAGCGCCGCGCGATCCTTTCGAATTCGTAGGCCATGAAACCGTAGTCGAAGCTGACATTATGGGCGACGAAAATGCCGTCCGCCATGAACTCCATGAATCGGTCCGCTACCTCCGCGAACACAGGTGCGTCCCGAACCATTTCATTCGTGATGCCGGTCAGCTGAACGATCTTTGCGGGAATGGAACGCTGAGGATTGATGAGAGAATGCCACTCGTCGACGACACAGTGATTGCGAACCTTCACCGCGCCGATCTCGGTGATGCGATCGCCATTCGACCAGGAGCCGGTCGTCTCGATGTCGACCACCACGTAGTCCTGCTCGGGGTCGAAACGATAATCCACCCGGCCGATCTCGGCGATGATCCCGGCGGCGCCGAGCTGGCGGAGGCGGGTCAGCTGGTTGCGGCGGATCACGTCCCCCTCGGCCTTGACCTCCATAAAGGACGCTTTGCCGTCCTGCACCAGCATCAGATCGGGGAAACCGTCCCGCATGCCGCGGAAATCGTCGCACATGCTGCCGATGATGCCGGCGATGCCGGCCGAATCGGATCCTTCGAGCAGCGCGCGCAGCGCCTCCACTTGCACATGATCCCAGCTGAAGACCCCATTCGGGCGGCCCCATTTTGCTGCGACGGTGCGGAGGATCAACGGAAGAGAAGCTCTGGATGCGATGGTGGCCAGTTTCTCCTCGATCGGCACGGCGAAGAGCCGACGGAAGCTGCGGTCCTTTAGGCAATGGGGTAGCCAGTCGAACCCGCTGGGCATCCGGGTGCTCTCGAAGAGCTCGTCCCAGAAGAGAAGCCCGAACAGGGTGTGCCACAGCACATTCTCGGTGAAGAAAACCTTGGTGCCCTCGCGCCGCAGAACGCCGGCGACGCCTGCTTCTGGATTGCCGCGATGCGTATCGTCGACGGTGATCGTTCGCCCGGACCGCAGAAGTTCGGTACAGAGACCTGTACGCTGTCCACCGAACTTTCGGGCGTAGAAATCGGTGGCGAAGAGGTGTTCGCCATCGCTGCCGGGATCATCGATCATCCGCTGCAGCAGCGTTTCGGCCTCGGCCTTGTCGCCCGTGTTGTAGAGCAGACGAACCAGGCGCTCGTTGCAGTCGGGGGAAGGCCCGGCACGGTAGAGCTGCCGGGCGAGATCGTTCTCGCCCGCCTTCTCGAAGAAAAGCCCCGTCCGATGCGCAGCTCGGCTGCGGAGATCGGCGGCGAACTGCGTCGTGCAGGCAGGCCCGGCGAGCACGTCGATGGCGGCCCGCCTGTGCGCGGTCTCCGTTCCGTCGTCCAGGCTGTCCAGAACCCGGCTGTAATGGAACGAGGCGAGCGCCTCTTCCGCATCGGTGAAGCGCGCGCTGAACGAAGTCTCGCGGTTGGTGCGGAGTATGCCCAAGTCGCGCAGCGCGAAGTTTTTCAGATCTACCTCGGTCTTGCCGAAATACAGATAGAGCAGGAACTCGACCGGCCACGTCCCGTCGAGCGCGATGAAGTTGCGGGCGCCGCAGTGCTGCGCGGCCACCGGAAAAGGGATGCTTTGTAGATAATAGTCGATGAACTTCGGCTTCGACCAGGATTTGCGGACGTCCCCTCGCCCGGCCGCCTGCGCTCCGGTGACGAGGATGTCCTTTGGCAGGCATGAGACGAAGGCCGCATAGTCCGCCTCGCCGAGTTCGCGTGCGTGACCGGCCGCAGTCAGATCAGATGCCGCACGCTCGACGCAATCGATCTCGGGGTAGTTGAACAGCGATCGGTTGAATATGGCACCACGCCTATTGATCATTCGGACCAGCAGACATCGTGCATCTCTCGATAGGCCCTCGAACCGCGCTATGAAGGCGTGGTGCTCCGGACCAAGCACGGGGGCGTACGTCCGCTGCACAAACCCCAGCATTTCGGCGAAGTGGTCGAGATAATAGTAGACGGGCAGTTGAGGCAGTTTGGCCAAGCGGACCTTCGCGGCAGGAATCGTTTGTTCTATTTTTGTTCGAATGCCGTCCTCGGAGTCAAGCGCCTAGACGGCTACAGGTGACCACTGTCCGGAACTTCGGCCGTCGCCGGCGCGGCATCTTCCTTCACGCCTCGCGCGACAATCCGGAGCGTCCCATCCGCGAGGGGCCGCTGCAGCTTCAGGGCTTCGTCCGCCGGTGCCGTCATCCAGGTCTCGACTTCGTCCGGCGTCGTGAGGATCACCGGCATTGCCTTCGGATGGATGGCGCCCACTTCGGCGTTCGGCTCGGTCGTCAGGAATGCGTAGAGGTCGTTCGTGGTCTCGCCCTCCCTCACCTTCCTGACCGAGGTCCAGTTCGTCCAGATGCCGGCGAAGCATGCGAGCGGCCGGGTCTCGTCGAGCGCGAACCAGATGTCGCCGCCCTCGGCCTTGTTGAATTCGCTGAAGCTGTTGAACGGCACCACGCAGCGGTGCTCCGGACCCAGCCACCGGGTCCAGTGTTTGCTTTTCACGTTCCGGATGTTGGTCGTGCCGCCGTCCGGCTCCATCCGGAGCAATTCCTTGAAATCGACGGTCTTGCCCTTGGCTTGCAGCTTCTCCGCGCGCTTCTTGGTGGCGTCCATCAGCGCTTTCGACGACGACGGCATGCCCCAGCGCGCGGTCGCGAGCTCGCGGCCCTCGACACCGGTCCGGACGATCGGCGCCTTGTAGTCCGGAAAGACGCCGGGCATCGGCGCCAGGTTGCCGACGTACCGGTTGACGACGCGGAACAGCGCGCTGATGGCGGCCTGGTTGGTGGTGATCGAATAGAGGTTGCACATCGTCAGGTCTCCGGAGCGGCCTGGCGAGGGCGCTGCGCCAACTGTAGCAGCGTCGGCGGCGGCCGGCGACCGGCCTTGGCGCACTTGCTGCAGCGGAGCCGGCCCGCGGTAACCCCCCTCATGGTTTTACGCGCCTTGTCGGCGCCTGTGCAAACGGTCCTGGGACGCCCTTCCCTGGGCAGGGTGCGGCGGAAGCCAGTAAGCCTAACCATTTTCCGGCTTGGATCGCAGGCGTCCCCGACCGTTGCGACAGTCACCCGGCACAAACGTGCTCTCGCCGGAAGGCCCCAAAGCTAGAACGTGCGGTTTTGCTCCAAAACTCGGGGTGAGGAATGCACCTTGGAATCTTTGCGTCTCGAGCTACGTCCTCCGTCCAGTGCCGCGTGACTCGTTCAGTGGGCGCACCCGTGGAGAGACCCGCAGCAGCGAACGTTGGTGGTCGATATATTCCCGCACTACCTGCCGAACCTCCGCCATTCCCTCCGACCGGGCCTCGCGTTGGGCACTTGTCTCGGCTCGCGCGCCGGCGCTCTCCAGTATTGATCGGCGCAGCTCGTAGACCGCCATGGCAGCTTCGTCTGAAAGCGCCCGCGCCTGCTCTCGTGCGGCACGGGCCTCGTCGACAAGCCGTCGACGATTAGCATCAGCGTCTTCCGTTTTCTGCTGTGTCATTTTGAGCCCCGAATCAATCGACGCCCCATCATGCAATCGACGTGGATAGCGCGTCCCTAACTTAAATTATTGTGTGCGCTCGAACACAGCTCAAAAGCTCTCCACGTCGCGATTTGGCCCGCTATGCTCTTTGAGCGGACTTGGTCTCCCCATCTGGGTCTGTTTCTCCACGGCGGCTAAAGAGAGCAATCGAAGCTTGTTAATCACACAATTCGATGTTTGAAGCGCCTACTGCATTGCGCCTCCAGTATGCTGGCCGTTGCCACGAACCAGCCGGCACCGCTTCTTCAAAGGACGACAGCCCGCCATCCCGCAAATGAGTTGCCCGGTTGCTTGAGGCTTGCTGGCGCGCTCTTCACCAGGACGAAATGCGTGCTCGACATGGCGCGCGAGGCGAAGAGCGGGCACCCAAGGTGCCGCTGATCGCCGCCTCAGTCCGAGTGTCCGAGGCGGCGTAGTTGGCCTCAGTATTTGAACTGCGGCATGGCCTTCAATTGGTCCTTGGTCGCGTTGTAGACGACGTGGTCCGGATACCAGTTTTCGTTGGCTGCACGCACGGGCCGGTTGGAGCGGTTGACTTCTCCAGTCGCGGCACCGGCATTGTTGACGCCTACCGTCGGTTTGTCGGCGGGCGGCGTGCTCGTCGACGTGCGAACGGGCTCGTTGACCCACTTCAGCTTTTCATAGGGCACAGCAACATAATGCTCGCCCATACCGAGGAATCCACCAACACCCAGGATGACGTTCGCAGTCTTGCCCGACTTGTCGAGAATGACCTCGTTGATGTCGCCGATCTTCTCGTTGGCTTCGTTGTAGACGTTGACGCCGACGAGCTTGGAAGCCCGCCATTCGCCTTCCTTGTGCGACGAGGCGGCACTATCAGCGGCGGTCTTGGTCGAGGCAGTTTGGGCCGATGCCGAGCACGTGAACAAGGCCGTGGTGAGCAAGGCGGCGACGAGATACTTAGACATGCGTCCTTCTCCGTTTGTGAATAGTGGGCGTACTTAGCGCAGCAGCATAATGAGAATGATCAGCGGGATCGGGATTCCGACGAGCCAAAGCAGAATCGGCATGATATCTCTCCTTTCGTTTGCGATGGGTTAGCGATTGGTTGCAGGCGCATACGCCTTCTTGCCCCAAGTGCCGTCGCGAAGCCCGCCGCCTTCAGTGGCAGCCAGCGATGCGCAAAAGGCGCCGATAAACAGGGAAAGCGTTAGCCAGATCGCAATCTGCATGGCGGCCTTCCTTGCCGCGTCGATATCAGTTTTCACCTGAGTGACGACTTCGTTGACGCGCTTCTCGGCGTCCGCCTGGCTTAATCCGGTTCGCGCAGACACGACCTTAGCAACGTAGGTGCGGTCGGCGGGACTGACATCGTTGTCTTTGTGGAAGCTGTTGGTGAACAGGCGGACCATCTCACCACGCGAGTCGCCAGTCTGCTGGCCCTGGGAGGACGGGTTATCCGAGCGCAGGAGCGTGTCGACGTAGCCGCTCATCGGCGAATTCTGTGCAGCGTTCGCCGCGCCCTGCGTCGCGCCAGCAAGCGTTCCGCCTAGCAACGTGGTTGCCGGAGCAGCCAGCAACACAGCGCCGAGAACCGAGGCGGCCGCCCAAGCCAAAAAGCCATGCGCCGTATCCCGGAAGTGCACCTCGGTGGTCTGCACGCCGACCCACTTCGTGCGAAGACGGCCGGCAAGATAACCACCTACGGCGGACGAGATCATCGCCATGACGATGAAATATAGACCAGTTCCGATCTTGAAAGTCGTCGCGGACACACCCGAATTGCCCCAGGGCGACACTACAGAGAAGCCCATGCCTGCGCCAAAGGATAGAAGCACGAGCGTAAGAGCGAGAGACGCAACGGCTCCGGCCAAGACGGCAGCCCAGGAAACCCCGGCTACCGACGGTTCAACCACCCCGACCTGTGCGTCTTCTCGAAGAGCTTGTGCCATTTGTTACTCCCAGCAGCTGTTATCCCGTTAGTAGATGCCCGAATGGAACAAAGGTTCCATGCATTCATGCGCCGACACCTACGGTCTGAGGCCTAGAGGAGTATGCTGCGACAGCAGAGAACCATCGGCGGCACCGGAAAAGCGGCCATTGTTCTCGCTATGGCGGCAGCAGCCTTGTTCGTCGTCGGAGTCTCACTGGTCACGATACTCAAGGAGCAGGCGCGCCGCCTGCTCCTGCTCACTTAACCCAGGCTCCCAAGAGCTAACGCCCTCGTTAGCAGGAAGGTATCCCCGAACGATGACGACCCGGCGCGCTAATTTCTCTCTCCTGAATACGGACCCTGAGAATTTCCCGCTCGGCGTTACTTGCCTAGCCCTGTCCGCGCGGCCTGTGGCTCATCAACGGGAACCTCAGCCCTTCGCATAGGTTAATTAGGCGAGGTTGTTCCGCCATGACGCATACAGTTTTAGTAGTAGATGATGATCCCGGCGTGCTCGACGTGATCGCGTCCATGCTCGAAGAGCTTGTTGCAAAGTTGTTTGCGCGCATAGCGGCCCCGAAGCTCTCGATACACTGGCGACGAACGAAGACGTTTCGATCTTGATCACCGACATCAACATGCCGGGTATGGACGGCCATGAATTGGCCGAACGTGCCACGCGAGTTCGCCCATCGCTGAAAGTTTTACAGCTATCCGGCCGGGAACGAAGGCGTGATGGCTTCCCCTTGCTCAGGAAGCCGTTCTCTGAAGAAGACCTTCATCGCGTCATGGAACAAACGACCGGCATTTGTTAGCGCAACAGAGTCGCTAAACAGCGCTCAAGCTCGTCCATTGGGAATGGCTTTTCAAGGACCGGATGATCCTTGAAGCCCGTGGGTACGCCGCCCGCGCCGTATCCGCTCGCGAAGGCAAAAGGAATGCCCCTGCCTCGCAGCGCTTCTGCAATGGGTTCAGAGCTATTTCTTCCAAGCTGTATGTCGAGAATGGCCGCATCAACACCGGGCGCAGAAGCAAGCAAAAGCCCGCTTTGCAAATCGTTAGCCTCACCAGCGAGGCTGTGACCTAGCTCCGCCAGCATGTCAGCGATCATCATGCGGATCAGCGATTCATCCTCAACCAGAAGCACAGACGCCATACCACCACTCCGAGCGCAGTGTAACCCAACTACTTCATTACTTCAGATGCCTCTGATTGCCATGACTGCCCCCCGCAACCGCCCCACCAGAGATTCGAAATGTGCGGCCGGTTGTCGGATCAAGGATGGAGGTCACGAAGCTTGGCCTGCTACCACAGCGATGGCATTCCTAGAGGGAGCGGATTTGAGGCTCTTGCATCGCACCCTTAGGCGGAAAGCGGTTATCATCGGCAAGCCCGTGTCACTACTGAGCGCTTCTCCTGGGCCATGTGGATGCTTCTTCAAATGCCCGAAGGCCAACAGACCGAAGCTCCCCAAGAGAATGTTGTCCCGCTTCCGCAGCTTTCAGAAGCCGCTCCGCGACCATCTTCCGAA
>NZ_JADPIT010000002.1:73078-90441 GCF_023073035.1 Bradyrhizobium sp. 62
GTCACCGCCGTTCGGAAGGTCACGGCAAACCTCTTCCAGTACGACTTCTAGGTTTGACCTGACACGATGCGCTAGGGTCATGGCCTTCCCGTTCGCTCGTTCCAAGGGTGGAACTTATGTTCCCATTCTGGGTTGTTGTATCAAGGTCCGATAGCGCCATTTCGCGGTGCAAGGTGGGAGTAACACATGAGCGAGCGTCTTCGGGTCACGCATAGCAAGACATTCACGGATCGCCTGATGGAAGAGGCGGCAAAGTCTAGGGAAGCCGCAGAGCGGCTTGCTCCGGGCACCGAACGCGAGCTTCTAATGAAGCGTGCGGATCAGGCGGAAAAGGCGGCCCAGATGAGCGACTGGTTGACCAAGCCAAACACTGCCCCGCCCCCGCCGTTGAGCGACCTTTTGAAGGCCGTCAAACCCGGCGTGGCGCGACAAGAGGACGGCCTTCCCAGGAAGTAGGGACCAGTGAAGCAGTTGACGGACTATCTTGAGCGTGCAGTTCAGCTTGAAGCGCTGGCGGCAGATGGATCTGATTCACGCCTCAAAGACCAGTTGCTGGCGCAAGCTCAGTCCTACCGAAAGTTGGCGGCGAAGCGAGCGCAGGAATACGGGCTACCGATGCCGAGTCCTCCCGCTCCATCGAGCGAGACTACCACCTGAACGATGCTGGATTCACGCAGCATCGCTTGCGCGCGATCGGTGTAAAGACCGTGCGGATAGTGCTCGTCCAGCGCGACCATAACGGTAATGAAAATCGCGGCTGGATCAGCCCCGGAGTTGCTTGGGGCCATTTCCTTGCGCTTGGCGACAACGAAGAGGCCGCCAAGTCAGGGCGGCCTCTTAGCCTGTTTTGCATATTCAGTTAGTGAGGAGAGAGGACAGCCGCAAAGCTAAACGCCACCACGCAGGCGGCAGCTAAGGACCATAGCGTGATAGCGATTTCTCGCGGCATGGAGTCGCAACGCTATGTTTGGGGCGATGGTTCCAAGTTCCGCCTACTCAGGCGGCCTTACTTTTCGATCGGCTGAGAAATCTGCCATCCAATCTCAGAGAAGGCGATCTCTGCCTTTTCCCTGATGCCCCGATTGAGCGCCCGGAGGCGAACAGTTTCGTCAATGGCCCGATCGGCGCGTTCTAGCAGTTTCCGCGTTTCAAAGCTGGTACTGTCGCTGGTCATGCTTCGCTCCCGGTGATGCAGGCGGGAGCGCGCGATCTCTCAGCCACCGACGCCCACGGCAAAGCCTGGCCGGTGATACGGGTAAACTAGCCTAAGTCGCTTCGGTTCAAAAGTGAACAAAGCAAATCACCGCGCCGACCGGCGGCGGCCCTACTGCTGAGGCTTTATGGGCTGTAACGCACCCATAATGGCATGCACCTGAGGCGACTTCATCGGGTCGGGCCGCTCGCAGTCAAGGCACTGGAAGGTTCGGGGCGGCACGCCTCCGGGCTGTAGTTCAACGTCATTGAACGGTTGCAACTTGGGCAAATAGGCGCGTGGCGTGAGTTCGGCATGACAACGCTCCGGTAGTGGCGGGAGCGCGAAAACTCTCGGTCACCGATAAAAGCCAGAGGCGGGGCGGTGATGCGGAACCATAAATGATGTGGTTCCACAATAGCGAGTCAACTCGGTTGGGCATTCCAATTAGGCCGGTGCGAATTCAAACTAGGCCACTGATGATGAAAACACGCCAGTACCAGTCTGAGGATACGAACAATTTGGCAACGTAATACCTTCCGAGCGGATGCCAGACCGATGTCCGTTGAGGGTCACAATCGGGTGCGAACTTCCGGTCTGCTCCTGTGAGCCGACATGGAGCGATACCCCGCCAACGGAAGCGATGGGCCACTACGGACCTTGCTCTTCTATAGATTATCGAAGGGGCATCAAAAAGGTGAAGCGAGTTTCCTCCCTTGTAGAGCTTACGGTCAGCGTACCCTCATGTGCCTTTGCGATCTGCGCGGCAATGTGGAGACCGAGGCCAAGACCTTGCCGACTCGCTCGCACCTCGCCTCGGAAGAACGGCTCGAACAGCCTGTCCATGGCCGCCTCAGGTATGGGTTCCCCGCAGTTAGCGACTGACATTCTAAATAAGCCGTCTTCGGTGACTGCGCGCACGCGAACCGGCTCGTTGGACGCGCCGTGGCTGAGCGCATTTCCGACGAGGTTGGACACCAGCTGCCCTATTCTGCTTCTGTCACAATCAACGGGAACGTTGATCGCATATTCAGCTTCGATCTGGCGACCGGGCGAAGACAGCCGCAGCTCATCGATCACCTGGTGCAGCACAGGTTCAAGCGGTCTTCGGGTATCGCGATCAAGGGTGATACCTCCACCGAGACGGCCCCGCGCGAAGTCAAGCACGTTGTCGATCAGTCCCGCCATCCGCAGAACCGTCGTCTCCAGCATTGCGATGACCTGGTGCTCCTTGTCGCTCTTCGCCTCGCGACCTAGGATGCGGGCCCCGGCACTTATCGAAGCCAGAGGATTTCGGAGGTCATGGCCGAGCACGGCGATGAACTGCTCGCGCAATTCCGAAGTCTCGCGTTCGCTTTCCAGATTGGTCGTTGCGACATCGCGCGCTTGCAGAAGCTCATGCTCGTAGCGTCGCCGATCCGTGGCCTTGATCAAAGCCAGCCGGGTGAACAGCGCCTTGCCGGCGGCATCCCGCGCCTCGCGCGCGTTCGCAATCATCTGGAGCGGCTCGCCTGCCGCCGTCATCAATTCGATCGCGAACTCGTCGAAGGAGCCCTGCATCCGCAGCAGCGGCGCTATGTGGGTTTCGAAATAGATGCGACCTGCCATGTTCAGAAAGTCGCTGAACCGTTTGCCTGCCATGTGCTCGGCGGTGTGGCCGATCCAGCCGAGAAGCGTCTTGTTCACGCGCTCGATGCGTCCGTTAGGCAGCAGAGTGATGTACGCGCACGGAGCGTTCTCGAACATGTCCTCGAAATCGTCGATCCGCGGATCATCCACCGCAGGCCTCAGACAAAGCTTCGCATGGCCGCAACAACTTCATCGGGCGCGCTGAGATTGGGGCAATGGCCGGTCGCCTCAAGGAAGACGATCTCGCTGTTCGGGATTGCGCGATTGACGAACTCGCCAACTGGTCTCGACGCGATAATGTCGTCGCTGCACTGAAGGATCAGCGTCGGAACATCGACTTTACCGAGGTCCGCGCGGTTGTCGGACTTGAAGGTGACCCGGGCGAATGCCTTGGCGATGTCCGGATCAGTTCGGCAGAAACTGTTGGTCAATTCCTGGCCAAGCTCGGGCCGATCCGGATTGCCCATGATCGCGGGTGCCATCTGTACCGACCAGCCCATGTGATTGGAGTCGAGGAACTGAAGAAGTTCGTCGATTTGGCTTTCGGTGAAGCCGCCAAAATAGTCGCCGTCATCAATGTACCGCGGCGACGGACCGATCATCACGAGCTTGCCGAACATGCCCGGCGCCTTCTGCGCCGCCAGCGCGCCGATCATGCTGCTGACCGAGTGGCCCACGAATACCGCATCTGCCAAACCAAGCTCGCGCCCGATCTCGACGACATCGTCGGCATAGCCCCCCAATGATGAATATTTCTCCTTGTCATAGGCTTTCAGGTCAGAACCGCCCGCACCGACATGGTCGAAGAGCACCGTCTTGAACTCGCTTGCGAAGGCGGACTCCACGAACCGCCACATGTTTTGGTCACAGCCGAAACCATGGGCAAAAATCATGCTCCGGCTGCCCGATTCGCGAACATGGACGTTGTTTCGTTCGATTACGCCCATAGCTCCCCCTGGTCACGGCTGGTGAACCAAGTCGTAGCACCGCTACGCTTTCCGGTGCCAGCTGACGAATTGATTGGAAGGTATTCTCAATCAGGAGAGCGAGACCTTACTTAAGGGGTCACCGAGCCCCAAAATTAGAAACGGAACCGGCTTTCCGCCGGAAGTCCCCGATAGGTCGGTTCGCCCGTGAGGCGGCCGGCTGCTGCGGTCTGGGCGCAGCCTTGATCTTTCTGAAGATCAACGGCGCTCTGGCGAGCGTCGGTGTTGGCGCAGTGGCTTCTCCCATGGGCACGATCCTTCTCGCTCTTGGCTACGGTGCAACATTCGTCGCGGTTGCAGAACTGAGGAGCGGAAAAATGCTGTTGGGCTGGGCTGTGCCGTTGGGCCGGATGGCGTTCACGAACTATCTGGCCCAGTCCTTGATCTTTGGTTGGATTTTCTACGGACACGGCTTGGGACTTTTCGGGCACCTCAGCGCGGCCGAGGCGCTCGCCATCGGGCTTACGGTGTACGTCTGCCAGATATTTTTCAGCGCGTGGTGGTTGAGACGCCCCCGATACGGTCCTGTCGAATGGCTATGGCGAACGCTCATGTACGGCACGCGGCAGCCCATGTCCTTGGTGGGGGCCGAGTCGGTTGCAAAGCCGTCTCGCCTACGCAACCGGCTCAAAAGCGCCAGTCTAGCACTCCGCTGCAAACTCCGGTCTACCGCTCTGAGCCGACATGTAGCGGCACGGCGTCAACGGTAGCGATGGGGGCATTGTTACTGACGGAATGCAACAAAAAGCGTCCAGCAACTCATATAGATCAAAATCAGAGAACCTAGGGTCCAGAGCGTTGCGCGCGTGTCGTGCGTCCTTGCCGTGAAATAGGCAGCAAAATGCAACAGCCGCGAAGTGACGTAGCCATATAGCAGCCATTGAGCGAGCGTTATGGATGGCTCGGTCAAAATGAAGAGAAATCCAGCAACCAAGAAGAACGGCAAGTTTTCAAGATCGTTCAGCTGAATTCGCCGAATGCGATCTACATATTCATTGGGCACCAATTGTTCAGCAGTTGGATTGGGGTTGAGGATCGTCTTTTTAACGTCCTCCGGGGAACGAAACCCGCCGTTTACCTGCATCATCCGAGCAACCGTCAACCACGACATCATGACTGTTTTGAGAATCATTATACAGGCAGCGATTGCATAGGTTTGAAAAAGGGGATTTTGAAAGCTGAGCTTGTCCATAAGACTTTGCCTTCGCGTTCGGACGATCCTGCCTATTCAATCATACGAAACGGCCCTTCGGCTAGGGTCCGAATGGCCGCTTCGGGTCCACAAGCCGCCGAACTGGCGCCCGGCTGCGAACTTCCGGTCTGCCCTCATGAGCCGACTCGCATCGACGCTGCGTCAGCGGAAGCGATGCCCTCCCGTCACGGCGCACCTAGCTGATTGCGTTCGGCGGCTGCACCACAGCGCCCCAGCGGCCCGTCAAAGATCGAACGGCTGCCCGATTCCAAGAAGGTTGCCTTCGCTGTCGCGGAACCAAGCGCCTCGCTCACCGATACCCTTACTGGCGTAATTTCCCTGTATGTCCGCAATACCATCAACGGTCTTCAGGCCAGGCAAATCATACGTCTCGAACTCGACTCCCCGGGCGCGAAGCTCGCGCACCGTTGCCTCGATGTCTTCGACCTCCCAGCCCATCTGCGTGTGGGTACCAGATTGCACTCCGGCTGAGACGAACATTGCAAACTCGCCGCCCGCGCAGACGTAGCGGAGCCCGCCTTGGCGCTGTTCGACGGGATCAAGCCCGAGTTTTTTCGAATAGAACGCCCGCGCCCGATTCGGTCCCTGGCTGGAAGCCGGCTTGCCATTTTTTGCGTTCCTCAGCATGCCCTATCTCTCCTAAGTCTTGGGCTCGTTCGGCTCCCAACTCATGGGCACGAGAGACAGAGAGCCCCTAAATGTTTCGCTACAGTAGAAGCGTCCACGAATCCGCTCAAAGCAATTACTGGATGGCTCGACAGCTTCGGCGTGGCGCTCAGCAGTAAACGTCCGGTCCGCCCCTACGAACCGAGATCTGGCTAGACCGCCCCGAAGAAAGCGATGGCCGAAATGGCGACATTCGCGCCGTGGCAGGGGCGCCATCAAATCAGGTACGATGAGCGCCCCTATGCATATCCTACTTGGGGGGCGGCTTGTCGTAGAGCGGTTTGCCCTTGTCGACGATGTGCACCGTCAGCAGCTTCACCGCCTTATCACCAACGACCTTGAAAGACCCGTGCGGAGTATCCCGAATGTTTACAGCAGCAATGCCGGTTGGGAAGGGCACTTGTTTGCCATCCGGAAGTTCAATGGTGCCTCCTTCTAAAATGTAAAATGACTCTTCTCCATGATGGATATGGAGCGTTGAGGTGTCGCCGGGCTTGATCTCCGAGATGCTGGTGATGACCTCCATATTTGTGCCGGTCAAATCTGCTCGCTTTAATTCCTTCCGAAATGGCGAGTCTTGGGCGTTTGCTGCGAATGTGAAAAGTGACGCAATTAGAATTCCGAGCAAGAACTTCATCATCATCCTCCCCAATTACCGAAATTTGCAAATCGAGCAGCCACCGGATTAGGCCCGAGGAGTGGCACGCACCTCAAGGTTTATCGTTTTTGCAATGCAGTACGGACCAATAGTGGTTCTCCCAGTCCGCTTAGGGTCTTGGTCGTGTGGTCAAAAGCTGCCTTGCCGGCTCAAGTCGCGCGCTTTCAGCTTGCCTCGGAAGAGCAGACCTCGCGGGACGCTGAGCTAAGAGCCACGAGCAGAAGTCCGATGAAAGGGCGCCAACTAAGGCCGCTTTATCATGGGATATTGCGCGTGGCTGGAAACGAGATGATCCTCTGTGCGCCATGGAAAACCATGAACGCCGCGCCCGCGACGAAGCCAAGGAAGCTGTGCAGAAGATAAGACTGGAGGCGGAACTGCTTAGGTCTGCCATCGCTGAAACGCGGGAGCGGATCGAGGAAAGCCGCCAGCTTCTTGCGCGCGCCTCGCCCGTCAAATGCCCTTTGGCGGAAGCGCACTGACGCAGCGTTAATTCATCTGGCCGGGGAGCTTCCGTTCTAGCTCGCGCTGATGGTCGGCATATTCCCCAGCTACTAGGCAGCCTCAGCGGTACGTCGGATTTCCTCAGCGCTTCGCGCCAGGTCGTCGTAGTTCTTGGCGACATTGCGAAGCGCATCTCGCGTGTCGGGATACTCGCAGTTGTCCGCCTTAGCGCGAAACTCCTCGGCGCGATCCCGCCAGTATTTCGGCGAGTGCATGCGCTCGATGCCCATGGCCAATCCCCTGAATTGGTCTTCCCAGGTTAACGGATTTTGGGCTTAAAGGTCCCGGCAGGCAAGTGGCCGGATAACAAGACAGGCCAATGAAAGTGAGTGTCATGACTGTTTTCTCGGGCTCGGTATTCACGATGGACGTTGAGGGCAAAGCTACGTTCGCGTTCGAGGCGAAGAATTTCCGGGAAGCCTTCGAGTTGTGCAAAGAGGACTGGGTTCGTGACGACTTAAGCGCGATTACATCGAACGGCCTCCCGCTTTGCTCCTCGACGGCCAAGTTGACAGTTCGCAGAGCTGACGAAGCCGAGATTGCCATCTATCGAAAGGCAGCTATCCAAGCCCAGACCGAAGACTTGGTCCTAGCATATCTTGTCAATTTGGATTGAGCGTGGCGACCTTCCCCCGCGGGCCTTTCATCGCCAGGCCCGCCCGGCTGATCCGGTTTGGGCCAGCAGGGAAATGACGCAGTTTCTGGTACCCATGATCGGGGCGGAGCGGCGCTTGTCGTTGCACCGACCACTCCTCGCTGATTAGAGCACCCGCCGCGTACTAGGCGAGCAAAGCTAAGTAGATGGTTCCTTTTGTGGAACGTCAAAATGAGATTGCCTAATGGAAATATTGGAGCGAGGATAATGAGACCGGGGCTGGCAATCCCTTTTCATTTCGTAATTTTGAAGAGACCCGGGGGGCCGCTGATGAAAGTCAGTGGCCCCGGTCCTTTTAGGAACGCCAGATCGCGACTTAGGCTTTCTGTTCAGTCACCGCGTCCAGACAGCGCGAGGACCCGTCCCGAGGTCTTAGCCCTTCCCCTGGGGCTGGGGCCTTTTGCTGGCTGCTGACCGAATAGTTTAAGGTCCAACGCGAAAGCGCCGGCCCAGGCCGCGTCGCTTCATCCTCGCCGAGGTCCTTCCCCCAGCGCGCTTTCGCGGCCGCTTGCATATCGGTTTTTGGCGTTGCCTTTGCCGATGGCGTGCAGCTTCAGTTTGCTGAAATGGACCGCCGACCAACGGAGCCCCGCCAGCTCGCAGGCGAGTACGGCAGCTCCGAGCATTGGGAAGAGCGCTTCGACACTGGAGAACTGTTCAGAGAATGGCTCTTCGATGGAGACGCCGAGGCAGTCCGGTCCAGCGAAGCGCTGGACGGCCCCGTGAACGCAAACCGTGCGACTTCCGATGCTGACTTCAAACCGAAGTGCCTGGGCATCGAGACCTCCATCAAGAGACACCCTGCTAACGCCGAGTGTCGCTCCCAAGTCCAAGCCGAGCACGTAATTGCGGCTCAATCAAAGCGCTTTGATTGATTTACCCACAAGGTACAGAGGACGCTTGCGCGAGGCCTTGCGGACCATCGCTTTAACTTCACCCAGAAGTTTCGCTGGCACACGAACAGGAACGGTATGCTGACCCTACATCAGCGGGCGGCCAGGCCGGCGCCGCTTCGTGGCATGAATTGTCTGCATGGAGGAATCCTGGGCCGAATTCGGCGGCCCGTCAATGATGCTTCTTTCCGATCGGATCGGAAATAATCTGGCTTGCGTCAGGCTCTTCGATTCCCGCGTCGATGTCGTCGGAGCGGTTGCAAGCGCAAGGCTCACCGGCACCACATTGGCAGCCAAGCTTTTCGCTCCAAGCCCGGTCCGGGTGGTTCTCGCAAACAAAGCCGATGCCGAAGCAGATGGGACAGCTGGGATTGCTCATGACATGAAAAAGCGCGCGGGCCTTGCTCCAACGATCGCAAGCATACCGCGCGCCTGGGTTACGCCGCCAATTCTTTGCGAACCGCGGCGGCCGAATTGCCTACCTTGTCGACAGCCTTCTGCAACTCGTCCTTTGAGACACCAAGCTGCTTGGTCCGATACTTGATCTCGAAGTCTTCATGCATGTTGATCTTGCTACGGTCGCGCTGGTCCCTTTTGGTGAGATTGTCGCTCATCTTCCTCCTCCATCGCCTGGACAAGCCGCTCATCTTCGAGAACGGCCAGCAGGTCATTGATTGTGCTCTCGCAGTCCCGCGGTCCGGGCTCGAGGTAGCGAGCCAGGATGGCTTGGGCTTCTGTTACCGCTCGGGTTACGCGAAGCTTGCGGCTTCTTGGCCGGTGCTCTCCAACAGCGAGGCCTATGCCGCGTTCCCACGCGCTCTCACATACAACCGCAATCGAGATTCCAGGTTGTATTTTCAACGTCAACTAGAACGGCAGCCGAACAGCTCGGGAACGCGGTGCGATAAAGCAATGCCCTCAGTACTGCGGCCTCTTCAAAAGCTCCGGCAGGCGCGAGATTGCCTTCGCGATCCGCCTCGCCTCGTCACGGTTTAGAAATTGCTTGGCGTACTGGTACGGGCGTGAAGGTCTTCGCGGTGGGGAACAGAGCAGACGGAGAAGCCGTTCGCGTTCTTCACGCGGAAACACTGCTCCTCCTCCACCATCACCCACGGCGCCGGAAACCGCCATCAGGCCCTGCGGTTTGCCGGGGTGCCCCGTATCCGTTTGCCGGAATCGTAGGTCGGGCCTTCCTTCGCTGCCCTCACTTGGCGGTCACGCTCTGCGCAAAGGTCGTCAACCTTGCCCAGCATCCGCTGAAGCAGGGTCTCGGCCGAGGCCGTCGATAAGCCGGCGCGCTGAAGCTGCAGGATTTCCTTGCGCTGGCGGCTGACCTGCGAGCGCATACGCTCGATTTCCGAGCGGAGATATTCGAGTGTGGGCATGACCAAACCTGAGATTTTGCCCAATAGAACGAAACGCGAACCTCGAGTCAATGGCGAGACGGGTGAAGGTTTCGGGGTAAAGGAACCAACACCGACCCTTTCACTGTTGCATCAACAGTTAGAGTCATCTATTAACAGTGAATGTCAGACTCGCAGGACCCCATTAGCGCCGTTATGAAGGCCGCCGAAATCCGCCTCCTTTTGGAGGCGCGGGCCAAGATTGAGCGTGAAACAACGGCAGATATGGCCGCCCTGCAGGAGCTTGCCAAAAAATACCATCTGCGTGTCATCAGTGAGGCAGATTGGGCGGAGTTCCGGAAACTCCGGTCTTCACCACAGCCCGAAGCCCAGCCGGCACCTCCTGCTCCCCTGGAGGTCCCCGCCCCGCCGGCGGAGAACATCAAGCTTCCCTGGAATGGCGTTGAGACCATCGCCCAGCTGGCCGATATCTACCGCACCGACGAGCGCTCGCCGTACCGGGCGCTCCGGTTCGGCACGCGCAACAACGCCGATAACTTCATTGACCGCATCGTCTCGGACTTCGGCGAGAAGCGCCTCGCTGACCTCAATGCCGATAGCATCTGGAAAATGTACGAGAGCTGGGCCGACGGCGGCAAATTGGCCACGGGCCACGCGTTCGTAACGAAACTTCGCGGTCTGTTGAGTTTCGGGACTGTAACCTTGGATGATGCCGGGTGCCAGCGGCTGAGCATAATCATGAACCGGATGAGGTTCCCCACCCCGCCTGCCCGTGAGGAGCGCCTCACCAAAGAGCACGCAACAGCGATTCGGGCGGAGGCTCACGCGAAGGGCAAGCCGTCGATTGCGCTGGCACAGGCGATTCAGTTCGAGTTCGGCCTTGGACAGAAGGACGCGATCGGCGAGTACGTGCCGGCGACCGAACCAGGCACGTCCGACATCATCGTCAACGGCATGAAGTGGCTGCACGGTATCCGATGGGAAAACGTCGATGATGCCCTGGTGCTGCGCCATGAAACGAGTTTCGGCGGCAAGTTGCTCGAACTGGATCTGAAGCGCGCGCCGATGGTGATGGAAGAACTGCAGAAGCAGTTTAAGGGCATCGTCCCTAAGAGCGGACCCATCATCATTTCAGAGTGGAGCGGGAAGCCTTGGAGCGGGAATGAATTCCGTCGCTGGTGGCGCAAGCTCGCCGACGGCGCAGGCGTGCCGAAGGCAATAAAGAACATGGACAGTGGACGCGCCGCGGACCGCGAGCAGTTCGCCGTCAAGGGCGCCCCCTTCGAAGGCCTCGACCTCGATGGCGATACGGAGGTTAGCCTGCATTGAATAAAGCTGCGGCGGCCACGAGGGCCGCCGAGCACGAGATAGGCGTGGTGTAAGAAACACAGCTTGGTTTTCTCAGGGAGCCGGTGCAAGGGTGCCCGCCAAGAAAATGCTGGTGTCGAGCCCGGTCGTCTAACCTTACCGTCTGCATCCAGGCCGTAGCACTGGTGCAGGGGGCAGCCCGGGTTTGCCGGGTATGATGGTCTCACAAGGGCCGTCGTCTAGAACCGGGGGAGCTACGGAAGCCCCCGGAAGGAGGGTGTCATGCAACAACGTAGTTGAGGCATGAAACGTGGCGCGTCGTCGGGTACCAGCCGGCGGCGCGTCATACGTTATGTAGCGAGCCTACAGAAATTCTGCAAGGATTTCGGAGCTTTAGCCTCCTCGCTCTCGCGCGATGATTGATGGCGTGCGAAGCGGTTACTGAAACCTTTCACGCCGCACCTCGCAGCTGAGCACTCTTCCGCCTCCACCATTCTCCTTCATGCCGGCGGCGAGTTTCAGCCAGTCGAGCCTCAGCAGCGGCGATTTCGTCGGCGCTCATACCGCTCGTAGCGCCGCTATCCTTCCAACGCTCCTGGTTCAGCCTGGTCGTGAACGAG
Organism: Bradyrhizobium sp. 62; assembly: GCF_023073035.1. Taxonomy (NCBI): domain Bacteria; kingdom Pseudomonadati; phylum Pseudomonadota; class Alphaproteobacteria; order Hyphomicrobiales; family Nitrobacteraceae; genus Bradyrhizobium; species Bradyrhizobium sp. 62. Next base: position 84,767 of record NZ_JADPIT010000002.1, read on the forward strand.
ATCTACCGCCCCGAGCGCCCCCAAGACCGTGCCTCGTCAAAAGGCGGCTCGTCATCTCCCGGCTTGGCATGTGCGGTCTCGTCACGCGAGCCGTACCGCACCGACAGCATGCCGAGGCTCACCGGATTTCCGGCGATACACCAGCCGGTCTCGGTCTGCGGCATATGGTCGATCACCGGCACCTTCTGCTCCTGCTTACAGGCGCCTCCATTCGCCTCTTGGCGCAGTCGGATCAGCCGGGTCGCAGAAGCTTTCGCCTACTCTCGACGGCGTTTCTTGCCTACAAAAACGCCGTCCGCATAAAAGGGGTCGTAGGGAGTTGAGTAGGCGCTAGTTTGCCGACGCCCCCCGTTACCCACCTAGAAAAGTAACGAACGATTTTTCAGAAGTAGCGAACGATTTCTTCGAGTTCGCCCCCTGTCAGGCAGACGTTCAAGGGGCAAATCGTTCGTTACCAGGAGTCAAATCGTTCGCTACAACGGCCGAATTGTTCGTGACCCGTATCTGGAAGTGTGGGGACCGTCTTCCCAAATACGACGAACGCATGACGCTCCTCTGTCTTCGGCGGCGGCCGAAATGCTCCGTGCCGGAAAGCCAACGTTCGTTTTAAAATTGTCATCCGGCGACCAGGACGGCCATTATCTCGTGTACTCGACCAGCTCGCAATTGAATGTCCGATGCGGCTGTCCTGGTTGGCCTCAGCGCCGGAAGTGTCCGGGCGGGCTTTTTTGCTGTTCATAGAAGTGCTGCTGGTACGCCGTGAGCATTCGGAAATAATCTGGTCCGGAGACTGCTCCGGTTTCTCAGGAAAGGCGGGAACGCCGGCTTTCTTCGCCAGACCATAATGTTCTCCCCGGAGGATATACGGATGGCTGCCGGACGCCGTTAGTCGTTGATGACGGCGCAGCAAGCCCGAGCGGATCGGGTGCCGATATCAAACTCCGATATTGGCCTGATGCCGTTCCTCTAAGCATTGGATGGTAGCGGTAGAGGAGGCGAAGCCTTAGCCTAACCGGGGGCAAGCGCCCCCGCGGAACGCGCCGTGACTCGCCCTCTCGTTTTCCCATTCGGCAAGCCATCCGCCAAAGCGGCCGCTCGCATTTCGACTGCCTTCTCCAAGCGTGGGTCCTTCTTTGCAGCTTCGTAGGCCGGCAACACCGCTTCCATCCACATCAGCATGCCTTCGGCCTTGAACACCACGCGGTCGGCGGCGCTATAGACGGTCTGGGTAATGGCAGCAACCTCGCGCGACATCTTGTCTGCGCCGCTCACGCGGTGATCCAGCAGCGCGGATGCATATGCGCCTTCGCCGAAATTCTCAAAGAAACTCGTGACCGACCGACGCTCGTCATGCGGGCCAATCCGGTTCGGCAGCCCAACGACGGTAAGTAGGTCGGGCCAGCCCGGTTTGCGTCCTGCCAAGGCATCGAGCGCGTGATTGAGGGAGGAAGGTGTAATCGCCTTGTCCAGGTGGGCCGGTACGCGATTGTCTTTACGTTGTTTAGCGGCGAGAGCGCGCACAACATACTTGTTGCGATCCTGCGGAAACGCCCAGGTCGACACCGCGCCCAACTGCTGTTTTGAGTACCGCGCCACTCTTTCGAGGATCTCGAGCGCAATAGGCGGCACGCTCAATTTGATTTCGCGCTTGTTTTTCACCTCCTCGGGTTTCCAGGTATAGACGCGCCACCCGACACGTTCCGGCGCAGGATCAGGAAGCCAGCGATCGGAGCCCAACGCGAGCATATTCACCAGAGCGGAGCTCCGTTGGGGGATCATCCATGAAACCTGCAGGGCACCCAGTACGGCATCGTTGTTATTGCCTCCCAAAGGCCTGACGGCCTCCAGAAGAGCAATGAGCATCCCGATCTGTGCCGGAGTCAGATAGCGCCCCGAGCGATCCTCCATTTCGTACTCATGGGACAACGCCTCCCACCAAGTCGCGGTCGGCTCGAGGCCGGTGAAGCGCCGCTTTTGCTTGAGCCCCCAGCGCAGCACCCGTTTTGCGAGATCCACATATTTCGCTCCAGCTGACGAGCCTGAACCGCTGGCGTCAATCAGGTCGCGAACCTCTTCGAGATCCTCGAGGCGAAGCTCCTTGACGAAGCGCTTCTTGAGCTCGACGTTTTCCGGCCGATCTCGCAATCTTGTCTCAAGTTCGGTGATGGACGAAGGCGCAAGGCGCAACTTGGGTGCTTCATGGCGACTGTCTTTCGAGCTTTTCGTTCGTTGCGCGTATTGAGTGATCAGCGTCTCGAACGTCCACAGTTCCCCTTTTGAGGCTTCAGCGCGGTCAACGGCAACTGCGACGGACTTTTCGTCTCCGCCCATCAACCTTGTTTCGATTACGGCGTCCGGGTCGCGCCCGTTCTTGATTGCGAATATTGCCTCCGTGGCAATCTTCTTCACCCGGTCGAACTTGAAAGCTCCCACCGCACCGAGCCGCCGCTTTACGACCTTCGATTTTTGACCTCGGACGCGTGTGCGAGCCTGAACATAGTAAGCGACCTCCCCGCCCCTGACGCGGATGCTGAGGCCTCTGGGATTGTCGATGGCGAACTGACATTCGTCGCCTGCTTCGCGCTTCGCGTCGGCCTCGCTCAGCAACTCCTTCGTCAACGCGTATCGCTTGTTTGCCATTTCCCTGGTCACTTGGGGATACATGGGGATACATGGGTATGGAGCGCCGAGCCCCATTCTGCAAGCGTTCAGTTTCTCAGGCTGGACTAACCTGCTATACTGTCAACACATTTTGCGCTTTCCACCCCCTTGGGCGATATCCTGTTTACAGACAAGCGGTTTTGTAAACCGAAGGTCGGGGGTTCAATCCCCTCAGCCGGCACCACCGATTTAGCCGACACCGCGGCCTTATAGATCGGGGCACTCCTCAGTCGGACGACGGCTACAATCTATTTCCAAGGCCATCACGTCAGAGTTTTCCGAGCGACCGTTACACTCAGCTCGAGCAGCGGGTGCTTCTCGTTCCTGACTGTAATGAGGACCTGCGCCCCCTTTGCCGATGCGACGTCTCTGGCAATCGAGGTCGCCATTGCGATCGCCTCTTTTTCGGCGGCTTCCGGGCCGGGCAAATCCACCCCATCCTCGTCGACCGCAGCGAAAAAGTCGTCCTTGATGTCGAAGTAGAACTTCATGGCTCAGAGCGACGGATTGAGATGCAGGTAAAGCACGTCGAAGTCTGCTATTTCGCGCAACCTGGCTTCATCAAGGATCAATATTCTTCCCCGCTCCAGGTCCAACACGCGCTGAGCACGCAACTGCTGAACGACGCGATTCATGTGAACCACACTGGTGCCGACGGCGTCGGCGAGGAGTGCCTGAGAGGCCGGAAAATCGAAGGACAAGCCGTCCGCTCGGCCGATCGCCTTCAATCTGGTGTAAAGCTCAAGCACGAGATGCGCCACGCGGCTTGTGGCTTCGCGTTGACCAACGTTGCAAATCCACTCCCGGAAGATCGCGGCGTCGGTCAGTGTATCGCGCCAAAGCGCTTCGGCCACGTTGGGCCGCTTTCTTATGAGTGAGCGCACCGCTGCATGAGGAATGAAGCCGAGAACGCTATCGCCAAGCGTGCTGACGTCATGGTCCATCACATGCAGAAAGAGCCCCTGCAGATCGGGAATGTCGCCGGGTTGGTGAAAGGCCATGATTTGGCGGTGGCCATTGCCGACGATCTTTGATCTCAGGATAAAGCCATCAACGACAAGGCAGCATGCGGAAGGTCGATCTCCGAGAGAAACGACCGGTTGACCGCCAGCCATCCGCTTCACCGTGATTGGCAGATGACGGATAGCGACCTCGTCCTCTTCGTCAATTTCGGTGCTGACCCGCAACCGCGCCAAGAAAGGTTCGAAAATTTCAGCGTTATTCATCGTTTACTCCGGTCGGCAAACGAGTTTTTGTCACGTTCGTTCCAACCCGGGATCGCCAGCTATTGTCTCACGCGAAGCAGAGGGACTGCCGCAAATTCCAACCTCGGCGGAACCAGACGGGAACGGCGTCAATTCATCTCGCCGCGAAGCCTTGGCGCGAAATTTGACGCGCAACTCTCACTTCGAATGCTTCGGTGCGCTGCTTTGCTGGAAGTGCTCAGCGCCTGATATCTCCACCCAGGCATGTTTCGACTGTTCGAAAACCGAGCGGATGGGTGCCGGGTAGTTCGGAACCGAGATCGCGCCCACGGCAACGCCGATCATTGCAGGCAGATTGTCCGCCTTCCAATAGACCGTCGAACCGCACTCGGGGCAAAAATAGCTGCGGACCTTGCCGCCGCTTGCGGCTGTCCGGACGTACTCCTTCGACGTCCCTGAGATCGTGACGCCCTCCGCCGGATAGAACGCACCGACCCCGAACGGCGCGCCGGTCCGACGCTGGCAGTCAATGCAGTGGCAGGCGACCACGAGGCTGGAAGGTCCTGGAAGTGACAGCGCGAGAGCGCCGCAGCTGCATTGGGCATCGATCATCGGGATTCACTCCACTCTCGTTGGTCCTGTAGTTCGGATCGAGCGCAGCGATCCGGGCTACAATTGATCGAGCCGCCACAGCCCGAGGCTCTTGTCGCGCCAGCCGCCACCGCCCTCCTCGGAACGCTCGTTGATCAGCGCGCGCGGTGCCGGCCAGTCGAACGGTGCCTTCTCCATGTTCAGCGCGCGCCAGTCGCCGTCCTCGCAATCGCGATTGCCGTCCCATTCGGGGAACGTCGTGACCAGCAGGAAATGCGCGCCGGTGGCGCGAAAGTTCGCGACGGCGCGAACGATGTTGTCGAAGCTCAAATGCACCAGGCAGTCCCGGCACAGAACGATATCCGCGCGCGGCAGTGCATCGCGCGTGATGTCGGCAACGAGAAACCGGCCTGACAACTCGCCGGCCGCGACGCGCTGGCGATTGGCTTCGATCAATGACGGCACGATGTCGATGCCGGTGTAGTCGAGATCCAGCTTCATGCGGCCGATCCAGCCCGCGTCCCCGCAGGGCGCGTCGAGCAGCGAGCGCGCGCCGAGCCGTTGCAACAGCGGAGGAAGCACCTCACGGATCGCGGCGGTCGCGTGATCCTCCGAGCCGAGGCCGGACACCGAGGTCGCCGCACCCCACAGGTTCGTCTTTTCGATGCGCTCGAACCGCGCGGCCAGATCGAGGCCCGCGAATTTATCGCGGTCGGCGACGAACCGCTCATGGGCGAGCACGGGTGGACGCTTGGAGATCATGGACGGGATGTGAATTCCGACGCAGCCACAGTATACAGGCAAAGCGAGCGGTCCGAAACGGTCCGTAAGCGAACCTGCTTACGTCATCGGTCGCGTCTCGCCCCATGCGCCCCACCACAGCCAAAGAGAAGGCCAGGATCGCCGCCGGCGCGGCGGCGGCCGTCGTCATGACGGCCGTGCTGTTCGCGATCGCAATGGGATTTCTGCTGGCGCTGTAACCGCTAACCGCGCGATCGACGAAAGCCGCCGCGCTGACTTAGGCGGTGCGCACCGTTCGGAGGAATTTTCCGACTTCGTCCTTCAGCCGGTTGCTGTCGGTCGCCAGCATCTTGGCGGTGGAAAGCACCTGCGAGGAGGCCGAGCCGGTCTCGGCCGCACCGCGCTGTACGTCGGCGATGTTGGTGGAGACCTGCTGGGTGCCGTAGGCGGCCTGCTGCACGTTGCGCGAGATCTCCT
>NZ_JADPIT010000002.1:90451-120202 GCF_023073035.1 Bradyrhizobium sp. 62
GGTCGCGGCGCCCTGCTCCTCGACGGCTGCGGCAATGGTCGACGACACCTCCGAGAGCCGCTCGATCGTCGTGGAGATGTCGCGGATCGCGTTGACGGATTCCTGGGTCGCGGTCTGGATGCCGGAAATCTGCTGGCTGATCTCGCCGGTCGCCTTGGCCGTCTGCTCGGCCAGCGTCTTCACCTCGGCGGCGACGACCGCGAAGCCGCGGCCGGCCTCGCCGGCACGTGCCGCCTCGATCGTGGCGTTGAGCGCCAGGAGGTTGGTCTGGCCGGCAATGGTGTTGATCAGCTCGACGACGTCGCCGATGCGCGTCGCCGCAACCGAGAGCTCGCTGACGCGCACCGTCGTGGTGCGGGCCTGGGTGACGGCCTCGCCAGCCATCCGTGCGGATTCCTGCACCTGGCGGCTGATCTCGTTGACCGAGGAGGACAGCTCCTCCGTGGCGGTCGCAACCGACTGCACGTTGCTGGTGGCTTCACCCGAGGCGACCGCGACGACCGAGGTGAGCTCCTGCGCACGCTGCGCGGTGGTGGCCAACGTCGAGGACGACGCTTCGAGCTCGGTGGACGCCGAGCCTACTGTCTCGATGATCTCGCCGACCGCGCGCTCAAAGCCGTCGGCAAGGTTGACCATATCGCGCTTGCGCTGATCGGAGGCCTGCTTCTCCACTTCGACCTGCGAAGCCTTGAGGCGCTCGACCTCGATCCCGTTGGTTTTGAAGATTTCGACCGTCCTGGCCATGTCGCCGATCTCGTCGCGCCGGTCCGTCTCAGGCACCTCGGTCTTGAGATCGTTGCGGGCAAGGCCCTCCATGGCGAGCTTGAGGCGGGCAATCGGCCGTGACATCGCATTAAGGCCGATGAACAGCGCAATCGCGATCCCCAGGATCAGGCCGCCGGCGCTGACGCCGATCACGGTCCAGGTCGCGGATCTGGCATCGCGGTTGATGGCGTCCTTGCGCTTGGCGACCGCCTGTGCGGTCTCGCCCACGAACTGGGCAATGCGCCCCAGGGCCGCATCCATCACCGGGTCGCACTCCTTGTGCGCGCGTTCGGATGCCTTGGCGTTCTCTTCCGGGCTGCTTGCGAGTGAGCCTGCCTTCAGCACCGGATCGCAGCCGGCGAACACGGCTTTCAACTGGTCGCCGATGCTCTTGATCTGGCTCGCGCGCGCGGGATCGTCCTGCTCGGCTGCCTCGAGGTATTGGCGGATTTCATCGCGGTTCTGGGTCGCGGTCTTGAGACGGTTGGCGTTGCCCGCCTCCGTCGCCTCGGTGAAGACCGCATAGAGCGCGGCATGATAGGTCTCTGCGCGGCGTTGGGCCCGCGTCAGGTTGAGCGCTGAGGATTGTGCTGCGGAAAGCTCGGCGAAGCCGTCGACCGTTGCCGAGAGCTCGCGCGTGCCGAAGCCCGCGACGGCGACCATGGCAAAGCCCATCACGGCGACGATCAGCGCGACCTTCCACACGATTTTTAGATTGTTCAAAACGCTCATTGCAGCCGCCCCAGTGATTTTCTGCCGATGCATATTCCCAGCACCGTGCATTGGAACCAGCTGACGTTAAGATTTGATGCCAAATGTTCCGGGTAGTCTTACGGAAAACTAACTATTTGGGCTTCCGCCGTAAGCTTGGTGTAAGCTTCAGCCTATTCCGGGGTGTGAGCCGGGCTTGGAAAACCGGAACCGGTCGGTGGCGTCGTCCGTTGTCGGCCCATGCGGATCAGGGAAGAAAACCGAAACATGTTTCTGCTGGCGACGGTGACGCTGTGCTGTAGCGCCTTGGCTGGAGCAATTGCGCTGTTCGAACCGGCTCCGGCAAAGCAGCAGGCCCAACGGGCAATGATCGATGTGACCGCTCCGACGCCGGTTCGGGTGGTCGGGGCTCCGTTCGAGCCCAACCTCAATCCGCGGGAGCGCTAGCCCTCACCCCGGCGAGACGTCGGCGCCCTCCTCGGGACGGCGTTTGGCGCGGGCCAACTCCTCAACGAACGCGATCACCTCCGCCCGTTTGTCGGGCGGCAGCGACAGGAACGCGCGGACGAGCCTCAAGCCCTCGGCTTCGGCTGAATGGTCTGCTTTGACATCCATTCCCCACTGTCGGGCGGCCGGGAAAAATAAGCAATCCCCCACCCAACACCTTCTTGATTCGGCCGGCCAGCTTTGCTGGAATGCCCCCGACAGGGGGGCACCATGAAGTGGATCACGGAACGCGACGCGCTGATCGCGCAGACAATGGCCTTTGTCCAATCGGTAACCGGCAAAAAGGATGACTTGCATCCACCGGAGATCCCGATGGCGACAGTGGCCGCGTCAGTGCAGATCGTCCCCGTCAACACCGCCGTCGAGAGCAAGCCACTTCCGCCCCAACCCTTGCCTCTCCCATCGCAGCGCGCGGCGAGCCACGACGTCCGCACCGAGATGCAGGCCCGCATCGCCAATTTCCGCAAGCATCAGGAGCGGTTCGAGCGCGAGCGCGAGGAGTATTGCGCGGCCACCCTGACCAAACTGCGCGCCGCCATTCGCGACGCCTCCCCCCGACCACCGGCTGAAAAGTAGAGCCGGGGCCTCCCGTCAAGGGCTACAGCCAGGACCACACCAGCCAGAGATTGGCCGCGCAGGCGCCGAACAGGGCCAGCGTGAGGGGCAGCAGCATGTGCCCGCAGGAGGTTTTAAGGTCGGTCGTCATGGCCGAAAACATCCCCTGATTCCGCCAAATGAGTCCCGGGGATTCTTTTTTTCGGGATTCAGGACTCGTTAAGGACTCAGGCCCCGGCGACCCCGATCACGGCCGCGTGATCGACCGGCAATCGGAACCCCTCCCCCGCAAAGTCGTTAACGCGCTTTCCGGGAGCGGGAAGAATGCCCTACGCCCTGTTCTGCAACGACGCCCAGATCAGCAAGGCCTATCCTGATGAGTCCGACGTCTGGAGGCTCGCGCAGCGAAGTGGCCTCGTTGTGGACGTAACCGCGGATGACAACCGCCCCGGGCCACGCCGGGTGCTCGACAACGATTACGAGATCAAGCCGTGCCGGGCCGCACAGGGCGAGGACCCGGCCCGGAACAAGGCCGAGGCCGATCGCCAGGCGAGGATGGAGCTCGAGCTGAATTCCTGAAGACGGATCAAAGGTGGGAAGCTGGAGCTCAGGAAAAGCTCAGGGCGTCGCGGTCGCGAGCGAGGCCTGCTCGCCCGCCAGAGCCACGCAGGCCTTCCGGCGATGCAGCCCACGGATCGCGCCGGTGACCTTCAGCACCTTGCCGGAGGAGCACGAGGCATCCTTGACGAAGGCCACCTCGTAGGGTGCCAGCATCAGAGGCTCGGATTTGAGGATTGTTTGGGCAGCGCACGGCAAACTGACGAAGCACGAGAGCACCACAGCCGACACCAAGATACGCATGTCCGTCGTCCCACCAGCCCGGTAATTCTCATATAACGCGTTCCGGCGCGCGAGTTCCCTAAGCTGCAAAAATTATTTTTGCTTTACCCGAGCTCCATGACGCGCGTGAGAAAGCGCGCGCCAAAACGTTTGCTTGCAAATGACGCGCCAGATGGTTGACGCAATGCAAACAGAAGGCTGGCAACCAGAGCCCGGCAAACGAAAGGCCGGCGGGGGAGCCGGCCTTTGTCAGATCGTGATCGTTGGTGGCGCGTCAGTAGCGCGAGGCTGCCGGACCGCCCCAGCCGAAGCGATAGTTCACGCCGACCTTGACGGTATGCTCGTCCTCCCGGCCGCGGACGCCCACGACGTCAGCCGGACCGGAGGTGATCGTCGTGCTGCCGAAGTTGTAGTACTGGTACTCGGCCTTGGCCGACCAGTTCGGCGCGAACATGTATTCGAGGCCAGCGCCGACAGTGTAGCCGTCCTTGCTGTTCCCGGTCGCGGTGAAGGGCTGCGGCACGCCGGCGACATTCACGCCAAGACCGCCATTGCGCCAGGCATAACCGCCCTTGGCGTAAAGCAGCGCCGGTCCCCAGGTGTAGCCGATACGACCGGTCACCGAGCCGAGTTGGTCGGTATTCGAGGTCACCTGCGTGCCCAGCGGGAACGTGGCACCGCCGTTGTTGGTCGGCAGCCAGGAATACTGCGCCTCGATACCCATGACCCAATTGGGCGCGAACTGGTAGTCGAAGCCGCCCTGGACACCGCCGAGGAAGCGCGCGTCGCTCGACTGGAAGCTGCTGTCGCCGGCAAAGGCGCCGCCGACATGGCCGCCGATGTAGAAGCCGGTCCAGTTGTAGATCACCTGCGGCGGCGTGTAGGCCGGAGCCTTGGTGTAGGTGCGCGCCTGCATGTCGGCTGCGGCAGCCGGCGCGGCCAGCGCAAGCAGGGCAACTGCACCCAGCAAAATCCTTTTCATGATCATCCCCGTTCTTTCAAATTCGACACTCAGGAAACAACGTGGCGTGAATTGGGTTGCTTCGCGGCGATGCCGGAACGTTGATCGTTCGTTACTGTGACGGAGCGGCAACAGCGGGATTTTGTTCCGTCCCGCAGGCTCATACCGACGGTTTTTTTCCGCTGGAAAACAGAACCTGCCATAACGATTAGTCGCAACCCGAAACCACTCCGTTCAAAGCTCCCCGAAATGTGATCCGGCAGCTCCGGCGGGCTCTGTCCTATCACCAAGCGATGAAGGTGGGCTTTGCGCTACCGCGTCATCTTTTCAAGTTCTGGAAAGGGTACGTAAACCGCGCCCGCGCACAGCTCGCTGGCGCGATCGACGACGCGGTCCGCCCGGCCGTTGACGAAAATCACGGCGCGTTCCCTCATGGCCTTGTAGGTGCCGTCGGTCTCGCGTGGGGTGAAATGCAGGCAGCTGACGTAGAACTGCCGACCGCCGACTTCGCGCTGCACCGGCTCGGCCATGCTGGCGTCACGCACGCCGACGGGGTTGTTCAGATAGCTGCGCATCAAGGCCAGCGTGTCGCCGCGGAAATTATCCGGGAACGGTTGTGGACCTCCGGCCTGGGTCCCGTCCATCAGGGTCGGACGGTCACCGTCGCTGCCGAAGCATCCCGTGAGCGCCAGCGGCAGTGCCAGCATCAACGCCAAGCTCACTGCGCGTTCCGCTAGTCGCCGCACCGCTTACGCTCTCCGCTCGATCAGTCTCGGAGACGTTCCAGCCCCAAGGTTGCAATGATGCATGTCTACAGGTGTTTTGCCCGACGAGTCAAACGGCTTCGTAAAATCCGCAGATGAGCCACCGATCAAACCATTGATTTATCTACCACCGGCTACTGTGCATGGGGTTGTTTTCGAGGTTTTGTTTGCGGCCGCCAAACCTGGGACGTTGCTCGCGGGCTTCAGCGTACCGGCCCGCCGCCAGCACCTCGAGCTTTCGCGCAAGGCGTGACGAACGGGCCGGGCCTGAATTCCTCACGCGGCGGCTGGGCAATGCTAGAACGCCGCCGCGCAGGATCAGTCGTTAGCTGCGCTTCTCCATCGTCGCCGGCTTGGTCACGTCCGGCTGCGTCGTCAGCGACTTCTTCGCGGACAGATGCTTGTGGTGGTGGCGATGCGTGCGCACGGTCTTGTGCGCGTCCGGCGTGACCGCGGCGTTGGCGTTCATCGCCTTCGACTTGGCATCCACCTTGGCGTCGGCCTTGACGTCCGAAGCCTTGACATCCGAAGTCTTGGCATCGGCCTTGAGGCCGGCGTCGGGTTTCGCGGCGGTGGTGGACACCTTGGTCTGGGCCTGGTCCGCCTTGATCACCGGCGTGGTCGTGGTGGTCTTGCCGGTCTCGGCTGCGAAGGCCGGGGCTGCGATCACGGAAGCTGCAAGCAAGGCTGCGGAAATGGTCTTCAACATGGTTGGTCTCCTCTTGGAAGGATCTTGAGGCGGGCGCCCTCTCGCCAACCCTTTGATCGTAGGCTGGAGCCTAGGGGACGCGCACTGAACCCAATCTGAAGCCCGCCGCAGGCTCCCGTTCATCTGGATGACAAGTTTGTCATCTGCCCGCAGGGCGAATAGACCAGGATGCCGGGAATGTTTTTGCCTGATGGGTGTTCCGTCTTTGGGCAATCGTGTAGGATCGCCACGTTCCATACGGGAGAACTTAGATGCGAAAACTCTCAACGCTTCTTGTGCCGGGACTTGTCGCCATGACATTGGCGGCCGGGCCGGCTCTGACCAGCGCCTATGCCGCAGGTGGCGACACCCCCTCGTCGCCGCCGGCCTCGGACACCTCGACCAAAAAGGGCAAGAAGAAGAGCTCCTCCGTCAACGATCCGAAATTCCTTGCTGCCTATCGCACCGCCTACACCACGATCTACGACAATCACGACTACACTGGCGCGATCGGCCAGCTGAAGTCGCTCAAGCGCGACGACGTCGCCGACGTCGCCAATCTGATCGGCTACTCCTATCGCAAGCTCGGCGACTACCAGTCGTCGAAGGTCTATTACGAGCTGGCGCTGAAGGACGATCCGAACCACGTCCGCACCTGGCAGTATTACGGCCTCTGGCAGCTCGAGCAGGGCAACCGCGAGCAGGCCCAGTATCACCTGAACAAGCTCGCCTCGCTCGCCGGCACCGACAGCTCCGAATATCGTTCGCTCGCCACCGCGCTCGACAAGCCGACCGGAGCGACCCTCGTCTATTAAGAACATCGCATCTCCGAATGGGACGAACGGGCACAACCTCAGGGTTGTGCCCGTTCTGCGTTCTCGGCTAGCCTCTTGCATCAAACACTCTCCTGGTAAATCGGTGCGCAATGGACAATTGGCTGCGATCCGCAATCGACTACATCGGCTCCTGGATCGAATTCCAGCACACCACAATCCAGCAGCCGGGCGTGATCGTCGCATTCGCCCATCGCGGCGAAATCGTCGCCGAGCACGCGTTCGGCCTCGCCAATCTCGACACCGGGGAGAGGCTCACCCCGCGCCACCGCTTCCGCATCGCCTCGCACTCGAAGAGCTTTACCTCGGCCGGCATCATGAAGCTGCGCGAGCAGCGCAAGCTCCGGCTCGACGATCCCATCGGCCAATATGTCGCCGGCCTGCATCCGCGCGTCGCCGAAACGACGATTGCGCAAGTGCTCTCGCACAGCGCAGGACTGACGCGCGACGGCGCCGATTCCGGCCAGTTCATCGACAACCGTCCCTATCTCGACGCGAGCGAGCTGCTCGCGGAATTGAAGCTGCCGACCGCCATCGAACCGGGCACACGCTTCAAATATTCCAACCACGGCTTTGGGCTGATCGGTCTCGTCATCGAAGCCGTGACCAAGGAGCCTTACCGCACCTGGATCAAGCGCGAGATCATCGAACCCGCGTACCTGCGCGAGACCGAGCCGGACGCCCCGCTTCCCAAGGGCGCGTCGTTCGCGCGCGGCCACACCCGCAAGCTGCCGTATGGGGAGCGATGCGTGATCCCCGGCGACAATCCCGCGCACGCGATGGCCTCCGCCGCCGGCTTCATCGCGACCGCCGCCGATACCGCCCGCTTCTACGCGCAGCTCGCGCCCAATGCGAAAAAGAGCATGTTATCGGTCGCGAGCCGCCGCGAGATGACGCGAAACCATTGGCGCGTGCCGCAAAGCTTCGAGGCCTATTACGGCCTCGGCGTCAACGCCGGCAAAACCGACGGCTGGGATTGGTTCGGCCATGGTGGCGGCTTTCAAGGTTACATCTCCAGGACCTGCTCCATCCCGGCTTGCGAGCTCGCGATCAGCATCCTCAGCAACTCCATCGACGGCGCGGCGCCGTTCTGGATGGACGGCGCGATGCAGATCCTGCGCGTCTTCCAGAGCCGTGGTGCACCCGACCGGCGCGTGCGCGACTGGACCGGCCGCTGGTGGACGATCTGGGGCGCGAACGACCTTGTGCCGCTCGGCAACCGCGTGCTGGTCGCCAATCCCCAGTTCAACAACCCGTTCATGGACGCCGCCGAGATCGAGGTCACCGGCCGCGATACCGGCAAGCTCGCCTGGGCCGCCGGCTACTCAAGCCATGGCGAGCCGGTGCGCCGCGTCCGCAACAAGCGTGGCAAGGTCAGCGACATCTGGATTGCGGGCGCCAATATCAAGCCTGCGGCCGTCGTGGCGCGCGAGATCGCGCGGAGATACAAGCCGCGCAAGCGGCCGCCTACTCCCGCATGAGCGTCTCGACCTCGCTCCGAAGCGCCTGTCGCGAGCCGTCGCGCGAATAGAACATGTGGCCGCCGGGATAGACCACGAACTTGACACGCTGTGTTGCGAAGGCCGGCAACTGGTCGAGCACCCGCTTCGATCCGAAATAGGGCGTGGCGAGATCGAACAGTCCGTGCGCGACCAGCACGTTCAGCTTCGCATCCGTGGCGAGGATCTGGCGCAGCTCGGAGACCGACTGCGGCGGGTTGATGCCGCGGCCGAAATCCCAGTGCCCTTCGACGGCGCCGTTCAACACTTCATAGGAGCCATCGGGCCGCCAGTTGAGCTTGTGTGTCAACAGGTCAACCGCAGCACTCGTCAGCGGCGCCTGCAGCGCATCGCCGGAGGGATCACCGAACCGCGAGCTGCTCGAATCCGGATAGGGATCGAAGCCGCGTACCGAGCCATCGTAGCGCCCCGTCACCTTGCCGTTCTTGCGGTCGAATTCTCGGCGGAATTCGCCGACGTCGAAGCGGCCGGCAAGCCGGCGGCTCACCGCCTGGTCGATGCCGGTGAGCTCGGCGACCTTGTCGGCAAGACGATTGGTCGCCTCCTTGTCCGCCTCGCCCTTGACGAGGTCGGCCAGGAATTCGCCGCGCGCGTAAGCCTCGACGTCGGCGAGATCGGCGCGCTTGACCGGGCCTTTCGCCTCGCGCGTCACCGCGACATAGCTCGGCAGCGTCGCGACATATTGCAGGAGGCTGGTGCCGGTGAACTCGCGGAAGTCCAGGAGCGGCGACACCAGGATCAATCCCCTGACGCCGACGCCGTGCTGGAGCTGCAACTGGCGCACTACCTTCGGCCCGCGAATGCCGCCATAGCTTTCGCCGGCGACGTATTTCGGCGAGGTCAGCCGGTCGTGCTTCTCGAGCCAGCGGCGGATCACGAGCGCGATCGAATTGACGTCACCGTCAACGGAGTAGAACGATTTGCGCGCGTCATCGCCGGTCGCGACGAACCGGCTATAGCCAGTGCTGACGGGATCGATAAAGACGAGATCGGTGAAATCGAGCCAGGTCTCCGCGTTCGGCTTCACCTCGGGCGAGGCGGACGGCGACAGGGCTTCGCCATCGAGCGGCAGCCGCCACGGCCCCGCTGCGCCGAACTGGAGCCATGCCGACGACGCACCGGGTCCGCCATTGAACAGAAACGTCACGGGGCGCGTCGCCCGGTCGGCGCCGTCGAGCTCATAGGATGTATAGGCGATGTCCGCCACCGGCTCGCCCTTGCCGTCGAACACGCGGATCGATCCGGCGGTCGCTGCGAAATTAAGCGTGCGGCCGGGAAGATCGAGCGTCTGCTTCGTGGTCGAATCCGATGGAAGACGGTGCGGCTCGGCGGATGACGATGCATTCTGCGACGCGCTTTGTGCGCCGCCGCGACCGCCCTTCTGTCCGGCCGCTGCCGCCGCCTCGGCGCGCGGCTGCGGCGGATCGTCGGCGCGCGCAAATCCTGCGAGCGCGAATGCCGATACCGCCAGCACCAGGGTCGCGCGGCGGAGCGCCGGCATATTCGTGGCCATGATCGTTCTCCCTGCTCGGCGACGCCCACCGGTGCGGACCGCAAGGCTAGCGCGGAATTGCGACGGTTTGGGGGATCAAGGCTCCAGCGGCGCCTGAAGAGCCCGGTTGGGCACAAATCAAGCCGGTTTGGTGCTCAAATCGGAATCGGCAGTTGCCGATCTGGTGTGAAGGGCGGTCATCCTCGACAATCGGGGTCGAGATCGTTAGACGAGCCCGGCGGAACTTTCTCCAGCCAGCGGCCCTGCCCGGAAGCCATGACCAAGCCAGCGCGATACGACCGGATCGCCTTCGTCGCCAGCCCGAGCAGCGAGGCGCAAGCCGCCTTCGGCCAGCTCACCAGAGACTTCGGCAATTGCGACCCGAAGGACGCCGACATCGTGGTCGCACTCGGCGGCGACGGGCTCATGCTCCAGACGCTGCATCAGCACATGCACACGGGTAAACCGATCTACGGCATGCACCGCGGCACCGTCGGCTTCCTGATGAACGAGTACTCGACGGTCGATCTTCGGGCCCGTCTCGAGGCCGCGCAGGAATCCGAGATCCACCCGCTCCTGATGCGCGCGACCGACGCCAACGACCGCGTTCACCTGCATCACGCCATCAACGAGGTCGCCCTGTTCCGGCAGACCTATCAGGCGGCGCGCCTGCGGATCCTGATCGACGAGCGCGAGCGCATGTCCGAGCTGATCGCCGACGGCATCATGGTGGCAACGCCGGCCGGCTCGACCGCCTACAATCTGTCCGCCCAGGGGCCGATCCTGCCGATCAATGCCGCGCTGCTGGCGCTGACGCCGATCAGCGCCTTCCGCCCGCGACGCTGGCGCGGCGCGCTGCTGCCGAACACGGCTTATGTCGTGATCGAGGTGCTGGAGGGCGACAAGCGCCCCGTGGCCGCGGTCGCCGACCACGACGAGGTGCGCGATGTTCGCCGCGTCGAGGTGCTGTCCGACAGGACCATCTCAATGCGCATGCTGTTCGACCCCGGTCACAGCCTGGAAGAGCGCATTCTGCGCGAACAGTTCGGCTCCTGAGCCGCCTCGCCGGACTGCCGATCGCAACCCTTCATTAACCCCCGGCGAGATATGGTTAACGAAAGTTGACCGCTCCGGCCCGGGCTCCATGTTCCGCATCGATTTCAACAAGCTGCGTTTCCTCGTCTGCGACGACAATCCGCACATGCGCCGCATCCTGCGGACGCTGCTGCATTCCTTTGGCGCGCGTGAAGTCTACGAGGCCGAGGACGGCGCCACGGCGCTGGAAATGTACAGCCATTACGTGCCCGACATCGTCATCACCGACTGGGCGATGCCGATCTTCGACGGGCTCGAGCTGGCGCAGATGATCCGGCAGCCGGAATCCAAGGGCAATCCTTACGCGCCGATCATCATGCTGACCGGCCATTCCGAGAAGCGCCGCGTCACAGTGGCGCGCGATGCCGGCGTCACCGAATTCCTGGCCAAGCCGATCTCGGCCAAGGGGCTCTACCAGCGCATCCTCAACGTGGTCGCCAGTCCCCGACCCTTCATCAAGACCAAGACCTATTTCGGCCCGGACCGGCGCCGCAACATCACCTCCGCCTATATGGGTCCCGAGCGCCGCGTCGGCGAAAAGCACGAGGTGCTGCAGCAGCCCTCGCTGCTCGACAAGGCCCGCTCCTCCATCTAGCGCAACGTCTCTCACGATCGAGGCCGAATATCATGGCGAAGAACAGCGCAAGAGACATCGAGATCACGGCCTTCGCCACGCATCAAATCATCACGCAGCCCAACCCGCTGCGGTCGGTCCTGCGCCGCGTCGAAGACAAGGACATGGACGATCCGGTCGGCCGCGCCGAGCAGGCGCTCGCGGGCCTCGCCGGGGAGTTCAAGGACTGGATGGCGACCGAGATCAACCGGCTGTCGGCCGCCTACGTCGCCATCCGGCACGACGGCTTCACCAAGGACAGGCGCGACGAGTTGTTTCGCGCCGCGCACGACATCAAGGGCGATGCCGCGACCTTCGGCTATCCGGCGGCGGCGGGCGTAGCCGAGAGCCTGTGCCGTGTCATCGAGCACGCGCCCGATCTGGAAAAGGTGCCGGCCGAGCTGTTCACGCACCACATCAACGCCATCCTCGCCATCGTGCACGAGAACACCAAGCTCGACAGCATCAGCGTCTCCGCCGAGCTCAGCCGGCGCCTGCGCAAGGTCGCCGACGACTATCTCGCCGACGCCAACCGCGATCGCCCCGAGCATCTCGAGGTGATCCTGGCGCCGAGCATCGCGCCGGCGGGGTAAGGGCTCGCCTCTCTCCTCTTGTCATTGCGAGCGCAGCGAAGCAATCACCGTCATTGCGAGCGCAGCGAAGCAATCCAGCTATTTCCGCGGCACGGATTCTGGATTGCTTCGCTGCGCTCGCCGCAGGCCTGGATTGCTTCGCTTCGCTCGCAATGCGAGCTGGGGCAATCACTCCGCCACCAGCGCATTGCGGTTTCGACCTGCCCTATCTCGGATATCGAATTAGGCCGCGATCAGATCGTCATAGACAGGATCAACCATCTCCTCCGCGACCAGCTCGTCGCAGAACAGCCTTGCCTCTTCGCGCGCGGACTCGGTGGCGAAGCGGCGCAGCAGGACCATCAGCGGCTCGGTCGCGCCGCGGTCGGTCTCGCAATGGGTGAGCACGCGCTCGACCATGCGGCGGCGCAGCCGCGCCGCATTGTCGTCGCTGTCGACGAAGCCTTGCTCGTGGCAGGCATCGAGCGCGACCTGGAAGGCTGCAAACGTCGCCTCGGGAAGCCCTGCGCGGCGGAGCAGCGCCTGCAGGCTATTGCCGCCGCGATCGTGCAGCAGCGCGGACACGCGCGCCAGCGGCAGCTCGGCGAGCTCAGCCAGCGCCGCATCGAACAGGTCGAGATTGCTCGACAGCAGCGCGCGCAGAATGAGACCCGCTGTGAGCTGGCCGGTGACGCGCAGGTGCCGAACAAGACCTTCCATGTCTTCGCCGCGTGAGCGCGCCGCGATATTCATGGTGGAGCGGTCGCGCGCCTCGGTCGCGATCCGCTCGGCGCGGTCGGCACTCAGCCAGTTCCGGGCCACGACGAATTGAGCCAGCGTCTCCGAGAGTTTTGCCACCAGCGCAGCGCGCGTGGCGGACGGCAGATCCTCCAGCACCAGCATCGCCTCGCGGATCGCGGCGAGATGGCCGTGACGCTCGACGATGCGATCCCAGGAGAATGGCGCAAGCTCGGCATGAGGATTTTCGATCAGCTCGAGCGCTGCCGCCGCGCAGCCGACTTCGGCAATGGCGGCGCAGACCGATACCGGCAGCGCGATGCGGCGCGCGACCGCGCACTGCACCTCGTCGTTGCCGGTCGCGACGATGTCGACGAGATCGGCGTCGATCAGCAGCGGAGAATGTTCGAGCACGGGCAGCGCGACGGTCGGCTGGTCCGCCGACAGCGCCCGCACGATCGACGCCGGCGCCTCGGTGCCGCGCGCAAACGCCTCGGCCATCGCCTGCCGCACCAGCGGCGAGGGATCGTCGAGCAGCATCAGAAGCGCGCCTTCAGCGGCAATACGGTCGTCATGGGAAAGGTCTGAGATCAGCCAGGCCCGGGCCAGCGCCCGCGTCGCCTCGGCCCGCTCGCCAGCGGGCGCCGTCCTGATCCAATTGATGAACTGCCGAACAATCATGGTGCTTCCGGCTTACGCAACGAAGACGAAGCGGTGACGGCTTGTCACCTGCAACACAAAATAAACCACGACGCTTAACAAAGCGTTCACCATAACTGGCTGGTTTTATTGACGTTTTGTTAAGGAAACAAAGGCGCCTGTGGACGCGCTGGGACCTGCTCGCAGCGTTCACGCTACGACGTATCCGAGACGCGGGCGCGCGAATTAGCTTGAGAACGTGCCGCTGCGATCGCTGAAGAGATCAAGAGGCTGCGGCGGCCGGACGTCGGGCGTCGCCGATGCGGCCGAGGTCGCTGGTGCGACCGTGGTCGCGGGTGCGACCGAGGTGAGCGAGGCATTGTTGCCCCACAATTTCTGCACGGTCGTCGAAACCGGCTGGGTGGTGTCGCCAGGCTGATAGATCGAGCGAAACACCGGCGTGCTCGGTGCATTGTCCGCGACCGTCATTGGCGCTGTCGCGCTGACCGGCGTCACCGCGCGTGTGTTCGGAAAGGTCTGGAGATACGCGGCATTGTCGATCAGCGGCGCGGCAGGTTGTACGCCATTGGCACTCGCGACCTGCGTGGTCGACGGCGTGCCGCCATACATCGCCATCGCGCTGCGGGTGGTTTTCGAATTTGCCGCGCCGGCGTAGCGCGCATCCAGCACCGAATAGACCTCCGAGACGCTGCGCGCGCGGCCGTCCTTGGCGTAGAAGATCGAGCGATTGGCGGAGGCCGCGTTGGGAAACAACCGCGCGCCGACCGCTTGCGGATTGTCCTCGGCATTCGCGATCAGTTTCGCGGCGCCGCCGACGCCCATGAAATGCGCCATGTAGAGTTCGCTGTCGGACGGCCTGCGGCCGAGCAGGCCGGTGAGCTTGAAGCTGTTCGACTGCGTCAGCGCGGCCGCCATGCTGGAGGCGGCCTCCGGATCGTCACGCAGCTTCATGATCGACCGCTTCATCGCGGGATCATCGACGGTGTAGGAGCCTGACGACGTCCTGGTGATGGCGTCGGAATAATTGCCATAGCCGAGCTGGGTGCCCGCTTCCTTCACCGTGCCGAGCCAGGTCTGGTCGATGAACTGGTAGAGCCCGTGCGCCGATGACGTCGTCGCCCCGGCCGTGGGATCGAAATCAGATTCCATCTTGGCGGTGGTCAGCATGTATTGGAAGCTGACGCCAGCGACGTTCGAGGCCTGCTTGATCGCACCGGCGACGCGTGCCCGCGACGGATCGAGAACCGCCGTCTGAGAGGCACTGGAATTGTCGACCGACATGATGAAGTGCCCGCACCGCACGGCGTTGAGTGCGCCGGCAATTCAGCGCCCTGTCGTCTCACCGTGGGACAGGTATGGTTAATGCGGGGTTAATTCGGATCGCCAGCTCCGCCCTGCGCGTGACGGCAGGACTACTTCTTGTACACCGCGTCTGGATCGAACAGCCTGTCCGCATCGACGAAGAGGAGCCTGGCGCTGCCGTCTTCGGCCTCGACCTTGCGGTAGAAGCAGGACCGGCGGCCGGTGTGACATCCCGCGCCGATCTGCTCGACGCGGAGCCAGATTGCATCCTGATCGCAATCGGTGCGGATCTCGACCACGCGCTGGGTCTGACCCGAGGTCTCACCTTTTCGCCACAAGGCCTTGCGCGAGCGGCTGAAGTACCAGGCCTCGCCGGTCGCAATGGTCTTGCGCAGCGCCTCGTCGTTCATGTGCGCGACCATCAGCACGTCGCCGGTGGCGACGTCGGTCGCGACGACGGTCACGAGCCCAGCCACGTCGAACCTGGGAAGGAAGGCGAGACCTTCCTCGGTTTCATGGGAGTGAGCGGACACAATGCCCTCGCCGGTCTATTCGCGAGGTCAGCGCTGCAGGCCTCGCACCAGGGACAGAAAACGAGCTTGCTCCGCCGGATTGTCGCGGAACATGCCGGTGAAGCGGCTGGTGAAGGTGGAGGCGCCATGCTTGGCGACGCCGCGCACCGACATGCAGGTATGCTCGGCCTCGATCAGCACGGCAACGCCGCGCGGCTTGAGGATCTCGTCGATCGCCGCCGCGATCTGCGCGGTCATGTGCTCCTGGGTCTGGAGCCGGCGGGCGAAGATGTCGGTGAGGCGCGCAAGCTTCGACAGGCCGACCACGCGTTCCACCGGCGTATAGGCGATGTGCGCCTTGCCGTAGAACGGCATCATGTGATGCTCGCATTGCGAGGTGAACTCGATGTCGCGCACAAGGACGAAATCATCATAGCCGGCGGTCTCGCCGAAGGTGCGATCGAGTACCTCGGCCGGGCACTGGTGGTAGCCCTGATAGAGTTCGTCGAAAGCCTCGACCACGCGGCGCGGCGTGTCGAGCAAGCCCTCGCGGTTGGTGTTCTCGCCGATATAGGCGAGCAGTGTCTTCACCGCCTGCTCGGCCTCGGCGCGCGCCGGGCGCGGCTGGTCGGCGCGGACGGCGGCGGCGAGGAATTCGGAAGGATCAAGCTCCGCCGGACGGCCATCGGGCTGCCGGTCGGAGGGCTTGTTGGGGCGGATGGATTTGATGGTAGCGTCCATGTCTACTCCGTTCGACGGCCTTGCGGCCGGAGTGTCACCGGCAGACGGGGCGGCGAGCCGCCGGACGCCTGAGAGAACAGTTTCGGCGAAAAGGTCTTCGAATTAACGCCGGCAGCACGGTTCTGGATCACACCACTGCTGCAGCGCTGGACTGTTTTTCCGCCAGTTCCGACCCTATATAGGGCCGTGGACGGCGCACGCCAAGGCCGATCCTGCTGGACTCCATCACATGCTGAACGACATTTATAACAAGCGGATCATCGAACTGGCCGGGAATATTCCGCGGCTCGGACGGTTGTCGGATCCCGATGCCACCGCCACCGCCCACTCCAAGCTGTGCGGCTCGACCGTCAAGATCGACCTCAAGATGGAGGGCGACAAGGTCACCGACTTCGCCCACGACGTGAAGGCCTGCGCGCTGGGACAAGCTTCTTCATCCATCATGGCAAGTCAGATCGTCGGATCGACTGCGAGCGAACTCCGTGAGTTACGCGAAACTGTTCGCAAGATGCTGAAGGAGAACGGCGCGCCTCCTGAAGGCAAATGGGCAGAGATCAAGTTCCTCGAGCCGGTCCGCGACTACAAGGCGCGCCACGCCTCGACGCTCCTGACCTTCGATGCCGTGGTCGATGCCATCGGCCAGATCGAGGCGAAAGCGAAGCAGCCGGCTGCGGCGCAAGGCTGAGTCCGGAGGCTGATCCGGGCTCGTCGGTGGGCCCGGGAAATGAAACAGAAATTCGAGGCTACTTCTGCGCCGCCGCAACCGGCGTGGCGACGCCGCCCGTCGGCACCAGAGCTTCCGCCGTCTTGGTCGACTTGGCGGGCTGCTCCGGTTCTGCACCGAACCTTGCCTGGGTCTTCGGTGCAAGCTCCGCCATTGCCGGCGCGGAGATGTCGACATGCGGCAGCACGTCGGCCACGAGATCCGTCGTCACGAGATTTGTGAGCTTGAGCTCGCCTGCATCGAGCTCGCGCAAATCTTCCCAAGGCGGGACGCTGAGCGCGAGCGACAGCAGATCGCCGGCACCGCCCATGTCGAACGTGTATTTGGCGAGCCGGCCGATGTCGCGCTCCACGATCATCAGGTCCTGCGCGCTGTAGCTCGCTGCCTTGGCATCGTCGGCGCGATCGCCCATCCAGATCTGGTGGACCCGGACATGGGCCGCTTCCGGCACGTAGCGCTTCTTGCCGGCCAGCAACAGGAACACGCACATGGATTCGCAATAGGCCTCAGGCGCGACCGCCGGACGGGCCGACTGCCCACTACGGTTCTGAAGGCTGATGCCGACCGTGGTCAGAAGTCCGAGATTGCGGAAGCGCCGGCCGAGCGTGATGGCGTCGTTGACGGAACCACCGCTGGAATCGAGCACCACGGTGGCGCCGCCGAGCTGGCGTCCGCGGGAAAAATCTTCGAAGTCCCTCGGCGTATCGGCCGTGATGATGCCGACCGCGCTGACCCACCCGCGGCAATTCGGCTCGCAGGCGACCCAGCCGAACTTCATTGGCAGCTTGCGCTCTTCGAGGGCAACACCGGCCCGGGCCGACGACCCGAGCGTCGCGACGGCGCCAGCCAGCACGACTCCACAAGCAGTGGTTCCCACCAGCAACCAGCCGCGAAGTTTGAGCGCCTTCAGAAGTTTCAAACTGGTCCCTTCCCCAAGTCCCAAGCTTTAGCCCAAGCTTTACGGCGAGCCGACTCAGCCAAGCCCCGCTCCGACGTTCCAATGAGTCTCACATGAACGTCACAAAAATGGTATCCGTGGGAATACAGCTCGTCCATAGGCACTTGCTGCACTGCTCCCAAAAAGCACGCAAAATATGACGTACAAACAACAGCTTACAGTTCCCTGCACCGGAACCGCGCAGAACCTCGCCCACGATCTCAGCAAAGCGCCCATGAAGCGATCAACTTGCGAGCATTGTTCCAATCCCGTCGCGGGCGCGCGCCGGCTTCCACGCAGATTCGGCCGCGCGCTGATCTGGCTCTACCGCCACACGCTCTCGCCGCTGGTTGGCTACAATTGCCGGCACCTGCCGACCTGCTCGGTCTATGGCGACGAGGCGATCGAAAGATTCGGGCTGTGGGCCGGCGGCTGGATGACGCTGGCGCGCCTGCTCCGTTGCAACCCTTTCGGCACCTCGGGCATCGACAACGTGCCCCTCACCACACCGCAAGCTTCGCGCTGGTATCTGCCTTGGCGCTACGGCCGCTGGCGCGGCGTCAACGCACCCTGAGCATGATGCGGCGCCTCACCCGTCGCTGCCTTGAATGGAACCGAAACTCTTTCCTCGCATTGATGTGATGCTCCTGCGGGAGGAAACAACAATGCGCTGGAAAATCAGCCCTCATTTTCACTTCAGGTCTGGGCGGGATTCGCGGGCTGGTTCGCGAGGCCACGATCCCAGAACCCTCGACATGCTCGCTATCATCGGCCTGCTTGTGCTCGTCGTCGGCTCGGGCTGGTATCTGGCGACGAGCACTGCCACGCCGCCCAGTACGACGGCGTTCATCGTGCCGAGCCAGAGCGTGCACTGGTAGTCAGCGGGACCAGAAAAAGCGTCCGGGCGGCGGCGGGACCGGCTCGGGCGGACGTGGCCGCTTCGGACGCGGCGGTTTCGGCGGCGGCTCGGCGGACGAGGTGGTCTCCGCGCCCGGCGCCGTCTCGCTTCCCGGTACCTTCACCGACAGCAGCAAGTTCGACTCGTGCATCCGCCAGCGGTAACCGACGCCGAAGTCGATCGGCTGGGCGCGCGTGAACAGCGCGGCGTAGCGCTCCTGATAACGGCCGGGAAATTCGCCGATCGGTCCGAGATAGCGGCCGAACGGGAAGAACCGCCATTGCCGCGAATTGTAGCTCGAAAGCGGAATGCCGGAATCGTCCTGGACGATGGTCGCGCTGTTGGCCAGCAACCAATCGCGCGCGACGGTGAAGTTGCCGGAGTGCAGCAGATAGGACGCACTCTTGATCAGGCTGTTGCCGGGGCCGAGCGTCTCGCAGAACTTCAGGAAGCCTGCCGCGCGTGCACCCGAATTGGAGAGATCGGTCGAGAAATAGTACAGCGTGCGCGCCTCGCCGTCGGGGCCTGCAAAGGTGATGCGGGCACCGCGCGTCGCATTCGGTCCTGGATTGTCGTTGCCGACATGCATCCCGCCCTTGTCGTCGAGTGCGACCATCTCGACATTGCGGATGGTCTTGCCGGAGCGGACGAGGAAAACATAGAGGATCGGCAAGGTGCCGTTGACCTGGTTGGTGTGCAGGTCGACCTTCATTTGCTTGGTGATGAAGAAGGAAAAACTCAGGATCGAGCCGAGTGAGCGCTCGACATTGTAGAGCGCGGCGCCGACCGAGCCGCGCGGCAATCGCGTCAGGTCAGCCACCGCACCGACCGGCTCCAGCGCGCCGAGCACGTAAGTGCTGGCCTTGGGATAGAAGGCGTTGGCGTAGAGGAAGTCGGGACCGCTGAACAAATAAAACATGGTCGGCCTGGGCGCCGCCAGATTGACGTCGGCCCAGTTGCGGATCTTCGAGAGCTGGCGCTGCTCGAGCTGGGCGAAGGCGCCGTCGAAGAACTTTGCGTGGCGCTGCCAAGCCGGGTCCTTTGTGAGCGGCACCAGCGGCGAATCCGCCGAAGGCTGCATGCCCGCGAGGAAGCGCGCGGTGTCGTCGAAGGTCGCCTCGGCGGCACGTGCGGACGAGACGGTCGCAGCCAACAAGGCGAGAGCGACGGCCGCAATTCTCATGGGTCGAAACATGTCTATTCGCAATGTGATGAAGTGCCAGCGGCGACCGGCCGCCTGCGGAAAACAGCATAAATCAACAGGCCCGAGAGCATGACGAGCATCCCCGACAGCGATTGCACGGGCCGCTCGGTCAACAAATAGTACATCATGAAGGCGGTCACGAGCAGGAAAACGAGCGGCGTGAACGGGTATCCCCAGGCACGATAGGGCCGCGGCAAATCGGGATCGGTGATACGCAGCTTGATGACGCCGGCGACCGTGAAGAACGAGCAGAACAAGAGCGCGAACTGGATGAAGTCGAGCACGGCCTCGAAACTGCGGGTGAACAGCAGCAGATTGGCGACGGCGAGCTGAAACAGGATGGCATAGGCCGGCGCGCCGCGGACCGATCTCTGCGAGAACACGCGCAGTGCCGGAATGTCCTCCCCCATCGTCATCATCACGCGCGGGCCGATCCACATCATTGCGCTGATCGATGAGATCAGGCCGAAGCAGATCATCGCGCCTACGATCCGGCCCCCGAGATTACCGAAGATCGCGCTGCCGGCGACGCTGGCGACGTCGAGCTGACCCGCGAGTGCGCCGACCGGGGTCGAATGGAGAAACACCGCATTCAGCGCGACGTACAGCACGAGCACGATCAGCGTGCCCGCGAGCAGCGCGCGCGGCAGGTCCCGCTGCGGCATGTTCATCTCGCCGATGATGTAGGTCGCGGCATTCCAGCCCGAGAACGAATACATCACGAACACGAGCCCGATCGCGAAAGGCGCGCTGACGATGTGCGCGAGATCGCCGGCCTGCGGCGTGAAGGCGATCGGCTGCGGCACGCCGACGATGAAGCCGGCAACCAGGAAGGCAACGATCAGCACGACCTTCAGGATGGTCGAGATCAACTGGAAGGTCGAGGAGTGCCTGACGCCGGTCAGTTGCACGAGCGAGACCAGCCACACCACGGCGATGGCAAGCGGGATCGGCGGCACACCGGGCACCACCGATTTGGCGTATTCGCCGAACGCCATCGCGGCGAGCGCGACGGGTGCTGCAAAACCAACCGTTGCCGACACCCAGCCGGCGAGAAAGCCGAAGGCGGGATGATAGGCACGGCCGAGAAAATTGTATTCGCCGCTCGAGCGCGGAAACATCGCGCCGAGCTCGCTGTAGGAGAATACCCCGCACAGCGCGACGATGCCGCCGACGGTCCACAGCAGGAGGATCGAGAAGCCCGAGGGGATGTCCTTGACCTGGAAGCCGAGGCTGGTGAAGACGCCGACCCCGATCATGTCGGCCACGACGATGGCGGTCGCAACCAGAACGGAGACCCCCGACCCGCTTCCGGTCAGCCGGCCGGTCCAGGGTGCAGTACCCGCATCTGATGCCGTCATCGCCGTCCTCAACCTCAGGCGTCACGCCTCGTGGGAAGCATCGTGCAGCTCGGTCCAGTCAATTCAAGCAGGGTTAACAAGGGTTAAATGAGGCGGGGCCACTTCGGTACTCTAGCACCATTAATCCACGATCCGGGCAATAAAGCTTCGTAAACACCGGGACATCCCGCTCCCGTCCCCCACAATCAGGACACGATTGCGTGGTCCCCTTGAGCGTTCCGGATGTGGGGAAGTTTCTCCGGACACTTAACGTCGCCTAAACGCCCATCGGCTCAATTGCCTTAATGATTGCCGATGGACTTGTGGTCATGACTTGGGGTCATGGGTGAATGGTCGGGGCCGTTCCGAAACCGAGAGCTGACATCCGCGCCGACCGGACCACGTCCGGCGCGCGCGGTCGTGCGCTTCGGACCGCTCTGATCTCAGTCTTGGTGCCGTTGTCGCTGACCCTGGTTCAATGCGGCAAGGCACCCAATCCGGCAGCGCTCGCGGCGAACTCGCAGGCCAACGTCCAAGGCAACGTCCCAGCCAACGTGCAGGTCGTTGCGAAGACAAACCAGCAAGTCGCAAGCAGCGACTCGTTCGAGGATCGCTTCCCGGCCCCCCAGTTCAGGGAGCGCTTCCCCTCCGCGAGCGAGGGTTTTCTGCAACGGCAGATGTCGGACTTCTCACCCAAGCGCGCCGTGCAGCAGCAGCCGGAGCAGGCGCCCTACAAGGTCGCTTCGCTCGCGCCGCAGGCCCCATACCAGCGTCCGCCGCGCGAGGACCTGACGACGCTCGTCAGCATGAAGTCGTCAGCCTTCCCCTATTTCGGCAACAACCCCGCCTCCGACGCGCCGTTCCTCAACATCTCCAAGGGCGACCGCCGCGGCCACCGCAGCTATTCCGGGCGCGTATTCTGGCAGGACGAGACTTACAACGATAATCGCGTCCTGATGCACGTGCCCGAACATTTCGACGTGCGGAAGCCAGGCGTGATCGTGGTGTTCTTCCACGGCAACGGCGCGACACTCGAGCGCGACGTGCGCGACCGCCAGCTGGTGCCGCAGCAGGTCACCGATTCCGGCGCCAATGCCATCCTGCTCGCACCGCAGATGGCGGTCGATGCCGCCGATTCCAGCGCAGGAAAATTCTGGCAGGCCGGCGGCCTCAAGCGCTTCATCGACGAGTCTGCGAACCATCTCGCCCGCCTCACCGGCGATCCCAACAGCGCCCGCGCCTTCGCCAACATGCCGATCGTGATCGTCGGCTACAGCGGCGGCTTCCTGCCGACAGCCTGGAGCCTCGAGGTTGGCGGCATCAGCGACCGTGTCCGCGGCGTCGTGTTGCTCGACGCCGTCTATGGCGAGATGGACAAGTTCGCCTCATGGATCGAGAGCCACCGCTCCGGCTTCTTCGTCAGCTCCTACACCCACTACACCGCGCGGCGCGACCGCGAACTGATGAGCACGCTGCGGCAGAAGGGCATCACCGTCTCCGAAGACATGGACGGCCCCTTGCGTCCGGGCAGCGTGGTGTTCGTCGAAACCGGGGACGGCATTACCCATCGCGACTATGTGACGCGAGCGTGGACGCGGGACCCGCTCAAGGACGTCCTGGTGAAGATGTCGGCGACGCCATCACTCGCGCTCACGCGCGTGGCCTCCATCAATCCATCCGCATCGAGCCGGTAGCGATATTGCGCCCGTCGGCATTTGGCTGCACGGCCCGCAACTCTCTCAAGCCTTGATCAAAATGTGATGTTGATGGCCGACGGTCCCGGGGCCGACCGGATTGCTTCCACTGGCAACAATCATACTTTGCCGGCCAAGTCGTATTTGGAATTCTGCGGGGACATGCTGTGCGTCAGGGACTCTACAAGGTCGACTTCCACACGGTTCACGGCACGGGTTGCGGCGTCGTCTATGTGACCGAGGGCAAGATGCGCGGCGGCAATTCCGTTTTCGCGTTCATCGGCAGCTGCACGGGCGAAGGCGACAGCATCAGAGTCAAGATCTCGACCGAGCGCCACAATGACGACCCTTGCTTCAAGGCCTTGTTCGGTCTTGACCGGATCACGCTGACGCTCGCCGGCCGGGAGGATGGCGACACGGCGGAATTCGAAGGTACCGCACTGCAACTGCCGGGCGTTGCCTTTAGGGCCGTGCTGAGCCGGATCAGCGACTAACCGTCCGGCTCCTGATCCTTCGGGTCTTAACGGCCTCAGGTTTTTGGCAGCTTCGGAATGCTCTCGGCAAAGCCGTTGAAGCAGGCCAGCCGCTCGTCCTCTTCCTTGAAGAAACGGCAATCGGCGTAGCCCTTGGCCTTCGCCGGCTTGGGCTTCGGCGTCGGCGCGATCACGGCGTCGTAGCAATTGAGCCGGTCTTTGGTGCCATCATCGAGGTCGAGGCAGGCCTGGAGCCGCGCCGCGATCGATTGCGGCTTGCCCTTCGGCGCCGCAGCCGGCTTGGCCGCAGCCTCCTTGGTCCCTGCCTTGGTGCCCTTGGGCTTGACCTGCACCAACGGCTTGTCCCCGATCATTGGTGGCTTGTCGGCTTGCGCGAAAGCGGAAGCTGAATAGAGCACCGCGGCAACCGCCAGAATCATCCTCATCTCAGTCAACCCTCTTTGGTCCCCATGACCGGCCTTCTAGCCTTCCGGCGCGCGGTTTGCCAAGCACCTTGCGCACACGGACACGCTTCCGCTCAGGCCGGGGCGGCAGTTGCCGGCCGGGGCCGGGTCAGGACCACCAGGATCAGCGCCAGCACGACGAAGCCGACCGCGACGAAGCCGAGCGTATGCAGGAGCTCGCGGGCGAACAGCAGTCCGCCGACGGCAGAGCCGACCGCCTGGCCCATATAGAGGACGGAGGTGTTGAGTGCGACGGTCGCCGATGCCAGCGACGGTGCCGCCGAGACCAGCCGCACCTGCTGCATCGAATTGGTCGAGGCAAAGCCGAGGCCCCAGATCGCGACCGCACCCGCCATCATCGCGAGCGTGCCGGCGCCGAGCGCCCAGCCGGTGATCCCCGCAAGCAGCAGGCAGGTGAAAAGCAGCGAGGTACGATAGGGTCCCGAGGTGTCGACGATGCGGGTCGCAATGACAACGCCGAGGAAGCCGCAGACGCCATAGAGAGCGAACACCATGCCGATCGCATCGGGTCCTGCGCCGGTCAGCTTGTTGAGCAGCGGCCCCATGAAGGTGAACACCACGAACTGCCCGGACATCTGCAACATCGTGATCGCCAGCAGCAGCAGGATCGTCCTGTTGCCACCGACCGCGCTCCAGGTCTTCAGATCCACCGGCGTGCCCTTCAGGCCCGCCGGCAGTCGCATCAGCAACAGCAGGAAGCTGACGCAGCCGAGCGCGCCGATCCCGCCATAGGCCGCGCGCCAGCCATAGCGGCTGGCGATAAACGTGATCAGCGGCAGGCCGACGGCGGCAGCGAGCGACCAGCCGAGAAAGATGTAGGCAATCGTGCTGCCGCGACGCTCCACCGGCACGATCAACGCCGCCGTACCGGCGGCCTGCGGCGTGTAGAGCGCGCCGACCGCGAGCATCACCAGGCGGATGACGAGGAGGCTTGCATAATCGGGCGCAAAGGCAGAGGCGAGATTGCCAAAA
This sequence comes from Bradyrhizobium sp. 62, assembly GCF_023073035.1. NCBI lineage: Bacteria > Pseudomonadati > Pseudomonadota > Alphaproteobacteria > Hyphomicrobiales > Nitrobacteraceae > Bradyrhizobium > Bradyrhizobium sp. 62. The sequence goes on from NZ_JADPIT010000002.1 coordinate 115,048, forward strand.
GCGAGCACCGCGAGCGTCGTGGTGAGCAGCGTCCGGCGTTCGATCCGGCTGGTGAGCCAGGCCGTCAGCGGCGAGCCGATGCACAGGATGACAGCCCCGAAGGTGATCAGGAGCGCGGCCGCATGGATGCTGACGTCGAGCCCCGTCGCCAATTCCGGCAGCATGCCCGCCGGTGCCAAGACCGAGCAGCCGGTGACGAGATTGCCGAGCATCAGAGCGGTTGGCGCGAAACGGCCGGCGCGTGCATTTTCCATGCAAACGCATGTAGAGCGGGCTTGCGACCAGTTAAAGGGCGTTGCCCGGAATAGTTCGTGCAGCGCCCCCGCTTTTGCGCGCCGGTTTCTTGGAAATGCCGGATTGCGCAGGCCGAATCGCCTGATATATCGCTCGTTCCCGCTTACCTGCGCTCGTTCGCAGGAGTGAGCCTCAGGAGACACGCCATGACCGACCAGCCCAACGACCAGTCCAAGGACCAGTCCAAGTCCGAGCAGCCCAAATCCGAATCCGGCTTCCAGTACAGCCTCAGCAATTTGAGACCCGTGACCCCGCCGGAAAAAATCACCCTCACCTTCCCCGACGGCGCCCGGCGCGAATACGCCAAGAGCATCACCGGCCTCGAACTTGCCAAGGGCATTTCGCCGTCGCTGGCCAAGCGCACGGTCGCCATGGCGCTCGACGGCGTGGTCTCCGACCTCGACGATCCCATCGAAGCCGACGCCAGGATCGAGCTGATCAACCGCGACGATCCGCGCGCGCTCGAGCTGATCCGCCATGACTGCGCCCACGTACTTGCCGAAGCCGTGCAGACGCTGTGGCCGGGCACCCAGGTCACCATCGGTCCCGTGATCGAGAACGGCTTCTATTACGATTTCTTCCGCAACGAGCCGTTCACGCCGGAAGACTTTGCCGCGATCGAGAAAAAGATGCGCGAGCTCATCGCGCGCGACAAGCCTTTTACGAAGGAGGTTTGGGATCGCGAAAAGACCAAACAGGTGTTCCGCGACAAGGGCGAAGCGTTCAAGGTCGAGCTGGTCGACGCCATTCCCGGCAACGAACCGATCAAGATCTATTACCAGGGCGACTGGTTCGATCTCTGCCGCGGCCCGCACATGACCTCGACCGGCAAGGTCGGCAACGCCTTCAAGCTGATGAAGGTGGCGGGCGCGTACTGGCGCGGCGACAGCAACAACCCGATGCTGACCCGCATCTACGGTACGGCGTTCGCCAAGCAGGAGGACCTCGACGCTTATCTGAAGCAGATCGAGGAAGCGGAGAAGCGCGACCATCGCAAGCTCGGGCGCGAGCTCGACCTCTTCCATTTCCAGGAGGAAGGCCCGGGCGTCGTGTTCTGGCACGCCAAGGGCTGGACCATCTTCCAGCAGCTGATCGCCTATATGCGCCGGCGCCTGGCCGGCGACTATAGCGAGGTCAACGCCCCGCAGATCCTCGACAAGTCGCTGTGGGAGACCTCCGGCCATTGGGGCTGGTACCGCGAGAACATGTTCGCGGCGCAGTCGGCCGGCGAGGAGGCCGAGGACAAGCGCTGGTTCGCGCTGAAGCCGATGAACTGCCCGGGCCACGTGCAGATCTTCAAGCATGGCCTGAAGAGCTACCGCGACCTGCCGCTGCGGCTCGCCGAGTTCGGCGTGGTGCACCGCTACGAGCCGTCCGGCGCGATGCATGGATTGATGCGCGTGCGCGGCTTCACCCAGGACGACGCGCACATCTTCTGCATGGAGGATCAGCTCGCCGACGAGTGCCTGAAGATCAACGAGCTGATCCTGTCGACCTACGCCGATTTCGGGTTCACCGGCGATCTCACCGTCAAACTGTCGACCCGGCCGGAAAAACGCGTCGGCACCGACGCGATGTGGGATCACGCCGAGCGCGTAATGGCGACGGTGTTGCGTGAGATCCAGTCGCAGAACAATCACATCAAGACCGAAATCAATCCGGGGGAAGGCGCCTTCTACGGGCCGAAGTTCGAATATGTGCTGCGCGACGCCATCGGCCGCGACTGGCAGTGCGGCACCACGCAGGTCGACTTCAACCTGCCGGAACGGTTCGGTGCGTTCTACATCGACCACGACAGTGGCAAGAAGCCGCCGGTCATGGTGCACCGCGCGATCTGCGGTTCGATGGAGCGCTTCATCGGCATCCTGATCGAGCACTATGCCGGCAACTTCCCGCTCTGGCTGTCGCCGGTGCAGGTGGTGGTCACCACCATCACGTCGGAAGCCGACGAGTATGCCAAGCAGGTGCTGGAGCAGGTCCGGCGTGCGGGACTTCGGGCCGAGATCGACCTGCGCAACGAAAAGATCAACTACAAGGTCCGCGAGCATTCGCTGGCCAAGATTCCGGCACTGCTCGTGGTCGGCAAGAAAGAGGCCGAGACGCAGTCGGTCTCGATCCGCCGGCTCGGCAGCGACGGTCAGCAAGTGACGACGACGGTGGAGGCCATCGCCGCCCTCGTCGACGAGGCGACCCCGCCGGATGTGAAGCGGGCGCGCGGCGCGGCCTGACATCTGAAATCGGTCTAAACTCGCTTTCGGTTGCGGGCGTGCATTCCTATGTGGGGATTGCACGCCCGACGACCAGCCGAAGAGGAAACCGCAGTGCCCGACGCCATCGAACTCCTGAAGACCCGCCGCTCGGTCAAGCCGCGCGAGATGTCCGGACCCGGCCCCTCCCCGGCCGAGCTCGAGACCATCCTCACCATCGGCGCGCGCGTGCCCGACCATGGCAAGCTCGCGCCCTGGCGCTTCATCATCTTCGAGGGCGATGCGCGCCAGCGCGCCGGCGAGGTGATCGCAAAGGTGTTCGCCCGGAAGAATCCCGGCGCGGCGGCGGCCGATGTCGAGACCGAGCGCAAGCGCCTCACGGATGCGCCGCTGGTGATCGGCATCGTCAGCTTCACCAAGCCGCATCCGAAGGTGCCGGCGTTCGAGCAGGAATTGTCGGCCGGCGCCAGCGTCATGAACATTGTCACGGCCGCGACCGCGCTCGGCTACGGCGCCTGCTGGCTGACCGGCTGGTTCTCGTTCGATCGCGACGTGCTGGACGGCCTCGGCCTTACGCCGGACGAGAAACTCGCCGGCTTCGTCCATATCGGCAAGCCGACCAGGCCGAGCGAGGACCGTCCGCGACCGGTCCTTTCTGAAATCGTGACGCGATTTTAACCGAAGGCGTGTTGACGCCTTCGACGTCTTGCGGCTTTGATCCCGGCAAGGGAGGAAGCCCGGATGAAGCGTCGTGAATTTCTGGTCGGAGCCGCGCTGCTGGCCGGCACGATGGCGCGAAGCCGCGCCGCCAACATCCCCGCGCCGTCGTCCGACGGGCTCGACCGTATCACAGCGTATTTCAACAACGAGGTGACGAGCGGCCGGCTACCGGGCGTAGTGGTGCTGGTCCAGCAGCACGGCAAGCCGGTCTATCTGAAGACTTTTGGCGTGCGCGACACCAGGACGGGCCTCGCGATGACGTTCGATACGATCTTCGCCATCCACTCGATGACCAAGCCGGTCACGTGCCTCGGCGCGATGATGCTGATCGACCAGGGCAAGCTTGCGCTCACCGACTCCGTGTCGAAATACATTCCCCTCTTTGCCGACACTAAGGTGGGCCTCGAGGTCACCAATCCCGACGGCACGCTGAAGGTGGATCTGGTGGCCCCGGTCCGTCCCGTCAACATTGAGGATCTGCTGCGGCACACTTCGGGCATCAGCTACGACTATATCGGCGGCAAATGGGTTGAGCAGGCCTACAAGGCCGCCAACATCTTCGAAGGTCAATTCGACAACAGGGAGTTCGCCCAACGAATCGCGAGGTTGCCGCTGGCACGGCAACCGGGAACGCTGTGGCGCTACGGTCATTCCACCGACGTGCTCGGCAGCGTCATCGAGATCATTTCGGGCCAGACGCTGTACGCATTCCTCAAGCAACGCATCTTCGACCCGCTCGGCATGAGCAGCACCAAGTTCGCGCTGGCGACCGAGGACGAGCTCGCGCGGATGGCGCGGCCACTGCCGAACGACAACATCCTGCTCGCCGCCGAGCGCGAGCGCCTCGACCATCCCGAATGGCAGTCCGGCGGCGGCGGGCTGCTCTCGACCATCACCGACTATCAGCGCTTCTCGCAGATGCTGCTCAATGGCGGCGAGTTCGACGGCAAGCGCTATCTCAGTCCTGCAGCGTTCAAGGCCATGACGACCGATCACGTCGGGCCGGGCTCGGGCGTCGGACGCGACTATTTCTATTTTCCGGGCGACGGTTTCGGCTATGGCTATGGCCTTGCGGTGCGGACCGATCCCGGCAACGCCAAACCGCCGCCGCCGGGCTCGCTCGGCGAGTTGAAATGGGACAGTGGCAGCGGCACCTATTTCGGCGTCGATCCCAAGCTCGATATGGTCTACCTGCTGATGCAGCAGACCCAGAACGAGCGCAGCCGCATCACGCCCGCCTTCAAGGCGCTGGTCTATGACTGTTATCCGTCCGAGTTACGCCGCCCGTGAAGCGCGCTAGGTGAAAGCGGCGAGCAGCTTTGCGATCTCGGCGCCGGGCACTTCCATCATCCTCGTCATTGCGAGCGCAGCACAGCAATCCAGAATCTTTCCGCAGCGGCGGATTGCTTCGCTCCGCTCGCAATGACGGAGTCTTTGGGTGGCAGGGTCGCGCGTCCCTTCGCATTCCGGATCGCAGACACACCTTCGCATCCTCGCGGCGTGTTCGCCCGAGCTTTGCTTCGTCGTCTCACCCTCAATTGAAAGAGGGCGCAGGGAAGACCGGGTGCCAGCCGGCACCCGCGGTCCACTGTGCGAAATTGTCGTAACAAGATTGCACAGCGGCATACAGGTGAAGCCCAACATCTGGCCTTCCCTGCGCAGTGGCTTTACGGCTTATGTCGCGCTCTCCCCGGGGAGCGATGCACTATTGCCCCCGTCGCCTTGCGGATGGCTGACGCGTGCGCCCGGTTGGGCAACCCACATCACCGCAAGGCTTGGCGCACAGACCCCGGGCGCCAGGACCACACGATTTTGCCGTACGCGGATCACACCCGTCGTGTGCGCGAGGCCTTCACTCACGGTTGCCCGCCCTGCGAAGCCGTGCGCGCCGATGTCACCCACGTCTACCGCCGTCCGGCCCGCGTTCGTGACGA
>NZ_JADPIT010000002.1:120212-198559 GCF_023073035.1 Bradyrhizobium sp. 62
CGGAATATTTTTGAAGTTAGGAATTGACCGACAGCTTGGGTGTTTTGCCTGACGGGCGCCGCAAGGTTTTGTAAGCCGGATGATCCCAGCACAATCCGGCTCGCGCCGCACCTGTCCCGGGGTATTGCTGCGAACGCCCTGGTCACAGCAGGGTATCAAAAGCAATCACCCTGCCAATCGATCGATCACGAGATCGAGCAGCGCGCGCAGGCGAGCGAGGCGCCTGAGATCGCGGTGATAGCCGACATAGGTGTCGCGGCCGGGTGGCGTCGCGCCGATGTCGAGCGCGACCAGCCGGCGGTCGCGGTCGCCGAGGGGACGCGGCAGCACTGCCAGCCCGCCGCCGCTCGCGCAAAGCTCCGCCTGCGCCTGCCTATTATTGCTGCGCGAGGCGATTTGCATATTCGGCAGCGTGCGCTTCAACCAGAGGGCATCGGGCATGTCGGCGAATTCGGCGTTCATGGTCACAACACGGATACCGCTTCCGTCGCCGGCGCGTGGCGGCTTGCTGCCTTTCTTGCCGTAGAGAGCGTAGGGAATATGGAGCAGCTTCCGGGAGATCACTTCAGGCTCGTCGAACGGTTTGATGCGGAAGACGAGATCAGCCTCGCGGCGCGGCAGACTGTAGAGGCGCGCATCGGTCAGAAGCTCGACGGTCACCTTGGGATGGCGCTTGCCGAACGCGGCAATCAGCGGCGAGAGTATCACCGTCCCGAACCAGTCCGACGACGACAGACGCAGCAAGCCATCGAGCTGCGTCTCCGCGCCGGATGCACGCCGCTCCAAGGCGAGCGCCTCCTCTTCAATCCGCTCGGCATGGCGCAGCACAGCTGTGCCCTCGTCGGTCAGCACGAAGCCATCCGCCGTGCGCTGGAACAGCGTTTGTCCGAGCGACTTTTCGAGCGCACGAAGTCTCCGTCCCATCGTCGGCTGGGTCTGGCCGATCTTCCGTGCGGCCGCGCCGAGAGTGCCTTCGCGCGCAACCGCCAGGAAGATGCGCAGATCGCTCCAGTCCACCGGAAGCCTCCTCATACAAAAACGCACGACAATCGTACATTCTCATTCCTTCCCATGCAAAAAATCATGGGCATATTGGAGGCCGACAACGGAGCAAGACGATCATGACGAGACAATCGACGATGCGCGCGGCCGTCCTGGAGACCCACAACGCGCCGCTGCGCCCCTCAACCGTCCCCACGCCCGAGATCGGTCCGCGCGAGGTGCTGGTGCGACTCCGCGCGAGCGGGATCAATCCGCTCGACACCAAGATCCATGCGGGCGCGGCGGCGCATGCGCGCCATCCGCTGCCTGCAATCCTCGGGCTGGATCTCGCCGGCGTGATCGAACAGACCGGTCGTGACGTCTCGCGGTTCAACCGGGGCGACGAGGTCTATGGCATGACGGGAGGCGTCGGCGGTGTGCAGGGATCGCTCGCCGAATTCGCCGCTGTCGACGCCGACCTGCTGGCGTTGAAGCCTGCCAATCTCAGCATGCGGGAGGCAGCCGCCCTGCCCCTCATCTTCATCACGGCCTGGGAAGGACTGATCGACCGCGCGGCGCTGAAGGCCGGACAAAAGGTGTTGATCCATGGCGGCGCAGGCGGCGTTGGGCACATGGCAATCCAGATCGCGCGCGCGTTCGGGGCAGAAATGTTCGCGACCGGCTCGGCATCGCAGCGCGCCACCATCGAAGGCTTTGGCGCGACCTTCATCGATCGCGATACCGCCATCGCGACTTATGTTGCAGAGCATACGGGCGGCCGCGGCTTCGACGTCGTCTACGACACCGTCGGCGGTCAGGTACTCGACGCTTCCTTCGAAGCCGTGCGCCGCTTCGGCCATGTCGTGAGCGCGCTCGGATGGGGCTCGCACGCGCTTGCGCCGCTCTCGTTCCGCGCAGCCACCTATTCCGGCGTGTTCACGCTGCTGCCGCTGCTCTCAGGGGAAGGCCGCGCGCATCACGGAGTGATCATGGCGGAAGCCACGCGCCTGGTTGAGGCCGGCAAGCTCTTGCCGACGCTCGATGCCCGGCACTTCACACTGGAGAACGTCGGCGATGCCTATGCGCTGATCCGCGATCACGCGACGCAGGGCAAGCTCGTTGTGGACATCTGACGGCGCTCGCAGAGAAGTCTAGTCGCCGGATGAAGCGAAGCGCAAGCCGGGCTGCGGAGACCCGCACGCGCTGAGGCGACTAGTCCTCGCTGGACGTCGCCAAGCGGTTGCGCAGATGGGCCTGCGACAACAGAAAGAACAATGCGCGCTCGCCATGATATTTGGCGGACGGCCGGGTGCGCTCGAAGCCATCGGCGAATTTCTTGCCGGATTGGTCGCACACCTGCCACCGCCAGCCGAACCGCTTACGCCTGGTGAGGATCACTTCGAACATGCCGACGAGCTTGGTCCCCTGCTCCTTGCCGGTCTCGCAGACGCACGAGCCTGCTCCGGCCTCCTCCGTTGGAGGGATGCCCGACATATAACGCAGCAGGATGGAAAGCGAATAAAATTGATTATCGGAAATAGGTATCTTGCACCGGCTGTGAGGAAGTCGCGGCGCCGCTGGAATAAGCCGGGGGTGCCGGTGTTTGTCGGTCCTGCCTGGTAGCGCTGACAAAGCTATTCAAATCGCAACACCAAACGGAGCAGCGGAGAGCATCCGCTTTCCCACGTGACGAGGACTGGCGGTAATAAGATATGGGAGATCCGTGCGCTGAATGAGACGTGTTCGCCAGACACGAAGACCAGCGTCAGGCCGCATGCGGTATCACCGCTCAAGCACTACCGCGCGACGACTTCCACTTCGCCGTCGACGCCGTTGACGACGTTGAACCCGCGCTCGTAGACCTTGCCCTCGTTCTTGGCGATGGCGCGGTATTCGCCTTCCGAGAGCACGACGCGCGGGAAGGCGCCGATCGATTCCTTGATGACGTCGCCGCCCGGGGTCAGCACCGACCAGGCGGTGTTGGCGAGCGCCTCGCCGCCCCTGTCGCTGACCAGCTTGAGCGTGATGACGGCGGCGCGGTGGGTGATGGTGACGTCGGTGAGCTTGCTGGCCTGAACGCGGATGTCCGAGCGCACCACCGAATTGGCATCGCCGTAATTCGAGATGATGTAGTAGGTGCCCTCCGGCAGCAGCACGACGTCACCGGCGGCGACGTTCGGCACCAGGGAGGCGCGCTCGCCGGATTCGAACTGGCTGCCCTTGTAAATCGCGAACGAGATCTGGTTCTGCGGAATGCGGCTGGTGCCGACGCGGCCCTCGATGCGCAAGCCGCCGGCGGGCAGCACGAAGGACTCGCGGTCGGTCTCGGCCTTCAGGCTGACGGTGCGCACCGCGCTGACGAGGCCAAAGGCGACATGCACGACGTAATTGCCGGGCGGCAGCACGATGTTCGGCGTGGCATTGCGGTCCTCGCGGATCAGCTTGAAGGTGCCGTTCTCGTCGGGACGATCGGCAAACACGCGCCAGACCAGGCCGCTGGTGATCGGGGGGGTGTCCTTGCCGTATTTCGCCGTCAGTGACAGCACGCCCTGCCCGGGCACGGCCGCGTTGAGCGGCGCGGCGGACGGCACGGTCGTGACCGCGGGCGGCGGCATGCTGGGCGTGGTCGGCTGCAACAGGGTCGGCGGCAGGCTCGGCGGTCCGGCACCCGGGCCGGAGGGCGGCGCCAGACTGACCGCGCCGCCGGGATCGGGCACCGATGCGGGCGGCACCGGCGGTGGACGATCGGAGAAAAGCTGCGCCTGCGCAGCATTTTGGCCAAGGGCATAGAGGCAGGCAGCAAGGATCAGCGCCGGCAGCAGCGATGCGCTGCGCCGCCATCCGATGATGCCGTCACCCCCGAGAGTCATGCCACCTGCTTTTCACCGAAAACGCGGCAAATTCAAGCCTCCGAAACCCCGAGAAATACGGCCCGACACGGCTTTTGGAACCCGGTTGACGCCTGCGTGATTACCCCAGGGGCAACCGCGCCTCGCCATACTCCTGCCCCGTGCCCTTCCCAAACCGGCATAAACCATGCTTCGGCCCGGTTCTGGCGGAGCGCGACTGCGGTGCCTAGTCTGATGGCGGGTCCCGGCGTAGGAGAGTTTCGGTGCTGGACATATTGAAGGGTCGGGGTTCGAACAGCGACAAGGTCGCCGAGAAAGTCGGCCTGGGCAGCATCCGCCGGCCGGTCATCGGCCTTGCGCTTGGCGGCGGCGCGGCGCGCGGCTTCGCCCATATCGGCATTATCCGGACCCTGCTCGCCAACGGAATCGTGCCTGACGTCGTGGTCGGCACCTCGATCGGCGCGGTGGTCGGCGGCCTCTATGCGGCCGGCCGGCTCGATACGCTGGAAGAATGGGGCCGCAGCCTGCAAGGGATGCGCAACATTCTCGGCTACCTCGACATCCGCCTCAACGGCTCCGGCCTGATCGGCGGCGAGAAGCTGGCGACCCGGCTCGAGGCTGCCTGCGGCCAGAGCCAGATCGAGGACCTCCCGGTCAAGTTCGCCGCCGTCGCGACCGAGGTCCGCACCGGCCACGAGATCTGGCTGACGCGCGGCCGCGTGGTCGACGCGATGCGCGCCTCCTATGCGCTGCCCGGCATCTTCTCTCCGGTCCTGATCGGCGATCGCTGGCTGGTCGACGGCGCATTGGTGAACCCAGTGCCGGTCTCGGCCGCGCGCGCGCTCGGCGCGGAAATCGTCATCGCCGCAAACCTTTCCAGCGACATCTTCACCTATTCGACGACGGTCTATTCGCACGGCGCGATACCTGAACCGGTGATCCCCGCGGCCGAAGAGCCGGCGTCAAAGCGGCGCTTCCCGAGATTCTTCTCGCCTGAGAAGACGGTGAAGCGCGAGTTCTTCGGCGGCGGCAGCTCCCGGCCCGGCCTCTCTTCGGTGATGGTCGACGCCTTCAACATCATGCAGGACCGCATCACCCGGGCCCGCCTCGCCGGCGATCCGCCCGATATGCTGATCACACCGCGGATCGGTCAATTCGGCTGGTTCGATTTCCACCGCTCCGAGGACCTCATCGCCCTGGGCACGCGCGCGGCCGAGCGCGCGCTGGAGTCCATCCAGGAGGCAATCCACGAGCTGGCGCCCGCGCCGGAGGGCGCCGCGCCCAAAGCCGACCAGCAGGCCTGATCAGGCGGTCTTGATGTAGTCGCGCAGGGCTTCCTGCTCGGACTCGTATTCCTGCACCCGACGCTTGACGATGTCGCCGATCGAGATCAGGCCGACCACCTTGCCGTTGTCGACCACGGGCAGATGGCGGAACTTGCCGGTGGTCATCATCTCCATGAGCTCGGCGACCGTGTCGGTCTCCTTGCAGGTGACGACCTTGCGGGTCATGACCTGCGAGACCGGCTCCTCCAGTGCGCCGGCGCCGCGTTCGCCGATCACCCGCACGATGTCGCGCTCCGACAGGATGCCTTCCAGCCGGCTCTGGTTCATCACCAGCACCGCGCCGATCTTCTTCTCACCGAGCAATTTGACCGCGACCGCCAGCTTGGCGTCCGGCTCGACGCTCATGATCTGGTGGCCCTTGGTGTTGAGAATCGAACGTACCGTCATTGTCGCCTCCCTGAATCGAAACCGTCCGCTGTTCGCGGTCCGGACTTGTTCTTCGAGTCTTCAACTAACAGTTTCAGCGCCGGTTTCACGCTCAGGCGCTTTGCGAAGCATCGCCGCTAGCGGCCTGTCGCTTCGGAACATTCTTCTTGGGAATGATGGATGAATTCGGGCGGCGCCGCAAGCGCCGCTTCAAATACGGTCTGAAATGTCCTGTGATGACGCATCCGCAGCATCGCTTCGCGCGCGCGGCACGGGATCGAACAGCGTGAACAGCAACAGGCCGGCAAGGAAGCCGCCGATATGCGCCTGCCAGGCAACGCTCGTGGTCTCGCTATCGACGCCGATCGCGCCGACGCCGAAAACGATGTTGACGCCGAACCACACCGCGAGGAAACCGAGCACCCGCCCGTCGCGCAGCGCGCGCGACAGCGGCAGCGCCGGAACTCTTGCGGCGGTATCGGCATCCGATCGGCTGAAAGACAGGAAGCTGCCGCGAACGAAGGCGAAGCGGATCGCCGCCGCCATCGCGCCGGACACCGAGGCCGAGGCGCCGATCATCGGCGCCACCGCGTGCTCATGGGTGACGAGATGGGCGAGCGCGCCGGCCGCCGCCGTCACCGCCAGGAACAGGAAGAACCTGATGGCGCCAAAGCGCCGCGCCAGCGCGCTGCCGAACGGCAACAGCCACAGCACGTTGAAGCCGAGATGGGTGAGATTGGCGTGCAGCAGCGAATAAGTGACGAAGGTCCAGACCTTGGCGCCGGCCCCACCGGGAATCTCCAGATTGAGTAGCGAGGAATCGTAGCGCTTCGGGATGAAGCCGAAGACGTCGATTGTCCAGTTCTCGAGCTCCGGCGGCAGCAGCACCCGCAGATGGATCACCGCGAGCAGGAGGATATAGGCGGTCAGCGCGAACGGCAGCGTCAGGATCGGCTCGCGCGGAGCCTCCTCAACGACGGCCGGCACCTCCAGCGAAGCATCTCGCGACGGAGGATCTTGCGGCGGAGAATTTGGCGGGGAATCCAAGGCGGCTTCGCTTTCAGGCGCGATCGGAGCGACAGGCGTAACGACAGGCCTTGGAGATAGTCGCCTTTGCCCGCCCTGCGCAAGTGCACAAAAGGAAAAGGCAGGGCCCTGGGAAAGCCCTGCCTATCCGTGTCGGACTTCCGGTACCCAGAGAGACGGGAGTATCCCCACCCCTCCCCGCGGCCGGTGACCAAACTGTTTGACGCCTGTGTACAGGCCTCGCCGAGAACCTGGAGAAAAGCGGCGAAGCTTGCGACCGCGATCACCATAGCAGCGGGGCGGCGCACGGAAAGGGCATAGTTAATTTAACGTTAACGACGCAAAGGCAGCGCCGGGGACGCCGAAAACGCCGCTGCGGCATGGACGCTGCAAAGCCCCTCCTGCACAACAACACAGGGATCGCGGCTGCACTGAAGCGGGACAGGTTTGTCCCGCAAGGTTGCGCCCCGGGGTAAGCGTTCAGTCATGAAACATCCGTCGAGCCGCGAGTTCTTCGCATATTGGAACGAGAAGCGCGGCACTGCGCGGGCGCCAGACCGGGCTGATATCGATCCGGCCGCCGTGCGCGGCCTGCTCGGTGACATCTTCGTGCTGTCCTGCGAGCCCAATCTCGGCTTCCCGTTCCGCGTCGCGGGCACGCGCGTCTGCGCGCTCGCCGGGTGCGACCTCAAGGATTCGAGCTTCGCGGCGCTGTTCAACAAAGCCAGCCGCCGCGAGATCGAAGAGATCACGACCATCGTCGCCGACGAGAGCCTCGGCGCAATCGCCGGCGTCACCGCCACACGCGAGGACGGCAGCAAGGCCTATCTCGAGCTGCTGCTGCTGCCGTTCAACGCCCGCCCGCATACACCGGTGAGCGTGACAGGCGTGCTCGCGCCGTTCGACGACGAATGCGGCGCGCTGGGCCCGTTCGCCCTCACCTCCTGGCGCTATCTGCACCAGCCGGAAAAACTGCTGCCGCGCGCGATCCGCAAGCTGCAGATCGCACGCGGGCTGATGGTGTATGAGGGACTGCGCTAGCAGTGCACCCTACTCACGGCATCGCCAGATGCCAGGCGCCGTTCAGAAAGCCGTCGCCAGTGACGTCGCCGGGCTTGGTGTCCTTGGCGAAGGTGTAGAGCGGCTTGCCCTTGTAGGCCCATTGCTTGGAGCCGTCGTCGCGCGTGATGACGGTGTAGCCGTCGGCGGCGGCATCGCTCGCCTCGGCCTTCAGCACCGGCCAATTGGTCGCGCACGGACCATTGCAGGCCGACTTGCCGTCAGCATCCTTGTCGAAAGTATAGAGCGACATGCCCTTGGCGTCGGTGAGCACGTTGCCTTTGTCGGTCTTGCCGGTCTTGGTCGGCGGTGCCGCGAAAGCGGCGGGAATCATCGCCAGCGATATTGCGAGCGTGAGCGCGAGGCGGATCGAGGATGTCGTCATGGTCTCTCCTGTCATGCAATGGGCTTGCATGGGTAGGACGCCGCGCGAGCCGCCGTATTCCTGAGATGGCGGCAAGGATTTTTTTCGCTGCACGCATCGTCACATCGGAATAAACTGGAATGATGGAGACGGAACCACGGGTCGACATGAGCAAGCCGCATTGGCGTCCCGCGCACGCCTCCGATCTGCCGGCGATCAGCACGATCGCAGCGCGGATCCATCCTGATCTGCCTGAACGTCCCGAGGTGTTCGCGGAAAAGATGCGGCTCTATCCCGATGGCTGCCGCGTGCTTGCCACGGACGACGGGATCGTCGGCTACGGTCTCGCGCATCCCTGGATGCAGCACCGGATTCCGCCGCTCGACGGCTTGCTCGAGCAATTGCCCGGCGATGCGGACTGCCTCTATTTGCACGACGTCGCGGTGCTGCCCGACTTTCGCGGCGGCGTTGCGCGCGATTATGTGTTGGCGATCGAACAGCTCGCGCGCGCGTCAGGGCTCGCGACGCTCGCATTGGTGTCGGTCTACGCCACGCGGCCGCTGTGGGAGCGTCTCGGCTTTCGGCCCGTCAAGGCGGATGCGGAGCTGCGGGCAAAGCTTGCGACCTACGGCGACAGCGCAACCTACATGCTGCGCGACCTCGCTGCGTAACGCCCCTCCCCGGCGACGCCGGAAGGCGGCCGTCAGGTGCGATGCTTCTTTTTCGTCTTCGGCTTCTTTCCGGCGGCGCCCTTCTCAGACCACGACGTGACCGAGGGCTCGGCGTGGCCCGGCTTGTTCTTGTGCTTTTTCTTCTTTGCGAAGGAAGGAGCATCGTCGAATTTCGGTGTGCGCTCGCCGTACGGCTTTTCGTGCGGCTTGCCATGTGGCTTGCCTTGAGGTTTGCCTTGCGGCTTGAACCCGCTCGGCTCGCGCGCGCGGTCGCGATGATCGCTGTCGCCGCTGTCGCGCCGCGGCGCGTGGGACCGCTCTTCCGAAGCCGTTTGCCGCTGCGGCGCATCCGCCATCGGCTCGAGGCGGATATTGTCTTCCTTGTCCGGACGCTTGATCTTCACGGCGAAGGATTCCGCGACCCGCTCGGAAATTTCGAACTCGGTCGTGGTGTCCATGATCTTGATTGCGCCGATATCGTTCTTGTCGATGCCGCCACGACGGCAGATCATCGGCAACAGCCAGCGCGCTTCCGCATTCTTTTTTCGTCCGATGTTGGCCCGGAACCAGACGCTGCCATCCGCCATGCCATGCTTCGACGACGATTTTCCCGCTTTGGGTCGAGCCCTTTCGGGCCGATCGTCGCCACGCGAAGCGCGGACATCGTCGCGCGGTGCGCGCGTATCATTGCGGCCGCGATCCTCGCGCGGCCGGCTGCTCCGCTCGCCGGGATCCATAATGTCTTCGGGCGACGGCAGCCGCGCGCGATAGAGCCGTGCGAGTGAAGCGGCGATATCCTCAGCGGACCGCTCGGCCAATAGGGCCTGCGCCAGCGCCAGATCGTCGGCGGTGGTCTCTTCCGTGAACAGCACGTCCTTCATGCGCTCGTGATCGAGTTTGCGGATCTCATCCGGCTGCGGCGCCGTCCCCCAGACCGCGTCGATGCCCGAGACGTTGAGCAGCATTTCCGCACGCCGCCGCCGCACGGGCGGCACCAGCAGGATACTCGTCCCCTTGCGGCCCGCGCGGCCGGTGCGGCCGGAGCGATGCTGCATGACCTCGGCATCGTTGGGCAGGTCCGCATGAATGACGAGATCGAGGCTGGGCAGGTCGATGCCGCGGGCGGCGACGTCGGTCGCCACGCAGACGCGCGAACGTCCGTCCCGCAGCGACTGCAGCGCCGTGGTCCGCTCGTTCTGCGTCAATTCACCGGACAGAGCGACCACGGAGAAGCCGCGCTCCAGCAGCGCCGCCTGCAAATGCCGGACACCATCGCGCGTGCTGCAGAACACCAGCGCGCTCGGCGCCTCGTAGAAGCGCAACACGTTGACGACCGCGTGCTCGGCATCGCCGGGCGCGATCCGGATCGCGCGGTACTCGATATCGGCGTGACCGCCTTCGTCGCCAGCGACCTCGATCCGGAACGCCCGCTGCTGATACTGCTTGGCCAGCGCGACGATGCCGCGCGGGAATGTCGCTGAGAACATCAGGGTGCGGCGCGTGTCCGGCGTGGTCTTGAGGATGAACTCCATGTCCTCGCGAAAGCCGAGATTGAGCATCTCGTCGGCCTCGTCGAGCACGACCACCTTCAATTCCGAGATGTCGAGACGGCCGCGGCGCAAATGATCGCACAACCGGCCGGGCGTGCCGACGACGATATGAGCGCCGGCCGCAAGCTCGCGCTGTTCGCGCCTGGGATCCATGCCGCCGACGCAGGAGACGACGCGCCCACTCGCATGCTCGTACAGCCACGCCAGCTCGCGATGGACCTGCAGGGCAAGCTCGCGGGTCGGCGCCACGATCAGGGCGAGCGGTGCACCCGCCCGCTCGAACCGCTCGGCGTCGCCCAGCAGGTCCTTGGCCATCGCCAGCCCATAGGCCAGGGTCTTGCCGGAGCCGGTCTGGGCCGAAACCAAGAGGTCGCGGTCTGCGGCCTCGTCCGTGAGCACGGCGAGCTGAACGGGGGTCGGACGGTCGTAGTTGCGCTCGGCCAAAGCTCGGGCGAGCGGCGCACTCATGGTCGGAAAAGACACGGGATAAACCTTGGTTGGTCCAGGCGCGGAACGTCGAGCCGCGCGACCTGAAGCTGCGTAGGCGGCAAATGGTCCAGCCGCACGCGTGGTGATTTGATTTGGACGCTCTTTACGCCAAGTGCGGGCAAATCACCATGCCTATGACGCATGGCCTTGGTGATGCCGAGAATAAGCTTACTGGCCAGCTCGACCCACTACATCCAGCGTTTCCGGGCCGTTTTGCTGCATATAGCGGGACTTTGCGCCGAAGCAGAGGGTTTCGCGGCCACCCGGCTCAATTTCACACCATTGGGCGTGCCGAGATGTGCACATGACCTCTCTCGGTCGAACGGCTTGTGTGGCGACTGCACGCCTTGCGACGAGACCACAGCCGTCGAGACGCAAGTCTTGTCGCCCAAGCGCGTCGCCCCCAAATCGTGCCTAACGAGGAAGCAAAGAAGGGTGACACATGGCCGACGGCATATCGCTTGCCGACAAACTCGCGACTTTTGGGGATTTCTGGTCTCCGCGCACGATCACGACCTTCAACGACTGCGACGTGATGGTGGTGAAGGTGAAGGGAGAGTTCACCTGGCACAAGCACGACGACACCGACGATTTCTTTCTCGTCGTGAAAGGCAGCCTGAACATCGAATTGCGGGATCGCACGGTGACGCTCGGTCCGGTCGAACTCTATGTCGTGCCCAAAGGTGTTGAGCATCGCCCGGTCGCGCGCGAGGAAGTTCATCTCCTGCTGATCGAGCCAACCGGCACGCCGAACACGGGCGACAAGGCCACCGCCGCGGCCCGCAAGCTCGCATAGAGAGCGACGCGCGGGCCCTAATCCTTGGAGGTCACCAGCCTGCCGAATCCGCCGGCCAGCCTGGCTCTGGCCTGCGCAACAGTGTCCCTCGCCGCGCGGCCCAAGGCGCGGACCGCGCGCCAGGCTTCGGTCGCCTGCAGCCATGCCCTTACCTCGGTGACCTTCCCATAGGCCCAGGCGAAGGCTGGAATCCTCATCAGCTTGTCACGGGTGAGATGGAACAGGCGCTCGACCAGCACCAGCTTGAGCAGCTCGCCGATGATGAACGTCACCGCCCCACTCACGACCTGGCCGGTCGCCGCGAGATAGGCCGCCACGGGCTTGACCGGCTCCAGGATAATGACGGGCACGGAAAACAGGGCGAGCGAGCAGTAAGGGGACAGCGATCTGATCCAGCCGCGCAATCGCTTCAACTGGAGGTGCCGCCCGATCCAGCGCGAGATTGGCCTCGCCACAGCCATAAAGACCGCATCCACCAGGAAGTAGATGGCGGCCAGGATGTAACTGACGGGTTTCAGGATTCGCTTCACGATGAACTCTCCCGTGAACTGAAAGCCGAAACCCGGGCCTAAGTTTCACCCCGGCGTGAATAACTCGGGGATTTTCGATGGAACTTTTCGTGCACGGCCGCCCGCTCCTGCGGTTCAGATCTCCGCATAGACCTCCAAAAGATTGCCGTCGGGATCACGGAAGAACAGCGTCCGATGCCCGAACGACTGGTTCGTCGGCGGCGACAGCAGCGCCA
This sequence comes from Bradyrhizobium sp. 62, assembly GCF_023073035.1. Lineage (NCBI taxonomy): Bacteria > Pseudomonadati > Pseudomonadota > Alphaproteobacteria > Hyphomicrobiales > Nitrobacteraceae > Bradyrhizobium > Bradyrhizobium sp. 62. Next base: position 132,455 of record NZ_JADPIT010000002.1, read on the forward strand.
CGCCGTGGCGTGCAAGTTCGTCGGCACACGCATCGACTTCGGCCGCGCAGACCTTAAAAGCCAGTTGCAGCGAGGCACTGCCCGCCGGCGTCGGTGTGTCAGTCGCGGTCCGGCCCGGTGTAGCGAGAGCCAGCGTGTTGGGGCCCAACCCGTACTCGATCCAGTTCGCCGACAGCTCCCGCAGCAGCGGAAACGCCAGGACGTCTTCATAGAAGCGGCGCATCGCCGCCATGTCGCGCACGAAGACGACGGTGTAGTCGATCGCACGGATGGCGCGGAAGGGCGAGCGGGTGCGTTGGATCGGTTCGGTTGTCATCTCGTCCTTCATTCCAAACGCCGGCTCGTAGCCCGGATAGAGCGTAGCAGAATAGGAGGAGCCACAGGCGAGAATCCCGGATTACGCTGCGCTCCATCCGGGCTACAGGGCTCGCGAGACTTTATCGCAACAAACCGCCACTGTAACGGACCGCATAGAGCGGCACGCCATCCTGCCGCGCGATCGTCTCGACACCGTGGAAACGATCGAGCGCGCCCTCGACCTCGTTCCGATAAATCATGCCTGCCTGCTCGAACAGATGCGGGCCCCGAAACGGATACTCGACGCTGACGTCCAGCAACGCCTGGCGCAGGAATTTGTAGACCGCGAGGAAGGTGTCTCGATCCGTGATCTCCGCGCAGACGCCACCGCTGTAGCTAATCGACCAAATGACGCGCTCATCCCGAGACACGGTCTCCTGCCGACAAAGAACCCTATTCCGAAATAGATATCGCGATAGGCATAGGGTGCCGCGCGATGCTCGAGCTGCTTTGAGCGTCTGAGCAGCGGAGCGGCCACGGTGGCGTCGTCGTCGAGGCCCGCATAGGTCCGCCGCTTGGCTTCGACCAGAAACGCCGCGAGCTCGTGCGGAATCGATACCATCGCCTACTCCACCAGTTCCGGCCACGGCACGATCGTCGATTTCACCGTCTTCATCGCCATCGCGTCCCTCACCGCCTGCGCGACGCCGTCTTCCGTGAACGGATAGATCGTCTGCATCTTCAGCCAGGGATATTTGTCACGGGTGCGGTAGAGCATGTCGACGCCGAGCGGCAGATCGTTGCCGGTAAAACCCCAGGAGCCCAACACATTGAGATCCTTGGTGCAGATGCGGTGCCACGAGGTCTCGATCGAGCCGGCGTCGGTGAACTGGCCCATCTCGACATAGGTGCCGCCGTCGCGCAGCATCTCGATGCCTTCGGGGCCGGCTGAGGGGTGGCCCGAGCAATCCATCACCAGATCGGCGCCGAAACCGCCGACGATCTCACGCACGCGCGCGATGCGGTCTTGCGGCGATGTCAGCTCGTCGATGTTCACCGTCGCCTCGGCGCCGAACTCGCGCGCGAGCTTGAGCCGGGGCTCCTCCGGTGCGCCGACACAGATCACGCGCCCTGCCCCCATCTCCTGGGCAGCAGCGACCGCGAGAATGCCGATCGGGCCCGAGCCCTGGATCACCACCGTGTCGCCCCAGGAAAAACCGCCGGCGCGGCTCGCGCGATTGAAGGCACGGATGCAGGAGGTCAGCGGCTCCGACAGCGCACCCAGACGCAGCGACATGTCGTCCGGCAATTTGTAGATCTTGGTGCCCGGCAGCATGTCGAGATCGACATAGACATATTCGGCCCAGCCGCCCCACATGTGAGGCGCCTTGTCGAACCCGAGATAGCGGCCGTAATAGACCGGCGTCAGGCACTTGTTGGCGGTCAGGGGATAATGGATGCAGTAATAACAGCGGCCGCAGGGCATCAGCGGCGGGATCATCACTTTTGATCCGACCTTGAGCGGCTTGCTCATGAAGTCCTCGGTGAATTCGTCGCCGCATTCGACGATGATTCCGCCGAGCTCATGGCCGAGCGTGAACGGCCATGGCAGCGGCCTCGGCCAATGTCCTTTCAGGATGTGCAGGTCCGTGCCGCAGACGCCGCACGCGCCGACCTTGATCAGGGCGGCCTTTTTGCCGACCTTCGGCCACGGCACGCTGCGGATGACGGGCTCGCTGCCCGGCCCTGCGTGGGTGCAGACGCGGATCTGGTCCATGGCTGTTTCCTCGCTGCCCGTTTTTATTATGGCTGATTGGTGTGGGCTGACGAGCAGCGTATGTGAGGTGCGCGGCCGTGCCAAGCCGTGGGGGCGTAGCCCGTATGGAGCGTAGCGGGATGCGGGGAGCCACAGGCGAGAATCCCGATTACGCTTCGCTCCATCCAGCTACGGGACCGCTGTTCTCACACACCCAGGTGTCTTGAGCGCTCGACGGCGAACGTGTAGGCACGGCGCGAAAAGTCCCACCCAGGTGCCCTCTTGAACCCCCTCCCCAAAATCCCGTGGTCGCGTCCGGCTCGTTCGCGGCGATGAAGTCGGTGCCCTACCGGCTCCAGTTCATCGCTTACGTGCTGGCGATGATGGCCGACAATATCGAGCATGTGATCAGCTATTGGGTGGTGTTCCAGAAATTCCATTCGCCGGCGCTAGCAGGCTTTGCGGTGCTCTCGCACTGGCTGCCGTTCCTGCTGTTCTCGGTCGCGGTTGGAGGGCTGGCCGACCGGGTCGATCCGCGCAGCATCATTCAATGCGGCATGCTGCTGTTCATTGTTGCCTCGGCTGGATGGGGTTTCTTCTTCATCACCGACGCCATCGAGATGTGGCACGCCATGCTGCTGCTGGTGATCCATGGCTGCGCCGGCGTGTTGTGGCAGACGCCCAACCAGCTGCTGCTCTATGATCTCGTCGGCCCCGCCGATCTTCCGAGCGCGGTGCGGCTGAACGCGATGGCGCGCTACCTCGGCATTCTGGTCGGGCCCGCCGTCGGCGGAATCATCATGCTCACGCTCGGCACCTCGCATGGCATCATCTTCAACACGCTGTTCTATCTGCCGATGCTGCTGTGGCTGTTCTGGGCGCCGGTGCGCGACAACAGCGTGGCCGTGCGGCGCTTCGCCGTGCGCGGCCTTGCCGACATCATGCTGACCATCCGCGCCATCGGCACGCAGCCGGTGCTGACGGCGATGACATGGCTTGCCGGCCTCACCTCCTTCATGATCGGCAATGCCTATCACGCCCAGATGCCGGGCTTTGCCGGCGATCTCGGCCATGGCGATCCCGGAATCTCCTACAGCGTGCTGCTCGCGGCCGATGCGGCTGGCGCGCTGCTCGCCGGCATCGCGCTGGAATCCTGGGGGCGGCTCAAGGGCACGCCGCGCACCGCGATCATGCTCGCCATGCTGTGGAGCGTGGCGCTGCTCGGCTTCGCCTCGGTGCGGATCTATCCGGTCGCGATCGTGCTGTTGTTCTTTACAGGCTTCTTCGAGCTGTCGTTCAACACCATGGCGCAGGCGCTGGTGCAGTTGAACGCGCCGTCCGACATTCGCGGCCGCGTCGTCGGCCTCTACAACATGGCGGGGCTCGGGATGCGAGCCTTCAGCGGCATCACGGTCGGACTGTTCGGCGCGGCGATCGGCATTCACTGGTCGCTCGGGCTCTCGGCCGCGGTGCTGCTGGCGCTGCTATGTCTCCTCTATGGGCGCGCGACGAGGAAGACGGCCGGTTGACTCCGGCGTCTCCCCACCGCACGCTCGATGTAGGGTTTGGGGAGATGAAGCGTTGCGCTATCGCTGGGGCATACTTGCGATCCTGTTCGTCGTTCGCCTCACCATCGCGTTCCAATTCCAGAGCGTGGCCGCGGTCGCGCCGCTGCTGCAGCAGAGCTTCGGCGTCGGACTCGCCGATATCGGCATCCTAATCGGACTCTATTTCACACCGGGCATCGTGCTGGCGCTGCCGGGCGGCGCGATCGGCCGCACCCTTGGCGACAAGCCCACCACGATCGTAGCGCTGCTGCTGATGATGGCGGGCAGTCTCGTCATGGCCACCACCGACGTCTGGGGCTGGCAGATGGCGGGCCGGCTCGCCTCGGGCGCCGGCGGCGTGCTGCTGACCGTGCAGCTCACCAAGATGGGCACCGACTGGTTTGCGGGGAAGGAGATCGCCACCGCGATGGCGATCTTCGTCAACTCCTGGCCGGCCGGCGTTGCAATCTCGCTGCTGGTACTGCCGGCGATCGGCACGGCTTACGGCGCGGGCGCCGTGTTTCTCGTGGCCGGCGCGCTGACCGCGATCGGCATTGTGCTGATCACGTTCTACCAATCGCCGCCGGGAGCAACCGCCAGCGCGACCGGCTCAGGGCGGCTTGATCCGCTCGCGCTTCTAGCGGTGATCGTCGCGGGCGCGATCTGGGGCCTCTATAATGTCGGCTTCGCCATGATCTTCTCGTTCGGCCCCTCGCTGCTCGCCGAGCGCGGCTGGAGCATTGCCGCGGCGGGATCGGCGATCAGCCTCGTGATGTGGCTATCGGTGATCTCGGTGCCGGCAGGCGGCTATCTCGCCGATCGCTTCAAGCGACCGTTCGTGCTGGCGATCGCGGCCAGCCTGGTGGTGGCCGGGCTGCTGGCCTGGCTGACCCGATCCGACGCCGTGATCACGATCCTCGTCCTGATCGGCCTGTTTGGGGGCCTTCCGGCCGGCCCGATCATGAGCCTCGCCGCCCGCGTGCTTGGCCTTGAAACCCGGGCGATCGGGATGGGCGTGTTCTACACTCTGTTCTATGCCGCGATGATGCTGGGACCGGCCATTGCCGGCCGGCTCGCCAAATCGGCCGGCACGGCCGCGGTCGCACTCGACCTCGGCGCGCTGACGGTGCTGGCCTGCCCGCCCCTGATGTGGCTTTTCGAACGCATTGTGTCTGTTCGTCATCGCCGCGCCCGATCCTAACGCGGCATTAACCCTGTGCACCTTAGGGTCGTCCCGGACTCCGCCAGGCGGGGGGTCGGGTTGTGAAAATGGCGTTGGCGCACAAAAAATTTCTTCCGGCCGCCGAGGAACGTCGGCGTTTCCAGCGGGTGAAGGTTCACCTGCTCGGCCGCTACATGCTGCCGGACCGCCGTGAATTCCCTTGCCAGGTGATCAACATGTCGCCGGGCGGGCTGGCACTGCTGGCCCCCGGCATCGGCAATGTCGGCGACCGCGTGGTCGCCTATCTCGACCATATCGGCCGCGTCGAGGGCAAGATCACCCGCATCATCGACAATGGCTTCGCAATGACGGTCGGTGCGACGCCGCGAAAGCGCGACAAGCTCGCGGCACAGCTGACCTGGCTCGCCAACCGCGACATCCTCAATTTGCCGGAAGACCGCCGCCACGATCGTATCGTGCCGCGCAATCCGATCGCGGTGCTGACGCTCGAGGACGGCACCAAGATGACCTGCCGCATCATCGACCTTTCGCTCTCGGGCGCCGCCATCGCCGCCGAGAACCGGCCGCCCCTGAAATCGACGGTTCTGCTCGGCCGGGTGCAGGGCCGCGTGGTCCGAAACCTCGAAGACGGCTTCGCGCTCGAGTTCATGCATTCGCAGCCAATTGAAACTCTCGAAGAGAGCGTTACCGCGCGGTAAAGCGCGAAGGCACCAAAACCCCTGCATTTCCAGTACTGAAGGCGGCCTCCGCGATGCGGACGCCGCCTTTTTCATGGGTCGTGACGGGCCTCGCGCGGGTTAACGCGGAGGCTGCGGGTGCGTGCAAACAACGGTTCCGCCAGCGTTTCCGCGTTAATCGATAAAATTTGAATCAATTGCAGTCATATCGAATTTTATTCAAGTTTGACTCAAGTATAGATCGAATTCGCCTCGTGTTTTACTTGTATTCGTCTCGACTTGACTTGACTGACTTAGCGGCAACTCAAAAGCTGCCTGCGCAATGTGGTCCCAACAAGAAACGGGGGCCGCAATGTTTGATTTCAGGGGACAGGGGAAGGGAATGGCGCTGGCCGCCATGCTCTTCGGAATAAGCGCGGCAGCGCAGGCCGGCGAAGGCCGTCTGCTCTACGCAAGCCTCGGCGACACCACGCGTGCGCCGATCGGCTGGGTCGAGTTCTGTGCGGATAATGCCGCCCAGTGCCAGGGCGCACCGACGCAACCGCGCGACATCGTGATGTCGCAGGCTGCATGGCGCGACCTCGTCAAGGTCAATCGCTGGGTCAACGAGACCGTCAAGCCTTTGACGGACCAGGAGCACTGGGGCGTGATCGAAAAATGGTCGCTGCCGTCGGACGGTTACGGCGACTGTGAAGACTACGTGCTGTTGAAGCGCAAGATGCTGATCGATGCCGGATGGCCCCGCGAGGCCCTGCTCATCACCGTCGTGCGCGACAAGAAGGGCGAAGGACACGCGGTGCTGACGGTGAAAACCGACAAGGGCGAGTTCGTTCTCGACAATCAGAACGAGAACGTCGTTGCCTGGACGGAGACCGGCTACCGCTTCGTCAAGCGCCAGTCGCAGAGCGATCCAAACGTCTGGGTCTCGCTCGGCGACACCAAGCCGGCGGTCTCCACCGCCAGCGCGAGAGATCAGTAGAGACAAACGAAAGAGATACGCGACCCGGTCACATCCCCACCCCTCCCCGTCCCAGACCGGTTCGCGCGCGCCCAGCCATCCCCCAATGGCTGGGCGCAACTTTTTTGGGGGAACGTCCTTTGCTCAGTCCTGCGGCGTCTGGCGCGACCAGGGCACGCGCGCTGCGGTGAAATCGCGCCATGTGCTTTGCAGGGCGGGCTGCACCCCGACCGACGCGCGCGCTTGCCAGCCGGCGATCGCCGCCGCGGCGATGGCGCAGTCGGGCTCGGCATCAAGCCCGTCGAGCAATGATGCCGTGACCGCCATATCGTTGAAGGCGCCAAGCTGCTCCTGCAGGCCGGCCAGCCTGCGCGAGAATTTTCGCGCTGATTTGCGATCTGCGAACAGCGGCAGCAGAAACTCGCTGAGATAGCGCAGCCGCTTGGTCGCGAGCCGCAGGCGGTGCAGACCTTCGGCGGGAAGCGACTTGAAGCGGCGGCCGCGCCTGAGCACCTTCGCATATTGCTCCGACAGAATGCGCTGCGCGAAGGTGACGGCGGGCTCGGCAAGCTGGCCGAGATCCTGCGCGGCGACGTCGTTGCGCCAGCCCCTCGTCTCGATCCAGCCGCCGAGGCCGAGCAGGAACACGGCGCAGCCGCGATCTTCGAGCGCATCATGCGCCTTGCGATAGGCGTCCGACTGACGCCCGGCCGCAGCCCGGCCCAGCGCATCGAAGCCCGCTACCGACGGACAGGCTGTTGCGATCGTCGGCAAGGTGTCGAGCCGGAACACATCCCAGTCGCGCGCGGCGGAGAGGTCTTGCGCCAGCCATCTGGCTTCCGACCGCAGCGCATCGAGATTGCTGAGCGCGCCGACCGACCGCATCAGACCCAGCGCAGATCGAAGCCGGCGCAGCGAGACGCGCAGCTGATGGACGCCTTCCGGATTACGGCCGTCCTCGGCCGCCGGCAGCGACTGAAGCAAATGGAGGAAGCAGGAGCGCAGGATTGTCGCGAACGCCTCGTCCAATGTCACCGACGGATCGAGACGAAGTTTTCGCGGACGCCGCGCCGAGGGCGGCTTGTCGGCGGCAAGATCGAAGCCACGCGCCGATTTGGTGCGGATCGACGGCATTACGTCGCCGTGCTCCGCGAGCCGCAGCGCGATCTCGTAGATCGCGCTCGCGCTGCCGCTCTTGAGCTCCAGCTCGATCTCGCTCACGGGCAGTGAACGATTGCCGGCCGTCAACTCGCCCCGGTCGAAGGCGATCTCGACCGTGCCCGACGGCAGGTCGATCATCCGCGCATGACGACGGACATCGGCGGTGACGACCGCTTCGAGCGGCTGCGCTTCCACTTGGCCACGAAGCTTCTCCGGAATGAAGGGCATCGCGAGAGCCAGATCGGGCGCAAGCGATGGTACCCCCGCCTCCCACTCGCCGCGGCGGAGCGGATCGTCCGCCGCATCGGTCTTCACGGTTTGGACGAAGCGCGCGCCGCTCTGACGAACGCGCAAGCTCAAGCCGTTGCGCCGCAACGTCCGCTCCGGCGTGTCGTAATAGACGGACTTGAGATGTTTGCGCGTGCCCTTGTTGCGCGCGTTCGCCGCGATGACGGGCGCAGCGTTGAAATGCGCCATGCGATCGGCATCGACGAGAAGCTTGAGCTCGATCTCACCGGCACCATGCGCGGCAGCGCTCGACCGGAGTGGTTCCGTTGCCGGTTCCACGTCTTGCGATGGCGTCTGATCGATCACAGGTTCAGCGACTACTTCGGCGGGTTCACGCTGCCTAAAGAAGCCGGTGATGACTTGCGTTCTCTTGTTGTCCTTCGCAACAGGATTCCCATCCCGGGCGCTCGGATGCTTGCGAACCGGCGTTGCATCTGACTTCAGCATTTACAGGTACATGACAGTTCGATGACAGAGCGTCATCCTATAGCCGGTGCGCCTCGTGAGGACTAGTCACGTGACGTCGCAGCGCCCGACCGTCCACACGCGTTGCGAGCGCACAACCCAGCTTGACCACAGGAACTAAATTGCCGCCGGGCGCAGCAAGCGATCGAATTGACTGCGAATTCCGCTCTACTCGAAACCGAAATGAACGCGTCAGCGGACTTGACTCATCATGGCCTTCCCGCAATCGGTGACGATGGCGTCGAGCGCGCTGCCCTGTCCCCCGGCCGTTGCTTCATCGGCTAGCGGCACGGGCAATCACAAGGAGCTGCCATGACGTCGTTCCGTCCGGTCATCGCGTTGTCCAGGGGCCTCGAAGTCCTGCGGGTGATCAATCAGGAACGGCAGTCGACCGTCGGCTCGCTGCACAAGGCAACGGGGCTCAACAAGGCGACCATCGTCCGCATGCTCGAGACGCTGGAGCACGAAGGCTATGTGGTGCGCCGTACTGGGCCAGCCAGCTACGCACCGACGGGACGCGCGCTGCTGCTCAGCGCAGGCTATGACGAGCCGACCTGGATTGGCGGCATCGCCGAACCCATCCTGAACAAATTCCGCAAGCAGATCCACTGGCCGTCAGACATCGCGGTGCTCGATCAGGAGTCTATGGTCATCGCCCACACGACGCGCGTGGATGGCTCGCTGCTGTTCAGCCGCCCGCCGGGTTTTCGCTTTCCCGTCCTCGGCACCTCGATGGGACGTGCCTATCTCGCCTTCTGCGAGCCCGCCGAGCAGGAGCGCATTGCCGCGCGACTTGCCCTCGGTCCCGAGCCCTGGAACGATCTGGCGCGCAATCCCGACAAGCTCACGAAGGCGCTGCGCACGATCCGCAAAGCCGGTTTCGCGGTGATGGACGACAGTTACAGCCGCAGTATCTTCGGCGGCGCAGTCTGGGCGCTTGGCGTTCCCGTCGCGCTTCAGAACCGGCTGTTCGGCAGCATGAACGTGATGATGCTCCGCGAAGCGGTCAGTCCGGAGGAAGGCATACGCCGCTTCGTACCTTCGATGAAGAAAGTCGCCTCCGCACTTGCGGAGGCGCTCGGCGCCAAGCTTGCCGCGCCGGGTTCTCATGCAGGTCGGCGTTGATCATTTCACACGGTGAAACGATATTTTGATTTCTTGACCCTCCTCTTTGCCCGTGTGACACCTCGTTGCGGTGGCTGCCGGCTGCCCAATGACACAGGGAAAAGGGGGAGGCCGAAGTGCGGACATCCGCGAGAATTTGGGCTGCCGCGATTGCATGCCTGACGATAGCCGCTTCTGAAACGGCTTGTGCCGAAGCGTGGCCGACCCGGGCAATCAAGATCGTCGTCTCCACGCCGGCAGGCGGCATTACCGATGCCTTCGCCCGCGCCTATGGCGACTATATCTCGCAGAAGCTTGGCCAGCCGGTCATTGTCGAAAACAAGACCGGAGCCAGCGGCGCGCTGGCGGCACAGTCGGTGAAGGATTCCCCGGCCGACGGTTACACGCTGATGTACACGATCTCGTCCACCCTGCTCGGTAACCGGCTGCTGCTGAAATCGCTGGCCTATGATCCGGACAAGGATTTCACGATCGTCGCGGTGACGCCTTCGGGGCATCTACCGCTGGTGGTCCATTCCGCCACCAATGCAAAGACGATCGAAGAGTTCGTCGCGTACGCACGTGGCAACAAGGTCACGGCCGGCTCGTACGGGATCGGCTCGTTCGCGCATATTGCGATCGCCGAGCTCAACCGCCAATTCGGTCTCGACATTTCCATCGTGCATTACCGCGGCGAAGCGCCGATGTGGCAGGATCTGGCCGCCGGGGTGATCCAGGCGGCGGTCGGCAGCTATCAGGCTGCGCTTCCGGTGCTCGATACCGGCATCGGCCGCCCGATTGCCGTGCCGACACCGGTGCGCATGAAGAAGCTGCCCGAGACCAAGACATTTGCCGAGCAAGGGGTCACCGGCAATGTCTTCCAGCTCATCAGCTTTACCGCGCTGGTGGCGCCCGCTGCGATGCCGGCAGACCGGATCGACATGCTCGCCAAGTTGATGGCCGAAGGCGGCAAGACCGAGCGCGTGCAGAAGCTGCTCGATGCCTTCGGAGTCGATTCGCCGGCCATGGACCGCGCGTCCTCGATTGCGCTCTACGAAAAAGAAGGGCCGGTCTGGCTTGAGTCGATCAAGACTCTCGGATTGGAGCCGCAATAGCCGTCGCCGTGCCCACCCGGGTGCGGACGCGCCTCGTTGAGCTCAGAGCCCGAGCACGTCCGCGAGCCGCAACTCGTCGGCGGCGGGATCCTTCAGGAACAGCTCGGCCTCGATCTCGTTCAGATGCGACAACATCTGCGCGCGCGCGGCCTCCCTGTCGCATTTGCGGATCGCGGCGACGATCCCGGCGTGATGATCGGTGCCGCAGGCCGGCGTGTCGTGCCGGCGGTAGAGCAGGATGATCAGCGAGGATCGCGCAATCAGCTCCTTGAGAAAACCGAGATAGATGCTGTGGCCACTCATCTCGGCGACGAGTCGATGGAAGTCACCGGAGAGGCGGACCGAAGCACGAGCATCGCCACGCAGCTCCGCCTCGCGTTCTTCGGCAAGATGCCGCTGGAGACGCCCGATCCAGGCCGGCGATACCGCGTCAACGGCGTGATCGACGATCGTCGGCTCGATCAGGCGGCGCGCCTCGAACACTTCGCGCGCGTCCGCAGGCGTCGGCCGCGCGACGAAGGCGCCGCGGTTCTTCTCGATGTTGACGATGCCCTCATGCGCGAGCTGTTGAAGCGCGGTGCGAACCAACGTTCGGCTTGCGCCGTAGATCTCGCCGATCTCGTCCTCGCCGAGTTTCGTGCCGGGCAGCAGGCGATGCTCGAGGATCGCCGCAGTCACGCCTTCCCGGATGCGGCTGACGCGATCGCTCGCATCTGGCGCGTCGGATTTCGGTCGGGACTTGGCGGCCATGGGGGTGAGGACTCGATCGTCGAAGATGGCGTCGAATCCTAATCGACCAGCTGTATCCAATCACAGGCGAAACTTTATACAATCTGCGCCTGTTTTGTGTGCACGCAACTGCGAAAGCGGCGAGCCGCCCACGCCCGTGGGATTCGATCTAACGATCTGACTCCGCTGCACTGTTTTGGAATTCGGCCGGCCGAGAACGATTCAAGGGCGATTGGCATGGACCTTGCGGAGAGAGGCGCAGCATCGCCCTCGCCCCGGACACGCCATGGCCACTCCTGCCGCCCTCGAACTGGTCGCCGTCAGCAAGCGCTACGACACGACGCTGGCGGTCGACACCGTCAATTTGAAGATCCCGGCCGGCACCTATTGCTGCCTGCTCGGCCCCTCCGGCTGCGGCAAAACCTCGACCTTGCGCATGATCGCCGGTCACGAGGCGGTCAGTGAAGGCGACATCATCCTGGGTCCGCAGAACGTCACCGATCTCGAACCCGCCAAGCGCGGCACGGCGATGATGTTCCAGTCCTACGCGCTGTTTCCGCACCTCACCGTGATCGACAACGTGGCGTTTGCCCTGAAAATGCGCGGCATCGATCGGGCGACGCGGCACAAGCGCGCCGGCGAGTTGCTCGAACTGGTCGCGATGACGCCCTACGCGGCCCGCCTCCCCGCACAGCTCTCCGGCGGCCAGCAGCAGCGCGTCGCGCTCGCCCGCGCGCTGATCACCGAGCCGCAGATCCTGTTGCTCGACGAGCCGCTCTCTGCGCTCGATCCGTTCCTGCGGGTGAAGATGCGGGGCGAACTGAAGCGGCTGCAGCGCGAGCTTGGCATCAGCTTCGTTCAGGTCACGCACGGCCAGGAAGAGGCGATGGCGCTCGCCGACCACATCGTGGTGATGAACCAGGGCAGGATCGAACAGCAGGGAAGCGCCCGCGACATCTTCCATCATCCCCGCACCGAATTCGTGGCGCGCTTCATCGGCGGCCACAACGTTCTCAGCGACGCAGGCAAACTCATCGCCGTGCGCGCCGATCAGCTCGGCATCGCGCCGTTCACTGACGGTGCCTTCGGCGCGCCGGCGCTGCTGACCCAGACCGAGTACCAGGGCTCTTACATCGCCGTCTCGCTCACGCTGGAAGACGGGACCGCCCTGTTCTCGCACCTTCCCGAGGCCGCCTTCGACGTCCACCAGTTCCGGCCGGGCGATCGCGTGGTGGCCATCTGGGATCCCGCCAAGGCGCAACGTCTGCAATAGCGCCGATCAATCACCGGAATGCGCAACAGAGGAGTGAGTGATATGACCGAAACGACCAGGAACAAGGGCCTTAGCCGCCGCACGCTACTGAAGAGCACCGCGGGGCTCGCCGGCCTTGCCGCCGGCTCCGGCGCGATCACCGGCTTCCCCTACGTGATGTCCGCCGAGCCGAAGGTGCTGCGCTATCTCGGCACCGCTGTGAACGAGGGCGACGAGATCTCCAAGCAGTGCCTGAAGGACACCGGCATCAAGATCGAATACATCACCGCGACCACCGACGACGTCACCAAGCGCGTGATGACCCAGCCGAATTCCTTCGACGTGCTGGACACCGAATATTTCGCGCTGAAGAAGATCGTGCCCTCGGGCAACATCCTTGCCCTCGACGCCAGGAAGATCAAGGAATTCGACAACATCACGCCCGTCTTCACCAAGGGCCAGACGCCCGGCGGCAAGAAGATCGGCGGCCAGGGTACCGCGCCTTGGAAGGTGCTCTATCTCGAAGGCAAAGACTCCAAGAAGTTCGCGACGTCCGCGACCGAATTCGTCACCTTGATCCCGACCGTCTACAACGCCGACACGCTCGGCATCCGTCCTGATATCATCAAGCGTCCGATCAGCTCGTGGGCCGAGCTGCTCAATCCCGAATTCAAGGGCAAGGCCTCGATCCTCAATATCCCCTCGATCGGCATCATGGATGCCGCGATGGTCGTGGAAGCCACCGGCAAGTACAAATATGCCGACAAGGGCAACATGACCAAGGAAGAGATCGATCTCACCATGAAGGTGATGACCGAGGCCAAGAAGGCCGGTCAGTTCCGCGCCTTCTGGAAAGACTTCAACGAGAGCGTCAACCTGATGGCCTCGGGCGAGACCGTCATCCAGTCGATGTGGTCGCCGGCGGTTACGAAGGTCCGCTCGATGGGGATTGCCTGCACCTTCCAGCCGCTCAAGGAAGGCTATCGCTCCTGGGCCTCGGGCTTCTGCGTTTCCAAGGGCGTCTCGGGTGCGAAGCTCGAATGGGCCTATGAGTTCGTCAACTGGTTCCTGTCCGGCTACGCCGGCGCCTATCTCAACCGCCAGGGCTACTACTCCGCCGTGCTCTCCACCGCGAAGGCTCATATGGAGCCCTACGAGTGGGCCTATTGGATGGAAGGCAAGGCGGCCGAGAAGGACATCAAGGCGCCCGACGGCTCGCTGCTCGAAAAGGCCGGCGCCGTGCGCGACGGCGGCTCCTACGAGGACCGCATGGGCGGCGTCGCCTGCTGGAACGCCGTGATGGACGAGAACGACTACATGGTCCGCAAGTGGAACGAGTTCATCGCGGCGTAATCTGATGGACACGTCGGAGGACATTTTGCAACAGGCATCCCCGGACCTGGTCCGGGGATCGGAGACGGCGCGCCGCAGCAAAGCGGTGCGGCTGTCGCCCTCCTTCATCTCCTGGCTTCAGGCCGGGCCGATGATGCTGGTGTTCCTCGCCTTCTTCCTGATCCCGCTCGTCTTCGTCGTCATCGTCTCGTTCTGGGACTACAACGAATATCAGTTGCTGCCGGCTTTCTCGGGCCGCGGCTACACCGACACGTTCGAGGGCTGCATCGCGCAGCTCCCCGATCTCTGCACGATCGCCAAGACTTATCTGAAGACGCTGAAGCTCTGCTTCCTCGTGTGGGTCATTACCCTCTTCATCGGCTTCTGGGTCGCCTACTTCCTCGCCTTCCACGTCAAGTCGAAAACCTGGCAGATGGGACTGTCGCTGCTGTGCACGATCCCGTTCTGGACCTCCAACGTGATCCGCATGATCGCCTGGATTCCGCTGCTCGGGCGCAATGGCCTTGTCAACTCAGGCTTGGTCAAGACGGGGCTGATCAACCATCCCGTTGAATGGCTGCTGTTCTCCGAGTTCTCCGTGGTGCTGGCGCTGGTTCACCTCTTCACCTTCTTCATGGTGGTGCCGATCTTCAACTCGATGGTGCGCATCGATAAATCGCTGATCGAGGCCGCCTATGACGCCGGCGCGACCGGCTTCCAGACGCTCGTCAACGTCATCATCCCGCTCGCCAAGCCCGGCATCGTGATCGGCTCGATCTTCGTCATCACCATCGTGATGGGCGACTTCATCACCATCGGCGTGATGGGCGGCCAGCAGATCGCGGCCGCCGGCAAGATCATCGAGACGCGGGTGAACGCGCTGCAATTCCCGGCCGCCGCCGCGAACGCCGTGATCCTGCTCGTCATCACGTTCCTGATCATCACCATGATGTCGCGCATCGTCGACATCAAGAAGGAGCTCTAGAGCATGAAGGAAGGACGCCCGCGCTCTTTCTACGTGCTTGCGATCTTCTTCGCAGCCTACACGCTGTTTCTCTACGGCCCGATGATCGCGATCTACGTGCTGTCGTTCCAGGGACCGCAGGGTGGCCTCACCTTCCCGATGAACGGTGTGTCGACTTTCTGGATCGCAAAACTGTTCCAGGGCACCGGCATCGTCGATCTCGGCGCGGCCTTTCGCCGTTCGCTGCTGCTCGGCATTATCGTGATGATCGTCACCGTCGTGCTGTCTGTCGCGGCGGGCATGGCGTTTCGCCGCAAGTTCAAGGCGCAGAGCATTTTGTTTTATTCGGCGATCGCGAGCCTGATCGTGCCCTCGATCATCACCTCGCTCGGCATCTCGCTCGAATTCCGCATCATCGACGATTTGATCAAGGCGCACTGGAACGAGAATTTCGAGACCTCGATGGGCCTGCTCACCTCGGGCCTCGGTGCACATTTGACCTGGACGCTGCCGTTCGGCCTGCTCATCATGTTCGCGATCTTCAACCGCTTCGATCCCAGGCTCGAGGAAGCCGCGCGCGATCTCGGTGCGACGCCGTGGCAGGCCTTCCGTCATGTCGTGCTGCCGATCATCCTGCCTTCGGTGATCGGTATCGGCCTGTTCGGCTTCACCCTCTCCTGGGACGAGCTCGCACGCTCCAGCCAGGCGATCGGTGCGGTGAACACGCTGCCTCTCGATCTCCAGGGCCTCACCACCACCGTGACCAACCCCGACATCTATGCGCTCGGCACCGTGATCTCCGCCGTCTCGTTCACTGTGATCAGCCTTGCACTCGGCACCATCCACGTGTTGAACAGGCGGCAGGCGGCCAAAGGCTCGGACGCCGGCAAAGGGCTTGCCTGATCTGATGCGACTCCACGTCGTCAACCCCAACACCACGGCGTCGATGACGGCGAAGATTGCCGCCGCGGCGCGCAGCATCGCCCTGCCCGACACATTGATCGACGCGCGCCAGCCCGCGATGGGTCCGGTTTCGATCGAAGGATTTTACGACGAGGCCTTCGCCGTCCCCGGCATGCTCGGCTGCATCCGCGAGGCCGATCGCGACGGCGCGGACGCGCATATCATCGCATGCTTCGACGACACCGGCCTCGACGCCGCGCGCGCCGCGGCAAAGGCACCCGTGATCGGCATTGGCGAGGCCGGCTTCCACATGGCGAGCCTGATCGCCGCGCGCTTCGCCGTGGTGACGACACTCGGTGTCTCCGTCGTGCCGATCGAGCATAATTTGCGAAAATACGGCCTGGCTGAGCGCTGCGCCCGCGTCCGCGCCGCCGAGGTGCCGGTGCTCGCGTTGGAGGAGCGCAACACCGACGCGCTCGCAAAAATCTCCACGGAAATCACGGCCACAATCCGCGACGACCGCGCGGAGGCCATCGTGCTCGGTTGCGCCGGCATGGCCGATCTCGCCAATGAACTCGCCGCCACGCACGGCCTGCCCGTGATCGACGGCGTCGCCGCCGCGGTGACCTTGGCGGAATCATTGGTGCGACTCGGACTGAAGACCTCCCGGCTCGGGCCCTATGCGGCGCCGCGCTCGAAGACCTATTCAGGTCCGTTTTCGCCGTTTCAGCCCTGATCTCTGCCCCTGACGGGCGTTCGGAGGCCTCAAGGCCTCATGATTGTTGGTTTTTTTGCTCTTAGCCTCTTTTTGGTCCCATTCCTTGCCGAAACGTAACGCTTTCGGGACACCCGGCGGCCTCAGGGTTGCCGGTCTTCGCCACTCACCAAGTTTCAATTTGGGTTTTGTCAGCGATGATCGATCTCGCAGAGGACGCACCGTCCAACCCGCTTCTTCGCCTCGGCGCCCAGCCCATCGCGCTGACCGCCGCCGCCCTCCTCCTGCTGATCGCCGGTGTGACCTCGATCGCGATCTGGCGCGCCTATACCGGCTCAGCCCCCGAGACCGACCGGGTGGTGGCATCGCGGCAGCTTCAGGCACGTACCGCACAGGCGTCCGAGCAGCTGGTCGAGAAGACCAAGGGGCTGGAAGCAACCCAGCAGGAATCGATTGACCAGCTTCAGGTCGTGCAGGACCAGCTTCAGAGTGTGAAGCGCTTGCTCGCATTCCAGCAGGCCGACACCAAGCGTCTGTCCGAGCAGGTCACGACACTCAACGAGTCCATCGACGGCCTGCGGCAATCCTTTGCCAGCGCCCGGGCGAGCGAGGCGGAGACTCCCTCGGTTACCCGCAGGAAACCTGCACGGCATCGTGTCCATGCCAATGCACGCAAGCGCTCGCGCGGCTGAGCAGCCGGCCCGCCTAAATTTTTGGACTTGTGAACTGGATCACATTCGCCCGTGTGATTCCAAGCGATGCTCGCCGTTACCGGATGGCGTGAGCCGATTTCAATGTCCGGGGCTGGCAAGGTCGTTGACGGTATATTGCGTCAGCGACCTTGTTTTTTAACGGGTACCGCCGCCTATTCGCAGACATCTACGGGGCGGATGCGCCAGCCCGACGGCGTCATGACGCGCTTGCGCACGACGTAGCAGCTGCCATAGCCACCATCGTCGTAGCCGGTACCATAGTAATAGGGATCGCCGTAATACGGCTGGCCATAGCCGTAATAGCTGCCGTAATAACCCGCGCCGGCGATACCCGCCCCGATGGCGACTCCCGGCCAGAAGCCGCCGCCGCGCCAGCCGCCTCCGTGGCCCCAGCCTCCGCCATGGCCCCAACCGCCGCCACCGTGGCCGAAACCGCCCCGCGCCTGGGCCGCCTGTGGGGCCGACAGCGCGACTGCCGCGACGGCGAGCGCCGCCATCATCATCTTGCGTAACATCACTCGATCCTCCGCGTGGAGACGCTCCACGCTTCAAAGCAGGACCAAGCTAATCGGCTTGAGGCGTTCCTGACAGCTTCACTGTCTCACTTCCGCGCGAGCATCAGCAGCCGCGGCAAATGCTCTTGAGCTTCTTGTCGAGCAGCCGGTTCTCCGCGTTGACGGCGTCGGTGGATCCGCCTGCACCGGTCCCGGTGGTGGTTCCGGAGGAGGCATTCGCTCCCGATGACTGCGCCGTACCCAGACTGTTGGTGCCAGGCGCGGGTGCCGGAGAATTGGCGACACCTCCGGCCGATCCTGCGGAGCCGCCGGTGGCTTGCGCGAACGCTACGGCCGGCATCGCGGCAAGGGCGAAGATCACGATCACGGTCTTGATTGAACGGGCTGTAGGCAAGCTGGCCATCGAAAATTCTCCTTCGCCCGTCAACCGCCGCAGCCAACACCGGTTCCGGAACAAATGCCGTCGCATCAGCTTGAACCGGGAAGGCGGGCACGATCACGCTCAAGCCGATCTTCTGCTCCAGAAACAGAAAGGCGCAGTCACGATGAACGATCGCGATGCTTTTGCAGAAGGCGAACGCGCGGCGCGTCAAAACATTCCGGCGGAAGCCAATCCGTACCAGGACGGCAGCGACGAGCATGCTCTATGGTCCGCGGGGCACGAGAAGGTCGCAAGCGCACTAGAAGCGCGCGAGTCCGAAGGAAGCTGAGCTCACCCGATCCGCTTGAGGCCCTTCGTGAAGCGCGGGCCGTTGGCGACGTAGAACTTCGCCGCGCTGCCCATCTTTTGCACCTGGGCGTCGTCGAGCGTGCGGATGACCCGCGCCGGCGAGCCGATGATCAGGGACCGTTCGGGGAATTCCTTACCCTCGGTGATGACGGAGCCGGCGCCAACGATGCTGTTGCGGCCGATCTTGGCGCCGTTCATCACGATGGAGCCCATGCCGACGAGTGCGCCCTCCTCGATGGTGCAGCCGTGCAGGATGACGTTATGGCCGACCGTACAGTTCCTGCCGATGTGAAGCGGAAAACCGAGATCGGTGTGGCAGGTCGAGCCGTCCTGCACGTTGGCGCCCTCGCCAATCTCGATCCACTCATTGTCGCCGCGCAGCACCGCGCCGAACCAGACACTCGCGCCCGGCTTCAGGCGCACGCGGCCGATCACGGTGGCGGTCTCGGCGATGAAGTAGTTGCCGTCGGCGGGAAGGTCGGGCGCCTGCCCGTCGAGCTCGTAGATCGCCATGAGGGTCTCCTGTCAGGTCAACCCCAGCCATAGCGAAACGGCAGCCTTGACGCAAAGGGCTGCCGCGCAGGCAGCCCTACAGCGCGCGCATCAGACCAGAACGCCGGCCGCGCGGAGCGTCATCAGGAAGAAGGTGCCGCTCATCATGCTCCAGAAGCCGGCGATGACGGTGGCCATCATCACGAATTCGACGCGACGGCTCTCCAGCTGCCTGCCGCGCAGGGTGTTGCGCATGATGATGAAAGGCGCCGCGAACACCAGAAACGGAACCGCCGCGAAGGTCTTCGGCGCCACGCCGTCCTGCAACAGACCGAAGCCGGCGGGCCGCTGTGCGACCGTCTGGTATCCGCTCACGAGCGCGCCTGCGAGCGCGAAACCGATGCCGATCGAGAAGAATGTATTGAGAGCTTCAGGTGTCATCGGAACGGTCCGCCCTTACGCAACGCCAGAGCCTTCCTGTGACAAAGAGCGCCGGTTAACGCTACATTATCCTTAAGGGAAGGTTAACGCCGCCAGCCGCCCCACGCAGGCCTCTCTCCCTTCCCTGCAGCCGGTGAACGCTCCGCGAAATCGCCACCACGTGGCATATTCGCCGCTGATTCGTCGGCCATCCGCCGACTTCCGGCTCATTCGCGCGGCTCATGACGGTGTTTTCGGCAACCTCCCCTCAGTCTCCCCGGGCGCGCACCCGGGGCCACGTGATCCCGATCGTGCTCGGCGGCATTGCCGCGGTGTGCGCCGTCGCGCTCGTCGCCTATTTGTTGTGGCCGACCTGGGGCTCGAGCGGCGCGAGCGCCCCGGACAAGCTGCCAGTGAGCGTCGGCGGCACGCTGTTCAACCTGCCGACCAACGCGATCCGCATGAAGATCCAGCGCCACTCCGGGCCGCAGGAGCGGATCGATCTCGACTTCCTGTACCCTTCGCTGGAGCCGCCGGGCGCGCCGAAGCACGTCACCGCCGACAGCGTGGATGCGGCGATGCAGCCGATCGAACGCATCTTCCTGTCGATCGCCGCGCATCGCGATGCGCTCTCGCCCGAGCAGCGCACCGCCACGATCTATCCGCGCTATCTCGACCAGGCCGCGGCAATGCCCCAGGACGGACTGACGATGCGGATGTTCCGCGCAGATACGCCGTACGGCAGCGAGGATCTCTATTCTGCCGCAAGTCCGGCGCTGACCGCGCGCTGCACGCGCGATGGGGCGACGCCCGGCATGTGCCTCGCCGAACGCCGCGTCGGCGGCGCCGACCTCACCTTCCGCTTTCCGCGCAGCTGGCTATCGCAGTGGCGCGATGCGGCGGAAGCGATGGAAAAGCTGACGGCGCAGCTGCGGGGACCGAAGGGGTAAGCGGCCGCGCGGCCCCAAGCCTCCCAAACAAAAACTGCGAAAACAACCCCATGCACAGTAGCCAAGTGCCTGGCATGACTTCGTATTTTCGAAGCCAGCCTGCGAAAATTCGCCCCCTCCGACAATTCGTCTTTTCGAAAAAATTCAAAGCCCCGGCCCATTCAAACGCCGATCACCTTGCGATCGCTCCAGCGATAAGTCGGCAGATCCAGCTTGTCGGCAAGGTCTCGGCCGATGGCGAATTTCGCCGCGCCCGGCAACGAGAACGCCTTCACGACCTGATTGCGAAACCACAATCCCCATGACGTCCGCGGCGCAAATGCCGCGGCGAAGCGCTCCGCTCCGCGCTGCTTGGCGCCGATATAGCTGCGAAGGCGGGTCTCATAGGCGCTGAATGCTTCCTCGTGGCGCCCGTCGGCGCGTACGAGCTCTCCCGCAAGCACATAGGCAGAGATCATGGCCAGAGCCGAGCCCTGCCCGGCGACGAGCGAGACGCAGAACGCAGCGTCTCCAATCAGCACGACCCGGCCCCGCGACCAGCCGTCCATCCTGATCTGGCTGACCCGGTCGCAATACAAATCATCGGTGCGCTCGAGTTCGTTCAGAATGTCTGGGCATTCCCAGCGGGCGTCGCGATAGAGATCACGCAGCTGTGCCTTCTGTGCGGCAGGCTCGCCTGCATCACCGCGAAACACGAAGAGGAACAAGGTGCGATCATCGCGCAGCGCGAAACGGCCAACCATACGCCCCGGCCGGTTGTGCATCAGGTACACATTCTCGTCGCGATGGCGATAGCCGCGGGTCTCGAATGCCGCGACGCCATAGCCGAGATTTCTTTCGAACGTCCCGATCGAGCCGAACGCAAGGCGGCGCACCTGCGAATGCAGGCCGTCAGCCCCGACGACGAGATCGAAACGTCGGCTCCCGCCCCGCCGCAACTGGACGTCGACCCCTTCAGGCTGCTGCTCCAGGCCAACGATCTCCTCATCGAAGATCGTTTCAACACCATCGCGGACCGTACCGTACAGCAGGCGCGACAGATCGCTTCGTGCCAGAGTGACGTAACGCCCGCCTGTGAGATCGTCGAGGACGTTCGTACCAAATCCGGCGACTCGCCGGCCGCGACCGTCGACGATCCGCATTTCCCTGACGCGGTAGCCGGCGCTTTCGATCGCCGGCAACAGCCCCATCCGTTCGGCGATGTCGTAGCCCAGTCCCCAGAAATCGATCACGTAGCCGCCATGACGAAGCGCGGGCGCGCGTTCAACCAGCGTCGGCTCGTAGCCTCCGGCACGCAGCCAATACGCGAGCGTAGGCCCGGCAATCCCCGCCCCGGAGATCAGCACTGTTCGCATGGACGGAATGTGGGAAAAGCGTCGGCCGATCGCACCGCCGCGTCAGACACTAAATGGTGAGGGCGAGAAGTTCCGTCTCACCAATCGGGTCGCATCACTCCTGATCGACGAGATCGTCCTCGAGGATCGCCATCTGGAACTGGAACGAGCGATCGTCGTCCTCATCATCGACGAAGAGCACACCGATGAATTCCTCGCCGATATAGACCTCGGCGGAATCATCCTTCTTCGGCCGCGGCACGACGCGGATCTTGGAATTGCCGAATACGCGCTTCAGGTACGCGTCGAGCTTCCTAACTTCCTTCACGTCCACGGCAAGTCTCCAATCGAAATCTGGGTTGGCGCGGGTTTTAGGACGAGACGCGACCAACCGCCAGCATGAATTGCCAAAGAATTTTGGGCGAAGGGGGCGGAAAAATCCGCCCCCTTCCGACAAGCTCGACGTCCCCTCTCAAAGTCCCATCTCAAAGTCCCATGGCGTTGATCATCTGATCCATGGTGCGCGACGGCTCGGCGCAGCCGGCTTCGCCGACGACCTTGGCGGGCACGCCTGCGACCGTGACGTTGTGCGGCACGGGTTTGACCACGACCGAGCCCGCCGCGATGCGCGCGCAATGGCCGATCTCGATATTGCCGAGGATCTTCGCGCCGGCCCCGATCAGGACGCCGTGGCGGATCTTCGGATGGCGGTCCTCGTTCTCCTTGCCGGTGCCGCCGAGCGTGACGCCATGCAGGATCGAGACGTCGTCCTCGATAAGTGCCGTCTCACCGCAGACGAAACCGGTGGCGTGATCGAGGAAGATGCCGCGGCCGATGCGCGCGGCGGGGTTGATGTCGGTCTGGAATACCGCAGACGCCCGGCTCTGCAGATAATACGCAAAATCCTTGCGGCCCTTCAGATAGAGCCAATGCGCGAGGCGGTGGGTCTGAATGGCGTGGAAGCCCTTGAAATAGAGCAACGGGTCGATGAAGCGCGAGGTCGCGGGGTCACGGTCGTAGACGGCGACGAGATCGGCGCGGAACGCGTTGCCGAGATCGGGATCGTCGCGCAGCGCCTCGTCATAGGTCTGGCGCACGAGATCGCCCGACAGCGCGGAGTGATCGAGCCGATCGGCGACGCGATGGATCACCGCATCTTCCAGGCGACTGTGATGCAGCACCGTCGAATAGATGAAGGTCGCAAGCTCCGGCTCGCGATGGACGATGTCCTCCGCTTCGCCACGGATCCGATCCCAGATCGGATCGAGCGTTGCGAGCTTTCCTCCCGGATTGACCTGATGCACTGCCATGAGATCTGCTCTTTCGAATTGGCTCGTTTCACTGGTTCTATAACACAGTCTAGGCGACAAAGTCCTGACGGGCTTGCCTGAGAGTGAACAGTGCGTTGCCCAGCGAGGCCATGCCAACGCGTTGAATCACAACAGTTTCTTCCGACGCCCCCGGCGGCAAGGTCGGCTCAAAATGGTCAGGGTTTCGCCAAATTCAAGCCGGGCGGCGTCAAACTATTGGTGAATTCCGCCTCAACCGTGATTGCGGGCATGGTCCGAGTGAGGACGGAGCGGATTTGACCATCACCACCGATCATGCGCGCGCGGGCGCCGCGGGCTCACTCTGGCTGCGGCTGGCTGCGATCGCCCTGCCGCTGCTGATGATCGCGCCGGCGTTCTGGAACGGCTATCCGCTGTTGCAATGGGATACCGGAGGCTATCTGGCGCGCTGGTACGAGGGCTATCTCGTCCCGAGCCGCTCCACCGTGTTCGGCATCTATCTGCACTATGGCGAGAGTTCTGGTTTCTGGATCAACCTCGCGATCCAGTCGCTGGCGACGCTGTGGCTGTTGCAACTCACCTTGCGCGTGCTCTCGATGATGCAAACGTTCCGCTTCGCCGCGATCAGCCTGCTCCTGATCCTGTCGACCGCGCTGCCCTGGCTTGCGAGCATGTTGCTCACCGATATTTTTGCAGGCCTGTCGGTGCTGTCGCTATTCCTGCTGGTCATCGGTGGGCCGCGGACCTCGGCGCTCGAAAAAATCTCGCTGTTCGTCTTCACCGCCTTTGCCGCCGCGACCCATAGCGCGACGCTCGGCGTGCTACTCGGGCTCTGCGTCGCGGGCTGGATGGCGCGGCCGTTGCTGGGGCCGCGGCTTCCGATCGCGGGATTGGCTCAGGCGAGCCTCACCATCGTCGCCGGCGGCCTGATGCTGGTGTCGGCGAACCACGCGCTGTCGGGCAAATGGACATGGACGCCCGGCGGCACCGGCGTCGCCTTCGGCCGCATGATGCAGGACGGCATCGTCGCGCGTTATCTCAATGACCATTGCCCTCGCGAAAAACTCAAACTCTGCCCCTATCGCGACCAATTGCCGGCGACCGCCGACGAATTCCTGTGGGGCAAGAGCATGTTCAACACGCTCGGCCGCTTCGAAGGCATGAACGACGAGATGGGCACCATCGTCGTGGGTTCGCTCGCCGACTATCCGGCCTGGCAGGCCGGCGCGGCGTTGCGGGCGATGGGCCAGCAATTGCTGCATGTCGCGACCGGCGAAGGCACCAATGGCTGGATCCCGCACACCCGCGGCATCATCGAGCGCTACATCCCGGCGCAGGTCACGCCGATGCGCGCAGCGCGCCAGCAGCACTGGGCTGTCAATTTCGACGGCGTCAACTGGCTTCACGTCCCCGTCGCGCTGACCTCGATGCTGGCGCTGGTCGTGTTCCTCGCGCTGTCGCTCAGAAATCGCCGGCTCGACGATCTGACGCTGCTGGCGGCAACCGTCGTGCTGGCGCTGCTCGGCAACGCCTTCATCTGCGGCGTGATTTCCGGACCCCACGACCGCTATGGCGCGCGGATGGTCTGGGTTGTCACCTTCGTGGTGCTGATGGCGCTGGCGCGGGCGTTCGGCGATGACACGAAAGCGCGATGAGATTGGCCGCTTCGTCCGTTGCATCGGTGGGGGTTGCATTGGGCGGGCCTGGTGTGGTCGGCCCGGAGCCAAAGCCGAATGGACACCGCCCCAGCCAGCGACAAAGTGGCACATTTGATTTGGCCGGTTGTGCTGACCGATTAATGCACGCTTAGCCTCATTCGAGTTACGGTCCGTCCATCCGTTGCCGGCGGCAGCAAATACGTGATTGAGAGTGCACCGTGTTGCCCAGCGCTCAAAGCCAAGTTGGAAGACGTGTAAGAGTCATAGATGAAGATCAAACTTGCCATCGCAACATTCCCAGTTCTCGGTGTCGCTGTGCTTGGTTATGCCTACGTCCATGGCTATCCGCCTTTCACCTCTCAATTTGTGCAGACCTGCGAAACGGCCATCCAAGAGCGGTTAGCAGTTCCCTCCACCTATCAACGAATTGACCTGGACGACTCCAGAAGAACGATCCCGTGGGACGAATTTTTCGCCGAGCCGGAGAGGGCCGTACCCGAGTCAACCAGAAGCTTCATGATGCAAGCTGCGCGCCACCCGCCGGTGCAGTATGTGGCACTCATCAATTACCAGGCTCAGGACTCCATCGGCGCCATCATTCGAGAAAGGGCCTCATGTACCTTCAACTCGCTAGATGGGAGCGATGCGCCTACCCGTACGTTCTGGGTGAAGATCAATGGCGAACGTAACCTGGAGTGGGCCGCCAGGCAGCCCAATGCCGCAACGCTCCACCAGCGCTTACTGAAAAATATGTGACGCGGCGGCGGGTCATCTATTGGCCTTTGGTGGACCGCCGGCTTTAGCCGCCGGAACCCTGAAGGGAGCACAGCCTCTTTATGCTGTGAATTTGGGGTAATTTCGCAACACCCCCCCGCCTCAACATTGCCTCAGCCGCGGCGTGAGAGGAAATCGAGCACGCCAGTCTTGTAGACCTTGTCGCCGACCGCGCGCATGTGATCGCGGCCGGGAATGTCGAGCACTTCCGAACCCGGGATGATGGCGCCGAGTGCGCTGGCCGAACCCGCGACGTCGTCGGTCGAGCCGACCGCAATCAGCACGGGCACGTCGATGCGCGCGGCTTCGTCCTTCGTCATGAGATCGCGCGTGCCGCGCAGGCAGGCGGCCAGCGCCTTGCGGTCGGAACGGGTCTGGTCTGCAAAAGCACGAAACGTGCGGCCGACGGGATCGGAGACGTCGTCGAGCGAGGGCGCTTCCAGCGCCTTCGCGACGTTCTCGCCGGGGCCGGTGCCCTCGATCAGGCCTCCTATGCCGATGCCGCCGAGGATTGCCGAACGCAGGCGCTGCGGCTCATTGAGGGAGAGCCAGGCCGTCATCCGGCCGCCCATCGAATAGCCCATCAGATCAGCCTGCGGGATGGCGAGATGATCCATCAGTGCCAGCACGTCGCCGGCCATGGTCGGGATCGAGTATTGCGCGGGCTCGTAGAGCTTGGCGCTTTCGCCATGGCCGCGATTGTCCAGCGCAATGACGCGGCGGCCGTTCTTGCGCAGCTCCGAGACCCAGGTCGGATAGACCCAGTTCACGTTCTTGCTGGAGGCAAAGCCGTGCACCAGGATGATCGGATCGCCCTCGCCTTCGTCGAGATAGGCAATTTCAACGGCGCCGTTGTGAAAGCTCGGCATCATCAGTTCCGCAATCTTGAGGGGAAGAGGTATCTTAGGCCGTGACGGCAGCGCTTGCCAGAACGGCTTCGGCGGCGATCCGGGCCTGGCGAAGTCGCCGCGCCCGTCTGCGATCGCACCAGGCCTGGGTCAGGCGCTCCGTCGTCGCCTTGATCGAGGACAACAGGCCGAACAGCGTCAAGGCCGCACCGAACAGCCAGAGTGCGAGATTGAACGCCCCGCCGATCAGCAGCAGCGCGCCGCGGCCGAGCAGCTTCAGGATCGCGCGCGTCTTGCCGCCCTGCGCTTCCGCGAGCCGCGCCGCGCGTGCGACGTCCTTGGGGCCTTCGGCGATGCGCAAGCTATCCATCGCGCCGCGCGTGCCGGTCTTCTCGACGACGCGCGTGACATCCTTGCCGAGCCGAACCAGCGCGCCGGCCTTTTCCGCGCGGAACGCGGCCTTGATCGCGCTCAAGGTCTGGCCCGGCCGCAGCACCGAGCCGGAGGCAACCGCGTTCTGGAGCATCGGCGTATCGACGACCTCGCGCGCGGACCGGCCGGCCCATGCCGCCAGTCCCTCGCCGAGCCGGCCCACCTTGCGCGCGTCCTTCACCAGCGTCAGCCCCGCGCGAACCGGCGCGGCACCGCCGACGGAGACGTAGGTCACGGCCGTAACCGCGAGACCCGCGGCCGCGAGGCCCAGCACCAGGCGATCGGTCTCCTCGCCCATCGCGAGGTGCTTGCCCTCCCGGACGACGTCCCGGATGTCGCCGATGACAAAGAGATCGCCGGCCACGGTCCCCGACAGGCTCGCAACATCGTCCGCGTTGCCGGTGACGAGACCGGTGGCAAACCGTTTTGCGAAATGCGAGGTGGAATTTTCGGCTTTGACCGCATCGCCGACACGGCTCAGGAGGTCGTCAGGCAGCGCGATGTTGCGGTCGCGCGCCAACGCGACAAAACTGTCGGCAAGATCGGCATCGCCCGATACGAGCGCGATCTCGATGTTGTCCTGAATCAGGCGGTCGTTGTGCCGCAGCAGCGCGTCGAGCTTGATCTCGGAGAGCGCGGCGGGATCGTCCTGGGCGGCCAGAATCGCGCCGGCCTCGCGGGCATGGGGTGCTACCTGCGCGAGCATGAAGCCGCACGCCACGATACCGGTCAACGCTGTGCTGATTCGCAACCACTTCATGCGGAGAGCCTGGACGGTCCTGAGATCGTTGACGCCTGACGGTTCGTCTTTCGTCGCAATTACGCTCGTCCACAGACATAGTATGCCAAAATTGCGACACAACGTCCCCGACGAAAGAAGGGCTTCTCTCAGGCCGCAAGATTGTGTCGAATTTGCATGAGCAAATGAGCATGGGGCATTGCGGGGCTTTCGGTTCCGCTGGGCTAGCAATCATCCACACCCACCAGTATGGTCCGCGGCGCCTTAATAATGCCGCGTCAGTCGTGATTGTGTCTGCCGCCATTGCCACTCCAGGATGAGTACGATGTCCGACCATGTCGTCCCGCACTTCCACAACGATGCCGGTGTCCCCGTCATCGAAATCGGCTCGCAAGAGTTCATGTGCGTGGGCGCCAACCCTCCGTTCGATCATCCGCACGTCTTCCTCGACCTCGGCAACGACAACGAGATCATCTGCCCCTACTGCTCGACGCTGTACCGTTTCGCCGCCGACCTGAAGGCGGGCGAAGCCCGTCCGCCGGAATGCGTCCTGAAGGACAAGGTCGCCTGATCGCTTCCATCGGTCAGGGGTGGCGCTCTCCCGAACAATTGTCATCGCCGGTGCCGGCATAGGTGGACTGACGGCTGCGCTTGCGCTCGCGGCCCGCGGCTTCCGCATCGTCGTACTGGAAAAGGCCGAGCGGCTCGAGGAAGTCGGCGCCGGTCTGCAACTCTCTCCCAATGCCAGCCGCGTGCTGGTCGAGCTCGGCCTCACCGAGCGCCTCAGGCTGCGTGCCGTGATCCCGGAGGCGGTCTCGATCATGAGTGCGCGGGCCGGCGGCGAACTCTTGCGCATGCCGCTGGGAGAAGCCGCCGCCGCGCGCGCCGGCGCCCCCTATTGGGTGGTGCACCGCGCCGACCTGCAATCCGCACTCGCCGGCGCAGTCTCCGACCATCCCGATATCGATCTGAAACTCGGCGCGACCTTCGAAGACGTCGCGCCTCACGCCAAGGGGCTGACGGTCGTCCATCGCAGCGGCACGATCCGGCGCAGCGATCTCGCCAGTGCGCTGATCGGCGCGGACGGCATCTGGTCGACGGTGCGCCAGCATCTGTTTCCCGAGGTGCAGCCGCGCTTCTCCGGGCTGATTGCCTGGCGCGGCACGCTCGATGCCACGCAGCTGCCGAAGGACTACACCGCGCGCCGGGTCCAGCTCTGGATGGGCCCGAATGCCCATCTCGTCGCCTACCCGATCGCGGGCGGACGCCAGATCAACGTGGTCGCGGTGCTGCCGGGCACCTGGAACAGACCGGGCTGGAGCACGCCCGGCGATCCCCTCGAGGTGATGGACGCCTTCGCCGCGCCACGCTGGCCGCCCGCGGCGCGCATGATGCTCGCCACGGTCGATAGCTGGCGGAAATGGGCGCTGTTCGACGTGCCCGACGACTGCCCCTGGAGCAAAGGCCCGGTCGCGCTGCTCGGCGACGCCGTGCATGCGATGCTGCCGTTTGCGGCGCAGGGCGCCGGCATGGCGATCGAGGACGCCGCGGTGCTCGCGCAGCATTTGAGCCTTGAGATCGCCGAGAGCACCGCGGGCATCACGGCTGCGCTGAGACAATACGGGCGTACGCGCCAGACGCGCGTGCGGCGGGTGCAGCGGACCGCGCGGCAGCAAGGCCGCATCTACCATTTCGGTGGGCCGCTCGCATACGCGCGCGATCTTGCGGTCCGCGCCCTCGGCCCGGAACGCATGCTGGCACGGCAGGACTGGATTTACGGCTGGCGACCCTGATGCGAGGCGCTGGTTTCAGCGCACTGCTCTTGTCGATTTCGGGCCAGGCTTGATCGGGCCAGGATTGGCCGCGGGCGCCGGCGCAGCGGCCGGCTTCTCTTCGGGCGGCGTTTCCCGGCACTTGTTGCGGCGCCAAGCGTCCTCGGCCATCTGCGCCCGCCCGCGGACCGCGACGTAGTCGTTGCGATAGGCAAGCTCCGACACGACGGCGCCGCCCGCGCCGGTCTGTGCCTTGTCCATCAGCCTCTGCAACTCCATGGTGCGGCTAGCGAGCGACTTGCGCTCGCCTTCGAGCTGCTTGCAATCGTACAATTCGTACTTGCCGGGATCGGCAAACGCCGGAGCGACCGTCTCGCTCATGCCGGCGCAGCCGGACTGCGCGAAGCCGGCCGCGAGCAGCGCGGCGGCCACGCAGCACGTGCGCAGGCGATATTGGGTCAAAGCAGACATCGAATCAAAGCTGACATGTCGGATGAATAGTCCCCGTCGATTGAGAATGCCTAAAGCAACAACAGATGTCCGGATTGAGGCTTTGCCTTGTGCCGCCGGCTCGCCTAAGGAAGAACCGCCCCTCCGGCCTGCAAACGCCAATTCCAGACCGCCGGCAAGGGACTTAAGTGATTGATCTCGTTGGATCAAGCGGGCATGGCGGAATTGGTAGACGCAAGGGACTTAAAATCCCTCGGCGCGCAAGCGCTGTGCCGGTTCGACCCCGGCTGCCCGCACCACGAGAGCTGCGCGGATGATCCCACCGAGCGCCGCTGCCGCGAGCGCTGATACCTCATCAATTCCTGTCTGCTCCTGCACCGCCTGCCAGCCATCCCGAATCATCGCTTGTGCATCGCAGCATCGGAGTTAGACAAGGGCCTCAAATCAGAGGTGAGCTACTTGTCCGACGTCAATGCCGACGATTGGGTGTCCTCGGGACACCGCCCCATGGGTTTTCCCGAATTCGTCATCGTGATCGCGTCGATCATGGCGCTGAATCCGCTTGCCATGGACATGATGCTCCCGGCGCTGCCCAATATCGGGGCGGCCTTCAATATCCCCGTCGCCAATCATCTTCAGCTGGTGCTGTCGACCTTCCTGATCGGCTTTGGCGCGGGCCAGTTCGTCATGGGACCGCTGTCGGATCGCTTCGGCCGCCGCCCGGTGCTGCTCGGCGGGATGGCGGTCTATGCGATGGCGAGCGTGCTGGCGATTGCCGCGCCGTCGTTCGAGACACTGCTGCTGGCGCGCGCACTGCAGGGCTTCGGCACCTCGGCGACGCGCGTGATCGCAACCTCGATCGTGCGCGACTGTTACGTCGGCCGCCGCATGGCGAGCGTGATGTCGCTTGCGATGATGATCTTCATCGCCGTCCCCGTAATCGCCCCCTCGTTCGGACAGGCGGTGCTGCTGGTGACGCAATGGCGCGGCATCTTCGTCGTGCTGATGCTCTATGGCCTGCTCGCGCTCGCATGGTCGGTGCTGCGGCTTCCGGAGACCCTGCCTGAGAGCGAACGCAGGTCGCTCGCGCCGGTCGACGTGCTCACGGCCTACTGGCAGACCGTGACCCATCGCCAAACTCTCGGCTACGCGCTCGCCGCCGGCAGCGTCATGGGTGCGCTGTTCGCTTACGTATTTTCGGCCCAGCAAGTGTTTGTCGGCATCTATCACCTCGGCCATTATTTTCCGCTCGCCTTCGCCGCGATCGCGGCCGGTACCGCCATTGCCGGCTTCCTCAACGCAAGATTCGTCGGAACCCTCGGCATGCGCGTGATCTCGCACGGCGCGCTGACGCTCTACACCGCCGTGGCGGGTGTGATGCTGCTGACGGAAAGCCTCGGCACATTGCCGCTTCCCCTGTTCATGGTGCTCTCGGCGCTGATGATGTTCTCGTTCGGCATGATGGTCGCCAATTTCACCGCACTTGCCATGGAGCCGCAGGGCCACATCGCCGGCACGGCGTCCTCGCTCTACGGCTCGATCACCACGCTGATCGGCATCGCCGTCGGCATGGCAATCGGACAAAGCTTCGACGGCACGCTGCTGCCGTTCTCGGTCGGCTTCTTCGTGTCGTCACTCGCCGCGCTCGCGATCGTGCTGGTGGTGGAGAGGGGACGGCTGTTCAAGCCGCATCATCGCGCCATCGGGTGAGGAACTTCGCGGCGCTCTCGATGTTGTACTGCAACAATTTGAAAAGGCGCTTCAATGGAACCGAAACACCGTAAAGACCACGACGCCGCGGAGCGGGCGAAGACGGAACGCACGCCGTCGAACGCCGAAACGACCGCCTTCACCGTGCCATTCGCGAGTGAAGGGCTCGAGCGGGTCCGCGACAGCCACTGTTGAGCAAGACACGTCTATTCCGTTGCGCGCCTGCTGGCGCTGAAATCGTCCGCGACGCCCTCGGGTGCCGCGCCGCTTCCAGGGGGCGGCACCATCAGCACAACCACTTCCCGCGTGAGACCGGGCCGGCCCCATAGCTGCGCCTGGACCATAAATTCCCGTTTGACGAAGTGCCCGGCACGCCCGGCCACCCCGTCCATCCACCGGCTGCAATCATCCTGATCGCGGAAGCAGAGCGCGGCCCAGCCGCGGTCCAGCGTCGTCTTGCCCGGCAAGCCCCCGGGATATTGATCCTCGAACGGCTGCACGTAGTGCGGATGGTCCGGGCTGTAGAAGGCCAACGCGAAGGCTAACGCATCGTCGCCGCTGACGGCGGCGAGCGGCTCGCCTGTCAGTTCGCGCCACTCGCGTGTCAATTCGCTGGCCGCCTCCGCATAGAAATTGCGCCCCTCCTCGTAACCGTGATCGTTGCGGTAGACGGCATGGATCGGCGCGGCCACGAGGACGGCCGTGAGCGCAACGCCGGCCACGATCAAGGTGAGGTTGACGGTGTAAAAGCGCTCGATCGGATAATTTGTGCCGCAGACCACGAGAATGGCGAACAGAAACAATCCCTGCAACGCCCAGAGCGACGGCAGATCGGTGCCTATCGCGAGCGAGACCAGGACCGGCAGCGCGATCGTGCCGACGGCAACGTAAAAGAGGAGCCGCAGGCCCGGATTCATCGCCGCGAAATCGTCCGGAAACTGCTTCAGCCGCGTGCCAGCGATCAGCATCCAGCTGACGGCTGACACACTGATGGCCGCCAACAGCCCCAGAAGGAAGTTCCTGGCCTCACCGAGCGAGCTCACCGCAGTGCCGTTGGCATGGTTCAGCGCGTAGGTGAAGGTCGGTGCCCCCGTCGTGGCGAGCCAATGAACATGCGGTGACAGCGCCGCAAGCCCGACGACGACCGAGATCCAGGGCGAGGCGGACGTGAAATAGGCGCGTCGCGCCGGATGCGCCAGCGCGGCAAACGTGAAGCTCGCGACAAGGAAGATCGAATAATATTTGCCGGCCATGGCCAGCGCCGTCGTGACCCCCACGGCGATCGCCCACGACGCCGAGCGGGTCTCGAATGCGCGCAGGAAGCACCAGGTCGCCAGCGGCCAAACGGCTAGCAGCACCGCATTGGCATTGAAGCGCTGGGCATGGAATTGATAGGCCGGCGTCAGCATCAGGAGCAACAGCACCAGGACGCGCTTGTGCCCCGTCACGAATTGCCGCGCGATCCGGTCGACAAAGGCCAGCGCAAGCCCGGCATTGGTCATCGCCATCAATTGCAGCGACCACTCGCTGAGCGGAAAGATGGCGCTCCAGCTCGCGGCAACCCAGCCGGTCAATGGCGGATGCTTGGGGTAGCCCCACGCGAAATGCCGCCCCAGCGTCCAGGCCTCCAGCGTATCGGGGTGCAGACCGCCGCCGGCATAGGCGACCGCCAGATAGAGTGTCCAGATCGCGACGAAGCCGGCGATGAGAAGCGGCACGGCCCAGCCCGTCTCGACGCCATCGAGCCAACGCAGGAATGGCCGGCGCCATCGCGCCGGCGCGCGATCGGACCGTTCGGCCATCGCCTGGAATGCAAAATCGATCGGCACTGGAATCAATTGGAGGAAGGAAGGTGATGCGCAAGAACGGCACATCTAGTTCAGTACGGAAACAAATAGCAATGATTGGAAACTGGAAAAGATTGAAAACGTCCGCCTTCTCAGCCGGCGCAAGGTCGACAAACGACTAAGATCGACAAACGACAACGGCGCCGCTGATGACAGCGGCGCCGCATGATGATTCGGACGAAAGAAAGAGCCTTCGCCCTACTCCGACTTGTCGACGTTCCAGAACAGCGGGGTCGCGGGACCGTCGAGCACGCCGGTCAGCGATTTACGCCAGCCGCTCGGCAGGAGATACTGCCCCAGCGGGATGTAAATCACCTGCTCATAGGCTTCCTTCTGGATGTCAGCGGCGATCTTCTTCTGATCGTCGAGCGAGGCGGCGCGAACGAAGTCGTCCTTGAGCTTTTCGATCTTGGCGTTCTCGGCCCAGCCGAACCAGCCCTTCTTGCCCTGGCCGCCGATCGAGAGATTGGCGATCGGGTTGGAAACGTCGGCCGCGACCCAGTTGGTGAAGAACATGTTCCAGCCGCCCTCCTTCGGAGGCTTCTGGCTGGCGCGGCGGCTCACCACCGTCTGCCAATCGGTCGCTTGCAGGTCGACCTTGAAGCCGGCCTCGCGCAGCAACTGAGCCGCAACGATCGGCTGCGCCTTCAGCGTCGTGACATCGCCGGGGGCCATGATCACGATCGGGGTGCCGTCATAGCCGGACTCGGCGAGCGCCTTTTTGGCTTCTGCCATGCCGTTGCCCTTCACCAGGGTCTCGCCACCGACCTCGGTCGCGAATGGCGTATCGCACACGAAGAAGGCGCCGCAGATCTTCTGATATTTGGCGTTGCCGACCAGCGCGTCGAGAACGTCCTTCTGGTTTATCGCCAGAAAGGCCGCACGGCGCACTTTGACATTATCGAACGGCGGATAAAGGAAGTTCATCCGGCCGAGCGTCTGGAAGCCGAATGTGTTCGAGACCTCGATCGTGATCTCCTTGTTCGCCTCCAGCAGCGGCAGCATGTCGTATGGCAGATTTTCCACGAAGTCGATGTCGCCCGACTGCAACGCGTTCACCGCGGTCTGCGAGTCCGGCATGGTGATCCACTCGACTCGGTCGACCTTCACCACCTTGCCGCCGGAGGTCCAGCTCGACGGCTCCTTGCGCGGCACGTAGTCGGTGTTCTTGACGTAGACCGCCTTCACGCCCGGCTGGAATTCCGACTGCACGAACTTGAAAGGACCCGAGCCGATCTGCTCGGGGATCTGCTTGTCCGGCGGCGTCTCGGCGAGGCGCTTCGGCATCATGAAGGCAACGCGGGAGGACGGCTTGCCGATCGAGTCGAGCACGAGGCCGTAGGGCTCCTTCAGCTTCAGCGTGATGGTTTTGGCATCGGTCGCCTCGATGCTCGCGGTGAAGTCGAGCAGTTTCTGGCCCATGCCATCGACTGCGGCCCAGCGCTTGAGCGAGGCAACGCAGTCCTCCGCCGTCACCGGCGCACCGTCATGCCACTTCAGGCCGTCGCGCAGCGTGAACGTGTAGGTGAGCTTGTCGTCGGAGATCTTCCACTCCGCCATCTGCGGCTGGATCTTGAAGTTCGAATCGGGCGCCACGAGCGTGTCGTAGATCATGTAGCCATGGTCGCGCGTGATGTAGGCGGTGGTGAAGATCGGATCGATGATGCGCAGATCCGAATGCATCACCGCCGTGATGGTTTTGCCGGCCGCAAGCACCGGCGAGGCCAGTGCGGTTGAAAGCGCGACGACCGACAGCGCAAGTTTGGAGGCGAACGCGCGAGGCCCCCGGCGCATCAACTTAAACATAAATGTTCTCCTGACGTGAAACTGTTCAAAGGCAGGTTATTGATTGAGCATCCGGTTCGTTCTTTAGGCGAACTAACCTCATGCAATGCCTTTATCTTTTCGAGAGTTGCAGACAGTGCCGAGCGCGTCAATCCGGTTTCGCTGCAAGCCCAAGCGGCGCGCGCACGGGCTCCACAACGATCGGTTTGGCTCTACAACGCTCTCCGCCTGTCCTGCCCCGCGCCGATGCAATGCGCGTTCCATGTTCCGAAGCCCAAGAGACATTCGAGAGACATTGAGATGAATCCAGCCAATCTTCCCTTCGATTCCGA
Source organism: Bradyrhizobium sp. 62 (assembly GCF_023073035.1). Lineage (NCBI taxonomy): Bacteria > Pseudomonadati > Pseudomonadota > Alphaproteobacteria > Hyphomicrobiales > Nitrobacteraceae > Bradyrhizobium > Bradyrhizobium sp. 62. The sequence goes on from NZ_JADPIT010000002.1 coordinate 167,691, forward strand.
AGCGATGCTCCAGGGCCTGCGCGGCTGGGTGGAATGCGAAAGCCCGACCTGGGACGCGAGCGCCGTGAACCGCATGCTCGATATCGCAGCGCGGGAGATGGCGATCATGGGTGCGACGATCGAGCGCATCGCCGGTCGTCAGGGTTTTGGCGGCGTGATCCGCGCACGCTTTCCGCATCCGAAGCAAGGCGAGCCGGGCATCCTGATTGCCGGACATATGGATACGGTCCACCCCACTGGCACCATCGAGAAGCTGAAATGGCGGCGCGAGGGCAGCAAGTGCTACGGACCCGGCATCTACGACATGAAGGGCGGCAATTATCTTTCGCTGGAAGCGATCCGCCAACTGGCCCGCGCCTCGTTCACGACGCCGCTGCCGATCACCGTGCTGTTCACGCCCGACGAGGAAGTCGGCACACCCTCCACGCGCGATATCATCGAGGCGGAAGCCGCGCGCAACAAATATGTGCTGGTGCCCGAGCCCGGCCGCGCCGACAACGGCGTCACCACCGGACGTTATGCCATCGCGCGTTTCAATCTCGAGGCGACCGGCCGGCCCAGCCACGCCGGCGCGACCTTGTCGGCGGGCCGCTCTGCTATCCGCGAGATGGCGCGGCAAATCCTCGCCATCGACGCGATGACGGGCGAGGACTGCACGTTCTCCGTCGGAGTCGTGCACGGGGGTCAATGGGTCAATTGCGTTGCCACGACCGCCACCGGCGAAGCGCTCTCGATGGCCAAGCGCCAGGCCGACCTCGATCGCGGCGTCGAGAGGATGCTGGCGCTCTCCGGTACAACCAATGACGTCACCTTCAATGTGACGCGCGGCGTGACACGTCCGGTCTGGGAGCCCGATGCCGGCACCATGGCCCTGTATGAAAAGGCGCGCGGGATCGCCAAGTCGCTCGGCGCAGAACTGCCGCATGCGAGCGCCGGCGGCGGCTCCGACGGCAATTTCACCGGCGCAATGGGCATTCCGACTCTCGACGGCCTGGGCGTGCGTGGCGGCAACGGCCACACGCTCGAAGAGTATATCGAGGTCGAAAGTCTGGTCGAACGCGGCCGGCTGATGGCGGGGCTGCTCGCGACTCTGGAGTAACGGCGCGAGCCACATCGCCAAAACCGGGCCAGATCACCGAAACAAGGTGATCGCACTGCAAAAACGGTGGCCCGGATGGCATGGGAATTGCTGAAATGTTAGGCTGGTGGCAGAACCCCAGGCTCCAGCCGCTGTCTCTGATTTGACTCTAATCTGACGGGATCCAACTTGCTCGGATATCTCCTTCGCCGAATTCTCGCCGCCGTGCCCGTGATGGGCGTGGTGGCGCTGTTCGTCTTCCTCCTGCTCCGCCTCACCCCGGGCGATCCCGCCGCGATTCTTGCCGGCGACAACGCCACGCCGGAGCGGCTCGAGCGCATCCGGACCTCGCTCGGCCTCAACGAGCCGCTGATCGTGCAGTTCATCACCTGGCTGAACAAGCTGCTGCATGGCGATCTCGGAACTTCACTCATCTCCAACCTTCCGGTGATGAAGATGATCGGCCAGCGGGTCGAGCCGTCGATCTCGATTGCGCTGTCGACCATCATCCTTGCCGTCATCGTCGCTGTTCCCCTGGGCGTGATCGCGGCCTGGAAGCATGGCACCTGGATCGACCGCTTCGTGATGGGCCTGTCCGTGCTCGGCTTCTCGGTGCCGGTGTTCGTGGTCGGCTACATCCTGATCGAGGTCTTCGCGATCGACCTGCGCTGGGTGCCGGTGCAGGGCTTCCGCAGCATCTCGAACGGTTTTGGGCCGTTCTTCGAGCGCATCATCCTGCCCACCTGCGCACTGTCCTTCATCTACATCGCGTTGATCGCGCGCATGACGCGCGCGGCGATGCTCGACGTGCTCGGCGAGGACTACGTCCGCACCGCGCGCGCAAAAGGCATCAACGAAGTCGCCGTGATGATGCGCCATGCGCTGCGCAACGCCGCCGTGCCCGTGATCACCGTGATCGGGACCGGCTTTGCGCTTTTGATCTCCGGGGTCGTCGTCACCGAAAGCGTGTTCAACATCCCCGGCATCGGCCGCCTCACGGTGGATGCGGTGCTGGCGCGCGACTATCCGGTGATCCAGGCGATGATCCTGCTGACGTCGTTGATCTATGTCGTCGTCAATCTCCTGATCGACGTCGCCTACACGGTGCTCGATCCCCGGATCCGGTACTAGGGCTAAGGATAACAACAAGAATGTCTGTCGATACCCTTCCCCAGTCCTCCATCCCGATCACGTCGCCGCTGCGGCCGCGCTTCGGATTCCTGACCTCGACGCCGATCATCGCGGCAGCGACCATCTGCCTCGCGTTGGTTGTCCTGATCTCGATCCTGGCGCCGTTGATCGCGCCGTATGATCCGATCCAGCTTGCGCCCTCACAGCGGCTGAAGCCCTCTTCGGCGCAATTCCTGCTCGGCACCGACGCCTATGGCCGCGACCTGCTGTCGCGCGTCATGTATGGCGGACGCATTTCGCTTCTGATCGGCATCGGCTCGGCGATCATGTCGATCGTCATTGGGTTGGCGATCGGCCTCGTCTCCGGCTTCTTCAAGCTGGTCGATTCCGTCATGATGCGGATCATGGACGGCCTGATGGCAATGCCGAGCATCCTGCTGGCAATCGCCGTGGTGTCGTTGTCCGGCGCCAGCCTCTGGACCGTGCTGATCGCGATCACAATCCCCGAAGTTCCGCGCGTGGCACGCCTGGTGCGCTCGGTCGTGCTATCGGCGCGCGAAGAACCCTATGTTGAAGCGGCGATCTCGGTCGGCACATCCCTGCCAAAGATCATGTGGCGGCATTTGATGCCGAACACGATCGCACCGCTGATCGTGCAGGGCAGTTACGTCTGCGCCTCCGCGATCCTCACAGAGGCCATCCTCTCCTTCCTCGGCGCCGGCATCTCGCCGGAAACGCCGACCTGGGGCAACATCATGGCCGAGGGCCGTCAGTACTTCCAGCTCAAGCCGACGCTGATCTTCTGGCCGGGCCTGCTGCTCTCGATCGCCATCCTCAGCATCAATTTGATCGGCGACGCCGCCCGCGACGCACTCGATCCGCGCATGAAGCAGCGGGAAGGCAAATGATGGCCGATCAAGTGATGACCAGCCCGATCCTCGACATCAACAACCTCGTCGTCTCCGTCGGCAAGAAGCCGAATGCTGCAAACATCATCGAGGGCATCTCGATCCAGGTGCATGAGCGCGAGACGCTGTGCCTCGTCGGCGAAAGCGGCTCGGGCAAGTCCGTGACCTCGCTGACCACGATGGGTCTGCTGCCGAAGGGCACGCTGATTCCGACCGGCGGCAGCGTCAAGCTGGTCGGCGAGGAGATTCTCACCGCGACCGACCGCCGCCTGCGGCAGCTCCGCGCGACGCGGATGGCGATGATCTTCCAGGAGCCGATGACGGCACTCAATCCGGTGATGCCGGTCGGTCGCCAGATCGACGAGGTTCTCCGCGCGCACACCAAATTCGATGCGAAGGCGCGCAAGAAGCGCATCCTCGACATGATGGAGCAGGTGCGCCTGCCCCAGGTCGAGCGTATCTTTGCCTCCTACCCTCACCGACTCTCCGGCGGTCAACGCCAGCGCATCATGATCGCGATGGCGCTCGTGCTCGAACCGAAGCTTCTCATCGCCGACGAGCCGACCACCGCGCTCGACGTCACGACGCAGAAGCAGATTTTGACACTGATCCGCGACCTCCAGCGCGATCACGGCACCGCCGTGCTCTTCATTACCCACGACATGGGCGTGGTCGCCGAAATCGCCGACCGCGTCGCGGTGATGCGGCAGGGCCGACTGGTCGAGACCGGAACGCTGGATTCCATCCTGCGCAATCCGACCATGGAGTACACCCGCAACCTGCTCTCGGCAGTGCCGAGCCTGGTGCCGCGCGCGGCGCGGCCCGAGACCAAGGAACCGGTGGTGCTGGAGGCCAACGAGCTCGGCAAGGTCTATCGCGAGCGCGCGTTCTTCGGTAAAGGCCGCGAAGTCGTCGCCGCCGACAAGGTCACGCTGACGCTGCGCAAGGGCCGCACGCTCGGCATCGTCGGCGAGAGCGGCTCAGGCAAATCTACCGTGGCGCGCTGCATCGTCCGCCTGATCGACCCGACCTCCGGCGGCGTCCGCCTCTCCGGCCGCGAGATCTCGGACATCTCGCGGCGGCTGTTGCAGCCGCATCGCAAGAAGATCCAGATCGTATTCCAGGACCCCTACCGCTCGCTCAATCCGCGCGTCACCATCGGCGAAAGCATTGCGGAAGGCCCGGTCAATTACGGCGTGTCGCATACCGACGCAATGAAGCGTGCCCGCGAATTGCTCGAGCTGGTCGGCCTGCCCGCCGATGCGGTCGCGCGCTATCCGCACCAGTTCTCCGGCGGCCAGCGTCAGCGCATTGCGATCGCCCGCGCGCTCGCGCTCGATCCCGACGTGCTGGTCGCGGACGAGGCGGTCTCCGCCCTCGACGTCTCCGTGCAGGCGCAGGTGCTGGAACTGTTCGACGAGATCCAGCAGCGGCTCGGCATCGCCATCCTGTTCATCACTCACGATCTGCGCGTCGCAGCGCAGATCTGCGACGAGGTCGTGGTGATGCAGCACGGCCGCGTCGTCGAGCAGGGCCCGGCCGCTGAAGTGCTGACGCATCCGAAGGAGGCGTACACCAGAGCTCTGCTCGAGGCAGCGCCGGGCCGCGGCTGGGATTTTGCGAACTTCCGGCCGGTGTCGGAGGGTGTGGCGGCAGGCGCCTAGTCTCTCTCCCCGTCATTGCGAGCGCAGCGAAGCAATCCAGCTATTTCCGCGGCACGGATTCTGGATTGCACTTCCGCACCGAGACAGTCTGGATTGCTGCGTTCCGCGAGGACAACCTGGATTGCTTCGCCGCGTTCGCAATGACGGCGGTTGCGACAAGCATTCCCAAAACGGCTTGACGCCATGCATGGCGCGATTGCTTCCCGGCTTGCTCTCGCCGCAAGCACAGGGCTAACGTCGCGCACTTTCAATTGCTGGACTTGAGTTGATGACACGTATCGCCGTCGGCGGCTTCCTGCACGAGACCAACACCTTCGCTCCGACGAAGGCGACGTTCGCGGACTTCCAGCACGGCGGCGGCTGGCCGGCGATGACGCAAGGACCTGATGTGCTGAAGGTGATGCGCCGCATCAATGTCGGCCTCGCCGGTTTCGTCGACAGCGCCGAGGCTCTCGGCTGGGAACTCATCCCGACCATCGCTTGCGGCGCCAGCCCCTCGGCGCATGTCACCAGGGACGCCTTCGAGCGTATCGTCAAGACGATGGTCGACGGCATCGCAGCCGCCGGCCCGATCGACGCCGTCTATCTCGATCTGCACGGCGCGATGGTCACGGAACATCTCGACGACGGCGAAGGCGAGATTCTGGCCCGCGTGCGCCGCGTCGTCGGCAAGGACATTCCGCTGGTCGCGAGCCTCGACCTGCACGCCAACGTCACGCCCGAAATGATGGAGCATGCGGGCGCGCTGATCGCCTACCGCACCTATCCCCATGTCGACATGGCCGAGACCGGCCGTGCCTCCGCGCGACACCTCGCATTGCTTCTGAAGACAAAGCAGCGTTTCGCAAAGGCCTTCCGGCAATTGCCGTTCCTGATTCCGATCAGCTGGCAGTGCACCGACGACCAGCCGACCAAGGGCATCTACGAAAAGCTTGCCGCGCTGGAGAGCGACGCGGTTCCGACGCTGTCCTTCGCGCCCGGCTTCCCCGCCGCCGATTTCCGCGATTGCGGGCCGAGCGTGTTCGCCTATGGCAAGACACAAGCCGATGCCGACCGCGCGGCCGATGCGATCGTCAAGCTGGTCGAAAGCCACGAGGACGATTTCGACGGCAAGATCTGGTCGCCCGATGACGGCGTGCGCCACGCGATGGAACTCGCGAAGGGCGCGAGCAAGCCGATCATCATCGCCGACACCCAGGACAATCCCGGCGCCGGCGGCGATTCCGACACCACCGGCATGCTACGCGCGCTGGTACGCAACAAGGCGAGTGCTGCGACGGGCGCGATCTACGATCCGGCATCGGCGAAAGCCGCGCATGAAGCCGGCGTCGGCGCCACCGTGACGCTGTCGCTCGGCGGCAAGTCGGGCATTCCCGGCGACGAGCCCTATCGTGAGACCTTCGTCGTCGAAAAACTTTCCGACGGCCGCTTCATCGCGCCCGGTCCCTACTATGGCGGCCGCGAGATGGAGATGGGCCCGTCGGCCTGCCTTCGCATCGGCGACGTCCGAATCGTCGTCTCCTCGCACAAGGCGCAGCTCGCCGATCAGGCAATGTACCGCTATGTCGGCATCGAGCCGACCGAAGAGAAGATTTTGGTCAACAAGAGTTCGGTGCACTTTCGCGCCGATTTCGAGCCGATCGCAGAAAAGCTGATGATCTGCGCTGCCCCCGGCGCGATGCCGGCTGACACGGCCACGCTGCCATGGACGCGCCTGCGGCCTGGCATCCGCATCAAGCCAAACGGCCCGGTTTTCACTCCCTCCTCACGCTAACTGGACAGAACACATGCCCACGATCGCCCGCATCGACGGCTATGCCGACGAACTCACCGCTATCAGGCGCGACCTTCACGCCCATCCGGAAATCGGCTTCGAGGAAGTGCGCACCTCCGGCATCGTCGCCGACAAGCTGAAGAGCTGGGGCATCGAGGTGCATCGCGGTCTCGGCGGCACCGGCGTGATCGGAGTCATTAAGGGCAAGGGTTCGAGCGGCAAGCGCATCGGGCTTCGCGCCGACATGGACGCGCTGCCGATGGAGGAGAACACCAATCTGAAATGGAGCTCCAAAATTCCGGGCCGCTTCCACGGCTGTGGCCATGACGGCCACACCACCATGCTGCTCGGCACCGCACGCTACCTCGCCGAAACCAAGAACTTCGACGGCACAGTGCACCTGATCTTCCAGCCGGCAGAGGAAGGCCTCGGCGGCGCCCGCGCGATGATCAAGGACGGGCTGTTCGAGAAATTTCCGTGCGACGAGCTCTACGGACTGCACAACGCGCCCGACCTCAACCATGGCGAGATCGCGATCCTGCCCGGCCCTGCGATGGCGAGCGCCGACTTCTTCGACCTCCGCATCACCGGCTACGGCGCGCACGGCGCAATGCCCGAACGCTCCAAGGACGCTGTGATCATCGCGACCACGCTGGCGCAGGCGATCCAGACCATCGTCAGCCGCAACGTCGAGCCGCTGCAGGCCGCAGTCGTCTCGATCACGCAGATTCACGCCGGTTCGGCGTACAACGTCATCCCCGGCGAGGCGCATCTTTGCGGCACCATCCGCACTTTCTCGAAAGAAATCCGCACTCTGATCAGCGAACGCATTCGCACGATCTGCGCCGGCATCGCGAGCGCCTATCAGTGCGTGATCGACGTCGACATCCGCGACACGTTCGATGTGCTGGTCAACCAGGTCGAGCAGTCCAAGGTGGTCGAAGACGTCGCGCGCACCATCGTCGACCCCGCCAACGTGATCACCCGCGCCCAGCCGAAGATGGGCAGCGAGGATTTCGCCGACATGCTGCAAACCATTCCCGGCGCCTATTTCTGGGTCGGCCACGACGGCTCGGTGCCCGTGCACAATCCCGGCTTCGTGCTCGACGACAAGATCCTGCCGATCGGTGCCAGCATGTTCGCCCGGATCATCGAGACCCGGATGCCGGTGGGTGCCCATGCATAAAAAGGGTGTCGAAGAGGAAGTCACCTCGCTGCACGATCTCTCCGCGGTCGATCTGATCGCGGGCTATCGCGCCAAGCAGTTCTCGCCAAGCGAGGTGCTGGAAGACGTGCTCGCGCACGTCGCCGCGTGGGAGCCGCACCTCAACGCGCTTTATGCATTCGATCCCGACGGCGCGCGCGAGGCCGCGAAGGCCTCGACCGCACGCTGGTCCGGGGGCGAGCCCTCCGGAGCGCTCGACGGCGTGCCGGTGACGGTGAAGGACAACATCGCGACCAAAGGCGTGCCGGTGCCGCTGGGCGCGGCCAGCGTCAAGCTCGTGCCGGCCGAGAAGGACGCACCACCCGCGGCGCGCCTGCGCGAAGCCGGTGCGATCATCTTCGCCAAGACCACCATGCCCGACTACGGCATGCTGTCCTCGGGGCTGTCCTCTTTCCACGCGCTGGCGCGTAATCCCTGGGACCTCTCCAAAAATCCAGGCGGCTCCAGCGCCGGCGCGGGCGCCGCGGCCGCGGCCGGCTATGGCCCGCTGCATCTCGGGACTGATATCGGCGGCTCGGTCCGCCTGCCTGCGGGCTGGTGTGGCCTCGTCGGACTGAAGCCGAGCTTTGGACGCGTGCCGATCGATCCCGCCTATGTCGGCCGCGTCGCCGGTCCCATGACCCGCACCGTCGACGATTGCGCGCTGATGATGAGCGCGATCGCGAAACCCGACCGGCGCGACGGCACGAGCCTGCCCGCGGAGCCCCTCAACTGGAAGGGGCTGGAGAAATCCCCGCGCAAACTCCGCATCGGATTGATGCTCGATCCCGGCGTTGGCCTGGCGCTGGAGAAACCGGTGCGCGAGGTCGCTGTGAAGGCGGCGAAAGCGTTCGAATCCGCAGGGGCCGTCGTCACCGAAGTCGACGGCATCCTCACGCGCGAGATGCTCGACGGCCTCGACAACTTCTGGCGCGCACGGATGTGGGATGATCTGTCGAAGCTGACGCCCGCCGAACAGGCAAAGGTGCTGCCCTACATTTTCAAGTGGGGCGAGTCCGGCGCGAAGCTCTCGGGCGTCGACGTCATCCGTGGTTTCAACCAGACCATGGCAATCCGCGCGGCGGCATCAAAGCTGTTCTGCGAGCTCGACTATGTGATCTCGCCGACCGCGCCGAACGTGAACTATCCGGCGGAGTGGGCCTCGCCGGCCAACGATCCCATGAAGCCGTTCGAGCACATCGCCTATACCGTCCCGTGGAATATGTCGGAGAATCCGGCGATCTCCATCAACGGCGGCTTCGACGCCAAGGGTTTTCCCATCGGCGTGCAGATCGTCGGCCGCCGCTTCGACGATATCGGCGTGCTTGGCATGGCCAAGGCGTTCGAGAGCCTGCGCGGGGCGCAGAAGCCCTGGCCGAGCCCGCCGGCGAAGTAGAGCCTGGCCAACAAACGCCCAGTCCGCACAAGACGGACGCTGGCGTTCATGCATGACGTCTCTTAGAGACAGAATTCAGGACAGGGAAGGAAACCACCATGGCGTATGAGACGATCAAATACGATGTCGCCGAGCAGATCCTCACCATCACGCTGAACCGGCCCGACAAGCTCAACGCCTTCAACGCGCAGATGCAAGGAGAGCTGATCGACGCGTTCGACGCAGCCGACAAGGACGACGACGTCCGCGCCATCATCGTCACAGGCGCCGGTCGCGGTTTTTGCGCGGGCGCAGACCTTTCGTCGGGCGCGGATACGTTCGATCGCGACGCCCGGCGCGGGCCAGTGAAGCGCTTTGCCGATGGCAAGGTCGACTACAGCGATTCCCAGGTGCGCGACGGTGGCGGCCAGGTGACATTGCGCATCTTCAAATGCCTCAAGCCTGTGATTGCCGCGGTGAACGGTCCCGCGGTCGGCATCGGCGTCACCATGCAGCTCGCGATGGACATCCGTATCGCCTCCGACGCCGCGCGCTTCGGCTTCGTGTTCTCCCAGCGCGGCATCGTGCCGGAGGCCGCCTCGAGCTGGTTCCTGCCGCGCATCGTCGGCATCTCGCAGGCGCTGGAATGGTGCTATTCGGGCCGCGTCTTCCCGGCGCAGGAAGCCCTCGCCGGACGCCTCGTCAGCAAGGTCGTAGCCCCCGATGATCTGCTGCCGACCGCCCGCGCGCTCGCCAAGGAATTCGCGGCGAAAACGGCACCGGTGTCGGTGGCACTGATCCGCCAGATGATGTGGCGCATGATGGGCGCCGACGATCCGATGGAGGCCCACAAGGTCGATAGCCGTGGCATCTACGCCCGCGGCCGCTCGGACGATGTGAAGGAAGGCGTGGTGTCGTTCCTGGAGAAGCGCCCGGCTCAGTTCAAGAACAAGGTGTCGAGCGACATGCCGGATTATTTCCCGTGGTGGACGGAGCGGGAGTACAAGTAAGGCATCGTAGGGTGGGCAAAGCGAAGCGCGCCCACCATTCTTGTCACGGCTGCCGATAAATGGTGGGCACGGCGCTCACGCGCCTTTGCCTACCCTACGACACCGTCACTCCATCAACAACGCCACGCGCCCGATCGCCTTGCGGTCGAGCAACAGCCGCATCGCCTTCGCAACCTCCTGCAGCGGCAGGCGGTGCGAGACGTTAGGCCGGAGCTTGCCCTCTTCGGCCCATTGGAGCAAGGCCTTCAGCCTGCTCTCGCCGAGCGCGGGATTTTTCCGTACCGCTTCGCCCGCTCGCACGCCGAGCACGCTGGCACCCTTGATCAGCAGGAGATTGGTTTTCGCCGAGCCGATGCCGCCGGTGAAGCCGATCACCAGCAGCCGTGCGCCCCAGGCGATGCAACGCATCGAATTCTCGAACACTTCGCCGCCAACGGGATCGAACACGACGTCGGCACCGCGACCGTCGGTGATACGTTTGACGGCATCACGAAACGGTTCGCGGTCGTAGCGCACGAGATGATCGGCGCCCCGCGCCTTGGCGATCGCGAGCTTTTCGTCGCTGGACGCCGTCGCGATCACGGTCGCACCAAGCATCTTGCCGATCTCGACGGCCGCAAGGCCCACGCCCCCGCCGGCGCCATGCACCAGCAGCACCTCGCCCGGCTCGAGCCGGCCGCGGTCTATCAGCGCGTGATAGGCGGTGCCGTGCCCGGCGAGATAGGTCGCGGCTTCCGCATAGTCGAACGTCGATGGCATCGGTGTGAGCTGCGACGGTGTCACCACGGCTTCATCCGTGAAAGCGCCGTGCCGCATCTTGACGATGACCTTGTCGCCGACGGCGACGCCGCTCGCCTCTGCGCCAACCTCGGTGACGTCGCCGGCTGCCTCCACGCCCGGCGTGAACGGCAGCTCCGGCTTGAGCTGGTATTCGCCGGCCGCCATCAGCACGTCGGGAAAATTCAGGCCGGCAGCACGGATCGCGACGCGCACTTCGTCCGGCTTCAGGTCGCGCGACGGAAACTCTTCAAGCTGCAATTTTTCGGGCGCGCCGAGCGCGCAGCAGACGACAGCCCGCACCATCAGGCCGCGCTCGCCTTGCCGCGCAGCAGCGCCTCGCGGATCAACGGCAGGCGGTCATTGCCGAAATACATGTCGGTCTTGCCGACGAAGATCGTCGGCGAGCCAAAGCCGCCGCGAGCGACGACTTCTTCGGTGTTGGCCTTGAGCTGATCCTTGATCCCCTGCCCCGAAATGCCCGCGAAGAATTTCTGCTCGTCGACGCCCACCTTCCTGCAGATCTCGGCGAGCACCGCGTCCTGCGAAATGTCCTTGTCCTCGCCCCAATAGGTCTCGAACACCGCCGTGGCGAAAGGCACCGAGTCCTGTCCGAGCCAGATGCAGCCGCGCATCGCTTTCACGCTGTTCACCGGAAATACCGTCGGCGGCATCTTGATCGCGAGACCGGCCGAGCGCGACCAGTCGGCAAGGTCCTTTTTCATGTAGCGCGCCTTCAACGGCACCGGTGTCTCACGCTGCGCATAGACACTTGGGTTGACCGTATTGAAGATGCCGCCCACCAGGATCGGCCGCCAGACGATCTCCGCGCCAACCTCCCTGGCCAGCGGCTGGATGTTGTGGAAGGCGAGATAGGTCCAGGGGCTGGAACAGTCGAAGAAGAATTCGATCATGGCGTTTCCGGTCCGGCGCCGCCGGTTTCAAGGCGACTTTTGTTGTTCTGTACCTCGACGTTAAGACATGGCAGGAAGGGGCGCAATCATAACCCGCCGTGAGGGCCGCCATGCTGTTTCCAACCACGATCGCCGGCTCCTTGCCGAAGCCGGAATGGCTCGCCGAGCCCAACATGCTCTGGGCGCCCTGGAAGTCGCAGGGCGAGGAGCTTGTCCGCGCCAAGCGCGATGCGACGATGCTTGCCGTCAAAGTGCAGGAGGATGCCGGCATCGACATCGTCACCGAGGGCGAGCAGGCCCGGCAGCATTTTGTCCACGGTTTCCTGGAGAAGATCGAGGGCATCGATTTCGCCCACAAGGTCGAGATGGGAATCCGCAAGGATCGCTACAAGGCGATGGTACCGCAGGTCGTCGCCCCGCTCCGGCTGAAGAGCCGCGTCCACGCCGACGAGGCGCGCGTCGCCCGCGCGCACACGAGGAAGAAGCTGAAATTCACCCTGCCCGGCCCGATGACCATCATCGACACCATTGCCGATCGCTACTATGGCGACCGCGTCAAGATGGCCTTTGCGTTCGCCGAACTCCTGAACGAGGAAGCCAAGGCGCTGCAGGCCGACGGCGTCGATCTCGTGCAGTTCGACGAGCCCGCGTTCAACGTCTACATGGACGAGGTCAACGACTGGGGCATCAAGGCGCTGGAGCGCGCCGCGCAGGGCCTGACCTGCGCCACCGCCGTGCACATCTGCTACGGCTACGGCATCAAGGCCAACACCGACTGGAAGGAAACGCTCGGCGCGCAATGGCGGCAGTACGAGCAGATCTTTCCCGCGATCGACGCCAGCCCGATCCAGCAGGTCGCGATCGAGTGCCGCAACTCGAAGGTACCGCTCGACCTGCTCGCGCTGCTCAAGTCCAAGATCGTGCAGGCCGGCGTGATCGACGTCGCCAGCGACACGGTCGAGACCGCCGAGGATGTCGTGCAGGTGATCGACGCAGTGTCGAAATTCGTGCCCAAGAGCAACATCATCGCCACCACCAACTGCGGCATGGCGCCGATGCGGCGCGAGATCGCCGAAGCCAAGCTGATGGCGCTCGGGGCCGGTGCCGCGCTGGCACGCGAGAAGCTGGGTTAAGGCTGTGACCGATCCGCTTTCGTTATTGCGACGCTTGCGGCGATCGCGCTGCCGGCGTGCGGTGAGGATCGTTCCGTGCTTCTCAATTGCGAGGCGATGGTGGAGCACGACAGTCGATGAAAACGGTAAGCCGCTGCGCTAGTGGCGTGCGGTCGGATGCAGCACAGGTTGATATCCAGCGATGATCGCGCGCAAGGTGGAAGGCGGCGTCAGCAACATTGGATCACGGAGGGCGCTCGTATGCGGGGCGTAACCCGCGGATGACCACAGCAGCGGCCTGCCCTGCGCGACGAGGAAGCAATCATCGCCCTGTTGGACCATCGCGCCGTCCGGCAATTCCACGAGCGGCCTCGGCAGCGCATGCAGCCGTTTCTTGCCGCGATCGAGCCGTTCCCGATGCAGTACGGCATCCATCGCCTTGGCGCTGATGCCGCTTGCACTGTTGCCCGTCTCCCATGCAACGCGAAAGCGCTTGGCATCATCGCGGCGGCAGAAGAAGCAGGGACGGTGGCCTGCGGCAAAGGCCGTGGCTTCGTCAAGAAAGAACAGCTCGGTCCAGCTCCGTCGCGCCATCACCGGCCGCCGCCAGCCGCGGAATTCACACAGGCAAACGATCCAGGCCGGCGACGACCAGCGCTTTTTCAATAGCGTCTTGGTCGCGGGATCATGGATGATGCCGCGGTTACCGGTGAACAGGCCGCGGTGCGGTGTCGCGATAATCTCGCCGGTCGGCGTGACGCGGTTTTGCAGGGGCATGGTCGCCTCCGCCCGTCATTGCGAGGAGCGAAGCGACGAAGCAATCCAGACTGTTTCCGCGGACACATTTCTGGATTGCTTCGCTGCGCTCGCAATGGCCTGGATTGCTTCGCTTCGCTCGCAATGCGACGATAATCACGCCGCTCCGTCGCGAAGCGGCGGGTGATAGGACAGCGCGGTGTCCCAGGGGAAGAAGATCCAGGTGTCCTGCGAGACTTCCGTGATGAAGGTATCGACCAGGGGACGTCCCTTCGGCTTGGCGTAGACGGTGGCGAAATGCGCGTCGGGGAGCATCGCGCGCACCAGCTTGCCGGTCTTGCCGGTATCCACGAGGTCGTCGACGATCAAAAGCCCCTTGCCGGTGCCGCCGCCGAGCTTCATCACGTCTTCGGAAATGCCCTTCAGCACTTTGAGGTCGCCCTGCTTGTCGTGGTCGTAGCTGGCGATGCAGACCGTATCGATCACGCGCACGCCAAGCTCGCGCGCCACGATAGCGGCCGGCACAAGGCCGCCGCGGGTGATCGCGATCACCGCATGAAACGGACCAACCTCATTGAGCCGCCAGGTCAGTGCCCGGCAATCTCGGTGGAACTGGTCCCACGAGACCGGAAAGGGGCGGCCCGCCCGTTCCTCCGCACTTAATTCCGGTGCTTCACCAGCCATCGTCGTCTCCTGCTTCGTCTGCCGGCAGCTAGGTTGCTAGCGGGTGATGTTCAATCCCGCCAGCATTTCCTTCACCGCCGCCATTGCGGCTGCGAGCTTGTCCGCATCGCGCGAGCGCACCACCAGATTGGTGTTCGGCTTCTGCTCTTCATCCATGAAGGGATAGCTGCCGATGATGGTGTCGGGATGTTGGGCGGCAATCGCCCGCAGCGGGCTGCCGATGTCACCTTCCCGCGCATTGGCGCGCACCGATTCGGAGAGCATGCGCACGCCCGATTTCAGCTTGGGCGAGACGATGTCCATCATCGCCTGCATGATCGAGGGCACGCCCGCCATCACGATGACATTGCCGATCTTGAACCCGGGGGCGAGGATGGTGGCGCTCTGGATCAGCTCGGCACCATCGGGAATGCGGGCCATGCGCAGGCGGGCCTCGTTGAGGTCCTGCTCGCTCCAGCGCTCGCGGAAACGGGCGACCACCTCCGGATGATGGTCGATCCCGACGCCGAACGCCTTGGCGACACTATCAGCGGTGATGTCGTCATGGGTCGGCCCGATGCCGCCGGTGGTGAAGACATAGGTGTAGCGATGCCGCAGTGCATCCAACGCGGCAATGATGTCGGGCTCGTCGTCGGAGACGACCCGGACCTCCTTCAGGTCGATGCCGATATTGGTCAGGTATTCGGCGATGAAGCCGATGTTCTTGTCCTTGGTCCGGCCGGACAGGATTTCGTCCCCAATAACCAGAATACCCGCCGTGACGATCTCGCTCATACCTCAAGTCCCTCACCTGTCGGCCCGACTTTGCCGAGGTAACGCGTTGAAGTCACGCGCTTTTGCTGCCGAAATAAGCAGTCCTCAGCCATTTTTTCAGGCAAGCCGCCGGCCATCCCCGGCAAATGTCCTCTCCCCATGCTTATCGCGCTGGCCCGGCCCTTGCTACCGCATGAAAGTCATGCACTCTTGCCGCATGGCCAGGACGTTGCGGTCTTCACCAAGGCCTCGCGGCCTGTCGAATGGCGCAACGCCTTGCGGAGACAAGTCGGGATCTATGGCAGTCGCGTTTGATGAAATGAACATTCCCGGTGGGGACCTTCGCCCTGCCTATCAGGAGCTGGCGCGCTGGCTCAAGGAGACGCCTCCCGAGGCGCTCGAATATCGCCGCCAGGAGGCCGAGCTCCTGTTCCGCCGCATCGGCATTACCTTCGCGGTCTATGGGGACTCCGAGTCGACGGAGCGCCTGATCCCCTTCGACGTGATCCCGCGGATCATGTCCGGCAAGGAATGGTCGCTGCTGGAGAAGGGCCTGAAGCAGCGCGTGCGCGCGCTCAACATGTTCCTGCGCGACATCTATCACGGCCGCGACATCCTCCGCGCAGAGATCGTGCCCGACGACCTCATCTTTCAGAACCCGGTCTTCCGCCCGGAGATGAACGGTCAGCAGGTGCCGCACGACGTCTACGTGCACATCGCCGGCATCGACATCGTCCGGGTCGATGCCGAGGACTTCATCGTGCTGGAGGACAATGCACGCACGCCCTCGGGCGTGTCCTACATGCTGGAAAACCGCGAGATCATGATGCGGCTGTTTCCGGACCTGTTCGCCCGCCACAGGGTGGCGCCGGTCGAACGCTATCCGGACGAGCTGCTATCCGCCTTGCGCTCGGTGGCGCCGCAAAGCGCCTCCGGCGAGCCGACCGTCGCGCTGCTGACGCCGGGCGTCTACAACTCGGCCTATTACGAGCACTCCTTCCTCGCTGACAAGCTCGGTATCGAGCTGGTCGAGGGCCGCGACCTCATCGTCAAGAACAACGAAGTGTTCATGCGGACGACCGAGGGCGTGAAACGGGTCGACGTGATCTACCGCCGCGTCGACGACGACTACCTCGATCCCCTCACCTTCCGGCCGGACTCCGCGCTCGGGGTGCCCGGGCTGATGTCGGCCTATGCGGCCGGCAACATCACGCTCGCCAACGCCGTCGGCACCGGCATCGCCGACGACAAGGCGATCTACTCCTACATGCCGGACATCGTAAAATTCTATCTCGGCGAGGAGCCGATTCTGAAAAACGTGCAGACCTGGCGCTGCCGCGAGCCGAAGGACCTCGCCTATGTGCTGGACCATCTGAGCGAACTCGTCGTGAAGGAGGTGCACGGCTCCGGCGGCTACGGCATGCTGATTGGTCCTGCCGCGACCAAGGCGACGATCGAAGCCTTCCGCGAAAAGCTCAAGCGCGAGCCCGAAGGCTTCATTGCGCAGCCGACGCTAGCGCTCTCGACCTGCCCGACCTGCACGGCATCCGGCCTTGCGCCGCGCCACGTCGACCTGCGGCCGTTCGTGCTCACCGGCAGCAAGAGCACCACGATCGTGCCCGGCGGGTTGACACGCGTTGCCCTGAAGGAAGGCTCCCTGGTGGTGAATTCGAGCCAAGGCGGCGGTACCAAAGATACCTGGATCCTGGACGAGTAGAGAGATGCTGTCGCGTACCGCCGAAAACCTCTATTGGCTCGCCCGTTACGTCGAACGGGCCGAGTATCTCGCGCGCACCATCGATGCGACGCTGCGCGTCACCGCGCTTCCCGCCGCCTATATCGGCAAGACCAACGAATGGGACTCGGCGCTTTTGACTGCCGGCGTCGCCGCAAGCTTCTATCAGCAGTACGAAGAAGCCAACGAGCATAACGTCGTCGATTATCTCTCGTTCTCGGCGGACAATCCGTCGTCGATCAGGAATTGCATCGAGGCGGCGCGGCTGAATTCGCGCTCGGTGCGCACAGCGCTGACCAGCGAGATGTGGGACACCATCAACTCGGCCTGGATCGAATTGCAGGAGGTCTGGAGCAGAGGGACCTCCACGCGCGAGGATCTCGCAAAGTTCCTGCGCTTCGTGCAGGAAACCTCGCTGCGCTTCGACGGCTCGGCCTACCGGACCATGTTGCGCAACGACGCGTACTGGTTCTCGCGGATGGGCCTGCATCTCGAACGCGCCGACAACACCGCGCGCATTCTCGACGTGAAATACCATGTGCTGCTGCCCGAGGAGGAGCATGTCGGCGGCCCGCTCGATTTCTACCAGTGGACCTCGATCCTGCGCTCGGTTTCGGCACTGACGGCCTATCACTGGGTCTATCGCGAAACACTGAAACCCTGGCTGATCGCGGATTTGCTCATCCTCAACGATTCGCTGCCGCGTTCGCTCGCAAGCTGCTACGGCAATCTGGTGCGCAATCTCGATCAGATCGGGGTCGCCTATGGCCGCCAGGGCCCGGCCCAGCGCCATGCCCGCGGCATCCGCAACCGGCTGGAACACAGCAATATGAACGACATTTTCCAGCATGGCGTGCATGAATTCATTCAGGAATTCATCTCGGACAATTCCAGACTGGGCGAAATCATCACGAAGCAGTATTTGATCTGATACTGCTGTCATTCCGGGGACGCCCGCAGGGCTAGCCCGGATCGATGACGCGACAACAACGGTCCACCATGCGCCTGCGAATCCTGCACACCACGACCTATCGCTACGAGCCGCAGGCCACGAGCGTGATCCAGATCCTGCGCATGACGCCCGGCAGCCATGACGGGCAATATGTGGCGGAGTGGCAGATCGACGTGTCGACCGACACCAAGCTCGACACCCACGAGGATGCGTTCGGCAACGTCACCCATGTCCTGTCCTGCGGACCCGTCGGCGACATCAAGATCACCGCCGAGGGCCTGATCGAGACCCACGACACCGGCGGCGTTCTCCGCGGCGCCGATGAGCGCTTTCCGGCCGGCATGTTCTTGCGCGCCACCGACCTCACCACGGTCAATCCGGCGATGCATGCGGTCGCGCGCCAGCTGCGCAGCGAGGCCGAGAGCGACACGCTCGGCTTCCTGCACACGCTGATGACGCAAATCAGCGATCACATGACGTTCGACGAGGACCCGACCAACAGCGGCACGTCGGCGGCGGAAGCGTTCACGCTCAAGCGCGGCGTCTGCCAGGACTACGCGCACATCTTCATCGCCTGCGCCCGCAGCGGCGGCGTGCCGGCGCGCTTCGTCTCCGGCCATTTCCTGCGCTCCGACGGCACGGTGCATCAGGACGCGGGCCATGCCTGGGCGGAGGCCTATGTCGACGGTCTCGGCTGGGTCGGCTTCGATCCCGCCAACAGCATCTGCGCCACCGACGCCCATGTCCGCGTCGCGATCGGGCTCGATTATCTCGGCGCAGCCCCCGTGCGCGGCACCCGCTATGGCGGCGGCGCGGAGACGCTGTCGGTGACGGTCAAGGTCGAGCAGGCCGGCCGCGGCGGCCAGTCGCAATCGCAGTCCCAGCGGCAGAGCTGAACCGCGCCAAGCAAGCCCCTCGCCCGCGCACAGCTCCACCCTGCCGCCCCTCGGCAATCGGGGGTTGGAGCGGCCCTTGAAATTGGCTAGTAATTCCGCGCAAACGCGTTCGGGGACTGGAAATGACCTATTGTTGCGGAATTCTGGTTCGGGACGGTCTGGTGATGATCGCCGACACCCGCACCAATGCCGGCCTCGACAACGTCTCGACCTTCCGCAAGCTTCACATCTTCTCCAAGCCCGGCGACCGCATCATGGCGATCGCCAGCGCCGGCAACCTCGCGATCAGCCAATCGGTGCTCTCGACGCTGACCGAGGGCCTCGAAGACCCCAACACGGGTGAGATCGAGACGCTGATGAACGCGCCGACCATGTTCCAGGCCGCCCAGCGCATCGGCCGGGCGATCCGGGCCGTGCACGCGACCGAAGGCCCGGCGCTCAAATCAGAGGACGTGTCGTTCGACGTGTCCTTCCTGTTCGGCGGCCAGATCAACGGCGCGCGCATGCGCCTGTTCATGGTCTACACCGCCGGCAATTTCATCGAATGCACCACCGACACGCCCTATTTGCAGATCGGCGAGCACAAATACGGCAAGCCGGTGCTCGACCGCGCCATGCATTACGACGTCGAACTCTACGAGGCGCTGAAGACCGGGCTGATCTCGATGGATTCGACCATGCGCTCGAATCTCGGCGTCGGCCTGCCGATCGACGTGCTGGTGGTGCGCGCCGACGCCTGCGAGGCCGATCTCAATCACCGCATCGAGGCGGGCGAACCCTATTTCCACGATTTGCGCTCGCGCTGGTCGGCGGCCTTGCGCGCCGCGCATCAGAACATTCCGCGGCCGCCCTACAAGAACGAAAAAGAATCCAAAACCTGACAGCTCAAGAGAAAAGGCAGGAAACGATGAGTGAAGCGAAAAAGATCGCAGTGGTGACGGGCGCCGGCACCGGAGTCGGGCGCGCTGCGTCGCTGGCGCTGATGAACACAGGCTTCACCGTGGTGCTGGTCGGGCGCCGGCCCGACATGCTCGAGGAGACGGCCAAGCTCGGCCCCGCGGGGAAAAGCCTCTGCGTCACCGCCGACATGACCAAGCCGGACTCGATTGCCGCGCTGTTTGACAAGGTCAAGGCCACCTACGGCCGGCTCGACGTGCTCTTCAACAATGCCGGCATGGGCGCGCCGCCGGTGAACTTCGAGGATCTCAGCCTCGAGCAGTGGCAGGCGGTGGTGAACACCAACCTCACCGGCCCATTCCTGTGCACCCAGCACGCCTTCCGCATCATGAAGGACCAGACCCCCCGCGGCGGCCGCATCATCAACAACGGCTCGATCTCGGCGCATGCGCCGCGGCCGTTCTCGGCGGCCTATACCTCGACCAAGCACGCCATCACCGGCCTCACCAAGGCCTCCAACCTCGACGGCCGCATGTACGACATCGCGGTCGGCCAGGTCGACATCGGCAATGCAGCAACGCCCATGACCGACCGCATGGTCAACGGTCCCGGCGTGCTGCAGCCCGACGGCACGTCGAAGCAGGAGCCGCGCATGGACGCGAAAGCGGTGGGCGACGCCGTCGCCTACATGGCCGGCCTGCCGCTCGATGCCAACGTGCTGACCATGACCGTCATGGCAACCAAGATGCCGTTCGTGGGACGGGGCTGAATAAAAAACGCGAAAACAACCCCATGCACAGTAGGCGGCATGGGGTTGCGGCCTCGCTCCGCAAGCGGACGTGAAGTCGGCTAAATCTCCGCACTGCTTCAACAATCGTCATTGCGAGCGCAGCGAAGCAATCCAGCTATTTCCGCGGCACGGATTCTGGATTGCCTACCACTGTGGCAAGATTCTGGATTGCTTCGTCGCACCAGCGCAAAATTGCGTCGCAATGACGGGGAGAGAACGAGCGAGCTCCTACTCCAAGCTTTCCACCTGCCGCAGGCTCGGAAACAGCTTCATCCACAACAGCGCCACCGCGACCGTGCAGACGCCGCCCAGCACGGCTGCCGGCATGGCGCCAAACAATGCGGCGGCGACCCCGCTCTCGAACTGGCCGAGCTGGTTGGAGGCGTTGATGAAGAGGAAGTTCACCGCGCCGACCCTGCCGCGCATCTCGTCGGGGGTCGCGAGCTGCACCAGAGAGAAGCGGATCACGACGCTGATTGTGTCGGCCGCGCCGAGAACGGCAAGCGCGAGCACCGACAGCCACATCCAGGACGACAAAGCGAACACGATGGTTGCGACGCCGAACACGATCACGGCCTGGAACATGCGCAGGCCCACGTGCCGCGAAATCGCGTGACGGGCCAGCACCATGGTCATCGCCAGCGCGCCGACCGCCGGCGCGGCGCGCAGGATCCCGAGCCCCATCGGACCGGTCTGGAGGATGTCGCGGGCATAGATCGGCAGAAGTGCGGTGACGCCGCCGAACAGCACCGCGAACAGATCGAGCGAGATGGTGCCGAGGATCGCCGGATTGCTGCGGATGAAGCGGACGCCGGCGAAGATATTGTCGGCGCCCGCCATGTCCTTGGCGATCGCCTGCGGGCGCGGCCGGATGAAGCCGGTCAGGATCATCCCGAAGATCCAGAACAGCACCATCACCGCGTAGGCGAGATGCGGCGCGACCGCGTAGGCAAAACCGCCGAGCGCCGGCCCTGTAATGGTCGCGACCTGCGCCGCTCCGCTGGAGACGGCGGTGGCGCGCTGGAGCGAGCCCTGCGGCGCGATCGCCGGCAGCAGCGCAGCAGTGGTCGGACTTTCGAAGGCCCCGGCAATGCCGAGCACGAAGGTCGCCACGAAAATCTGAACTTCGCTGACCAGGCCGAGATAGGTGATGACGCCGAGATAGAGCGCGGTCGCGGCTTCCACGAGCTGGCAGAGCTGGACCACGCGCTTGCGCTCGTAGCGGTCGGCGGCATGGCCGGCGACGAACACCAACAGCGCCGTGGGCAGGAATTGCACGAGGCCGACCATGCCGAGGTCGAAGGCCGAGCCGGTGAGATCGTAGATCTGCCAGCCGATCGCGACCGCCGCAATCTGGCTGGAGAAACGCGACAGGCTGCGCGAGAGCAGAAAGAACAGGAAGGCGCGATGGGAGAGGAGCGCGCGGGCACTGACCGGCGGGTTTCCCGATATTGGCTGGTCTGGCATCGCCTGTTCGGTCACCCTCGGACTATCCGCGGCTCCTGATGTCGACGTGCTCCGCGTGGCTGACGCGGACCTGCTTGTCAACAGCGGGACGCTCCGACAATCTCCCGGCATTGCGTTTGCAACGCAGGGGTGGCCATAATCATCGGGGTTTGGGGACATCATGCTGCGGCTGCAATCGGCACTCGGCGTTTTCGCATTGCTGTTGATCGCCTTGGTCCTGAGCGAGAACCGCCGCGCGGCCTCGCTGCGCCAGGCGGCGATCGGCCTCGTCGCCACCTTCGTCACCGCGATCGTTCTCCTGAAGGTGCCTGTCGTCGCGCGCGCCTTCGGTGCTATCAACGACGCCGTGGGCGCGATCTCGGCGGCCTCGCGCGCCGGCTCCTCTTTCGTGTTCGGCTATGTCGGCGGCGGTCCCCTGCCCTTCGATCTGAAAGCACCGGGTGCCGATTTCGTCCTGGCATTCCAGGCGCTGCCGATCGTGCTGGTCATGAGCGTGCTGACGACGCTCTTGTTCTATTGGCGCATGCTGCCGCCGGTCGTGCGCGGCATGGCCTGGCTGCTGGAGCGGACGCTCGGCGTCGGCGGCGCGGTCGGGCTCTCGACCGCCGCCAACATCTTTCTCGGCATGGTCGAGGCGCCGCTGTTCGTGCGGCCTTATCTTGCGCAGATGACCCGCAGCGAGTTGTTCCTGGTGATGACCGGCGGCATGGCCGGCATCGCCGGCACGGTGCTGGTGCTGTATGCGACGCTGCTTGCTCCCCTCATTCCCGACGCAGCCGCGCATTTCGTCATCGCGTCGGTGCTGGGCGCGCCGGCCGCGATCCTGGTCAGCCTAATCATGGTGCCGGAGACATCCGACAAGCGCACCGGCGGCGCACTGGAAGATCCCGAGACGGAAGTCTCCGGCACGATGGACGCGATCGTGAAAGGGACCGGCGCGGGGATCGAGCTGCTGATCAACATCGTCGCAATGCTGCTGGTGCTGGTGGCGCTGGTCTACCTCGTCAATGCGATCCTCGGCCTGCTGCCTGATATCGGCGGCGCTGCGATCTCGTTGCAGCGCCTGCTCGGCCTCGTGATGGCGCCGGTGTGCTGGCTGATGGGATTGCCGTGGGACCAGGCGATCACCGCCGGCAGCCTGATGGGCACGAAAACCGTGCTGAACGAGCTGATCGCCTATGTCGACTTCTCGAAGCTGCCGCCCGGCACGCTCGATCCCCGCTCGCGCCTGATCATGCTGTATGCCATGTGCGGCTTCGCCAATTTCGCCAGCCTCGGCATCATGATCGGCGGTCTCGGCGTGATGGCGCCGGAACGGCGCGAGGAAATCAACGCGCTGGGGCTGAAGTCGATCGTGTCGGGAACGCTGACGACGTGTCTGATGGGAGCAGTGGTGGGGGTGCTGGCCTAGGCTCTTTCCGCTCGTCATTGCGAGCGCAGCGAAGCAATCCAGCTATTTCCGCGGCACGGATTCTGGATTGCAATGCATCTTTGGAAACAGTCTGGATTGCTTCGTCGCAAGAGCTCCTCGCAATGACGTAGAAGAGAGTCGAGCGCCTAAGCCTTGGAATCTATAAACATGAAACATGAGCCTGGCTTCGCGAAGGTTGAGAAACCGCGTTCGGTTCGTTCACGCTCACGGATGCTCTAAACCAAAGCCGCGGCCACGGTGCGAAATGCCATGACCGCGCGATCAACATCGGCATCATCGATATGGCGATGGGTCACGCAGCGCAAGCGATGCTTACCCCAGGGCCTCGCCTTCAGGCCCGCCCTTTCGAGAGCTCCCGACCACGCGGCGCTGTCGCGCCCGGAGAGAGAGACATCGACCTGCACGATATTCGTCTGTGGGATTGTCGCGCTGATCTTTGGATGCATCCCATTCAACGCATCACTCAGGGCTCGCGCACGCCGGTGATCCTGCGCCAGACGCGTCCCCATGACCTGAACCGCCTCCAGGCCGGCCGCGGCCAGGACGCCGATCTGACGCTGCGTGCCTCCCAGCATGCGGCGAAACCTGCGGCTGCTGTCGATCACTGCGCGTGGCCCGGCGAGCACGGCACCGGCGGGTGCGCTCAGGCCCTTCGACAAACACAGAGAAACCGTGTCGCAATGTCTGGCAATTTCGGCCGGCGCCGTTTCAAGGGCGACGGCGGCGTTGAACAGCCGCGCGCCGTCGAGATGCACCGGGACACCACGGGCTAAGGCCATGGCGTGCACGGCCTGCATATGATCCAGCGGCAATACGGCGCCGCTCGCGTTGTTGTGCGAGGTTTCCATTGCGACAAGAGCGGTCCCGAGCTTGAGCCCCTCGCCCTGCAGGGCGTCCTCCAGCAAATTCAGATCCATTGCGCCGGCGGTGCCGGCAATGGCGAGGTAGAACTGCCCCGTAAACGTCGCCGCCCCTCGTTCCGAGGTGTACATATGGGCATTCGATTCCAGCACGATCTGTTCGCTGCGCTGCGACTGCGCCAGCGTCGCCAGCAGATTGGCCATGGTGCAGCTCGGCACAAACAGGCCGGCATCCTTGCCCAACGTCGCAGCCGCGACGGCCTCCAGCTCCTGCACCGTGGGGTCACCGTCCAGCCCGTCATCGCCGAGCGGCGCCGAGGCCATGCGGGCATACATCGCCTCGGTCGGCTTGGTGACGGTATCGCTGCGCAGGTCGATGGGGGGCAACGCGGCGCCTGCCGGACTCGTGTCGTGTTGATGTGCCATTGCGAGACCTCTAGAGCGCTTGTCGCGTCATTCGTAGACTGCCGGATCGCCGGAATCGGTCGGGTTGGCCAGCGCCCGCTTGAGGGCGGCGCTCATCGGGAATTTCAGGTTGAGGCCATGCGGTGGAATCGGTGAATTGAAATATTTGTCGTAGAGCGCCGCAATCTGCCCGCTCTTCATCAGGTCGATCACGGCATCGTCGACCATCTTCTTGAAAGCAGGATCATCCTTGGGTTGGACGATACCATAGGGCGCCGTCTCGAGGCTCTTGCTACCGATCAGGAAGTCATCCGGCGTTCTGGACGAGGCGACCGTGGCATAGGCGAGACCGTCATCGTTGGCGGTGCCGGCCACACGGCCCGTCGACACCAACAAGAAGGTCTCGGCGGTGTCCTTGGCCGGCACCACAGTGATGCTGAGATTGTTCTTGGCGTTGATCAGCGTAATCACCTTGAAAGTCTGGCCGCCGGCTTGGGCGGCGATGGCCTTGCCGCGAAACGAAGCCGGGTCGTTGACATCGACCCCGCCATCCTTGCGCGCGACGAGGACGACCTGCGCAACGAAGGTGGTGGGAGCAAAGGCAACGAGTTTATGCCGCTCGACATTATTGGTCGTGTTGCCGCATTCGAGATCGATCGTGCCGTTGGCGAGCAGCTGAATACGTGTCGCCGAGGTTATCGGGTTGTAGCGAACCTCGAGCTTGGGAAGCTTGAGGGCCGTCTTGATCGCCTGCACCACCTGTTCACAGATTTCCACGGTGTAACCGATCGGCTTCTGGTTGCCGTCGAGATAGGCGAAGGGCACCGAGGTCTCGGGGTACCCCAATGTGATCGAGCCGCTCTCACGGATCTTGTCCAGCCTGCCCGCGCCCTGGGCCATGGCCTCGCTGGAAAGAAAAACACCAGCGACGGTCGCCGCGGCCAGTGCCTTGATCATCGTCGCTTTCATATATCCCCTCTTGTCGCAAATGCCGGTGACGCCGTCCACGGTGGGTGAGCAAACCCAGGACAGCTCCGTGCAAACAGCTCCGTGCTCTGGACTATCGTCCAAAAGCCCGATCTGATGAAATTCCAGTTTCATACTCTCCTATACGGATTTGATATGGCCACCAGACGCATGGGCCTGAAGCATGTGGAGGCTTTTCGGGCGGTCTTCGTGACGGGATCGATGACGCAGGCGGCTCAGCGCATGCATACCTCGCAGCCCCAGATCAGCCGCCTGATCGGACAGCTGGAAGCGATCACACAATTCCCGCTGTTCGACCGCAGTGGCGGCCGCCTCCGCCCGACGGTGGACGGATCGCGCTTTTTCCAGGAGGTCGAGAAGACTTTCATCGGCCTGGCGGGACTGGAGGCCAGCGCAGCCAGCATCCGCTCGTTCGGTATGGGTCGGTTAAGTGTTGCGGCGATGCCGCGCCTGGCCGGCGGCCTGCTGACACGCATCGCGGCACGCTTCAAGGCGGACTATCCGCATGTGATGATCTCGATCCGATCCGGCACGGCGAGCGCCGTGCACGACTGGGTCAGTTCCGGGCTTTGCGACACCGGATTGGCAATGCTCTACGGCGAGGTTGCGGGGGTGCATGTCGAGCCGGTGCTCAAGACGCGTTGCGTCGCGATCATGCCGAAGACGCATCGTCTTGCACAGAAGAAGACGCTGCGCCCTGCCGATTTCGCCGACGAGGCCTTCATTTCCTTCGCCACGGGGAGTCCACTCTACGATCGCATCGATACGATCTTCGCGCAGGCGGGCGTCACGCGCCGCATTGTTGCGGAGACCGATCTGGGCGCATCGGTCTGCGCCCTGGTCGCGGCGGGCCTTGGCATCAGCATTATCAACCCGATTGCCGCGCATGACGAAAGCTCTGGCGCGGCTCTGACCACGCGCCCGTTCAACCCGGCCGTCCCCGTTACGATCGCACTGCTCTATCCACCTTATGCCGCTCGCGCCCGGTTGATCGATGCCTTCAGCGAATATGCTCGCAAGGTCATGAGCACGGAATTGGGCTATCTCGAGCGGTAGCGGGTCGATCCGCAGCGAGGCTTGTGCGAGGCTGGCGCCCTCGTAGCTCCGATGGAGCGCAGCGCAATCGCGACAATCCTTCCATGTTAATCTCTTCAGGAGATTCGGGTGGAATTGATTCATGAGCGACAGCGTCGGCCAGCGTGCATTTCAAAATTCCCGGCTTCAGAAACGGCAAAAAGCCGACGTAGGGCCGTTGCTCGCGCGCGCCCTCCAGCTGCACAAAGCGGGACTTCTGCGCGAGGCAAAGACGGCCTATCGCGAACTCCTGGAGCTCGCACCCAACCAATTCATCGCGCTTCATTTGCTGGGCGCTTTGGAGGCTGAAGCCAAAAACTATCAGCAAGCGCAAATTCTGCTGAGCCGAGCGGTGGCCGTGGATCCGCGATCTGCCGAAGCTCATATGAGCCTGGGTGTCGCGCTCAACGGGCTAAAACGTCACAATGAGGCCCGCGAGAGCTATCGAAAGGCCCTCGCCCTCCGCCCCAACTACGCCTTGGCCCTGTCCAATCTCGGTAACGCGAGCGCGGCCCTTGAACTTTACCAGGAAGCGCTCGAGAGCTACGACAAGGCGCTCGCAATCGACGGAAAACTTTCCGAAGCCCATAACGGCCGGGGTTGGGCGCTCTGCCGTCTGCGCGCCTATGACGAGGCTGTCGCAAGCTTAAACCGCGCGCTATCGATCAAGCCTAACTATGCCTCGGCGCTGTCGAGCCGTGCCGTTGCATTGCGGGAGCTTCAGCGATTCGACGAAGCCATGGCGGATTGCAATCGAGCAATCGCCCTGGCACCTGACGACGCGAATGGATGGCTCTGGCGGGCCAGCATTTTGCTCCTGACCCGGCAAGTTGCCGAAGCATTGTCCGATTGCGAGAAGGCTCTCGCGATCGATCCCGGCTTCTCTCAGGCCCACAGCCTGCTCGGCCAATGTCTCGCGGCACTTGGCCGGGTCGACGAAGCCCTCGCCAGTTTCGACAGAGCTCTCGACATTGAACCTGATCAGAGCACGATCTCCAGCAAGATATTCACCCTCGACTTTATGGCCGACGCCAGCGTTGCGCAGCATCAGCAAGCGCGACGTGTATGGTGGGAGCAGGTCGGTGCGAAGATCGCCTCAGCAGCGGCGGGACCACATGACAACAGCCGCGATCCGGATCGCCGTCTGGTGCTGGGTTATGTCTCGTCGGATTTTCACGCACATTCGGCGGCGTTCATTTTCAAGCCGGTCCTGCAGCACCATGATCGGGCACAGTTCGAGATCGTGTGCTACGCTTGTTCATCGAAAACGGATGCGACGACCCGCGAATTTCAGGGGATCGCCGATCGCTGGCGCGACGCCTCGCAATGGTCCGACGATCGCCTCGCCGCCCAGATCCGCGCCGATGGTGTCGATATCCTGATCGATCTGTCCGGCCATACCAGCGGAAACCGCCTCAGTGTGTTTGCGCGCAAGCCGGCACCAGTTCAAGTGCATGGCTGGGGCCACGGCACCGGCACCGGGCTGCCAACGATCGATTATCTATTCTCGGACCCGGTCGCGATTCCTGCCGCGGTTCGGCATCTGTTTGCGGAGACCATCGTTGACTTGCCGTGCTTTGTGACGCTGGCGCCACTGCCGGCCGGGATTGCGCGGGCGCCGACGCCGGCGATTGCGAACGGCTTCATCACATTCGGTGTCTTTAACCGCATCAGCAAGATTTCGAACGAGGCGGTGGACGTCTGGTCCAGGATTCTCGCGCGGGTGCCGGGTTCGCGACTGCTGGTCAAGGATACTGCGCTGGACGCTCAGCTGGTCCGCGACAATCTGCTGGCGCGGTTTGCAGCTTGCCGGTTGCCGTCCGAACGCGTCGACCTGCTCGGAGCCACGTCGCGAGACGAACATCTGGCAGCGTTCAATCGCGTCGATATTGGCCTCGACCCATTCCCGCAGAATGGCGGCGTCAGCACGTGGGAAGCCTTGCAGATGGGCGTGCCGGTAGTGGCGAAGCTCGGTCACAGTCTGCCGAGCCGTGCTGCCGGCTCCATCCTCGCCGCGCTGGGCCTGCCGGACTGGGTCGCGGAAAGCGATGAGGCCTATGTCGAGATCGCAGCGAGCCGTGGGGCGCAGATCGGCGACCTCGATAAGTTGCGCCGCGAACTGCCCGGACAGATCAGGGCTGCGGCCGCCGGCAATCCCGTCTCATACGCGCAAGCGGTTGACGATGCCTATCGCGCGATGTGGAAACGCTATTGCAACGACGGCGGCTGATCTCCGCTTCACCTACGCCTTCAACTCCACCGTCCTGAACTCGGCCGGCAGGATCACCTCCAGCAGTTCGACGTCGTCCGAATAGTCCAGGATCATGTGCTTGATCTTCGGCGGCTGGGTCCAGGCGCTGCCTTCTTTCATCAGCGTCTCGCCCTCTCCGTCCATATAGGTCTTTACCCAGCCCTTGAGCACGTAGACCATCTGGAATTCGACGTCGTGGAAGTGCAGCTTCGACACCTCGTCCGGGTTGCAGGGGCCTTGCAGCCGGATCACGTGCGCTTGCGCCAGCCCGTGACTCGCAGCGGCGATGCCGAGATCGCGATACTTCGCGTAGGTGCGCAGACCGTCGGCCTTGAAGTCTTCCTCACGGTGATGGCTGATCGCGATGCGCTGCTTGGGCCGCGCCGGTTTCTTGATGGATGGCTTTGCCGTTGTCGTGGGGGCTTTCGCCTTCACCGCCTTGCGGGCCGTCGATCGTGCGGTGGGTTTGGCCCCGCTTCGCTTCTTCACCGCCGCCTGCGATGCGCTACGCGATTTTGCTTTCTTGGCCATGGCGGTCTCCCCTGTTGTTACAGGGGAGAGGTTAGCACGGAATGCGAAATCGTAGGACGGGTTAGCGTCAGCGTAACCCACCTACAGCACCACGCTCGCCTTCAATGCAGCCGGAATACGCCGTCGACCGCGCGCAACTCGGCCGGCTTGATCAGCTTGGAATGCGCGACCGTGACCGAGAATAGCGGACCGTCGAGCTTCTTCTGCCAGAACGCCAGGAAATCCGTCAGCGCGGGAAATTTCGGAAACATGTCGTAGTTCTGCCAGACATAGGTCTGGAGCAGCGAGCGATGATCCGGCATCCGGTAGAGAATTTCGGCTGTCGTCAGCCCGTAACCCAGCACCTGTTTCCGGAAGTCGTCGGAAACAACCCCAACTCGCGAGACCATGCCAACCTCCTTTGCAGGAGCGCATATTCAAGGGGTGGCTTTCCGGTACGCCCTACGAGCCACCCGGTGGAGATGCGCTCACATGAGTGAAATGTGACGCAAACTGACAATCCATCTCAAGCCCAAAAGTTTAACAAGCTGTTGAAATTCAATGCGTTAGCAGCAGATGCGGCTCCGTGCTAATACGGGCGCGGAGCGCGATTAACGATGGAAAGAGATTTTGGCAGGCGGCGCTTCCGAGTGCTATTTTTCTGCTACAAGCCCTTGCTCCCGCCAAAATCCTGCCTTATCTCAGCTGTGCCTGTGCTAGCACTCGCGGGCGTAGACTGCTAACAACCCAAAATTCCCAACTTGTGCAAAAGCTTAGGAGAACTGCATGAAATTCCGTCCGCTTCACGACCGCGTCGTGGTCAAGCGCATCGACGCAGAAGAGAAGACCGCTGGCGGCATCATCATTCCCGACACGGCCAAGGAAAAGCCCTCGCAGGGCGAGATCGTCGCCGTGGGCCCGGGTGGCCGCGACGAAGCAGGCAAGCTGATCCCGATCGACCTGAAGGTCGGCGACCGCGTGCTGTTCGGCAAGTGGTCCGGCACTGAGGTCAAGATCGACAACGTCGATCTGCTGATCATGAAGGAAAGCGACATCATGGGCGTCCTCGACGTCCCCGCTTCCAAGAAGAAGGCGGCCTAAGAGCCCCTCTCTCCCCCAGCTAAACCTCTCAAGGAAAAATTCAGATGGCAGCTAAAGAAGTCAAATTCGGCGTCGATGCACGCGACAAGATGCTTCGCGGCGTCGACATCCTCGCCAACGCGGTGAAGGTCACTCTCGGCCCCAAGGGCCGCAACGTCGTCCTCGACAAGTCGTTCGGCGCTCCCCGCATCACCAAGGACGGCGTCACCGTCGCCAAGGAGATCGAGCTCGACGACAAGTTCGAGAACATGGGCGCGCAAATGGTGCGCGAAGTCGCCTCCAAGTCCGCTGACGCGGCCGGCGACGGCACCACCACGGCCACCGTGCTGGCCCAGGCGATCGTACGCGAAGGCGCCAAGTCGGTTGCCGCCG
>NZ_JADPIT010000002.1:198569-272418 GCF_023073035.1 Bradyrhizobium sp. 62
TATCGACATGGCGGTGGAAGCCGTGGTCGCCGACCTCGTCAAGAACTCCAAGAAGGTCACCTCGAACGAGGAAATCGCCCAGGTCGGCACCATCTCCGCCAACGGCGACGCCGAAATCGGCAAGTTCCTCTCCGACGCCATGAAGAAGGTCGGCAACGAGGGCGTCATCACGGTCGAGGAAGCCAAGTCGCTCGAGACCGAACTCGACGTCGTCGAAGGCATGCAGTTCGACCGTGGCTACATCTCGCCCTACTTCGTCACCAACGCCGACAAGATGCGCGTTGAATTCGACGACGCCTACATCCTGATCAACGAGAAGAAGCTCTCCAACCTGAACGAACTGCTGCCGCTGCTCGAAGCCGTGGTGCAGACCGGCAAGCCGCTGGTCATCGTCGCCGAAGACGTCGAAGGCGAAGCTTTGGCCACGCTTGTCGTGAACCGTCTGCGCGGTGGTCTGAAGGTCGCGGCCGTCAAGGCTCCGGGCTTCGGCGATCGCCGCAAGGCCATGCTGCAGGACATCGCGGTTCTGACCGGTGGTCAGGCGATCTCTGAAGATCTCGGCATCAAGATGGAGAACGTCACGCTCGCCATGCTCGGTCGCGCCAAGAAGGTGATGATCGACAAGGAGAACACCACGATCGTCAATGGCGCCGGCAAGAAGGCCGACATCGAGGCGCGCGTGTCCCAGATCAAGGCGCAGATCGAGGAAACCACCTCGGACTACGACCGTGAGAAGCTCCAGGAGCGTCTTGCCAAGCTCGCGGGCGGCGTCGCGGTGATCCGCGTCGGCGGCGCGACCGAGGTCGAGGTGAAGGAGCGCAAGGATCGCGTCGATGACGCGATGCATGCGACCCGCGCCGCGGTCGAGGAAGGCATCGTCCCGGGCGGCGGCGTCGCCCTGCTCCGTGCCTCCGAGCAGCTCAAGGGCCTGCGCACCAAGAACGACGACCAGAAGACCGGCGTCGAGATCGTGCGCAAGGCGCTCTCCGCGCCGGCTCGGCAGATCGCGATCAACGCCGGTGAAGACGGCTCCGTGATCGTCGGCAAGATCCTCGAGAACAAGTCGTACGCTTACGGCTTCGACTCGCAGACCGGCGAATACGGCGATCTCGTCAAGAAGGGCATCATCGACCCGACCAAGGTGGTTCGCGCGGCGATCCAGAACGCGGCTTCGGTTGCGGCTCTCCTGATCACCACGGAAGCCATGGTCGCCGAGCTGCCCAAGAAGGGCGGCTCCGGTCCCGCGATGCCCCCGGGCGGCGGCATGGGCGGCATGGATTTCTAAGTCCAGCCATTCCGGCAAACGACAAAATGCGAAACCCCGGCAGCGATGCCGGGGTTTTTGTTTTCTCCGCTCCTCATTCCAGAGCGGCGCGCAGCGCCGGGCCCGAAATGACGGGACGGCCTCACCACACCTTCCCCAGCCGCTCCATGTGCGGCTCGCCGTGCTGGTCGAGCGACCAGAATATCCTCGTCACCTTGCCTACCAGATTATCCATCGGCACGAATCCGATCGACGACATCACGCGGCTGTCGCTCGAGTTGTCTCTGTTATCACCGAGCACGAAGAAATGGCCCGGCGGCACGGTGTAGACGTCGGTGTTGTCGTAGTAGCCGTTGTCGACGCAGTCCTGCGTCACGTAGGAGGCGCCGTTCGGCAGCGTCTCGCGCCAGCGCTTGGCCTTCGCAGCGTCATCCGCGCCGCAAGTGGAGCCGGCAACCACCGCCTTCAGGGCAACGCGTGTCACCGCGCGATCGTTGAGGATGAGCTGGCCCTGCCGCATCTGGATGCGATCACCGGGTAGCCCGACCACGCGCTTGACATAGTCGACCGAGGTGTCCTTTGGCGTCCGGAACACGACGACGTCGCCATGCTCGGGCTCGGCGGCCCGGAAACGCCCAGAGATCCATGAC
This sequence comes from Bradyrhizobium sp. 62, assembly GCF_023073035.1. Taxonomy (NCBI): domain Bacteria; kingdom Pseudomonadati; phylum Pseudomonadota; class Alphaproteobacteria; order Hyphomicrobiales; family Nitrobacteraceae; genus Bradyrhizobium; species Bradyrhizobium sp. 62. Next base: position 200,484 of record NZ_JADPIT010000002.1, read on the forward strand.
GGCGCGAACGGAAACGAATAGCGGCCATAGCCATAGGCATATTTTGCGGCAAAGACGTAGTCGCCGACGACCAGCGTCGGCGTCATCGAGCCGGACGGCATGTTGAACGGCTGGAACAGGAAGATGCGAAACAGGAACGGCGGCGACCACAGCACCGGAATCAGGAGGATCAGGATGACGATCGCCTTCCATTCCCGCACTTTGGCTTGCGGGTGGATGGTTTCCTGAAGAGTGGTCATGCGCCTGCCCTGATCAAGCCCGTGGTCGTCACGAGATTACGCAACCTTCGCGCGCACGCAATCCCATTGCTTGGTCGCGCCGCGCGCGGATCGCGTTCACGGGTCGCAATCAGCCGCGCGCGAGATCGCTGAAGGAACGGCGGATCCATTCGATGGTGAGCCGCGTCGCCGGATCTCGCTTGAGATGGTTCTGCACCAGCAGCCAGACGTCGCGGCGCCCAGGCAGCAGTGTGGCGCGCAAGCGGCGATCGCCGAGCAAGTCCGCGCAGACATGCTCCGGCAACACGCCGGCGGCCTGATGCGCGCGGATCAGGTTACGGATGACGCGAACGTTGTCGGTGACGCAGCGCGCGTGGGCTTGCTTCATACGCAGGAATTGCATCTCGGGAATGGCACCGAGTTCGTCCGGATAGGCGCACAGCACCGGCTCGCCCTCGGTCGTAATAGGCTCGAAATAATAGAGCTTGACGTCACCGAGCCTGGAGATCGCGAAGTCGCCCTTGTCAGGCTTGCGCAGACGGATAGCGAGATCGGCTTCCCAGCGCGAGAACTTGACGTTCTCGCTCGAGGTGAGGAATTGCAGCGTCAGGCCGGGATTGGCGCGCAGGAAGTCGCTCGCGCGGGGCGACAGAACCTCCTCGGCAACCGTGTTGGTGGAGGCGATACGCAGGCGTCCCACCGGGCCTGCCAGACTCTCGCCGACGCGACCGATCTCGGCGGCATGTGCGGCCATCGCCTCGACATGCGCCAGCACCGCCTCGCAACTCCGCGTCGGCCGACGCTGGCCGTCCACCGCATCGAACAGCGGCACGCCGAGATCGCGCTGGATGCGTGCAAGCCTGCGGCCGACGGTGGTCTCGTCGATGCGCAGCCGTGCGCTGGCGCCGGCATAGGTGCCCTCGTCCCTGACCGCGGCGATGATGCGCAGATCGTCCCAATTCATGGCGATGAACCTATCAGGCACGACCGGCTCCTGCAAATTTGCAGCCATATGCTGCAATAGTCCTGCACATTGGCAGGCCGCCGTCCCGCTACTGTCGCGCCATCCGATACCGCCAGGAAAGCCCAACCCGCATGACCGCCCCAAAAACCCTGCTTGAATTGTCCGGCGCAGATCTCAATCCGGCCAGGCTCGCCGATTCCTGCCTCGTGCTGATCGACATCCAGAATGAATATTGCGCCGGCCCGCTTGTATTGCCGGATGCGGAGCCCGCGATCGCCGCCGCCGCGCGCCTGCTGGCCCGCGCGAGGACGAGCGGCGCTGCGATCTTCCATATCGCGCACAAGGGACGTGCCGGCAGCCTGTTCGACCGCGAGGCCGCGCGCGGCGCGATCGTCAGGAACGTGGCGCCGCTCGCCAGCGAAGCCGTGATCGAAAAGGCGCTGCCGAATGCTTTTGCCGGCACCGACCTTCAGGTCCGGCTGGCCGCAACCGGACGCACGAACATCGTGCTGGCCGGTTTCATGACCCATATGTGCATCAGCTCGACCGCCCGCGCCGCGCTCGACCTCGGCCTGCGCACGACGATCGCAGCCGATGCCTGTGCAACACGCGATCTTCCCGACGGCCGCGGCGGAGCGCTCTCCGCAAGGACCATCCACGAAGTCGCCCTGGCCGAATTGTCGGACCGGTTTGCGATCATCGTGCAAACCGAGGCGCTGACCTGAAGGAGCGTGGGCGATGCTGCAACTCTATTTCTCCCCGATGGCCTGCTCGCTTGCGAGCCGCATCGCGCTGATGGAAGCGCGCCTCGAGGCCCGCTATCATCCGGTCCATCTCCAGACCAAGCAGGTCGTGGACGACGGCAGCGATTTCTTCGGCGTTTCGCCGAAGGGCGCCGTGCCGGTCCTGGTGCTGGAGAATGGCGAGCGGCTGACCGAATGCGCCGCGGTGCTGCAATACATCGCCGATTTGAAGCCCGAGACGGGCCTTGCACCCGCGTTCGGGGATCCCGACCGGTATCGGCTCCAGGAATGGCTCAGTTTCGTCGGGGCCGAGATCCACAAGGCGTTCCTGTTTCCAACCTTCTGGTACAAGGACGACGCCTCGCTCGCCAAGCCGCGTGCAAGGATCGCGCAGACATTGTCGATGCCTGCCACGCATCTGGCGGGCCGCGAATTCCTCGTCGGCAACAGCTTCACCGTCGCGGATGCCCACCTCACCTGGGCTTTGCTGCTGCTTCGTCCGGCAGGAGTCGACATCGCGCAATGGCCATCGTTGTCGGCCTATCTCGCGCGCATGCAGGCCCGACCGGCCGTGCGGGACGCGATTGCGACCGAAATGGCCGTGCGCAAGACGATGGCGGCGAGCCCGGCATGACAGGATGTCACGGCCGGGAAATCCGCGCGTTTTCTCTGGCAGGGCATTGATGTCGGCGCGGCATGCGCTAATCTGGAGGGATATTTTTCGACATTTCATTGGAAGGCATTCATGCGTGCTCTTTCCAGATTTTGCCCGGCCGGACTTTGCCTCGCCCTCCTCGCCTGCTGGCTTTTCGTCGCGCCGGCATCGGCGGAAACGCGGGTCGCACTGGTGATCGGCAACGGCGCCTATGCCAGTACGGCGAAGCTTCCCAATCCGTCTCACGATGCCGAAGACGTCGCCGCCTCGCTCAAGCGCAGCGGCTTCGAAGTGCTCCAGGGCAGCGACCTGCGCCAGGCCGACATGCAGGACCTGACCATCCGCTTCGCGCGCGCCGCGAGCAAAGCCGACGTCGCCATGTTCTACTACAGCGGCCATGCGATGCAGTACAACGGCGTGAACTATCTGATGCCTGTCGACGCCGTGCTGAGCGACGAAGCGGATCTGAAGCGCTTCGTGCGGGTCGACGATATCGTGAACGATCTGCAGCAGGCCAAGAACCTGCGCATCCTGATCCTCGATTCCTGCCGCGACAATCCGTTGGCCGAAACCTTGAAACGCTCCGCCGGCATGACGCGCGCTGCCTCGATCGGGCGGGGCTTGTCGAAAGTCGAAGCACCACGCGGCACGATCGTATCGTTCTCAACCCAGTCAGGGCAGACCGCGGCCGACGGCAGCGGCCGCAACAGCCCCTATACGACGGCGTTCCTGAAGCACATCGAGGAGCCCCAGGAGATCGGCGAGGTCTTTCGCGACATCAGCAGCGACGTCTACGATTCCAGCGGCAAGACCCAGCTCCCGGAGCTGTCGCTGTCGATCATCGGCAAGTTCTACCTGAACGGGCCGGTGTCGGTCACGGTAGCGCCGGCGGCGCCGCAAGCCGCACCCCGGGCTGATCCCTGCGCGGCAGCAGAGGCGCACTGGAAGGCCGCGGACGGCATCGGCACGCTTGGCGCATACGAGGACCATCTCACGAGATTCCCAAATTGCATCTTCGCCACGCTTGCCAAGGCCCGAATTGAAGGTCTGAAGCAGAAAGTGGCGCTCGCGCCGGCAAGCGGCAACGCCCGTACCGCGAAGGACTTCGACGGCAATTGGGACGTGACGTTGAACTGCCCGCCTACTGGCAAGGCGCAGGGCTTCACCCGGGCCCTGTCTGCCACGGTTGCGAACGGCGTCTTTCATGCCGACGCCCAGGGCCAGGGCGCCGTCAACCGCCTGGAGATCGATGGCCAGATCCCCGCGGACGGCAAGACGACCTTGAGCGCGCGCGGAACGACGGGGGCGAGCACCTACACTCTCAACAACCTCGCGCCCGGCTCGCCCTACGCCTTTACGGTGGATGCGCAGTTCGATCGCACCCGCGGCACCGGCAAGCGCAACGAGGCACGCGCCTGCGGCCTGGTCTTCGTCAAACGCTGATCGTGCATCGTCCAGCGTTCACACGCCGGTCTGACTGATAAACTTGGTATTGAAATAGCCCTCCATCGCCTCGGTGCCGCCTTCCGAGCCGTAGCCGGAATCCTTGATGCCGCCGAACGGCACTTCGGGCAGCGCGAGACCAAAACTGTTGATCGACATCATGCCGGCTTCGATCGCCGAACCGATCGCGGCCGCCGTCTTGGCCGAGCTGGTGAAGGCGTAGGACGCCAGCCCAAAAGGCAGCCGGTTGGCCTCCTCGACCACCTCGTCGAAGGATGAGAAGCGCGAAATCAGCGCGAGCGGGCCGAACGGCTCCTCGTTCATGGCGCGCGCATCCTTCGGCACGTCGCTCACCACGGTCGGCACGAAGAAATGACCCTTGTTGCCGACGCGTTTGCCGCCGGTCTCGAGTTTTGCACCCTTGCCGACGGCATCCTGCACCATACCTTCGATGGCGGTGACGCGGCGGGGGTTGGCGAGCGAACCCATTTTGGAGTCGGGATCGAGGCCGTTGCCGACCTTGAATGTCTTGGCGCTGTCGACAAAGGTGTCGACGAATTCACGGAACACGTCATCCTGCACCAGCATCCGCGTCGGCGAGATGCAAACCTGACCGGCATTGCGATATTTTGCTGCCGCCAGAATCTTGGCCGCCGACGCGACGTCGGCGTCCTTGAAAACGATCGCCGGCGCATGACCTCCGAGCTCCATGGTGGCGCGCTTCATGTGCAAGCCGGCGAGCGCATTGAGCTGCTTGCCGACATGGGTCGAGCCCGTGAACGAGATCTTGCGGATCACCGGATGCGGAATGAGATATTCGGAGATCTCGGCAGGAACGCCGTAGACCAGGTTGATGACGCCATCGGGCACGCCGGCATCCGCAAATGCACGGATCAGTTGTGCGGGCGAGGCCGGCGTCTCCTCCGGGGCCTTGACGATGATCGAGCAGCCGGCGCCGAGTGCGGCGGAGAGCTTGCGCACGACCTGATTGATCGGAAAATTCCAGGGCGTGAACGCTGCGACCGGGCCGACCGGCTCCTTGATCGCGAGCTGATAGATGCCCGGGCCGCGCGCGGGGATCAGCCGGCCATAGGCGCGTTTGGCTTCTTCAGCAAACCACTCGATCACGTCGGCGGCGGCCATCGCCTCCATTTTGGCTTCGCCGAGAGTCTTGCCCTGCTCCATCGTAAGCAACGGTGCGATCTCGTCATTGCGCTCGCGCATGATCGCGGCGGCCTTGCGCATGATCCGGCAGCGCTCGAAGGGAGCAACGTTTCGCCAGATCTTGAAGCCCGCGCTGGCTGCGGCGAGTGCCTCGTCGAGGTCGGACCGTCCGGCATGGGCGACGGTGCCGATCACCTCTTCGGTCGCGGGATTGCGCACCTCGATCACCTTGCCCGAATGGGCCGGTCGCCATTTGCCGCCAATGAAAAGCTGGGTGTTCGAATAGGCCAATGGATTCTCCTTTTAGGTCGAGCTGTGAACGGCACCGCGACAAATCGCGTCCGCCGCCCTTGTCATTTCCGGCCCGAGATAAGCGCGACAGCGCGGATCTGCGACGAGCGCGCCGAAATTCGCCATGGGTGTTACGCTACCGCCGGCCACGAACAGGAATCGTCCGGCGATCTCGGCGAGGATCTCGAGGTGCCAGGCGGCCGTCGGGTGCATGCAGAGCACGACCAGCCGGCCCTCGTCGCGCAGCTTGCGGAAGAAATCGAGCATAAAGCCGATATAACCGTCCTGCAGGTTGAACTGCGGTTCGTCGAACAGGTGCACCAGCGGCGTCGGGGTCGGCGATGGCGCCAGGAAGGCGGACGGAATGCGCTTGCGAAAGCGCCTGACCTGATACGATTGGTGATAGTGGATCGCGAGCCGATCGCGCTCACGATATTTGACGCCATGGATATCGGTGCCCGCGACCAGCACGCGCCCCGAGGTCGGTGCGTTCGAGCCCGTCATCATCTCGAACAGGGTCGTCTTGCCGGCCCCATTCGGGCCGACGACACCGACGATGTCAGGTTCGTCCAGCGACAGGTTCGCCTGCAGCGCGAATGACGGTCGGCGGATCACGCGGCCCCTTGTATAGACCTTCCGCACGTCGTCGAGAACGAGCAGCGGTGCGGCCACTATTGTACTCCCAGCAAGCGCTGACGAAGCCCGCGATCATCGCGCAAGACCGCGGCCTCCCCGGTCCAGACGATCCGGCCGCGGTCGATCACCGCGGCATGGTCTGCGACCGACAGCGCGATCTCGGCGTTCTGCTCCACGACCAGCGAGGCAATGCCCTCGTCCTTCATGCGCAGGATCGTCGCAAGCACGTCGCCGACGATTTTTGGCGCTAGTCCCTGGCTCGGCTCGTCGAACAGCACCAGTCCCGGCGAGCCGACCAGCGCGCGGGCGATCGCCACCATCTGCATTTCGCCGCCCGACAGGTTTTCGCAGTCGCGCTCCACGAGATATTCGAGGGGTGAGAAGATCGCAGCGGCCTCCTTGAGGCTCCAGTGGCGAAAGCGCGTGCGCTTTTGCGCGATCGACAGGTTGCGTGCGACCGTCAATGTCGGGCACAGCCGGCGGTCGTCGGGCACCCAAGCGATGCCGGCGCGCGCAATCTCGTGGGTTGGATCGCGCGTGACATCGTGGCCGTCGAAACAAACGGAGCCGCGGCGTGGGCGCGTCAGCCCGAGAATCGAGCGGAGCATTGTCGTCTTGCCGGCGCCGTTGGGGCCGAGCAGCGCAAACACCTTGGCGTGCTCGATCGCGAGCGAGGCGCCGAACAGCGCCTGGGTCTCGCCGTAGAAGGTATCGACCGCGTCCACTTCGAGGATCATGCGAACTTCCCGAGATTGGAGCGCCGCACCCATTCGTTCTGCTGCAGTTCGTGTGGCGTTCCGCGCGCCACCACCTGGCCCCAATGGATGACCGAGATGCGGTCAGCCAACGAGAACAGGAACTCCATATCGTGCTCGATGGCGACGATGGTCAGCCGCCCCTTCAGGCGAGCAATCAGGGTTGCGAGCCGTTGCACCCCATCGGAGCCGAGACCGGAGGTCGGCTCGTCCAGGCACAGCACGCGGGGCGCCTGCGCCAGGGCGACCGCGATCTCCAGCGCGCGCCGGTCGCCATAGGACAGGTCCTTCGCTCGGATGCCGCCCTTGTCGGCAAGCCCGACCGCTGCGAGCGCTTCGGTGGACTTCGCCGCAAACCGGCTGTCGCCTGCCGCTGCGCGCGCGACATCGTGGCCACGGGCGCGAAACTCGGGCAATCCCATCATGGCGTTGTCACGCGCGGAGAACTCGTCGAACAGCGTCATGATCTGAAATGAGCGGGCGATGCCCTTGGCGGCGATGCGGTGCGGGCTGAGGCCCGTGACATCCTCGCCGCCGAGCAGGACTCGGCCCCGGTTCGGCTTCACTCGGCCGGTGAGGACATTGAAGAATGTGGTCTTGCCGGCGCCGTTCGGACCCATCACACCGTGAAACTCGCCCTCCGCGACCGCGAGATCGACGCTCTCCAGCACGACGCGATCGCCGAAGCGGACATGAACGGCCGCGGCTTCGATCATGTTCATCGCCCGCTCCCGAACAGCAGCCGCATCGCCGAGGTACCGCGCTGCCGTAAGGCGCCGAGAGAGTGCTGCTGCACGGCAGCGGAGATCGCGCCGGCAATGCCTTCGGGGCGGAACAGCACGATCGCGATGAAAAGCAGACCAAAATAGAGCATCCAGGCATTGGTCAGCGCGCCGATCACGTCGCGGGCGGTGAGGAAGAGAAACACGCCGATCACCGGGCCCCAGAAGCTGACAAGCCCACCGCCGACGAGCGTCATCATCACGACGTAGCCGGATTGATGCAGGCTCATGACGTCAGGGAATGCGGCGAGCTGAGCCATGGCGAACAACCCGCCGGCAAAGCCCGAGACCGCGGCCGACAGCGCAAAGACCGCGACCTTGTAGAGCCAGACATTATAGCCGAGATGGCTTGCACGAACTTCGCTCTGCCTGATCGCAGCGACCACGCGGCCATAGGGAGAGTGCACCAGCCGCCACAATGCAGCGGTGCCGACCGCAAAGACGGCGAGCACGAAATAGTAGAACGCGACATTGTCGGTGAGATCGAAAGACACCAGCCCGAAATCGGCCGGCAACCGTTTGATCTTGAGTAGGCCGTCTTCGCCGCCGGTGACCCGGTGCGATTTGATCGCCAGTGTCCAGAAGATCTGGCCGAAGGCAATCGTCATGAAGGCATAATAGATGCCGCGCCTGTGCGAGATGAACAGCGCCACCAGCACGCCGGCGAGGCCCGCGACCGCGGCCGCGGCCATCAGACATATCCAGAGATTTGCAACGATTTCGAGCTGGCAGAGACCGAACGCATAAGCGCCGATGCCGAAATAGGCGCCATGACCGAACGACGGAAGTCCGGCGGTGCCCAGCACCAGGTTGAACGCGAGCGCGTAGAGCGACCAGATCAGGATTTCGATGCCGAGATAGGGATAGAGCCCGATCCGCGTGATCCAGAGCGGCACTGTTGCAAGCACGAGCCAGAGCACCAGCATCGTCGGCGTCACGAGGCGCGCGGCGTCCGGTGAAGATTTTGATTCCACAATCATTCCCTTTAGGCTTCGAGCACGCTCTTCTTGCCCCAGAGGCCACGCGCGCGGAACGTCACGACGGCAACGAGCAAGATGTACATCGACAACAGCGACCATTCGGACGCGTAGGCACCGGCGAGGCCGACACACAGTCCGACCAAAAGACCCGCCACGACCGCACCCCAAAAACTACCGACGCCCCCGAGCACGATCACCAGGAATGCAGGAATGACGGCATCGACGCCCATATGCGGGCGAATGCCCCAGATCGGCGCGACGATGATGCCCGCGATCGCGGCCAGCATCGTGCCAAACACGAACACCAGCAGCCGCAATCGTGACAGATTGATGCCGAGCGCGCGCACGATCTCACTGTCATGCGCGCCGGCCTTGACCGTCGCGCCGAAGGAGGTCTTTTCGATCAACAGCCAGACCAGGCCGATGACCCCGGCGGCGATACCCGCTGCGTAGAAGCGATAGGTCGACCAGATCAGGTCGCCGAACAGGAAGCCGCCATTGATGGCAGACGGCACCTGCAGCACGTAGTCGCGCGTGCCCCAGACCAGGCGGATCATCTCCTCGATCACCATCGCGGCGCCGAAGGTCAGGAGGAGCCCGTACAGCGGATCCTTGCCGTAAGTGCGCCGCATGCAGAGCTCGATCAGCATGCCGACCAGACTCACGATCACGGGCGCGATGATCAACGTGGCGGCATAGCGCCAGCCGAGCGGCAGCGCGAGCCACGCTTTCGCAAGTTCCGTCGGCAATGGCGGGCGCGGCCCCGTGAGTTGCATGGCGACATAAGCCCCGAGCGCGAACAGGGATCCGTGCGCGAGGTTGATCTGCTCCATCAGCCCGACGATGAGCATGAAGCCGAGTGCGATCAGCGCGAACAGCAGGCCGAGCGTCAGGCCGTTGAGGAGATGCGGAAGAAGGTCGAACAAGGTTTTTGGCTCTCGCAACTGGCATGTGTCACCCGGGACGCTGATGGTCCCGGTGCGCGGCGCGCGAGATGCGCGCCGCTCGTTCTGCGACGTGACGCGCCGTCTTCAGGAGTCGACGGTCGGCACCTGCTCGTAGGGCGTGAGCTTGCACTTGCCGGCCGCCGCATCGTCAGCGGCGGATTTCGGCTCTGTCCAGCTGATGATCTCGAACAGATCGGTATTGTCGGCCGGCTTGGCGTTGCGTCGCGCCAGGTAGATCGTCTGCTGCATCTGGTGCGTCATCGGATCCATGTAGGCGTCGAAATGCTGCATGCGGTCGGTCGCCGAGACCTTCAGGTTCTCAAGCTCCTTGATGATCTTGACGTTGTTGGTCGACCCAGCCCGCTCGATCGCGCGGAGCAGCTCGCGCGTGGACATGTAGCCGTTGTAGGAGACATTGCCTGGCACCGGGATCGGGCCGTCCTTGTTGGCGGCCTGCCACTTCTTGACGAATTCGGCGACGCCGGGCAGCGGCAGCTTGTGATACCAGGTCGTGCCGAACACGCCGAACAGGCTGTCGGGCGCACCCCACACGTCGGGCCAATCCTGCTGGTTGTTGATCCAGGCCGGCTTGCCGTCGAGCTTGAGCTGCGCCACCTGCTCGCGCAATGCCTTGATGTCGTCGCCGCCAACCGCGGTCGCCACAACGTCGGGCTTGGCCTGCTGGATCTTCAGCAGATAGGCGGTGAAGTCGCGCGTGTTCTGCGGCACCAGCAGATTGTCGAGGATCTTGCCACCAGCGCTCTCGACCTGCGTTCTTGTCGCGGCAGACGTCGTGTGACCCCAGACATAGTCGTTGGTCAGCAGCATCCAGTTCTTGCCGATGGAGTCCACCGCATTCTTGACCGACGCCTTGGAAAAATTGGTGCCGTTGCCGTCCCAGACGAATTTCACGCGTGAGCAGTTCTCCCCGGCTTCGCTCGGCGCCGAGGAATTGGTGTTCATGTAGATCACACCGTATTTGCTGGCGACCTGCGTGATGGCGTTGGCGACGCCCGAATGCAGCGCGCCGATCAGGATGGTGCAGTCCTCGCGGGTGATGAAGCGTTCGGCGACGCGGCTGCCGGTGGCTGGCGTCGTCTCGGTGTCCGCGGTGATGAACGTGACCTGGCGCCCGAGTACGCCACCTTTGGCGTTGATCTCGTCGATCGCCATCTTGATGCCGCGGAAATCATCCTGGCCGCTGTTGCCGTATTGACCGCTGGCATCGCAGGTCAGGCCAAGCTTGATCGGTTTCGCGCCTTGCGCCCAGGCATGATTCTGCCGCCACGGCCCAAAGAAGCTGCCGGTGCCGCCGATGACACTCGCCATCAAGCTGCCCTTCAGAACGCTTCGCCGTGAGATCTGACGCCCTCTCATCGTGTCCTCCCGTTTTCGAAGTCTTTTGCTTTTTTGTGAGATTAGAATATTCATTCCATCCGTTATGTAAAGTAGAATATTTGATCCAAACGATGAAATGCCGTTAAACAAGCGACCGATCCGGAGATCCGACTCGATGAACAAGGCGGCTGGCGCCATGAGTTATGACGAACTGCGCGGCGCGATTGCGCAGCGGCACCGGGCGCTGTCCGGCCGGCTGCAGCAGATCGCGGAGTTCGTGCTCGATCACCCGACCGATGTCGCGCTCGGCACCGTGGCGGAGGTGGCGCAGCGCTCAGGGGTGCCGCCGTCGGCGATCGTTCGGTTCGCGCATGCGCTCGGGTTCGGCGGCTTCACCGAGATGCAGCAGGTGTTCCGCTCACGCCTCGTTGCCGGCGTCGCGCCAAGCTACAAGGCGCGCCTCGCCCGCATGAAGAGCCAGGAGAAGTCAGTGCTCGGCCGCCAGCCGGCCGCGGTATTGTCGCGCTTCGTGTCCGAAGCGCAATCATCGCTGGTCGCGCTCAGCCAATCCGTCCATGCGCGCGAACTCGACGCCGCAACCGCGATCCTTGCCAAGGCACGTGACATCTATCTGCTCGGCCTGGGCGGCTCGTTTCCGGTTGCGATCCACCTCGCCTACGTGCTGCGCAAGCTCGGACGGCGCGTCGTCCTGCTCGACGGTCTTGGCGGCAGCATCCACGAGCAGTCGCACGCGGCGACATCAGACGACGCGCTGGTCGCGATCAGCTTCCGAAATTACTATCCGGATACGGCGCGGTTGTTTCCTGAACTCGTCGCGCGGCGCGTGCCCACGATTTCCATCACCGACAGCCTTTTGAGCCCGATCGTCGAGGGCGCGAGCGTCGTGTTCGAGATCCAGGATATGCCTGAGCCCGCGCTGCGTACGCTTGTCGCACCGATGTGCCTCGTGCAGGCGTTGGCGATCGGCCTCGACCTCGCAGCAGACTGACATTCACAACAGGAACAAGATCATGACATCGCATGACACCAACAAGCTTCTGGCAGGCAAAGTTGCGCTGGTGACCGGCGCGGGACGCGGGCTCGGCCGCGCTTTTGCAGAGAAGCTTGCCGCGCTTGGCGCTGACGTCGCCATCCACGGCATGCGTGAGAACGGGCCGGCCGAGTATGGCGAGGGCACCACCCTCACCGCGGTCGCCGTCGAGATCGGCCGCGAATTCGGCGTCCGCAGCCAGCGCGTGCTCGGCGATCTCACCAAGGGCGAGGACATCGCACGCGTCATCGCGGAGACCGAAGCGGCACTCGGCCCGATCGACATTCTCGTGCACAATGCCGGCGGCGATATCGCGGCCGGCGGCGGCAAGCCCGATCCGAACGATGCGGTGAATATCAAGGAGGCCGATGTGCGCGCGGTGCTGGAGCGCAATCTGCTCTCCACCATCCTGACATGCCAGGCGGTCGCGCGCGGCATGATGGAGCGCCGACGCGGCCGCATCGTCACGCTTGGCTCGGTCGCCGCTTTCAAGGGACGTACCCAGGGCTCGATCTATGCGGTGTCGAAGGCCGGTGTGACCCACTACACGCGATGCCTGGCCGACCAGCTCCGCCCCTACGATGTCGCCGTCAACTGCATCGCGCCCGGAGATACCCGCACTGGCCGCTTCCTCGGAACGCGCGCAGTCGACCCCGACAGAATGGTCGAGACCGGCACGCTCGACCGGATCGCTACCGTCGACGAGGTCGCGCGCGTGGTCGAATTCTTCGCAGGGCCCATGGGCGCCTTCGTTTCCGGTCAGGTGCTGCGGATCGACGGCGGCGGGCAGTGCTGGCCGGGCTAAAACGTCCTCGCGAAGCGAAACAGAAAAGGGCCGCTGCAAGCGGCCCTTTTGCGTGATCTCGAATTGACGGAAGTTAGTCCACCCGCGCCAGCACCGCGAGCTTGCGGATGCCTTTGTTGCGGTAGGCGTCGAGGAACGCGTAATAATCCTTGAACGACACGCAGCCGTTGGAATCGCCGTTGGGCCCGAGCATGAAGGTGTGCGCGAGCAGGCCGTCGCGGCCGTAGATCGCACTCTCACCGCCAATCGGGGTCAGGCGCAGCGCAGGCACGCCGTGAAACAGTGCCTCGCGCGGCTTCAGCGTGTAGATGTGCGGCGGCGTCACGCCGCGCATGCGGACGCGCGAGGAGCGTGGGTCGTCGAGGTTGGAGCCGAGGCCGGAATGCGCCTCGAGCTTGGTGCCGTCGGGCAAGTAAACGGTTTTAGCGGAGATGTCGTAGACCGCGGTGTCACGCTCATAGGGCGCCGAACCGCCGAGCATGGGGTTCTGCTCCCTCGGCGCGATGGACGCGGTCACGCTGGCGTCGGCCGAGGCATAGGCGAGCAGCCCACCGGACGGCTCGCGCTTGCCCCAGAGCTTTTCCACCATCGACTGGCGCGGTCCGGTGATCGACATCACCGCAGCCTTTGCGCGATCGGCAATCGATTTTGGCTTCGCCTCAGGCGCCGGCACGATCTCGGCCGGATCTGCCGAGGCAAGCTGCACCGGCGCGTCAGCGCCGCGCTTGGACTTCGCAGCGTCAGCGATCTTGGCCGGACCCGGCTTCAGGACTTCCGCGACCCTCGCGATCACGCTCGGCTTCGGCGCGTCCTTGGCTTCGGCGACCTTGGTTGCGGGCGCGGCGCTGGCCGCATTCGATGTCACGCCTTGGGTCGCAGCCGCGGCAAAGCGATCGTTGAACATCTCGCGCGAGATCGGCGCTGCGACCTGCAAGCGGTCGGGCAAGAGCGCAAAGGCGTCCTTGACGGCCTCCCCGGCCTCGCGCAACGCGACCCTGGGCGCCCGCTTGATCACGGGCTCGTCGTAGCCGTTGCTGCCAACGGTCGGATATACGCTCGCGGCAAAGATGTTGCTGTAGATGGTCCAGCCGGCGCCAAGCACGACGCAGCCGATTACGGCGGCGCCAAGCACGTTTTGCGTGGTCATTTTCCGGGAAGGCTTCCGATAAGAAGTGCTCGAGAATCCTTTGGACTTTCGTGCCGCGATGCCTTGCGCAGCGATACTCGTACTCATTCGCCTTGCGTCCAGAACGGTGTCACTCAGTCCCCCTTCGAAGCGCCGCTGGTCACGATCCGGGAACAGCATCTCGCAGAGGGTCGGAGCGTCATTAAGGCCACTTTTAGTTAAATGCGGATTAAGTTCGGGCGGATGTGGGGCAACCCGTTCGGGTGTCCCATTTCGAGAAAAAAGCCCGCAGAATTACGGACTTAAGCGCGTCTGTTAACTATGATTCTCGGCGGGATTTAGCGTTGCCGGCAACCGTCTCCGGCCGCATCTCTAAGGCCATCCAACCAAGTCGTTTTCGTGGTCTTCAATACCCGGAAGATAACGGGGAAACGTTGCGCGAGGCTGGTGCGCACAGCCCCCTCTCGTCCGTAGCCGCAGCGCGGTTATCAGCAGCCACATCACAGACCGCGCGCGCGAGCCGGTGCCCTGACCGAAAGTTGATTGCACCGCACTGGAAAAGGCCGCAGCGAGAAAATAGCTACGGCAACCGGCACTTTTCAGCAGCCTCTGCGTGTGATACGGTACCGTATCAAGATCGCCTTGAACTGTGCCGAGCACGCAAACGGAGGCTGGCATGAGAGAGTTCGTGCGCGCAGGGTTTTTCGCTCTGGCGGGGTCGTTTCTGTTGATCGGACATGCGATTGCACAGCCTGCTGCCAATGTGGGCTGCACGGCGGCGCCGTCTGCTGCCGGTACGCAGACCTGGCGCTGCGACAACGGCATCACGATCGTTGCCGAAAGCGGTGCCAGATTTGAACTTAAGGACGCTAACCGCGACGGACATATAGACTCCGTGGAGTTGAGCAGCAAAGCGCTGCTGGTCGAGGTGCCCAAGAAGCCCGGCGGCAATCCCTTCAAGGTCCTGACGCCGCAGGCGATCGCCGCGGTGCGCGGCACGAAATGGGCGGTCGATGTGGCGGAGGCCAAGACCTCCGTCTTCGTGGCTGACGGCCGTGTCGGCGTGAGCCGCAGGAGCGGCGGGCGCGGCGTGGTATTGGGCCGCGGCCAAGGCGTCGACGTGGAAGCGACAGGCCCATTGACGGTCAAGACATGGGGCCAGCCGCGCGTCGACGCATTGATGGCAAGACTTGGTCAATAGGGCCAGGCCAATAAGTTCGAGTCAGCTGGGCTCGGCCAACAGCATTTGGACGATAGAGAAATTGCAACACGACCACATGAGTAGCCGACGCGTTCAGATCCTGGTGGCACTCGTCCTCACCGCACTGTGGGGCGCGGGCATCTATGCCGGGCACGCCAACGGTCATCTGCGCTTTCTCGACCGCCTCGAGGCGACGCTGACGGACTGGCGGACGCAGGTCCGTGGCGTGCGGGTTCCGCCCGATCTCATCACCATCGTAGCGATCGACGACACCGTCGTGAAGCGCGGCGGCAGCTACCCGCTGCCGCGCGCCGATCTCGCCCGCGTCGTCGACACCATCGTGCAGTTCAAGCCGAAGGTCGTCGCGATCGACCTGCTGCTGGTCGACCGCAGCGCTGCGATCGGCGACGCCACGCTGGCAAATACGCTGGCTACCGGTCCCATCGTTCTTGCCGCCGCGGCGATCTTCCCGTCCGCCAGCGAGACCGTGGAGACCAGCGGCCAAGGCCCCCTCGCCGCCCTGCCGCAGGCCGAGCGCTTCCTGCTGCCCTTGCCGGCGTTCGCCGATCATGCCGAGGTCGGCGTCGTCAATGTTGCGACCGGCCAGTCTGGCTCACCGCTCTCGGTGCCGATGCTATTTCGGACCAGCGACAAGGTCGAGCTGTCCTTTCCGTTGCGGGTCGCGGCGCGCGCGCTCGACAAGTCGCTGACGATCGCGCCGGACCATCTGATGCTCGGCGACCGCGCGGTGCCCACCGATACCGACTTCGCGCTACCGATCACCTATTACGGCCCGCGCCGGACCATCCGCACCGTCAGCGCACAGAGCATCTTCGACGGCACGTTAAGTCGCGCGGCGATCGAGAACCGGATCGTCGTGATCGGGGCCTCGGTCGCCGGCGGCGGTGATTTTTACCCAACACCGTTCGATTCCCTGATGCCCGGCGTCGAAGTGGTCTCCACCGCGATCACCCATCTCGTCGCCGGCGACAGCATCGTGCGCGACCGCAAGGTCCACATCGCCGACGCGCTCATCGCGATCCTGTTGCCGATGCTGCTGGTAGGTCTGCTCGCCTGGCGGCGCAGCGCGCTTGGCATCGTTGCCGCGGCCGCGGTGATGATCGCCTGGGCCAGCTTCAATTTGTTCGCGTTCACACATGGCGTCTGGCTGAACGCCGCGACCACGCTCGCCGCAGCAGTGCCGCCGGTTGCGATCTTTGCCGGCGTGCAATTGTGGGCGGGAGGCCGCCGCACGCAATATTTCGCCGCCAAGAGCCGGTCGCTCGCGCAATTCCAGGCGCCGGCCGTGCAGGAGTGGCTGGCGCGCGATCCGAATTTCCTGTCGACACCCGTCCGGCAGGACGCAGCAATGGTCTTCATCGATCTCTCCGGCTTCACGGCGCTGAGCGAGCGGATCGATCCGGGCGAACTCCAGGACATTCTGAAGGCGTTTCACGCGCTGATCGAGAAGACCGCCGTCGATTGCGGTGGCATGATCAGCGGCTTTCTCGGCGACGGCGCCATGATCCTGTTCGGCCTGCCCGGCGCAATGCCCGACGACGCCGCACGCGCACTGAAATGCGCGATCGACTTGCATCGCGGCGTCGAACGCTGGATCGCGTCACTGCCGTCTGCGATCGGGCACCAGCTCGGCTTCAAGATCGGCGCGCATTTCGGCCCGATCGTCGCCTCGCGCCTCGGCGAGAGCCATCAGCACATCACGGCGACGGGCGACACCGTCAACGTCGCGAGCCGGTTGATGGAGGTTGCCGTCCAGAACGGCGCGCGGCTCGCGTTCAGCGATACGCTGCTGGATGCGGCCGACTTCCAGGGCGCTCCCGACGGCATTCTGTCGGGCCCCCTGCTCACGCAGGTCCGCGGCCGCTCCGGCGTCGTGACCGTCTGGTTCTGGCGCGACCAGGACAGGCCGAACCAGGCCGCGACCAAGGCCGAGATGATCGACTGAACCTTCGCCATCGTCCCGACGAAGAGCTACCGCGCTTCCGGCGGCGGCGAGCGATCCAGCACGTCGCCCTTGGCGCCTTCGAGCAGATCGATGCTGTAAGTCTCGATCACGAGCGAGCCGCGCTTGCGCTGCAATTGCGCGACCTGCGTCACCTTGGCAAAGAGGTCGTGGACCGCCGGATGGCCGTCAGCTCGCAGCTCGTCGACATAGATCAGCTTGCCCGCAAGCAGCTTTGGATCCGGCTCGGGCATGTTGGCCCAGCGGATGCGCTGGTTCTGCTGCGCCACGCAGCTGCCGCGCGGCAGATAGAAGGCGAGCCAGCCCGTCGTGCCGTAGTCCGGCGCAAGCACGCAGGTCGCGCCATTGCGGGCGCGCACCGCTTCGATTTCGGCAGCGAGTTCGCGCCAGCCGACGCCGACGCTGCGCACGGTCGCATCGCGGCGATAGCCGGACAGCCAGCCGGTATTGGCCTGCACGATCAGCGCGGCAAACATCACGATGCCGGTGGGTGCGGCCCAGCGCAGGCAGAAGTCCACCAGCCGGCGCTGGCGCGGCTTCCACTGCACGAGATTGGCAGCGGCCGCCGCCGCGATGACGAAAGGCGGATAGACCGGCGCGAACCAGTTGGCCTCGACGCGGGCATGCAGCGAATGCCAGACGAAATAGGCGACGATGGTCCAGAACATCGTCTCGATCAGCACGCGCGAGGCCAGCGCGCCGGCCCGACGCCAGGTCAGCGCGTGCAGCCCCATCGCGCCGAGGATGAACACCAGCGGGGTTGCGAACGCGATCTGGGTCGGGATCAGCTCGGCAATGAAGACCGGACGAAAATCCTCGATCCTGGCGCGCCCGAGCTGCTTTGCGAACGAGACCCATTGATGATCGGAATTCCAGAGGATCACCGGCGAGAACAGCGCGAGCGCAACGAAACCGCCGAGATACGGCCAGGGCGAGAGAAACCAGTGCCGCAGTTTCGGCACGGCCGCGATCCAGATCAGGATCGCCAGCCCAAAGAACATCGCGGTGTATTTCGACAGGAGCGCCGCGCCGACGGCTGCGCCGACCGCGAGCCACCAGACGCCGCGGCCGCTCTCCAGCACTTTGGCGAGAAAGAACAGCACGAAGCTGGAGGCAACCAGAAGTGGCGCATCGGGCGTGACGATCAGCGTGCCGACCGAGGCCAGCAGCGTCACGTTGAGCAGGATGGCGCTGGTCGCCGCCACCCGCGCGCCGCCGAACAGGATCGCGGCGGAGCGATAGATCGCGTAGCTCATCGGCAGCGCGAGCAGGATCGAGACCAGGCGGACGCCGAGTTCGGTGTCGCCGGCGATCAGGGTGCCGGCGCGGATGACGTAGGCAACCATCGGCGGGTGGTCGTAGTACCCCCCGGCGAGGTTCTGCGACCACATCCAGTAATAGGCTTCATCGAAGGTGATCGGCGTGAAGGCGGCTGCGACGAGCCGCAAGCCGACCAGCGCAAGGATCACCAGCGCCGTATTGCGGACGATCCGCGCGTCAGCCCCGCCCATCGTGAGCTATTTCTTGCGCCAGACGAACAGTCCGGACATCGCGTAGTTCCACACCACGCCCATCAGCGCCCCGGCCGCACCCGCAAGCCACCAGATCGGCTCCTGGTCGTAGACCGAGAAGGCGACGCCGACATTGGCGAGCAGGCCGACGCTACACACGATGTAGAACGCGATCAGGCCGCGCAGCAGCGCAAAGCCCTTCAGCCGCTGGTCGCGATAGGTGAGGAAGTTGTTGAGGACGAAATTGCTGGTCATCGCGACGATGGCGCCGGAGGCCTGCGCTTCCGCGAACGGCTCCTTGAACAGCTCGAGCGATATGAACAGGGTGGTGAGATGCACCACGAGGCCGATCCCGCCGACCATCGCGAACAGCAGGAAGCGCAACGAGACAGCGTCGTTGGTGAACTTTGCCAGCACCAGGCCGAGAAAATCCAGCGCGACCATAGAATCGAGCTTGCTTTCGCCGTGCTGGCGCTCACCGAACGTGTAGGGAATTTCGATGGCGCGCAAGCTGCCGTTCGCGCTCGCGACGAGGTCGAGCAGGATCTTGAAGCCGTGCACGGAAAGTTTCGGCGCCAGCTGCTCGAAACGGTCGCGGCGAACCATGAAGAAGCCGCTCATGGGATCGGCGATCTCGACCCGCAGCGCTTTCCTGGCGAGTTCCGTTGCCAGCGCGCTGGCGCCGGCGCGCTGCTTGTTGAAGCCTTCGCTCTTGTAGCCCTCGATGTAGCGGCTGCCGACCACGAGCTCGGCCTGCCCGCTCGCAAGCAGCGACAGCATCTTCGGCAGTTGCGTCTCGTCGTGCTGAAGATCGGCGTCGATCACGGCCGCATAGGGCGCGCTGGAGGCCAGGATGCCCTCGATGCAGGCCCCCGACAGGCCGCGGCGGCCGATGCGGCGGACACAGCGCACGCGGCTGTCGCGCTGGGCCAGCGCGCGCACGACGTCCCAAGTGCCATCAGGCGAATTGTCGTCGACGAACACGACTTCCCAGGCGATGCCGGCCAGCGCGGCCTCCAGCCGCCGGTAAAGCACCGCGACATTGTCGCGTTCGTTGAAGGTCGGGACGACGACCGACAATTCCGGCGCCGGCGAAGCCGCCTTTTGGGTGTCGGAGCCCGGTCTGATCGCTTCATTCATGACGGCAGCGTATATCCGCCGCGTCCCGTGCTGCCAAGAACTTGTGCTGCCACGAACTTGCGCTCGCAAGCCGGGGTTTCTCTGGGGAGCGGCCCAAAAGGGGCCCAAAAATGCCAACGACCCCGGAACGGCGGGCCGCGCGTACATCCGGCGCAGCCTGTGCTATTCCAAGGTCGTTCCAGCGCCGGAGTTTTTCGCTCAACGTCGCCGTTATAAGCTAAATGGGAACGGCAACGCCGCTTTACAAGGGGCGAAAGAGGCCCTTTTCACGCCCTTATTGGTTCGGGACTTCCTTGATCACCGGCCCTCGCGGCACGGGCGCGGCAGGGGCCGCCGGCGCCGTAACGGCGGCCGGGTCGACTTTCGCGGGCCTGGGCGGCTTGCCGTATTGGCCGATCGGCCCGAAGACGACGGCCACCGCAAGCACGATCGCCGCGACGATCGCGCCCAAAATGCCCCCCACCGACTCAGACGACATGGAAACTCATCCCTGTTCCAGATGCGCTCAATAATACCATGGATGAGCGCGCCGCAGGAAGGGCTTGCCGGAGGCACCGGTCCATGGGCTATTTCTGCGGCGGCTTGTGCTTGACGAAGGCCGTCACGATGTCCTTTTGCGCCGCCTCCACCGCCCTGTTCGCGGTCGCGAGATGCGCGCCGGCATCAATATCGGGATATTGCGTGGTGAGATAATCGAGCAGTGCCACCCGGTAGTATTGTCGCTCCGACGGACAGGCTCCGGCGACGGAGCGGCCAAAATCCTGTTCCGACAGGCCCTGATTGCCGTCGCGCGAATATTCCCGCGCCAGGCAATGCCAATAATCGTCGCGGCCCTGCATGGCGAGCTTCTGCGCACCCTTGGCATCGTCATCGTCGGCCATAACTGAAGATATCATGGCAGCAGATGTCATCATAACGAGCGCCGCTCCCACCATCAGCATCCGCATCTTGTTCTCCTTTTTTCGCAGATCCCGTCGCGAGCTTAGACGGGACGTCGCAACTGGCCAATCACAACTCGTTTGATTAGGATGGAGGCCCCTCCTCCCGTCATCCGAGATCCTCCCGTGGCCAAAGCAAAAACCGCGTCTAAAAAATCAGGCAACATCTTTATCGGCATCGGCGGCTGGACCTTCGAGCCTTGGCGCGGCGTGTTCTATCCGGAGAAGCTGACGCAAGCCAAGGAGCTGTCCTACGCCGCCTCGAAACTGACCTCGATCGAGATCAACGGCACCTATTACGGCTCGCAGAAACCGGAGAGCTTTCGCAAATGGGCGAGCGAGGTGCCTGATGGTTTCGTGTTCTCGGTCAAGGGGCCGCGCTTCGCCACCAACCGGCGCGTGCTGGCCGAGGCTGGGGATTCCATCAAACGTTTCTATGATTCCGGCGTGCTGGAACTCGGCGATCATCTTGGGCCGGTGCTGTGGCAGTTCGCGCCGACCAAAAAATTCGACGGCGCCGATTTCGGCAAATTCCTCGAGCTGTTGCCGCGCAAGCTCGACGGACGCGCCCTGCGCCACGTCGTCGAGGTCCGTCACGACAGTTTCTGCGCGCCGGACTTCGTCGCGCTGATCCGCGAATTCGAGACGCCCGTCGTCTTCGCCGAGCACGGCAAATATCCCGCGATCGCCGACGTCGCCGGCGATTTCGTCTATGCCCGGCTGCAGAAGGGCAATGACGAGATCAAGACATGCTATCCGCCGAAGCAGCTCGATGCCTGGGCAAAGCGCTTTCAGCACTGGGCCGAGGGAAGTGAACCCGACGACCTGCCGAAGGTCGACAAGGCCAAGCCGAAGAAGGAGCCGCGCGACGTGTTCGCCTATGTCATCCACGAGGGCAAGGTGCGCGCGCCGGCCGGCGCCATGGAGCTGATCGCGCGGGTGAGCTGACGTGTTTCGCTAAAGGTGTCTCATGGCAAAGGCAAAAAAGCTCTTCACCATCGGCTATGAGCAGACGCCGCCCAAGGCAGTGCTCGACGAGCTGGAGCAATCCGGCGTCAAGCTCGTCGTCGACGTGCGCGCGGTGACGTCATCGCGCCGGCCCGGCTTTTCCAAGAGGCAGCTCGCCGCAGGCCTCGATGAACGCGGCATCGCCTATGTCCATCTGGCAGCGCTCGGAACGCCCAAGGAAGGCCGCCTCGCCGCCCGCAGCGGGCAATACGATGTGCTGGAGAAGGTTTTCTCAAAGCACCTGAAGACGCCGGAGGCCAGGGAGCAGATGGACGAGCTCTCGGCGCTGGTGAAGAAAGCAGGTCCCGTCTGTCTGCTTTGCTACGAGCGCGATCACACCCACTGCCACCGCCAGATGATCGCTGAGATCATCGAAGAGCGCGATGGAGTGGCAGTGAAGAATCTGGCGGGACGGCAGGCCTGAACGACTCTCTCCGTCATGGCCGGGAATAGAGAGCTACCCCTCCCCCGCGAGCCGGAACGTGCCTTCCATCATCTGCACACAGCTGCCGCCGACATGAGCGGAGACGATGTTGCCGTCCTGCTTGCGCACGCGCGTCAGCAAGAGGCTCGGCCGCCCCATGTCAAAACCCTGGCCGACCGTGAGCTTCAACTCGCCGTCGCGGACAGGATCGAGATCGGCGAACAGCGCGGCGGCCGCGACCGTTGCGCTGCCGGTGGCGGGGTCTTCGGCGAGGCCGCCGGCGCCGCGCATGAACATCCGCGCCTGCCGCTCGCAAGGCGCCTCCGCCGCGGGCACATCGCGCGTATAGAACCACGCCGCGAACGCGCCGTCGCACGGAAATACCTTGCCGAAGGCCGCCGCGTCGGACTTCGCCCGTTTGAGCGCATCGCGCGAGTGCACCTCAATCACCAGAAACGGCGTTCCAACGCTGACGACCTGTGGAGCGTGACGGTCGACCCTAATGTCGTCTGCACTGAGTGAGATGCAGCTCGCGGCATCAGCGGCAGACAACTGCGACAGGCGGGTCAGAGGCTGCGGCGCGGTGAGCTCGGTGCTGATTACCCGCCCCTGCTCTCGCGAGATATCGACCGGCACCAGCCCCGCCTTCTCCTCGAACCGCAGACGCGGTTTCGGCTCCTTCGCGATCGAGGCCAGCACGAAGGCGGTGCCGACATTGGGATGGCCAGCGAAAGGAAGCTCCCTGACAGGCGTGAAGATGCGCACCTCTGCATCATTCGCCTTGTCACGCGGCGGCAACACGAAGGTCGTCTCGGAATAGTTGAACTCGGTCGCGATCGCCTGCATTTGCGTGGTCGACAACCCGCCGGCATCGAGTACCACGGCGAGCTGGTTGCCGCCGAAGGCGCGGTCGGTGAACACGTCGACGGTGATGTAGCGGCGCTGCATCTTCATTTCCCTTACGCAATCGCAGCCGCAATCGGCCGCGTCGCCGGCACTCTACAAGCCGGCAACATCGTCCGTCATTCCCCAAAATTGAGTGCAATCGGAGCAATCGCGGTGACGCGTTGGAGGCCGAGAAGCGGCTTCCACAATGCAAGCCCCAAAAGCTGGCAGAGATATTTCATCACGCGCCTTCAACGAACCCGACCCGCTTCAGCGAAGCGCGACTCACATTTGAAAGCGCAGGAAGCGGCCCTCACCCCAGTTGAAACACCGCCACCTTCTGTTCGTAACCGCGCACCTCGACCTCCCCAAGCGAGACCGCATCGTCGCAGTCCTTGCCAAGTGCCTCGCGAACGGCCGCCGAGATCAAGAGCTGCGAGCCGAACTCCTTGTTCAGCGCCTCCAGCCGTGAGGCGAAGTTCACGGTGTCTCCGATGACGGTGTATTCCTTGCGCCGGGGCGAGCCGATATTGCCGGCGACGACCTCGCCGAAATGGATACCGATGCCGATCTTGAGTGGCCAGCTCGTCTGCGCGTTGATGCGCTCCATCGCGGTTAGCATCTCGCGGCCCGCGGCGACCGCGCGGTGCGCGGCGTCGGAAGTCTCCAGCGGCGCACCGAACAGGGCGAGAAAGCCGTCGCCCAAAAACTTGTTCACGATGCCACCCTCGCGGTCGAGAATGTCGACCAGGACGGCGAAGGCGCCGTCGAGCCGGTCGACCACCTCCTGCGGGGTTCGCGAGTGCGCGCCCGCGGTGAAGCCGCGAAAATCGACGAACATCACGGCAACGCGGCGGAGGTCGCCGGCGGCGCTCGTCCCCGCCGCCATCAGCCGCTCCACCACCTGCGGCGAAACGTGCTGGCCGAACAGGTTGGTCACCCGGTCGCGCGCGGTCGCTGCGGCAATGCTCGCGGCGAACTGGCGGCGGAGCTGCGCACCGACCGCGCCGGCAAGCACGCCGCAGATCAGGATGATGGTGCTTCGTACCGCGTGGAAATAGATCTGCGGCTCGCCGCTCCCGCTGGCGGGATCGAAGATCAGCGCCACAGTGAGCAACTCACCCGCAGCGACGAAGCCGGTGAAGGTGGACAGCCAGAAGTCCAGCCGCAGGGTCGAAAGGATGACGAAAATGAAATAGATCAGCGGCACGACGAAGCCGAGCGCTTGGCTCGCGCCCATGCTGCGAATCTGCAGGATCAGGATGACGGTTGGCAGCGAGGTCTCGATCAGCGCACCGATATAGCGCCGGATCACCGGCAGATCGCGGTCGAGCTTGAGGTTTCGCCTGATCTGGCTGTGGACCCAGACCTCGAACAGGATGAAGCCGGTCAGGAGACCATAGACCTCGGCAAGCCCCTCGGTGCCCCGCCAGACCCGCTGCACCACGGAGGAATCGACAAGATAGATCGCAGTGAGAAACACGACGATGACGCAGCCCGTCGTGATCAGCGCCCTCACCCGCACGAGCTCGGTGCGCAGCACTTCGCGCGTCAGCTCGCGCTCGAAGTCTTCGGAGACCACGGCATGCTGCCGGGCCTTCCTGCTCGCAAAACTGACCATTCCGCCCCCTTGATTCCGGGGCATCTTGCCTCAATCCAGCGTGCGGCGGAAGCGCGTCACGGCGATGGTCATGGCGAGCAGCATCAGGACCGCCAGCGCCAGCGCGTCGAAATGCAAATTTTGCATGCTCGCGCCCTTCAGCATGATGGCGCGGACGATGCGCAAATAATGCGTCAGCGGCAAGCACTCGCCGACATATTGCGCCCAGGCCGGCATCCCGGCAAACGGGAACATGAAGCCGGACAGCAAGATGCTCGGCAGGAAGAACATCATCGACATCTGCATCGCCTGGAGCTGGTTCTGCACCAGCGTCGAGATCGTATACCCGATCGCCAGGTTGGTCGTGATGAACAGCGTCGAGAGCAGCGCCAGCAGGAACAGATTGCCGAGCACCGGCACGCCGAACAGGCCGACCCCGATGCCGATGATGAGGAACGCCTGCACGAACCCGACCAGCACGTACGGGATGATCTTGCCGAACATCACCTCGACCGGCCTGATCGGCATCGACAGCAGGCTCTCCATCGTGCCGCGCTCGACCTCGCGCGTGACCGAGAGCGCGGTGAAGATCAGCATGGTCATGGTGAGGATGGTGCCGACGAGGCCCGGCACGATGTTGAGGCTCGACGCGGCGGCGGGGTTGTAGCGGGCATGCGCGCGGATCTCGAACGGCATCTCCGGGGGATCTCCGATGTAGAGATCGTGCTTGAGTGCGGTCTGCACGACCATGCCGAGCGAGCCGATCGCCGCACTCGCTGCAACGGGATCGGTCGCGTCGGCCGCGACCAGCAGCGCCGGTCTGTCGCCGCGCCGTACCGCCCGCTCGAAGCCGCGCGGGATCTCGACGCCGAACAGAACCTTGCCTGACTTCAGGAGATTGTCGAAGTCATCGACGTCGTGCACTTCGTAGAGAAAGTGGAAATAGGCGGTGTTCTCCAGCGCCTTCAGGATCGAGCGGGCGAGATCGGAGTCTTCCTGGAGCAACACCGCGCTCGGCAGATTGTGCGGCGTGGTGTTGATGGCATAGCCGAACAGGAGCAGCTGCATCACCGGCAGCATCACGATCATTGCAAACGACACCCGGTCGCGCCTGAGCTGGATGAACTCCTTGATCAGCATCGCATAGGAGCGCCTCCAGAAGCCGAAGCGCTCCCGGATCGCGTGCTGGGGTTCGGGACGATCGACCGCGCTCATTGGAAATTGTCCTTGGAACGACTCATCAATTCGATGAACACGTCTTCCAGTGAAGGCGATGATTTGTGCCAATGCAGCCCGCTTTTCTCGCGCCACGGCGCGATGCTGGCCTCGAGCGCGGCGACGTCGCGGCCGGAGACGTGCAGCGACGTGCCGAACGGCGCCACCATGTCGATCCCGGGCTTGCCGGTGAGCGCAGCCGTAAGCTCGTTCAGGTCCTCGCCCGTCACGGTGTAGGTCGTCAGCGCGGATTTCGCGATTACCTCGTCCACGGTGCCGTGCACGAGCAGATGGCCATAGGCGATATAAGCAATCTCGTGACAGCGCTCGGCCTCGTCCATGTAGTGTGTCGAGACCAGCACGGTGAGACCGTCGGCCGCCAGTGCATGAATCTCGTTCCAGAAATCGCGCCGCGCCTTCGGGTCGACGCCGGCGGTCGGCTCGTCCAGCAGCAGCAGTTTAGGACTGGGCAATGTGCAGGCGCCCAACGCCAGCCGCTGCTTCCAGCCGCCGGAGAGCTCGCCCGCGAGCTGCTCCTCGCGGCCCGAGAGCCCCAGCCGCTTGATCATGTCGCGCGCGGCGCCGCGTGCATCGCGAAGGCCGTATAGGCGCGCGACGAATTCGAGGTTTTCGCGGACTGAGAGATCCTGATAGAGGCTGAAGCGCTGGGTCATGTAACCGACCTGGCGCTTGATCTTTTCGGCATCGCGCCTGATGTCGTAGCCGAGGCAGGTGCCCTCGCCGCTGTCGGGCGTGAGCAGGCCGCAGAGGATGCGGATCGTCGTCGTCTTGCCCGAGCCGTTCGGGCCGAGGAAGCCGTAGATCGAACCCCGCTTCACCTGCATCGACAAATCGTGCACGACCTCGCGGCCGCCGAACGACTTGCTCAGGCCCTTGACGTCGATCGCAATGCCATTGCCGCCGTTCATCGCTTGTCCGCCACGGGGGTTTTTGGATTGAGATGGACGTCGATAGGTTGTCCGACACGCAGCGCATCGGGGCGCGACGGCCGCGCCTGGATCAGGTAGACGAGCTTGTTGCGCTCCTCGAGGCTGTAGATGACAGGCGGGGTGTATTCGGCCGAAGTCGCGATGAAGTAGATCTTTGCTGTGAGATCGGCGGCGCAACTGTCGCACGCGATCCGCACCGTGTCGCCGATCGCAAGCTTCGGCAGCTCGGTCTCCGGCACGAAGAAACGCAGCTTCATGTTGCCGGGAGGCATGATCGAGAGCACGGGCCGCTGCGCTGCCACCATCTCGCCCTCGCGAAAATAGATCTGCTGGATGGTACCGGCCACGGGCGCAAAGCCCTTGCGCCGCGCCATCCGCGTCTCCGAGGTCGCCACCCGCGCCTCGGCGACGCGCAAGGCAGAGACGGCCGAGTCGAGATTGGCCTGCGTGCCCGAGCCGGTCTTGCTCAGCGAGGCCGCGCGGTCATAGGTCTGCTGCGCGTTGGCAAGCGTCGCCTTGTTCAGGTTGAGATCGGCAAGCTGGAGATCGTCGTCGACTGAATAGAGGTGATCTCCGACCTTGACCTCGTCGCCCTCGCGGATGTTCAGCTTCGTCACCCGGCCCGCCTCGTCCGGGCTGACGAAGATCATGTCGGCCTCGACCCAGCCCTGGAAGCCGGGCTCACGCTTGTCCTTGCAGCCAGCAAGCCCGGTTGCGAGGACCGCGACTGATGCGAATATAAAAATTGCTCGCAACGACCTCATGCCGTGCTCCGTTCGCCAAAAATCAAATCGAGATGGACGCGCAGCATGTCCTGCGCGTCGAGCGGCGCGTGCCGCGCAAACAGGCTCTGCCAGATCACCGCGATCATCGCGGGTGCGACCAGGATCTGCGGGTAATGCGCCAGGTTCTTCTGGCGGATCTCGCCGCGGGCAATGCCGAGCTCGATCAGGGCGCGCATGGCGGCCATCCCGCGCGAGACGACCTCGCGGTAGTAGAAATCGGCCACGGACGGAAAGCGCGGTCCCTCGGCCACGATCAGGCGCACGAGATCACCGCGTCTGGTGCCGATCACCTCCTTGAGGAAGTTGCTGGCAAACGTCTCGACGAGATCACGCACCGAGCCCGCCGGCGGCGGCAATGCTGTCAACCGCGTCACCACAGGGACGATCACGGTCCGCACCAGCTCCTCGAACATGGATTCCTTGTCCTTGAAGTGCAGGTAGATGGTGCCCTTGGCGACACCCGCGCGCTTCGCGATGTCGTCGAGCCGCGTCGCGGCAAAGCCGCGCGCGATGAATTCCTCCATCGCGGCCTCCACGATCGCGGCACGCCGTTCCGCCGCGCGCGTGGCGCGGCTCGACGCGGGTGCCGCGTCGTTGCCAGCGCGTGCAGAGGCCTTTGCGCTGGCGCGATCTGTGGACGGAGCGGCGGGTTTGGTCGGCTTCTTGGTCATTCTGATTACATGACTGACTGGTCAGTCACAGTCAAGACAGGATTACAGACCCAACCAGGCCAATAAATTAGCCTGGACTAATTCATTAGTTGATACTAATCTAATTCCCATGATCGAAGCCGCCCCAAATCCCGTCACCACCGTGATGCGCGCCCTCGCCGATCCGACCCGGCGCGCGGTGTTCGAGCGCGTCTTCGAGAGCAAGGAGATCAGCGTCGCCGAGCTCACGCGCGGAAGCGGCGTGACGCAAGGCGCGATCTCGCAACACTTGAAGTCCCTCAAGCAGGCCGGCCTCGTCGCCGAGCGTGCCGAGGGCCGCAACGTCTATTACCGTGCCGCGCCGCAAGGCCTCGAACCGCTGGTCTCCTGGATGGACCATTACGGCGTGTTCTGGCGCGAGCGCTTCCAGAACCTGCGTGACCTCTTGAAGGAGATCGATCCGTGAGTGCTCTTGAATTGAAAGCCGAGACAAAAGACATCGTCCTCGACGAGGTGCTCCCTCACGCGCCAGAGACGATCTGGAAGGCGCTGACCAGCGCCCAGCTCATCGCGCGCTGGCTGATGCCGCCGACCGGTTTCGAGGCCGTCGAAGGCAACACTTTCACCTACCAGACCACGCCGGGTGGCGCCTGGGATGGCGTCATCCATTGTCGCGTCCTTGAAGTCATGCCGAACCGGCGCCTCGTCTACGCCTGGAAGGGCGGCGATGAGCGCAACACCGGCTACGGCGCGCCGCTCGACACTGTCGTGACGTGGTCCCTCACCCCGGTGGAGGCCGGCACGCGGATCCGTCTGGTTCATGCGGGCTTCGTCATACCCAGGAACCAGTCGGCCTACACGGGCATGAGCGGCGGCTGGAAGAAGGTCGTCCGCCAGCTCGACGAGATCAGCGGCGAAGATAAGTAAGGAGTTATCGCATGACCAAGCCCTTTACCGGCGGCTGCGCCTGCGGCGCGATCCGCTATTCGATCGCCAGTGAGCCCCTGTTCAGCAATCACTGCCAATGCCGGGACTGCCAGCGCGAAAGCGGCAGCGGGCACGGCTCTTACGTAACCTTCGCGCGCGCCGGCGTCACGCTTACCGGCGAGGCGACGCATTGGGACATGGTCGCCAACAGCGGCAACGTGAAGACGCGCGGTTTCTGCACGCAGTGCGGCGTGCCTGTGTACATGACCTTCGCGGCACAGCCCGACGTCTTTACGATCCGCGCCGCAAGCCTCGACGAGCCCGCCCGCTACAAGCCGCAGGCGGTCACTTTCGCCGCGCGCGGACATGACTGGGATCGTCTTGACCCGGACCTGCCGAAATTCGCTGGCATGCCGCCGGGGTAAGGCATCGCAAGTGGAAGCGCGCAAGACCGCGCGCATTCACGTCAACTATGAAACTTCAGCCCATCAACGATCTTGTCGATCACCTTGCGCTCGGCGCGCATCGCAAGTCCAACGAGGTTGAGGTCAGGGCGCGCCACTGCCCTCACCGCCTCGCGATTGGCGGCATCATGCGTGGTCTTGAACATGTCCTCGGTGTAGACCGCCGGCTTGACGCTGCGCGTCAGGGCCCGATCGAGCGCGCGCGTCAATGCGGGACCGTCGGCGCCATAGATCAGGATCGGCTGTCCGATCAGCGCGTGATATTTCGTGCCCGACGCGTCCTCATAGGGCTCGCCGATGCAGTCGGGAAACGCAGCCGCGATGCCGCTGGTCAGGAACGAGGCAACGTTGAGCTTCTGCCAGGGCTGAAGATCAGTGCGGATCACAACGGCGATTTTAGTGTCGAATTGCATTGAATTCCCCAACTGTCATTCCGGACTCGATGCTACGCAACATCGGAATGACGGCAACAGGAATCAACCCTTTGCGTCGCAGGCCCAGGCGCGGATCACGCATTCCTTGCCGCCGTATTTGTAACATTCGCGCGTCGCGGCATTGAGCGTGGCCGAGATCTTCGGCTTGACGGCATAGCCATAGGCGCCGCAGGGATTGGACAGATCGACCGACATCGCGGCGCAAGCGCGCTTCATCGTCACGGTCGTGCAATCGCCCTTGCACTGCTTCTGCGCCGCCGCACGCGCTTCGTGCTCGGCGCCATAATCAAACGCTTGGCCATAGGCGCCGCACTTGCCGACCGCAAATGCACCGGCGGCGTGCGCATCGGTGATATGGCGAGCGCCCGCGACGCAGACGGACAGCGCAAAGAAAAACATCGCGCAACGGCGCGCGACGACGTTCGAAGCCATGGAAAAACCCCTCCCCCCAAGGCAGGTGAAGTGGACTGTAAGCGCCGGTCGTTTCCAGATGGTGAACGGGGCGTTGAAATTGAGGCGTGCCACCAATTTCAGATCGCAGTCTGGGGAATGGTGGGCATGGCGCTACGCGCCTTTGCCCACCATACCGCAGCGTCACCCGCGTCTTGCCGCTTCCAACGCCTGCGGCGTGTCGATGTCGAGGAAGGCGCTCTCGCCGTCGACCGGCACTTCGGCGACCGCCTCGGTGTGCTTGGCGATCAGATGGCGCGCGCCGACATCGCCATCGAGCGTCATCAACTCCGTGAAGAAGCGGCGCGACCACAGCACGGGATTGCCGCGCCGGCCTTCGCTGACGGGCACGACGATGAGATTGCCGCGGTCCGGTGCGAACGCGTCGATGAGACGGTCGATCAGGCCGGCATTGATCAGCGGCATGTCGCCGAGGCAGACCACAGCGCCGTCGCAAGCTTCTGGAACGGCCGCGATACCGGCCTTGACCGAGCTTGCGATGCCGCCGGCAAAATCCGGATTTTTGACGAAACGCACCTTCAGGCCTTGCAAGGCTTGCTCGATCAGCTCGGTCTGATGGCCGGTGACGACGATGACCTCCGATGCTTTCGAGACCAGCGCCTGCTCGGTCGCAATCCGCACCAGCTTCTTGCCGTCGAGCTCGGCCAGTAGCTTGTTCGGCCCACCCATCCGGGTCGAACGGCCCGCCGCGAGCACGATAACCGCGACCTGGTTGTTGCCCTCGATCTCCGGTTTTGCGCGCGGCTGCGGACGCGTGACGATCTCCATCAGGAGGCCGCCGACGCCCATGCCCATCAGCTCGGACCGCGTCACCTTGATGCCGGCCAGCAGCCGCATCAGCACCCAGTCAAAGCCGTTCTCGACCGGCGAGCGCGCGCAGCCGGGCGCACCCAGCACAGGAACGGCGCCGGCCCGGGCAATCAGCAAAAGATTGCCGGGATCGACCGGCATGCCGAAATGCTCGATCTCGCCGCCGACGGCGGTCACGGCCGCAGGGATCACGTCGCGGCGATCGGCGATCGCGGATGCCCCGAACACGATCACGAGCTCGGCGCCAAGTTCCAGCAGTTCGTTGATCGCAGCCGACAGCGCCTGCTCCTCATGGGGGACCCGCCGCTCGGCGATGATGCCAGCGCCGGCTGGCGCAAGCCGCTCGGCGGTGACGCGCAACGTCTTGTCGATCACCTTGGAGGACAGGCCGGGCAACAGCGTCGAGACCACGCCGACACGCTTGATGACGTAAGGCGCGATCTTCAGAACGTCGCGACCCGCGGCCTTCACCGCGGCATCACGCAAGTTTCCTTCGACGCCGAACGGAATGATCTTGACGGTGCCGACCATCTCGCCCTCGACCACCGGCTTGAAGGCGGAGAGCGTGGCAAAGGTAATGGCCTCGTCGATATTGTTGATGCGGTCCACTGCGGCGCGATCGATCACCAGCACGCCCGGGCGCGCGGCGAACAGATTGGCTCGACCGGTAAAGGCACGCTCGACATGAATGCCATCGCCACCGACGGCGAGCGCGATGCTGGCGGCAGCGACGTCCTCGGAGACATCGCCCGCCTCCATCCGCACCACCACAATGTCCTTGATGCCGGCGCGCTCCAGCGCCTCGACCTCGGCAGGCCCGATCGTCGTGCCCTTCTTCAGCACCAGCGGTCCCTGGCGCAGGGTGTGGACGGTCACCCCGCCGATCGCATCCCTGGGACTCGCCGGGCCGAATTTCATGCGGCTTCTTCTTTTTCTTTGGGCGGCAGGCGAAGCACCGCCGTGATCTCGGCCATGATCGACACCGCGATCTCGGACGGCGAGACCGCGCCGATCGCAAGCCCGATGGGCGCATGGATGCGCGCGATGTCGTTGTCCTTGGCGCCCTGCGCCCGCAGCCGGTCGCCGCGTTTGGCATGCGTCTTCCGCGAGCCGAGCGCGCCGATATAGAAGCAGTTGCGCTCGAAAGCGTGCAGCAGCGCGGGATCGTCGATCTTTGGATCGTGCGTCACCGCGACGAAAGCGGTGTAGGCATCGACGTTGAGTGGCGGCAGCGCCGTGTCGGGCCATTCCGCGACCAAGGGAACGTCTGGGAAGCGCTCGGGGCTCGCAAAGGCCGTGCGCGGATCGACCACGGTGACGTCGTAGCCGAGCGAGCGCGCCAGCGGCGCCAGCGCCTGACTGATATGGACAGCGCCGACGATGACGAGCTTTGCGGTCGGCGCATAAACGTTGAGGAAGAGCTTCTTGCCGCCGGCCTCGACACTGGCGCTTTTGCCCATGCGAAGCTGCTTGTCGAGTTCAGCGCCCAAGGGATCCTTGGCGAAATCCTTGGCTTTCACAAGGCGCTGCTCGCCGCTCTCGGTGTCCGTCACCAGGATCACCGGGCGGCGCGCGGCGCGCTCGGCATTGAGTTCGTGCAGGATTGCGAGCTTCACGGCTAGCCGACCTTCTCGACGAAGACGCGGATGGTGCCGCCGCAGGACAGCCCGACATTCCAGGCAGCCTCGTCGGCAACGCCAAACTCCAGCATCCTGGGCTTGCCGCTCTGGATCACATCCATGGCCTCCGTGACCACGGCGCCCTCGACGCAACCGCCGGAGACGGACCCCAGGAACGTGCCCTCGTCGTTGATGACGAGGCTCGAGCCCGCCGGGCGCGGTGCCGAGCCCCAGGTCTCCACCACGGTGGCGAGCGCGACGCCACGGCCGGCCTTCTGCCAGTCCTCCGCCGCCTTCAGAATATCCTCGTCGCGATCGAGCATGGCTACCTCTCAGGCTGCGGAGCGGATCAAGCTGCGGTGATGCGGCGGCAGCGGCCGGGAGAGCGTGGTGATCAGCTCCTGGATCGAGCTCAAATTATGTACCGGACGGAATTCGTCAACGTGCGGCAGCATCATTTTGATGCCCTGGGCCTTGGCCTCGAAGCCGCCAAACCGCAGCAGCGGGTTGAGCCAGATCAGCCGCCGGCAGGAACGGTGCAGCCGGTCCATCTCGAAGGCGAGCTTGGAATCGGCCTCCCGCTCCAGCCCGTCGGAGATCAGCAGCACGATGGCGCCCTGGCTCAGCACGCGCCGCGCCCACAATTTGTTGAAATTGTGCAGGGAGGCCGAGATCCGCGTGCCGCCGGCCCAGTCCTCCACCGAGGCCGAGCAGCTCGCCAGCGCCTCGTCGGGATCGCGCTGGCGCAGCGCCCGGGTCACGTTGGTGAGGCGGGTGCCGAACAGGAAGACCGAGACACGTTTTCGCGCGTCCCCTATGGCATGCAGGAAATGCAGGAACAGGCGGGTGTACTCGCTCATCGAACCCGAGATGTCGAGCAGCGCGACGATCGGCGCCGGTTTCTCGATCCGCCCGAGGCGATGGATGTCGATGATGTCGCCGCCCGTGCGTAACGAGGCGCGCAGCGTTCGGCGGAGATCGAGGCGCAGGCCCCGGGGATCGGGCCGGTGCCGGCGCGTCAGAAGCTCGGCCTGCGGCAACCGCATCCGCTCGACGGCGCGGAGCGCTTCGGTGATCTCGGCCGCGCTCATCTGCGCAAAATCCTTTTTCTGAAGGATTTCCTTGTCCGAGACCGACAGACGCAAATCCTGCTCCTGGTGCTGCGGCGTCTCCGTCATGCGCGGCTGCGACATCGCCTCCTGCACACGGCGCGAGCCGGCCTGCGGCTTCTTCTTGGCCTGCTCCGGCAACGGCACCGAATCCAGCATGTGCTTCCACTCTTCCGACGCGCGGAAGAACAGGTTGAAAGCCTGTTTGAAGATCAGCGCATGCTCGTGGCGCTTGACGAAGATCGCCTCCAACGTGGTGAAGACGTCGGCGCGGTTGCCGATGTCGATCACCTGGAGCGCGCTCATGGCATCGATGACCGCACCCGGCCCGACCGGCATGCCCGCCAAACGCAGCGCGCGGGCAAAGCCGACGATGTTGTCGGCGAACTGCTCGGTCTGCTCAGGCGCAAGGTGGTTGATGGCCATGGTTCATCACTCTCAGCCGTCGTTCCGGGGCGCGCCCTCATGGGCGCGAGTCGGGAATCCATTCAATCTACTCACTCTGCGGCCCAATGGGATTTCGGGTTCGCGCTTCGCGCGCCCCGGAATGACAAGTTAGTCGCTCGTCGCGTCCTTCAGTACCTTCTGCAAGGTGTCGCCCTGCATCCGCGTGATGTCGTCCTGGTATTTGAGCAGCGCGCCCAGCGTGTCGCCGACCACTTGCGGGGTCAGCGAGCGGGCGTCGAGCTCCGACAGCGCGGTGGCCCAATCGATGGTCTCGGCGACGCCCGGCGACTTGTAGAAATCCTGATTGCGCAGTGCCTGGACGAAGCGCACGACCTGCTGCGACAATTTTGCGGAGATGCCGGGCACGCGCG
The DNA here is from genome assembly GCF_023073035.1 of Bradyrhizobium sp. 62. Taxonomy (NCBI): domain Bacteria; kingdom Pseudomonadati; phylum Pseudomonadota; class Alphaproteobacteria; order Hyphomicrobiales; family Nitrobacteraceae; genus Bradyrhizobium; species Bradyrhizobium sp. 62. The sequence goes on from NZ_JADPIT010000002.1 coordinate 235,325, forward strand.
ACTTGACGATCGCGAGCTCGCGGTCGGCGTCGGGATAATCGACCCAGTGGTAGAGACAACGCCGCTTCAGCGCGTCGTGGATCTCGCGGGTGCGGTTGGAGGTGATGATGACGATCGGCGGGCTCGGCGCCTTCACGGTGCCGAATTCGGGGATCGTCACCTGGAAGTCGCTGAGGATTTCGAGCAGATAGGCCTCGAACGCCTCGTCGGCGCGGTCGAGCTCGTCGATCAGCAGCACCGGCGGCCCGGCGACGTCAGGCTCGAGCGCCTGGAGCAGCGGTCGCTTGATCATGTAGCGATCGGCGAAAATGTCGGACGACAATTGATCGCGATCGGTATCTCCGGCGGCCTCGGCCATCCGGATCGCGATCATCTGCGCGGCGCTATTCCACTCGTAGACCGCCGAGGAGACGTCGAGGCCTTCGTAACACTGCAGGCGGATTAGCTTCCGCCCCAGGGCCGCCGACAGCACTTTTGCGATCTCGGTCTTGCCGACGCCGGCCTCACCTTCGAGAAACAGCGGCCGGCCCATGCGCAGCGACAGATAGGTCACCGTCGCCAGCGATCGCTCGGCGAGATAGCCGCGCGACGTCAGGAGTTCGAGCATCGAATCGACCGATGCCGGCAATACAACTGAAGTATTGGCACCGGACGTATTGGCCGCTGAGGTCATGAAAAAGCCAGTCTCGCTACGCCCTCACCGGGGACAAGTTTGGGCCGAGGCGTGAGGATCACTCACTCCTTGGCGTTGGCGGCGTCGAGGGCACGCCGCGTCAGCACACCGATGAGGTGCGCGCGGTATTCGGCACTGCCATGGATGTCGCTGTTGAGGCCGTCCGCCGGCACCTCGATGCCGTCAAGCGCTTTCGCGGCGAAGCGCTTCTTCAGGGCTTCCTCGAACGCGGTGACACGGAATACGCCTTCGGAGCCGGCGCCGGTGACCGCGACCCGCACGTCGGAGGGACGCCGCGCCACGAACACGCCGACCAGCGCGTAACGCGAGGCCTGGTTGCGGAATTTGATATAGGCCGCCTTCTTCGGCAGCGGGAACATCACCTTGGTGATGATCTCGTCGGCTTCGAGCGCCGTCGTGAACAGGCCCTGGAAAAACTCCTCCGCCTTGAGGCGGCGCTTGTTCGTGACGATGGTGGCGCCGAGCGCGAGCACTGCAGCCGGATAGTCCGCCGTCGGGTCGTTGTTGGCGAGTGAGCCGCCGATCGTGCCCTTGTGGCGCACGGCGGGATCGCCGATCTGGCTGGCAAGATTCGCGAGCGCCGGGATCGCCTCGCCGACGATGGCCGAGCTTGCGACCTCGGCATGCCTGGCGGTGGCGCCGATCACAAGCGCGCGGCCCTTCATCTCGATCGTGTTGAGCCCATCGATATGGGAGAGGTCGACCAGATGCGGCGGGCTGGCGAGGCGCTGCTTCATGACGGGAATCAGCGTATGGCCGCCGGCGATCACCTTGGCGTCTTCGTTCTTGACCAGGATGTTGGCGGCCTGCCGAACGGTCCCGGGGCGATGATATTTGAAGTCGTACATCTGAATGTCCTGATCGCAGAGTGCGCGCGAGGTTTACGCGAGATCGGATTTCGCCATCGCCTTGGCGCCGGCGGAGATCGAGGTGACGATGTTCTGGTAGCCGGTGCACCGGCAGAGATTGCCTTCCAGCTCCTCGCGGATGGTGTGGTCGTCGAGCTCGTTGCCCTTGCGATGGACGATGTCGATCGCGGTCATGATCATGCCGGGCGTGCAGAAGCCGCACTGCAGGCCATGGTGTTCGCGGAAGGCCTCCTGCATCGGATGCAGCGGCGCGCCGTCGGCGGCCAGCCCCTCGATCGTCTTGACCTCGTGGCCATCGGCCATGACGGCGAGCGTGGTACAGGACTTCACGGCCTTGCCGTCCAGATGCACGACGCAGGCGCCGCACTGCGAGGTGTCGCAGCCGACATGGGTGCCGGTGAGCCGCAGATTCTCGCGCAGGAACTGCACCAGCAGGGTGCGGGGATCGACATTGGCCGTAACAGGATTGCCGTTCACGATGAGGGAGATTTTTGCCATAAGCACTCTCTATCAGCGCCCCGACGGGTCCCGTCGAAGCGGTTCTTATAATTATTCCAACCCATCATATGGGCCATTATGCCCCGGGGCAACATCACCGGGAATGCAAGGCGCCATGCCGAAAGGCGATAGCGTTCAGCCCTGTACCGCCTTGGCGAAGTTCGCGAAAAATTCGTCGGCCAGTTTCTTGGCGGCGCCGTTGATCAGGCGCTGCCCGAGCTGCGCCAACTTGCCGCCGATCTGTGCCTCGACCTCGTAAGACAAAAGGGTGCCGCCGTCCTTCTCCGCAAGCTTGACCACGGCGCCACCCTTGGCGAAGCCGGCCACCCCTCCCTCGCCTTCGCCGGAGATCTTGTAGCCGTTCGGCGGGTCAAGATCGGACAGCGTGACCTTGCCCTTGAAGCGCGCCGACACCGGACCGACCTTCATTTTCGCCGTCGCACGAAAGCCGCCATCGTCGGTCTTCTCCAGCTCCTCGCAGCCGGGGATGCAGGCCTTCAGCACCTCGGCATCGTTGAGCTTGGCCCACACGGCCTCGCGCGGCGCCGCAAGCTGGACTTCGCCGTTCATCGTCATGGCCATTGGGTGCCTCCCCGGATACCGAACTTGGATCGTGCAACTTTAATGCTGCTCAAGTACCGCACGGAGGCGGCAAAAGAAAGGGTGGCCTCCGGTCACGGGCAATGCATATTCGCAACTGCAAAAAGCTTGCGCCGCCGGTTTGGGATTGGCACAGGCGGGCCATGGTGGTTAGGTCCCGCATAATATGAGCACATCCCTCTCCCCCCTGCTCGCGCCGATGCTGTCGAGCGTGGCCATGCGCGCGGTCTGCGACGACCGGTCGACCCTCCAGAACATGCTCGATTTCGAGGCAGCCCTGGCCCGAGCCGAGGCCGCCACCGGTGTGATTCCCGCGTCCGCGGTGGGCCCGATCGAAGCCGCATGCAAGGCCGATACCTTTGACATGGCTGCGCTGGCCGAGGCCGCGACGCGATCCGGCAATCTCGCGATCCCCCTGGTCAAGACGCTGACCGCCAATGTCGGCAGGGCCGACGCAGAGGCCGCCCGCTACGTGCATTGGGGCGCGACCAGCCAGGACGTCATCGACACCGCGACCATGCTCACGCTTCGCGCCGGCATCGATGCGTTGGACGCCGATCTCAGCCGCGCCATCAAGGGCTTTGCCGCACTGGCGCGCACTCATCGCAACACGGCGATGGTGGCGCGGACCTGGCTCCAGCACGCGCTGCCGATGCCGTTCGGCCTGAAGGCTGCCGAATACGCCGCAAGCCTCGCCCGCGCCCGCTGCCGCTTGAGGCGGCTCTCCCGCGAGGGCCTCGCACTGCAATTCGGCGGCGCGGCCGGCACGCTTGCAGCACTCGGCGACAAGGGGCTCGTGGTCTCCGAACGGCTGGCGCGGGAGCTGAACCTGCTGCTGCCCGAAGCGCCCTGGCACACCCATCGCGACCGCATCGCGGAAGCCGCATCAAGCTTTGCGATTCTCGCCGGCAGCTGCGGCAAGATCGCGCGCGACGTCTCGCTGCTGATGCAGACCGATGTCGGCGAAGCGTTCGAGCCTGCCGGCGAAGGCCGCGGCGGCTCCTCGACCATGCCGCACAAGCGCAACCCGGTCGCGGCCGCAAGTGCGCTGGGCTGCGCGACCATGGCGCCTCAGCTCGCAGCGACGATTTTTGCCGCACAGGTGCAGGACCACGAACGCAGCGCCGGTCCCTGGCACGCGGAATGGCCGACGCTGCCGCAATTAATGCTGGTCACCTCCGGCGCGCTTGCCGCCATCGTCGACATCGCCGAGGGTCTCGATGTCGATGCCGCGCGCATGCGCAGCAATCTCGATGCGACGCACGGGCTGATCATGGCGGAAGCGGTCACCTTTGCGCTGGCCGACAAGATCGGCAAGAGCGATGCGCATCATCTGATCGAGGCCGCGAGCAAGCGCGCGGTCGCCGAGAAGAAGCATCTGCGCGAGGTGCTCGCAGCCGATTCGCAGGTCACTGCGTATCTTTCGCAGGAAAAAATTGCGGCGTTGTTCGAGCCGATGGCCTATCAAGGCGCTTCCCAAGCCCTGATCGACCGCCTGCTCGACAGCCTCGAACGCGAATAGAGCAGCCTTGAGCGGACATAAAACGGAGACGCCAGCATGCCCATGATCGATGCCGACGGTTGCCTGATCAACGTCTCCGTCGAGGGCCGCGACGGCGGGCCGACGCTGATGCTGTCGAACTCGCTCGGCTGCACGCTGCAGATGTGGGAGCCGCAGATGAAGGCGCTGACGCAGATATTCCGCGTCATCCGCTACGACCGCCGCGGCCACGGCAAGTCCAACGTTCCGCCCGGCCCCTATACGATGGAGCGCTTCGGCCGCGACGTGCTCGCGATCCTCGACGACCTCAATATCGAGAAAGTGCACTGGTGCGGCCTGTCGATGGGCGGCATGGTCGGGCAATGGCTGGGCGCGAACGCGCCGGAGCGCTTCGGCAAGCTCATCCTCGCCAACACCTCCTGCTACTATGCCGAGCCGACCAAATGGCTCGAGCGCATCGATGCCGTGAAGAAGGGCGGCATCGCCGCCGTCGCCGATGCCGTTATTGCCGGCTGGCTCACCCAGGATTTCCGCGAGCGCGCACCCGACATCAGCGCCAGGATGAAGACGATGCTGCTGGCCTCGCCGGTCGAAGGCTATCTCGCCTGCTGCGAAGCGCTGTCGACGCTCGACCAGCGCGCGCTGCTGCCGAAGATCAAAAGCCCGACGCTGGTGATCGCCGGCCGCCACGACATGGCGACGCCGATTTCGGCGGGTGAATTGATCCGCTCAAACATTCCCGGCGCAAGCATGACCATCATCGACGCCGCCCATATTTCCAATGTCGAGCAGCCGCACGCGTTCACCGACGCAGTGGTGGGCTTCTTGACGCAACGTTAGTCGCAACCGTCATTGCGAGCGCAGCGAAGCAATCCAGCTATTTCCGCGGCACGGATTCTGGATTGCAATCCCTCCGCGGTGACAGACTGGCAATGACGAAGGAGGAGAACAGCATGGACGACCAGAAACGCCGCGATGCCGGCATGAACGTGCGCCGAAAAGTGCTGGGCAATGCCTGGGTCGACAAGTCGATCGCGGGTCGCAATGCATTCAACACCGATTTCCAGGACATGATCACGCGCTACGCCTGGGGCGAGATCTGGACGCGGCCGCATTTCGACGAGCGCACGCGGCGGGTGCTGGTGATCGGCACCATGGTTGCGCTCGGCCAATGGGACGAATTCCGCCTGCATGTGCGCGCAGCCCTCGCCGAGGGCGGATTCACGCCCGACGACATCAAGGAAATCCTGCTGCAGCAGGCGATTTATTGCGGCGTGCCGGCGGCGAACCACGCCGTCAAGGAAGCCTCAGCGATTGTGCAGGAGCTCGGCCTGCTCAAGACCTAGCGGCGGGGTGGCCTCGACGGTCCTCTGAACGATCTTGGGCGCCGCCGCGGGCCGTTCGATCACCACCACGATGGCGGCACCGAGCAGGAGCAGGAGCTCGGTGGCGTGCAGCCGCAGCGCGGCCATCTCGCCGACCTTCGAGGCCATGATCATGCTCGCAAACGAGATCAGGCTGCCGATCGCAAGCGCAATGCCGAGCGCTTCGTCGCTGCCGCCGTTCTTGCGGATGCGGGGGATGCAGAGCAGCGCAAGGTAGATCGCAAAGAACGCCACCACCGTCAGTCGCCCCAGTGCCAGCAGCCAGGCGGCGCGCACCGTGTCCATCCCCGCCATCTGGAGATGGTCGCTGAGGAAAAGCGCCACTGCGACGCTCGGCCGCTCATAGAGGCCGTGCACCGGCGCCACCATGATGTTGAAGGCAACGAGGGTCCAGGCCGGGATGAAATAGGCCGCCAGAAGTGCGCCGTTGACCGAACCGATCCGCCAGTTTCCGAACATGCCGCTTCCCGCTTCGTTTGGCCCGCGCCTTCGATGGAAGGCTTTGCCGGGAGCTAACTCGCATCAGACTGTGGCGGCAATTTAAACCCTTTGTTTACCTTAACTGCCTCCCGCCAGGCATCCAATTAGGCGCCGGCGGCGCCGGTTCCGGCCATTGCGGGGAACCGGAGCGCCCCAAATGATCTCTGTAAAAGCCTTGATGCGGAGGCAGGGCCGGTTGCAGCCGCCAGTTCCCTCCTGTTACAAAACGAGAATGCTTAAGGGCTGCCGGGGCCCGAGAAGAAACCAGCACTCTCTCTCGAAGAGCTCCCTTTGAGCCGCGTCAGATTTGGGTACGGCAGCCTATGGATTATTTCGCCCAGCAGCTCATCAACGGCCTCGTGCTCGGCTCGATCTACGGGCTGATCGCGATCGGCTACACGATGGTCTACGGCATCGTCGGCATGATCAACTTCGCCCATGGCGATGTCTTCATGATCGGCGGCTTCATCGCGCTGATCACCTTCCTTCTCCTGGTCTCGACCGGCCTGACTGCGGTCCCGGTGATCCTTTTGATCGTGATCCTGGTCTCGATGGCGGTCACCGCCCTGTATGGCTGGACCATCGAGCGCATCGCCTACCGTCCGCTGCGCCACTCCTTCCGCCTGGCGCCGATGCTGTCGGCGATCGGCATGTCGTTCGTGCTGACCAACTATTCGCAGGTGGCGCAAGGCGCACGGGTGAAGCCAGTGCCGCCAGTGATCACCGGCGGATATACGCTGCACGAGAGCGCCGATGGATTCGTCATCCAGCTCTCCAACATCCAGATCGTGGTGGTCATCACCACCATCGTGCTGCTGGCGATCTTCACCTGGCTGGTGTCGCGCACCCGGCTCGGGCGCGACATGCGCGCCTGCGAGCAGGACCAGACCATGGCGGCGCTGCTGGGCGTCAACGTCGACCGCACCATCTCCATGACCTTCGTGATCGGCGCTGCGCTCGCCGCGGTGGCCGGCCTGATGTACCTGCTCTATTACGGCCTGGTCGATTTCTTCATGGGCTTCGTCGCCGGCATCAAGGCGTTTACCGCGGCCGTACTCGGCGGCATCGGCTCGCTGCCCGGCGCCATGCTCGGGGGGCTCGCGATCGGGCTGATCGAGACGTTCTGGTCGGCCTATTTCTCGGTCGAGTACAAGGACGTCGCCGCGTTCTCGATCCTGATCGTCGTGCTGATCTTCATGCCGACCGGCCTGCTCGGCCGCCCCGAAGTCGAAAAAGTCTGACGGTCGCGCGCGTGAAAACTCCTTCGAGCAATACGGCCAAAGCTGCATCGGGCATCCCCGCTCTCCTGAAGACCGCCTGCGTCAACGCACTGATCGCGCTGGTGCTGTTCTCGCTGATGGTCGGCGTCCGCACCGAAGCCGGTTCCGACGGCCAGCTCACCTATTGGACGCGCTTCGGCGAGGTCGCCTCCCTCGTCGCCGCGGTATTCGGCGGCTCGATCGTGCTCGAGCTGCTCAAGCAATGGATCGGTCCGACCGGCGCTGAGAAGCTGGTGCCGCCCGCGGTGCAGAGCGGAATGTCGTTCCTCGGCCGCTATCTCGCACCGGCGCTCCTGATCTTCACGCTGCTGGTGCCCGTGATCTTCTATGACCAGCGGTACATCCTCGACCTCGCAATCCTCGTGCTCACCTATGTCATGCTGGGTTGGGGATTGAATGTCGTGGTTGGCCTCGCCGGCCTGCTCGATCTCGGCTACGTCGCCTTCTATGCGGTGGGCGCCTATTCCTACGCGCTGCTTGCGACCAATTTCGGCTGGTCATTCTGGATCTGCCTGCCGCTCGCCGGCGTCCTCGCCGCATTCTGGGGCGTGCTGCTCGGCTTTCCCGTGCTGCGCCTGCGCGGCGACTACCTCGCCATCGTGACGCTCGCCTTCGGCGAGATCATCCGCCTCGTCATCATCAATTGGCAGGATCTGACCGGCGGCCCCAACGGCGTCTCCAGCATTCCCCGCCCCTCCTTCTTCGGCATCCCGCTCGACAACAGCGACAACGGGCTCGCCGCCAGGCTCGGCATCGAATATTCGCCGACCCACCGCATCGTCTTCCTGTTCTACCTGATCCTGGCGCTCGCGCTGCTCACCAACTGGGTGACGATCCGGCTGCGCCGCCTGCCGATCGGCCGCGCCTGGGAAGCTTTGCGCGAGGATGAAGTCGCCTGCCGCGCGCTCGGTATCAACACCACGACGACCAAGCTCACGGCATTCGCGACCGGTGCGATGTTCGGCGGCTTTGCCGGCGCGTTCTTCGCGACTCGCCAGGGCTTCATCAGCCCGGAATCCTTCACCTTCCAGGAATCGGCGCTGGTGCTCGCCATCGTCGTGCTCGGCGGCATGGGCTCGCAGCTTGGGGTTGCGCTCTCCGCGCTCGCCATGATCGGCGGTTTCGAGCTGTTCCGCAGCCTCGAGAGCTATCGCATGCTGGTGTTCGGCATGGCCATGGTGCTGATCATGATCTGGCGGCCGCGCGGCCTGATCGGCCATCGCGCGCCGACCGTGTATCTGACCAAGGCCCACGCGATCTCATCCGACCTCGTCAAGGAGGGACACGGATGAGCCGCGACCAGATTCTCGAGGTCGACCGGCTCACCATGCGCTTCGGCGGCATCGTCGCGGTGCAGGACCTGTCGTTTGCTGCCGAGCGGAACAAGATCACCGCGCTGATCGGACCCAACGGCGCCGGTAAGACGACGGTGTTCAACTGCATCACCGGGTTCTACAAGCCGAGCGGCGGCGCCATCCGCCTCAGCCATGACGACGGCAAGGTGATCGCGCTGGAGCGGCTGAACGATTTCCGCATCGCCAAGCAGGCCAAGGTCGCCCGCACCTTCCAGAACATCCGCCTGTTCCCCGGCATGACCGCGCTGGAAAACCTGATGGTGGCGCAGCACAACGCGCTGATGCGCGCCTCCGGCTTCACCTTGCTCGGGCTCATTGGCGCGCCTGTCTACCGCGAGGCCGAGAAGCGCGCGATCGATCTCGCCACCGATTGGCTCAAGCGGGTCAATTTGCTCGATCGCGCCGACGATGCCGCCGGTAATTTTGCCTATGGCGACCAGCGACGGCTCGAGATCGCACGTGCGATGTGCACCGAGCCCGCGCTCTTGTGCCTGGACGAACCCGCAGCCGGCCTCAACGCGCGCGAGAGTGCCGCCCTGAGCGAGCTGCTGCTGTCGATCCGCAACGAGCTCGGCACCTCGATCCTGCTGATCGAGCACGACATGTCTGTGGTGATGGAGATCTCCGACCACATCGTTGTGATGGACCACGGTGTGAAGATCTCGGAAGGCTCCCCGCGCGAGGTTCGCGACGACCCAAAGGTGATCGCCGCCTATCTCGGCACCGATGAGGAAGAGGCGGCGGCCGTGATGGAGGGCGGGTCGTGACGTCGCCCACTGCCTTGCTCGCGATCCGCGGCCTTCGCGCCGCCTACGGCAAGATCGAGGCGCTGAAGGGCGTCGACCTCGAGATCACTGCCGGCGAGATCGTGGCGCTGATCGGCGCCAACGGTGCCGGCAAGTCGACGCTGATGATGACGATCTTCGGCAAGCCGCGCGCCCGCGCCGGCCAGATCCTGTACGAAGGCCGTGACATCACCGAAGTGCCCACCCACGAGATTGCGCATTTGCGCATCGCGCAATCGCCGGAAGGCCGCCGCATCTTCCCGCGCATGAGCGTGGCGGAAAATCTCCAGATGGGGGCGGACGCCACCGAGTGCACTGACGCCGAACGCGAGGCGACGCTACAACGCGTGTTCACGCTGTTTCCGCGGCTGAAGGAACGCTACGCCCAGCGTGGCGGAACCCTGTCCGGCGGCGAGCAGCAGATGCTGGCCATCGGCCGCGCCTTGATGAGCCGTCCTCGCCTGCTCCTGCTCGACGAGCCCTCGCTCGGTCTGGCGCCGCTGATCGCGCGCCAGATTTTCGATGCGATCCGCACCCTGAACCGCCAGGACGGCCTGACCGTGCTGATTGTCGAGCAGAACGCCAACCATGCGCTCAAGCTCGCCCATCGCGGCTATGTCATGGTCAATGGCCTGATCACGCTGGCCGGGACCGGCGCCGAGTTGTTGCAGCGCCCCGAGATTCGCGCCGCCTACCTGGAAGGCGGCCGGCACGGTTAAGGCCTCCCAGGTCGAACCCGCGCTGCCGAATGTGGCGAGATATCTCTGCCCATGCCCGTATTTTGCCGGTGACTTCTCCTCGAATTCATTCAAGAATAGCGCCGGTTTGAACCGGGCATGCCCGGTAACTCCCACAGGCGACCACCCTCGAGGTATCTCATGAAATCACTGAAGCTCATCGGTCTGGCATTCGGCGCGTCGATCGCGCTGTCGAGCGCGGCATTCGCGCAGGATGTCACCGTCGCAGTCGCAGGTCCGATGACCGGCGGCGAGTCCGCTTTCGGCCGCCAGATGAAGAACGGCGCCGAGATGGCCGTAGCCGACATCAACGCCGCCGGCGGCCTCAACGGCAAGAAGCTGGCGCTGTCCGTCGAGGACGACGCCTGCGACCCGAAGCAGGCGCGCTCGATCGCCGAGAAGATCGCCGGCGCGAAGATCCCCTTCGTGGCCGGGCATTATTGCTCGTCGTCGTCGATCCCCGCGTCGGAAGCCTATGCCGACGGCAACGTGCTCCAGATTACTCCCGCCTCCACCAATCCGAAGTTCACCGATAGCGGACTGTGGAACGTGGCGCGCGTCTGCGGCCGTGACGACCAGCAGGGTCTGGTCGCCGCCCAGTACATCGCCAAGAACTACAAGGGCAAGAATATCGCCATCCTCAACGACAAGACCACCTACGGCAAGGGTCTTGCGGACGAGACCAAGAAGGCGCTCAACAAGGCCGGCGTCACCGAGAAGATGTACGAGTCCTACAACAAGGGCGACAAGGACTTCAACGCGATCGTCTCGCGGCTGAAGCGCGACAACATCGATCTCGTCTATGTCGGGGGCTACCATCAGGAGAGCGGCCTGATCCTGCGCCAGATGCGCGACCAGGGCCTCAAGACCGTGCTGATGGCCGGCGACGCGCTCGCCGATAAGGAATATGCCTCCATCACCGGCCCTGCCGGCGAAGGCACGCTGTTCACCTTCGGCCCCGATCCGCGCAATAAGCCGACCGCGAAGAAGATCGTCGAGGCCTTCAAGGCCAAGAACATCGACCCCGAGGGCTACACGCTCTACACCTACGCGGCGATGCAGGTCTGGTCGCAGGCGGCCAAGAAGGCCGGCACCACCGATGCCAAGAAGGTCATGGCGGCCATCAAGGCCGGCAAGTGGGACACCGTGATCGGGCCGATCGAGTATGACGCCAAGGGCGACATCAAGCAGCTCGACTACGTCGTCTACAAATGGGACGCCAAGGGCGGCTACGCCGCGATCAGCGGCAACGGCACCTAAGCACGCTTGCCGGGGGCCTGAACGCCTCATTCAATCATCATAGCGCCCCGGCTTGCCCCGGGGCGTTTCTTCCTGCGTCAGAATCAGACGGCTGCAGGCAGCGCGCCGTCCGCCGCAGCTTGGGCGTTCCTTAGTGCCTGAAGAAGATCGTTCGGCCGAAACGGCTTTTGCAGGCAGACCACGTTGGCGAGGTGGGGCGATTGTTCCATGAAGTCCAGTGCCATCATCCCCGACACCGCAACGACCGGGAGACTCGGTGCAAGCTCGCGCAGCGTCGTGATGACCTCGACGCCGCTGGTATCGCCAAGGAAAATGTCGACGATTGCCGCGTCGAAGCAGGTCTCGGTGAAGGCTTTCACCCCGGCTGCGCCGCTATCGGCCTCAACGACGTCGTAACGGTTGACGCGCAGCACGATCGCGACCATCGCACGGACGTCCTTCTGGTCGTCGATGATGAGAACGCGGGGCATAGGGAACAACTCCCGGATCCTGATTCAAAATGCCTGATTCAAACCTGGAACCCGTAGCAGCGGGAGAGCATTATGGCACCGTCCAGTAAAGCGCATCTTACCCGATCCCCCGTGCGCGTTCCCCATAAAATTAAGTAAACTGTAACCTTCGGTTGAGTCGCGGTGGGTTTTGTCATGATGCGTGCCCAGAACCCGCTACCATGGACCAAAATTGATTGGGCCAAATGAGATTGGCGAAGATGCTCAAGACCGATCTGCGAGAGCTTCACGTGTCCGCGCCGACCGATCGGAGCACATTCCTTTCGACGTTGCCGGCCACCCCGAAAGACCGCACCGCAGCATTGGCGATCGTGGGCGTCTCGTCGATCCTGTTCGCAATGGCCGTGCCCTTCGCAGGTATCCCGCTGCTGCCCGTGCCAGCCTTCGTCGCGAGCTATCAATCCGCGCTCGTCGTCGCGGACATCGTCACCGCGGTCCTGCTGTTGTCGCAGTTTGCGGTGCTCAGGACCCGCGCGCTGCTCGTGCTGGCGACGGGCTATCTGTTCACCGCTGCCGCGGCCGTGGTCCATGCCCTCACCTTCCCCGGACTTTTTTCGCCGACCGGGCTGCTGGGAGCCAACCAGCAGACCACGGTCTGGCTCTACATGATCTGGCACGGTGGCTTCCCGCTCTGCGTGCTGGCCTATGCCTGGCTGAAGGAGGCCGACGGCGGCGCCCGGATCGCGGGCTCGGCAAGCAAGGCGATCTACGCCAGCGTGGTCGGCGTCGCCGCGGTCATGGTCGTCTTGACCTGGATCGTCACTGCCCAGCACGACCTGCTTCCGGTCCTGCTGCGCGACGGCCGTTACACGCAGATCATGATCGGCGTGGTGGCCTTTGTCTGGTCCTTGAGCTTTGCCGCGCTGGTCTCGCTGTGGTTCCGCCGTCCGCATTCGGTCATCGACGTCTGGCTCATGGTGGTGATGTGCGCGTGGCTGTTCGACATCGCGCTGTCGGCGATCGTCAACGTCGCGCGCTTCGATCTCGGCTTCTACGCCGGCCGCGTCTACGGCCTCTGCGCGGCGACCTTCGTGCTCGCAGTGCTTTTGATCGAAAATGTCCGCCTCCAGGCGCACACGCTGGGGCTCGTCGGCAGGTTGCGCCAGCAGTCAGCATTGGATCGCGACTATTATGGCAAGCGCCTTGCGCTGTACGGGGCCGTCGTCGAATCCGCCAATGATGCCATCATTACGAAGACCCTCGACGGTGTCATCACGGGCTGGAACAAGGCCGCCGAACATCTGTTCGGCTATGCCGCCGCGGAGGCCATCGGCCAGCCGATCGACATCATCGTGCCGGAGGACCGCAAGGCCGAGGTCAGGGGTATCCTGAACAGGGTCGGCGGCAATGAAACGATCGCCCAGCATGAAACGGTCCGGATCCGAAAGGACGGTCGGCCGCTCGACGTCGTTCTCAATGTTTCTCCGCTCAAATCAGCCAACGGACAGATCATCGGCGCTTCCAAGATCGCCCACGACATCACGGAAGAGAAGCAGGCAAGAGAAAAACTGCGCCGCGAGGTCGAGGAGCGGCAGCGGATCTTCGAGACCTCGCAGGACCTGATCCTGGTCACCGACGGTTTTGGCAATTTCATCCAGGTCAGCCCCAGCGTGAAGACCATTCTGGGCTTGAGTCCGGAGGACATGATCGGGCACAGCGCCACCGAGTTCATTCATCCCGATGACCTCCAGAAGACGCGCGACGAGATGCGCGCGGCGCGGCGTGGCGCGGTCAAGCGCAGCTTCGAGGCGCGCTACTACCACTACGATGGTCACGAGGTCACGCTGAACTGGATGGGCACCTGGTCCGATCCGGTCAAGCGCCATTTCTTCATCGGTCGCGACCTCACCGAGAAGCAGGCCGCCGAGGCGCAGTTCAGGCACGTCCAGAAGATGGACTCCATCGGTCAATTGACCGGCGGTGTCGCGCACGACTTCAACAATGTGCTGACCGTCATCACCGGCACGATCGGCATCCTGGCGGACGCGGTCGCTGACCGTCCCGAGCTCGCTGCCATCACCAAGCTGATCGATGACGCCGCCGAACGCGGCGCGCAACTGACCAAGCATCTGCTCGCCTTCGCCCGCAAGCAGCCGCTCCAACCGCGCGAAATCGACGTCAACGCATTGACGCTCGAGGCCGCAAAGCTCCTGCATCCCACGCTCGGCGAGCAGATCACCATCATGCCGCAACTCACCGAGGATGCGTGGCCGGCACTGATCGACCCGGGCCAGCTTTCCACCGCGATCCTCAATCTCGCGCTGAACGCGCGAGATGCCATGCCCAACGGCGGCACGCTGGTGCTGGAGACCCGCAACATCTTTCTTGACGACGGCTATGCCAGCATGAACCCCGACGTGGTGGCTGGCAATTACGTCATGATCGCCGTCAGCGACACCGGCTCCGGAATCCCGCCGGAGTTGATGGACCGGGTGTTCGATCCCTTCTTCACCACCAAGGAGGTCGGCAAGGGCACCGGCCTCGGGCTCAGCATGGTGTTCGGCTTCGTCAAGCAGTCCGGCGGACACATCAAGATCTACAGCGAGGAAGGCCACGGCACGAGCGTGAAGATCTACCTGCCGCGCTCGAGCGGCGTGCAGGAGACCGAGTTCGAGGCGCTCCAGAACGCGCCCGTCACCGGCGGCCACGAAAAGATCCTGATCGTCGAGGACGACGCGCTGGTGCGCCAATATGTCGTGACCCAGATCAAGAGCCTCGGCTATGTCACCCTCGAAGCCGGCAACGCGGCCGAGGCCCTCGTCATTATCGACGCCGACAAGAACATCGACCTGCTGTTCACGGACGTCATAATGCCGGGCAACATGAACGGACGCCAGCTCGCCGACGAGGCGGCTCGCCGCCGCCCCGACTTGAAGACGCTGTTCACCTCGGGCTACACCGAGAACGCCATCGTCCATCACGGACGGCTCGATTCCGGCGTGCTGCTGCTGGCAAAGCCCTACCGCAAGTCCGAGCTCGCCAAGATGCTGAGGACCGCGCTCGCGGGTTGAGCCTGCGGCATCCCTGCGATATCGCTGAAGCGGACGCCCTTCAGCCCTGCGGAGCCGCCTTGAAAAACCTTCTCACCGATATCGCCGGCGTCCGCGTCGGCCATGCCGAGGATGCGAAAATTGCCACTGGCACGACCGCGATCATCTTCGACGCCCCCGCTGTTACGGCCATCGATGTTCGCGGCGGCGGACCCGGCACGCGCGAAGACGCGTTGCTCGACCTCGCCAGCACCGTCGATCGCGTTGACGCCATTGCGCTGTCCGGCGGCTCAGCCTTTGGAATCGACGCCGGCGGCGGCATCCAGGCCTGGCTCGCCGAACAAGGCCGCGGCTTGCGGATTCGCGAGGCTGTGATTCCGATCGTCCCCGGCGCGATCGTTTTCGACCTGCTCAACGGTGGCGACAAGAGCTGGGGACGCTTCGCGCCCTATCGCGATCTCGGCTACGCCGCAGCGTTGGCCGCCAGCGACGATTTCGCGCTGGGCAGCGTCGGGGCCGGCCTCGGAGCCACCACCGCAACCTTCAAGGGCGGACTGGGATCGGCCTCCGCGGTCCTGGCCAATGGCATCAAGGTCGCTGCGATCATCGTCGTCAACGCGGTCGGCAGCACAACGGTTGGCGAGGGGCCTTGGTTCTGGGCTGCACCGTTCGAGGAGAACGGCGAGTTCGGCGGGCGCGGCCTGCCGTCCGCGTTCACGCCGGACATGCTGGCGATGCGCATCAAGGGCGGACCCGCCGCGAGCGCACGTGAGAACACCACGATCGGCCTCGTCGTTACCGATGCCATGCTGACCAAGGCCCAGGCCAAGCGGCTTGCGATGATCGCGCATACCGGGTTCGCCCGTGCGATTTATCCTGTGCATGCCCCAACCGATGGCGACGTGCTGTTCGCCGCCGCAACGGGCGAGAAGCCGATCGAGCCGCTGGTCGGCCTCACCGAACTGGGAACCGTCGCCGCCAACGTGGTCGCACGCGCGATCGCTCGCGGCGTCTACAATGCGACGGCCCTGCCGTTTGCCGGCGCGCTGCCGGCGTGGAAGGATCGGTTCGGCTAGAAACGAAACGGCTGACACGGCGTTACCCTGACGGGCCAAGGTGCACCGCCATGCCGTCTTCCGTGATCCGGTTTTTCCGTTATGCGCCCGAGACTCGCGAGCTGAAAGTGACTTTCGTGAGCGGACGCCTCTATGTCTACGAGGACGTTCCGCCCGAGGTCGCCGCGGCGTTCAGGAATGCGCGCTCAAAGGGTACATTCTTCAACCGCGAAATCCGCGACCGTTATGTCTACCGTGACATCACTCACGAATATGCAGGCTAGCCGTGAGCAAGGTTACACGCTCATCGACATCGATGAACCGACAGCCGCTGAGGCGCCTTGTCCCTGCCCGCCCTGCCGCTGCATCAACTGCGCGAACAGATCGTACGCCGAATTACGGGGGCTGGAGGCGCCCGGGACCGTCGTCGACATCTTGAAGCCGTCGGCGTAGGTGACGGTGGTGGTGGTCGAGCCGTCGGCGCCGGTCGTCGAAGTCGAAGTCGAGCCGCCGCTGGACGGCGAGGAGGAATCCGAACCGCCGCCGGACGCATCGCCCGCACCTTGCGCGTGATGGTGGCCGCGATGGCCGCTCTTCAGTGCCTTCGACATCTCATCGAGGCTGACGCTGCCGTCGGTATTCGAATCCAGCTTCGAGAAAACGTCGTCGGCCTGCGCGAGGTTGGTGCCGCCGGCGCCGAGCGCATTCTCGAATTCCGACTTGGTGATCTTGCCGTCGCCGGCGCCATCGATCTGCGAGAACAGGTCCTTCAGGGCGGCGTCGCGGCGCGTCGAGGACGAGGATGTCGAACTGGACGAGGTCGAGCTCGCTGCGCTGCTCGTAGTGTCCGAGGATTGGCTCTGCGCGGCGAACAGCGCGTTCATCGTCTCCGGCGAGATCTGCGGGGTTTTGCCCGCATTGACCGACGAGGTCGCGCCGGTCGTGCTGTTGCTGCCGCTGTCGACCGCGAACGGATTGGTCGCAGGCTTTTGCGAGGACCCCGTCTTCTGCGTCGAAGAGGACGATTTCGAATTCGTCAGCGACTGGATCGCGTCGAGCGCGCTCGATACGGCCCCAAGAGCGAACAACATTGCACAACTCCAACCGATGCGGCATGCCGCGGCCAATGTTCTGTTCAGGTGAAGTCAGCAAGCGCCGTGCCAGCGCAAAAAGCTCAATGAAATCCGCTTTCACCGCGCTTTGCACGGCCG
The DNA here is from genome assembly GCF_023073035.1 of Bradyrhizobium sp. 62. Classification (NCBI taxonomy): domain Bacteria; kingdom Pseudomonadati; phylum Pseudomonadota; class Alphaproteobacteria; order Hyphomicrobiales; family Nitrobacteraceae; genus Bradyrhizobium; species Bradyrhizobium sp. 62. The sequence goes on from NZ_JADPIT010000002.1 coordinate 252,534, forward strand.
GGAACACCGGCAATTCATGCCGGTCGCGGCAGAAATTTCCGCCCACAGGAAGCACGCCGCCCCTGCATTGCCCGGCTGAGAGGCCCATGTTAGGCGAGTCCATCTTTCACGGCCGCCACGGGAAACCGCCATGACCCAAGCCATCGCTCCCCGCCCCCTGGCAATCGCGCCCTCGATCCTGGCCTCGGACTTCTCCAGGCTCGGCGAGGAGGTGCGCGCCGTGGACGCTGCCGGAGCCGACTGGATCCATCTCGACGTCATGGACGGGCACTTCGTTCCCAACATCTCGTATGGCCCCGACGTCATCAAGGCGATGCGCCCGCACACCAAGAAGATCTTCGACGCGCATCTGATGATCTCGCCCTGCGACCCCTACCTGGAGGCCTTTGCGAAAGCCGGCTGCGACCACATCACCGTGCATGCCGAGGCCGGTCCCCATCTGCACCGCTCGCTTCAGGCGATCCGCGCTCTCGGCAAGAAGGCCGGCGTTTCGCTCAATCCGGGCACGCCGATCAGCGCGCTCGAATACGTTCTGGACCTGGTCGACCTCGTGCTGGTGATGTCGGTCAATCCCGGCTTCGGCGGCCAAGCCTTCATCCCCTCCGCGATCGGCAAGATCCGCGACATCCGCGCGATGACGGCGGGCCGTCCGATCGACATCGAAGTCGACGGCGGCGTCGGCCCCGACGTCGCAGGTCCCCTGGCCGCAGCCGGCGCCAACGCCTTCGTCGCCGGCACGTCCGTGTTCAGGGGCGGCACGCAGGACGCCTACAAGACCAACATCGCGGCGATCCGCAACGCCGCCGCGGGCGCGCGTGGCGAGGCGATCTGAGGGCCCGCTCGGCTCCGCAGACGTGCGGCTTCTACGGGTGTTGCGGCGCGCAATGCCTAAATTTGCAACCTTGATCCGTACTCCTCCGGGCTTCCCTGATTCGCGCAAATCACCGCTAGTGATTCTTGCCTGTTTCGCGGGAGCACATCATGACGACGACCCTGGTTTGGACTGGCGTGGCGTTGTGGCTTGGTTTTTGTGCGTTTGTTGTGTTTGGTCCATCAGCCGGACCGGTGAAGGTCTCGGTACGCTCGGCCCGCATCGCCCGCCGCGACTGGTATCGGGCCTGACCCCATGCAGATCGCGCTCGTAAAGCGTCAGCCGAAGCGCCGGTGCCGCATCCCGCGGCGCCCGCATCCTGACCTCGATTTTTTCTTCGGTCGGCTCGAACGCACCGAAGGCGAGATGCGCGACGACACCGGGCCCGACATGGACCTGGATCATCCGCTCCGGTCACCGCGCCGGCATTGAATTCTTTTCTGGACCAAGCTCATGAAGCCGCATTGCCCGAACTGCCTGAAAGAAATGACCAAGGCGTCCGCGTCGCGTAACCTGTTCAACTGCGAGCCCTGCCGCGAGATCATCCAGTTCTTCGGCGGTAACGCGGATCACGGCGCGCCCGGCCCGCAATTCTCCTGGCCGATCCGCCGCAAGCGCTCCGTCCACACCGCTCACGCGGCCTGAACCTCCAGGATCCAGAGCGCCGCCCTATCCGGCCTCTTCGTCCGCATCCGCAGCCATTCGCGGCGGCCGTACCACGGTAACGGTGCAGGCCGCTTCCGAGGCCACCTTGGCCGAGACGCTGCCGAGCAGCGTGCGCCTGAACGAGCCCTGCCGCGCGCCGATGATGACGTGGTCGACGTGGTTGACCTCGCAAAACTCCAGGATAGCTGCCGCCGGATCGACGGCTTCCAGCACATGAGCCGACAGCCGGCTCTCATCCAGCTTGAGCGGCGTGGCCCAGTGCCTGAGCGCCACCAACCGGTCGATATGCTTGTTGGAGCCCTGCTCATCCAGCGTCCTGTCAATCGCGATGCGGTTGAGCTTCAGCACGTTGAGACATGCGAGCCGCGCCGACGGCAGCGTGGCGAGAATGCGTTCCGTCGTCATGCGCAGAGCCTCGTTCAGCTCCGGCTCGCCTTCCGCCGTATCGAGCGCGACCGCAACGATCGGGCTTGATGCGAGCTGGGCTGCGACATCCGATTTCGCGCGGGGCGCCATGACACCCTGGTTGAACCGGCGGCGCCAGGCGACGCTGAGCGGATCGCGCTTCATTCGCTCCGAGCGCATCGTGAGCCTGATCTGGTCCGGATGGGTCAGATCGAAGGCGAGCTGCGACGCCGTCGGATAGCGCCGCACCGGCTCGATCTCGAGGCACCGCAGCACCACCTCCTGGAGCCAGGGCGGATAGTCGGCGCGCAAGCTGCGCGGCGGGTGCGGATCGCGCCACAACCGGCGCCGCATCGCACGCAGCGTCTCGCCCTCGCCGAACGGCCGCTCGCCGGTCGTGAAGAAATAGAGCAGCACGCCAAGCGAGAACAAATCGCTGCGCGGATCGTCGCGCACCCCTGACAGCCGTTCAGGCGCCATATAGGGCGCGGTGCCGTAAGGCAGGCGAAATTCCTCCTGCAACAGGTCCGGCAGATGGTTGTGATGCGACAGGCCATAGTCGATCAGCACCGCCTCGCCGCTCTCGCGGAACATGATGCTGCTCGGCTTGATGTCGTGATGGATCACGTTCTGCCGGTGCAAATCCGCCAGCCCCGTCGTGATCCTGGCGACGAGTTGCCGCGCCTCGTCATACGGCAGCGGCAGGTCGGGCAGCCGCTTGTAGAGCGTTGTCCCGGTGATGCGCTCGATTACGACATAGGCTTGGTGGGCAAAATCGCCGGTGCCGAAGCTTGAGGGCACGTGCGGCCCGGCCAGCCGCGGCAGGATCATCATTTCCATTTCGAAGGAGACGATCGCCGCTGGATCCTCGCCCTCCGACACCCGCGGAATCTTCATCAGCAGCGGCACCTCGATGCCGGGATGGGTGACCGTCCACAGCGTCGCCATGCCGCCGGCATGGACGCATTCGCCAATGGTGTAGCCGTCGATCTCTGCGCCTGATTTGACGAGGGGTTTCGGCATCGCCTCTAGCGCCCCTGCGACAATCGGTCGGCGAGCCAGTGCGGCAGGCCGTTCTCACGGATCCGGTTCGCGGCCGTCTCGACATCGTAGGGCGCGCGGCAATAGGTGATCAGGCAGGTGACCGTATCGAACAGCACGAAAGCCGCGGATGGATCGCCATCGCGGGGCTGGCCGACCGAGCCGAGCACCGCTAGCCATTGCCGCCCGCGCAGCAGCGGTACGGAGACGTCGGTCTTGGGCACGAGTCCCGACATCTTCGCCGTCACCGACATCGAATAGATCGCCGGGCGGTGGATGTGGCCGCAGAACGTGACATGAGCGGGCGTCGCGATCAGGCTTTTGGCGGCGTCCGCCGTCGATCGGACATAGTGCCAGCTCAGGGGGCTGGAGGCTTCCGAATGCACGAACAGACGATCGCTGTCCTCCACCAGCATCGGCAATTCCGCCAGGAACCGCCGCTGCGCGGTGTCGAGCCGGCCGCGGGTCCATTCGATCGCGATTTGCGCCTCGGCATTCATGGTCTCGGCCGAGGAATTCACCGCCTGGTCATGGTTGCCGCGCACAGCGACGGCGCCCTGGGCGACCAGCTCCATCGCGGTATCCACTACCCATTCCGGATCGGCGCCATAGCCCACGAAGTCGCCAAGCAGGATGAACCGCTCGGCGCCACGCGCCCGCGCGACTTTCAGGCACGCCTCGAACGCCTGCCGGTTGCCGTGGATATCCGAGAAGACAGCGAGAAGCACGCACCCTCCACCCTCGAACCTTATTGGGAGCCGATAAGGCCAAATTGAGGGAGGTCAAGAACATGCGCCAGCGGCGCGCGGTTTGCCAGCGCTGCCCTGTCGCGATGGTGAAGAGCCTATTGCTCGTCCTTCGGCGGCATCCGGGGCGGCGGAATCGGGGTGAACACGGCGCCCTGCGCGCCGGCCGGTGGCGCCAGGAATTCGCCGGTCGAGGAATCGCCTCCGCTCGTCTCCAGGATGGTCTTGGGCGTCACATATTCCCTGACCATGTCGATGAGGCTGCCATCGCCGCCGCCGAAATCGGCAGCCCGGCCGCCTTGCGGATGTCCCAGCGCGATCTCGTTCTCCGCCGCATGGGTCTTGTCGGCCAGCCTGTCATTGTAGGGCACACGAAAGGCGCGCGGTATGCCGCTCGGGCGATTGTCCTCGTCGAGCTGCTCGACCCAGAGATAGATCGAGCCGGGATCGCCTTCCAGCGAATGCGGCTCGACGATGCGGGCCTTCAGCAGCTTGAAGGAGGCCGGCAGCCGGTCGGCGCTGGCCCAGCCGAGCAGCCCGCGCATTTCCGTGAAGCTGACGACATAGAAGGCGCTGGTCACGACCACCGCAACGGCCTTGATCGACCAGTGCAGCCGCGCATAGACCAACACGACCAGCAGCAGCGCGCCGATGACGGCGTAAGCTATCGATAGCGTGAGGATGACCGTCTGCAGGCTAGTCACGGCGCACCCTCACAGCGTTCTTGCTCACGCCAGTGCTCGGGTCGAGATCGGCGCCGTTGCGCCAGCCGCTGCGAAACGTCTCCAGCAGCGATTTCGGCCGCTGATCCACATTGACGACCTTGCCCTCGGCATCGAGCCGGAACCGCACCGCGGTCTTCTCGTCGCCGGTGTGATCGACCGTGAACTTGTTGTCGAAGACCACTTGCGCCGTGGGATTGAGCTTCTGCACCTTCACATTGGCTGTGACGGGTTCGCCGGTCGTGGCCACGAAATGTGAGACATTGACGGTGTATTCGCCGGGAACGATGCCCCGCACCGTGACGATCTCCTCGCGGATCGGCGAGGCAATCTTCTTGCCGTTGACCACGATGAAGTCGTTGGCTCCGCCGCGGTCGTCGCGGTCGAGCGTGAGGAAACCGGCCTCGCGGTGGCGATACCAGGCGATGTTGCCCACGGGATCCTGCACGAACAGGTCGAGATCGTCGGGATGGCTGTCGGGCCAGTCCAGCGTGATCATGAACTCGGCCTTGGAATCGATCTTGCCGTCCTTGGCGTCCGGTGAGACCGCGAGCAGCGCGAGGAAGAACAGGAAAGCGATCACCTGGAGTGCCTTGAACAGCATCACGCCCAAGGGATCGAACGGCTCCTCGCGCGGATAGAGACCGAAATCATCCATCATGTCGCGATTCCAGCGCCCTTGATTCCAGAACCCGTGATTCCGAAACCCTTGCGCTCCAGCACCGGCGTCACATAAGTCTCGGTCAGCACCACGGCATCCGAGAACACCCGCTGGGTCGCGGCATCCAGCATGTAGTACTGGATGCGGACCAGGATCGAACCGACCAGGCCCGCCAGCGTCGTGTACATCGCGACCGCCATGCCGTCGCTCATCAGCCCCATCGAGGACCGCATCGCGACCTTGTCGGCGGCATCCAGCCCGGCGATTGGCGCCAGCATGATGATGAAACCGACGATGGTGCCGAGCAGACCGAGCTTCATCAGCGTATCCGAGACGAAGGCCCCGAAGCCGTTGGAGCCGCGCAGCCGGTCGGCAAGCGTCCGCAGCAATAGGGTCTGGTCGACCGGGCGGTAGTCCTGCGCCGCGGCCTTGGTCACGAGGCTCTCGATGTGATCACGCACCAGCCCGCGCGGCAGCGCAGCCGCGCCGGCGTCGAGCGCCCTCCCGCCCTCGGGCGCCGCGAGCACCGCGCGGCAGCGCCGGGCCGCCGCGCCCTCACGGGCGATGGCCCGCGTGCGCAGGAAGCAGTGACCGCAGGTGAGCACATAGAGCAGTGCGATCAGGCTGGAAATGTAGGTCCGGTCCGAGGTCAGCATCAGACGGATCAGGCCGAACCGCCACAGCAGCACGACGGCGAAGATCGAAAGCCCGGTGAAGATCATCCAGAACAGGAGCGCGCTGCGCTCGGATGGGTCGGCAGCAGGCCCCGCGATCGGCCCAATCGTCATCGAACTCATGCTGCACTGCTCCTGGCCGTGAATTCCGCCCATTAGATCAAAGCCGCCGCGCCCGGTCCAAAGAGCCATGCCCAATCCGGCTTGGGAAATTTGCCCGAGCTGCCATCTTGCCGTGCCTCGCAATTGGCAAGGCGCGGCGGCGTTGTTAGGCTGACCTTACCAAATTTTGGGGTGATCGCATGCGCCTTGTGCTTCAGCTTGTCGCCCGTCTGCTTCTCATCGTCGCGCTTTGCCTCGGGGCGGCGACCATCTGGGCCACGTTCGACGCCTATCGCAGCGTCGACCGGGCGACTGCGGCCTCGGCGCAGCGGGTCGCCCAGGCGCTGCAAGCCCTGTACTGGCGCGAATTCTTGTTGCGTAGCAGCAGAACACGCGAGCAGCTTCTGCCGGTTCCGGAGTGGCGCACGCTGGAGACGATGAAGCTGATCTCACCCGGCGTCTGCGTCGAATTCCAACCGGCCATCGCATTCGAAAAGCCGCTCTGCGGCCAGAGCGAGGGGCTCGGCAAGGCGCCGCCGCGCTGGTTTGCATCGATTGTGCCGACCTTCCTCGGCAGCCATGCCGAAGCGATACGGCCCGTCAGTCCCCGCGCGGCGACCGCCGGAACGGTGGTCGCGACGCCGGATGAAACGGCCGCCATCTCGCTCGCCTGGGAATACATCCTCAACGTGATCGACGTCGCGCTCTTGATGGCGGCGGCGATCGCGCTCCTGGCTTCGCTCGCGATCGCGCATGCACTGGCGCCGGCGCGCACGATCGTGATCGCCTTGCAGCGCATGGCCCGCGGTCAGTATCGCACGAAACTGCCGCGCTTCCGCTCGATGGAGCTGGCGATGATCGGCAGCGCCGTCGGCGCGCTCGGCGGCCGGTTGGAGGAAGCGACCGAGCAACGCGCGGCGCTGACGCGGCGCCTGATCGAGATCCGTGACGACGAACGCCGCGCGCTCGCACGCGAGCTGCACGACGAGTTCGGACAAAATCTCTCGGCCATCCTCGCCTTCGCCAACACCATCGAGACGGCGAGCACGAAGGCAGACAAGCACAACGATATCGTGCAGGACGCGCGGATGATCTCGCAGGCCACGCATCATCTGATGGCCTCGCTACGCGACGCGCTGAAGCGCCTGCGCAATCCCCTGCCCGCCGAGCTTGGGCTGGAGGCGAGCCTCGTGAATTTGGTGGATAGCTGGCGCTCGCAGAGCGCGGCGCGGCCCACGATCCAGCTCGATCTCAAGGGCGACCTCACCGACATTAGCGGCCTGGCTGCCACCACCGCCTATCGCGTCGCGCAGGAATGCCTGACCAACGCGTTGCGCCACGGCGCGGCACGCGAGATTTCGCTCAGCGTCGAGCGGCGAGCGGGCGACGACGATGCGTTGCTGATCCGCGTCGAAGACGATGGCGGCGGCGACGCAGCACGCGTAAAGCAGTCGGCCGGCTTTGGCCTCACGGGCATCCGCGAGCGCGTCGCAGCGGCCGGCGGCTCATTCTCGATCCTGCCCGCCCGAGGCGGGCTCAGCGTCGCCGCCACCATCCCGCTCGCCGCGTGAGGCCGGGATGAACGAGATTACGGCAACAGGCATCTCCGTCCTGCTGGTCGACGACCATCCGATCGTGCGGCAAGGCTATCGGCGCGTGCTGGAAAGCCAGGGCGATCTGCATGTCGTTGCGGAAGCCGACAACGCCGCGGATGCCTACAGCGCCTTCAAGGCGCGCGATCCTGATGTGGTCTTGCTGGATATCTCGATGCCCGGCGCGAGCGGGCTGGAAGCCATCCGCAACATTCGCGCGCGCAGCCCGCGGGCCCGGATCCTCGTTTTCACCATGCACAACGAAGCCGTGCTGGTGAAGGCAGCCTTCAGTGCCGGCGCCAGCGGCTTCGTCACCAAGAGCAGCGAGCCGTCCGCGGTCGTGTCCGCGATCCGCAGCGTGGCGCGCGGCGAACGCGCCATGAGCGACGACATCGCGCACATCCTGGCCGAGGACAGCCTGTCGGCGGGCTCGGCGCTGGATCAACTGGGCGAACGCGAGATCGAGATCCTGCGCCAGTTCGCCGGCGGCGCCACGACCGAACAGATCGCCGCGCATCTCAATCTCAGCGTCAAGACGGTGCAGAACTATCACTATCTGATCAAGACCAAGACCGGAGCGCGTACGGATGCGCAGCTCGTGCGGTTGGCGGCCAGTTGTGGGCTGACCAGAATCTAAAGCCTGGCGCGAGCGCTTGCTGCGACCAAAATCTGGTTCCCGACTGGCCATCCCAACGAAGGTCTCCAAATCTCTCTTAGATTGTGCTAGGCTTCACCACAGGCACGGCATTCAGCACCAAGCCGCCAGTGGATGTGCGTCCGGCTCCGATCTTTCGTCGAGAGCCAGTTTGGACGGCTCTCGAAGCCGCCCTCGTTCCCGTTGTATGTCTTGCGCGACAACAGGAGACGCTTTCATGAATATCAGGAACAGTCTTCTTACAGCACTGATCGCCTTCGGCGTTCTTGCGACCGGGCTTACGGAAAGCGCGGCAACGCAGGCGAAAAACCAGATCACGATTCTCTATGACGCCTTCGGCACAGATGAGGCGATGACGAAGGACTGGGGTTTCTCCGCCCTTGTCGAGATCGCGGGAAAACGCATCCTGTTCGATACGGGTAACGATCCGGAAATCTTCGCGGCGAACGTGAAAGCCAAGGGAGTTGATCTCTCGGACCTCGACTTTGTCGTTCTTTCACACCGCCACTCCGATCATATGGCCGGCTTGTCCTACCTCCTGAGCATCAATCCGACGGTCAAGATCTACGCGCCAAAGGAAGGATTTGGCATCTACGGCTCGTCTCTGCCGTCCGGCTTCTACCGCAAGGACGAGGCTTTGCCGCCGGAGATGCGGTACTATGCAGGCAAGCCGCCCGCGGTGATGAAGTTCGGCACGGCATGGGCCCACGCGAACTTCGAACTGATCGATCAGACCACCGAGATCGCTCCCGGTATCACACTTATCTCGCTGATTTCCGACGCACCGGGCACGAGAGAACTCAAGGAGCTGTCCTTGGCCGTCAACACGGCCGACGGCATGGTCCTTCTGGTCGGTTGTTCGCACCCCGGCATAGAGCGCATCGTCGAAGCGGCGACGGGTATCAATCCCAGGATTCATCTCATCGCGGGAGGATTTCATCTGGTCGTCGCACCTGACGAAGCTATCGCGAAAGTCGTTACCGCCCTCAAGGACAGGTTCAAGGTCGACAGCGTAGCCCCGGGACATTGCACCGGCGAGCCGACTTTTGCCGCGCTCAAGAAGGCGTTCGGCGACAACTATCTCTACGCAGGCCTCGGCACGTCGATTCCGGTTGCAACGGTTGCGGGCGTGAATGTCAGGCGCGGGGAAGGTCCGACGCTCGACGACCTTGCGACCTATCGCAAACTCGCTGGGCGCGAAGACCCGTTCGGCATATTGCGCTTGCGCAGCTCGCATTTGGCGCCCGCGCTTTAGGGCGCTGGCCCGGGGCTCGCACTTTAAATCATGCTGTGACCGGTAGGATTGGAACTGACACCGTCGCGCCGTGGTTAGTAGCGGAGTGAGGGAGTTGCGCCATGAGTAAGGCTATTCGCGAAGCCATCCATCATCCCCCGATCATCACTGTCGGCGAGCTCATCGATGAACTCTGCCGTCTGCCAGACACAGCGACGATCCAATTCCACTGCCCCATTCTCGAACAGGAACTTGCGTTCTACCGCCTTCGAAAGCGGTCAAAGGATGTGGTCGAAATCGAAGTCAATACCTATCCGGAAAGCCCGTCGGTCGTGCCATCGGCCAACGCCGCCTTACGTGCGCGAAAAAAGACCCATCATCCGCGCTCGCTCGGCAATGGCAGCGTTGCCCATAAGGTCTGAGATAGAAACCGACAGGTCCCGTCAGGTGTCGCGGCTTCGGACCGCGCGAAGGAAGTCCGGCCGACGCCTTCAGCCCGCGCAATACCAGCGCGAGAGTCAAGACGCTGCAGAACTATCATTATCTGATCAAGACGAAGACCGGCGCGCGCACGGATGCGCAGCTCGCGCGGCTCGCGCGGCTCGCAGCGGCTTGCGGGCTGACGAATTTCTGGCGTCGCTCGAGTTCCGTTACCCCGCGCGCCGAAGTTCCTCCGGCCGCAATGAAATCCAACCCAAAGCAAATCTCCGCCATCAACTCCGAGCAAATTCAACGTTAAGCGCGGCCACAGCGCGTCTCGCAAAGAGCTCCGCTGCTTTCAGGCCCCGCGACTGAGATGAAATCGGAGTGAAGCGACATGCACCAACTGCCAAACGACACTATCGCAGTCACCCTGCCAGAGTTCGGTCAATCCATGACCGTGCTCGGAGATCCCGGGTTGGCAACCGATGACTGGGGCGGAAACGATGCGTTGACGGCAGCCATATCGAGTCTCAACTCGAACGTGACGCTCGTTGGGGAAGACCTGGTGGCCATGCATGGCAATTCTCACGGAGGAAACGACAGTCTCGTGGTGAGCGTGGATGGCGGCTGGGATAGTGCCATCACCGTTGGTGATGCCCAATCCATGGCGGACAATACCCAGGGCGGGAACGACACCCTCAATGTCGATGCCCACAACTCGCTCTACACCAATGTTTATCTCTATGGCGACGTCCAGGGCGACATGTCGGGCAACGCGGGAGGCGGAAATGACACGCTGACGGCGTCGACCGGATGGAGATCGTTCGGGTCGCTCAGCGGAGACGCTGGAGGTGCCATGAGCGGCAATGCGCATGGCGGGAACGATACGCTGAGCGCCACGGACTATGGGATAAATGGCGGCGGCGACGCACTCAGCGGCGATGCCACGGGTGCCATGACTGACAACGCGGTCGGCGGAAACGACATCCTGACCTTTGCGGCGAGCAGTGACGCCCAGCTGGGAGGAGGAAGCCTGTCGGGCGATTCCGGAACGTCCATGTCCGACAATACCCAGGGCGGAAACGATATCCTCACTGCCGTCATCGATGGCGAGCGAGCTGCTTTCAGCACGACGTTGTACGGCGACGCTCCCACGATGTCGGGCAATGCTCACGGCGGGAACGACATCCTCACCGGCGGATCGAGCCCCGATCGCCTGGCGGGCGATGCGATGAGCTACGCTCCTTCCTCACCCGGCTCGATCACCGGAGGCACGGATACCCTCAACGGTGGTGGCGGCAATGATCTCTTGTGGGGCGGGCCGAACAACGACACGTTCGTGTTCAACACGGGCTCCGGCCAGGACATCATCAACGACTTCAATCAAGGCAACCAAGCTGTCGGCAGCACCACCAGCGAACATGACCTGATCAACCTGCATGACTACGGCTTCGCAGACTGGGCAGCCCTCTCCAGCCTCATTGGCGACAATAGCGCCGGCGATGCCGTGATCCACCTCACCGCCAACGATACCATCACGTTGGACGGCGTGCACACGGCGGCCCTGCATCCAGCGGACTTCGTCATCTGACGGCGCTCACAGCCAAGCAGGATGATGGGATGGTGGTCACGAGAGAATCGTCGAGGCCAGGCCCGTCATCCTGCCGATCGCCAAAGTCATGAGCAGGAGTGAATCAAGCCCCAAGCTGCGATGTACGCAGGCTCCGCAACCTCACGCCGCCTTCAGCCCGCGCAATACCAGCGCCAGCGTCGCATCGACGCGCGCCGCGAGATCGGCGTCCTTCCATTCGTCGGCATGAGCCGGATGGTGGAAGCGGACGGTGGCATCGAAGATCGCGCGTGCGGTGGCCTTGACGTCGTCCACGGCGAACACGCCCTGCGTCACGCCGTCGGTCAGGATCGCCGCGATCTGGTCGATCATCGTGTCCTTGTGACATTTGACGGCTGCACAGGCCTCGCGCGCCAGGGTCAGATAGGTGTCGAACATCTCGGGGTCGTCGAGCACGCGCGAACGCTTGGCGGCGAACAGGGTGCGCAGCCAGCGGTCGAGCCGCGCCGGGGCCGGGCCCTGCTCTTCGGCGAGCTGGCGTAAGGGCGCGTCGATGCGGTCCAGCCAGCGTTTTGCGACGGCCTCGCGCAACGAGGCCTTGCTCGGGAAATGGCGGTAGACGCTGCCGTGGCTCACATCGAGCGCACGGGCGACGTCGACTACGGTGGCCTTGGCGAGTCCGTAACGCCGCAGCACGTCCTCGGTGACTTCGAGGATCCGCTCCGGCGTCAAGATAACGGCTTCGTTCATGCCAGCACCATGTTCCCGTTGAGGGCTCAGTTACCCGGCGATGGAGCTGCTTCCGAAGCGCCCGTGCCGGTCGTTTCGGAAAGCTCTCGCCTTAATGAGGCAGTTTTGCAGCCTGCGCCGCGATCTGGCGCGCCACCAGTAAATTGAGCCAGTGCCCAATCGTCCCGGTCAAATTGATGATTTCGGTCGTCATTGTCGTAAGTCTCCAATCAATTGGCGGTCCCCGTTGTTCAATTGCGACCCTCAATCCCCCATTTGCTTGGGACGTCGGGCTCCCGGGATGCCGCCAGACGCCCCAATCGGAGCGTCCAGGAACGGATATACACGTCTCGCTGACAGATTTCAATATCTGTCAGTCAATGATCCGTGATTGACAGTTAATATCTGCGAGCTTCTCCCCTGAGGCCGGCTGCCCATCGCCCCGCCGCCGCCGGGCCGATGATCCTGTCCAGCCCAATCATCCCCCGCTACGTTGCCGGCGCCGTTTGTTTCGCCCTCCCCGCTCTGCTAGATCACGGCGTAAAAAGCATTTTGGCAGGTCGCCCCCTTCCGGGTCGCCCGCCCACCTTCCTGGAGCAGTCCAATGATCCCCCGCTATACCCGCCCGGAAATGGCCTCGATCTGGGAGCCGCAGACCCGGTTCAAGATCTGGTTCGAGATCGAGGCGCATGCGGCGGACGCCCTTGCCGAGCTCGGCACGATCCCCAAGGAGGCCGCCAAAACGGTCTGGGCCAAGGCCAAGGACGCCAGTTTCGACGTCGCCCGCATCGACGAGATCGAACGCGAGACCAAGCACGACGTCATCGCCTTCCTCACCCACCTCGCCGAGATCGTCGGCCCAGAGGCGCGCTTCGTCCATCAGGGCATGACCTCCTCCGACGTGCTCGACACTTGCCTCAACGTCCAACTCACCCGCGCCGCCGACCTGCTGCTCGCCGACCTCGACAAGGTGCTGGCGGCGCTGAAGAAGCGCGCCCTCGAGCACAAGATGACGCCGACCATCGGCCGCAGCCACGGCATCCACGCCGAACCCGTGACCTTCGGCCTCAAGCTCGCTTATGCCTATGCGGAATTCTCGCGCGCCAGGGAGCGCCTGATTGCGGCGCGGAAGGAAGTCGCCACCTGCGCCATCTCCGGTGCGGTCGGCACTTTTGCCCAGATCGATCCGCGCGTCGAACAGCATGTTGCGAAGGCCATGGGCCTCGTCCCCGAGCCGATCTCGACGCAGGTCATCCCCCGCGACCGCCACGCGATGTATTTCTCGACGCTCGGTGTGATCGCTTCCTCGGTCGAGCGTTTCGCGGTGGAGATCCGCCACATGCAGCGCACCGAAGTGCTGGAGGCCGAAGAGTTCTTCTCCGAAGGGCAGAAGGGTTCGTCCGCGATGCCGCACAAGCGCAATCCGGTGCTCTCGGAAAACCTCACCGGCCTGTCGCGCATGGTGCGCGCCTATGTGACGCCGGCGCTGGAGAACGTCGTGCTCTGGCACGAGCGCGACATTTCGCACTCTTCCGCCGAGCGCATGATGGGCCCCGACGCCACCGTGACGCTCGACTTCGCGCTGGTCCGCCTCGCCGGCCTGATCGACAAGCTGCTGGTGTACCCCGCTAACATGCAGAAGAACCTCGACCGCCTCGGCGGCCTCGTGCATTCGCAGCGCGTTCTGCTGGCGCTGACCCAGAAGGGCGCAAGCCGCGAGGACGCCTACAAGCTCGTGCAGCGCAACGCCATGCCGGTCTGGCGCGGCGAAGGCGACTTCCTCCAGCTTCTGAAGAAGGACGCTGACGTGAAGAAGTATCTCACCGACGCCGAGATCGAGGAGCAGTTCGACCTCGGTTATCACTTCAAGCACGTCGACACGATCTTCAAGCGCGTGTTCGGCGAGAGCTGAACGTCCTTCGTAGCCCGGGTGAGCGCAGCGATACCCGGGACTTCCCTCACAAAGATCCCGGATGTCGCTTCGCTCATCCGGGGCTACAAATCAAGGCGGACCTTCCTCATGCCCATCGTTAACCGCGTTGCCGCCCTCTCCGACGAAATGGCCGCCTGGCGCCATGACTTCCACGAGAACCCGGAGCTGCAATATGACGTCCACCGCACCGCCGGCATCGTCGCCGACCGCTTGCGCGAGTTCGGCTGCGACGAGGTGGTGACGGGGATCGGCCGCACCGGCGTCGTCGGTGTGATCCGCGGCCGCAAATCCGCCTCGGGCAAGACCATTGGCCTGCGCGCCGACATGGACGCGCTGCCGATCATGGAGACGTCGGGCGTCGCCTACGCCTCCAAGGTCCCCGGCAAGATGCACGCCTGCGGCCATGACGGTCACACCGCCATGTTGCTCGGCGCCGCCAAATATCTCGCCGAGACCCGCAACTTCGACGGCACCGCGGTCGTGATCTTCCAGCCCGCGGAAGAAGGCGGCGGCGGCGGCAAGGCGATGGTCGAGGACGGACTGATGACGCGCTGGAACATCCAGGAGGTCTACGGCATGCACAACATGCCGGGCCTGCCCGAGGGCCATTTCGCGACCACCCCTGGCGCGATGCTCGCCTCCTCAGACAACATCCAGATCACGGTCCACGGCAAGGGCGGTCATGCCGGCGCGGGTCCGCACAAGTCGATCGACAGCGTGCTGATCGGCGCGCAGATCGTCAACGCGCTGCAATCGATCGTCGCGCGCAACGTCGATCCGCTGAAGTCCGCCGTCATCTCGATCACGCAATTCCACTCCGGTACGGCCTTCAACATCATCCCAGAGATCGCCGAGCTCGGCGGCACCGTGCGCACGCTCGACCCTGAAGTGCGCGATCTCGTCGAGCGCCGCATCGGCGAAGTCGCCGACAGCGTCGCGCGCGCCTATGGCGGTTCGGCGGAAACCAAATACACGCGCATGTATCCGGTGACGATGAACCATGCGCGCGAGGCTGGCCTTGCCGCCGACGTCGCCCGCGACATCGTCGGCGCCGAGCGCGTCAACGACAAGTTCATTCCGATGATGGGCGCCGAAGATTTTTCCTTCATGCTGGAAGCGCGCCCCGGCGCGATGATCCTGGTCGGCATGGGCGACGGCAACGAGTGCCACCACCCGGCCTACGTCTTCAACGACAACATCTTGGGCCACGGCGCGTCCTATTGGGCGCGACTCGTCGAAACGCGGATGCCGGCGGGTTAGCGCAGGTCTCGTAGGGTGGGCAAAGCGAAAGCGTGCCCACCAGAGCCTTCTCCGCTGCGAATGGTGGGCACGGCGCTTTGCGCCTTTGCCTACCCTACAACACCACTCATCCCTGATATTGCAGCACGTGCATGCCGGCGTTCCAGTCGGAGACGAACATCAGCCCGTCCGGCCGGACATAGGCGTCGCAGGTCTTGGCCGCGAGCGCGACGTTCGGGCGGGGGTCGATGAGCTTTTTCGGTGTCGGCGGCACCCAATACGCGATCTCCTTCGGTACGAAGGCGTCCCTGATGTCGAACACCCTGACGCCGGCATTGTTGTAGGTCGCGAAGATCGTCTCCTCGCTCTGGAACGAGCCCGGGCGGTTCTCGTGCAGATTATGCGGCCCGAAGGTGCCGTTCGTGCAGAAGTCGCGGTCGCGCGGGGTCGGCAGGGTCGCGATCGGCACCGGGTTTCCAGGCGCGCGCACGTCGAGGACGAATGTATGGAACAGGCCTTTGGCGCACTGATCCGCATTGGCTTCGTCCGCGACGATCGCAAGCTGTCGCTTGGGCAGCGGCAGCGGCGTATGCGTGCCGCCGGCGAAGGGCGGCGACCAGTTGATGTGGGACAACAGCTTTGGATTCACGGGATCGCTGATGTCGTGGATGGTGAAGCCGCCATCGCGCCAGGCGGCGTAGCCGCGATCGCCCGCCGTGATCATGTGATGCAGCGCAAAGCGCTTGCCCTTGGGCGTCGCCGGCTCGCCGACCGCGCGGTTCATGCCCGGCAGCCACCATTTCGCGACGATCTCAGGCTTGGTGATGGTCTTGAGATCGACCACGCAAAGGATGTGGTCGGTGAACCCGTCGAGATGCGCTGACACATAGGCATAGCGTCCGCCTGGCCACCACAGCCGGTTGATGCCGAAGCCGGGCATTTCGAGGAACGCGATCTCGCGCATCTCGTTCGGTTTGGAGATGTCGTGGATCGAGAGACCGCAGCGGAATTTCTTGGCCTTGGTGATGCTGTCGACCAGCGTGTTCTCGAAATAGCCGCGCATGTTGTCGTACGACTGCATCGCGACGATATTGGCGCCGTTGGCAAGCAGCAGCAGGTCTTCCGCCACCTGTAAATGATGGGTGCGGGTGTATTGTCCTGCGGTGAAGAAATTGACCGGCTTCAGCGCACGCGGATCGGATGCGTCCAGGATCGTCACACCGTCACTGAACATGTGTCCGACATAGACGTGCTGCCGGTTGAACATCACCTGCACGCTGTCGGGCCGTCCGCCGATGTCGCTATAGGAGATGTGCTTGATGCCCTCGCCGATGCCTTCGGGGGGAATGTCTGCCTCCGAAGCCCCTGCGGACCTCGACCACCCAGGCAGCGCGGCGGATCCGAGCACGGCCGACAATTGCTGAAGGTGGCTGCGGCGCGAGAGTTGTGGCATCTGTTTCCCCCATTTTTGTCGGGATGATGCTCGCCTGCGACGAGGCATGCAAGCCTCGTGTCGTCCGCCCTCATCCACACGCGCACGACTCGCGCCGGATTCATGAGCGGACCGCGACGACGATCCGGCGGGGGGCTAATTACATATCTCGGTTCGTACCATGACGCCGGCGTTGTTCTTCACATAATCCATGTGACAGCCCTTTGCGACCGGTCTGCAGCCGGCGCCGTTGCAGACCATCTGGCCGGAGACTTGTGACTTTGGTGCCGTTGACTCGGTATTTCTGCGGTCGCTATCGCGCCTCCTCGAGTCCTCGCGCGTCGCGACCGGCTTCTTCTCCGGCACCTTCTCGCATTCGTTGTCATCGCCGACGCGATAGCCGGCGCGGCAGGTGATCTTCGCACATTGATCGCCGTCGGCCTTGAAGCCAAAATTGCATACGAGCGGGCAGACGCGTCCCGGCTTCGCCTTCAGCGCATCGAGAGCGTCGACACTCGCGAGCTTCGCGTCGAACTGGGTGCCGGCATATTTGTTGAACAACGTCAGAGAGCGCTGCGTTGCGGCGTTCCAGTCGCCGTCGGGGGCGGCCGAAAGACAGCCGACGCGGCGCAGTTCGCTCTGAACCGATTTCGCGAGATCGCCGGGCAGCGGGGAGCTTGGCGGCGACGCCAGCGCGGCCACCTTCCTGCTCTCGGCATCAGCCGCCTGCTTGTCCGCC
Source organism: Bradyrhizobium sp. 62 (assembly GCF_023073035.1). Classification (NCBI taxonomy): domain Bacteria; kingdom Pseudomonadati; phylum Pseudomonadota; class Alphaproteobacteria; order Hyphomicrobiales; family Nitrobacteraceae; genus Bradyrhizobium; species Bradyrhizobium sp. 62. Next base: position 269,968 of record NZ_JADPIT010000002.1, read on the forward strand.
GCCTGCTTCACTGCGGCATCGGTCGCCGCCTTCTCGAGCGCCCGCTTCTCCGCGAGCGACTTGGCCGCGGCGGCTTCCGCCGCCTTGCGATCTCGTTCGGCCGCTTCCGCTTTGGCCTGCTCGATCTGCTTGGCCTTCTCGGCCGCGATCCTCGCCTCTTCCGCGGCTTTCGCCGCGGCGGTGGCTTTCTCCAGCTCGGCCTTCTGGGCTCGGTCGGTCGCGAGCCTCGCCTTCTCCTGTTCGGCCACGCGAGCCTTCTCGGTCGCCGCCGTGCGATCCTCCTCGGCGGCAATCTTCTTCAGCTGCACGCGAGCGAGGTTGGCGTAAAAGCCGTCGGGATAGGTCTGGAGGAATGCTTCCCAGGCCTCGCGCAGGCCGGCCTGGAGGGCGAGCTCGTAGTCCTTGCGCACACTGTCCTGCGGATTTGCCTGCGGTCCGGCTGCGGCGACCGGCCTCACCGGCACCAGCGACACATCGCTGCCGCCCAGGGAGCCATAGACATACGGCTCCTGCTTGTTGCCGGTCTTCTTCAAGACGTCGTCACGGACAAAGCCGAACGCTTTGCGCAGGTCGAGCCCGGGCTTCGGCAGATGATCGGTCAACGCGACCGCGAACGGGCTGTTCCGGGAATCGCCATCCGATGCCGTCGACCCCGCCTTGGCCGCAAACGCAATCATCGTGTTCGGACTGGTCGGCTCGACCTTGGCAAGCCCGCCACCAATCGCGCGCGAGGCCAGGGTGCGCTTCATCGTCTTGGCGAATGGGTTGTCGCGGCACGCATCGAGGATGACAAGACGAAGTTGTTTGGCCGGTTCGACCGCATACAGCGCCCGATCGAGTGCGATCGTCTCATCGAGGACATCGCCGTCGGTTTCCAGCATGGCGTCGGTCGGAACGAGATAGTTGCTGCCGTCCAGCTCGATGCCGTGGCCCGCATAGTAGATCACGGCCATGTCGGCATCGCGCGTCCTGGCCGCGAACTCGCGTAGGGATCGCCGCATTTCGCTGGCGTTGAGGTCCAGCCTGATCTCGACCGTATCGAAGCCCGCATTCCTGAACATGCTGCCGACCAGCCCGGCGTCGTTCACCGGGTTCGCGAGCCGCGGCGCGTTCTTGTAGGCGGAATTGCCGATCACGAGCGCAACGCGCTTGTCCGCGAGGGCAGCGCCGCACCCGAACCAAATGCCGAATATCAAAATCAATAGGCTTCGAACAATCATGAAAAACGCCCAGGCCTATGCGGCCATTCCGATGATACCCTAATTGCAGACTTCTTTCGTCCGGCCAGACATCACTGAGCTCGCATCAGAAGTACTGGCCCGTTCTATTCTGCATCCCTTGCCGACAGGACGGCAGCCAGCGGAATTGCAAAATATCTGGCCAGATGCTTGCGGCTTCGATGGCGTCGACTCTGTGTCCTTGCGATCCTGGTCACGCTTCTTCGAATCCTCGCGCGTCGCCACCGGCTTCTTCTCTGGGACCTTCTCGCAGTCGTTGTCGTCACCGACGCGATAGCCGGCGCGGCAGGTGATCTTCACGCATTGATCGCCGTCCGCCTTGGAGCCGAAATTGCAAATGAGCGGGCAAACGCGTCCGGGCTTTGCCTTCAGTGCATCCAGCGCGTCGACGCTTGCGAGCTTGGCGTCGAATTGGGTGCCGGCATATTTGTTGAACATGGCCAGCGAACGCTGCGATGCTGCGCTCCAATCGCCGTCGGCGGTGGCGGACACGCAGCCGACGCGGCGCAATTCACTCTGCACGGATTTTGTCAGATCAGCCGCCGACAATGTGGATGCCGGCGCCGGTGAAAGGGCTGCAACTTTTTGCTCGACCTCAGGCATCTGCCGATCGACCGTCGGCTTTGCCACCTGCTCCGCCTTCTCGGCGGCCTGCTTGGCGGCCTGCTTGGCGGCAAGCTCGGCCTTGGCCTTCTCCGCCGCCTGCTTCTCGGCCTGTGCTTTCGCCGCGGCAGCTTCGGCCAGCTTGCGCTGCTGCTCGGCCGCATCCGTCCTCGCCTGCTCGATCTGCTTCTGCTTCTCCGCCGCGATCCGGGCCTCTTCGGCGGCTTTGGCCGCCGCGGCCGCCTTGTCCTGCTCGGCCTTCTGGGCACGTTCGGAAATGAGCCTTGCCTTCTGCTGCTCGGCCGCGTTCGCCTTTTGCTCGGCCGAGGCGCGCGTCTCTTCAGCGGCGATCTTGTTCATCTGGCCCTTGGCGAGATTCGCATAGAACCCCTCGGGATATTGCGCCAGGAAGGCTTCCCAACCGTCGCGCGTGGCCAGCTGCAGCGCGAGCTCGTAATCCCTGCGAATAGAATCCTGCGGGTTGGCCTGCGGCCCGGTCGCTGCGGGCTTGGTCGCGACCAGCGGTACGTCGTCGCCACCGAGCGAGCCATAGACGTAGGGCTCCTGCTTGTAGCCGGTGCTCTTGAGCACGTCGTCGCGCACGAAGCCG
>NZ_JADPIT010000002.1:272428-278383 GCF_023073035.1 Bradyrhizobium sp. 62
CGCCTTGCGCAGGTCGAGGCCCGGCTTGGGCAGGTGCTCGACCAAAGCGACGGCGAACGGGCTGTTCCTGGAGTCACCGTCAGACGCGGTCGAACCGGCCTTCGCGGCGAAGGCGATCATGGTGTTGGGGCTGGTCGGCTCGACCTTGGCAAGCCCGCGTCCGATCGCGCGCGAGGCCAGCGTCCGCTTCATGGTCTTGGAAAACGGATTGTCGCGGCACGCGTCCAGGATGATCAGGCGCAGCTGCTTGGCCGGCTCGACCGCGAACAGCGCACGCTCCACCGGGATGGTCTCGTCGAGCACGTCGCCATCCGTCTCCAGCGTCGCGTCGATCGGAATGAGATAGTTTGTGCCTTCCAGCTCGATGCCGTGGCCGGCGTAATAGATTACGGCCATGTCGGCATCGCGGGTCCTGCCGGCGAACTCACGCAACATGCGCCGCATCTCGCTCGCGCTGAGATCCAACCTGACGTCGACGGAATCAAAGCCGGCCTTCTTGAACATGCCGCCGACCAGAGTGGCATCGTTGACGGGATTGCCGAGCTTGGGCGCACTCTTGTAGGCGGAATTGCCAATGACAAGCGCCACCCGCCGGTCCGCATGGGCCGGTCCGCAGGCGAGGCCAATGGCCAAAATCAACAAAGCAAATATCCGAAACGGAATCACTTGCGTCCCCCCGGATGCAATTCCATGAGACTATTCGGTAGCATCGCCGATTGCCAATTCTTCCTATGTGATACTTGTCACATAGGGGGCTCTATCGGGGGTATGGCTAATGCAGCGAAGCGTCGCCCTGCTTTCGAGCTGACACCGAAGCCGTCCGTTGGGTCCGTTACATCTGCACCACCTCGTGGCGCATCACGAACGGTGCAAGCAGTGCGTGCACCTCGCGCGCAACCGCTTCGCGCTTATCCGCCGGCAGGCCCGCCAGCGTCACGGTGGCGATCGAGCCGTGGCTGCCGTGAGCGCCGACCCTGACCTTGCAGTCGATGCCGCGCTCAGTGAGGGGTGTCAGCACCTTCGTGAACACGCGCTGGGCTGCGTCCCAGCGCAGCTGCGGCTTGAACACTTTGCCGACGCCGGTCACCGGCATCGGATCGATCGGGATGACCTGCACCGGGACAGCCGCGCGCTCCGGAGTACGCTCGCGCACCCACGTCTCCAGCTCCCCCGGCTCGACGGTCGCGCCCTGCTTCAGCTGCACATATCCCACCGGCAGTTCGCCGGCATAGGCGTCGGGTTGGCCGACCACCGCCGCAAAGCCGACGGCGGGATGGCGGAACATGATCTCCTCGATCGGTGCCGGATCGATGTTGTGGCCGCCGCGGATCACGAGATCCTTGGCGCGGCCGGTGATCCAGAGATAACCGTCAGCATCGAGCCGGCCAAGATCGCCGGAATTGACCCAGACCTCGTCGACGAAAGCACCCTTGTTGTGCTCGTCGTTGAGATAGCCGCCGAACACGCCGGGCCCGGCCATGATGACGACGCCGATCTCGTCCGGCGCGCAGTCGCGGATCAGCTTGCCGTCAGCATCGAGCTGGACGATGCGGACCCGCGCGTAAGGCATGGGAAGGCCGACCGAACCGAGTCGGATCGGCCGTGACGGATAGGCCAACGTGTGAACGCTCGAGGTCTCGGTCATGCCGTAGACCTCGACGACAGGCAGCTTGAGCTTGTCCTGGATCGCAGACCCCACCGCGACCGGGATCGCGGAGCCGCCACCGGCTGCATATTTCAGGCTGGAGATGTCGGCATCGCCAGGCGGCACCGCGAGCGTTGCGGCGAGCACCGTCGGCACGCTCGACAGCGCTTCTGGCTTGAAGCGCTCGACCAGTTGCCAGATGTTCTTGACCGCATTCGGATTGCGCCATCCGCTCGGCGACAGCACGACCAGCGAACCGCCGGCCGAGAGCGTCGTCAGCACCTGCGTCAATGAGCCCCCGACGTGAAACAGCGGCATGCCGAACAGCATGTTGGCGCCCGGCTTCGACTTCAGCAGCAGATTGAGCGCCCAGGCTTGATACACTTGGTTGGCATGCGTGTGCCGCACCAGCTTTGGCGTGCCGGTGGTGCCGCCGGTGTGGAAATAGGCGGCGATGTCGCTGCCCAGAATCTTGCGCCCACTGATAAGGCGGTCTGAAGGCTGCTGCCTGATCAGGTCGTTGAACGTAAGGATTCCCCTCGCCGGATCGCCAGCACCGAACACCTGCACGATCGCCTTGAGGTGCTTGAGTTGCGGCCTGATCTGCTCGACTTTCTGCCAGATGTCGGTGCCCGGCATCGGCCCGAGCGCCACCAGGACTTTTGTGTTCGCGGCCTCAAGGATCTCCGCGATCTGGTGCGGCTCCAGCAGGGGATTGACGGGATTGGCGATGCCGGCGGCCTCCGCGCCGAACAGCGTCACGAAGGCGTCCGGCACCAGCGGCAGCATGAAGCTGACGACGTCGCCCTTCTCGACGCCGAGCGCGTGAAACATGTTGGCGGCCTGTGTGACGCGCGCGATGAAATCACGGTACGTCACCACGACCGGCGTGTCGGCGGGATCGGCGTTTTGCAGGAACTGGAGCGCCGGCCCGTCGGGGTTACGGGCCGCACCCAGCCTGATGGCCTCGTAAGTGCTCTCGGCCGCGACGCGATCGGCGTAAGGGACCTGCTCGAACGCCCGAACCTCTGCGTCCGTCGCCAGGTCTGGATAGTCGCTGCCGATGAGCCGATCGAGCGCGTGGATGCCCGCCATGGAATTCCGTCCTCCCTCAGATGCATATCCCCGCGCCCTGTCTTTTGACTTTTTGGGTTGGCGAGACCTCGACCGATGGCCGGCCGAGCACGGGCAGAATGATGGATGATTTGGCCTTCGTCCATGACCTAACGGCCGCCGTAATCGGGGCTCTGGTGAAAGGCTTTTGAACCTGCGCGCCAGATCCGGGGACCAAGAACTGGCATTGGACTCACATGCCGGTGTCCTTGCCAGCGCCCTGGCGCAAGACTTGAGGTGATCATGACTACGCTCCCGCGGGATTGCGCTACCCGGCTGTTCATCGCGCTCGCCGTGACAGCAGGGATCATGACATCGGTGCTCGCCCTGCCCCGCGCGGCACACGCCGAGGACGGCCAGATCGACAAGATGCGCGCCAAGATCTCGGCCTTCATCAGCGACAAGATGGAGAAGCTCGGCGGGTCACGCATCGTCTACAAGGTGGACACCGATGGCCTGCGCGAGAGCGTCGTCACGGATTTGCGCGACGACGTCTACAAGAACCTGCGCGACGGCAAGATCGCCTTCTCCGGCCTTGCCATCCGTGACGGCGGCGTCGAGTTGAAGATCGCGGACGCCAAAGGCCGCGAACAACTCGCGCGCAAGCTCGCGTCGGCCGCGGAGGGATTGCCGTCGCATGCACTCGCCGTGACCGACGGCGGCGACGGAATGGTCAGGCTTGCCCCGACCAATGCGGCATCCGCCGCGCGGCTGCACGAGCTCGTCGAAGATGCCATCGCCATGATCGAGCAGCGTCTGAAGGAGGCCGGCGTCCAGCTCGCCAGCGTCCAGCCCGATGGGACCGAGCGCATCCGTATCTTCCTGCCCGGTGTGATGGAGCCCGAGCGCGTCACCGCGGTGTTCGCCCGAAGGGTCAAGGTCGGCTTCCGCCTGATCGACCTCTCGATGCCGCCGGACCAAGCGCAATCCGGCACGCCGCCGGCTGGCACGGAAGTCCTGCCCGGCTTCAAGGACAAGAGCCTTTATCTGGTCGCCAAGGACAGCGTGCTCGACGGCGACGACATCAGCTATGCGGGCCCGGGGTTTGCAAGCGCCACGAAAGAGCCGATTGCCTCGTTCCGCTTCAACGGCCGCGGCACGCGGCGCTTTGCCCACATCACCGAAGAGAATATTGCAAAGCCCTTTGCCATCGTGCTCGACGGCAAGGTGATCTCCGCCCCCGTGATCCGCGAGCCCATCACCGGCGGCTCGGGCCAGATCTCCGGCAATTTCACCCTGGAGGAAGCAAATGGCGTCGCCATGCTGCTGCGCGCCGGTTCGCTGCCCGGGCACCTCAGCCTGGTCGAGCAGCAGGTCGTGCAGCCCGCCGCCAAACCCTAAGAGCGGGGATCGCCCCACGCCCACGCCTGGTCCTGCCCCGCCCTATCCGGCGCCGAGGTCCACCACGCCGAGGCTCGTACCCGGTGGGCCCCGAATCGCGGGCGCGCCACGGCCATACGCACCGCCAAACAGGCAATTGCCGAAACGCCCGATCAGGCTAAAATTTGCCTCTTGCGGCACGGCGGCCGAAAGCTTCATTCAAGCGGTCGTCGTTCGATTTCGGCTATAGGCGTCGAGAAGACCGACCGTGACTGAAGGCCTTACGCGGGGATAGTACCATGCCGTCCGGCAGCGCAGACATTTCGTCGATCCTCGACCGCATTCTCGAGGCGGCGACGGATAACCTCAGGATCGCGAAGATCCTGGTCCAGATGGGCCTCGATCCGAACAACGTCACCTATGATTCGATCTTCAATCGGATGCTGGAGATCTTCGTCCAGAACATCACGCTGGCCAATATGTTTGCCGCGGTCGGCGCCGGCTTCTTCGTCGCCACCCTCCTGATGCGGACGATGGTTCCGCTGCGCGTCGCCAACATGGTCGGCTGCGCGTTCTTCGCCGTCTTCGGCGCGCTCTCTGCCAACGTCTCGACCTTCCTGCTCTATCTCCTGCTGCTACCGATCAACGCCTTGCGCCTGCGGCAGATGCTCAAGCTCGTCAAGAAGGCGCGCCATGCGGCCGAAGGCGACATGTCGATCGAATGGCTCAAGCCGTTCATGACCGAACGCAAATATCGCCGCGGTGACACGCTGTTCAAACTGGGCGATCCAGCCAAGGAGATGCTCCTCACGGTCACCGGCAAGTTCCTGGTCAAGGAGATCAATATCGAGATCATGCCGGGCGCGCTGATGGGCGAGCTCGGCTTCCTCACGCCGGGCAACCGGCGCACCGGAACGATCGAATGCATCGAAGACGGGCAGGTGTTGACGATTACCTATGACCGATTGCTCGAGATCTACTTCCAGGATCCGCAGTTCGGCTACTACTTCCTGGTGCTGACCAGCCAGCGCCTGCTGCAGAACATCGAGCGCCTCCAGAAGCAGCTGGCGTCGGAGCGCGCGGCCACCACGAACAGGATCGCGTGATCGACTGCCCCTCGCCGCTCAGTTCAACAGCAGCGCCATGCCCGGGTCGCCCTTCTCCATCGCACGCCGATAGCCCGCCCGCGCGCTGATGCGGCCGAGATATTTGACCACGTTGGGACAGCGCGACACGTCATAGGGCTGGAAGTAGCGCATGGTGGTGAGCGAGAATACCGTCATGATGTCGGCGGTCGTGAAGGCGCTGCCCGCAAGGTATTCGGCCTCGCGAAGCCTTGCGTCGAGAAGATCGAAGGCCCGATCGAGACGCCCCTTCATCGCGAGCAGGGTCGGATTCTCCTTGGCGAGATCGAGCCGGCTCAGGATCATCATCCGCCCCATGCCAGGTTGCAGGGTGCCATTGGCGAAATGAAGCCAATACAGAAACTGCGCGAAGGCGGGATCAGTGGGACCGAGCACGAGCCGGCCGTTGCCATATTTTGCAACGATGTAGTCGACGACCGCGCCGGATTCCGCGAGCACGAGTTCGCCGTCGGTGATCACCGGCGCCGCCCCGATCGGATGCAGCGCCTTGTACTCGGCCGGAGCCAGCATGGTGACGGGATCGCGCGTATAGCGCTTCAGCTCGTAGGGAATCCCCAGCTCCTCGCACAGCCAGACGATTCGCTCGGACTGCGACTTGCCGAGATGATGGACGGTGAGCATGAGGCCTCCTGGAAAGATGATTTCGGCGATTGCGCCGGCATGTGCTTGTCGTGATGCTGCATCATATTCCGTCATTGCGAGCGCAGTGAAGCAATCCAGAATCTTTCCGCG
>NZ_JADPIT010000002.1:278393-286515 GCF_023073035.1 Bradyrhizobium sp. 62
CCGCCCTACCCCGCCTCGTCTGTCACCATCCGCGCCACGACGCGGTCGCGGCGGATGAAATGGTGCCAGAGCGCGGCGATCAGGTGAACCGCGATGAAGGCGAGCAGCACATAGGCAGAGAGGATGTGGCGGTCTTCATAGGCGCCCGCCGCCGCGCGGTCGGGAGCGGTGAATTGCGGCACGTGAAACAGGCCGAAGAAGTCCGAATAATCAGGTGCGTGCGCACCGGAATGCGCCCAGCCGAGCATGGTGACGACGATGACGGCGAGGTAGAGCGCGCCGTGGCTGACATGGGCCGCGACCTTCTGCCACCGCGAGGTCTCGGCCGGCATGGCGGGCGTCGGGTTGACGAGGCGCCAGACCAGGCGCAGCACCGTGAGCAGCAGGATCACATAGCCGATATCGGCGTGGATCGAACGGTAGAAAAAGCGGTCGGGACGCGCCGGGATGTGGTTCATCCACCACCCGAAGCCGATCATGCCGATGATGGTCAGCGCCAGAACCCAGTGCAGCCATCGGGAAATGCTGCCCCAGCCGTGACTGGTATTTCTGATCATGTCGGCTCTCCGGAGTTTTGCGGGCCTGTCCCTATCCGCGCCGCAGTCCGGCAGCTGATATCGGGTCCATGCGGCAATCGCGAAATCGAATCGGTCCAAATTAGCCCTAAGCGCCCCTGCCGCAAAACCGCCCCAAAAACCGAATGGTAACCATGTTCGGCTAGAGTGATCACGTGACCAATTCCCCGACGATTCTGGTGTTCGATTCCGGCCTTGGCGGGCTCACGGTCCTGCGTGAGGTCGTGGCCGCGCGCTCCGACGCGCATTACGTCTACGTCGCGGACGACGCCTTCTTTCCCTACGGCCACCACAGCGAGGACGAGATCATCGCCCGCGTGGTGCCGCTGATGGGGGAATTGGTCGGCAGGCATGATCCTGACCTCGTCGTCATCGCCTGCAACACGGCGTCCACCTTGGTCCTATCGCATCTGCGCGCCGCTTATTCCCTGCCCTTCGTCGGCACGGTGCCGGCGATCAAGCCGGCCTGCGCGCAATCGAGGAGCCGCCGGGTGTCGGTGCTCGGCACCAAGGGCACGGTGAAGCGCGAATACACCAAGGCGCTGATCCGGGATTTCGCGCAAGGCTGCGAGGTGACACTGGTCGGTTCGCCCGAGCTGGCTGCGCTGGCTGAAGCAGAGCTCAGCGGCTCTCCCGTCAGCGACGACGCCATTCTCGCCGAGCTCGCCCCGTGTTTCGTCGGCGATGCCGGGGACGCAGGCGCACGCACCGACACCGTGGTGCTCGCCTGCACGCATTATCCACTGCTGCTCGACAGGCTGAAAAAGCTCGCGCCCTGGCCGGTCGACTGGATCGATCCGGCGCCCGCGATCGCCCGCCGCGTCTCGGATCTGCTCGGCGCGCAGACCAGCGGCATCGCGCAGTCCGGCGCCGAGATGATCTTCACCTCGAACCGCGTCCATGGCCTTTCGGCCAAGCTGACGTCGTTCTTCGGCGGCCGCATTCCAGCCTGACCTTGCGCCTCGACGGCGCGCTGCTAGGCTCCGCCCTCGTCGTTTCCTGCAGGTTCTTCCCATGTCCGTCCCGACCACGCCGCTCAACCGTCTCCGCCAGCTCTGGCGCGAGGGTCGTCCCGCCTTCGGCGCGATCGCGACGATCCCGAGCGTGCAGACCGTGCAGATCATGGCGCGCTCACTCGACTGGATCATCGTCGATCTCGAGCATGGGCCGATTGGACTGACCGAAGCACATGCGATGATCGCGGCCACGACCGGCACACCGTGCACGCCGCTGGTGCGGATCGCGGCGAACGAACCGTGGCTTGCGAAGGCACCGATGGACATCGGCGCCTTCGGCATCAATTTCCCGATGATCACCAATCGCGCGGAGGCCGAGAAAGCGGTGCGCAGCGTGCGCTATCCACCACGCGGCGATCGGCTCTGGGGTCCGTTTCATGCACCATTCCGCTGGGGCCAGTCGATGCCGGACTACATGGCCAGCGCCGACGACGAGATGATCTGCATGATCACCATCGAGCACGTCGACGCCGTCAACCGCATCGACGAGATCATGGCCACGCCCGGCATCGACGTCGCTGTGATCGGCCCCGGCGATCTCGCCACCTCCATCAACAAGCGCGGCCAGATGGACGATCCGGAATTGCTGGAGCTGGTGGCGCGGGCCGAGGCCGGCATCCTCAGGAGCGGCGTGCCGATCGGCGGCGTGGCGCGTACCGCGGACCAGGCCAATGCCCTGGTCGATCGCGGCTACCGCGCGATCGCGCTCGGCTTTGACTGGTCCCTATTCCAGCGCGGCATCATGGCAGCGTTCGAGGGGATCAAGCGCTAGCCTTGAGCCTTTGCCGGGAGTTTTGCCGAGAGTCTTGCCGGGAACCACGGCGCTGCTAGGGTCAGTCGTTCCAGGGAGGAAAAACCATGCTCAAAAAGACTTTGCTCGCTCTCGCCTTCACCGGCCTCGCTGTTGCGGCCTTCGCCCAGCAGCCCGGCATCAAGCGCACCCCGCTCCAGAAGGTCGAATTTCCCGATGGCTACAACACCATCACCGCCATCGCGGAGGTCCCGGCGGGCGGCGCGGCCGGACGCCATACCCATCCGGGCATCGAGACCGGCTACGTGCTGGAAGGCGAGCTCAATCTCCTCATCGACGGGCAGCCGGAAAAGACGCTGAAAGCCGGCGATTCCTACCAGATCCCGGCGGGCGTCGTGCATGACGCCAAGGCCCACGGCGACAAGGCTATGAAAGTGCTTGGAGTTTACGTCGTCGACAAGACCAAGCCGCTGGCCTCGCCGGCGCCCTGATGCGGCGAACCGACCGGCCCCATGCGGGTTGGTTCGTGCTAGAGCAGGCGGCGAGCGGGAACCCGCTCGCTGCACAAACTTTAATCAGGGGAAACCAAAGAGCGATGCGCGGGACGCCCAAGACCATTTCGCTGCCGCGTCGCCTGATTATCGACCTCATGCACGCATCGATGGGCGTGCCCTTCGTGTCCCTGTCCCGTTCGCTCGATATCGGCCCCCTGCAGGAGGCCCGCGCGGGCGCGATGGCACCAGCCGGCTGGGCGGCCATGTTCGTCAAGGCTTTTGCCCTGGTCGCCAGCAACGAGCCGGTCCTGCGTACCGTCTATGCCAAATGGCCATGGCCGTCGCTTTACGAGCTTCCGAAGAGCGTGGCGTCGGTGGCCATTGCCCGGGTCGAGGGCGGCGAGGAATGCGTGATCCCGCAGCGAATCGTGGCTCCCGAGGCCATGACCCTGGCTGAGCTCGACGCCGAGATCCGGCGCGCCAAGACCGCCCCGATCGACGAAATTCCCATGTTCCGCAAGATCATGCGGGTGACCCGTCTGCCGCTGCCGCTGCGGCGGCTGTCCTGGGCGATAGGACTGAATTTCGGCCGGCAGCGCGGCAACTGGTTCGGCAGCTTCGCGGTGAGCTCGGTGGCCGCCTATGGTGGCGGCGAGCTTCACCCGATCACGCCCGGCCCCTTCATCGTCAGCTATGGGATGGTCGGGCCTGGCCAGACCATCCATGTCGTGATCCGCTGGGATCACCGGGTCACCGACGCCGCCCCGATCGCCCGGGTCCTGACCCGGCTGGAACAGGTCCTGAACACTGAAATCGCTGCCGAATTGCGTGCGGCCGGGTCGAAGCCGATCCGGGCGGTCTGGACGTGAGTCCGGGCCATTCGCATTGACAGCGAGCCCCAAATCCCCCTAAAAGCCGCTTGCTCGCGGGCCGATTTCGGCCCGCGAAGCGTTTCGCGACCCGTGGTCCTGTCCCTTAAGCTTTGGGGATCGGACCTGTCAGTGCCGGGCTAGCCCGTCACACAGGAGGGCGCGTTTCCTCAAACCAAGTACCTGAAGAGGACGCGATGACTAAGCGCAGTGAGGCGAAGTACAAACTCGATCGCCGTATGGGCCAGAACATCTGGGGCCGCCCGAAGAGCCCCGTGAACCGCCGCGAATACGGCCCCGGCCAGCACGGCCAGCGCCGCAAGGGCAAGCTCTCCGACTTCGGCGTGCAGCTGCGCGCCAAGCAGAAGCTGAAGGGCTATTACGCCAACATCTCCGAGCGTCAGTTCCACAGCATCTATGTCGAGGCCAGCCGTCTCAAGGGTGATACCGGCGAGAACCTGATCGGCCTGCTCGAGCGCCGTCTCGACGCGGTCGTGTACCGCGCCAAGTTCGTCTCGACGATCTTCGCCGCGCGCCAGTTCATCAACCACGGCCACGTCAAGGTGAACGGCCGCAAGGTCAACATCTCGAGCTATCTGGTCAAGCTCGGCGATGTGATCGAGGTCAAGGAATCCTCCAAGCAGCTCGCTCACGTCCTCGAAGCCAGCCAGCTCTCCGAGCGTGACACCCCCGACTATCTCGAAGTCGACCACGGCAAGATGACCGCGAAATACATTCGCATCCCGCACCTCTCCGACGTGCCGTTCCCGGTGCAGATGGAGCCGCATCTGGTCGTCGAATTCTATTCGCGCTGATAATTGCAGCATCGACAAAGGCCCCGGTTTTCCGGGGCCTTTTTGTTTGTTAGCATGCCATTGATGTCTCGCACGGCCGACCAGCTCGCCAACACTCATCCTTCGGCAACGCCGACTGAAGCGGCGCTTGGAGCGTGGGAGGCCCTCTCCCGCGACGAGCAGATCTGCCGATATCAGGGGCTGTTCGCTCAGCCCGATTGCAATATCTTCGCTGCCGACACGCCAGACGACATCCTGCTCGCCGCGCGACAGCGCGTCGCTCAACGTTCTCGTGGCTAGTTCAGGTCATTGGGACACGCACGCAACACGTTGCCATTGTTCGACTAGAGAATGAGACCAGCCATGCTCTACACCCCTCCCCCGATCGATCCCAAAGCGCCGCCAGTGCGCATCAATCTGCTCTCTGACACGCAGACAAAGCCGACACCCGCAATGCGCGAGGCGATGGCGCGGGCGGAGGTCGGCGACGAGCAGGTCGGCGACGATCCGACCGTGAATGCGCTGTGCGAGCGCGTCGCCGAGCTGCTCGGCAAGGAAGCCGCCGTGTACATGCCGTCAGGCACGATGTGCAACGTCACCGCAACGCTGGTGCATTGCCGCCCCGGCGACGAGATCCTCGCCCATGAGAGCGCCCATATCATCGCGCGCGAAGGCGGCGCGCATGCCGCGATCGGCGGCTTCCAGGTCACGCAGCTGAAGGGACCCGACGGCCAGTTCACGCCGGAGACCTTTCGCAGAGCGCTGCATCCGCGCACGCGCTACCAACCGCCACAGACGGTGGTCAGCGTCGAGCAGACCGCCAATATCGGCGGCGGTACGGTCTGGAAGAAGGCCGCGCTCGACGAGATCGTCGCGATCGCGAAACAACATGGCCTCGTCACCCACATGGACGGCGCGCGCCTGCTCAACGCCACTGTCGCAAGCGGCATCTCCCCGCGCGACATGACCGCGGGCTGGGATTCGGCCTGGATCGACTTCTCGAAGGGCTTGGGCGCGCCGATCGGCGGCGTGCTGGCGGGCTCGCGCGCCTTCATCGATGCGGTCTGGCAGTGGAAGCAGCGGCTCGGCGGCTCAATGCGACAGGCCGGAATCTGCGCGGCGGCCTGCATCTACGCGCTCGACCATCATGTCGAGCGGCTCGCCGACGATCACGCCAATGCGCGCGCGCTCGCCCGCGGACTGTCGCAGATCGCAGGCGTCGAGGTGCAGGAGCCCGAAACCAACCTGGTGTTCTTCAAGCCCGATGCCGCCGGCATTCCCGGCGACAAGATGGTTGCGGCGCTGCGCCAACGCTGCGTGACGCTTGCGATGATGGATGGCCGCATCCGTGCCTGCACCCATCTCGACGTCAATGCGAGCCAGGTCGAGGAGACGATCGGATATATCCGTGAGATCGTGCGCGGAGCGTAATCACCGCCCCATCGCCTGGTAGATCAACGTCTTCAGCGCCAGCTGAATCCGGCCGCGCTGCGTCGGAGTCTGCACCATGAAGATCCCGAACAGATCGTCCTCGGGATCGATGAAGAAGAACGTGCCGCCGACGCCGTCCCAGCGATATTCGCCGAGCGGCCACGTTGTTCCAGGGGGCACCGAGGTGCGCACGGCGAAGCCGAGACCGAAGCCGGAAGACCCGCCCGGATAATAGTTCTGGTCGCGCGCGATCTTCGTCTCCGGCCCGATATGATCGGAGGCCATCAGCGCGATGGTCTCCGGTTTGAGATAGCGCCGGCCGTCATAAGTGCCGCCGTTGAGCAGCATCTGGGCGAAACGGGCGTAGTCGCCGACCGTTCCGACCATACCGCCGCCGCCCGATTCCCATGTCGCGGGCCGCCTGATGTCGCGGACCTGCGTCGTCGGATTGATATTGCGATCCCCCGGCATCGGCTCGGCGATGCGCGGGAATTTGGCGGGATCGGCGACGAAGAAGGCCGTCTCGGTCATGCCGAGCGGATCAAGCAGCCGCTCCTTCTCGAACTGCAGCAGCGTCTTTCCCGCGATGATTTCGATGACGCGGCCGAGCACGTCGGTGGAATAGCCATAGTCCCACACCGTGCCGGGCTGCTCGACCAGCGGCAGCGTGGCGATCTTGGCGGCGAATTCGGCGTTGGTCAGGTTGCCGTTGAAGAGATTGGCGTCCGCGTAGAGCTCGCGCACCATACCGCCGCCGTAATAGCCGTAAGGCAGCCCGGAGGTGTGGCGCAGCAGATCCTTGACCGTGATGGGTCGCTCCAGCGGCTCCAGCGCCAGGGCGACTTTGCCGTCCTCGGCCTTCTTTTCGATGCCGACCTTCATGCCGGCGAAGGCCGGAATGTATTTCGAGACGGGATCGTCGAGCGACAGCTTGCCCTCCTCAACCAGCATCATCGCCATGACTGAGGTGACCGGCTTCGACATCGAGTAGAGGCGGAAGATCGTGTCCGCGCTCATCGATAACTCGGTCGCGACGTCGCGGACGCCGAAATTCTGATAATAGACCGGCTTGCCGTGCTGCTGAAGCAGCAGGATGGCGCCGGGGATCTTGCCGGTGGCGACCTCGTTGCGGATGTAATCGGAGACCTTCGCCAGCCCCTCGGGCGAGAGTGTGCGGGCCGCAGGTCTCTCCGAGCCTGCCTTCGTAACGATGCCGCCGGCGAGAAGGACGAGCGCCGCGATCAATGCGCGGCGCCCGAACATGTCAGTTCTCCATCGCTTCATAAACCAGCTGCTTCAATGTTCGCTGCACGCGCTGGCGCTCGGTCGGGGTCTGCTCCAGCAGCACGAAGAACATGTCCTGCTTGGGATCGATCACGAAATAACAGCCGGAGGCGCCGTCCCATTTTAATTCGCCGAGATCGCCGGGCGGCGGCGGTTTTGCGTTGCCGGGGTCGGTGCGCACCGCAAGTCCAAGACCGAAGCCGAAACCATCGCCGGGGAAATAGAAATAATCGCGATCGACGCCCGACTTGGGGCCGATCTGGTCGGTCACCATCAGCTTGAACGTCTCGGGCTTGAGAATCGTCTTGCCGTTGAGACTGCCGCCCTTGAGCAGCATCTGCGTAAAGCGCTCATAATCGGCCATGGTCGTCACCATACCGCCGCTGGCGAACTGGATCTTCTTGATCACCGTCGGATCGTTGATCCGCCCGACGCGGAAATCGCTGTCGTTCGGCACCGGCTGCGCCAGCAGCTTCTGCTTCTCGGGATCGGTGACGAAGAAGCCGGTATCGACCATGCCGAGCGGATCGAGCAGCTTCTCCCGCTCGATCTCGATGAGCGGCTTGCCGGCCGCCACTTCCATGACCCGCGCCAGGATGTCGGTGGAATGGCCGTATTGCCACAGCGCGCCCGGCTGGTTGTGGAGCGGAAGTTTTGCGATTCGCTCGGCGAACTCCGCGAGGTCGAAATCGCCGGCATAGATGTTGGCGTCGCGATAGGCTTTGCGGACCAGGCTGTCGCCATAGAAGCCGTAGGTGACGCCCGAAGTGTGCGTCATCAAATCGTGCACCGTCATCGGCCGGCTCGGCGGCACGAGCTCAAGCGACTTGGTGCCGTCCTCGGCCTTCTTCTCGACGCCGACTTTCACGTTGGCGAAGGACGGAATGTATTTCGAGACGGGATCGTCG
>NZ_JADPIT010000002.1:286525-331637 GCF_023073035.1 Bradyrhizobium sp. 62
TTGATCGTACCTTCCTCGATCAACTTCACTGCGACGACGGAAGTGATCGCCTTGCTCATCGAGAACAGGCGGAAGATCGTCTTGTCCGTGATCGGCGCCTTGCTGACCGCGTCCTGCACGCCGAAGACTTCGTGGTAGACCGGCTTGCCATGTTGTTTGATGAGAACGTTTGCGCCAGCGATCTTGCCGGTCGCGACCTCGTTCTTGAAGAACTCGGTGATCCTCGCGAGCTTGTCCGGATTGAAATGCGCGCCGGCCGGAATCTCGTAGGTGCCCTCCGCCCGCGCAAGCGACATCGTACCCAGCGACACAAGCGCGGCGCAGACCAGCGCGCGCAGTCCAGACTGTAAAATCATATCCCCTCCCCGGAACATGCCCCGGGGAGTGTACCGACCGCGTCATCAGGCACAAGGGCCGCCGTACCGCGCCAAAACGTCCGCGTGCAGAGTCGCGCTCTTTTCCGAGAAACAACAAAATATGACGTCGACGACCAGCGGCGCGGCGGGAAGGGCTTCAATGGTCGCATGGACCGCAATCTTCGCCGCCTGGTCGGCCGGAAAGCCGTAAACCCCGGTCGAAATCGCGGAGAACGCCACGGAGGTCAGCCGATTGGCCCCGCAGAGCTCAAGCGCACGGCGATAGCATGAGCCCAGCGCCTGCGCCTCACCGCGAGTGCCGCCGTGCCAGACCGGGCCGACCGCATGGATCACATGGGTCGCAGGGAGAAGGTAACCCTTCGTGATCTTGGCATCGCCGGTCGGGCATCCTCCGAGCTTCCGACACTCGGCCAGAAGCTCGGGCCCGGCCGCCAGATGGATGGCACCATCGACGCCGCCGCCACCCAGCAGCGACGTGTTGGCCGCGTTGACGATGGCGTCAACGCTCAGCGTGGTGATGTCAGCGACGATGACCTTGAGCTCCGCGCCGCCGATCCGGCGCGTCAGCTGGGTCACGTATCAGGCCGCGACAGCGACGCCCTTTTCGGAGAACAGCTGCTGCAATTCACCGGCCTGGAACATCTCGCGGACAATGTCGCAGCCGCCGACGAACTCGC
Source organism: Bradyrhizobium sp. 62 (assembly GCF_023073035.1). Lineage (NCBI taxonomy): Bacteria > Pseudomonadati > Pseudomonadota > Alphaproteobacteria > Hyphomicrobiales > Nitrobacteraceae > Bradyrhizobium > Bradyrhizobium sp. 62. The sequence goes on from NZ_JADPIT010000002.1 coordinate 287,580, forward strand.
CCTTCACATAGAGCTGCGGGATGGTCGGCCAGTTCGAAAAGTCCTTGATGCCGTTGCGCAGTTCGGCGGATTCGAGAACGTTGAGGCCCTTATAGCCGACGCCGATGTGGTCGAGAATCTGGACGACCTGGCCGGAGAAGCCGCACTGCGGAAATTGCGGTGTGCCCTTCATGAACAGAACCACGTCGTTCGACTTCACTTCGTTGGCGATGAATTCCTCGATGCTCATATCCGTGTCCTTCTGGGGCGGAGCCCACTCCAATCGCTTCGGGCTGGCTCAGCCGATTTAACCCGATCCCTGCCTATATATGTAGCCCAAACCGTTGTGCATCCAAAGTAAAATGGCGGCGAGCGGCCCCTGGGCGGACCGTTCTCGGCAGCAGCGGCCCATTGCATGATGGCACGAATATCATAGCCGGGGAGGACTTTCATACCGTCACGGAGCCCCTATCTAGGACGAACCCGGCGTTTTGGAACCCGACAACGCCAACAACGTTCTCTTGTCCTGTCTGGAGAAAAACGTGACAAAACCAGCCTCCGTTACGGCCCCCGCCCCGTCACCGTCGGCCGATTTGGGCGGCCTTGCCCAGAGGCTGGAAGACGCGTTTCTCAACGTCCGCGACGAGACCGAGCGCCGGGCCGCACCGCTGTCGCCGGAGGATCAGCAGATCCAGTCCATGCCGGACGCGAGCCCGACGAAATGGCACCGGGCGCACACCACCTGGTTCTGGGAGCAATTCGTGCTCGGCGAGCACTGTGCGGGCTACCGGCCCTTTCACCCTGACTTCGCCTTCCTGTTCAATTCCTATTACGTCAGCGCCGGCCCACGCCATTCCCGCAATCACCGCGGCGATATCACCCGTCCGAGCGCCGATCAGGTCGGCGCCTATCGAAAACATGTCGACGCTGCCGTCGTGACATTCTTCCGCGACGCCGGCGAGGACAAGCTTCGCGAGATCGCGCCGCTGGTCGAAGTCGGCCTCAACCACGAGCAGCAGCATCAGGAATTGATGTTCACCGACATCCTGCACGCCTTCGCGCAGAACCCGATCCCGCCGGCCTATGATCCGGACTGGCGCTTCCCGGCCGCAACGCCGGCCAGCGAGGATTGGCTGACGCTGAACGAAGGCATCCACACCGTCGGTCATGTCGACGAGAGTTTTCATTTCGACAACGAGAAGCCGGCGCATCGCGCCCTCGTCGGCCCGGTCAAGCTCGCACGCAATCTCGTCACCAATGGCGAATGGCTCGCCTTCATGCGCGACGGTGGCTACCGGACCGCAACGCTGTGGCTGATGGACGGTTTTGCGGCCGTGAACAACGAGGGCTGGGACGCCCCCGGCCATTGGCGCGAGATCGACGGCCAGTGGCACGTCATGACGCTGGCCGGCCTCAAGCCGGTCGATCCCGACGCGCCCGTCTGCCACGTCAGCTATTACGAGGCTGACGCCTTTGCGCGCTGGGCCGGAAAACATCTGCCCACCGAGATGGAATGGGAGGTCGCGGCCCGCGCGGGCCAGTTCAACGATGCGTTCGGCATCGTCTGGCAGTGGACGCGATCGTCCTACTCGCCGTACCCCGGCTATCGCGCCATCGAAGGCGCGCTCGGCGAATACAACGGCAAGTTCATGGTCAACCAGCTGGTGCTGCGCGGCTCTTCGCTTGCAACCCCGGAGGGGCACAGCCGTACCACCTATCGTAACTTCTTTTATCCGCACCACCGCTGGCAATTCACGGGACTGCGGCTCGCCGACTACGAGTAAAATTCTCATCCGACGACAAATGCGCGCCGGACAGCGCGTTCAGGAGAGTATCATGAATGTGCACGCCAGCGCTTTGGCCGAAGCCCATCTTCCCGACGAACAAACCACCGCTTTTGCCCGCGAGGCCATCGAGGACCTCTCGCAGCAGCCCAAAAAGCTGTCGCCGAAATATTTCTACGATGCGGCCGGATCGGAATTGTTCGAAGCGATCACACGGCTGCCGGAATATTACCCGACGCGCACGGAGCTGGCGATCCTGAAGGAGCGCGGCGGCGAAATCGCGAGGATCATTCCGGAGCACGCGGCCCTGGTCGAGTTCGGCGCAGGCGCGACCACAAAGGTTCGCCTGCTGCTCAACCACTGCAAGTTTGCGGCCTATGTGCCCGTCGACATCTCCGGCGACTTCCTGACGGCGCAGGCGAACGGCCTGAAGCGGGATTTTCCGTCACTCGGCATCTACCCGGTGGCGGCCGACTTCACCACGCCGTTCGAGCTGCCCAAGGCAGTGGCGACCATGCCCAAGGTCGGGTTCTTCCCGGGCTCGACCATCGGCAATTTCGAGCCGCATGAAGCGCAGGCCTTCCTGAAGAGCGCACGCGCTATCCTGGGCCGCGGCGCGCAGATGATCATCGGCGCCGACCTCGAGAAGGAGGAGCGCCTGCTCCACGACGCCTATAACGATGCCGCCGGTGTCACCGCGCGCTTCAACCTCAATGTGCTGGTGCGGATCAATCGCGAACTCGGCGGAAATTTCGATCTCTCCGCCTTCACCCATCGCGCGATCTACAATCGCGAGCGGCACCGCATAGAGATGCACCTGATCAGCAAGAAGAGCCAGACCGTGCGCCTGCTCGGCACCAGCTTTTCGTTCCGCGCGGGCGAGAGCATCCACACCGAGAACAGCTACAAATACAGCATCGAGCGCTTCGCCGCGCTGGCGCAGGGCGCAGGGTGGCGGGTGCGCGAGAGCTGGACGGATGCGGCCAAGATGTTCTCGGTGCATGCGCTGGAGGCGGCAGAGTAAGCGCTCCGGGGCCAATGGCGCCGGCTCAATGCTCCTCGGCTTGTTCCGGCGTCGATCCCAGCGAGACCGACTCCCAGACCGCAACGACGATCATGATCACCGTCGCGGCGACCGACAGCCATAGCGGGGACAGTTCGGCGGCGAACCACGACAGCGCCAGAAGCAGAATGATGCCGATGCCGTGCGAGAGCTGGAGGAAGCCGCGGATCGCATGCTTGAACAGGATGGTGCCGACCAGGAACAGCAAGGGACCGCCGATCGTGCTGACGATGGTCCTGATATCGGAATGGCCGACCGGATGCTTCAGCACCAGCTCGTCGGAGACCGCGGTCAGGATGATGCCGGCGACGATCGGCATGTGCAGATAGGTGTAGGCGAGCCGCGCCAGCCGGCCGGATTCGGCGGATTTCGAGATGCGTTCGGCGCCGGCCTCGGCGCCCTTGTGGAAATAGACCCACCACATCGCAATGCTGCCGACCAGCGCGGAGACGAAGGCCAAAATGTTGTCCGCGGTCCAGTCCAGCTCGGCAAAGGTGGCGCCGTTGACGACGACGGCCTCGCCGAGCGCGATGATGACGAAGAGCGAGCAGCGCTCGGCCATGTGGCCGCCTTCGACGGCCCAGGCCTCGACCGACGAGAAGCCCAGTTTCGGGACCCAGAAGCGCACCGCCGGCGAGATGTATTCGATCGTCAGCGCCACGATCCAGAACCATAGCCGCACCTCGTCATGGGCGAGGCCGCCGAGGATCCAGAAGATCGCGGAAACCGAGAGCCATGTCAGGATGCGGATCGCATTGTGCCGGACGGCCGTTCGGTGGCGCGGAGTCGCAAACATCCAGAAGGCGGTGCGCCCGACCTGCATCGTTGCGTAGGCGATCGCGAACCACAGGCCCCGCCCCTCAAACGCGGTCGGGATCGTCGTGGACAGCACGAGGCCACCCAGCATCATCAGGAAGATCAGGATCCGGACCGGCGTCAGTTCGGGATCGAGCCAGTTGGTGACCCAGGCGGTGTAGACCCACACCCACCATACCGCGAGAAACAGCACCGCGACGTGCACCGCACCGAGCGGCGTGAAATGGTGCAGCAGTGTGTGCGAGACCTGCGTGATCGCGAAAACGAAGACCAGGTCGAAGAACAGCTCGGCATTGGTGACGCGGCTGTGCTGGTTCGGCAGGATGACGCGAAACATCGCGCCGCGAGGATTGTCCGCAGCCATCGTCATGCCCCCGTCACGATCGATCAGGCGCCCGGCACCCCGGTTTGCAGCGCCAGCGCATGCAGCACGCCACCCATCTGGCCGCGCAGGGACCGATAGACGATCTGGTGCTGCTGGACGCGGGACTTGCCGCGGAAGGTCTCCGAGATCACGGTCGCGGCATAGTGATCGCCGTCCCCGGCGAGGTCACGGATGGTCACCTCGGCATCGGGGATCGCCGCCTTGATCATCGCCTCGATATCGTGGGCGTCCATTGGCATTCGGGTCGTGCTCCTGTGTCGGCTGCAATCAGCCTTGTCGTCGAATCGCTGCCGGGGTCCGGATCTGCAAAGCCAAACTTGCCGGCGGGGCCAAACTTAGCGTGAACGGCCTTCTACGTCACGCCTTCCGGCACTATATCGGTGATCCGATCTGGATAAAGCCACGACAAAGTGCCGCGCGCGGCAGAGTGATCGAAAAAGGCGTGAAATCATGAAACTTCCAGGGCCCGACCACCCCATCACCATCACCCCAAATCCCCGGCGCGTCCGGGTCACGGCCGGCGATATCGTGATCGCCGAGACCACCAAGGCGCTGACGCTGAAAGAGGCGAAATATCCGGCGGTGCAATATGTGCCGCGACAGGACGCCAACATGGCGCTGCTGGAGCGCACCGACCGCGTCACCCACTGCCCCTACAAGGGAGATGCGAGCTACTACAGCGTCAAGGCCGACGGCAAGACGCTGGACAACGCGATCTGGACTTATGAGGCGCCCTTCCCCGCGATGACCGAGATTTCCGGTCATCTCGCCTTCTACCCGGACAAGGTGAAGATCGAGGAAGTGGGGTAAGCCCACATAGGGCCTGCCGTCACGGCCGGGCTCGTCCCGGCCATCCACGCTTTTGGCTGCCGCGGATACAAAGAACGTGGATGCATGCCCGGGGCAAGCCCGAGCATGACGACTGGGAATGCCGACGCGAGCCCCGCTACGCCCTGAATATCGTGAGCCCCAGGATCAGCAGCACCAGGAAAATCGCGACGAACACGTAGAACAGGAAGCGGGCGATGTCGGCGGAGGCGGCCGAGATGCCGGTGAAGCCGAGCACGCCGGCCACGATGGAGACAAGTAAGAAGATCAGCGCCCATTTCAGGATCGTCATCGCCAGCTCCGAAATTGTACCGCCTGTCGCGGCCCTCAAGCCCTTTTGGCGAACGCTAACTGCGTTGCAGGGAACTGGTTCCTAGCGGCAACGGGCCCTGCGGGCGTCCCAAACGACCCTTGCTGAATCCGGTTCCCGGCGGCAAAGTCCCGCAGGGACGGAAAGCGCGACCGGGGCGGCCACGATGACGATGTCACATTCAGCGACGATCGGAGCAGAGGCGCATGCGGCGCCGAAGGCCAAGGCGCGCAATCTGTCGCTCGATCGCGCCCGCACCTTCCTCACGCTGGTGGTGCTGCTGCACCACGCCGTCATTCCCTACACCTATTTCGGGCACACCGATCCGGCGTCCTGGGCCGGTTTCGACGTGGTCGTGCTGGCCACCGACAGCTTCTTCATGGCGATGTTCTTCTTTCTGTCGGGACTGTTCACCTGGCCCGGCATCGCGCGCAAGGCGCCGTCGGTCTTTCTCCGCGACCGCCTGTTGCGGCTCGGACTGCCGTTCGCGATCGCGGCGTTCACCGTCATCCCGCTCGCCTATTACGCGATCGCGCTGCGGCACGATCCCGGGCTGAGCTTCACGGCATTCTGGTGGAAGACGATCACGGTTGGCCCGTGGCCGAGCGGCCCGATCTGGTTCGTGTGGGTGCTGCTGGCATTCGACCTGACCGCAAGCCTGCTCTACCGGGTCTCCGCGCATCTGGTCGATTCGGGCAACCGCGTGTCGCTGCGCGGATTCGACCAGCCGGCCGTATTCTGGCTGCTGCTCGTCGTCGTCACGACAATCGCCTACGTGCCGGCGCTGCTCTATTTCGGCGGCAGCAAATGGTTCGAGCTCGGGCCGTTCTCGGTGCAGGCCAGCCGCATCCTGCTCTACTTCGCGTATTTCTTCATCGGCGTCAGTGTTGGAGCTGCGAATTTCGATCGCGGTATCCTCAGCGCTGGCGGCCAGTTGCCGAAACAGCGCTGGCTCTGGGTGATCGCCACGCTGATCCCCTACTGCCTGATGTGGGTCATGATCTACATCAAGCGCGAAGTTCTCGGTAATCCCGACCCACAGCCGCACTGGTACCAGGCGATCTACGGCACGTTCTTCGTGCTGTTCTCAGGCTCGATCCTGCTCGCGATCCTCGCCTTCTTCCTGCACCAGAAGTCGCCGGGACCGAACCTGCTCGACCGCATGCAGGCGGATGCCTACGGCATCTTCCTGGTGCACTACCCGATCGCGCTGTGGATTCAGTACGCGCTGTTCGATTACAGCTGGCCTGCGATCGTGAAAGCCGCGATCGGCTTCGTGCTCACGGTGATCCTGAGCTGGGGACTGACGGCGGGCTTACGGAAAATTCCGGGGGCCTCGCACGTGTTGTGAGGCCGAGCTCTTTCCATTCGTCATTGCGAGGAGCTCTTGCGACGAAGCAACCCAGAGTGTTGCCTTGGAGGCAGTCTGGATTGCTTCGCTTCGCGCTCGCAGCCTGGATTGCTTCGCTTCGCTCGCAATGCGAGCTGGGGCAATCACTCCGCCACCAGCGCATTGCGGAAGCGCGTCCTACGCCGCCTTGCCGCCCATATACTCCGGCAGCCAGCGCTCGAACGAGGTCCGCAGCGCCTCTATCGTCACAGGCGCCTCGCCCGCGATCGCGATCGCGTCGCCGCCGGTGGTGCCGATCCGCACGCAGGGCACCTCGCAGCCGCGCATCTTGGCGAGCACGCGGCCGGCCTCGGTTTCAGGCACGATGACGAGATAGCGCGCCTGGTCCTCGCCGAACCAATAGGCCTGAGGCACCAACGAGGTTGGCGCCGCGAGCAGTTTGGCACCGATGCCGCTCGCCATCGCCATCTCGGCGAGCGCGATCAGCAGGCCGCCGTCGGAGAGATCGTGCACGGCGGTCGCGGTGCCCGCATGGATCATGCCGCGCACGCAGTCGCCGTTGCGCTTCTCGGCGGCGAGATCGACCGGCGGCGGCGCGCCCTCCTCGCGACCGCAGATGTCGCGCAGGTAAACCGACTGGCCGAGCCAGCCATGAGTTTCGCCGATCAGGAGGATCGCCTCGCCTTCGGCCTTGAACGCGAGCGAGGCTGATTTGGTGAAGTCATCGAGCAAACCGACGCCGCCGATCGAAGGCGTCGGCAGGATCGCGCGGCCGTTGGTCTCGTTGTAGAGCGAGACATTGCCTGAGACGACCGGGAAGTCGAGCGTGCGGCAGGCTTCCGAGATGCCCTTCAGGCAGCCGACGAACTGGCCCATGATCTCGGGCCGCTCGGGGTTGCCGAAATTGAGATTGTCGGTGATCGCGAGCGGCTTGCCGCCGACCGCAGTGATGTTGCGCCAGGCTTCCGCCACGGCCTGCATGCCGCCCTGATAGGGATCGGCTTCGCAATAGCGCGGCGTCACGTCGACGGTCAGCGCCAAGCCCTTCGGGCCGTCCTGCACGCGGACCACGGCGGCATCGCCGCCAGGACGCTGCATGGTGTTGCCGAGAATGACGTGGTCGTACTGCTCCCAGACCCAGCGCTTGCTGCACATATCGGGCGTGCCGATCAGCTTTTCGAGCGCGGCACCGAACCCCATCGGGGCCGCCACTTCGCGCGCATGCACGACCGGCAAAGCGGCGGAAGGGACATGCGGGCGGTCATAGAGCGGCGCCTCGTCGCCGAGCTCCTTGATCGGCAAATCGGCCATGACGTCGCCGCCATGCTTGACCACAAAGCGCTTGCTCGGCGTGGTGTAGCCGACCACGGCGAAATCAAGGCCCCACTTCTTGAAGATCGCCTCGGCCTCTTTCTCCTTCTCGGGCTTGAGCACCATGAGCATGCGCTCCTGGCTCTCCGAGAGCATCATCTCGTAGGCGCTCATTCCGATCTCGCGCGTCGGCACCGCATCGAGATCGAGATCGACGCCGAGATCGCCCTTGGCGCCCATCTCGACCGCCGAACACGTCAGACCCGCCGCGCCCATGTCCTGGATCGCGATGACGCAGCCCTTCTCCATGATCTCGAGACAAGCCTCTAACAGCAGCTTTTCGGCGAAGGGATCGCCGACCTGCACGGTCGGACGCTTCTCTTCGGACTTGTCGTCGAACTCGGCCGAAGCCATCGAGGCGCCGTGGATGCCGTCGCGGCCGGTCTTGGAGCCGAGATAGACGATCGGCATATTCACGCCGGAGGCGGCCGCATAGAAGATCTTGTCGGTATCGGCGAGGCCGACCGCCATCGCATTGACGAGAATGTTGCCGTCATAGCGGGTGTGGAAACGGACCTGGCCACCGACCGTCGGAACGCCGAAGGAATTGCCGTAGCCGCCGACCCCGGCGACGACGCCGGAGACGAGATGGCGCGTCCTGGCATGCTCAGGCGCGCCGAAGCTCAGCGCATTGAGGCAGGCGATCGGACGAGCGCCCATGGTGAAGACGTCGCGCAAGATGCCGCCGACACCGGTGGTGGCGCCCTGGTACGGCTCGATGTAGCTCGGGTGGTTGTGGCTCTCCATCTTGAAGACCACGGCCTGGCCGTCGCCAATGTCGATCACGCCGGCGTTCTCGCCAGGACCCTGGATCACCCAGGGCGCCTTGGTCGGCAGACCCTTCAAATGGAGGCGCGAGGATTTGTACGAGCAGTGCTCGTTCCACATCGCCGAGAAGATGCCGAGCTCGGTGAAGGTCGGCTCCCGCCCGATCAGCTTCAGAATGCGCTCATACTCGTCGGGCTTGAGCCCGTGGGCGGCAATCAGCTCGGGGGTGATCTTGGGTTCATTCTTCATGGATTCGAGGCTTTCGACGGCGGTGGGCCGTTCTTAGGAACATCGGACGGCTTGGAAAAGCCCTTTATGGCGCATTTTCCCGCTGTCCCACGTTTTGCGGCCGGGGGCTGCGGGAACAGGAATTGCACAGCGCGGACAGATCGGATTTAAGGGCAAACGACCCGCAATTGAAGGCCCATTCCCTTGCACGAATTGACCAAAGCGCCCCCGCCTCGCCGCCCCGACCTCCACGTCGCCACCGACGGGGAATTCCAGGGCTGGCGAACCTGGATTCGCGACAGTTTTGAGAGCCATATCGGCCCGTTCTGGCACAAGATCGAGGACGACGGCAGCGTCCGCTCGGCGTTCCGGGTCGAGAAAAAGCACCTCAACGGCTCGGGAAACGTCCATGGCGGCTGCTTCATGGCGTTTTCCGACTACTGCCTGTTCGCGATCGCCACCCACGAACTGGATGGGCCGGCGGTGACCACCAATTTCGCCTGCGACTTCCTCGACGCGGCGCGCGAAGGCGAGCTGATCGAATGCGTCGGCGAGGTCTCCCGCGCCGGCGGCTCGCTGATCTTCCTGCGCGGCAAGCTGACATCGGGCGGGCGGCCGCTGTTCACCTTCTCCGGCACGATCAAGCGGGTGAAGCGGAAGCCGGCACCGCAGCCAAACGCATAGCTCGCCGCCTTCCCTTTTGGCGCCCCCTCGCCCAGACTTGTGTCCAGCGCTGTCGCGCCGGGGAGCAATATCAAGGTGCCGCAGAGCACACCGCCGACGGCTCGCGCCACGGCCTCGCAATTGGCGTCCATGCCCGCCACAGGCGCGCGCAACTGGCGCGACTATGCGCTGCTGGTCGCGCTCGCCTGCTGCTGGAGCTCAACCTATCCGCTGGCCAAGCTCGCGCTGGACACGATTCCGCCCGTGACCTTCATCTCGGCGCGCTCGCTGATCGCGGCCGCCTTCCTGTTCGCGATCCTGTGGGTGCGCGGCGTCAGGATCCCGACCGATGCGAAGGCCTGGAAGCTGTTCGCGGTCCAGCAATTGATCAACTCGACCTTCCCGTTCCTGATCATCACGTGGTCGCAGCTCTATGTGCCGGCCTCGAACACGGTGGTGCTGGCCTCGACCACGCCGATCTTCGCCTTCCTGATCACCTCGTTGATCACGCGCCACGAGCCGGCAACGCTGCTGAAGCTCTTGGGCGCGCTCCTCGGCCTTGCCGGCACCATCGTCATCGTCGGCCTCGATGCGCTGCGCGGCTTCGGTAGCGAGATCGTGGCGGAGATCGCCATCCTGCTCGCCACCATCTCCTTTGCCTGTGCCACGATCTTCGGCCTGCGGCTGTCCGAATACGACCCGATGGTGGTGGCGGCCGGTTCGCTGCTGTTCGGCGGCCTCGTGCTGCTGCCGCCTTCGCTGATCATCGACCAGCCCTGGACGCTGCACCCGACGCCGACGGCGATCATAGCCACCATCGTCATGGGCATCGTCTCCAGCGCCCTGGGGCTGATGCTGTTCTACATGTGCCTGGGACGGCTCGGCACGCTGACGACGAACGCGCAAGGCTATTTGCGCATCCCGATCGGCGTCGGCCTCTCCGTGCTGCTGCTCGGCGAGAGCGTGCCGTCGAACCTGGTGCTGGGCCTGGTGCTGGTCATGGCGGGCGTTGCCGCGATGACGGTGCCGACGGAGCGGCTGAAACGACGCTAGCTATTACTTGGCGTCGTCAGCCAGCATCTTGCGGTACTTCTCGACGTCGCGAGTCACAAGCTTTTGCAGCACCTCGGGCGTGTGCTCGTCGGCATCGGGTGCCACGGTCGAGAGGTCGGCGAACCGCTTCTTCACCGCGTCGGTTTCGACCGCCGTGCGTGCAGCTGCATTCAGCCTGGCGATGACCGCCGGCGGGGTCCCCTTGGGCGCGAACAGGCCGTTCCAGCCCTGCGCCTCGAATTCGGGCAGGCCGGCTTCGGCCGACGTCGGCAGGTCGGGCACTGTGGCGAGCCGGACGGTCGAGCCGACCACGAGCCCGCGCGCCAGCTTCTCGTTGATCGACTGCGAGACGGAGGCTGCCGCATCGCAGATGCCGTCGATCTGGCCGCCGATGGCATCGGTGAGCGCGGGCGCGGCGCCGCGATAGCCGACCAGCGTTGCGTCGATCCCGGCGGCCGTGACGAAGCTCTTGCAGATCAGGTAGTTCGAAGAGCCGACGCCGGCATGGCCGAGATTGATCTTGCCGGGATTAGCCTTGGCGTAGGCGATGAACTCTTTCAGGTCCTTTGCCGGAAAATCCTTGCGCACGGCGATGATGCCGAACGTTTTCGCCACCATGGCGATCGGTACGAAGGAGTCCGGCGTGAACGGCAGCTTTGGATAAATCGTATAGGTCGCGGCGTTGGTGCCGGCATTGCCGATCGCAATGGTGTAGCCGTCGGGCTCGGCGCGGGAGGCGCGCGCCAGTGCGGTCGAGCCGCCGGCGCCGGCGACGTTCTCGATCACGATGGTCTGGCCGAGCGCGATGCCCATCTGCTCGGCAACGGTGCGCGCGATCACGTCGGACGTGCCGCCGGCCGCGAACGGCACGATCATGGTGACGGGACGCTTGGGGAAGTCCTGCGCGAACGCGGCCGTCGCGAATGCAGCGACAGCGACAGCGGCCGGCAGCCGCTTCAGCACGAACGCAATCACGCGGCCTTTTCCAGATGCGCGGTGAGGCCGGCGAACAGGCCGCGGCCGTCGGTGCAGCCCATGATGTCTTCGACGTGGTTTTCCGGATGCGGCATCATGCCGAGCACGTTGCCCTTGTCGTTGACGATGCCGGCAATGGATTGCGCGGCGCCATTGATGTTGCTGATATCGTCGATCGCGCCGTCGGCCGAGCAATAGCGGTAAAGCACGCGACCCTCGCCTTCGAGCCGCTTGATGGTCTCCGCGTCCGCCGCATAATTGCCCTCGCCATGCGCGATGGGCACACGGATCACCTGGCCTGCATTGTAGCCGCGGGTAAACGGCGTGTCGGAGCGCTCGACGCGGAGATGCACGTCGTGGCAGATGAATTTCAGCCGCGCATTGCGCATCAGGACGCCCGGCAAGAGGCCGGATTCGCAGAGGATCTGAAAGCCGTTGCAGACGCCGAGCACGAGGCCGCCCCTGACCGCATAGTCGCGCACCGCGTCCATCACCGGCGCCCGCGCCGCAATCGCGCCGCAGCGCAGATAATCGCCGTAGGAGAACCCGCCGGGCACGACCACGAGGTCGGTGCCATCAGGTAGCGACGTCTCGGCATGCCAGACCATCGCGGGCTCGCTGCCCGAGATCAGCCTCAAGGCACGCGCCATGTCGCGCTCGCGGTTGATTCCGGGAAAGACGAGGATGGCGGCTTTCATGGCAGAGGTTCCGAACGAGGATTAAAGTGGGGCTGGCACGTCTGCCAAATCGGCAGCAGACATAACCATTTGACGGGGATTTTACCAGTGCTAGCCTTGCCCGCGAGCGTTGTGCACAGGCCATAGCCCGCCATTCGGCCGATCGATTCGCCCGGGATTAAAGCCATGAATGTCCCCTCGCTGCCCGCATCCCTCTCCGAGCCGGTGTCCACCGAGGGCGTCATCGCCGCCGGTGCCTATGTCGACGGCCGGCGCGTCGCCAATATCGCCATCAGCGAGGCTTCGAGCTGGCGGGCGAAACCCGGCCACGTGGTCTGGATCGGGCTGCACGAGCCCGACATGGCGCTGCTCAGCGCGGTGCAGAAGCAGTTCGACCTGCACGAGCTCGCCATCGAGGACGCCAACCACGCCCATCAGCGACCGAAAATCGAGCAATATGGCGAGGCCCTGTTCATCGTGGCGCGCACGGCGCAACTGATCGAGGGCCGGATCGCCTTCGGCGAGACGCACATCTTCGTCGGCGAAGGCTATCTGGTCTCGGTGCGCCACGGCGCGTCGACGTCCTACACGCCGGTGCGCGAACGCTGCGAAAGCTGCCCGCGCGCGCTCGCGCGCGGCGAGGACTACATCCTCTACGCTATCCTCGATTTCATCGTCGACAACTACTCGCCCGTGCTCGAGAGCATTCACGAAGAGGTCGAGAGCATCGAGGACGACGTGCTCTCCAAGGCGATCAGCAAGGCGCAGATCGAGCGGCTCTACATGCTGCGCCGCGACCTGCTGCGGCTCAGGACTGCCATCGGACCGCTGGTGGAGGTCTGCCGCCGGCTCGAGCATGACGAACTGGCGATGGTGCGCGCTACGATGCAGCCGCTGTTCCGCGACGTCACCGACCACGTCAGGAACATCCAGGAGCGGATCGATTCAATGCGCGAGGTGCTGGCCTTCGCCTTCGAAGCAAGCCTGCTGGTCGGCCAGGCCCAGGAGACGGCGGTCTCCAAGAAACTTGCCTCCTGGCTCGCGATCATCGCGATCCCGACCGCGCTTGCCGGCATCTACGGCATGAACTTCAAGCACATGCCGGAGCTGGACTGGGAGTACGGCTATTACACGCTGCTCGGCGTGATGCTGACGGCCTGCGGCGCGCTGTACTGGCGTTTTCGTCGGGTCGGATGGCTGTGAGCCATCCTGTTCACCCGATCAGCTCAACCCGATAATTCTCGATCACGGTGTTTGCCAGGAGCTTGTCGGCGGCGTCCTTCAACGCCGCCTCTGCCTTGGCCTTGTCCGCGCCGGCGAGCTCGATGTCGAACACCTTGCCTTGGCGAACGCTGGCGACGCCGTCGACGCCGAGCGACTTCAACGCACCCTCGATCGCCTTACCCTGCGGATCGAGGATGCCCGTTTTCAACGTAACGGTGACACGTGCCTTCACGTCAGATCCCTCTTAGCTCTTCACCAGCACCGGGCCGGAACCGGCCGGACGCTCGTTCTCCATGAGAATGCCGAGACGCTTGGCGACTTCGGTATAGGCCTCGAGCAGCCCACCGAGATCCCTGCGGAAACGGTCCTTGTCGAGCTTCTCGTTCGACTTGATGTCCCATAGACGGCAGCTATCCGGCGAGATCTCGTCGGCGACGATGATCCGCATCATGTCGTTTTCGAACAGCCGGCCGCACTCCATCTTGAAGTCGACGAGGCGGATGCCGATGCCGAGGAAGAGACCGGTGAGGAAGTCGTTGACACGGATGGCAAGCGCCATGATGTCGTCGATCTCCTGCGGCGTTGCCCAGCCGAAAGCGGTGATGTGCTCTTCCGACACCATGGGGTCGTTGAGCTGGTCGTTCTTGTAATAGAACTCGATGATCGAGCGGGGCAGCTGCGTACCCTCCTCGATGCCGAGGCGCTGCGACAACGAGCCGGCGGCAACGTTCCGCACCACCACTTCCAGCGGCACGATCTCGACTTCGCGAATCAACTGCTCGCGCATGTTGAGGCGGCGGATGAAATGGGTCGGCACCCCGATGTCATTGAGGTGCTGAAACAGGTACTCCGAGATCCGGTTGTTGAGGACACCCTTGCCCTCGATCACCTGATGCTTTTTCGCATTGAACGCGGTGGCGTCATCCTTGAAGTGCTGGATCAGGGTACCGGGCTCCGGGCCTTCGTAAAGAACCTTTGCCTTGCCTTCATAAATGCGACGCCGACGGCTCATGGGGATGTACCGTGTTTTGTTGAAATCCATGTATCTGGTGTGCTCCGGTTGACGAGACTACGACCCACAGCGGAGCTGCCGTGAACGGCCCGGAACCCCTGGAAACAGAACGGGAACCCAGCCTTAGGCAACCTATCCGATTGGCCGTCCCAGCACAATCGATCCGGCCGTCCGGCATCAAACTTATACCGTCTTGCCTGCGGCTTAACGGCTCGTTGTTTTGCCGATTCGTGCCCCCTATCTAGGCATGCACCGGGGCTCTCGCAACGAGGGCCAGCCGGGTCCATTCAGCAGGGAATTGGAAAAGGCATGAGCACGTTGGACAAGCGCGAGGAAGGCTTCGAGAAGAAGTTTGCCCTCGACGAGGAGCAGAAATTCAAGGCGGAAGCCCGCCGCAACCGGCTGCTCGGTCTGTGGGCGGCCGAAAAGCTCGGCATCACCGGCGATGCCGCCACGGCCTATGCCAAGGAGGTGGTCGCGGCCGATTTCGAGGAAGCCGGCGACGCCGACGTCCTGCGCAAGGTCATGGCCGATTTCGCCGCCAAGAACGTCGCCGTCACCGAACAGGTGATTCGCGCCAAGATGAACGAGCTGATCGCGGTGGCGGCGGCCGAGGTGAAAGCCGGGAAGTAAGGCGAAGCGTCATTCCGGGGCACGTCTGCGACGCACCCCGGAATGCCAACCAGCTATCCCTCCTTGAACCCATACTCCGGCACATTGCCGCTGGCGCCGTAATATTTGTACGGCAGGAATTTGCCGCTCATGGTGATCTTGACGCGGTCGCCCTTCGGGTTGGGCAGGCGCTCCATCACCATGTCGAAATCGATCGCCGACATGATGCCGTCGCCGTACTCCTCCTCGATCAGCGCCTTCCACGCCGGACCGTTGACCATGACCAGCTCGTAGAAACGATAGATCAAGGGATCGGTCGGCGGCATCGGCATGCCGCGCATCGGCGTCTCGTTCAGCATCGCGGTCTCGGCCTTCGTCAGGCCGAAAAGTTCAGCGGCGTTTGCGGCCTGCGGCTTGGTCAGTTTCATTTGGCCGAGGATCGCGCCTGTTATCAGCACCTCGGAATAGCCGCCGATCTTTTCGCAGATGTGTTTCCAGCTCCAGCCCTTCTCGCGCTTGATGTCGAGCAGCTTCTCGGTGAGGTCTTCGCGTTTCATGTCAAGGTCTCCTTGGTTGTCGTCATGCCCGGGCCTTGTCCCGGGCATCCACGTTCTGGCTGCACTAGAAGGACGTGGATGGCCGGGCCAAGCCCGACCATGACGTCTCGTTGAGTGGCTCCGACTTGGCATCAGAGGCGACCGTCAGTCCGGGCTTGCCGATATGCACCACCGGCACATTCCGCGGATCGTGACCGGGCGTCTCGGCCGTGAAAGTCTTGCTGCGCGTTACCAGGAAATCAACCATGTGGTTGCGCAGCGCGTAGTACAGCGGATGGCGGTGCAAATCGGTGCGGCCGCGATCCCGCGGCAGCGGGTTCTCGACGACCTCGGCCAGCACCGCGCCGGGACCGTTGGTCATCAGGAAGATCTTGTCGGCGAGGTAGATCGCCTCGTCGACGTCATGGGTGATCATGAACGCGGTCTGCCCGGTCTCCAGACAGATGCGCCGCACCTCGTCCTGCAGCGTGCCGCGCGTCAGCGCATCGAGTGCCGAGAACGGCTCGTCCATCAGCATCATCTTTGGCGTGATCGACAGCGCACGCGCGATGCCCACGCGCTGCTTCATGCCGCCGGAAAGCTCGGAAGGTCGCTTGTGTTCCGACCCCGTCAGGCCGACGAGATCGATAAATTTCTGCGCATGCGCCTTCACCCTGGCGCGATCCCAGTTCCGCCATTTCGAGCTGACGGCGTAGGCAACGTTACCGAGCACGGTGCGCCAGGGCAGCAGCGCATGGCTCTGGAAGATCACGGCGCGATCGAGGCTCGTCCCTGAAATGGCCTGCCCGTCGACGATCACCGCGCCCTCGCTCGGCGCATCGAGGCCGGCAAGGATGTTGAGCACCGTGGTCTTGCCGCAGCCGGAATGGCCGATCACGCAGCAGAACTCGCCGCGCGCCATCGACAGCCAGAGATTCTCGAAGACCGCCGTTGTCGCGCCGCCTGCGCCCGGATAGCGCTTTGCGATGGCTTCGATCGAGATGAATTTTTCGGTCACGGCCCTACTCCGGAAACGTGACCATGCGCGTGAAGCGCGCGAGGATCTGGTCGAGCAACATGCCGACAACCCCGATCAGCAGGATCGCGATGATCACGTTGGTGATCGAGAGGTTGTTCCACTCGTTCCAGACGAAATAGCCGATGCCGGTGCCTCCGACGAGCATTTCTGCCGCGACGATCACGAGCCAGGCGATGCCGATCGAAATGCGCATGCCGGTCAGGATCGTCGGAGCCGCCGCCGGCAGGATCACGGTGAAGGCGCGCCTGATCGTTCCGACCTCGAGCGTTCGCGCGACGTTGATCCATTCCTTGCGTACGCTCGCGACCCCGAACACGGTATTGAGCAGCATCGGCCAGATCGAGCAGATGAAGATGACGAAGATCGCGGAGATCGAGGAATCCTTGATGGTGTAGAGCGCGAGCGGCATCCACGCCAGCGGCGAGATCGGCTTCAGCAGCTGGATGAAGGGATCGAGCGCCTGGCTGAGCAGCGGCGACATCCCGATCAGGAAGCCGAGCGGGATGGCGACCAGCACGGCGAGCAGATAGCCGGTGCCGACGCGCGCGATCGAGTAGCCGAGCTGGATGCCGAGCCCCTTGTCGTTCGGCCCGTTGTCGTAGAACGGCCTCCTCACATGCTCCCAGAGTTTTGCGCCGACATCGACCGGCCCCGGCATGGCGGATTTGCCCTGCGTCGCAGTCAGGCCCATCAGCTTGGCGTATTCCGGGCTCATCGTGGCCACCGGTGCCGCCGAGCGCACGGCGAGATGCCAGACACCGAGGAACGCGACGAGCAGCACGATCGAGACGAGGCCGGCGCGGAGACGGAGGGAGCTGGTGGTCATCGCGCGAAACCTCTCCACACGTCGTCCCGGCGAAGGCCGGGACCCATACCCCGTGATCTATCGGAGCCGAAAGGTCGTGGTACCGAACAGCGTGTCTTCGCCAAACTCCCCCCTGAGGTTATGGGTCCCGGCCCCCGTGCGCAGCGCGCACTAGGCCGGGACGACAGCGGAGGCACATCGCGGCCGCTCACGACGCCTTCCTGATCTTGAAGCCCGCCAAATAATCCTCGGGCTTGGCCGGATCGAAAGTCTTGCCCATCACCGCGAACGATTTGTAGCTGCTGGCCGGCGGCGCCAGGCCCATCTCGGTCATCAGCTTCCTGGTGTCGGTGGCGAGATACACCTGCTCGGCGACCGCCTTGTAGTCGACATCGCCCTTGATCTGGCCCCAGCGCTTCATCTGCGTCAGCATCCACACCGCAAAGGACTGCCAGGGGAACGGGTCGAAATCGACGCGCTTTTCATCCGTCTTCACGCCGCCGAGGCCATCGGCATAGGTGCCGGTCAAGACCTGTTCCAGCACCGTGACCGGCGCGTTGATGTAGTTCGCCGGCGCGATCGCCTCGGCGATCTGCTTGCGATTCTCCGCCTTCGACGCATAGGCCGTGGCATCGACGATCGCGCGCGTCAGCGCGGCAAAGCTGTTCGGTGCCGTGGTGATGAACTCGCGGCTGGCGGCGAAGCTGCAGCAGGGATGGCCGTCCCAGATTTCCTTGGACAAAAGATGCATGAAGCCGACGCCGTCATAGATCGCGCGCTGGCAGATGTTGTCGGGCGCGAGGAAACCGTCGATGTTGTCGGCGCGCAGGTTTGCCACCATTTCCGGCGGCGGCACCGAACGCAGCTGCACGTCGGTTTCGGGGTCGATCCCGTGTTCGGCGAGATAGTAGCGCAGCAGATAATTGTGCATGGAATAGTCGAAGGGGATGGCGAATTTCATGCCCTTCCAGACCTTCGGGTCGCGCTTGTCCTTGTGCTTGCTCGCCAGCACGATGCCCTGCCCGTTGATGTTCTCGATCGCGGGCACGGCGAACGGAATGGCGTTGGCACCTAAGCCAAGCGAAATCGCGAGCGGCATCGGCGCCAGCATGTGCGCGGCGTCGTATTCCTTGTTGATGGTCTTGTCGCGGATCACGGCCCAGCCGGCGGTCTTGACTACGTCGACGTTGAGGCCGTGCTTGGCATAGAAGCCCAGCGGCGCCGCCATGATGATCGGCGTGGCGCAGGTGATCGGGATGAAGCCGACCTTGAGATCCTTCTTTTCCGGCGCGCCGGCCTGCGCAAAGACTTCGGTAGCGGTCTGAAGCGGGAAGAACTGCGACAGAGCGGCCAGCGCGGTGGAGGCACCGACCGATTTCAAAAACGCGCGCCGCGCCACATCCTGCGGAAACATCGCGCGCATCACGGCAGAGGCGACGACGCCCTCGTAGCGCTTCTCCTCGCTCTCGACGGGATCACAGCGCAACGCGGTGGCCTGCTCATGCTCCGCCGCGGATTGATGCTGACCGCAGGCACAGCCGGCTCGCAGGTTGCGATCGGGATCAAACGGATTGTCGAAAGTGGACATCGGACCTCCTGCGCGTCGTTGCGAGGAGAATTACGCAAGGAGCATGCCATCACCTTCAGGCTGGCCAGTGCCTTGATGACGCGGCACTTTCGCTCGCACTTGGTCGTTACGAAAAATCGTGATAAACGATATTTCGTAGCTTAATAACGAGATTTCGTAATGGCAACGACGCCACTACTCGCCCACGATGATGTGGCCCCGACCATCGATCCGCGCGTCGCGGCCTTCGAATCCTCGGTCGAAGCGACGCTGCTGGTCGATCCCTTCGGCGACCAGATCGTCGATGCCAATCCCGCTGCTTGCACCCTGCTCGGCTACGACCGCGCGCTGCTGCGCCAGACCAGGGCGAGCACGCTGCATGCCGGCGAGCTTCCGGCGCTGACCGTGTTCACCCAGGCCGTGCTGCACAAGGGCGCCTACTGGACTACGGCGCTCAACCCACGCCATGCCACCGGGCAAAATCTCCGGCTCGAATATGCCGGCTGCGTCCTGCCCCATGACGGGCGCACGCTGGTCCAGCTCACCCTAACCGATCTCGACGCGCGCCGCCGCCGCAATGTCGACGCCGCCGCCGAAGACCACATGCGCAGCGGCATCTCGACCTGGCAGCGGGTCGAGCGCGTGTTCCAGGACATCGAGCGCGAGAACCAGCTGATCCTGCGGGCCGCCGGCGAAGGCATTTACGGCGTCAACGCGGAAGGAAAGACCACCTTCGTGAACCCCGCCGCCGAGCGGATGCTGGGCTGGACTGCCGAGGAGCTGGTCGGCAAGGAAATCCATCCCATCATGCACCACACCCACCATGACGGGCGGCACTATCACAACCATGACTGCCCGATCTATGCGGCGTTCCGCGACGGCGCCGTGCACCAGGTCGACGGCGAGGTGTTCTGGCGCAAGGACGGCTCGCCGGCCTGGGTCGAATACACCTCCACGCCGCGATCACGGAGCGGCGTGGTGGTCGGTGCCGTCGTGGTGTTTCGCGACGTCAGCCAGCGGCGCGAAGCGGACGAGAAGCTGCACGCTGCGCTCGCCGAGGTCGATCGCCTGCGCGAACGTCTCGAGCTCGAAAACGCGTACCTCCAGGAAGAAATCCGCATCGAGACCAATCCGCGCGGCATCATCGGTGGAAGCGAGGCGATCCAGACAACGCTGCGCCAGGTCAAGTTGGTGGCGCCGACCAGCGCCGCGGTGATGATCACCGGGGAATCTGGCACCGGCAAGGAGCTGATCGCGCGCGCCATCCACGAGGATTCCACCCGCAGCGACCGGCCGCTGATCCGCGTCAACTGCGCCGCGATCCCGCGCGAATTGTTCGAGAGCGAATTCTTCGGCCATGTCCGCGGCGCCTTCACCGGCGCGACGCGCGACCGCATCGGCCGGTTCGAACTCGCCGATGGCGGCACGCTGTTCCTCGACGAGGTCGGCGAGATCCCGCTCGAATTGCAAGGCAAGCTGCTGCGCGTGTTGCAGGAGGGCAATTTCGAGCGCGTCGGCCAGGAGCGCACGCGCGCGGTCGACGTCCGCGTCATCGCCGCGACCAATCGCGACCTCAAGCAGGAGGTTCAGCGCGGGCGTTTTCGCGAGGACCTCTATTTCCGGCTCAACGTGTTTCCGATCGAGACGGTGCCCCTGCGCGAACGGCGCGAGGACATTGCGCTGCTCGCCCAGCATTTTCTGACCCGCGAGAGCAAGGCGCTGAAATCGAATCTGCGCTTGTCGGAAGGCGATGCGCGGCGGCTGACGCGCTATGACTGGCCGGGCAATGTCCGCGAACTACAGAACGTGATCGAGCGCGCCGCGATCCTGTCGCAGAACGGCCGTTTGCGGATCGATCTGCCCGACCCCTCCGGCGCGCAGGCCCCAGCCGGCGCCGCGCGGCAGAGGACCGACGCACGGCCCGCTGTGATGACGTCATCCGAAATGCGCGACCACGAGCGCGCCAACATCCTGGCCGCGCTCGAGGGCTGCGCCGGAAAAGTGTTCGGCCCCGGTGGCGCGGCCGAGATGCTGGATATCAAGCCGACCACGCTGGCCTCGCGGATCAAGGCGCTGGGGATTACGCCCCGTCCGCGAGCCCTCGGTTAGTGGCGATCACGCCGCCTTGGTCGTGACCTCCGATGCGATCGGCAGTCCCTGCTCGATCGGCAGTGACGGATCGCGCGACCATTCGTTCCAGGAGCCGAAATACATCCGCACGTCCTTCACGCCGGCGTTCTTGAGCGCCAGGAACGTGTTCGAGGCGCGCGCGCCCTTGAAGCAGTAGAGATAGACCGGCGTCGACGGCGAGATGCCGACCGTGGCGCATTCCGCCAGGATCTCGTCCTTGGACTTGAAGCGCGATCCCTCGGCGGTCGGTTTCATCATGCGATACCATTCCAGCCACACCGCACCGGGGATGCGACCCTTGCGCGGGCAGAAATCCTTCCCGTAGGGCGACGAGCTGTCGCCGATCCATTCGTCGACGTCGCGTACGTCGAGAATGGCGACGCCCGGCTTGCCGACGGCCGCCAGCATGGTCTTGGCGTCGATCAGAATCTCGCCCGCTTCAGGCACGATTCCGAACGACACCTTCATCGGCGCCGGCACATCTTTCGTCACCGGAAGACCTGCGGCAGCCCAGGCATCGAAGCCGCCATGCAGCACCTTGATCTTGGGATAGCCGAGCATGGTGAGCAGGTAGTAGCCGCGGCAGGACTGGCCGAAGCCTGAGTTCATCGACTGCTCGTAGATCACGGCCGTCTCCTTGCCGGACAGACCCGCGCCGCCGAAGGCATCGGCGAACTTGGTCTTCAGCTCGCTCATGCCTTCCGGCGTCGAGGTCGCAAGAAACGTGAAGATCTCATGCACGTTCACGGCGTTGGGAAGGTGCCCGGCGCCATAGGCGTCGGGGTTGCGGGTGTCGATCACGACACAGGGCTCGGTTTTCAAGAGATCGGCAAGTTCGCTGGCAGAGATCAGAACGTCCGTCATTGGCAGCCTCTCCGTTGAGGTTCGATGGTGGGTGGGCTCGTAAAATTCAGGAATCGGCGAGCATCTTGCGCAGCTGCTTGGTGGCAGGCGTGACGATCGCGACGAAATAGGCCTCGCGCAGGCGGCGCTGCGCGCGGTGGCTCTTGAGGTAGCCGCGCGCACCACAATGCAGCATCGCCGCGTGCGCCGCCGCGACGCTGGCTTCACCGGCGCGCAGCCTGAGCGCGATCACCTTGCGCCAGTAGGTCTCCTCCTCGTTGTAGGGATCACGCGCCAGCGCCATGGTCTCGGCCTCGAGCTCGGCGGCGAGATCGCGGAAGTGCACCGGCTGTTGCGGCAGATAGCGGTTGATGTGGCCGAGGGGATTGTCGACCTCGTCCATGATGTTGATGCAGTCCTTGATGAGCCCGAGCGCCATGCCGGCCTGCAGCAGGATGAAGCCGGCGCGGATCTTCTTCACGAAAGGTGCGGCGGGATCGGCCAGGATCAGCTCGTCAGGCACGAAGGCGTCCCGGAACTGCACGCCATAGGTGCCGGTGCCGTCCATGGCGAGGAACGGCTTGCATGGCGTCAGTGTGATCGCGGGATCGGAGCAGTCCGCCAAAAACATCACTTGGCCGGGCTCGCCACTTGCGATGCCCGGCTCGTCCTCGCGTTCGAAGATGGTGCCGAAATAATGATCCGGTCCGAGATTGGACACCCAGGGCAGCGCGCCGCGCACGATGTAGCCGCCTTCGACCTTGCGCCCCTTCAGCTTGAGCTTTTCGATGCCGAAAAAGCTCTTCATCGGATTGGAGAGTCCGGTGCCGCCGAGCACGCGACCGGTCGAGAACGCATCGCCGAAGCGCTTTGCCAGCTTCATGTTGGTCGAGTTGGCCGCGTACCAGACCAGTGTGTTCTGGCACCACGCCATGAAAGCAGTGCTGCCGCAGACCTCACCGATCTCAGCCATCGCCTGAATGGCACAGCGCAGATCGGCAGGCCCTTCGTGCGGCACGTGACTGCCCCAGGCACCGACCTCGCCGAGCTTGTGCAGCACATCGGCCGGATAAATGGTGCCGGCATCGATGCCGGCGGCGAGCGGCGCGAGCTGCTCCCGCGCGATCCGCGCCACCTCGCCTGCAATGGACGGTGCGGGCTGATCCAAAACTTCGGCCCGTGATAAAGCCAGTGAACCCATGATCGTCTCCCGCACCTTGTCCTGTTGCCGTCAGCTCAGATGCCGACCTCGAGATTGACCGGGCGGGTGAAGGTGTTGGCGACTGGCGACCATTGCTTCACATGGGCGACCAGCGCATTGATTTCGTCCGGCGAGATCCCCTCACATTCCATGTCGACCTTGACGCGCACGTCCGTAAATCCAACGGGCTTGTCCGAGACATCGCCGGTGCCCCAGACGGCGGTAATGTTGAGATCGCCCTCGAGCTCGAGCTCGAGCTTGTTGACGATCCAGCCGCGATGCACGGCGTTGGCGTGCAGGCCGACGGCGAGGCAGGAGCCCAGCGCGGCGAGCGAAGCTTCGGACGGATTGGGCGCAGTGTCGTCGCCGAGCAGACCGGGCGGCTCGTCGACGATGTAGGGCTGCAAATTGCGGATGTAGTTGGCGTGGCGGAATTTTCCTTCCGCGACCGTCTTGCACTTCAAGGTCTTGATGACCTTCGGATTGGCCTTGCCGTTGGCGATCAGTTGCTCGAGGCCATTCTTGTCGATGGGCGCGAGGCAACCCGTCAGCACTGTCTTTTGAACGACGGCAGTCATCATCTTCTCCCTGGCAGAAGTGGAAATCGGTAGGATACCGAACGGTCTGTTTCCTTGCATGGAGCGTGCCAGAGCCGACCAAAATCAAAAGGCGAAGTATTGGAGCCGCTTAGCGAACGCTGCCTGCGAATTGATCAGCCGCCGTTTGCTCAAAGGCGATGCAGACGGGCTTTCCCGTGCGAATCTTTTCAGCGCGGACAGATGCGGCTTGCTGATGCGGCGCGGCTGCGGGTAAGTTTGGACTCATGGCCAAGCCCTCACTGAACAAGACGTCAAAGAAGAAGTCTCATTCGCCGCACGGCGGCGCCAGTGACGACGAGTCCGCGCGCGGACGCCTGCTCAGCGCGGCGACGCATCTGTTCTGCAAGAACGGCATCAACGCCACCGGCATCGACGCGATCATCGCGGAAGCCGGCACCGCGAAGACCACGCTCTATAAATTATTCGGCTCCAAGACCAATCTCGTCAACGCGGTGCTGGAGAGCGAAGGCAAGCAGTGGCGCGAATGGTTCATCGGCGCCATGGAAGAAGGCGGCGGCGACGCGCAGGCCAAGCTCACGCGCATCTTCCCGGCCCTGAAGAGCTGGTTCGCGGAGGAGCGCTTCTACGGCTGCCCCTTCATCAATGCGGTCGGCGAGCACGACAAGGACGCCAAGCAGTTCCGCAACATCGCGATGAAGCACAAGAAGATCGTGCTCGGCCACATCGAGAAGCTCGCTGGCGAGCTCGGTTCGAACGAGCCCCTCGTGCTCGCACATCAGCTCGGGCTGTTGATCGACGGCGCCATCGTCGCGGCGATGGTGTCGCGCGATCCGGGCGTGGCCGATACGGCGGCGCTGACGGCAGGTTCCCTGCTCAGCCAGCCCAAGGCAAAGAAGAAGCGCGCGGCGGATCAGCTCGAGGCGGTGTGATCGCTCCCATCCCGTGGCCTCATGAGCGCTGCGACATGCGGGACGATCGTCCCCGGATGTCCGCTCGCTCATCCGGGCTACAGCACTCGCAGCCGCTCCCTCGGTAGCGCATCGATGAACCGCTTGATCGCATCGAGCACCGGCTGCTGATCGCCTGCAAAGAACCAGTGATCATGGCCGTCGAGCTCGACGAATTGCGCACCTTTGATCCGGCTCGCCACATCGCGGCCGGCCGCGATCCGTACGGCCTTGTCGTCACGACGATGCAGCACCAGTGTCGGCATGGCAATCTGCGGCAAAAGCTGCCGCACGTCGGCGTCGCGAAACGCCTCGAGCACCGCCGAGATGCCGCCAGGACTGGAGGCCGCGCGCAATAGCCCGGCCCACCAGGCGCGTGCCTGGGGATCGCTCGCAAGGCTGGGCGCAAAGGTTTCAATCCCCACCGGACCTCCCCATTGCGCGATGAGGTGCTTGCTCCAGGCGTCGTACTGGCTGGCGCGCAGCGCGTGCGGATAATCCTGCGACCAGCAGCCCTTGGCCAATGCACCGAACAGGATGAGTCCGGCCACGAGATACGGTTCATCGACCGCAAATTTGATGCAGGCTGGTCCACACTCGGATGCGCCGAACAGCACGACGCGGCGCGAGCCGGTCGCGCGGAGCACCGTGCCGATATCCTCCGCGGTGACGTCGATACCGGGGGCCGATCCAACCCGGTCGGACAACCCGATGCCGCGACGATCGAACACGATCAGGCGCCCAAGCTTCATCAGCGAGGCCAGAAACGCCCGGCTCGCGGGGTGCTCCCAAGCGCGCTCCACATGCGACACGAAGCCGGGCATGACCAGGATGTCGAGCGGGCCGCTGCCGTAGGTCTGATACGCCAGATGCACACCAGCGCCCTTGACGTAGCGCGTCGCTGGAACGTCGGCTGCCGCCGCAGGACTCATCAACGCCTCGGTCTCGGCTTCGGGCGTAACACCAAGCTCGTCACGCAGCCGCTGCCTCAGTGCCGCGTGGTGCCGCTCTGCCGCACTGCGGTCACCCGCCAGCAGCAGACTGCGGATCAGATGCCGGCCGTAGACCTCGCTCAAAGGATCGAGCTCGACCAGACGGGTCGCATGCGTGGCCGCGGAAAAGTAGTCGCCGGGGGCGGTCTTGTCCTGCACCAGGCGCTCCAGCGCGTGCATCAGCCGTCCCCGCAGCGCCTCGCGGCGGAAGAACGCCCAGTCGTCGAATTCCGGACAATCCTCCGGCGAGAAGCCTGCGAGGAAATCTCCCCGATAAGTCTGACAGGCCTCGTCAAAGTCACCGCGATCGCAGGCGCTCTCGAACAGATGTGCATCGACCTGCAGCGCGACTGCCGGAGACCATCGCAGGTGGTCCGGTCGGTCTCGAACACCTGCTGACCGAGCGTCAGCTCGATGCGGTGAAGCAGCCGCCGCAATCGCGCAAGCCCGGTCTCGCGGTCAGTTTCAGGCCACAGCAGCGTCGCCACGATTTCGCGGGCCACGGCGCCCTTGGCCTCCGCGAGATAGACCAGCAGCGCGAGGCCCTTGCGCAAGGCCAATTTGATCGGGCGGCCGTCGGCGTGGACCTCAGGGAACCCGAACGTCCCCAGCGAGAAAACCGTCATGAAAGTCCTCCCTCCCCTTGCGGCGCCCCCGGGGGACGCACAGGGGACGGTCCAGCAATAGCAGTCGGGGCAGATCGAGCCTGCTCGCGGGCGAGCAATTCAGGCTCCTGCATGCGGCACGGCTCCATCAGGCACAATAGGAAAAAACATGATCTCGCGCCTCCTGATCCTGCTCTACGCCATCGTGAGCTACGTGATCTTCACGGTCTCATTTCTCTATGCGCTCGGTTTCGTCGGCAATTATGTCGTGCCCAAGTCGATTGATAAGTCGATCGACATGCCGATCGGCGTCGGCAGCCCGACGGACCTGAGCGTGGCCATCGTCGTCAACCTGCTGCTGATGGGCCTGTTTGCGATCCAGCACAGCGTCATGGCGCGCCCGGTCTTCAAGCGATGGTCGGCCAAATTCCTTCCCCCCGCCTGCCAGCGCAGCACCTATGTGCTGCTCTCCAGCCTGATCCTGCTGTTGCTGTTCTGGCAGTGGCGCCCGATCCCGACGCCGGTCTGGCAAGCGAGCGGAATAGCGGCCTGGTTGCTGATCGGCGTGCATTGGCTCGGCTGGCTTGTCGCGTTCGCCTCGACCCACATGATCGATCATTTCGATCTGTTCGGCCTGCGCCAGGCCTTCGTCGCGTTCCGCGGGAGCGAGATACCAGGTCAATCGTTCAGAACACCGCTGCTCTACAAGATCGTGCGCCATCCCATCATGCTCGGCTTTCTGCTCGCGTTCTGGGCCACGCCCGAGATGACCGTCGGCCACCTTCTGTTTGCGCTCGCAAACACCGCCTACATCCTGGCCGCGCTTCAGTTCGAGGAGCGCGACCTGATCGCCGAGTTCGGCGCGACCTACCAGGATTATCGCCGGCGCGTTCCCATGCTGCTGCCGCGTCTTTTCGGTCGTCGGACGGAAGATCGCCAGCCGCCTCGGCCTGCTGGAGCACCCCGATGAGCGCAATGTCACCTGTCCCCCGGATGTCGGCGGAGGCCGCCACGTTTGCCGATACGCTGGATGGGCTCGACGTCGGTCTTTGTCTCGTTGACGCGGAGGCGCGTCTCATTCACGCCAATACTGCCGGGCGGGACATGATCGAAGCGCGCGACATCCTGCACGAAATCCGCGGGCACCTCGCGGCTTGCGATCCGACGGTCAACCGCACCCTGCAGCATTTTTTCGCAGCCGCCGGGCAGGAAAACGCGTTCCTCGGCGCCGACGGGATCGCGGTGCCGATGATCGGGCGGGATGGGAAGCGCCACGTAGCCCATGCTCTGCCGTTGACTTCCGGCGCGCGCCGACTTGGGGGCGTCGCCTACAGCGCCGTCGCAGCGTTGTTCGTCCGCAGGGCGGCGCTCACGATACCGCCTCGTTCCGAAGTGATTGGCAAGGCATTCAAACTGACGCCGACCGAGTTGCGTGTGATGCTCGCGATCGTCGAACTCGGCGGCGTTCCCGAAGTGGCGGCGGCGCTCGGCGTCGCCAATACGACGATCAAGACGCATGTCCGGCGCCTGTTTGAAAAGACCGGTGCAGCGCGACAGGCAGATTTCGTCAAGCTTGTCGCGGGATATGCGACGCCATTACGCAAATCTGCCGAATGCAGACAATCCGTTGGAGCGACACGATGAGAGCAATTCTATGCAGCTCATTCACTGGCCCCGCCGATTTGCGCCTCAGTGAAATCGACGAGCCGAAGCCCTCCGGCGACGAGATCCTGATCGACGTCCATGCGGCCTCCGTCAGTTTCATGGACCAGTTGATGGTCTCGGGACTCTACCAGATGCGGCCGCCGACGCCCTTCGTGCCCGGCACGGAAGCATCCGGTGTCGTCATCGCGGTCGGCGGCGAGGTCACGGCATTCGCTCCCGGCGACCGCGTGGCATGCAGCGCTTGGACCGGCGGCTACGCCGAACGGATGATAGCGAAGGACTCGAAGTGCGTGCTTCTGCCGGAAGGCGTCGCGTTCGAGGCAGCGGCGACGGTCCTGCACAATTACGGCACGGCCTATTATGCGCTGGTCGAGCGGGCCAGGGCGCAGCGCGGCGAAACGCTGTTCGTCACCGGCGCTGCCGGCGGAGTTGGCCTTGCCGCCGTCGATCTCGGCCGCCATTTGGGCTTGCGCGTCGTCGCCGGTATCGGCTCCGATGACAAGGCCGCCCTGGTTCGCAATTATGGAGCCAGCGACATCGTCAATTATCGTAGCGAGGATCTGCGCGACCGGATCAAGGCGATCACCGGCGGCGAAGGGATCGATATCGGCTTCGACAATGTCGGCGGCGCGATATTCCAGCAGATGGCCCGGTCGATGAAGTGGGGCGGAAGGCTGATGCCGATCGGCTTCACCAGCGGCGAGATTCCCCAGCTCCCAATGAACCTTCCGCTGCTGAAGAACTATTCCATCCTCGGGGTCTTCGTCGGCGCCTGGGCGGAGAAATTCTCGCTCGAAGCGGCGCGCATGAACGCCACGCTGATGCAATTGCTGGCCGGCGGAAAAATCCGCCCGCACATCGATCGCATCCTCCCTTTGGAGGAGGCCGGCGAAGCCATGCGTGCCGTGGCCAACCGAACGGTTCAGGGGCGAATTGTCCTCAAGATCAGGTAAAGTGCACGGGGAAGAGAGAACAAAACCGATGACACAGATCATCATCGACAAACGCTTTTGCGGTCCTCCGAACTCCGGCAACGGCGGCTATGTCTGCGGCCGGTTGGCCCGCCACATTCCCGGCGCCGCGGAGATCACGCTGCGCGCACCGCCGCCGCTGGACACGCCACTCGATGCGGTCGCAACGGACGACGGCGCATGGCAGCTTCGCGATGGCGACAAGATCGTCGCGACCGGGCGGCCGGCAAGCGTCGAGCTTGCGCGCGTGGAAACAGCCAGCTTCGAGGAGGCCTGCGCGGCCGAATTGTTGACGCCGGTGAAGCCGCACGAGCATCCGCTGCCGACATGTTTCGTGTGCGGCCCCGCAAGGGCCAAGGGAGACGGCCTGCGCATTTTTGCCGGCTCGCTCCGTGGTCACAACGCCGTTCTGGCAGCGAGCTGGACACCGGATAAGAATCTTGCCGCCGACGACGGCCTCGTCGCGCCGGAATTCCTCTGGTCGGCGCTCGACTGCCCCACCGGCTTTGCCTGCAATTGCGATCAGCAGACCGGCAGCTTCGACAAGGCACCGTTGCTGCTGGGGCGGATGTCGGCGCGGATCGAGGCCCGCCCGCACCCCGGCGAGCCCTGCATCATCACGGCCTGGCCGACGGGCCGCGATGGCCGCAAGCGCACGGCCGAGGCTGCTGTGCATGGTGGAGCCGGGAAGTTGCTGGCGGTGGCGCGCACGACATGGATTGCGGTGGAGCGCGAGGTGCAGCTCGGGCGTCGTTCGTAGAGGGGACATGGGCGCCCGGTACCGGGACGGCCAGCTTTCCAGCTAACCACGGGAGCACTCCACTTTGCCATCCGTGCGACGCTGCCAACCGTCGAGAAGCGTTGAACCCACGTTTAATCAAAGATACTCTTGCAGCTGTCGCCAAGCAAAAAAGATCCAAGAGGGTACGCGATGGTCCGCAAGTTAAAGGCATTTGCAATACTTGCTACGGGCATGTTCGTCGCTGGCGTCGCAAATGCCGAGGCACAGCAGCCGGAGCTTAATGCGCCTGACCTCGTCCTCGTTAATGGCAAGGTTCTGACCTTAGACGACCGATCGACCGTCACGGAGGCAGTCGCCGTCGCGGATGGAAAGATCATCGCGACCGGAACCAGTGCTTCGATCAAGGCGCTTGCAGGCGCCCGGACCCGCGTGCTCGACGTGTCCGGCAAGACCGTCATCCCCGGATTGATCGATACACACGCTCACTTCAAGGCCGCTGGTCTGGGCGACTATGTCGTAAGCCTGGGCCGAGCCAAGACCGTCGCGGACGCGCTCGAGGCCATCAAATCATTCGCCACCAAGAAGAAGCCGGGTGAGTGGATTGTAGGTGGCGCGTGGCATCCGCCCTCACAATTGGCCGAGAAGCGCTATCTCACGAGGCAGGAGATCGATAGTGTTGCTCCGAACAACCCGGTCTATCTTCGCACCGTCGGGCATTTCTCGATGGCGAACACCATGGCTCTACAAGTGGTCGGTGTCGACAAGACCACCGCGGACCCGAGTGGTGGAAAGTTTGAACGCGACGCAGCCGGTGAATTGACCGGCGTGCTCGTGGAGACGGCGATCGATCGAGTCGAGAAGGCCGTACCACCTTGGACAGAAGACGACGAAATGCGGCAATTCACCATTGCCGAAGGTGTGCTGAACAGCTTCGGCATCACCAGTGTGATCGAAGGCGCAACAGAGCCACGTGATGTCCGAACGCTGCAGAAGCTTGTCGCAGCGGGGAAAGCCACTTTGCGCACCGGCGTGATGTTTCGACCGGAGCCCCCCGCCGATCTGACCGCATGGGAAGCGATCATGTCAGGCAATGGCGCCTCATCAGGGTTCGGTGACGATTGGCTCAAGTTCGCCGGCATCAAGATCTTTTACGACGGCGGCATGACGCTGAAGACGGCGCTCATGCGTGACGTGTACCCCGATTCACACGACAACTATCACGGCATCACGCAGCAGACACCTGAGCGGCTGAAGCAACTCATCTCCGTCTGCAACCGTTATGACTGGCGTGTCGGAGTCCACGTCGTGGGCGACCTGGGTGTTGACCAGGTGCTCGATGCCTTCGAGGCAGCGGATAAAGAAAAATCGATCCGCGACCGTCGCTTCGTCCTCATCCACGCCAGCCTGATCCGGCCAGAACAGATGGAGCGTGCGCAAAGACTAGGAGTCCGCATCGATTTTCAGAATGTTTTCATGTGGGATAAGGGAGCGACCGTCGAACGATTTCTCGGGAAAGCGACCGCTGACCGCGCCGTGCCGACCAGGACGTTGATCGAAAAAATGGGACTCAACAGCCTCGGCGCCGGGACGGATTTTCCGGTCAACCCGATCAACCCCTTCCTCAACATGTACATCATGGTGACAAGGAAGGATCCCAACGGAAACATCTACGGCTCGGCAGAAGCTATTACGCGCGAGCAGGCCCTACGGCTCTACAGCAGCGCGGCTTCGCGCTACAACTTCGATGAAGCCCGCAAAGGGACCATTGAGCCCGGAAAGCTGGCGGACATCGTGGTGCTCTCCGCTGACTACGCGGCCGTGCCCGAGGAGCAGATCAAGGACATCAAGGCGGACCTGACCCTGGTCGGCGGCAAGGTTGTCTTTCAGCGCTGAACCGGCGCTGATCGGCCAAGGTGAGCGAGAGCGACAATTCGCTCTGCTTCCCGACGAAAATCTACACGCCCTTCTCGATCATCCCCTGCAACCGCACCAGCTCCGCCTCGATATCCCGCTCGACATCCGCCGCCCGCATCTCGATCACCCGATAGTCCCTTGCCTCGAGCCACGCCCGCCGCGACGCGCGATCCGCGACGATCGTCTCGTTCTCACCCGTGTTCACCAGCTCGATCGCGATCCGATGCGGGAACGAGACGAAGTCCGGGATGTGCCGCCCCACAGGGGTCTGGCGCTTGAACCCGCCTGCGAAGCGGCGGTCGCGGGTGAGGGCCTGCCAGAGCAGGCGTTCGGCATCGGTCGGGTTGCGGCGGAGCAGGCGGGCGAGGCCGCGCACGGTGGAGCCGCTGTCGGGAACGCCGCCGCCCTGACCGTGCTCGGCCAAAAGCGCACGCAGCCGCGTTGCCTGCTCGCCGTCGAGCACACCGCCCTTGGCCGGGCCCTTGCGTCCTTCGGCGATCGCCATCACCACCCCGTGCAGGGTGTGCATGTCCTGCTTGGTCGGCTCCATCCGGGTGAAGATGTTGCGCAGGTTCACCAGCATGGTGTCGCGCTTCTCGGCCGGGCGCAGAAATTCGACCCGGTCGAGTTCGCGGATCAAATTGTCGAAGAAGGCCTGCATCTGGTGTTGCGAGGCGCGTTCGGAGCGCTCCGGCATCGCGTGCGGCAGCTCGCCGGAGGTCGCCCGCTTGAACCATTCGTAGCCGACCAGCAGCACGGCCTGGGCAAGGTTGAGCGAGGCAAAGCCCGGATTGACCGGGAAGGTGATGATGCGGTTGGCGAGCCCGACCTCCTCGTTAGTCAGCCCCCAGCGCTCCCGGCCGAACAGGATACCGGCCTTGCCGCCCGCCGCGACGTGCCCGGAAATCTCGCTAGCTGCGGCTTCCGGCCCCACCACCGGCTTGGCCTGGTCGTGGGGGCGCGCGGTGGTGGCGAACAGCAGGTCGAGATCGGCGACGGCCTCACCGACCGTGTCGAACAATTCGACATTGTCCAGAATATAGTCGGCCCCGGCCGCGGCGCGCTGGGCGGCGATGTTGGGCCAGCCGTCGCGAGGATTGACGATGCGCAATCGGCTCAGCGCGAAGTTGCCCATGGCGCGCGCGGCCATGCCGATGTTTTCGCCAAGCTGCGGCTCGACCAGGATGACAATGGGACCGTCGAGGGAAAGGCCCGCCTTGCTCTTGTCAGTCCCCGACATCTCGCTTCGCTTTCACACTGGTTCTCAAGGCCTTGGAGAGGCGCTCTTCATGAATTGATTCAAGGCCGGTCCTGACCTGGTCTCGACCCGGATTTGACCCAGTCTTGGGCCGGCTGCCCGTCCGCCTGTCGTTTGCCTGTCCTGACGAAATTCTCAAGGGAAATAATGGGTTGGATTCGACTTTTGAATCTCGCCTGAAACCTCAGCCCGGTCCCCGCGGCAGGGCTGCTCCCGCCCCCCATCTGCGGAGGCTGGATGAGCTAAAAGTGCATAATCCCTTGGCTTTCGCCCGCTGCTATCAGGTGCTAAGAGGCGGCGGATATTCCCGTGGCGCGCCACAAGCGCCGTTCCGAAGAGGCTTCCCCGATCATGGCAAAAATCAAGGTGTCCAACCCCGTCGTCGAACTCGATGGCGACGAGATGACCCGGATCATCTGGCAGTACATCAAGGACAAGCTGATCAACCCGTTCCTCGATGTCGAGCTGCTCTATTTCGACCTGGGCATGGAGTACCGTGACGAGACCAACGATCAGGTGACGATCGACGCCGCCGAGGCCATCAAGAAGGTCGGCGTCGGCGTCAAGTGCGCCACCATCACTCCGGACGAGGCGCGGGTGAAGGAGTTCAACCTCAAGCAGATGTGGAAGTCGCCGAACGGCACCATCCGCAACATCCTCGGCGGCGTGATCTTCCGCGAGCCGATCATCTGCAAGAACGTGCCGCGCCTGGTTCCCGGCTGGACCAAGCCGATCATCATCGGCCGCCACGCCTATGGCGACCAGTATCGCGCCACCGACATCAAGTTCCCCGGCAAGGGCACGCTGACGATGAAGTTCGTCGGCGAGGACGGCACGGTGATCGAGAAGGAAGTGTTCAAGACCCCGGGCGCCGGCGTCGCCATGCAGATGTACAATCTCGACGACTCCATCATCGACTTCGCCCGCGCGTCGTTGAATTACGGCCTGCTGCGCAACTACCCGGTCTATCTCTCGACCAAGAATACGATCATGAAGATCTATGACGGTCGGTTCAAGGACATCTTCCAGGACATCTACGAGCGCGAGTTCAAAAAGGAATTCGACGCCAAGGGCCTGACCTACGAGCACCGCCTGATCGACGACATGGTCGCCTCCGCGCTGAAATGGTCCGGCGGTTATGTCTGGGCCTGCAAGAACTACGACGGCGACGTGCAGTCGGACACCGTGGCACAGGGCTACGGCTCGCTCGGCCTGATGACCTCGGTCCTCCTCACCCCCGACGGCAAGACGGTGGAAGCCGAAGCCGCCCACGGCACGGTGACCCGCCACTATCGCGAGCACCAGAAGGGCAAGGAGACCTCGACCAACTCGATCGCGTCGATCTTCGCCTGGACCCGCGGCCTGTCGCACCGCGCCAAGCTCGACAACAATGCCGAGCTCGCCAAGTTCGCCAACACCCTGGAGAAGGTCTGCGTCGACACCGTCGAGGAAGGCTACATGACCAAGGACCTCGCGCTCCTGGTCGGCGCCGACCAGCGCTGGCTCTCGACCACCGGCTTCCTCGACAAGGTCGCCGAGAACCTCGGGAAGGCGCTGGCGGCGTAAGCCGTCCGCAATTTCGCCCGACTGGGCCGGACATCATCACGGGCCGCGTCGCAAGCGCGGCCCGTTCGCTTATTTGGACCTTTGCGTGGAGATGCGACCATGTCGATCAAGCTTGCCGTCCCCTGCCTGTTGCTGCTCGCTGGACCGGCTCTGGCCGCCGACCCACTCCCCGACGCCATCGCGGCGCCCGGCGAGAGCGTCGTGCTCAGCGTCCACGCCGAGGGCGCGCAGGTCTATGAGTGCAAGGCCGGCACCGACGGCAAGCTCGCCTGGGGTTTTCGCGAACCGATCGCCACCCTGCTGTCTGAGGGCAAGACGATCGGCCGTCACTATGCCGGACCGAACTGGGAGCATGCCGACGGCAGCGCCGTGGCCGCCAAGGCCGCCGGCAATGCCCCGGGTACCACCGCGGCCGACATTCCCTGGCTGAAGCTGGAAGTGACGACCCACCGGGGCAGTGGCGTCCTCACGCCGGTTACGACGGTTCAGCGCATCAACACCCATGGCGGCAAGCTCGAGGGTTCTTGCGACAAGGCCGGCGATTTCAAGAGCGCGCCCTATTCGGCCGACTACGTCTTTCTAAAGAAGGGCTGAGCCCTCAGCGGTCGGTGCCTTCGCGCTCCGCCTGCGCCAGCTCCGCCACCGCAAGGTCGCCGCTCCCCTCCAGCCGCGCCTTTGCCGTCTTGTGGACATGCGCGGCGAGCGTCGGCATGCGTTCGATCAGGGCGTGAAAGTCCTGGGCGTCGAGCACGAGCAGCCGGGTCTTGCGCGTCGCCGTCACCGTGCCGCTGCGTTTTGTCTTATGCAGCAGCGCGATCTCGCCGAAGAAAGTGCCATCCGCGAGCCGCACCTGCTGGTTCGGCAGCGCGATCTCGACCTCGCCGGCGGTGATGAAATACATCGACGAAGCCGCATCGCCCCGCCGCACCAATATCTCGCCCTGCTCGATCGTGCGCGCCCGCAGCAGCCGCATGATGTCGGCGATCTCGGATGCGCTGAGATGCGAAAACAGCGGCACCCGCGCCAGCATGCCCCAGGTGACCACGAAGTCGCGCCGCTTCACCTCTTCCGCAAAGGCCGTCGAGATGATCGCGACCGGCAGCGCGATCATGGCAAATCCGCTGATGATGGTGAAGACGGAGATGAACTTTCCGAGCGCCGTCACCGGCACGACGTCGCCGTAGCCGACCGTGCCGAGCGTCACGATCGCCCACCACATCGCCTGCGGAATGGTGCCGAGCTTGTCCGGCTGCACGTCGCGCTCGATGGCGTAGAGCAGCGAGGCAAACGTCAGAACCGCGCCGATCAGGATGACGATGCAGCCGATCAGCGCCCGTCGCTCCGCGTGCACGGCCGCGAGCAGCGAACGCATCGCCGGCGAGTAGCGCACCAGCTTGAAGAACGGCAGCACGCCGAGGGCTGCCAGCGTCGCATGCCGGCCCGTGGCGAGCACGATCGCGGCCGGCAGGAACGCGAGCAGATCGATGATGCCGAGTGCGGAGAAGACATAACTGAGCCGATCCGACAACGCGGACGCCGCGCGCTGGGTATGGCCCGCCACCGTCCACAGCCGCGCGGCATATTCCAGCGCAAACACGATCACGGACAGGATGGTGATCGCCGAAAACAGCGCGCCGAATTCCGCGTCCAGCTCCGGCACCGAGGCAAGGATCATCGCGACCACGTCGAGCACGATGACGCCGATGATCAACTGGATGAAGCGCGACCCGACCGAGTAGGCCAGCGGATCGTGCTCCAGCAATTCGTAGAGGCGATCCCTCAGATCGGGATCGGCTGAGCCACGTCCTCGCGGAACGGGGCGCACCTGCCTACGCGCCGGCCGATTTTTGTTCGATCATGGCTTTTTCGATCGCCGTGAGCGCCGCGGCCGCATTGGCGCCATCGGGGCCGCCGGCCTGGGCCATGTCGGGCCGGCCGCCACCGCCCTTGCCGCCAAGCGCCTCGGAGGCGACCTTCACCAGATTGACCGCATTGAAGCGCGAGGTGAGGTCCGCGGTGACGCCAACCACGACGCCGGCCTTGCCGTCCTCGGTGACGCCGACGATGGCGACGACGCCGGAGCCGATCTGCTTCTTGCCGTCGTCGGCAAGGCTCTTGAGATCCTTCATCTCGATGCCCTCGACCGCGCGCGCCATCAGCTTGACGTCGCCGACTTCGCGCACGCCTGAGGCCGCGCCGTTGCTCGAAGCTGCACCGCCGCCCATCGCCAGCTTCTTGCGGGCGTCGGAGAGTTCGCGCTCGAGTTTCTTGCGCTCCTCCATCAGCGCGGCAATGCGCGCCGGGACGTCGTCGATCGAGGTGCGCAGCTCGTGGGCCGCGGTCTTCGCCAGCGCCATGGTGTCGTTGGCGTGTTTTCGCGCGTAGTTGCCGGTCAGCGCCTCGATGCGGCGCACGCCGGAGGCGACCGCGCTCTCACCCGTCAGCGTGATCAGCCCGATGTCGCCGGTGCGCTTCACATGCGTGCCGCCGCACAGTTCGACCGACCAGCCGAGTGCGTTGGCGCCGCGCTCGCGCGCGGTCCGGCCCATCGAGACGACGCGAACCTCGTCGCCATATTTTTCGCCGAACAGCGCGCGTGCGCCGGCCTCGCGGGCCTCGTCCACGCCCATGACGCGGGTCGAGACCTCGTCATTCTCCAGCACCACCTCGTTCGCAATGTCCTCGACGCGCGCGAGCTCTTCCGCCGTGATCGGCTTCGGATGCACGAAGTCGAAACGCAGCCGATCCGGCGCGACCATCGAGCCGCGCTGGGCGATGTGGTCGCCGAGCACCTGGCGCAGCGCCTCGTGGATGAGATGCGTGGCCGAGTGATGCGCGCGGATCGAAAAGCGCCTGCCGTGATCGACTTCGAGCTGCAGCGCGGTGCCGAGCTTCAGCTCGCCGCTCTCGACCGTGCCGACGTGAACGAAGAAATCGCCGAGCTTCTTCTGCGTGTCGGTGACGCGGAATTTGATGCCGCCCTCGCCGGTCAATACGCCGGTGTCGCCGACCTGGCCGCCGGACTCCGCGTAGAACGGCGTCTGGTTCAGCACGATCGCGCCGGTGTCGCCGGCCTTGAGGCTCGTGGCTTCCTTGCCGTCCTTGACCAGCGCGGTCACCACGCCTTCAGCGCTCTCGGTCTCGTAACCCAGGAATTCGGTTGCGCCCAGCTTCTCACGCAGCGGGAACCAGATCGCCTCGGAAGCAGCTTCGCCAGACCCCTTCCAGGATTCGCGCGCCTTGGCCTTCTGACGCTCCATCGCATCGGTGAACGAAGCCTGGTCGACGCTGATGCCGCGCGACTTCAGCGCGTCCTGCGTCAAATCGAGCGGGAAGCCATAGGTGTCGTACAGCGTGAAGGCGACGTCGCCGTCGAACATATCGCCCTTCTTTAAGGAAGCGCTCTTCTCGTCGAGGATGGCGAGGCCGCGCGTCAGCGTCTTGCGGAAGCGGGTCTCTTCCAGCCGCAGCGTTTCCTCGATCAAATTTTCCGCGCGCATCAGATCGGGATAGGCCTGGCCCATCTCGCGCACCAGCGCCCAGACCAGGCGATGCATCAGCGGCTCTTGCGCACCGAGCAGCTGCGCATGGCGCATCGCGCGGCGCATGATCCGGCGCAACACATAGCCGCGGCCCTCGTTCGAGGGCAGCACGCCGTCGGCGACGAGGAAGGCCGACGAACGCAGATGGTCGGCGATGACGCGGAACGAGGCCACGGTCTTCTCGTCCGGTCCGCTTCCGAGAGCAGACGCCGTCGCGTCGATCAAATGACGGAACAGGTCGGTCTCAAACACGCTGTCGACGCCCTGCATGATGCAGGCCATGCGCTCCAGCCCCATGCCGGTGTCGATCGAAGGACGCGGCAGCGCCACGCGCTCCTCCTTCGTCACCTGCTCGTACTGCATGAACACCAGGTTCCAGAATTCGAGGAAGCGATCGCCGTCCTCCTCCGGGGAGCCGGGAGGCCCGCCCCAGATGTGCTCGCCGCGATCGATGAAGATCTCCGAGCACGGGCCGCACGGGCCGGTGTCGCCCATCGCCCAGAAATTGTCCGAGGTCGGGATGCGGATGATGCGATCCTCGGAGAAGCCCGCGATCTTCTTCCACAGTCCGGCCGCCTCGTCGTCGGTGTGGTAGACCGTGACGAGCAGCTTGTCCTTCTTGAGCCCGAACTCCTTCGTGATGAGCGTCCAGGCCAGCTCGATCGCACGCTCCTTGAAATAGTCGCCGAACGAGAAGTTGCCGAGCATCTCGAAGAAGGTGAGATGGCGCGCGGTGTAGCCGACATTGTCGAGGTCGTTGTGCTTGCCGCCGGCGCGCACGCATTTCTGCGACGTGGTGGCGCGCTGATAGGGCCGCTTC
The DNA here is from genome assembly GCF_023073035.1 of Bradyrhizobium sp. 62. Taxonomy (NCBI): domain Bacteria; kingdom Pseudomonadati; phylum Pseudomonadota; class Alphaproteobacteria; order Hyphomicrobiales; family Nitrobacteraceae; genus Bradyrhizobium; species Bradyrhizobium sp. 62. The sequence goes on from NZ_JADPIT010000002.1 coordinate 326,382, forward strand.
TCGACGCCGGTGAAGACGTTCTTGAACTGCACCATGCCGGCATTGGTGAACATCAACGTCGGATCGTTGCGCGGCACCAATGGCGAGGACGACACAATCTCGTGGCCGTTCTCGGCAAAGAAGTTCAGAAAGGTCGACCTGATCTCGTTGACGCCGCTCATGTTCATCCAATCGGGTGTGCTTGCACCCGCCTTCCAGCCATCCAAACCGCGAGTTTGGGCTGATATCTGCGGGTCAAAGCGCTTTTAGACAAGGCCAGCTTCGCTGTCCAGAAACTGTGCAGCCAGATCAAGGCGTTGCCGCAGTCGCGTAATCCGTTGGAAAGCCGCCGATGCCGCGTTGACAGGCTTGGCCGGCCTGTGGTCTTTACCCATCTGTATCGTACGGCCACGTCGGGAGAGACCGGCACTGGTAGCCGGCGCCGAAGGAGCAACCGCCCCGGAAACTCTCAGGCAAAAGGACCGCGTGGCTTTGACAGCATCTGGAAAGAGGCGCCGACGGGTTTAGGTCCGGACAGCGTCCGCCGACGGGATAATACTCTCAGGCACAGCGACAGATGGGGCTTCGACTGGTGTCCACGGGAAATCGTTCCCGGGGAACCGCCGAGGGCCCCCCGATGCTTGCGCGTGACGACAAAGACTCCCTGAAACGTACCCCCCTTTACGATCTTCATGTCTCGCTCGGCGGCAAGATGGTGCCGTTCGCGGGCTATGACATGCCGGTGCAATATCCGGCCGGAGTCCTGAAGGAGCACCTTCATACCCGCAACGCAGCCGGCCTGTTCGACGTCTCCCACATGGGCCAGATCGCGCTCCGGCCGAAATCGGGCAAGGTCGAGGACGCCGCCCGCGCGCTGGAACGGCTGGTGCCGCAGGATATCATGGCGATCGCGCCTGGCCGGCAGCGCTACGCCCAATTCACCAATGCCGAGGGCGGGATTCTGGATGATCTGATGGTCGCCAATTTCGGCGATCACCTCTTCCTGGTGGTCAATGCCGCCTGCAAGGCCGAGGACGAGGCGCATCTGCGCGCGAATCTCTCGGACGACTGCGTCATCGAGCAGCTGGCCGACCGCGCGCTGATTGCGCTGCAGGGGCCGAAGGCGGAATCGGCGCTGGCGAAATTATGTGCAGAGGCGCCCGACATGAAATTCATGGATTCCGGCCCGCACAAGGTCGCCGGCCTCGACTGCTTCGTCTCGCGCTCCGGCTATACCGGCGAGGACGGGTTCGAGATTTCGGTTCCTGCCGGCGATGCCGAACGGCTGGCCAAAGCGCTGCTCGACAATCCCGACGTCATGCCGATCGGGCTCGGCGCCCGCGACAGCCTGCGGCTCGAAGCCGGGCTCTGCCTCTACGGCCACGACATCGATACCGCGACCACGCCGGTCGAGGCCGCGCTGGAATGGTCGGTGCAGAAGAGCCGCCGCACCGGCGGCGCGCGCGCCGGCGGCTTTCCTGGCGCTGCGAAGATCCTCGCTCACTTCGATCACGGCGCATCCCGCCGCCGCGTCGGCCTGCGCACCGAGGGCCGCGCGCCGGTGCGCGAGGGCGCGCTGCTGTTTGCGGACGCGACCTCCGGCGAGCCGATCGGAAAGGTCACCTCGGGCGGTTTCGGCCCGAGCCTGAATGCGCCGGTCGCGATGGGCTATGTGCCCACGGCATCGAGCGCGATCGACACAAAACTCTTCGCCGAAGTGCGCGGCCAACGCCTGGCCGTGCAAATCGCCGCCATGCCCTTCGTGAAAAACACCTACAAACGCTGAGGACTGAGAAAATGACCACGACGCTGTACACCTCCGACCACGAATGGCTCGCGATCGACGGCGATGTCGCCACCGTCGGGATCACCGACTACGCGCAGTCGCAGCTCGGCGACGTCGTGTTCGTCGAATTGCCCAAGCTCGGCCGCACGCTGAAGAAGGCCGAACCCGCCGCCGTCGTCGAATCCGTGAAGGCCGCATCGGACGTCTACGCGCCTGTGACGGGCGAAGTGCTCGAGACCAATGCTGCGCTCGCCGCCGAGCCCGCGCTGGTGAACTCGGATGCGCAAGGCGCGGCCTGGTTCTTCAAGATCAGGATTGCCGACAAGAGCGAGCTCGGCGGTCTGATGGACGAAGCGGCGTACAAGGCCCACACGGCGTGAGATGATGCGAACTCCGACCTCATATTCGGTGTCATCGTCCGCCTTGTGCGCACTGCGCACTGGGGCGGACGATCCAGTACGCCGCGGCCCATCGGCCCTAGCCGAAGCGGCTGCGTTTACTGGATGCTCCGCCTTCGCGGAGCATGACGACGACAAGAACATCTGAAGCGAGGACCCATGATGACCGCGCACCGCAAATCCAACGGCGACACCACCAGCTTCGTCCGCCGCCACATCGGCCCCTCCGCGCGCGACGTCACCGCGATGCTCGAGGCCGTCGGCGCGAACAGCGTCGATACGCTGATGGCGCAGACGCTGCCGGCCTCGATCCGGCAGACTGCCCCACTCGATCTCGGCAAGCCCTTGAGCGAGACCGAAGCGATCGCGCATATGGCCGAACTCGCCGCCCAGAACCAGGTCTTCACCTCGCTGATCGGCCAAGGCTATTCCGGCACGATCCTGCCCGCGGTGATCCAGCGCAACATTTTGGAGAACCCGGCCTGGTACACGGCGTACACGCCCTACCAGCCCGAAATCAGCCAGGGCCGGCTCGAGGCGCTGCTCAACTTCCAGACCATGATCTGCGACCTCACCGGGCTCGACGTCGCCAACGCCTCGCTGCTCGACGAGGCCACCGCTGCCGCCGAAGCGATGGCGCTCGCGGAGCGGCACTCACGGGTCGAAGCAAAGGCCTTCTTCGTCGACAAGGACGTGCATCCGCAGACGCTCGCGGTGATGCGCACCCGCGCGGAGCCCCTGGGCTGGACCCTGGTCGTCGGCGATCCCCTCACCGATCTCGACAAGACGGACGTGCTTGGCGCGCTGCTGCAATATCCGGGCAGTTCAGGCGCTGTGCGCGACCTCAGGCCCGCGATCGCCAGCCTGAAGGCCAAGGGCGCACTCGCGATCATCGCCGCCGATCTGCTGGCACTGACACTGCTCGCCTCGCCCGGCGAGCTCGGCGCGGACATCGCCATCGGCTCGGCGCAACGTTTTGGCGTGCCGATGGGTTATGGCGGGCCGCACGCGGCCTACATGGCGGTGCGCGACGCGCTGAAGCGTTCGCTGCCCGGCCGCATCGTCGGCCTCTCCGTGGACTCGCGCGGGATGCCGGCCTATCGCCTCGCGCTGCAGACCCGCGAGCAGCACATCCGCCGCGAGAAGGCGACCTCCAACATCTGCACCGCGCAGGTGCTGCTCGCCGTGATCGCCTCGATGTATGCGGTCTACCACGGCCCCGAGGGGCTGGCGCAGATCGCGCGCAACGTGCATCGCCGCGCCGCCGTGCTGGCGGCCGGCCTGCGCAAGCTCGGCTTTACGCTTCAGTCCGACAATTTCTTCGACACGCTCAGCGTGGATGCAGGTGGCAAACGCGCCGAGATCGTCGCGCGCGCCGCTGCCGACAAGATCAACCTTGGCGTCGGCGAAACCGCATTGCGGATCGCGCTCGACGAGACCACCACGCCCGCAACGGTCGAAGCGGTCTGGCGCGCCTTCGGCGGCCAGCTTGCCTATGCCGAGATTGACGCCACCACGCGCGAGGCGCTGCCGGAGGCGCTCAAGCGCGCGACCTCTTTCCTCACCCACCCCGTCTTCCACGCGCATCGCTCGGAAACCGAGATGCTGCGCTACATGCGCAAGCTCAGCGATCGCGACCTCGCGCTCGACCGCGCGATGATCCCGCTCGGCTCGTGCACCATGAAGCTGAACGCGACCACCGAGATGATGCCGCTGACCTGGCCCGAGTTCGGCTCGCTGCATCCGTTCGCCCCGCGCGAGCAGGCACGCGGCTATCACGCGCTGTTCGCGCGCCTGGAGAAGTGGCTGTGCGACATCACCGGCTATGACGCGATCTCGCTGCAGCCGAACTCGGGCGCGCAAGGCGAATATGCCGGGCTTCTGGCCATCCGCGGCTATCACGCGGCGCGTGGCGAGACGCATCGCAAGATCTGCCTGATCCCCTCCTCCGCCCACGGCACCAACCCGGCCTCGGCCGCGATGGTCGGCATGGACGTGGTGGTGGTCGCCTGCGAGAAGAACGGCGACGTCGACGTCAACGATCTCCGCGCCAAGGCGGAGAAGCATTCGAACGACCTCGCCGCGGTCATGATCACCTATCCCTCGACCCATGGCGTGTTCGAGGAGCATATCCGCGAGATCTGCGAGATCGTGCATGGCCATGGCGGTCAGGTTTATCTCGACGGCGCCAACCTCAACGCGCAGGTCGGCTTATCCCGGCCCGGCGACTACGGCGCCGATGTCAGCCATCTCAACCTGCACAAGACCTTCTGCATCCCGCATGGCGGCGGCGGCCCGGGCATGGGCCCGATCGGCGTCAAGGCGCACCTTAAGCCGTTCCTGCCCGGTCATCCCGCGACGGATGGGAAAGCGCCCGTGGGGCCGGTCTCGGCCGCGCCGTTCGGCTCGGCTTCGATCCTCACCATCTCCTACATCTACATTCTGATGATGGGCGGCGAAGGCCTCAAGCGCGCCACCGAGATCGCGATCCTCAACGCCAACTACGTCGCAGCAAGGCTCGATGCGCACTTCCCGGTGCTCTACAAGAACGAAAAGGGCCGCGTCGCGCATGAGTGCATCGTCGATCCCCGCGCGCTGAAGACGACGTCCGGCGTCACCGTCGACGACATCGCAAAGCGCCTGATCGATTACGGCTTCCATGCGCCCACCATGAGTTTTCCGGTGCCGGGCACGCTGATGATCGAGCCGACCGAGTCGGAATCCAAGGCGGAGCTGGATCGCTTCTGCGATGCCATGATCGCGATCCGGAAGGAAATCGCCGAGGTCGAGGCCGGCCGCTTCAAGATCGAGGCGTCGCCGCTGCGTCATGCCCCACACACCGTGCATGACATCGCGGACGACGATTGGAAGCGCGCCTACACCCGCGCCGAGGGCTGCTTCCCCGCAGGCACCTCGCGCACCGACAAATACTGGAGCCCGGTGGGGCGCGTCGACAACGTCTATGGCGACCGCAATCTGGTGTGCTCGTGCCCGCCGGTGAGCGATTACGCGGAGGCGGCGGAGTAAGACGCGACGGAGGTTTCGTAGGCTGGGCAAGGCGACTCGTCCGCCGTAGCTCGAAGAGCGAAGGCG
>NZ_JADPIT010000002.1:331647-347444 GCF_023073035.1 Bradyrhizobium sp. 62
TCCTTGTCTGAGTTGAGATATGGTGGGCACGGCACTTGCGCGCCTTTGCCCACCCTACCGACCCCTGCACTCTGGATGCATGTCAGGGCTTGACCAGCGAGCGCGTCTCGCGATCCCATCGCCACAGCCGCTCGTTGGTCAGTTCAGTCCCACCCCACCAGCGCTTGATCGGGTTGTGGCGCCACATGTCGTCTTCGCGCGCAAAAATTGAACGACCGAGTTCGGTCAGCGTGACCTTCCACTCGCTCCGACCGAAGTAGCGGTCCTCATTGTTGAACGCCGGATCGCCGAACAGGACCGCCGGCACCGAATGTGCCCCCAATTCGAGCAAGGCATCGCGCGCGCCGTCTTCGTCGAACACATCGCGGATCCACCACGCCTCGGTGACACGCCTCGGGTCGGTGTGCCCGTCGTTCACAAAGTCCAGAATATCCATTTCGGTGGCACCTAGGCCCGTCACACTGTCTGGAAGCTCTTCAAGCACCGCAATCAGCGCCGAGCGAAGTCTCGGCAGGATCGCCAGATCCGTCATCAGCAGATCGAAACAGGATTCCGGAGTTTCAGCCCGATAGGCTTTCCAGGCGCGGCTTGCCATCACCAAATGGCTCTCGGTCACCTTGAAGGCCGGCAGCTTCCATTTTGCGATCGACTCCGGCGCATAGTCCGCAATACGGTCGTCCGCGTGTACCAGGCTCAGCTTCGTCGTGATCTCCCTGTGAGGGCGAAGCAGGTCCAGCAGCCAGACCAGCACAAGCTGATCATTGGGCCGGGGATCGACCCATATTTCAATTGTGTCGAACTTCGCACACAGCTCGAAGAGGCCGATATCGCGCGTGCCGAAACCGTCGAGCGCATCGGGACAAGCGTCAGAGAGCCAATGATCGCCGGGATTGCTGTGCTTTTCCGATCGGCGCTCCAGCCCCATCAAAAGCCGCTCCTCGGAAGGCAATTTCGTCCAGACGAACCGTGGATAGAATCCGAGCACAACATTCGCGAGGCGCGTCTGGCGAAGCGTGCTCTCCGCGCGATCGTTCGTCGTCAGAATCAAATGGGACACGATTGCCTCTCAAAATTGATACGCAATAATCATCCGGGCGCGACAAGGGCGCGGGTCTCGCCGTCCCACCGCCAGAGCCGCTCATGGGTCAGATGAGTGCCGCCCCACCAGCGATCAATCCGATTGTGCCTGCGAAAGTTGTCGTCGCCTCCTAGCACCGCCTTGCCGAACTCGGTCAGCGACAATTGCGATCGCTTGTACCGATCGAAACGGACGGGATCGTTGTGCATCTCCAGGGAAAACGGGCCTTCATCCAGTCCGGCGACCGCTGGCCTATCGCACCGGGCGAGCCCATCCAGCAATGCGCCAACTTCCCAATATCCGTAGACATGCAGCTCCTCGTGCTTCTGACGCCCCGGAAAGACATCGAAAGGTTGCAGACCGCCTCGCGCGATGAGCTGGAGTATCCGCAGCTCCGTGGCGCCGAGGCCCGAAGCCGGGCGCGGTAGCTCATTGAGAAGAGCCGTCACGTGATGTGCAAGTTGCGGCAGCCAGCTCAAATCCGTCTTGAAGAGATCGCGCCAGCTTTCCGGGGTTGGCGCACAATAGGCCCGCCATGCACGGCTGGCCGATTTGAGTTGGCGAGGCGTGATCTCGACAACCGGCGGGTGGGATTTATCTCGCGGTGGGTCGACGTCACTGACGCCCAAGAACAGAGAGCAGACAACAAAGTCGGGATTCGCATCGTGTCGGCGGCGCCAATGATCGAGCAGCCAGAGCAGGATCAATTGCGCATTTGGCTCGGGTCCCCGCCAAAACTCGACTGAGTCGTAATCCCCTAGCAGGTCGATGAATCCTCGATCCATCGCACCCGATTCCTCGAGACGCCAGGACGGCGTGTCGTCGAGCCAATGAAGCCCTCGAGGCTGTGTTGTACGCGGTGCAAAAAACGCGTCGAGCTCAGCATCGGACGGCAATCGTCCCCACACGAGCCGGCGCTCGATCGTAATTACGAGATCAGCAAGGCCCGCCTGTTGAATGGCGCCGGCGATGGACGAGTCGGTCGTCACGATGAGCTTTGTTATTGCCCACATCACACCACCCGATCACGCTAACGCAAAAACGAAACGGGCACCGAAGACGTCGGCAACTCAACGTCTTCAGCGCCCGCTCCTCGCGAAAAACTGTTCGCGTTAAAACTTACTCGTCTCCCGGCTCCTCGCCGTCGGCGTCACGCTCGGGGCTCCCGGCGAGAATCTGCTCGGCGATCAGGCCGGAGTTCTGGCGGATCGAGGTTTCGATCTTGGCGGTGATGTCGGGGTTGGCCTTCAGGAATGCTTTCGAATTCTCGCGGCCCTGGCCAAGACGCTGGCTGTCATAGGAGAACCATGCGCCGGATTTCTCGACGATGCCGGCCTTGACGCCGAGATCGAGGATCTCGCCCATCTTGGAGACGCCCTCGCCGTACATGATGTCGAACTCGACCTGCTTGAAGGGCGGCGCCAGCTTGTTCTTCACGACCTTGACGCGGGTGGTGTTGCCGACAACCTCGTCGCGCTCCTTGATCGCGCCGATGCGGCGGATGTCGAGACGGATGGAGGCGTAGAATTTCAGCGCGTTGCCGCCGGTGGTGGTCTCCGGCGAGCCGTACATCACACCGATCTTCATGCGGATCTGGTTGATGAAGATCACCATGGTATTGGACTTGTTGATGGACGCCGTCAGCTTGCGCAGCGCCTGGCTCATCAGACGGGCCTGCAGGCCCGGCAGCGCGTCGCCCATCTCGCCCTCGAGCTCGGCTTTCGGCACCAGGGCCGCGACCGAATCGATCACCAGCACGTCGACCGCGCCGGAGCGCACCAGCGTGTCGCAGATTTCCAGCGCCTGCTCGCCGGTGTCCGGCTGGGAGATCAGGAGCTCGTCGATGTTGACGCCCAGCTTGCGCGCATAGACCGGGTCGAGCGCGTGCTCGGCGTCGATGAAGGCGCAGATGCCGCCCTTCTTCTGCCCTTCCGCAACCGTGTGCAGCGCCAGCGTGGTCTTGCCCGAGGATTCCGGCCCGTAGATCTCCACGACGCGCCCCTTCGGCAGGCCGCCGATCCCGAGCGCGATATCGAGCCCCAACGAGCCCGACGAGATCGCCTCGACATCCATCGAACGGTCGTTCTTGCCCAGCTTCATCACCGAGCCCTTGCCGAACTGCCGCTCGATCTGGGAGAGCGCGGCGGCGAGAGCTTTACTCTTGTCCATGGAGGATCCTTCGACGATACGCAGGGCAGTGGTGGACATCGGGTCGTGCTCCTTATGACGAGGATTCGCGTGAGGGACAAACGATTGGCGAGGCGGCGCGGCGATAAAAGCAATGTACCCTATTTGTTCTAGGTTCGCAATATGTTCTTTTGGGAATTTGCACGCTCTGGCTGACGCGCATCAAAGACGGATGACCCGCACGCCGCCAGAATTCGGTAATCCTGCGGCACCGAACCTTTCGCGGTCTGCGGCCTTCTCTTGGATGAGACTGCAACTCTGGGACTTCCAATCATGACGGAAAATACGCATCACGATACGAGCCGGCGCACTCCACTGCTGGAGGCGGCGCGAGAGGAGCTGAGCAAGTTCGAGCGCAAGGAAAACGAGTTCCGCAAGAAGGATCGCGAAGAGCGTGCCGCCGAACTCCATCTGCCGCTGGACGCGATCAAGGTTCACTAAGGCCGCGGGGACGAGGGCTTAGGAGCTGACAGGCCGGCTGGCTGGGCAGGCGGCGGCGGTGTTCGCCAGCGGCAACGCGCCAGCGACGAGGCCGGAGCGGCGCCATTGATCTCAAAAAGATCGGCACGGGAATCGGGATTCGGATGGCCGTGGAGGCGAGTCCGAGTCGATATGGTATCTAATTACTACCAGTAAACCATTGATTGAACGAGAGAATTTTCTGGCGGGCTACTGTGCATGGGGTTGTTTTCGTGTTTTTGAAAGGCGCGCATGGGCCTTTCCAGTCCCGGAGCCATATCCCGGCACCCAACGCCGCCTATAGCAGAACCAGCAACCCGATGCCGATCACCAGCACGACGAAGCCAGCCGCCGTTGCGGCGGCGAATGACCGCTCTACGTTGTCCATGATGCCACCCCGTTGCCGGTGCGCCACGTTTCCCCCATGGCAGCACCGTCGCTGCGGAATCTCGCCTGCGGTTGTGTCCTGAGTTGTGCGAACGGATGTCGAAATTGGGACCGGTGCAGGGCCAGTCTGCGGCCCGCCGAGGTCCGGCTTTTGCTGCCACCATCAGGCCTTGTCAGGCTGTCGTAAGCTGAGCCGGCTAGGGTCGCCTGGCTATGGTGTTGCAGCCCAGCACCTCAGCCTCCAACAACCTTTCCCCGCTTGGTTCTTCCAAGCGGGGTTTTTCATTCCGATTTCATTCCGATTTTGATGCCGATTTCCATGCCGGCCGGCCGGTTTGCGAACCGCCCTCCTCCTGCGTCAGCCGCAGCGAGAAGGCGCGGATCGCCGGCGCCGCGAGCAGCACGATCGGCAGCATCGCCGCCCATGCGATCAGCCACGACACCATCCAGTGCGCGAGGAAGTCCAGTGCGTTCCCTGCCGGAAAGCTGGCGATGCCCGCGGCGATCAGCGAGGTCAGTCCGGACTGGATGATTCCGAACACGAAATGAGAATAGCGGCGGGGAATGCCCGGCATGACGCGCCCATGTTGTTGACCGTGATCGGGCCAAGCAAGGCACATGCCGCCGCGGTCCGGAAGGTGCCCTTACCCATCCCAGGAACTCTGTTCTTGGTCGGAGAACCACGGGCATGAGGTCTCGCGCCGCCGCGCGTGGCCGGCGCCTTTCGACATCCGATTTCGAATGTTTCGGCGCGCCTGCGTTTGCGAGATACCCGTGAGCTATCCAGGGCTTACCGACAGATTTGGCTTTCGCTGGAATATTGTGCCGCCCAGCATGTTCTCAGTGATGGAAGTGAATCGTGGGAGAAGGCCATGAATCACAGGGGCGTCGAGTTCACCGTCGCCAAGACGGCACTTCCCGGCATCTGGCAGTGGCAGTTCCGGATCGGCGAGCAGATCAAGACCGGCCGAACCGAGACCAAGATCGATCTGTTGGCGATCCGGCGGGTGCAGCTGCGCATCGATCGGGAGCTGAAGGCGATCGGGCGCAAAACCGCCTGAGCGGCAGGCCTAAACGGCAGGACCGAGATCGTCGGCGGGCTGGCGGGCCCCGGCGCGCCGCAGCCGTCATGGCCTATAGGACACAGCGGCGCCCATGGGGCTATTCCGTAGCCGACCGGAATTGATCTGCCGACGGTTTGGGATTGGACTGCTCGCGATTATGGCCGTGGGGACGGAGCCATCAGGCGCGATCGGTGCGAACCATGCCGCTCTACTTCTTTCGAATCCGGAACGGCAGCTATTCCGGCTGTGCCGACCAGGCGTCGGAATTTGCCGATCGCGATCTGGCCTGGAAGGAGATGACCAGCGTCTGCGCCGACATGGCTGCCGGCATCGCCCGCAAGCTCCAGGAAAATTCCGAATGGAATATGGAGCTGCTGGACGAGGCCAAGGAGCCCGTGTTCCGGATCCGCATCACATCGGAAACCTTCGAATAGGGGCCAAGCCTAATCCGCGCTGGGCAGCCGCCGCATCGTGAATTCGATGTCGCCGCCGGGCAGCTCGCGCCAGGTCTCGACCGCGCTCATATAGCCGGCCTTGGGGTAGCGGGTGAAGAAAGCCTGCGCCCTCTCCCGTGCCGCCGCGCGTGGCAGCGTGAAGGTTTCGCGCAGATAGCCGTCGCCGGCCCTCGCGCCGGGCTTGCCGCCCATCTTGCGCCGGCGCGCCATCCGCTCGGCGAGATCTCGCGGACGATCGGCCATATCCCGCCTCCTTTACGCAATACGCTCTCGCGCAATGTAGGAAGCGGGCCGGCCGAAATGGAGTCCCGGCCGGAGGCATCAGCCGCCTCCGATCGGACAGAAGGTCAATTGGCAGTCGTGCCGGACTTCTTCTTCGGCGCACCGGTCGCGGCCGACGCCTTTGGCGCCGCCGCCTGCTTCGGCGGGTCGGAGCGCATGCCGCCCCAGGGATCGTTGGAGGCCTTGGAATCCGGAATCTTCTTCAGCGTTTCCTTGTAGGCCTTGTCACGCTCGGCTTCCGCGGCCTTCTCCTCAGGGGTCTTGCCCGGACCGTCCTGCAGCAAATTGAGATTGGGCATTTGCGCAGAGGCCGGTCCCGCCAGCACGGTCGGTCCCGCCAGAACAGCCAGCACCGCGGCCATACGGAAAAGCTTCATCATCGACTCCTTGATCATCCATGGCGGCGCGGGTCGCCCGCGCCTTGTCACCCCTGGCACAACCGCAGGGGCTGTCCGGCCCGCTAGAGCCGGTCCGATTTGCACGATTTCGGCGCGTGGAGCCAGTCGTCCCAGATCGGGCCGCACTTGGTGCACCCGTTCAGCAACAGTCCGAGCCCGGCCAGACAAAACACGAGGACATACCGACGCAACATCACCCACCCATACCCACTCCGTGGCATCATACCGGGCGAAGTCAGGCATTTTCAAGCCGACCGGACCCGCGGCAGTCCGGGTGACTTTGCCGCGCTGGTCCGCTCGGAATGCCGAACATCCGGCAACACGGAGGAAACGACAGCAATGCCATCGCAGCCAGAAGCCGAGTTCGGCATCACTGAAGCCAGACGCATCCTCGGCGAGGTCTTTGCGCCCTGGGTCCAGGATCTCAACCTGTCGGTCGAGCGCATCGAGCACCTGCCGCCGCCGGACGTGCCGGACTGGCAGCCGGCAGCGCTCCTGCGCATGCCGTTCTCGGAGCGCCTGTGCCGCAACGGCGGCGTGGTCTGCGGCCAGGCGCTGATGGCGCTGGCCGATACCGCCATGGTGATTGCGAACCTCGCCGCCAACCGCGGCTATCGTCCGATGACGACGGTCGACCAGACCACGCATTTCATGCGCGCAGTCTCCTCGTCGGACGTGCTGGCCGACGCCCGCGTGGTCCGACTCGGGCGCACCATGAGCTTTGGCCGGGTCACGCTGCTCTCGGCCACCGACAACAAGCCGGTGGCGATGGTGTCGAGCGCGTTCGCGATGCTGCCGGGGTGAGCATCAAAGAAGAAAGCCGCGTGAGCGCACAGCGCACCGCGGCTCTCGATAGCGTCATGTCGAGGCAGGAAATGCGATCGCGCGTCGCGCCGTCACGCGGGAGAAGTCACTTGCCGAGCACTTCGTCAGCCGCCGTGACGATGCTGACGTTCGGATTCTTTCCGCAATAGCTGCCGAACTGCTTGGCGTTCTCGACGAACACGTCGGTGTCGATGATCGCGTTCTCTTCATCTCCCTTGTACCAGCCGTCCATCCAGGTCAGCACCATCTTGATGGTGTCGTCGCCGCTCTCCAGGAACTGTTTGCAGCTCATGGTCGCGAGATCGAGCTTGGTGGCATGGGCGGGCATGGACGACAGCGAGAGCGCTGCGGCGAACAGAAGCGAAAGCGTGGTCTTCATCAATATCTCCATCGGCGCGTAGCGCCACAAAGGAACAGCTTGGGGGAAAATCCGCGGAGTGACTTCCGCTTCGACGTCGTAAACGAAATCTGAAGCGCTGTGCAAGTAGCGCCAGTATTGAGTTTAGTTCAACGTAATTTCTATGCACTACTTCACAAATATCATTATGGATTAACGCGGATGATCGAGAAGCGTGCAGCGCAGCGTTACCGTGTTTTCAAGGGTGGAACGATCACCTTTGAAAATTGCGGCATCACGTGCACGGTGCGAAACATGTCGGCGGACGGCGCCGCAATCGACCTCGATACCCTCGTCGCAGTGCCGCAATCGTTCACGCTCGCGATCGCGCGCGACAATTTCGTGCGGAAATGCCGCCCCGTCTGGCGCAGCGAGAGGCGCATCGGCCTCGCTTTCGTACAGTAGTGCATACCGTGTGAATGATCATTCGCATCACGTCCACAACACGATGATCATTGCTTGATGCGACGGCGACGGCTCACGCAGATTCACATGGGTTGCCGGTGTCGCGGGCGAGCACGACGACGAAACCTCGCCTGGCCAGCAGGCTCGCTATGGGCCAGCCGTTTGCCGCCCGATGCTTGGCTGCGGTGACGATGCGAGGAGCGTGATGAGAGCGGCCAAATAGCAGGAGCGGGTCGCCAGCGCCCGCCTCACCTATTTCGGCTTCTTGGCAGGTTCAGGCGGACGCGCCCCGCTCCACGGATCGTACTTCTCCTTGGACTCGGGAATGCGCTCGAGTGCGGCCTTGTAGGCCTTCTCGTCGACCTTGGGCTTGTTGTCCGCCTTCTGGCCGCCCTCGTTAGGCTGACGCCTGCCGCCGCCCATCTGCGCCTGCGCGGAGGCAACCGCCAGCGCCAGCACCGCGGCCGCTATGATCAAAATCCTCATGGACGCAATCCCCCTCGTCTGGCGCACAAACTAGCCGGCAATTATGGAATAGCCAATGCTGCGGGCTCCAACGGCCTGAGGAAATCTTGGCTTCGGGAAATGCTGGCTTCAGCAAATCTTGATCGGCCGGGTCTTCGTCGGATCGCATTCGTGCCTATTTTGGCCCGCAGGGGACCTTCACGGATGTTGCGGATCATTATTCATGCCGCGCTGCTGGCCAGCGCGCTCGCGCTCGGGGCCTGCGGCTTTGCGGACAGCCGCGCACCGGTGCCCGAGTTCATGCGCATGAAGGAGGCCGAGCAGCCTCCGCCCGAAGCGCCCCCTGACGTCAAGCGCGTCGTGCGCGAGCAGATCGAATTCGTCTTCCTCAGCACGTCCTATCCGCGTGAGGTGCATGTCGCCACGCCTCATCGTGAGGTGCGGGGACCGGGCTGGACAGCTTGCGTCCGCGCCCAGCTCACCTCGGCGACCGGCTCGCCGCTCGGCCCACAGACCTACATCGTGACCATATCGGGCGGAAAGGTAATCGATCGCCGCCGCGCCGAAGCGGACGACATCTGCGGATCGGAAAGCTACGAACCGATCTAGGAACAAATCACGCCGACAAGCGATCCGGTTCCGGGAAAAACCTGTAGTTCTGCCGGAACGATCGCCGCCTCCCCTTCTTGTTACCGCCGAGGGCAGTTTCGAGGAGGACATGATGAGGACATTCACGATTGCATTGCTGGCTGGCGTCGGAGCCTTGGCAGCGGTGAGCGGCGCGAAGGCCGCCGACGTCTACACGACCAGCGAGTACACCAGCCCCGATCTCGTCCAGGAAGTGCGGCTGGTCTGCGACGATTCCGGCAATTGCTATCGCACCCGCGGCGGCTCGCGCGTGATCGTGCGCGACTCCTACGCGACCATGCCGCGCGACCGTTACTACGAGCGCCGCACCTATCGTGACTGGGACGATGGTCCGCGCGGCGGCGTCGGCATCCGCGCGCCCGGCGTCAGTGTTGGCGTCGGTGTCGGCGATCGCTGGTAGTCGATGAAGCCATGACAGGCAGGACCGGACGAGACAACTCGCCCGGTCCTGTCCATGTCAGGTTTCGAGCGGATCTGCCGGCGTGACGACACGCGTTGCCGACGGAAGCTGCGCGATGAAGCGGGCGAGCACCATGCCAGCACACATCGCGGCGACGAAAATGAATGCGGACGCCGAGCCAAATCCGAGCGCGGTCAACGCCGGGCCTGGACAAAAGCCTACAAGGCCCCAGCCGATACCGAAGATGGCGGGACCGGCGATAATTCTCGGATCGATATCTTTTCGCGTTGGGACATGGAAGCGATCGGCGAAGGCAGGCCGCGCCAGTTTCAAGACGCGGCCGAAGCCGATGAAGGTCACCGCGATCGCACCGGCCATCACGAAAGCGAGGCTTGCATCCCACGTTCCTGCCGGGATGCCGCCAACGTCCAGGAAATTCAGGACCTTTGCCGGGTTCGACATGCCTGAGACGATGAGGCCAAGGCCAAAGACCACACCGATCCCGAGTTGAATGAGGATTGTCATCGCGGTCAGCTCCAGTGCCGCATCACGAAGACGGTCGCCATGCCGGCCGCCATGAAGGTCATGGTCGCGACCAGCGATCGCACCGACAACCGCGACAAGCCACAGACGCCGTGGCCGGAGGTGCAACCGCTACCCCACACCGCGCCAAAACCGGTGAGCAGTCCCGCGACAATCAGAAGCGGCGTTCCGGCGGCGATCGTTTGCGCCGGCAGGCTTCCGGTGACAAGGCGCACCAGGACGGGCGCGATGACGAGGCCCGCGACGAAGGCGAGCCGGCCGGCGAATTGCCGATCCTCGTAAGGCGGAAACAGCCGCGCCGCGATTCCGCTGACTCCCGCGATTCGCCCCGTCGTCCACATCAGCAGCACGGCGGACAGGCCGATCAACGCGCCGCCAAAGAGCGACGCAATCGGCGTAAAAGGTGTGACGACCATGATGATCCTCCGGGTCGAGAGCAATTCTGTCGTATCCATCGGGACATCCGGCGGATGCTCAACGAGACGTTAATATTACCACTCGAATTGAAGCGGCGTCCCAACGGTATTTTCCAATCTTTGCGCTAAGCATGGCCTCCTGAACGGGGACGACGGGACGTGGTCGACATCGCGCACCAGGCTGCGATCAATCCGGCATCGGCAAAGCCTGCCGCGGCGGCGCGCGCGCGCGTCCCGCTTGCGGCGATCGAAGCCGGCCAGTGGCGCGCACTCGCGCAGCGCGCGATCGAGCCTAACGGATATTACCTGCCGGGCTGGGAGCTCGCTGTCAGTGCAACCGCGCGCGGCCGCACCGATGCCTCGGCGCTTCCCGCATACGATGGATCGCGGTTGATCGGGCTTATGCCGGTGATCTCGCTCTGGCGGGCATGGAAGATCCCCCTGCCCGCGCTGGTGAGCGCCCATCCCTACGGCACGCTGTGCAGCCCGCTGATCGACCGCGATGCCCCGACCGAGGCAGCGACGCGCCTGTTGCAGCAGGCCCGCGCGACCGGAGCGCATGCGCTCGTGCTGAACGATGTCGCGCTCGATGGGGCGGCAATGACCGCCCTCAATCAGGTCCTGAATCGCGACGGCCTGAAGCCGCGCCTCCTGAGCTCCTACATCCGCGCCAGCCTGGACGCGACGCTGGACGGTGAGACGCTGCTACGCAACGCGCTCGGTACCAAAAAGCTCAAGGAGCTGCGCCGCCAACGGCATCGTCTCGAAGACCACGGCGCCGTCGTGTTCGATGTCGCGCACAGCCCCGACGAGATCGGACCGGCGCTCGAAACATTCCTGCAGCTCGAAGCCAGCGGCTGGAAGGGCAAGCGCGGAACCGCGCTGGTCCAGCATGCCGGCGATGCAACCTTCATTCGCCGCGCCGTTCCCGCGCTGGCAGAAACCGCGCAATGCGAGATCATCACCCTTCGCGCCGGCGCCGCGCCGGTGGCCGCCGGCATCGTGCTGCGCCATCAGGATCGCGCTTTCTTCTTCAAGCTCGGTATCGACGAGCGCTTTGCCAGATATTCGCCGGGCGTGCAGCTCACGCTCGAGCTCACCCGCCGCCTTTGCGCCGATCCGGCCATCGCCAGCGCGGATTCCACGGCGAGCGCCGATCACCCCATGATCAACCCGATCTGGCGCGGGCGCTTCGCCGTCGGCGACGTGCTGATACCGTTGCGGCGGAACGACCCGATCGTGGCGCTCGTTCACGGAGCGCTCGCGGCGCACGGCATCGCCTACGCGGCGGCGCGCCGCGCAGTTCGCCTGCTTCGTAAATAGGATAACTCCTACTCCGCCGCCTGCGCGTTGATCTCCGCCGAGACCTCGCGGATGGCGCGCGCGAGCATGTTGGGATCCTGCGCGCCGGAGACGGCGTATATTTGCGCAAACACGTAGGTCGGCACGCCGGAGATGCCCTTGTCGGCGGCTTCCTGCGCGTCCGCCGATACGCGGGCGACGTCCTCGTCGGTTACAAGGCGCTTGCGCACGTCGTCGGCATCGAGGCCGACATCGGCAGCCGCCTTTACAAGCACGTTCAAATCGGTGAGGTCGCCGCCGTCGCGGAAATACAGCTCCATCAGGCGCTGCTTCATCTCGGGCGCCTTGCCGATCGCCTCGGCCCAGAGGATCAGGCGGTGGCAGTCGGTGGTGTTGGGCTGACGCGCGACAAGCTCCGGCCGGTAGACGAGCCCCTCTTCGCCCGCGGCCGCAACGACGCGTCTCGCAATGCCCTTATAGGCCTCGACCGAGCCGAACTTCTTGGTGAGATACTCCTCCCGGCTGATGCCCTCGGACGGCACCCAGGGATTGAGGAAGAAGGGACGGAAATTGAGCTTGACCGGAACGTCGGGCACCAGCGCCAGCGCACTCTCGATCCGGTGCTTGCCGATATAGCACCAGGGGCACACCACGTCGGAAACGACGTCGATCTGGAGCGGCTTTAGGGTGCTCATGAGCGCCTCCTTCGGGCGTTGCGGGTTGCGCCCAAAGATAAGCCGAACCCGTTCCGAGGCAAGGCCGCTAGCTCATGGCTGCTGCCATTTGTCGGAGCCGCTCGGCAGTGCGCTCGTCGGCCGGGAAGAAGGTTTCCAGAGCCAGCTCCGACAGCGTGATGTCGACGGGCGTACCGAACACCATGGTGGTGGAGAAGAAGCTGAGTATCTCCCCGTCGTGGCGCAGCTTGAAGGGGATCGCGACATTGTCGCTCGACAGCGGCGCCGCGCGCGCCGGGATCCGATAACTCTTCAGGTCGTTGTACAGCTTGATCAGCTCGGGATCGGCCGTCGCCTCGCATTGCCGGTGCAACCGCTCCAGGAGATGCCCGCACCATTCCGCGAGATTGACCGTGCGCGGCGCCAGCGCCTCGGGATGGAAGGCGAGCCGCAGCACGTTCAAGGGCTGGCCGAGCAGTCGCTGCGGAATGCCGGCGAGCAGCGGCGCCAGCATGCGGTTGGCGGAGACCAGATTCCAGTGCCGGTCATAAGCCAGCGCCGGATTGGGCTCGTGCGCCTTGAGGACGAGGTCGATCGCCTGGCGAGCTGATTTCAAGGCGGGATCCTCCAGCGGGCGCTGCGGAAAGGCCGGGGCATAGCCGGCGGCGACCAGCAGCACGTTGCGTTCGCGCAATGGCACGTCGAGACGTTCGGCGAGTCTGAGCACCATGTCGCGCGAGGGTGCGGCGCGGCCGGTCTCGACGAAGCTCAAATGCCGCGCCGAGATTTCGGCCTCGCCGGCGAGATCGAGCTGGCTCATGCGGCGGCGCTGCCGCCATTCGCGCAAATGGTCGCCGATATGGATTGGTTGGCTGCGTTCGGCCTGCGCCGTGGATGCATGTGCGTTCATGGTCGAAAACCTAGCACGCAGATTTCGGCCCTTCCATTACGTCGGAGGTAATCGAATTGGTCCGCCGGCCGGCGCATCTTGGGTCGCAACAGGAGACGACCATGATCGCACTGCTGCTCTACCGGACCGTCACAGACCAGCTAGTTCCCTGGGCCATGGCGCTCGCAACCCGGATGCTGGCGCGCAGCCTCAACATGCCCGAGCCGCTGGTGCATTCGACTGGCGACTACGTCGTCGCGCAGGTCACGGCCTTCGAGCACAGCGTCGGCAGGAGCCTCTGCCCGTTCCGCCTCGCCCGCCTGCTTCGGGCCTGGTGGCGCGGATTGCACTGAGTTTCACCTCGAGCCACCCCAACCATGGAGACCCACGATGATCGACGCATCCACCTTCCTTCGCCGCGCGCTCCTTGCCGACGCGATCTTCAGCGGCGTCGCCGCTCTCGGCTTCACGTTCGGCGCCAGCGCGTTCGCGTCGCTGTTCAACCTGCCTGAAGCGCTGCTGCGCGAGACCGGCCTGTTCCTGATCGCCTACACGGCACTCGTCGGCTGGCTCGCCTCACGCGCCTCCGTGGCAAAGCCGCTCGTGCTGCTGGTCGTCGTCGGCAACGCGGCCTGGACGGTCGGCAGCATTGCGCTGCTGCTCTCGGGCGCGGTGTCGCCGAACCTTGCCGGCGAGCTCATGGTCGTGGCACAGGCGATCGCGACCGGCGTGTTTGCCGAACTGCAATATGTGGGATTGCGCAGGAGCGGGAGTGTGCTGGCTGCCTGAGGCCACATCACTCGCTGTCGTCGCCCGGCTTGATCGGGCGACCCAGTATTCCAGAGGCAGTCGTCGCATACGGAAAGGCCGCGGCGTACTGGATGCCTCGCTTTCGCGGGGCAGGACAGTTGTGCGAGAAGCTCGAACTCAGGCTACGCCCGCGCGCGGCCGTTCGCCTTGCCAACAGCGACGCCGTTGAGCTTCTTCTTTTTGGCGGCCTTCGCACCCGCCTTCTGCGCTTTGCGCTCCGTGCGCGCCTTCACCTTGGCGCGCTCGGCCCGCGCCTCGGCGCGCAGCTTCTTGCGCTTCTTCTCGCAAGATTCGCACTTGCAGCCGATCGGCTTCAGGTAGGCTTTGAAATAATCGGTGCCGTAGTCGTAATTGATCTCGTCGCCCGGCTCGATGTTCTTGATGGCGCGGATGAAGACCTTGCGCTCGCGCGGCCGAACGTCGGATTCGGCGTTGGGCCGGCACGAATGGTTGATGTAGCGCGCGAGGTTCTTGCGCACCGAGCCGTCGATGGTCCAGCGGCCGTTGAGCTCGAACAGGTATTTGTTCTCGATGTCGTCGTGCTCGGGAATCCGGGAGTCCAGGATCGGTCCGTAATAACGGATGATCCGGGTGCCCTTCTTGATCGGCTTGGTGGCGAAGAGGCCGAGCCCGGTTTTCGAGCGGCCGACGCGATAAGGTTTGTTGGACGAGGTGGCTGGCATGATCACGAAAAACGAGGACGCGAACGAGGCTGAAAGAGCCCAAGCGAAGCCGCTCTTCTAGAACGATTCCGCGCCGCTGTCAGGTGTCTGTCGACCCTGTTTGAACCTTGCCCACAATCAAGACGTCTGACGGTACGGAGTTCCCGCTCGACGAAAGGCGTCGTCATGTTCCGCATCACCACCGCAGGCCTGGCCATGTTGCTCCTGGCCATGTTGCTGATGTGCAGCGGTCTCGGCCGCGCCGACGCCCAATCCGTGGGCAGCCAATATACCTCGACGGCCCCGAAGGATTGCCGCCAGATCGGCAAGCCCAGCGAGCTCGACGGCAGCACCACGCGGGCCTGCAAGGGCAAGGATGGCCTCGTGGTCCTGATCGCCGAGGATGATCTTCGTGAGGTCGTCTCCGTCGGCCGCAATCGCAAGGCCGCGGCCGAGGAACCGGCGGCAAAAGTCTGGTTCGCTCCGTTCAACTCGTCCGAGACCACCGTCGAATGGCGCACTGCGGGGGCCAAGCCGTTTGCGATGATCCAGCGCTGGCACATCGCCGATGGCACCGATCCCGACAAGCAGGGGCGGCCGAACACCAAGGCCATGCTGATCGTGACCCGGCTGCCACCCGGCCCCGTCTGCCACGTTGCCTATGTCGACGCGATCGCCAACCGGAACGCCAATGAGCTCGCCCGCAAGGCGGCGGACGAATTCGCCCGCAGCTTCACGTGCGGCAAGGACAAGGTGAAGATCGTTGGTGCCAGCGGCCGCGCGGTCGAGCTGGCGACGATGCGCTAGGCTTTCGTCTTCGCCCGCGTCTTGGCGCGGCGGTAGCGCGCCAGCAGGCGCTCACCTTTTGCGGCGATGCGCCGCGCCGCCGCCACCGTTCTCGGAACCGGCTCGCCCCAGGCATGCGCCGACAAGGCGTGCCGGGTCGGCCGGCCGTTGGCATCGACGAGGGGCGGCAACTTGGCGCGACCATAGAAACGGACGGCCCAGCTTCCCTTGCGCCGCATCTCCTGCGGTGTCATCTCGGATGCCG
>NZ_JADPIT010000002.1:347495-355617 GCF_023073035.1 Bradyrhizobium sp. 62
GATGTGCGCCTTGCTTGCGCGCGAAAGCCTTGCGGCCCGCGGCGGTCAAGCCGTCCCGCGGATCCTTTTCGGGTGCGGATGCGCGGCGCTTGCGCGACGTCGTTGCAGCTTTCTTCTTTGCAGACTTTTTCCTTGCGGCCTTCTTTGTAACCTTGCGCTTGGGCGTCTTCTTGGCGGATTTTTTCTTCGAAGCTTTCGCCTTGGACGGTTTCTTCGCTGCCATGCGCATGTTGTCTACGAGGTTGGGATAGCTGCGCCCGGCGCGGCGAGCACGCGCCTTGGCCGCCGATTTCTGCGCAGGCGTGAGATGCTTGGACGCCTTGCCGGCGCGCTTGCGCGGGTTTGATCGTTTCCAGGGGGCACGGGATGATTTTGCCATGCGGCGTCAACGCCTCATCACGGCTGGGGTTGCGCTCGTCCCGACCGAATCAGGGACCCGGCAACTTCCCCGTCACCGGCGACATCAGCATCGCCTCGAGCAGGCGTTCGGGAGTCGTTCCCTTGGGCAGGCGCCCCAGAATATCCTCCAGCCGCCCATCGAGCAGCAGCATGGTAAAACCGTGCACCATCGACCAGGCGCGCGCGATCGCGGCGCCCTGATTGAGCGTCAGCGCGTCGCCGCGGATCTGTTCCTGCCGCATCATGCCGACGGCATTGGCAAGCCCCGCGAAGGACGCCTCGGCGGCCTCGTGCAGCGACGGCCTGGAATAGTCGAGGCGCTCGGTGCGGAACATGATGCCGTACATGCCAGGATGAGCCTGGGCATAGGCGACATAGGCTTTCGGCCGCGCCAGCGCGCGCTCGAGCGGGGTGGTGGCGCTGTCAGAGGACGAGGCCATCGCCGCATTGAACTGGCGGAAGCCGACTGCCGCGAGCTCACTGAGAAGCCCGGTGAGGTCGCCGAAATGATGGGTGGGCGCCGCATGCGAGACCCCCGCTTCGCGCGCCACCGCGCGCAATGTCAGGCCGGCGAGCCCGTCCCGCTCCAGCACCCGTTCGGCGGCCTGGAGCAGCGCCTCGCGCAGCGCGCCGTGATGATAGGGCGCCACGGACTTGACGCTCGCCGGTTGTCGCGCGGGACGCGCCGGCGCGCTCGCCTTTTTTGAGGTGCGCGCACCGCGCGCGGTTTCTGTCCTGATTTCGCTCTTGCCCATCGGCCAGCTATAGGACGCCATATTGACAGTGTAAAGATTTCGCTTGACCAAGCCCCCTCACACGGCTATTTCATCTTTACGATGTAAAGATAAGGAGGGATACGCCGTGCAGCAGGACGCCGTTGCCGAACGCCGCCACAACCTCGGTCCGATCCCGTTCGAGGCCGACGCGCCCTTCCTGAAAATCATCGGTGAATTGCCGCGCGACCTGAACGGCACGCTCTATCGCAACGGCCCCAATCCGCAGTTCGACTCGCCCGGCGCGCACTGGTTCGTCGGCGACGGCATGCTGCACGCATTTCATCTCGACAATGGCCGCGCCAGTTATCGCAACCGCTGGATCCGCACGCCGAAATGGCTGGCCGAGCACGATGCCGGCCGCGCGCTGTTCGGCGGCTTCGGCCGCAAGCTGCCGGATGCGCCGCAAAACCTCACTGACGGCGGTGTCGCCAACACCAACATCATCTTCCATGCCGGCAAGCTGCTTGCGCTGGAAGAAGCGCATCTGCCCACCGAGATCGAGCCGGGCACGCTCGCAACGCGCGGCTATCACAATTATCACGGCCGCGTTGCCGGCAGCTTCACGGCGCATCCCAAGATCGATCCCGTCACGGGCGAGCTGGTGTTCTTCGGCTACAACGCCGCGGGACCGCTGACGCCCACCCTCTACTACGGTTCGATCGATGCGTCCGGCAAGGCGACGCGCTTCGAACGGTTCGAGGTGCCTTATGCCAGCATGGTGCACGACTTCATCGTCACCGAGAACCACGTGCTGTTTCCGATCCTGCCCCTCACCGGCAGCATGGAGCGCGCGATGAGCGGACGGCCTCCCTACGCCTGGGAGCCGGACAAGGGCGCCTATGTCGGCGTGATCAAGCGCAAGGGAAGCGCGAAGGACATTGTCTGGTTCCGCGCTGAAGCCTGCTACGTCTTTCACGTCATGAATGCGTGGGAGGACGGCAATCAGATCGTCGCCGACGTCATGCAATTCGAGGAAGCGCCGCTGTTTCCGCATCCCGATGGCCGGCCAACCGATCCGGAGAAATCGCGCGCCCGCCATTGCCGCTGGACGTTCGATCTCTCAGGCGACACCGACCGCTTCCAGCAGACCTATCTCGACGATCTCACCGGCGAGTTCCCGCGCATCGACGACCGCCGCGCCGGATTGAAGAGCCGTCACGGCTGGTACGCCTGCGCCAATCCGAACCTGCCGATGTTCGGCGCGCTATCCGGCGTCGTCCATGTCGACGGCAATGGCAAGCGCCTCGGCCATTATCTGCTGCCGGCCGCCGACACCATTTCCGAACCGGTGTTCGTCGAGCGGTCGAAAGATGCGGCGGAAGGCGATGGCTGGCTGCTGGCGGTGGTCTGGCGCGCGCGGGAGAACCGCAGCGACCTCGCCGTGTTCAATGCCGGAGATGTCGAGGCCGGCCCCGTCGCGCTGGTGCAGCTCGGCCATCGCGTACCCGACGGTTTTCACGGCAATTGGGTCGGCGCGACCTAGTTCTCCTCTCGACATCGCTGATGTCACCAAAAGGCGTCTTCATGCACATGCCCTCGATCGCCGCGGACCGCCTCGCTGTCCTGATCCTGTTCCTGATCTGCGCCGGGATCACGCTCCAGATGATCTGGCCGCGGCGGAGCGGCCAAATCGTTTTCGACGGCGGCATCCTGCTCGCCTTCGTCCTCTCAACCGCCTGTGCGTTACCTCTGCTGTCGCACCTGCCCTGGGCCGGCTTCGTCGACGAAATGGCCGACCAAGCCGTTGCAGCAATTCAATTTTTGGAAGTCGCTTACGTCATTTTGACACTGTAAAGATTTTGCTTGACCCCGACTCGCTCCTGACCTATTGATCTTTACACCGTAAAGATAAGGCCTGACCGAGGCGAACCATGGCGATTTTCCTGATCCTCGCGCCCTACGGCGCCTTTACTTTCCTGATGCTGGTGACCTCGGCTACGATCAGCGTCTTCGTAGCCTCGGCAATCTGTCTCGCGACCGTCGCGATCGATGTCATGCGCGGCCGCTCGGTGAAGATCCTGGCTGTGGGCTCGGCGCTGCTATTCGCAGCAATCGGCCTCCACCTCGCGCTGTTCAACCCGGCGCTCGGCACACTCGGTGTCAAGCTGTCGGTCGACATCGGCATCTTCGTCATCTCGCTCGGCTCGATGCTGGTCCGCCGTCCCTTCACGCTGCAATACGCGCTCGAATCCGTGCCGGCCGAGATCGCGGCAATGCCCGGCTTCCACTATGCCAACTACGTCATCACCGGCGCATGGACCGCGGCTGCACTGCTGATGGCGGCCGCCAATCTCGTGCTGCTCTATGTCCCCGGCCTGCCGCTCTGGTCGAGCCTTGCGGTCGCCTTCGCCGCCCGCAACAGCGCAATCTATTTCACAAAATGGTATCCCGAATATCGGCAGATCAAGTACGGTGCGCCGACCAGCGCACTGCCCCACACTCGCTGAACAGGATCGACGATGAAGGACGTATTCGCCCGCCTCGCCTCCGACCTCTTCTCCGCCATCGTCTTCCTGGTCATCTACCTCGTGACCGACAACGTCGTCCTGGCAACGTCGGTGGCGATTGCCGGGGCGATCGCGCAGGTGATCTACGCGCGCGTCAAGGGGCAGCAGCTCAATTACATGACCTATGCGAGCGTCGCGCTCGTCGTCGTGCTGGGCACCGTCACGCTGCTGACCAACGATCCCCGCTTCATGCTCGCAAAGCCCTCGATCGCGCATTTCGCGATCGGTGCCATCATGCTCAAGCGCGGCTGGATGCTGCGCTACATGCCATCGATCGTCGTGGAGACCGTTCCGGAGTACGTGACGGCAGCGGGTTATGCCTGGGCCGCGCTGATGTTCGTGATCGGTGCCGGCATGATCGCCGTCGCCTCCACAGGCGATCTGAAGCTGTGGGCGTTCTACATCACCGTGGTCGCGGGCGGCGCCAAGATCGTCGCCTTCGCCGTGCAATATGTCGTGCTTCGCCTCATCGTCACCAGCCGACGGCGCGCCGCCGCCCGCGCCTAAATGCCTCCAACGGAGCGTTAGGCGCGGGCGGCGAGTTGCGCTATACGCTCGGCCGGGACTGGTCCGCGGATCGTCGCGGTCCGCCGGGATCTTGGGAGACGCGAATGGCCGTCGACGGCAACTGGACTCTGACCCTGACGACACCCATGGGGGAGCGTAAGGCGACGCTGAGCCTGACGGCTGCCGGCGGCACGCTCACGGGGACGCAGGGTGCGGAAGGCGATACAGCCGAGATTTTCGACGGCACCGTCAGCGGCGATGCCGTCAACTGGAAGGTCTCGATCACCAATCCGATGCCGTTGACGCTCGAATTCATCGGAACCGTCTCCGGCGACAACATGAGCGGTGAGATGGGCATCGGCCCGATGGGCAGCTTCCCGTTCACCGGCACGCGGGCGTAAGCCGCGCGGCAACCGTGCGCGCGCTCGGTTTCATCGCGGCGACGATCCTGTGTGTCGCGACCCAAGCGGCGCGCGCGGACGATGCCGAACCGGCGTGGCGGGCTAGCGCGCTCGCCATGCTACCTGCAGGCCATGTCGCCGGCACGGCCTATCGAACCGAAGGTTCGACGGGCTACCTCGCCGTCTATCCGGCCCCATCGAACGATCCGAAGTCACCTGCAAGCGTGTTCGTCGCGCGCCAGGCTCTCGTGGTCGCGCTGACGCCGGATGCGACGCGCGCAGTCTCGGCCGAATTGAAGCCGCGTAGCGGGCCGGATCCTGACAACGACGACACTGAGTTCGGAAAGCTGCACGCCGATCTCGCCGCCAAGCGCTCAACGCTTCCCGACGGCACCGAGCCCTGTGATTTCGGCGCATGGTCCGTCGACAAGGATCCTGACGGCCTCAACGTGCGCGCCGAGCCATCGATCAAGGCGCGTGTGCTCGGCACGCTTCCGCCGCCTTACCGGCTCAAGCTCGGCGGCAGCGAGAACACGCCCGATGGCGGCTGGCTCACTGAATTCCGCATCATCGGCTTCAAGAACGGCTGGTTTCTGATCGAAGGCGCCAAGCCGCCGGGCAAGGACTACGAGGACGACAAGAAATATCCGCGCAGCGCGCCAAAGCCCTATGCCGGACGCGGCTGGGTCGCCTCCAACAAGGTCGGCGCGTCCTACGCCAATGGCGCGACACGCATGGGCGGTCTGTTCCAGGCGCCCTTCGTCGATGCGAAATGGATGCCGGCCCAGCGCGAGCTCGGCGGCCCGATCGACACCGACGGCGGACCGAAGCACATCTTTGCTTGCAGCGGTCTCTGGGGCCTTGTCGAGAGTCAGGACGGCGTCCGCGGCTGGTGGCGCGGGCTGTGCTCCAACCAGGTCACGAATTGCAGCTAGCACGCTGAGGCATCCGCATCGTCATGGCCGGGCTTGTCCCAGCCATCCACGTCTTGCTCGCCGCACCAAGAACGTGGATGCCCGGGACAAGCCCGGGCATGACGACCGTGATGGGGGCATGCACAATTACTCGCACGCAGGTGCGAGTGAGGCAGCTAACCCAGATTCAACTCCTTGAAGAAGTCGTTGCCCTTGTCGTCGATGATGATGAACGCCGGGAAGTCGACGACCTCGATGCGCCAGATCGCTTCCATGCCGAGCTCGGGATATTCGAGCACCTCGACCTTCTTGATGCAGTGCTCGGCAAGGTTCGCCGCGGCACCGCCGATCGAGCCGAGATAGAAGCCGCCATGTTTCTTGCAAGCCTCACGCACGGCCGCCGCCCGGTTGCCCTTAGCCACCATCACCATCGAGCCGCCGGCGGCCTGGAACTGATCGACGAAGGAATCCATACGGCCCGCAGTGGTGGGGCCAAACGCACCGGAGGCGTAGCCCTCCGGCGTCTTGGCCGGGCCCGCGTAATAGACCGGATGGTTCTTGAAATAGTCCGGCAGCGGCTTGCCCTGGTCGAGCCGCTCGCGCAGCTTGGCATGCGCGGAATCGCGCGCGACGATCATGGTGCCGGTCATCGAGACCCGCGTCTTGGTCGGGTACTTCGAGAACGTGGAAAGGATATCCTTCATCGGCTGATTAAGGTCGATCTTGACGACCTCGCCGCCGAGCGACTGCTCGACCTCAGGCAGATACTGCGCCGGGTTGTGCTCGAGCTCTTCGAGATAGACGCCGTCCTTGGTGATCTTGCCGAGCACCTGGCGATCGGCCGAGCAGGACACGCCCAGCCCGATCGGCAGCGAGGCACCGTGACGCGGCATGCGGATCACGCGCACGTCGTGGCAGAAATATTTTCCGCCGAACTGCGCGCCGACGCCGAGCGACTGCGTCATCTTCAGGATTTCCTGCTCCATCTCGAGATCGCGAAACGCGTTGCCGTCGGGCGAGCCGTGGGTCGGCAGCGCGTCGAGATAGCGAGCCGACGCCAGCTTCACCGTCTTCATGCAGAGCTCGGCCGAGGTGCCGCCGATCACGATCGCGAGGTGATAAGGCGGGCACGCCGCAGTGCCCAGCGTCAACACTTTCTCCTTGAGGAAGGCGAGCAGCCGGTCCTTGGTCAGCACCGAAGGCGTCGCCTGGAACAGAAAACTCTTGTTGGCGCTGCCGCCGCCCTTCGCCATGAACATGAACTTGTAGGCGTCATCACCTTCGGCGTAGATCTCGCACTGCGCCGGCATGTTGTTGGCGGTGTTCTTCTCCTCGTACATCGACAAGGGCGCGACCTGCGAGTAGCGCAGATTGCGGCGCAGGTAAGCATCGCGCGCGCCTTCCGACAGCGCCGCCTCGTCGTCACCGTCGGTGATGACGTTGCAGCCCTTCTTGCCCATGATGATCGCGGTGCCGGTGTCCTGGCACATCGGCAGCACGCCGCCGGCGGCGATGTTGGCGTTCTTGAGAAAGTCCAGCGCGACGAACTTGTCGTTCGGGCTCGCCTCGCCGTCCTCCAGGATCGCGCGGAGCTGCTTCAGATGACCGGGCCGCAGATAGTGGTTGATGTCGCCAAAGGCGGCTTCCGACAGGTCCCGCAGCGCCTCGCGCGACACCACCAGCATGTCTTTCCCCAGGACCTTCTCGACCCGCACGCCCTCGGCCGTGATCTTCTTGTAGGGCGTCTCGTCCTTGCCCAGCGGAAACAGCGGCGTGTGCTTGTAGGGCGGAACGGGCTTTGCGGGGTCGGGGAAGGCGGTGGGAGCGTTCATGGGCTGGAATCTCGGGGTTTTGGAGCCCTCGCATGGGCCCCTTTCATAGAAGCGTTCTAAGCTTTTTTGCCGCAAAGGGAAGGCGCTCTGGTCCGGTCGGGGCATCCGGATTCGGCGGCTGGCCGCGGACACCAGGCCCTCATGATGCCAGTGAAGACCCTGGGTGCACCCCTTGCGCTACGCGCGGGACGACGATTGAATGCGCCCGCTAAGGGGCTTTTCATCATGACATTGAACTTGCACGTCCGCGGCGCGATCCTGGTTGCCGCCGCCATCACCGGCCTTGTGACCCTCGTCTCGCCCGCTCGCGCGGACCGCTGCGATGACAGCGCCAAGGAGCTGGCGAACCAGGTCGATCGCCTCAAGGTGAATTTCCGCGCCGCGAATGTCGTCTATCTGACTCATCCCGCGGCCAAGGAATTGTCCGTGGCTTGCCGTGGCGACAAATATTCGATCGAGCTCTATGCCAAGGGCGATCGCAAGCCGAAACCGGAGTTCTTTACGCTGGTAGGGTCGATGGCGGCGATCGTCTTCACCGTGACCAAGGACGATACGACGACGGGCGCGACACGCTGCCTGAAACGGATGGGGCTCTTGCGCGGCGACAAGATCAGCATGCGTTACCGGCGTCTCAACATGGAATGCACCCGCACCAAGACGGATGCGTCCATCGCGATCACGCGCGGCAAGGACGAATAGGCGGTCCCCCGCGCGGTGTGCGTCTGACAGCACACCGCCCACTACAGACTCCGTCATTCCGAGCGAAGCGAAGCAATCCAGAATCCC
>NZ_JADPIT010000002.1:355627-360220 GCF_023073035.1 Bradyrhizobium sp. 62
AGGTCCGAGAGCACATCCCACCGCACCAGATCCCTCGCATTTTAACGATTGGCTTGAAGGAAATTTCGGGTCTCGCGGCGCAGGATCAATTGTTTCCATATGTGAGGATTTGTGGATGAGCGTTTCTACCGTTTCGCCGCCGCCGATCGCGATCGTGGTGCCGAGCTACGACACGAACAAGCAGCAGGACGACCAGATCAAGACCAAGGACAACGACCCGACCTATAAGCCGCCGCCGCCCGCGCCGCTGCCGCCGGGTCAGGGTACGCGGATCGATCAGCTCGCCTGATCAGCCGCGTCGAAGATGAAATGCCCGATCCGGCCGATCGGGCTTTTCGCGTGTCCGGCCGTATCTTCGCCGGATAGCAGGACCAATATCGTGCGCGACTACCCTGAGACCTGCGCATGATCGCAAGACTCCTGTTGCAGAGCACGATCACCACCGCCGCCATGGGTGCGCTGCTGTTCGCGTGCGCCGGAACCCTGCACTGGCCGTCGGCTTGGGTGTTCCTCGCGATCTCCGCCCTGCTCGGCCCGCTCTGCGGCTGGTGGCTTTACCGGGTCGACCCCGCACTGCTCGCCGAACGCCTGCGGCCGGTCCTGCAAAAGGACCAGCCCGCTGCCGACAAGGCGTTCATGGCCGTCTTCGTCGTCGCGATGCTGGTCTGGCTGGCGGCGATGGGGCTCGACCGGCGTACGCTAGCCCCCGATATGCCGATGGCGGCGCAGATACTCGGCCTCGCCCTGTTCCTGCTCTCGACACTGTTCATCCTCTGGGTCTTCCGCGAGAACTCGTTCGCGGCGCCCGTGGTGAAATTGCAAGCCGAGCGCGCGCAGCGCGTGATCTCGACGGGGCCCTATGCCCATGTGCGCCATCCCATGTATAGCGGCATGATCCTGTTCTTCGCCGGCGTGCCGCTGCTTCTGGGCTCATGGTGGGGACTTATGATGGTGCCGCTGTTCCTCCTGTTGTTTGCCATCCGCACTCGCATCGAGGAGCGCACGCTGCGCGAGGGCCTGCCGGGCTATGCCGACTATGTGACGCGCGTGCGCTATCGCCTGTTTCCTGGCGTATGGTGAGCGCGCAACACCCCCT
The DNA here is from genome assembly GCF_023073035.1 of Bradyrhizobium sp. 62. NCBI lineage: Bacteria > Pseudomonadati > Pseudomonadota > Alphaproteobacteria > Hyphomicrobiales > Nitrobacteraceae > Bradyrhizobium > Bradyrhizobium sp. 62. Next base: position 356,724 of record NZ_JADPIT010000002.1, read on the forward strand.
CGGCACCTCCGGACCGGCTAACCATCCAATTCGCGGTAGCGGCGGAAGATGCCCTGCTCGTTGAAGGCAATGCGGCGGCGGCTTTCGAGATAGGCCTTGATATTCGGCCGCGCCGCGACGCGGTCGTGCAGGCCGACGAGGCCTGGGATATCTGTCTCGAACGCCTTCATCCGCTTCGGAAACGCATAGCGCAGCCCCGCGACGAGCTGGAACAGCGAGAGATCGACATAGGACAGCTTGCGGCCAGTGAGATAGGCGCCGCCATTGTCCTCAAGGAGCTGCTCGAAATAGCCGAGATATTTCGGCACGCGCTCGCCCCAAAAGTCGGCCGTGCGCTTCTTTGCCGGCGGTTTCTGATCTTCGTAATAAAGCGAGGGCCCGAGCGGATGATGGGTATCGTGAATCTCGACCACGAAATCGGTGATCGTGAGCTGGAGCTGATGCACCCAGAGTTGACCCGCTTCCGATTTCGGGGCGAGAGCGTGGCGGGCGCCGAGATAGAGCAGGATGTTCGCGGTCTGGCCGATGACGAGCTTGCCGGCTTTGAGGAACGGCGGCGCAAAGGGCGGCGTGCCCTTGTGCGCGTCCATCATCTTCATCATCGCAGCTGTGCCGCGTGGGCCACGCGCCACGTCGATGTAAGCCGCGCCCGCCTCCTCCAGCGCCAGCCGCACATATTCACCGCGGCCCTGGATCTCGGGCCAATAATAGAGCTCGTATTTCATGAAAGGGGTCCGTGATTGCGTGGCGGCGAGTGTAGCACGCAACCACGAACTCCATGAGGGCGGAGCGAGTTCCGCGTCTCAATTCGACGCGAAGCAATACAGCAGGCCGTCGCCGCCGGTGCTCTTCAGATCGGCCTGCGAGCAGCCGCCATCGGGGCCGCGCGAGGGATGCGAGCTGTTCCACGATTTCGACGGCTCGTCATCGCGCAGGCCTTGACGATCGGCATGGCCGACGACCGCCGCGCCTTGCGTGCTCGACGTCCAGTTCTTGCAGGTCTTGTCGTCACCCGCGGGAAATGCGCTGCCGTCGGCTTGCGAACCCGTGAGGATGTCGTGCCGGTTCGGCGTGTCGCCGCGGCCGTTGATGACCTCGCCCTTCTCGCTGAGCGCGGTCTGCTTGGTGAGGTTGTTGGCCGCCCCGTGCAGGTCGGCAACGTCCTTGGCGATCACAGCGCCCTTGGCGTTCTGCCACGGTCCCTTGCCGATGCGGTCGCGCGCGTTGACGGCCGGCTTGCCGTCGGCGGCCTGCGTGGAGAGATAAGCGCGCCAGGTCTTGCTGCCGGCGCCGCCGGCCTGGGCCAACTTCTGGCACTGCGCATCGGCCCCCTCCAGGCCGCCGAGATCGGCGCCTTTACCAGGACCATTGGAAGTCACGAAGAACGTCATGTCGGCCGACTGCGCCTGCGCCGATGGCGCCGCTAGCAAAGCCGCGGCGAGCGCGAGGCCTGAAATCGTCACGGATCTCTCAATGCGGATCATCCTGTCCTCCCTTTGTGTTTTCGTTGGCCGCCAGATTTCAACCCGACGCAGGCCCGCTTATTCCGATGCCGCGATGCGAGAGGCCCAAAAGAAAAAGACGCCGTGCAAGAAGCACGACGCCTTTGTTATTCATGTCGCCTGCGATCAGTTGGTCTGCTGGATCGCCGACAATTCCCAGGCGCCGCCCGGACGTCGGGCAAAGGTCCAGACTTCGGTGGCCTCGCCCGGCTGCTCGCTGCCGGCGACAATTGCGCCGGTATTGCGGTCGAGCGTCTTGTCGGTGAGCGCGAAGCGCAGCGCCACGGTCGCGTAATCGGTCTCGCCTTCGCGCCAGGATTCCGCGAGGTCGCCCTGCAACAGCTTCACATCGCTGACCTTGTTGACGACATTGCGCGCGCGGTTCTGGCCGAGGTCCTGCTCGAAATAGGAGACCATTTCCGGCGTCGCGAGCGTGTGCAGCTTGGCCACATCCTCGTTCGACCAGGCGGACTGGACGTCGCCGAGCAGACGCTCGAACGCCTCATAGTCGTCCGGCTTGATCTCGAGCGGCGCGTTGTTGGCGCCGAAGCCGAAGCCGCCACCAAGGCCACTACGGTTGTTCGCCTGCGGTCCCGGACCGGCACCGGCGTCAGCGTTGGCATAGGCCGCCTGCGGGGTGTGGCGGCGCTGCCACCAGGACATCGCCAGCCGAACCACGAGCACCACGAGCACGATCTGGATGATCAGACCGATGATCGACGATAGGCCGCCGAGCCCGCCGAACAGGCCACCGCCGAACAGCATGCCGAGCAGGCCTGCGCCGAGGAAGCCGGCCGCAAGGCCGCCCATGAAGCCGCCGGCCCGGCCGAACAGGCCGCCGCGCGCGGGTGCGGCGGCAGCCGAATTCATGCCTGCGCCCGGCTGGGTGTAGGTCCGATTGAACTGCGAGGTCGAACCCGGCGCGGTCGTGGTCGATGGCGGGGCCGAATAGGTGCGCGAACCGCGCGAGCCCGACGACATGCCGCCACCGACGCGCGCGTCGGCGGACGAGATCGCCAGCGCAGTCGGCAGCGCAAGCGCCAGCACGACGGCAATCGTCTTGAAGAGACTGCGGGAGCGTTGCGAGAAATTCATGTTGGTTTCCCAGATCCCCGGCATGGGGACGTGCCCCTAAGATGGGCAGCCTTCCGTAAAAAGGAAGCCACTATCGGAACTTATGGCTGCGGCCCTCAGTCGCGGGGATGTGGCAAAAGCCCATCTTTGGGGGCAGCTTGGCTGCGTGTGCGAAGAGGCCGCGGTCGCGGGTTACCGGTGGCTTTGGTGCCGGCAATTCCGCTTCTCCGCCGTCATTGCGTTGAGGCCCTCACCCCGCCTTCGCCATCGTCTCCTTCACGGCCGCCACGAGCTGGCTCAGCGTGAACGGCTTGGGCAGGAAGTCGAACTGCTGGCCTTCGGGCAGGCTCTTCTCGAATGCGTCTTCCGCGTAGCCGGAGACGAAGATGAACTTGATGTCGGGGTTCTTCTCGCGCATCGCCTTGAGCAGCGTCGGGCCGTCCATCTCCGGCATCACGACGTCGGACACGACGAGATCGATTCCGCCGCTCTGCTCTTCCAGCACCTCCAGCGCCTCGACGCCGTTCTCGGCCTCGACGACGGTGTAGCCGCGCGAGCGCAGACCGCGTGCGTTGAGCGCGCGCAGGCCCTCTTCGTCCTCGACCAGGAGGATGGTGCCTTGTCCGGTGAGATCGGTGCGGGGCTTGGCGTCCGCCGTGGACCCAGCTTCCTTCGCGGCACCATTGCTGGCGCCAACGGCCGGCGCCGGCTGCTCGACCTGCACCTCCGGCTCGGCATGATGGCGCGGCAGGAAGATCTGGAATGAGGTGCCCTGCCCCGGCTCCGAGTCCACGTAAATGAAGCCACCGGTCTGCTTGACGATGCCGTAGACGGTCGAGAGCCCGAGGCCGGTGCCCTTGCCGACTTCCTTGGTCGAGAAGAACGGCTCGAAGATTTTGTCGCGGATATCGGCGGGGATGC
>NZ_JADPIT010000002.1:360276-372825 GCF_023073035.1 Bradyrhizobium sp. 62
ACGTAGTCCGCGGCCGGCATGCCCTTGTAGGCCAACCTGGCCGCCTCCTCGGCGGTGACGTTGGCGGTGCGGATGATCAGCTTGCCGCCGTCGGGCATGGCGTCGCGCGCGTTGACCGCGAGATTGACGATGACCTGCTCGAACTGGGAGACGTCGACCTTGACCGGCCAGAGATCGCGGCCGTGGATGGTCTCGTGCTTGACCTTCTCGCCGATCAGGCGGCGCAGCAGCATGGCGAGGTCGGAGAGCGCATCGCCGAGGTCGAGCACCTGCGGCCGCAGCGTCTGCCGCCGCGAGAACGCCAGCAACTGCCGCACCAGCGTGGCGGCCCGCGTCGCGTTCTGCTTGATCTGCATGATGTCCTGGAACGACGGATCAGTCGGCTTGTGCGCGTTCAGCAGGAAGTCGTTCGCCATCATGATGGCGGAGAGCACGTTGTTGAAGTCGTGGGCGATGCCGCCGGCGAGCTGGCCGACAGTCTCCATCTTCTGCGACTGGTTGATCTGGTTCTCCAGCGCGCGCCGCTCGGTGGTCTCGAGCATGTGCACGATGGCGGCTTCCGCATCGTTCTCACCCCCGTCGACCGGCGTGACGAAGAACTGGCCCCAGCGCTCCTTGGAGCCTTCCAGCGCGACCTCGACCGGCGCGATGTCGGCCTGATTCTCGGCGGCCTGGTTGATGGCCGCGATCAGCAAATGACGGTCGCGCGAATTGACCGCGCGGAAGATCGACTTGCTGGCGCTGTCGAGCCCCAGCGCCTGCCCGAGCTTGGCGTAGCGCGCATTGGCGCGCACGACGTTGCCGCCGCGGTCGACGGTGGCGATCGCCATCGGCGTATGGTCGAAGAAGCGCATGAAGCGCACTTCGGCGGCGCGGTCCGGATCGCTGCGCTCGTCACGGGCGCGGCTGATCACCAGCGTGCGCGACGGGCCTGGCGCACCGTCGGCGCCGAAGGCGAGCTTATGATAGAGCCGCACCGGCATGGTCTTGCCGGTACGCATGCGCAGGTCGATGTCGAAGACTTCCGTCTTGACCTCGCCCGGGACCGCCACGATCGCGGTCAGAAGCGAAGCGCCGTCGCCGGAGACGATGTCGGTGAGCTTCAGCCCGCCCGAGCCGATCTCGGCAAGGTCGTAGTCGAGCCAGTTCGCCAGCGTCGCGTTGACGTAAGCGAGCTCGCCGGCCGGATTGACCGAGAAGAAACCGCAAGGCGCGTGATCGAGATATTCGATCGCGTGCTGGAGTTCCTGGAACACGTCCTCCTGGCGCTCGCGGTCGCGGGTGATGTCGGCGATCGACCACACCGCGTATCTCGTCTCGCGCTTGCCGGTGCCGAGGGGCCGCACCCGCATGCGCAGCCAGCGGCCCTGGCTGCCGTCATGGCCGGAGATGCGCACCTCTTCCTGCTGCCGCTTGCCTTCGCGCGCGGCTTTCAACAGGCGGAACACCGCTTCGGAGACGTCGGGGTTGCCGATGAAGACGCGCTCCACGGGACGCACGTCCTGTGGGCCGGCGGCGCCGGTCAGCGTCAGATAGGCCGCATTGGAATAGACCACATGGCCGCGCGGGTCGGTCACGGCGAGGCCATCGAAGGCGTGATCGGCGATGCGGCCCATCACGGGATCGTCGAGATTGCGATCGACGAAGCGGATGATGCCGGCGGCGAAGGCGAACAGGTTGAACAGGCCGACCATCGCCAGCACGGCGAGAATGCCGAGGATATAGGGTTGGGCCTGCGCGCGCCCGAGCGTCATCAGCCCGACGGCAACGGCGACGAGCCCGGCGGCCACCAGCAGCACCAGGGCAATGCTGCCCGAGCGCGGCGACGGCTCGTGCGCCGCAACGGGCTCGCGTGTGAGGTCGTGGTCGGTCTCGGCAGTCATTTCAAGCTGGCACAGCCTGTCGGCAGAGAATCAACGCGCTACAGGGCGCGCAGGGTCCTCCCTGCCTGAATCGGACCCGCAGGCGCAAGGGCAGCAGGGGCGAAAGGTACGCTGATTCCCAGATTACGGCCATTTCCAGTACTTTTCAGGGGTTTTATTGCCGGCTGGCACCGAATCCGCTCTTCAGACGCATGACGTAGCCGATGACTTCGGCGACCGCATGGTAGTGCTCGGTCGGGATTTCCTCGTCGATCTCGACGGTGGCGTAGAGCGCGCGGGCGAGCGGCACGTTCTCGACGATCGGGATGTCGTGCTCGCGCGCGATCTCCCGGATCTTGAAAGCGAGGTTGTCGACGCCCTTGGCGACGCAGATCGGCGCCGACATGCCGCGCTCGTAGGACAGCGCGATCGAATAGTGGGTCGGATTGGTGATGATCACGGAAGCCTTGGGAACCGCCGCCATCATGCGCTTCTTGGAGCGCTGCTGGCGCAGCTGCCTCAGCTTGCCCTTGATGTGTGGGTCGCCTTCGGACTGCTTGTACTCTTCCTTGATCTCCTGGAGCGACATCTTCTGCCGCTGGAACCAGCTGCGATACTGGAAGAAATAGTCGCCGATGGCAATGATGGCGAGCGCCGCGACCACCGCGCCGAGCAGGTGAATGGTCAGGCTGGTGGAGGCACCGAGCAGGGCGGCCGGATCGAGCCTGACCATCGCCTCCATGCGATGCCGCTCCGGCCACAGGATCACGGTCATGACTGCGCCGAGCACGATCAGCTTGCCGAGACCCTTGAGGAAGTTCGCCGCCGCTTGCTTGCCGAAGATGCGCTTGAGGCCTTCGGCAGGCGACAGCTTGCTGAACTTGGGCTTGAGGGATTCGGCCGACCAGACCAGTCGGTGCTGCAGCACGTTGCCGGCAATTGCCGCGAGTACCAGCATCAGCAGCGGCACGCCCACCGCCGCGAGCACCGCGACTTCGATCTGCTGCATCAGGGCAAGCAGAGCCCTGCCGTCGGTCTTGATCATCCAGGAATTGGCGAGCAGGTTGCGCATCGGCGCCAACAGTCCGCTGCCGACCGATCCCGAGAAGCTCGAGACCACGAGCGTGGCGCCCGCGATCATGAACCAGGTGTTGATCTCCTGGCTCTTGGCGACGTCACCGCGTTCGAGCGCCTCTTCGAGACGTTTTTGCGTCGGGTCTTCTGTTTGACTCTCTGGATCGTTGTCTTCCGCCATCGATCACCCGATCACTTGAGTGGCATCATCTGGTGCATGACACCGATGAAATAGTCGAGATAGGTGCCCATCATCGCCGTGAGCACGACGGCGAGCACCAGGAAGCCGGCGAAGATCGAGAGCGGCACGCCGACGAAATAGACCTGCATCTGCGGCATCAGCCGCGCCAGTACGCCGAGCCCGATGTTGAAGACGAGGCCGAACACCAGGAATGGGCCGGAGAGTTGCAAGCCCAGGCGGAACGCGGCGGCGAAGGCGCGCGTCGCCAGCGCGGCGACATCGCCGCTCGACACGGTCTCGCCCGGCGCGAAGATCGTGTAGCTATCGTTCAGTGCCGCGATCACCAGGTGATGACTGTCGGTGGCGAATAGCAGCGTCACCCCCAGTATTGTCAGGAAGTTGCCGACGAGCACGCCCTGCTGTCCCTGCGTCGGATCGACCGACGTGACGAAGCCGAGCCCCATCTGCTGTGCGATCACGGCGCCGGCAACCTGCAGCGCCGACAACGTCACCCGCGCGGTCGCCCCCAGCACGATGCCGATGACGATCTCATGCAGCATCAGGACCAGCAGCGGCGCGATCGAGCCCATGTCGACCTGATAGGCGTTGCGATGCAGCGGCAGGATAATCAGCGTGAGCAGCAGCGCGATCGACAGTTTGATCCGTGTCGGGATATTGGTCTCGCCCAGGCCCGGCAACAGCATCACCATCGCGCCGACCCGGGCAAAGGCGAGCATGAAGGAGGCGGCAAGCGCCGGCAGCAGCGAGACGTCGATGCGCATGACGGGCGCATAGTGCCTCAGCCGCCGATGATTCGCGACGATATCCGCAACATGTGGGAATGCAGCGCGTCGGCCATGAACGGCAAGGCCAACAGCATTGTGGCAAAGATGGCCAGGATCTTCGGCACGTAGATCAGCGTCTGCTCCTGGATCTGCGTCAGCGCCTGGAACAGCGACACGACGACGCCGACCACGAGCCCGACCACCATCAGGGGCGATGACACGATCACGATGGTCCAGATCGCATCACGCGCGACGTCGAGGGTTTCCGGTCCGGTCATTTCGCAGTTCCTTTGCCTTATTCCTCGCCTCCCACCGCTCTTGTGAGCGATGCGAAGGTCTATCCCCCGTCATTGCGAGCGTAGCGAAGCAATCCAGAATCCCGCTTCGGAAAGACTCCGGATTGCTTCGCTGCGCTCGCAATGACGAGTGGGGGGGCGCGAGCGCCAAAATCAGATCGGCATCTTCATGATGTCTTCATAGGCCGCGATCACGCGGTCGCGGACCGAGACCAGCGTGGACACGGCGACGTCGGTATCTGCGACCGCCGTCACCACGTCCATCACATTGGCCTTGCCGGCGGCCATCGCCACCGTCTGCGCATCGGATTTGCGGCCGGACTCCAGGACGCTGCCGACGGTGTCTTTCAGAAGAGAGGCGAAGGACTGCCCGCTCGGCTCGCTGCCCTTGCTGGCGCCGCTGTTCTCCAGCACGCGGGCAAGGTTTGCATAGGCGTTGGCGGCAATTGTCGGTGTTGCCATGGTTCAAATGTCCTGTTCAGCTCTTGAGGATGTCGAGGGTGCGCTGGATCATCCGGCGCGTCGCACTGATGATGTTGAGATTGGCTTCGTACGACCGCTGCGCGTCGCGCATGTCGGTCATCTCGACCACCGAGTTCACGTTGGGATATTTGACGTTGCCGGTCGCATCCGCCGCCGGATTGTTCGGCTCGTATTTGGTGCGGAAATTGGACTGGTCGGGCTTGATCCTGCCGAGGGTGACGACCTGCGCGTCGAGTGTGCGGTCGAGCGCGGAGGAGAAGGTCGGCACCTTGCGCCGGTAAGGATCGCCGCCGGCGCTCTGCGAGGTCGAATCCGCATTTGCGATGTTCTCTGAGATCACCCGCATGCGCCCGGCCTGCGCCCGCAGACCGGAGGTCGCGATCGCCATCGAGCGGGCAAAGTCGCTGCTGTCATTCGCCATGATGCGCTTCCTCTAGCTCTAGCCTTTGCCGATCGCGGTCTTGAGCAGGTGCAGGCTCTTCGAATAGAGCGAGGTCGCCGCCGCATAATCCATCTGGTTGCTGGCGGCCTTCATCATCTCCTCTTCGAGATTGACGGCGTTGCCCGCGGGGCGGGTCTCAAAACCCGCATTCTTGTTCTGGTCGAATCCGGAGGCCGCGCCTGACGGCGCCATGTGGGAACCGCTGGTGCGGGTAAGCGCCAAGGGGCCCATCGAACCCGTGACGGCGCCAGCCTTGTCCAGCTTCGGCTCGACCAAGTCGCGCGGCCGGAATTTGGGCGTGTCTGAATTGGAGACGTTCTCGGACAGGACGCGCTGGCGCTCCTGGTGCCATTGCATCTTGGTGCGAAGCGCCGATAGCACCGGAAGATCGTTGATGGACATCGTTGCGGCTCCTTCCGCCTCGCAGGACCCGTGGTCCGAAGCTAGGCAGAATTTGCCGCCTGTATGGTTAACAGCTGGTTAAGGAGGTCGCAGGCAGTTTGTCCCCCGCCGGGACACGAATGCGCATGCCCCGTGATTCTACGCCTCCAAAAGCGGCATTAACCCAACCGCTTGGCGGCGCGTGCACAGGCCAAGAAGTCGTTTTGGATCGAGCGATTCATGGGTTATTAAGAGTTGGGGACGGCAAAACTTGCCGTGGGACGTTAAGAAATCGCAGTTTGGGGCAACGTAAGCCGGTGGTTGGCGCATCTGACCACGGGCCCGAGACAAGCGCCATTTGTCGGGGACAAGTATGCAAGGCAGCCCTATCACCTTCATCGGCGCGTTCATCGTCGTTCTGGCGTTGATCGGCGTCGCTGCATGGCTGGTTCGCCGATTCGCCACCAGCCGGCTCGGCGCCAACACCCAGCGCGGCCGGATGCCCCGGCTCGCCGTGATCGATGCCGCCGCGGTCGACGGCCGCCGCCGCCTGGTGCTGGTCCGGCGTGACAATGTCGAGCATCTTCTGATGATCGGCGGCCCCACCGACATCGTCGTCGAACCCAACATCGTGCGCGCGGCGCCCGGCCGCGACCAGCTCCCGCAGCGCCCCAACGCGGCCGAGCCGCCGCGTCTTGCGCCGATGCATGATAGCAGCAGCTGGGCCGACGAAGCACCGCGGCCCGAACTGCTCGATCATCCCGAGCCGCACATGCCCGAGCCGCCACCGCGACCCACGCGCCCCTCCTTCGCCGACGAAGTGCGCCGGCCGGCTCCCGCGATGGCCGAACGCCGCAACGAGCCGCCATTGGGCGGCTTCACCTCCGAGCCGATCGCGCCGCGCCCTGAGCGCGAGCTGCGTCCCGAACCTGTTCCGCCGCGCGTTGCGCGCAACGAACCCCCTCTGATGCCGCGTCCGCCGCGCCAGAGCGAGCCGGTGAAGGCGCCTCCGGTGCGCGCCGAGCGCGTCGCCGCGCCTCCTCCGCCTGTGCCGCAGGCTCCGCCCGTTCCGCCGCCGGCGCCCGCTCCCGCGGCGCCATCGAGCGCCGAGCAGAATCTCGCCGAGATGGCGCAGCGGCTCGAAGCTGCGCTGCGCCGCCCCGCCGGCGAGACGCTTGCCCCTCCGGTCGCGCCGGAGCCCCCGACCGCTCCCCCGCGTGTGGCCCGCAGCGAGCCGCCGGCACCGCCGGCCCCTCCCGCAAAGCCGGCCCCGGAAAAGACCAGCTTTGAAAATCTCGAAGACGAGATGGCCTCGTTGCTCGGCCGTCCGAAGCCGTCTTCGTGAGGCTGCCGGCCCTCCCGCGTAGAGTTTTTTTTCTTTCTGTCCTGATCGGCGCGGCTTCGCTCGCGATGCCGGCGCATGCGCAGGACATCAGCATCAATCTCGGCGGCGGAGGCGCTGGCGGTGGCGGCGTCACCGAACGCGCGATCCAGCTGATCGCGCTGCTCACCGTGCTGTCGATCGCCCCGTCGATCCTGATCATGATGACCTCGTTCACGCGCATCGTGGTCGTGCTGTCGCTGCTGCGCACCGCGATGGGCACCGCGACCGCCCCGCCGAACTCGGTGATCATCGCGCTGGCGATGTTTCTCACCTTCTTCGTGATGGGACCCGTCCTGCAAAAATCCTACGACGAAGGCATCCGTCCGCTGGTCGCCAATCAGCTCGGCGTTGAGGACGCGCTTCAGCGCGCCTCCGTCCCTCTGCGCGGCTTCATGCAGAAGAACGTGCGCGAGAAGGACCTCAAGCTGTTCCTGGATCTCTCCGGCGAGCCGCCGCCCGCCACTCCCGACGAGCTCGGCTTACGCATCCTCGTCCCCGCCTTCATGATCTCGGAGCTGAAGCGCGCCTTCGAGATCGGTTTTCTGCTGTTCCTTCCGTTCCTGATCATCGATCTCGTCGTCGCCTCCGTGCTGATGTCGATGGGCATGATGATGCTGCCGCCGGCAACCATCTCGCTGCCGTTCAAGCTGATCTTCTTCGTGCTCGTCGACGGCTGGTCGCTGGTGGCAGGGAGCCTGGTGCAGAGTTACGGGGGGTAGCGGGCCCGGGGAGCGGTCACCGCCCCCATCCTCTCTGACCCAAGGCTTGTAGGCGTACACTTCAGCTTACCAGCGCAAAGGGGGAAGCCTGCCACCGTGAGCGCGTTCGGCGGTTCGTGACATACCGGACTATGCTCAGGTTGCGCATTCAATGGGTGGTTGATATGATGATTATCATCCATTGATCCGAAGCGGCTTATGACCAGCAACGTCGAAGACCGTCCGCTCGCTCGAGCCGTGCCGCTTGGTCTTCAGGTCGCCGTTCTTGCTGCGTTGTCTGCGAGTGGCACGTTGGCCACCAACATTCTGTTGCCTTCGCTACCGAGCATCGCCGTCGCGGTAGGCGTCTCCAGCGCTCAGGTAACCTCAGCTATCACCATATTCCTCGCCATGTTCGCGGTCGGACAACTTGTTGTCGGTCCGTTGTCGGATCGTTTCGGCCGGCGCATACCCGTGATGATCGGGTTTGCTGTATTTTTCGCAGGTAGCATATGGTGCGCGTTAGCCAATGATTTGGCGGCGCTATTGATTGGTCGCGTTGTGCAGGCCGGTGGCGCATGTGCCACGTCTGTCCTTTCGCGAGCTATCGCAAGAGATCTTTTTCAGGGCGAAAAGCTAGCGCGCGTGCTCACGTTTGTTATGGTTGCGATGGCAGCGGCGCCCGGATTCTCGCCCCTGGTCGGTGGCGCGCTGGATCATTTTTTTGGCTGGCGTTCAGCATTTGTGTTCGTCGGAATCTTCGCCGTCGTCGCCGCTTCAGCATTTCTTGCGGCTTTCGGAGAAACGCACCACGCGCCACGCGCCGAGTTCGATTTCTCGACAATCGCCAAGAATTACTGGTCGCTATCGACTGACCGCCGTTTCTTGGTTCCTGCCGCAACCGTTAGCCTCATCTTAGGTGCGCTGTTTGCAATGTTTTCGGCGTTGCCGCGAGTCTTGATAGAAGGCCTCGACTTCACACCCATGCAACTCGGCCTGTTCTTCGCAGGCACTGTCATGGTCGTCTTTAGCGCTGGCATTATCGCTACAAAAATCGTTCCGCACCTTGGTCTCGACCGATCGATTTGCATCGGCCTCGCGCTGGCCTGTGTCGGTGGCGGTATGGTGTTGCTATTCGCGCTTCTCGACGGGCGCTTTTTGCCATTTCTTGTCGGCGCATGCGTATTCCTGCTAGGCATGGGCATGGTCAATCCGCTCTGCAGTGCGCAAGCTCTTTCGCCATTCGGCGATCGCGCCGGTGCTGCCTCGGCCCTGTTGGGTTTCTGGCAGATGTTGGCCGCGGCGCTGGGGGTATCGCTTGCGGCGGTGATCGCAAGGAATCCCATGATCGGGCTTGGTCTCGTGCTAGTGCTTGCCTCGACCTTGGCCTCGGCAATTTATCAGGTCCGGGTAAAGCTCAATTAAGCCCGCGCCCCGGGCGATAGGATTCGGCGCTGCCCGTCACTTCGAGAGCTTGCTCACGAGACCTGTCGCGAGGCCCGGAAGGAGCAGCGATCCTACCGCGTCATCTTGATCTGCCGCACCACCGGGATCGTGGGCAGCGAGCCGGTATGGTCGGATTCGTCCTTGGCCTGGGGAGAGGCCGGCGCGCGCGCGGTGGCGTCGGGGAAGCGCTGCTTCATCTCGCGCAGGAAGCCGTCGAGCGTGTCGACGCTGGCAGCCAGCTTGGCGATATCGGCAAACTCCGCGCTGGAGGCGCCGGTCGGTTTGCTCGCGATGTCGAACGCGAGCCGATCGGCGCTCTCGCTCATCAGCGGCGCATATTTCTCGCGGAAGCGCGACATGCCGATCGAGTCGTCGGCGAGCGCATAACCGACGGCCGCGCGGATGATGTCGCTTTTCTCCACCGCGTTGAGCGGCTTGAAGTCGCGGAAGCGCTCGCCGTAATAAAGCTCGATCTGCTCGGCGGATTCACGCCAGCGCCGCGCCGCCCAGAAGATGTCGGAGCGTAGGCGCAGCACTTCGCGCCCTGTCACGTTGGAGACGATGTCGAGCGCGAGATCGTGGCGGCCGACGTCGCTCTGGGCACGCGCCTCCAGCAGCAGGCGTTGCTGCCTGAGCTCGCCTGAGAGGTCGCTGATACGGCTCGCGCGCAACGCCGTGATCGCCATGTCGGGTCTGCGGTTGGCGAGATAGATCATGGACAGGCGTGCGGCGACTTGTGCACGCGCCGCGCCTTCGAGGCGGTGGTCGACCTGGTATTGCAGGAGCTCGGCGGCCTGATCGAGCAGGTCGATCGAGGCGAGACGGTCGGAGAGGCGTCGGATCAGTTCGTCGCCGCGGCGGCCGATCGGCGTCAGCTCGCGGAACTCGTAGAACATCCCCAGCGCTTCGATCGGCGGCAGCTCGTCGCCCTTGGGCCCCAGGAAGATCTGCGTGAACAGGTCGGAGGCGAGGTCCTGCGCCTGGCGCGAGGCTTCCGCGTTCGGCTGCAGCTTTGTCGCGGTACGCGCCGCGGTGAGCGCGTCCCGGTAGCGCCCGTTCTCGGCAAACATCTGCGACAGCATCTGGAGCGTCTTGACCTCGATCGAGTCGCCGCGCCAGGTCATCGAGAGCGTTTCGAGCTCGCGCAGCGCGTCTTCCTTGCCGATCTCGTCGCGCTTCTGCCGCAGCGCGACCTCGAGCTGCTTGGCCTCGGCCGCAGCCGGCCGGTCGGACGAGCCGACCGCGAACTTGTAGTCGTCGAGCGCGTCCTTGTCGTGGCCGAGCGCCTCGGCGAGCCGGCCGCGCAGCACTGCAAAGCCGGGCGCGGCCTCGGGCGAGACGCCGACCACCTCGAGCTCGCTGCGGCGCTTGGAGGCGCCGGCATAGTCCTTCACCTCGAGCGAAGCGCGCATCGCCTCCATCGTCACGATGCGCTGGATGTCGAGCGGCAGCGAGGCAATGGCGAATTCGACGTTCTTGAACTTCTCGCGGGCGTCCGCCCATTTGCCCTGGCGCGCATAGGCGAGAGCCTTCCAGAGCTGGGAATCGTGGCTGTTGCCGATCACGGGGTTGGCGAGGTCCTTCAGGCCCTGCGCCGGCCGGCCGATCAGGATGCTCGCGATCGCATGCATGATCAGCGCGCCGCTTTCCTCCTTGTTGAGAGGATCGGCCAGCATCAATTCGGTGACTGCCTTGGCCTCGTGATACATCGCGCGCGACATGTAGAATTGCGCAAGGTCGAGCCGCGGCAGCGAACGCATCGCCGGTTCGACGTTGGAGATCGCCGTGATCAGCTCGTTCTGGCGCGCTATGAAATTTTCCGACTGGCCCTTGCGCCAGCCTTCGGGGCTGAAGACCGGCCGCACCGCGGTCGGCGCGCGCTCGGCCGAGATGTCGACCGGCGACAGCGTCAGCCCGCCCTTCTTGCCGAGGATGACCTTGTCGGCCCCGACCTCGACGCCGACCTCGTCGGAATTTGGCCGGATCGCGATGCCATGCGCGGATTCCAGCAGCGCGAGATCAACGAGATCCTGCCGCTTGATGAAGCCGCGCACCGGCCGCTGCGCGGTGATGACATAGAGCGTGTCGCCGGCATCGGGATCGGTGAGCTTGTGCAGCAGCCCCGGATTGGCGAAGGGGATCGCAATGTTGGCAAGCGCCGGGTCGGTGATGTTGCGCGAGATCATCAGCGGCAGCGGCGTCGCCTGGATCTTGTCGGCGAGGGTCAAGAGCCAGTTGGTCTGCTTGCCGACCTCCTGGCTCGTCAGCGAATAGACCAACGGCCGGGTGAGACGGATGCGCACCGCCTGTCCCTTCTCGAGCTGGACGCGGCCGACTTCCCCGATCATCGCACCGCCCTTGGTGCGGATCGCCTCGACGTCGATCGGCTTCGCCGTATCGAACACCAGCCAGACGGTATCGCCACGGCGGAACGCCGCCGCAGGCGTTCCGACCTGAAGCGGAAAGGTCACACGCAGGCCGTCGCTGTCGCGGCGGACATCGACGCTGGCACCACTCGGCTGCGGACCTGCGGGCGCCTCTGCTGGAGCAGCCTTGAGGGCCTCCGTGGCCGGCTCCTTGACGGGTTCCTTGGCAGCTTCCTTCACGACCTCTTGAGGCGCTTCGGCCATGACCGGCTTGGCGGGCGCGACCGCAGTTTCTGCAACTGGCGCGACCGTCTTTGAAACTTCCTTGACCGCTTCCTTGACCGCTTCCTTGGGCGCTTGCGCAGCGTGCGCAGCTTCGACCGCAGGAGCTGGCAGGGATTTCGGCGCTTCAGCGGGCGGCATGGCGGAGGGTGCTTCCGGCTTCACCTCGGGTTTGACGTCGATCCTGGCCTCGCGCGCGATCGTCTCGGATGTCGGCGGCGCGATCTCGCGATGTGCGTCCTTCGGCTTCTCGACCGCCGGCTTTTCAGGCGCAGGAGCCGGTCCATGGGCGGCGGGCTTGGCCTGCGCGATCGCCGCCTCGGCCGAATTGGCCATCTTGCCCTTGTCCGGCTGGAAGGAGATGTCGACGACGTAGTTCTTCTCGTCACGGAACGAATGCACGTCGGAATCGCCGATCAGCGCGATCTCGACACTGGTCTGGTCGATGTCGGCCTTCTGCTTGATCGAGGCGACGTTCGGCGGCGCTGCGACGACCGCGTCCGCCAGATCGAAATTGAGGTTGGCGTTGAAGGCGAGCGTGAGCTTCTGCTCGTTGAGCACGGAGGAGACACCGACGCCGTCGGGCATCTCGAACACGAAGCGGACGAAGGTCGGCTGGACCGAGGCGCGCACGCGGATCTGCGGACGCTTCTTGCTCTCCGCCGCGGCGCGCTGGGCGCGTAACGCGCGTTCGGCGACGCGCGCGCGCTCGGCGAGTTCCTTGACGACGTCCATCGGCAGGCTCGGCGGCGGCCCCTTCCAACCCTCCGGCAAGAGGTCGATGAAGGTTCGCTCGCCGGCATTCATGGTGTTGACGGTGACGCGCCGCGCCAGCGACAGCCGGATGGCGCCGCCGTCGGGATCGCGGC
>NZ_JADPIT010000002.1:372872-388077 GCF_023073035.1 Bradyrhizobium sp. 62
TCCGGGACGCGGTCGACGGGCACGTCGACCGCCCGGTCGAAGCGGATGACGAGAATGGAGCCGGCCGTCGTCACCTCGGAGGGGACGTCCTCTCCGAGCTTGATCACGAGACGGGCAAAGCCGCCGCCGGCCGAGAAAGTCGCCTCGCCCCGGATCGCATCGGCCGCCCGGACAGGCGTCGTGAAGCCGATCAGCAGGCTCGCTGCCAGCAGCGGCGCCGCGCGGACATGACGCGACAGCCTCCGCGCCAGGGCGCGGGCTCGCGACACAAATCCAGCGGCAGCCTCTCGCGCCATTGGCGGCATTTCTTCCGGTTCGACGGTCCACGCCGGCATTGCTGCCGGCCCCTGCCCCAGACTGTAGATTTTGGCAATTAAGGACTTCTTAAGTATGAGCCCTCAATTCGGCTTTTGCGTCGGCTTGCCGTCGATCTTGGGCAGCTCGCCGGCCGAAGCGGACTGATCGCCGCCGCCATTGGCCCGGCGGGCCATCTCGACCGTCAGCCGCTCGGCGGCCTCCGGGGACATCAATCCCATGATGTCTGACATTTTTCGTGGCGCGATCTGCGAGGCGATCTCGATCAGCACGCCCATCTCGAGCCGGTCAAAGACTCGCGCGGCGTCCTTGGGTTTCATGCCCTCATACATGGTCACGAGGCCCTTCATGCGCTGGGCTTCGGCGGCCTTCTGCTCGGCCTGCGTCGCGGAGATACGGGTTTCTACCGCCTTCATCTCCTCGACCTTGTTTTCGATGCGCTTTTCGGCGGATTTCAACAGGCTCTCGCGGATGTCGATCTCGCGCTGGCGGGCCTCGATCTCCTGGCGGCGCGACTGCAGGCGTTCCAGGATCGCGCGCTCCGAGGCGGAGATCTGCGGCTGGGCTTCCTCCTTGACCGCCGCGCCTTCGGACTTGGTGTCCGGTGCGGCCGGCTTCGGCGCCTCCTTCGGCGCGCCATGGGTCGAGCCGGTGATATCGGGATCTTCGCGGCTGGCCGGGAAGTTCAAATTCTCTTGCGCCCAGGACTTCTTGGTCGGGCTCTGCTTGTAGTCGAAGACATAGCCGCCATTGATCACAAGACCCGTGACCTTCAGCGTGGCGAGGCCAGCGACGGCAACCAGCACGATCGGAATGACGCGGATGTTGCGAAAAGACTTCATACCCTGACTTTATGCGGCAAGACCGTTGGATCGTCGGCGTTCGGAGAAGGCTTCGGCCGCAGCCGCCACCGCCTTCGCCGACGAGGGCTTGGCTGCGGGCGCGGCGAGCATTTCCGGGTTCGTCACGGGGCGCGCGGCGATTGCGATCTTGGACAGCCGCCGCACCACATTGTCGGCTTCGCCGAGTTGCTTGTAGAGCTGCTCGGACATCTGGGTCGCCGACGCAAGCTGGCTGCCGAGGTTCTCGTTGACGTCGCGCACGGCGAGCTTCAGCCCGCCGATCGCGCGCTCGGCGATCTCGGTTGCGGTGATCAGCTCGCCGATGACCGCCTTCAGCGAATGCTCGTCCGCCTTCAGCCGCGTCAGTCGCTTGTTGAGCGTGACGCAGTAGACGATGGTCAGCATCAGCAGGATAGCCACCAGCGTCTCGATCGCCATTCCTAGGGAGTGGTTCATGGGGCCTCCATCATCTTGTTCTGCTCGTCGACCTTTTCGAACATCGCAAGTGTCGTACTTGGCTTGCGCAAGGGTTTCGTCACCCGTATCGCGACGCGGTCGCCGACCCGGCCCATGCGTCCTTCGGTGATGGTGACGTCGCCGCAGCGAACGGTGACGTTGGCATCCGCGCGCATGTCCAGCGGCAGCGTGTCGCCGACCTTGAGCCGCATCAGCTGCTTGAGTGGGATGTCGGCTTCGTAGAGCACGGCGTCGACGGAGATCTCGGCCTGGACGATCTCGGTGGCGAAATGACCTTCCCAGATCTGGTCGCGGCCGAACTTTTCGCCCATGAACATCTGGAGCAGGACGCCCCGGATCGGCTCGATGGTCGCGTAAGGCAGCAGGAGCTCGATGTTGCCGCCGCGATCTTCCATGTCGATGCGCAGGCGCACCAGGATCGCGGCGTTGGCAGGACGGCTGATCGCGGCGAAACGCGGGTTGGTCTCGAGCCGGTCGATGGTGAAGGTCACCGGCGACAGCGGCCTGAACGCCTGTTCGGCATCGGCCATGACGACTTCGACCAGCCGCTTGACCAACTCAGTCTCGATCGTGGTGTAGGGCCGGCCCTCGATGCGCAGCTGGCTCGAGCCGCGGCGGCCGCCGAGCAGCACGTCGATCATCGAGTAGATCAGGCTGGAATCGACCACGGCCATGCCGAAATTGTCCCACTCTTCGGCCTTGAAGACAGTAAGGACGGCGGGCAGCGGGATCGAGTTCATGTAGTCGCCGAAGCGCACCGAGGTGATGCGGTCGAGCGAGACTTCGACGTTGTCGGAGGTGAAATTGCGCAAGGAGGTCGTCAGCAACCGCACCAGGCGGTCGAAGACGATTTCGAGCATCGGCAGACGCTCGTAGGAGACCATCGCCGAATCGATGATGGCGCGAATGCCGGAATGATCGTCGAGCGTGACGTCGCCGACCGCGAAGCCGAGGAGGTTGTCGATCTCCTCCTGCGACAGAACCCGTTCGCCGGAATTCTTGCCGGCGCCAAGATCGCGGCTGCCATCCTCGACCATGGCCGCCCATTGCAGGGCCATGGTCTCCGATAGTTCGTTTTCGGCAGCAGCCTTCGCGGCCTCGGCGGGATCCTCGGAATCGAGCGAGGCCTCCCATTGGGCGGCAATTGCATCCTGGTCTGGTTGGTCGGTGCCTGCCATGATCCCTAGCCCGTCATGCTCACTGGATCACGACTTCCTTGAACAGCACCGCGCTGACCTGGACCGGAGCGACCGCCGCGTTGACGCGCTTGGTCAGCTCTTCCTTGAGGCGGAAGATGCCGGCGGAACCGTTGAGGTCGGAGGAGCGCAGCTCGCGCGCATAGGTCTGGAAGATGTCGGTGATGCGCGGCATCGTCGGCTTGATCGCCTCGACCTGCTTCTCTTCCTTCAGCTCCAGCACGATCTTGAGCTTCAGATATTGCACACGCTCGCCCGGCGCGCCGGCGAGGTTGACCATGATGTCTGGAACCTCGACGAAAGACGGCGGCTTCGGCGGAGGCGCCGCCTCGGCGTGATGCTCGTCGTCGCCGTGGCGGAAAAAGAAGAACCAGGTTGCGGCGCCGCCGCCGAGAACGGCGAGCAGGCCTACCGCCATGATCATCAGCTTGAACTTGTTCTTGGGCGGAGCGGCTTGCGCGCCCTCAGCGGCTGCGCCGCCTTCCGCTTCATTCTCTGCCATGATCGCCGCGCTCGCTCATCTCTCAAAGGGGTCGAAAGAGCGAAGCTCCTGGCAGACAGTGACGCGATACAAATGCCCCAGCGCAGTGCTCCTCTTACGCCCAAACGCTACGGTAATAATGGTTAACGGAACCTTTCGATTGGGCCTTCGCTAGGAAAAATCTGCCGGGCAAACATGGCTAACAGACCGTTTCTGCCGCCTCCCCGCGCCCTCGAAAAATAGACAAGTCACTGAAATTACGATATTTTTCGGATTGGCACGAGTTTCGCTGAGAAAGGATCGAGACCCAAGGTTTGGGAGAACCCGAGGTCTCGTTCACGGGATCGGCCAATGCGCTTGGGAGAGCGAGCTGGCGGATCTCACTCAGGGGAGATTTCCGATGCAGAACGCGCTTCTGATCGGCTTGTCACGACAGATGACGTTGGAACGGCAGATGGATGTCATCGCCAACAACGTCGCCAACGCCAACACCAACGGCTTCAAGGCCGACCATTCGTTGTTCGAGGAGTACCTCAACTCGAACGCGCGTGAGGACAATTTCGTCGGCTCCGACCGCCGGGTCTCCTATGTGCAGGACCGCGGCACCTTCCGCGACGTCGGCCAGGGGCCGATGGAGCCGACCAAGAATCCGCTCGACATGGCGATCAGCGGCAATGCCTATTTCGCCGTGCAGGCCAATGGCGCCGAGCGCTACACCCGAGACGGTAAATTCTCGCTCAACAGCACCGGCCAGCTCGTCACCTCCGACGGCACCCTCGTGCTGGGCACCGGCGGCCCGATCACCTTCCAGCCGACCGATCACGACATCAACGTCGCGCCGGACGGCACCGTCACGGTGCTCGAGGGCACGGCCAAGAACGACTCGATCCGCGGCAAGATCCGCATGGCCTCGTTCGACGATCCGGCCAAGCTGACCAAGCTCGGCGCCAACCTTTACAACATCGGCTCCGCGGTCCCGCAGGCTGACAGCAAGTCGACCGTGCAGCAGGGCTATGTCGAGAAGTCGAACGTGAACTCGGTCGGTGAGATGAGCCGCATGGTCGAAGTCATGCGCAGCTACACCGCCATCGCCAACCTGCTCCAGCAGCAGAGTGACATGCACAAATCGGCGATCGAGAAGCTCGCCGACGTTCCGGCCTGATTGAGGGAGAACTGACATGCAGGCGCTTCACACCGCAGCAACCGGAATGGCGGCACAGGAACTCAACGTTCAGGTGATCTCCAACAACATCGCGAACCTGCGCACCACCGGCTTCAAGAAGCAGACCGCGGCGTTCCAGGACCTGATCTACGAGCACGTCCGCCGGGTCGGCGCCCAGTCATCCGACCAGGGCACGATTCTGCCGGTCGGCGTCGATATTGGCGGCGGCGTCAAGACCGTCGGCACCCCGCGCAGCATGACCCAGGGCACGCTGTCGCAGACCGGCAACGACCTCGACATGGCCATCACGGGCGAAGGCTTCTTCAAGATACTGATGCCCGACGGCAGCTACCAGTACACTCGCGACGGCACCTTCCAGATGGACAATCAGGGGCGCATCGTCACCGCGCAGGGCAACCCGGTGCAACCGACGATCACGATCCCGAACAACGCCTCGGGCCTCACCATCAACGTGCAGGGCCAGGTCTCGGTGACGCTGCCGGGTTCGTCGACCTCGGCCGTCCAGGGCCAGATCGGCCTGACCCGATTCATCAACAAGGCGGGCCTCCAGCCGGTCGGCAACAATCAGTTCACCGAGACGCCCTCCTCCGGCCCGCCGCAGGACGGTACCGCGAGCTCCGAAGGTTTCGGCAACATCACCCAGAGCAGCCTCGAGCAGGCCAATGTCGACGTCGTCTCGGAAATGAGCGACCTGATCGCCGCCCAGCGCGCCTACGAGATGAACGCCAAGGTGATCAGCGCCGCCGATCAGATGATGCAGTCGACCACGGCGTTGTTCCGCTGAGGTGATGACGATGATCCGGACCACCCTCGCCACGATCTCCGCTCTCCTCGTGCTGGCGCTGCCCGCACGGGCCGCCGACGATTTCATCGCGACGCCGACGCTGCGCGCGAGCATCACCGTGACCTCGGACGTGGTGCGGGTCGGCGATCTCATCGACAATGCCGGCTCGGCCGCGCTGATCCCGCTCTACCGCTCGCCCGATCTCGGCACCACCGGTGCGCTGCCGGTCGCGCAAGTGCTGGCGGTGTTGCGCGCAAAGCAGGTAATCGGCGTGATGACCGGCGACATCAGGGAGGTCCAGGTCACCCGTCTCGCCCGCACGCTCGTGAACAAGGACCTCGAAACCGCGGTCGCCACGGCGCTCGAGCGCCGCTTTGGACTTGGCGATGCCGCCAACATCACCGTCACGTTCGACCGCGGCATCGCCGACATGCGGTTGGATGCCTCCAACACCGGCGTGCTGCAGCCAGTCGCAACCCGCTACGACGCCCGCAGCGGCCGTTTCGACATCGCCTTCGAGATCAACAACGACAACAATCCGGCACCGACCAAGCTGCGTTTCACCGGTACCGCGATCGAAACGGTGGAAGTGGCCGTGCTGACGCGCGACATCGATCGTGTCGATCTCCTGAAGGCCTCCGACGTCGCCGTGGAGCGCCGACCGAAGGCCGAGGTCACGGGTGAGGCCGCCTCGCGCGATCGCACGCTCGGCATGCAGCTCCGCCGGCCGATGCGGGCGGGGACGCCGATCCGTGTCGCCGACATCGTCAAGCCAGACTTCGTGCAGCGCGACCAGAACGTCACCGTCATCTATCAGGTCCCCGGGATCTATCTCACCACGCGCGGCAAGGCGATCGAGAGCGGCGCCGAGGGTGACACCATCAGCGTGCTCAACCTGCAGACCAAGCGCACGCTGAGCGGCGTCGTCACCGGCCGCGGCCAGGTGACGGTCCAGGGCGCCAGCCAAGCCGCGCCGATGACGGCGGCGGTCGAGCAGACCTCCTCGCTCAAGCGCGACGAGGCGCCCGCCCCCGTCGATACCGCAGCCCTTGTCCGGAACCTGGTCCAGACCCCGGCATCCCCGGCCCAGATCGCGCAAGCCCAGATCCCGCAAGTTCGCGTCTCGCAAGCTCCAGCCAAGTCAGAGTAAGTCATGTCCAGGTTCAGTTCGGCTTTTCGTCCCCGTCGCATCGCGATCTCTGCCCTGCTGCTGGCGACTTGCGCGCTGGCGAGCGGCTGCTCATCGATCGACCGTTTGTCGCAGATCGGCGAGCAGCCGAAATTGTCGGCGATCGACAATCCGACGACGCAGCCCGGTTACAAGCCGGTGCAGATGCCGATGCCGAAGCCGGAAGTCGCCTCCTACAATCCGAACTCGCTGTGGCGGAACGGCAGCCGTGCCTTCTTCAAGGACCAGCGCGCCCATCAGGTCGGCGATCTCCTGACGGTGGCCGTGAACATCACCGACAAGGCCAATATCGAAAACGACACCCAGCGCAGCCGCACCAACAAGGAAGATTCCGGGATCACCGACTTCATCGGCGCCAAGACATTGGGCGCCCAAGCGCAGAAGGTGTTGCCCGGCCGTATCCTCACCGCCGACTCGACCGCGTCCAGCGAGGGCAAAGGAAGCGTGGACCGCAAGGAAGCGTTGCAGACCAACGTCGCGGCCGTCGTCACCCAGGTCCTGCCCAACGGCAACCTCGTGGTCGAAGGCAAGCAGGAAATCCGCGTCAACTACGAAATCCGCGAGCTCATCGTCGCCGGCATCGTCCGTCCCGAAGACATCCAGAGCGACAACACCATCGATTCCACCAAGATCGCGCAGGCCCGCATCGCCTACGGCGGCCGCGGCCAGATCATGGACGTGCAGCAACCGCGCTACGGCCAGCAAGTCATGGATGTGCTGCTGCCCTTCTAAGCTTCTCCCGAGCTCCCACATCGTGTTCGCGAACCTAGGCGCGGACGACGATGTACAACGCGGCCCTCGCTAGCTCCCCTGGCGAGGGCCGCATGTATTTTGGCAATGGTGCCGCTGCGTACAGCTGGCCAGATGCGCGATCGTATCGGCACAGCTGCCCAACCTCCGTCATTGCGAGCGAAGCGAAGCAATCTGTCATTGCGAGCGAAGCGAAGCAATCCAACTATTTCCGCGGCACGGATTCTGGATTGCCTTCCGCGCGGAGGGACTCTGGATTGCTTCGCTCCGCTCGCAATGACGCGGAGAGATCACGTAAACTCCGCCTCCACCGTCCCCAGCCCGTCCAGCTCCATCCGAACCTTGTCGCCAGCCTTCAGCCACAGCGTCTTCACCAGGCTCCCGGTGAGAACGAGCTGGCCCGCGTGCAGACCCTTGCCCTCGGCGGCGAGATGGTTGGCGAGCCAGGCGAGTGCGTTGTGGGGATGGCCGAGCACGTCGGCGCCGGTGCCGTGGCTCACCTCTTCGCCGTTGACGATGGCGCGGCCTTTGACCGCCTTCAGGTCCGGCACCGACGAGCGCGGCACGACCCCGCCCAGCACGCAGCCGGCGGCGAAGAAATCGTCGGCGATCAGCGTCGGCGCGCCCATCGTTTCCCACTTCACATAGCGGTCGTCGACGATCTCGATCGCGGGATGATAGGCCTCGACGGCTTCGCCGACCCATTCGGCCGTGAATGGCGCCTCGCCGGCGGCGAGATTGCGCTTCAGCCGCACCGCGATCTCGCATTCGACACCGACGCGGACATAGTCGGCAGCCGCGAGCCGCACGCCGCTGTCGTGCACGCCCTTCTGGAACACGCCGCCCCCGCAGGGGTGTGGAATGCCGATGTAATCCTGCATCACCTGGCTGGTGCAGCCGATCTTGTAGCCGACGAGCGGGCCGGCATGCGGCAGCAGCAGATCGTGCAGCGCGCGCTGGACCTGATAGCCCTCGGCTTCATCGGCGGGAGGAACTTCGAGCGCCGCGAGCGGCGCATGGTTGCGGCGCGCCAGCGCGATCGCCTTTGCGGCTGCGAGAATTCTGTCCATCGGCGCCCGCTCCTACACACCACAATCGAGGGCGGCACTTCAGCATCCCCGCCGGGGCGTGACAAGCGCAGGGGGCCGCGCGGCAGCACGTCATTGCCGGCCCAAGCTGGATGAGACGCGGAGGCTGGCCGGCCACATCACGGCAAGCCTCACGGGCGGCGCCGGCGTTTAAGGAAATATTGAGCTGGTCCGGGCTTTATGGGGCTGCGCACCCTGCAGCGTCGCACCAGGCCTGATTGCAGCAACGCATGAAGCTGCTGGATCAGTGCCTCAGCATTCGAGTCGATGTCCTTGATGCGACTCGCAAAACCTCCCGCACCTGAAGTGAAGGCTGTTTCTCATCCGAACTCACGTGAGCTCGGAGGAGTTGAGTCTAGCCCATTGATCGCGATTCACTTTTCGTGATTGCGCTCGCGCGTCGAACGCGCGGTTGCAAGCGACAGGCAAAATGCTGATCACGGCGCGAAAAGGCGCACCTTGCGTTCAAAAACAAAGAGCCGCATCGCTGCGGCTCGGACTCTATTCGTCGCGATAGACCTTCTCGCGTTTCTCGTGGCGCTCCTGCGCCTCCACCGAGAGCGTCGCGATGGGACGGGCCTCGAGCCGCTTCAACGAGATCGGCTCGCCGGTGTCCTCGCAATAGCCGTAGGTGTTGTCCTCGATACGCTGGAGCGCGGCGTCGATCTTGGCGATCAACTTGCGCTGGCGGTCGCGGGCACGGAGTTCGATGGCGCGGTCGGTTTCGGACGATGCCCGATCGGCGAGATCGGGGTGGTTCACGTTCTCCTCCTGCAGGGCTTGCAGGGTGAGCTTGGACTCTTTGAGGATCTCATCCTTCCAGGCAAGGAGCTTCAAGCGGAAGTACTCCTTCTGCCTGTCGTTCATGAAAGGCTCTTTTTCGGTCGGTCGGTAGTTTTTCAACTTTTCCAAGGGCGGCCTATCTGTCTAAGCAACGACTCGTACGCGGAACGGGGTCCGCTGAGCGGGGCGTTATATAGCGGCCTCCTGTGACAGACAATGTTTCCCTGATAGCCCGACCGGCGCCCCCAAGCCCTTGCACAGGAAAGGTTTATCCTGAAGGGCCCGGGAGCGGCCGTAGGCCTAGTAGCCGACCGTGAAACGTTGCCTCTCATGGGCCGGCCGCTCGATCTCGTCGGCGAGGGCGATGGCGTAATCCGCGAAGGTGATCCAGCTTTTGCCGTTCGCATCTGCGAGAAGCTGATCGGTGCCAAGCCGGAACTTGCCGGTGCGCTCCCCCTCGATGAACAGGGCCGACGGCGAGATGAAAGTCCAGTTCAGCGCCTTTTCCTGCCGCAGCAGGTCGAGAAAGGCCGAACCCGCCTCCGCCTCAGCCTTGTACTGAGGCGGAAACTCGGGAGTTGTCACCAGTTTGACGCCCGGAGCGACCTCCAGGCTACCGGCTCCGCCGACGACGAGGTAACGACCAACCTTCGAGTCCTTGGCCGCGCCGATCAGCTTGAGCGCGTCGCTGGCCAGGAAGTGTACGGAACTCACGGCGGCGTCGTGCCCGGCCCACAACTTGGCAAGGTCTGACTGGTCGAGCACGTCCCCCTTGGTGGGCGTGACGTTCGGCAGGGTCGCGATCTTCTCGGGGTTGCGGGCGATGGCCGTAACCGTGTGGCCGCGGCGGGACAGTTCTTTCGTGATCTCCGACCCGGCCCGGCCCGAGGCGCCGGCAACTGCGATTTTCATGGAAGGCTCCTTTGCTTCTGTAGTAACCAATGGTGACTAGATATCGCAAAGAGCGCTGGTGTTAAGAGAGCACTTTGTGCTTACCTGATTACGCAGGAGTAACCGGCGGCGGCCGGCAAATGAGCGGAATGGATCGTGAGGACCCGACGATGAAGCCAGACGTCTATGCAGCGAACTGCCCCACGCGACAGATCCTCGACCGCGTCGGTGACAAATGGGCGGTGCTGATCCTGCTGCTGCTGCGCGAGGAGCCGATGCGCTTCAATCAGTTGCGCCGCACGATCGAAGGCATTTCGCAGAAGATGCTGAGCCAGGTTCTCAAGTCGCTCGAGCGCGACGGATTGATCAAGCGTCACGCCATCGCAACCGTGCCGGTGACCGTGGAATACTCGATCACGCAGCTCGGCGTGACGCTCGCCGCAGCCGTCGATCCGCTGCGCGATTGGGCCGAACAGAATCTGAAAGACGTGCTCGCCGCCCAGCGCCGCTACGACGCGCAGTTGAAGGATGAAGCGGCGTAGGACGCTATGCCTGCCCGGCCTTGGCGAGCTCGACCTCGACTCGCAGCTCGATCTCCGACAGCACCGAATCCAGGCCGGAGTCGCCGGAGGACGATTTCAGGTTCGCCGCAGCGTCACGCAGCCGCATCACGGTCGAGGCGTCGAGCTTGCCGGAGAGAAGTCCCATCTTGAGATCGTCGAGCACGTCGAGCGCGGTCTTTCCGCGCACGACCGAGCGCTTGCGACGCTCGATCGGATCCTCTTCGATGCCTTGCAGCGCCAGCAGCCCGTCGATGTTGGCGGCCGCCTTCGGTGCGGCGGCGCCTCGCGTCTCCGGCGCCGACGAGGTGTCGGGTAGCACGAAGCCGCCGGAGCTCGTCCGCCTGGCCTGGCTGGCCGGCGTTCCAAGCATGGTGCCGTTCGGTCCGTAGATGCGCATCGGAAGCAATCCGGGTGATCGATGCGCCACATTCGCCGTTTTATGGTTAACGGCCCGTAAACAGCCCGGCAAAATCTGCCGACGGGCGGCAGTTTCGCTCCTCAGGGACAACACCGGCTGAGGTCGCTCGAAACAGATTTATTCAACCTATTCAGCGACCTACCCCCGCTGCCCCGAGTTGGCACAGCGCTCGCAAGGACAGCGTCGGACCAGCTCGTCATGGGAGTGTCGTGATGGTCCTTTGATTTGAGGAGCCTCGGGGAGCAGAGGATGCCAAGCGTTCGTTGGGTGAGACTTGTGGGGGTGGCCTGCGCCGCGCTGTCAGCGCTGGTGCTCTCGGTCAATTCTGCAAGCGCGACATCGCGCATCAAGGATCTCGCCAACATCGAAGGCGTGCGGCAGAACCAGCTCATCGGCTACGGCCTCGTCGTCGGTCTCAACGGCACCGGCGACACCCTCAACAACATCCCCTTCACCAAGCAGTCGCTGCAAGCGATGCTCGAGCGCATGGGCGTCAACATCCGGGGCGCCACCATCCGCACCGGCAACGTCGCCGCCGTGATGGTGACAGGCAATCTGCCGGCCTTCGCCACCCAGGGCACGCGCATGG
The DNA here is from genome assembly GCF_023073035.1 of Bradyrhizobium sp. 62. NCBI lineage: Bacteria > Pseudomonadati > Pseudomonadota > Alphaproteobacteria > Hyphomicrobiales > Nitrobacteraceae > Bradyrhizobium > Bradyrhizobium sp. 62. Next base: position 384,422 of record NZ_JADPIT010000002.1, read on the forward strand.
ACGTCACCGTCTCCGCGCTCGGCGACGCCAAGAATCTCCAGGGCGGCACCCTGCTCGTCACCCCACTCCTCGGCGCCGACGGCAACGTCTATTCGGTCGCACAGGGCTCACTCGCGATCTCCGGCTTCCAGGCCGAGGGCGAGGCGGCGAAAATCGTGCGTGGCGTGCCGACGGTCGGACGCATTGTCAACGGTGCCATCATCGAGCGCGAGATCGAGTTCGCGCTCAATCGCCTGCCGAACGTTCGGCTTGCGCTGCGCAATGCCGACTTCACCACGGCCAAGCGGATCGCCGCCGCGATCAACGACTATCTCGGCGTCAAGACCGCCGAGCCGATCGACCCATCGACCGTGCAGCTTGCGATCCCGCCGGAGTTCAAGGGCAACGTGGTCGCGTTTCTCACCGAGATCGAGCAGCTCCAGGTCGATCCGGATCTCGCCGCCAAGATCATCATCGACGAACGCAGCGGCATCATCGTGATGGGCCGCGACGTCCGCGTCGCCACCGTTGCGGTCGCACAGGGCAACCTCACCGTCACGATCTCCGAGAGCCCGCAGGTCAGCCAGCCCAACCCGCTGTCGCGGGGGCGGACCGTGGTCGCGCCACGCAGCAGCGTCAGCGTCACCGAGGACGGCAAGAAGTTCGCCGTGGTCAAGGACGGCGTCTCGCTTCAGCAGCTCGTCGACGGCCTCAACGGTCTCGGCATCGGCCCGCGCGATCTCATCAGCATCCTGCAGGCGATCAAGGCCGCCGGTGCGATCGAAGCCGACATCGAGGTGATGTGATGCAGACCGACATGGTCAACACCGCACGGGTCGCCAGCTCCGCCTTCTCGGTGGAGAGCCGCAACGGCCGGCCGGACTTCGATCTCGCCGCGGCACTGCAAAAGGTCCCGCCGAAGCAGCAGGCCAAGGCGCAGAAGATCGCCACCGACTTCGAGGCGATGTTCCTCAACAGCATGTTCTCGCAGATGACCTCGGGTTTGAAGGGCGAAGGCCCGTTCGGCGACACCCCTGGCACCGGCGTGTGGCGCTCGATGCTGACCGAGCAATATTCCAAGAATTTCGCCAACGCCGGCGGCGTCGGCATCGCCACCGACGTCTATCGCACCCTGATCATGCAGCAGGCAAAAACGATCCGCACGGCATAAGGTCAACCGAGATGAACCACTTCAACGCCTCGCGTCAGCCGGTGCAAGCGCAGCGCCCGAACACCGCACCCGGCAGCGCCGAGGCGCGCAAGATCGCCGAGCAGCTGATGGATGCGATGAGTGCGCTGCTCGGCCTGATCGAGCGCGAGACCGAGCTGGTACGTGCCGGCCAGGTCCGCGAGGCGATGACCCTCGAGAGCAAGAAGCAGGAGCTGTCGCGAAACTATGTCGGCGCCGTCACCCAGTTGAAGGCGAACCAGGCGCAGCTCGCCAAATCCGCGCCCGAGCTGCTCTCGACGCTTCATCGGCACCACGATGCATTCCGCGCGATGCTCCAGGTCAATCTCACCGTGCTCGCAACCGCTCACGCCGTCTCGGAGAGCGTCGTGCGCGGTGTCAACGCCGAGATCCAGAAGCGCAACGTGCCGAACACCTACACGGCCGCGGGACGCCGCGCCACGCCGGGCCCACGCCACATCACGCCGCTCGCGGTCAGCCGCTCGCTCTGAACGCGCGCAACAACAAACGACAATTTTACGAAAAACCGCGCGGCAACATCGTCGCGCGGTTAGGCACGTTTCCTTACCGGGTGTTCAATCCTGGTGTTCCATGGTTGCGTATTGAGAGGGGTTGGGATTTGACTCACGTGAGGCAACCAGGAGGCTGCCATGAGTACAGATTTCAGCATCAGGCCGGTGGGGATACCGGTCGCCGTGCAGATCGTAACGACGTCCAATGCGGCGGCGAACGAGGCCGTGCAAACCGATCTGCCCGTGAGCCAGACAGTGGCCGCTGGCGAGGCGAGCGCGCCTGCACGTAATGATTTGCGAAGCAGCGAGAACGTCTCACGCCAGGTCGTGTTCGACCAGGCGGCGGCGTCGTTCGTCTTCCAGGTCGTCAACGACAGGACCGACGCGGTGGTCAACCAGTTCCCCGACGAAGCAATGCTGCGCCGGCGGGCCTATTTCCATGCGCAGGATTTGAAATCCGAGCCCTCGCGTCCGGCCAGCACGGACCGCAGCGCCTGACCATCAGGCGTCGAGCCTCGCAACGGCAACATCCAGATCGCTCGAACCGGTCGCGGGACCGGTGACGACGTTCCTGATCTGCGTCTTGCCGGTATCCGTCAGCGTGGATTTGGTGTTGCCGAAGCGGAACGAGCCGTGCTCGATCACGGACGGCCGGAGAGACCAGCGGCGATATTGCGGTTGATCTCGATCAGCGGACGGAAGTGATCGAACTGCGGGCTCATCTGCAGCGCGGCGGTCTGGCTCAGCACGAACACGCTGATGTTGGCGATCTTCTGCCGGACGTCGATCGGCTGCGGATTGTTCTCGCGCATGGCCTCGCTCAGGAAAATCGTCCAGAGCTTGCGATTGAACATCAGGGCCTGCGTGGTCTGCTCGCTGAACGGCTCGGCGCTGTTGATCGCATCCTGAAGCTTGTTCGCGGCCTTGAGCAGGGTCTGCGCTTCGATGTCGCGAGGAGATGCGGTGGTCGTTGCAACACGCGCGTAGGCCGAGGCAGCGGAATTCGACATCAATCACACCCTGGAGGTTACCTAGCGCGTTGAACGCGCTTAAGGATTTCTTTCCTGACCCTAGGCAGCACCGCTTAAGATTTGCTTACATGTGTGCTTGGAAGCACTCCGGATTATTACGGGTCTCGGAGTTCTTCGTCATCGTGAAGCTAGACGCGCATGTGCACGCTGTAAACACGTCGCGCGTGGTGCGCGTCGATCTCAGCTAATCCTGCCTTAGCGATCTCAGTAAAATGAACGGCGGAGCGTTAGCCCCGCCGCGAAATCGATGAGCGACCTGCGCCGCGAAATTAGCGGAGCAGCTGCAGCACGCTCTGTTGCGACTGGTTGGCCAGCGACAGCGCGGAGACCGCGATGGACTGGCGGGTCGACAGCGCCTGGCTGTTCGCCGCTTCCTCGTTGGTATCGGCCAGCGTCAGGTTGGCCGAGCCGGTCTGCAGAACGTTGATCAGGTTCTTGGAGAAGTCCTGACGCACCTGCACGATCGACAGATTCGAACCGAGCGAAGAACCCTCGGAGCGCAACGTGCTCGAGGCGGCATTCAGGCTGGCCAGCACCTTGTTGGTGGCACCGTTGTCGATGAAGTCCGTGCCCGGAACGAGATTGCTGAGACCCAGGCCGGCCGCGTTGAACACCACGCCGTTGATGCCGAGCGTCGAGCTGCCGTTCTCGTTGAAGACCAGCTTCAGCGTGTCGCCGTTGAGCAGGTTGACGCCGTTGAAGGACGAGTCCTGCGAGGTCGTGTCGATCTGCGCCAGGATGTTGTTGAACTGACTGACCAGGCCGGAGCGCGCGGTCTGCGCGACGGGATCCTGAATCGGTGGCTGCGCGGTGGTAAAGGCCAGCACGCCGGTGAGCGTCCCGCCGACCGTACCGCCGGCGGCAGTTGAGCCGAGGGTCGAGGATGCGTACTCGTTGACGGTGGTGACCGTCAGCACGCCGTTGGCGTCGATCGTCGCCGTCAGG
>NZ_JADPIT010000002.1:388087-391259 GCF_023073035.1 Bradyrhizobium sp. 62
GGTTGGCCTGAAGCTGCACATTGAGCTGATCGAGCGTCTTGACGGTGCCGTTGGTGCCGTCGCCGAAGGTGACGTTGACCGGCGCGCCGCCGTTGAAGGAGGTGAAGGTCAGCGTCTTGCCGGCGACGCCACCAACACCGGAGTTGCGCGCCGCGGCGAAAGCGGTCGCCGTTCCCGTATTGCCGCTGAGACCGAACGCGTTGAGCGCATTGCCGGTGCCGGTGATCGACAGGTCGGCGTTGATGCCGGTGGAGAGCGCAAGCTGACCGCTGCTGTTGACCGACGAGGGGATCTGGCCCGCGGTGGTCGACAGCGTCGCCGAGCCGTTGAAGATGCTGGCGGTCTTGACGCCGGTGGCAAGGTCGATCGAGTTGAGCAGATCGGTGAGCGTCGCGCTCTGGAGGTAGACGGTCGAATTACCGTTGCCGTCGGTGACGATATTGTTGTTGACGCCGCCGGAGGTCACGCTCAACGCCGACTGGGGCGACTGGGCGTTTTTGAAAGTGATGGTGTGGCCGTCGATGTTCAGCGTCGAGCCGTCCTGAACGAGCGAGCCGAGCGAGCCCGCGGTGGTCGATCGGTCCGCGCTCACGCTCGCATTGCCTGCGCCGGTCGCCGCGGTCAGACCGAGCTTGTTGAGGAAATCGGCCTTGCCCGTCAGGCTCAGATCGGCGCCGGTCGAACTCTTCAGCGTGACCTGGCCGCCCGTGACGGACGACGCCACCTGCAGCGTACCGATCGGACCGGTCGAGCCGCTGACCGTAATGGTTGCCGCGCCTGCACTGATTGCCGCGGTCTTGACGCCGCTGGCGAGGTCGATCGCGCTGAGGACGTCGTTGACGGTCGCGCCGGGCGCAGCCGGCGTTCCCTCGTAGACGATCGAATTGCCGTTACCGTCGGTGGCGATGTGCCCACTGGGGTTGAGGCCCCAGCCGGTCGGCTGCGTCGTCGGCGCGATACCGGTGCGGAAGGTGATGGTCTTGCCGTTGACCGTGATGGTGTCGCCGTCCGCGGGCGGCGCGCCGAAGGTGGTGGATGTCGTGGTGCCGACCAGTGTGGTGGTACCGGACAGTGCAGTCGTGCCGTCGGCCGCGGTCGCGGCAAACCCGACATTCGTGCCGGCGTTCGAGCCCAGCGAGGCGCCGAGCGCGGCGGTTCCCGTGACCGGGGTTACGCCACCGGCTGCGCCGGTATAGAGCACATTGCTCTTGGCGGTCGCGCTCGCGTAGGAGGTCGTACCGCGCAGGTCGGCGGGCGTCGCACCGGGAATCGTGGTGGAGACGTTGGACTTGGTCGAGTAGCCGACCGTGGTCTGGAGCGCCTGGTTGGCGATCGACTTGGCGCTGTCGATCAGCTTCTGCAGCGAGGTGATGCCGGTGTTGGCGGCCTGGAGCACCTGCACACCGTTGTTGATGCCATCCAGCAGGTTGCCGATGTCGCTCGCCCGGTTGTCCAACCCCTGGGCCGTGAAGAAATTGGTGGGATTGTCGAGCGCTGTGTTGACCTTCTTACCGGTCGACAGCCGCTCCTGCGTCGTGGCCAGCAAGTCGGCCGTCGACTGCAGCGACAACAGGTTCTGGCGAACGGACGCCGAGAGAACGATGTTGGACATTGGCGAGTCTTCCTCTTGAACCAGGTACGAATCGGCCGCGCGGTTTTGGAAGCGGGCTTTTGTCCAGTCTTAGAGGCTGTCCTTTAAAGTATGGTTAACGCCGGTTTAAGGGATAGGGTTAATGGGCGGTGAACGTCCCTGCCCCCTCCAGACGCAAAAAAGCGGCGGGGCAAATGACCCCGCCGCTCTTATTTTATTTAATGATACCAGTTACTTAGCGGAGCAATTGGAGCACACTCTGCTGCGAAGTGTTGGCCAGCGACAGCGCGGAGACCGCGATGGACTGGCGGGTCGACAGCGCCTGGCTGTTCGCGGCTTCGACGTTGGTATCGGACAGCGTGAGGTTCGAAGAACCGGTCTGCAGCACGTTGATCAGGTTCTTGTTGAAGTCCTGACGCACCTGCACCACCGAGAGGTTCGAACCGAGGCTCGACGCTTCCGAGCGCAGCGTGCTCGACGCGGCGTTCAGGTTCGTCAGCACGCGATTGGACGCGGCGTTGTCGATGAAGTCGACACCGACGGTCAGGGCAGCGAGGCCCAGACCCTTGGAGTTGTAGGTCACGCCGGTGATGTTGAGGCTCGACTTGCCGGTCTCGTCGAACACCAGCTTGAGTTGATCGCCGTTCAGCAAATTGACGCCGTTGAACGAGGAGTCCTGCGAGGTCGTGTCGATCTGGTTCAGGATGTTGTTGTACTGAGACACCAGGTTCGCACGGGCCGTCTGTGCAACCGCATCCTGGACGGGGCTGGAAGCCGTCGAGAAGGTCAGCGCCGAAGTCAGCGTGCCGCCGATGCCACCGCCTGCGACGGTCGAACCGATCGTCGAGGACGCGTAGTCGTTGGACGCCGTGATGGTCAGCCGGCCGTTGGCGTCGATCGTTGCAGCCAGATTGTTGGCCAGAAGCGCCGTGTTGAGCTGATCGAGCGTCTTGACCGTGCCGTTGGTGCCGTCGCCGAAGGTGGCATTGACCGCCGTGCCGCCGTTGAACGCGGAGAAGGTCAAGGACTTGCCGGCAATGCCGCCGACCCCGGAGGTGCGCGCCGCGGTAAATGCCGACGCACTGCCGGTGTTGCCGGCCAGCCCGAATACATTCAGTGCATTGCCGCTGCCCGTGATCGTCAGATCGGCATTGATGCCGGTCGAGAGCTTCAGCTGACCGGACGTATTGATCGTCGAGTTCGACTGGCCTGTGGCGGTCGCAAGCGTCGCGGTGCCGTTGGCGTTGACCGTCGCGGTCTGCACGCCGGTGGCAAGGTCGATCGCCTTGAGCACGTCGGCAACCGTGCCGGCCTGCAGATAGACGGTCGAGTTGCCGTTGCCGTCGGTGAGGATGTTACCGCTGGCACCGAAGCCGCTCGGAACGCTCGGAGCACCGGTCGATCCCGGGATCGGCGCGTTCTTGAAGGTGATGGTATGACCATCGACGTTCAGCGACGAACCGTCCGTAAGGGTTGCACCCAGCGAGGCGGCGCTCGTTGTTCGGTTGACGGACAGGCTCGCATTGCCTGCACCGGAAGATGTCGTCAGGGCGAGAGCCTTGAGCAGGTCGGCCTTGCCGG
>NZ_JADPIT010000002.1:391269-391445 GCF_023073035.1 Bradyrhizobium sp. 62
TGTCGAACTCTTCAGCGTGACGGCACCGCCGGCAGCGCTTGAGGCGGTCTGGCCGACGCTGGTGGCGATCGTCGCTGCACCCGCGGTGATGGACACCGTCTTCACGCCGCTGGCCAGATCGATTGCAGCCAACAGATCGTTGACGTTCGCAGCCGGGGTGCCCGCGGTGCCGAGAT
>NZ_JADPIT010000002.1:391677-391753 GCF_023073035.1 Bradyrhizobium sp. 62
ACCGGCTGTCGCGCCCGTGCTTGCAAAGGAGCCGATGGTGGCGCCGAGCGTCGTGGTGCCGCTCGCCGCCGTGGTG
>NZ_JADPIT010000002.1:391763-391980 GCF_023073035.1 Bradyrhizobium sp. 62
ATGGTGTTGCCGCTGCCGTCGGTGACGAGATTGCCGCTGACGCCCGAGCCGGACGCAACCGCGGTCGAGGCCGGAGCGGAGCCCGAGCGGAAGGTGATGGTCTTGCCGTTCACGGTCAGCGTGTCGCCATCGGCCGGCTGGGCGTTGCCGGACAGACCGGTTGCGGTCGTGCCGTTGGTGGCGATCAGCGTGATGGCGCCGGTCAGGGCCGTGGTGC
>NZ_JADPIT010000002.1:392014-392242 GCF_023073035.1 Bradyrhizobium sp. 62
TGCCGTTATAGAGCACGTTGCTGCTCGCGGTCGCGCTGGCAAAGGAGGTCGTGCCGCGCAGGTCCGCCGCCGTCGCACCCGCGATCGTGGTGGAGACGTTTGACTTGGTGGAGTAGCCGACGGTGGTCTGCAGCGCCTGGTTGGCGATCGACTTCGCAGAGTCGATCAGCTTCTGCAACGAGGTCAGGCCGGTGTTGGCAGCCTGCAGCACCTGCACGCCGTTGGCGA
>NZ_JADPIT010000002.1:392407-393153 GCF_023073035.1 Bradyrhizobium sp. 62
AGACAGCAGGTTCTGACGAACCGACGCAGAGAGAACAATACCGGACATGACTCTTACCCTTCTGGTTTACGCGTCTTCGTTCGATCGCTTCGGATCGAGTGACGGGGACAGCGTGCCCCGACATGGCTAACAAAGGGTGAAACGACGCGCGTCCGCATTAAGCGCGGGTTCACCATAAGCGCGCGGAAGGCGTGGTCGCCGCCGGCAATCAAGCTGAAATCATTGGCATTTATCCGCGCTTACTCTCCATTAACCATAACCGCTGGTTACTTTTCAGAGCGTCGCACGGCTGCCCGAATGACGAACAAAAAAAGCGGCGGGGCCAAAGCCCCGCCGCCAGATCCTGCTTGCGATGTCGTCCGCTTGTTAGCGGAGCAGCTGCAGCACGCTCTGCTGCGACTGGTTGGCCAGCGACAGCGCGGAGACCGCGATGGACTGGCGGGTCGACAGCGCCTGGCTGTTCGCGGCTTCGACGTTGGTGTCGGCCAGCGTCAGGTTCGAAGAACCGGTCTGCAGCACGTTGATCAGGTTCTTGTTGAAGTCCTGACGCACCTGCACGATCGTGAGGTTTGAACCAAGGCTCGACGCTTCCGAACGCAGCGTGCTCGACGCCGAGTTCAGATTGGTCAGCACCTTGTTGGTCGCAGCGTTGTCGATGAAGTCGACACCGCTGGTCAGCGAGGCGAGGCCAAGACCCTTGGAGTTATAGGTCACGCCGGTGATGCTGAGGTTCGACTTGCCGGTCT
>NZ_JADPIT010000002.1:393259-393706 GCF_023073035.1 Bradyrhizobium sp. 62
AGTCGATCTGCGCAAGGATGTTGTTGTACTGGCCGACCAGGTTCGAACGCGAGGTCTGGGCAACCGTGTCCTGAACGGGGCTGGAAGCCGTCGAGAACGTCAGAGATGAGGTCAGCGTGCCGCCGATCGCACCACCCGCGGCGCTCGAACCGATCGTCGAGGACGCGTAGTCGTTGGTGGTCGAGACCGTCAGCAGGCCGTTGGCGTCGATCGTCGCCGTCAGGTTGTTGGCCTGAAGCTTCGTGTTGAGCTGATCGAGCGTCTTGACCGTGCCGTTGGTGCCGTCGCCGAAGGTGGCATTGACCGCCGTGCCGCCGTTGAAGGAGGAGAAGGTCAGGGTCTTGCCTGTGAGGCCGCCGACGCCCGAGGTCCGTGCCGCGGTGAAGGCGCTCGCAGTGCCGGTGTTGCCGGCGAAGCCAAGCGCGTTCAGCGCATTGCCGGTGCCGG
>NZ_JADPIT010000004.1:0-18490 GCF_023073035.1 Bradyrhizobium sp. 62
AAAAACTCCCGCAACAGATCATCCATGAGCTACGCCTTACTGACCTGGATCTGGACTCGACGCCCGAGCCACGCTTGGCATGAACGGAAGTCCCCGCCTTGGATCGTTAGACATCCCCTTTCACGGTCCCGTTAATTTCATCCTCCGTGCTAATACGGATATTGAAGACAAGTTTGCCGTTCGATCGCATACGACAGCGTTTTTCGGCAAACCGGCACCACGCCGCAACGGCGAGACGCGTGAGGTGAACGTGCCGATAACAGCGGGACCAGGCGCGCGGGAAAGCCCAGCTCGTGAAGGACGATATGCGCGGTCTTCGCGGAATTGTATCGAGCCGCCTGCAATCCGGGGCGGTCCCGCCACGTTCGCTTGGTGCTCTGCCGGGATACGCAAGACCCGCATTTGCGGTAAACGATCCGTTACCGGCGTCCACTGCGGCCGGTGTCGGCGCTAACCCAGGCGCGCGGCCGAGGCGAGGTCGCCGTAGGGACGGTGCTCCGCCAGGCAATCGTTGATGGCGGCGAGCAGCGCGTGCGGCGTGAACGGCTTGCGCAGACACCGCGCCGCACCGAGCTCCAGCGCCATCCGGAGGAAATCGGGAGCTGGCGAATTCAAATTTGCGAACGCGTAGCCGGACATCGCAATCAGCGGAACGGCCGGCGCCCGCTCGTGAAAGATCCTGACCGATTCGAACCCGCGCATGTGCGGCATGAAGATATCGATGATCATCAGATCGAACTGCTCGTGTTCGAGCGCGCGAAGTCCGGCTTCCCCTCCTTCGGCGATCGTCACCCGAAAATCGTTGCGCTGGAGATAGACCTCGATGGCCATGCAGACCATCGGGTCGTCGTCGACGACGAGAATATGGCGCAGACCTTCTGTCCCCGTTTGAGCTTCCCGATTTGGCGATTCAATAATTGAACCGTGGCGCACGCCATGCTCCTTTGCTCGAGAAATGGACTGTTGAGAACCTGCTTGGCGGAGCGGGGAAGACAATGGACGCGAAATCTGCGGCCACGCGGCGCCAAGATTCGAAGCAATGTTTGAGGACGGTAGCCACTCGTCCGACTAACGAGGGTGCACGGATCGCCCGGCGTCCGATGGCAGTGCGGATGCAATGCTTCCGGCTCATGAAGGCCCCTTGCCGCTTTTACCTGCGCAACCCTTGCAGGCTGGCGCGCAGGCTTATGAGCGAATCAGCGTGCCATTCTCATTTCCGCCGCAAATGCACCGGCCGTCTGCCCCCCAACAGGTATACGCGGAGCAACACAACCATTATAATACACTTTGTTGTCGCGCAACTGAATGGCGAATCGGACGCGGCGCGGATCACTTCGAAATGCGTCGGATCAACCATGACCGCGACCATCCTCCAAACCCGATGCGCCAGCCGACAATCTGGATCTGCTGGGTTCCCGGATCGGTACCGGCGAATGGTCAGGGAATCTGTCTTTGGGGAGGGCGGCGTCGCGGCGGCGATCACCGATCGGACAACTTGTCCCAATTGCCAACATATCCCGAGGGGAACATGATGGAACTTGGCCGGGCGGCAAGCAGTTTCGTGTGCTGCGGCCCGCTGGTCCGGAAGACGGGAGGCTACTTTGGAAACGATGGTGCGTTCCTCCAACGGTTTCCTGTCCGCGCTGTCGGCAGACGATTACGAATTGATCCGTCCGCACCTGCGTACGGGCGACCTGCCGCATGAGGCGGTGCTGGTCGAGACCGGCGAAACGCTCAAGCGCGCCTACTTTCCCCATCGCGGCGTCATCTCGCTGGTGGTGGAGCTCGCCAGGGGCGAGCACGTGCAAGTCGCCATGATCGGCCGCGACAGCCTGCTCGGAACGCTCTCGACCATGGGCGATGCCTGCGCGCTGAACACGGCCATCGTGCTGGTTCCCGGCTCCGCCTCGATGATGGATCTCGATCGGCTGCGCGTCGCGGCCGACCAGAGCGGCACTCTGCGGACGCTGCTCACGCGTCACGGGCTGGCGGTCTACGCGCAGGTGCAGCAGACCGCGGGGTGCAACGCCGCTCATCCGGTGGAGGCGCGGCTGTCGCGCTGCCTGCTGCACACCCACGACCTCTCCGGCGATTACCGGCTGCTGCTGACCCAGGAGGCGATGGCGCAGATGATCGGCGCTCGGCGGAACAGCGTGTCGCTGGTCGCCAATACCCTGCAGCAGGCGAATTTCATTCACTACAGCCGCGGACACATCCAGATCCTCAACCTGGACGGCCTGCGCCAGACGGCGTGCGAATGCTACGCCGCCGTGAAGGCGCAGTATGACCGGCTGCTCGGCCCGCGCTGACTGGTGCTGCGGCGTGGTAAACCGTCCGCTAATTCCGGCCCGCAAACACGGATTGTCCTGCTACCGGAACTGAAATCCGGATGCCGTAGACACGCAACGTGCCGCGCGCGCCTGTCCGGGCCGGCGGCAAACGAACCGTGTTCAAGGCAGGCCAAACCATGTTCGAAGTCACCGCCGCGCCGGCGCAGACAGCGCTTGATGCCGAGCCCGCGCGCGAGCCGGGCGCATATCAGGCGCTGGTGCGCGAGATCGGCGAGGACGGTGCTTGCGAAGTGCGCGACGTGTTCTGGAGCGACACCTGCGCGCGCCTAAAATTGTTTCGTTCGCTCGCGCTCGCGCAACATCACGGCAGGATCGCGCGCGAAGCGCATTCGCTGAAGAGCGCGGCCGGGACGTTCGGCTATGTCCGGCTCGCGGCGCTGGCGCTGCGGCTGGAGAAGACCGCGGAGAGCCTTGGCGACGCCGGATTTCGCGACCTCCTGGAGCTGATGGACGCGGCCTATGCCGCCGGGCGCGCGCAGGAGCCGGAGGGCTGACGCGCTCGCTCGAAAACGCCGTAACCACTCACGCGTGCATGCCCGCCGTACTTCTACGGCTTGGGATTTTCACAGATGGCTAATCATAGGCAGCGATAGTCGCCGGAAACCAGGAGGGTTTCCATGTTCACCTACGAGACCGCGGACCAGAAAGAAGTTCGTCGCTTCCGCATCGCACAGTTCAACGGCCGGATGGCAACGGTGGCCGCTGGCGAGGAGACGGTGACCGGCTTCGTGCGCTCGGTGCTGGAGCAGGAATCGAGCATGCCGCCCCGCTGGACTATCACGATCATTCCCAACGCGCCGAAGGAAGAGCTCAAGCCGCTGCGGCCCTCGTCGCGCACGCGTCCCTTCGCCGAAGATTATTTCTGAGCACGATCGGAGCCGCGGGTTTTTCTCGAGAAATCTCTCACGCGTGGCCCTCGCCGCTGGCGGGCTGGCCGAGGCAAGACCCTTCAGTCGATCGAATGCATCAGCGCCGCACGGACGAGGTCCGCCGTGTTGCGCGCGCCGAGCTTGCGCATCGCCTCGGCGCGATGGCTCTCGAAGGTGCGCGGGCTGATCTGCATCCGAAGCGCACCCTGCTTGTTCGAATATCCCTCGCTGATCAGCCTCAGCACCTCGCGCTCGCGCTTGGTCAGCCGCTTCTGGCCTGACAGGCCGAGCATTTCGGCGCTCGGCAGGCGCTGCGGCTGTGGTGCGCGCGCGAGCTTCGATTCGGCGTCCTCGGCCCTGGACGCGATCGGCAGGCCACCCGTGTGAGAACCGGCAAGCTGTTTGACGAGGCCACAAACCCGTTCGGTCTGCACCAGTGCATTCTCCACGACCCGCTGCAAATAGGCACGATCACCCGTCACCGGCGCGAGCTGATCGCTGTGATGCTTGATTTCGCCCATGTAGAGCAGGAGCGCCGTGAGGGGACCGTTGAGCTCGCGAGCGATGGCGGCGGCCATTTCGTCGGCGGCCTTGGCGCGGGCGGCGTTCAGGCGGACGACATCGAGCTCTTCAGTTGGAGCGGCGCTGCTTTCGTACCATTCCGACGGCCGCGAATCAGTGGCCGTGTCATTCTGTGACCCCATGTCACTCGTTTAGCGGAACCCCACGCGATCTGTAGTTAACTTTTTGCTCCGTAAGACTACGGTGAATTTGGCAGTTTTGTGCTGAAACGCCGGCACAGGCACACTTTATGCTTGAGTGGCAACGCCCCTCAACAGTCTCAGGTTGCCGAAACTGCCCCAATGATGGGCTGATGACCCGAAGCCGTCTTAACGATCCGATCGGCGCCGAATACCTCCGGCGTCGGATTTTACCGATATATTAACGGCGGCTTGCTTCTCTATGTCGCAATTGAGAGCGCGCAAATGCCTCCATGCATGCAGCCGATAGGCCTGCTGGAATCGTTGCGGAAGATTGCGTGCCATGAACGAGATCGACCAGCTATCGAACTTCTTGCAGAAGCTGACGCCCCTGTCGCGCAGCTGCCTGCTCAGCGAACTCGAACGGCTTGAGCTTTGCGGCATCGACATGCCGGGCTCGTCCGACCTCCAGTCCCGGTTGCGCGCCGAGTTTCGCAAGGACGGATCGAGCCAGGCGCGCGCCACCAGTCCCTCGCGCCATTTCTTTGCGCCGCTCGAGCTGCTTCTGATCGACGGCGCGCCCGAGCATGCCAATGTGGGGCGGATCTCGCGCAACACCCTCACCCCCATCTGGGAGTGGATCTGCCGCGACCTGCTGCCGACCATGGCGCGCGACTACATCAAGGCGATCAGCGACCAGGTCGCCGCCAACAACCAGAAGGAAGTGCTGAAGATCGCATCGACCTTCCAGACCAAGGTCGTCAAGGTTCTCGAGAGCACCCTCGCATCGGCGGAGAGCACCGAGTTCGCGCGCGGCAAGCTCGCGCAATATACGGCATCGCGCACCGCCTTCGACGACGTGAAGAAGATGCAACATGTGCTGCGCGCTGGCGCCGCGCTGCCGAAGTTCAGCGAAAAGCTGCCCGAGAAGATCGCGAAATTCGACGACGGCACCGTTGATCAGATCACCGCACGATTGGACGCCTTCAAGAAGGCCCATCCCGAGGCGCTGCCGTTCGCGCTCACGCTGGTGGCCAAGCGGCTGAAGACGTTCTGGCAATTGGTGCGCCTTGCCACCAAGGCCGCCGCGAGCAAAAGCGCCGCCGATGTCGCAGCCACGCCCTATGCCTGCGTCGTTCACATGGTGCTCGACCAGCTCGACGACAGGCGCCTCGCCTTGCGCATCGCGCTCCGGCACAACCGGGTGCTGATTGCGCGCGACCTGCTCGCCGAGATCTACGACACCGAATATGCGCTCAAGGTGCGGATCGACGGCATCGAACATTGCGAATGGGGCATTCGGCTCCAGCAATTGATGGACGCGATCGCGGCGCTGGTGTCCGCCGAGGTGAGCCGCTTCCCCTCCAATGTCGGCCACATTCTCGGCTCGCGCCGGCTACGCAGCCACGACACGCTCGGCGGAAAGCTGTCCTATCTGGCCTGGAAGGGACGCGATGTGATCGAGGACGGCGCGGCCGCGTTGCGCAAGCTGATCGGCCAAACCTGATCCCGCGACTAAAGCGCGCCTGGCGCGCTTTAACTTGTCAGTTGAGCATGATCTTGTCGGAAAACCGCTGCACACTTTTCCGGATCATGCTCAGTGCGCGCGCGGCAGGCACAGGAAGCGATCGAGAAATCGTCCTGACAGCACGAACCTGAACCACCAATACATTATTCGCCGCGACGTCATTGCTGCGATCCTCGACAGCCCACCACCGGCTGCCAGAGCAATAGCGCACCTGCAGCAATCCGCTTGTGATGTGCTTCACATTGGCGCCAGCGCGCACCGACGCATTGTCGCAGAACCGTCACGAGCGAACCGGGAAAAATGCGCGCATGACGCGCAATTGAGGCGCTCCATTATTCAATTGGGCGAGGCGCGCGCGGCTTGGTCCAATTGCAGGACAGTGCGCGCGCATGCAGCCTTACTGCACGTCGCGAAATCTCTCGTGATTGTCGCAACCCTGCGCCCGATGCGCGGGCAGACGTAAAAACTTCTCGAACGAGACCCAGACAATTTTAGACATGATGGGTGCTTTAACGTTACCCAGATAATTCGACGATCGACTGAAGCCTTCCATATTTGAAACTGCTCACGTCGCTAACACACCGGCACGGAACGGGAGTGCTTGCGATGAACGACGACATTGTAGAACTCGCCGAACGAAGGCCGAAGACCTTCGGACGGCGAAAGGTGAAGCCGCGCGCATGCGTCGCCGACGGCAAGCGCCATCTTCGCGCGTTTCTCGCGGAAGTGCTGGAGGATCTCGGCTTCGTCACCACCGAATGCGCCAGCGCCGAGGAGCTGCAGAGCGTGCTGACGAGCGAATTGCCCGACCTGATCCTGCTCGGCATCGCCGCCGACGGCATCGAGCCCGGCAAATTTCTGGAGACGCTGGTGCGCGAGGCCTTCGACGGCAGGGTTCTGACTGTGGGCGCCCGCGAGTCGATCATCGTCAGGGCCGTGCAGCAGGTCGGCGAGGAATACGGCCTCAAGATGCTGCCGCCGCTGACCACGCCGTTTGCCGCGGAGACGCTGCGCGACCGCGTCGCGATGCTGTTGCCCGAGGAGCCGGCGCCGAGCCCGGCCGTGCATGTCGGCGAGGCCCTGCACGCCGGCTGGCTCGAGCTCTGGTACCAGCCCAAGATCGACGCGCGCACGCTGATCCGCAATAGCGCCGAGGCGCTGGTGCGGATGCGGCATCCGACCTGGGGCGTGGTGCCGCCCGCCTATTTCATCCCCGAAGAGCACGACCCGAATATGCGCGACCTCTCCGAATTCGTGATCGAGCGCGCCATGCAGGACTGGCACTATCTGCTGGAGCAGCAGAGCCCGGTCGATCTCGCGATCAACCTGCCGGCGTCATATCTGAAGGAGCCGCAGGCCGTGCGCGATCTCTGCCGCCGCATGCCGACCCATCCGGCGTTCGGCGGGCTGACGATCGAGATCGACAGCGAGGAGGCGATCCGCGACCTCGATCTCCTGGTCGAGGTCGCCCGCGAACTGCGTCTGCACAATATCGGCCTGTCGATCGACAATCTCGGCGCCAACTGGCCATCGCTGATGGACAAGGACAAAATTCCCTTCATCAAGCTGAAGGCGGACCGGCACTTCGTCACCGGCAGCGGCACTGATCGTCTCAAGCGCACCGTGTGCCGCCACATCGTCGAGCTTTCCCATGGCTATGGCGTGCGTGCCGTCGCCGAGGGCGTCGAGAGCCGCGCCGACCTGGTCGCAGCGAACGAGCTCGGCTTCGACCTCGTGCAGGGGTTTCTGTTCGGCAAGCCGATGCCGCTGAAGAAGTTTGCGCGGAGTACGCTGACGCGGACGGTGATGGGGGGCGCGTGAGGCCGCCTCAGGCAAACCGCCGCGCGAAGAACACGCAGGCGACCACGAGCGCGGTCGCCGCGATCATGCTCCAGGCGACCGGTTCGTGCAGAAGCCAGCCTGCAAGCGCGAGACCGAAGAACGGCTGGAGCTGCTGCAACTGGCCGACACGGGCAATGCCGCCGATCGCGAGCCCGCGATACCAGAAGATGAAACCGACGAACATGCTGAAGACCGAGACGTAGGCGAGCCCGATCCAGGCGGGCACACTGATGCCGCTCCATGTCGAGGGCCAGGTCCAAATCGCGACCGGCACCATCAGCGGCAGCGACAGCAGCAGCGCCCAGGAGATCACCTGCCAGCCGCCGAGCCGGCGCGACAGCGCGGCGCCTTCGGCATAGCCGAGCCCGCACAGCACGATCGCGGCGACCATCAGCAGATCGCCGGTGAGCGATGCGGTACCGTCGTTGGACAGCGCAAAGCCGGCGACCGTGGCGCTGCCGAGAATAGAGAACAGCCAGAACATCGGCTGCGGCCGCTCGCCGCCGCGCAGCACGCCGAAGATCGCGGTCGACAGCGGCAACAGCCCGATGAAGACGATCGAATGCGCCGAGGTGATGTGCTGGAGCGCGAGCGCCGTCAGCAAGGGAAAACCGACCACGACGCCGATGGCGACGATGGCGAGCGAGACGAGATCCCCACGCGCCGGCCGCGCCTGACGGAGCAGGCCGAGCACGGCCACACCGATCAGCGCCGCGATGACCGCGCGCACCGAGGTCAGGAACAGCGCGGAAAACCCGCCGACCGCCACGCGCGTCGCCGGCAGCGAGCCGCTGAAGATGATGACGCCAAGAAGCCCGTTGCCCCAGCCGCTGCCGGAAGATTGCATGCCCGTCTCGCCCTTGTCGGTGGATCCCAACTGGAGAGACCAGCCGGGGGCGGCGTGACGATTACCTGTAAGCTTTCCAACGCCCAACAACAAAAAGCGCGAAAACAACCCCATGCACAGTAGACCGGTGCTGCAAGATCAATGACTTACGCGGGGCGGAATCGTCTGACTGGGCGACACTTAATTCGCCTTGATGCCCGCTTCACTGATCAGCTTTCCCCATTTCGAGCTTTCGCTTTGGATAAAGCGGCTGAACTGCTCGGGCGAGGTCGGCGCAGGCTCTGCGCCAAGCGTCCGGATCTTCTCGACCACCGAAGGGTCCTTCAGGGCTTTTCCGAAGGCTTCGTTCAACCGGCCGACGATATCGGCTGGCGTGCCGGCCGGAGCAACCAGCCCGAACCAGCCAACGGATTCGAAACCCGCAATCCCGCTCTCGGCGAGTGTCGGCACATCGGGCAAGGACGAAAGACGCTGGGCAGACGACACACCGATGGCGTTAAGCTTGCCTTCGAGGATCAGTTGTCTCGATGCGGGGATATCCAGCACCGCGAAGGGGACATGGCCTGCGAGAACGTCGACCGTCGCCGGCGCGGTCCCGCGATAAGGGACCAGCTCCATGGCGATCCCGGTCTTCTGCGTGAACAGTGCCGCGGTCAAGTGCATGGCGGTCGAATTGCCGCCATGCCCGATCGACAATGCGCCCGGCTTGGCCTTGGCAAGCGCGATCGTTTCCGCGACCGTATGCGCCGGCACGTTCGCTGACGCAACCAGCACGAAGGGAATTTCCGCGAGCAGGGTGATCGGCGCAAGATCCTTCGGATCGAACGGCATCGACGAATTGAGATGCGGATTCACCGTCAGGCTACCTGCCGGCGCGACACCGAGCGTATAGCCATCAGGCTTGGCCTGCGCGACCGCGGCCATGCCGATGTTGCCTCCAGCACCCGCGCGGTTCTCGATCACGAGACCCTGTTTGAGCTCGGCAGTGACCAGCGGTTCGAGCGCGCGGATGACGGTATCGGCGCTGCCGCCGGGCGGAAAGGTCACGATGATCTTGATCAATTGCTCGGGATAGGCCGCTCGGCTCGCTTCCAACGGCAGCACGGCGAAACTCGCGGCCGTCAGCACGGCCAAAATGCGGCGGCTTGCAACGTGAAACACGTTTCCCTCCCCGGTGCGTTCTTGTTTGTGAACCACGACTTTGTAAACCACGTCCTGACGGACTTCGTCGCGAGACCGTCCGCTTCAAATCGCCTTACGCCGAAGCGCCAGTAATGCGCGTCAGCAAGCCTTGTGGGTCCGCGGGCGCGGCCTGCCCGCGCCAGGCGATGTGCTGATCGGGCCGCGCCAGCACCAGCTTCTCGGCATACGCGCCGTTCGCTTCGTCTGGCGCGATGTCGACCAGCGCGAGCGGAATGCGGCGCTGCTCTGCGGCAGACTTCAATGGCGCCACATCGATCGCCGGATCGAACCGCAGCAAAGTGTAGCCGGCGCCGAAGGCATCGTAGAGCGATCGCCCGTCCCGCAGAAACAGGTGCGGCGCGCGAGCGCCCGGCACGGTGGAGGGCGTGAAGCTGCCCATCGCGTAGGCCGGCGGCGTCTCGCCGTCATAGGCAATGATCGGCGAGGCATCGTAATAGTAGCCAAAGTTCAATCCGGCGCAGCAATATTGCTGCACGTTGAGATCGTAGGCCGCCCTGGCCAGCGCTGCGCGCGCCGCGTGGCCGCGCGGCGTGTCGTCCTCGATCTCCGCGGAGACTCCGCCACGCTGCGCCATCATCTTCATCGCATGCTCCATGGCAAAGCGCGACACCTGTTCGGTGATGGGCTGACGCTCCGCCTCGTAGGCATCGAGGATCGAAGCCGGCGCCCACCCGTTCAGATGCGCCGCCACCTGCCAGCACAGGTCGACGGCATCCGCAATGCCCGCATTCATGCCGTAGCCCGCATATGGCATCCACAGATGCGCGGCGTCGCCGCAGATGAAGACCCTGCGGTCGCGGAAGCGATCGGCGACAAGCCGGCGGCCGACCCAGTCCTCCTTGCTGAGGACGCGGTATTCGAAGCGCTCGTCGACGCCGAGAATGGCGCGGATCGCCCAATCCCGATCGACCGAATCAAATTCGGGTTCGTCTGCCTTTAGGTGATTGTGGATCAGCCAGCGGTCATGACCGTCGATCGCCACCGTCGTGCCTGAACGTCGCGGGTTGAGCGAGAGCACCATCCAGGCCGGCTTGTGCGCGCCCATCAGCTCCTTGAGCTGCGGCGCTTCGATGAAGGTCGATTGCACCCGCTGGATCACCGGCGTGCCGGACAGGTTGGCACCGATCGATTTGCGAACCAGGGAACGGCTGCCATCGCAACCGATCACAAAGGAAGCCTCGATGCGGAGCGAGCTTCCGCTGTCGAGGTCGCGCGCCAGTGCGACCACATGGTCGTCATTCTGCTCGATGTCCGTGATTTCCGTGCGCGCCAGAATGGTGATGCGCGACTGAGCGGCGGCATGGCTGAATAGGATCGGCTCGAGATAGACTTGGTTGATCCGGTGCGGCGGCTCCGGCGTCGGCCACCAGGTATCGGGGCCACCGGTGGCGCTGTAGCGGCGTGCGCGCGAGGGAATGTCGATGCGGCACAGCTCGATGCCGGTCGCCGTGGTTCGGTAGGAGCAGTCGTTCGGGAAATCCGCGGGCAGGCCTGCGTCGCGCAGCTTTGCGGCGACACCGAGCCGGCGGAAGATCTCCATCGAACGCGCCGAGACGTGGTTGCATTTGACGCTGGGCGGATCGCCGGCATGGCGGATCTCCGCGACCACGACGTCGATCCCACGGGAAGCCAGATCCATCGCCGCGGTCAATCCAACGGGCCCGGCGCCCACCACCAGCACCTGTGTTCTCATGTTCGTTTCCGATCCCTTGGCGATCGCGACTTCACCGTCCACGGCATGCATTTTATTGCATGCTCGCTTATGTGATAAGCCGGAAAGAACTCATCAATTCATGAGCTTTGCCTATGAACGTCACCTTGCGGCAATTGCAGGCCTTCACCGGCGTGTACCGGACGCGCAGCATCACGCGGGCCGCGCGCGAGCTGGGAATCACGCAATCGGCGGCGAGCCTATTGATCCAGCAGCTCGAAGCGCAGCTCGGCGTCAAACTGTTCGATCGCTCCACGCGTTCGGTGCAGCCGACGCTGGCTGCTGACGAGGCAGTTCACGCCGCCGAACGCATGCTGGGTGATGCGCTGGGCCTGTCGCGGCGCATGCGCGACCTGGCGCAGGCGCGCGCCGGCCGGGTCGCGTTTCTCGCCTCAGCCGGTACCGCATCGGCACTGCTGCCCTCGGTGCTCGCTAAATTCCGGGCAGGCTATCCCGACATCGAAATCGACATGCGCGACGTCGCCGCCGACGATCTCGTTCCGCGTCTGAGCGCGACGGATGCGGAGTTCGCGATCGGCAGCGTCGAGGGAGAATTCGCGGAGCTGACGATCGAGACGCTGACCCGCGGCCGCCTGAGCGCCATCGGCCGGCGCACCGCCGACTTCGCGGCACGCCGCTCGCTGACATGGGACGAGTTGGCTCAGATGCCCACGATCGCGATGCGACGCGAAACGCGGATTCGCATGCAGATCGATCAGGCGCTGGGCACCCAGGGCAAGCACCTCAACCCAACCTATGAAGTGACGCTGATCAACACCGCACTCGCCATGACGGCGCAGGGTCTCGGCCTCGCGATCCTTCCTGCGACGATGCTGCCGGCGGATCAATTTCCGACTCTGATCGCAAAGCCGCTGATACGCCCTGCCATCACCCGCCCGGTGTCGCTGCTGCAGCGCCAAGGGCGGACGTTGTCGCCAGCCGCGCAGGCGTTTGTGGCGACGGCGCGGACGGTGCTGTCGGAGCGAGAGCCGGCAAGATCAGACTGATCTACCGAGCTTTCTGTAAGCCGTTTTGTTGTGGCGGATGATGTTGGCGGAGAGGGAGGGATTCGAACCCCCGATAGGCTTGCACCTATGCCGCATTTCGAGTGCGGTGCATTCGACCACTCTGCCACCTCTCCTGAAGGCGCCAAGTAAGGAGCATGGCCCCTGTGGTTCGGGCGTTAATAGGCGAGGATGGCGGGCCAGACAAGGCTGGGAGGGCGAAAATCGGGCCGGTTTTCCGGCTGGACCCACGATGTCACGGTGATGATCGGGGGCGATCACGGATTTCGGCGGCGGTTTGCGCGGGAATGGGCCTGAGCCGTTCGCCACTGACCCGGCGCAAGCCCGATGCGGCACGTCGGTGCCCGAATCACTGGTACCCGCAAAAGGCGGGGTGGGACCGCCAGACGCGGTAAACACTGGCGGTCCCGGTGCCGCTCATTAAAACTCTGGCTGGGAAGGGCGGCTTCGCCGGCCAGGTGAGGCGACGGTTCCGACCGTAGCGTGCGGCCCGTGCACCGCAACGCAATCCGGTCCTTAACCTAACCAGTCAAGGTTACTCCTTGTCGGACTTGGCCTTTTTCTTCCCGTTGCCCGTGGAATCCCCGTCTTTTCCGTTATCCTTGTCCTTGCCGTTGTCCTTGCGGCGGTTGGTGAAGCGGGCATTGCCGAGGCCGGTGCCGATGGTGAGCACGCCCCAGCGATCGACGTCCTGCATGAACGGCACCTCGGAGAGGCCCTGAACCACGCCGTCATTGTGCATCAGGATCGCGGTGTCGTGCTCGCCGATTTGCGGAATGCCCTCGAGCAGGCTCGCCGGCAGGTTGAACTTGCTGCTCTCCCAATTGCCCGGCAGGTTCTGCGCGCCTTTCTCGATGGAGCCGTCCGCGTTGATCACGCCGGGACAGGCGATGCCGATGAACGGCGCCAGCTTGTAGCCTTCCTTTTCGGCCTCGGTGATCAGCCCCTTCAGCATCTTGGTGAGCCGCTTCACCGCGCCTTCGCGCGTCGGCTCGTCGTCGGCATGACGCCACAGCTCGGACTTCACGACCTTGGCTTTCGACAGGTCTTTTGCCTTTTTCCAGCTGGTCTCCACCAGGCCGCAGCGGATGTTGGTGCCGCCGATATCGACGGCGAGGATGCTGTCATGGGCCTCGAAGATCCATGACGGCGCCAGATGCAGCGCGCCGATCAGGCCGGCTTCGTCGGGATGATGACGGATCGGCACCATGTCGATCTTGAAATCCTCGGACATGAGGATGATCTCGGTGCGCGCGATCGCGAGCTCGCCGAGCCGGGAATCGCGAAAGCCGCCGCCGACCACGATGCGCTCGGTCTTGGCCCAGGCCTTGGACTTGAGGAAGCGGCGGGTGACGTAAGCGAGCTCCTGGGCGAAGTCCTCGATGGCGCTATGCACCACCGCCCAGGCCTCGGTGTCGTCACCGACCAGGATGGCATCCAGCGTCTTCTTGCTGATCTCGTCGGACGGCTCCTTGCCGAACGGGTCCTCGCCGGACTTGCGCAGCGGCTTGCGCCAGCGCTCGAGGATCTCGCGGAACGCGCCCTTGCTGGCGCGGTCGCCGATGAAGCCGTCCTCGTCCTTCATCTCGATGTTGAAGCTGTCGATATCCACCGAGGGCAGCCGCTCGGCGCCGTGATGGGCGATGCCCGTCGTCGTCTTGACCAGCTCGTCTGTCGCCATGGTAAGCCCCTTGCCCGTCTGACTGAATTCGCGGAGACAACGGCGGGGGAACCTGTTGGTTGCGGCGCGGTCCGAAATTCGCCTGCGGGGCCGGATCGGGCCTAAATGCTTCAAATCGGGCCGTTTTCGCCGGCTTTTCCTTGACTCCAGGGGATCAGCGGCTATAAATCCCGCAACCGGCGCGGGGCGTTTCTCGCGCCGCTTGTTTTTGCGTGGGTTTTCAAAGGGATAACTCCCGCCCGCGCAAGACTCGCATAAACCCATAACGACTGACAAAAAGCCGGCCCCGACACCATGTCGCGAGGCCGGGAATGAACACGAAGGAAAACAACGATGTTCGCAGTCATCAAAACCGGCGGCCGGCAGTACCGCGTCGTTCCGGATGATGTCCTGGAAGTAGGCAAGATCGAAGGCGAAGTCGGCTCGATCGTGCAGCTCAATGAAGTTCTCCTGGTCGGCGGCGACACGCCGATCCTGGGTCTGCCCACGGTCGCCGGCGCCTCCGTCGCGGTCGAGGTGCTCGACCACAAGCGCGGTCCCAAGGTCATCGCTTTCAAGAAGCGCCGCCGCAAGAACTCGCGCCGCAAGCGCGGCTATCGCGACGAGATCACCGTGCTGCGCATCTCGGAGATCCTGACGGACGGCGCCAAGCCCACCAAGGGGCCGCGTCCGAAGCGGGAAAAGGTCGTCAAGCCAGAGACCACGACCGAAGAGGCCGCCGCATAATTTGATCACGCGCAATCACGAAGTGATGCGTGAGAAATTGTGAAATGATTCCGTCAAGGAATTGATCTAGAAATACTCAGGATTTCGGAGACGAGCCATGGCTCACAAAAAAGCAGGCGGTTCATCGCGCAACGGTCGCGATTCCAAGGGCAAGCGCCTCGGTATCAAGGCGTTCGGCGGGGAAGTTGTGATTCCCGGCAACATCATTGCGCGTCAGCGCGGCACCACCTGGCATCCCGGCCTTAATGTCGGCATGGGCACGGACCACACCTTGTTCGCCAAGATCGAGGGCCGCGTAACGTTCCAGGCCAAAGCCAACGGCCGCACCTTCATCTCGGTGCTCCCGCTCGCAGAGGCGGCTGAATAGACGGTGGATCAAATTTGGAGTCCGCCGGGTCCCAGACCGAACCGGCGGAGTCCTTGAGATCAAAATAGATCGAAGGCTCCAGGGGAGGCGGGAAACCGGCCTCCCCTTTCGTTTGCGTGCTCACTTTTCACTTTAGTGACTTCGACGGAGCCGGACATGTTGCAGGATTTTTCGAGCGTGACCTTGCGGGAGGCGAGACCGAGCGTCGTCGCCACCGAGCGGCTGACGTTGCGGCGGCCGACCCTCGCCGACGTCAGGACCATCGCCCTCCTCGCCAACGATCCTCGCGTCGCCGAAAACACAAGGCGCCTCCCGCATCCCTATTCGCAGGACGACGCCGTCGCCTTCATCCGCGCCACCGCCGTGCCCGGCGGCGAGACCGTGTTCCTGATCGAGCATGACAGCGGCCCCATCGGCATGGTCGGTATCGACTGCTCGACGCCCGGCAATGCCGAGCTCGGCTATTGGCTCGGCGTCGAGCATTGGGGCCGCGGCTTTGCCACCGAGGCCGCGCGCGGCGCGATCGACTTCTTTTTCGAGGAGTTCGAGGACGATCATCTCTATGCAGGCGCGCGCGTCACCAACCCGGCCTCGCGCAACGTGCTGGAGAAATGCGGCTTCCAGTGGAGCGGCGTCCAGCTGCACCGTTTCCTGGCGCTGGGCTCGTCCACGCCGGTCGACTGCTTCCGGCTCTCGCGCGGCGTGTGGGCGTCGCTGAAGAGCTGGAGCAGTGCGAGGCGCGTGAGGTAGGCCCAACTCTCACCACATGTCGTCCCGGCGAAGGCCGGGACGACAGCGTGGTTACGCCGGCGGATTCACCTCTCCGCCTCCACCCCCGAGATCGCGCTCACGCAAGTAAATATAGAACCCGGCGCCGATGATGATGGCGGCGCCGATGATGGTGGCGATCTCGGGCACGTCGCCGAACACGACGAAGCCGAAGATCACCGCCCAGACGATCATCGAATATTGATAGGGCACGACGACGCTGGCCGGCGCGAGCTTGAGCGAGCGGTTGACGCAGAACAGCGCCGTGACCGAGACGCATCCCGCCAGCGCGAAGATCACGAGGCTGCCCGGTGTCGGCGGCACCCAGTGGAACGCCGACAGCACCGCACCCAGCAAGAACGTGCCGACGAATTGCGACGACGCCATCACGATATCGGGCGTCTTGCGCAGGCTGCGCGTGATCAGCATCAGCGTTGCGAAGGAAAGACTGCCGCCAAGCGCGATCAGCGCCGGCAGGCTCACGGTCTGTGCCGATGGCCGCAGCGCGATCAGCACGCCGCAGAAGCCGACCAGGATCGCCGTCCAGCGCCGCCAGCCGACTTTCTCGCCGAGAAAGATCGCCGACATCGCGGTGACGAAAATGGGCCCGGCGAGATAATAGGTGATGACGTCGGCGAGCGGCAGGTAGACCGTCGCCAGGAAGAACGCCGCCACTTCCAGCGTCGACAACACGACGCGAAAGAGCTGAAGGCCCGGGCGCTCCAGATGCAGGAACTGGTGACGCTGCCGCCAGACCAGCGGCGACAGCAGCAGCAGCGCCGCGCAGGCGCGCAGGAACAGCAGCTGCCCCACCGAATAAGTCCCGACCAGGAACTTGCCCATGGCATCGCCGAACGAGAACATGAAGATCGACAGCACCATGAGTGCAATCCCGGCCAGCCGCGCCGAGCGTTCGTCATAGGCCGAGAGATTTTTGAAAAGGGGCATTGCTGTCGTTCGTGGAAACTCGTCATTGCGAGGAGCTCTTGCGACGAAGCAACCCAGACTGTTGCCGCGGAGACAGTCTGGATTACTTCGCTTCGCTCGCAATGACGAGCGGAGAGAGCGTCGAAACGGCGACCAGAGTCGCTTGCGGTCGTTTTAATGACGTGAGCGCCCGCGACAAGCCCACGCCAGACGAATTGAACGGATTGCCGCAGTCTTCGCGTCGCGGTAGCGATGGGCGACACCGAACGAAAGAGCCAGGAAAGAGCTTAGCCATGACCGACTTCGACCCGGCCCGGCATCGCATGATCCCCGCGCAACGCTGGTTTGAGGATTTCGTGGTCGGCGAGCGCTTCGTGCTGCCGAGCCGCACGCAGACGACAGCCGTGTTCGCGGCATTCCAGACCGCGAGCGGCGACACCCATCCGGTGCATTACGATGTGGAGTATTGCCGCAGCCGCGGCATGCCGCATCTGCTCGCCCACGGTTTCCAGACACTGATCCACACCGCACCCGGCGCAGGCCTGTTTCCGTTCATGGTCGAGGACTCCCTGGTCGGCTTCCTCGAGCAATCCAGCCGGTTCCTCAAACCGGTGTTCGCCGACGACACAATCTATCCCGCGCTCGAGGTCACCGAGCTGGTGCCGGGACGCTCGACCGGCGCGGTGACGCTCAAAAGCACCGTGTTCAACCAGCGCAAGGAGCTGGTGCTGGATGGCACGCAGAAATTCCTGATCCGGCGCCGGCCCCTCTGACGTCGTCCTGTGGTTAAGCAAGGCCACAAATCGCCGGGTTTCGGCCGATTTGCGGGTCTATCCGGGTTGCCGCGCGGGACCGGCTGGCCTACCTATGGCCCATGAAATTCCTAGACGAAGCAAAGGTCTATATCCGCTCCGGCGACGGCGGAAACGGCTGCGTGGCGTTCCGCCGCGAAAAATTCATTGAGTTCGGCGGCCCCTCCGGCGGCAATGGCGGCCGCGGCGGCAATGTCATCATCGAGGTCGCCGACGGGCTGAACACGCTGATCGACTACCGCTACCAGCAGCACTTCAAGGCCCAGAAGGGCGAAAACGGCTCGGGCTCGGACCGCCACGGCGCCAATGGCAAGTCGATCGTGCTGAAGGTCCCCTTGGGCACGCAGATCTTCGACGAAGATCGCGAGACCATGATCCACGATTTCACCACTGTCGGCGAAAAATTCGTGCTGGCCGAAGGCGGCAATGGCGGCTTCGGCAACGCACATTTCAAGACCTCGACCAACCGCGCGCCGCGCAATGCCAATCCCGGCCAGCCCGGCGAGGAGCGCTGGATCTGGCTGCGGTTGAAGCTGATCGCGGATGCCGGTCTCGTCGGTCTGCCCAATGCCGGCAAATCGACCTTCCTCGCCAAGGTCAGCGCGGCCAAGCCGAAGATCGCCGACTATCCCTTCACCACGCTGCATCCGCAGCTCGGTGTCGTGAATGCCGACGGCCGCGAATTCGTGCTGGCTGACATCCCCGGCCTGATCGAAGGCGCGCATGAAGGCGTCGGTCTTGGCGACCGCTTCCTTGCCCATGTCGAGCGTTGCCGCGTGCTGCTGCATCTCATCGATGCGACCTGCGAGCACGCCGGCAAGGCCTACAAGACGGTGCGAACGGAGCTGGACGCCTATGCCGGACAGCTCACCGACAAGATCGAGATCGTCGCGCTGAACAAGATCGACGCGGTCGAGCCGGACGAGTTGAAGAAGCAGAAGGAGCGGCTGAAGCGCGCCGCCAAGAAGACGCCGCTGCTGCTCTCCGCGGTCACCGGCGACGGCGTGCAGGAAGCGCTGCGCGCCCTGGCGGACGTGATCGGCGAGAGCCCGGTGTCTGCGAAAGCGAAGAGCGCGGCCGAAGCGGAGCCTTGGTCGGTATGATTCGTCGTCCCGGCGAAGGCCGGGACCCA
>NZ_JADPIT010000004.1:18500-20400 GCF_023073035.1 Bradyrhizobium sp. 62
CGAACGCGATTTGGCGAAGATTGATCATTGCCGTCTTGCGCCACGACTTCTGCTGAGGAGTTTGGGTCCCGGCCTTCGCCGGGACGACGTTGGGAGAGGTTGTCACCGGCGTTCCGATAGCGCAGCATCCAGCAATCAAGAAACGGCAGGGATGATTCATGGCGCGCGCGAAGAACGTTCTCTGGATCATGTGCGACCAGCTTCGTTACGACTATCTCGGCTGCACCGGCCATCCCAAGCTGAAGACGCCGAACATCGACGCCATGGCGAAGCGCGGCGTGCTGTTCAGCAAGGCCTATGTGCAATCGCCGATCTGCGGTCCCTCGCGGATGTCGTTCTACACCGGGCGCTACATGCGCTCGCACGGCTCGCACTGGAACGGCTGGCCGTTGCGGGTCGGCGAGCCCACGCTCGGCGATCACCTCAAGAAGCTCGGCGTGCGCAACGTGCTGGTCGGCAAGACCCACATGGCGCCCGATCTCGAAGGCATGAAGGCGCTCGGCATCCCGCCGGAATCGATGATCGGCGTGCACGTCGCCGAATGCGGGTTTGAGCCCTATGAGCGCGACGACGGCCTGCATCCAACGGGACGGCCGCGTCCGAAATACGACGAATATCTGCGCCAGCAGGGTTTTGATGCGCCCAATCCCTGGGAGCATTGGGCCAATTCCGGCGCGGCCGAGGACGGCTCGCTGCAAAACGGCTGGCTGCTCGTGCATGCCGACAAGGCCGCGCGCGTGCCGGATGAGCATTCCGAGACGCCCTACATGACGCGACGCGCCATGGACTTCATCAGCGAAGCGGAGACCGATGGCAGGCCATGGTGCCTGCATCTGTCCTACATCAAGCCGCACTGGCCCTACATCGCGCCCGAACCGTACGCCAGCATGTATTCGACATCAGACATGATTCCGGTGATCCGCTCCGAGCGCGAGCGGCAGAATCCGCATCCGGTGTTCGGCGCCTATATGGACATGCGCTACTCCCGCAACATGGCGCGCGACGATGCCCGCGAGAAGGTGATCCCGACCTATATGGGCCTGATCACCCAGATCGACGACCAGATGGGCGTGCTGATGAAGTTCCTGGAGGAGCGCGATCTGCTGGACACCACCATGATCGTATTCACCTCCGATCACGGCGATTATCTCGGCGATCACTGGATGGGCGAGAAGGATCTATTCCACGAGCAGTCGGCGAAGATTCCGTTGATTGTCATTGATCCCTCGAAGGAGGCGGATGCCACGCGCGGCACGCGCAACGATGCTCTGGTCGAAGCCATCGATCTCGCGCCGACCTTCGTCGACTATTTCGGCGGCAAGGTGCCGGGCCATATCCTCGAGGGACGCTCGCTGCTGCCGCTGCTGCGCGGCGAGACTCCGCCGGATTGGCGCAAGGTAGCGTTCTCCGAATACGACTATGTCATGCAGGACGTGCGGCTGAAGCTGAACCAGCCGATCGAACGCTGCCGCCTGTTCATGGTGTTCGACGGCTGCTGGAAATACATCCACGCCTCGGGCTTCCGCCCGATGCTGTATGACCTCGAAACCGATCCGGAAGAGTTTCTGGATCGCGGCGACGATCCCGATTGCGCCGGCATCATCGCGCGATTGCAGGCCGAGCTGTTCGACTGGGCGCTGCACCCGAACGACCACATCACCACGCCGCGCGAGAAGATCGCGGCCTATGCCGACAACCAGCTCCAGGTGAAGGGCGGCATCCTGATCGGCATCTGGGATGAGGCGGAGCTGGCGTCGATCAAGGACGGAATTGAACAGCGCGCGAAGCTGTAGGTGAGCGGAACGACGCTCTCTCGGCTCGCCGTGCCCGGGCTCGACCCGGGCATCCACGTCTTGCGTCAAGTGGCGGTGCACGTGGATGGCCGGGACAAGCCCGGCCA
>NZ_JADPIT010000004.1:20410-27392 GCF_023073035.1 Bradyrhizobium sp. 62
CGAATAAGTCCCGAACAACTCAAGATCTGAAAAGCCGCGTATATTGCGTCTCGTGCCGCAGGCTGGCGAGGTCGGCGCGAAACGTCGCGCCGCCGACATCGTCCAACGTCGCATTCAGCGCACGATTTGCCGTCGCGGCAACCGCGGCTTCCAGCTTCACCAGCACGCGCTGGCTGTCGGTCTGGCCGAGCGGAATGAGCCGACTGGCCGCGGAAACCCAGTTCGAGACCAGCGCATGCAGGAAGGCGTGCAGCGTCGGCGCCAGCGGCACGCCGTGCATCGCGGCGACCACGCCAACGGCAACGGGATAGACCAGTGGCGTCCGGCATGCCGCAACCATGGCATCCAGCCCGTCGGCATCCCACGCGGCGCGGGCGATATCGATGAAGGCACGGCCCTGCGATGTCGTCTCCAGCTGCCGCTCGCGCGAGGGCACGAACGCCGCGGCGAGCTCGGCGATATCGCTCAAGGTGTCGCCCTCGCCCGCTTCAGTGGCGCGATAGGCGTGGACCAGAAACGTCGCATCGCAGAAGCCCGAGCCGTCGCGAAGCATCGCATCGAGCCAGTCCGCCAGCGACGCGGTGTCGGTGATGTCGCCGGCCTCGACCGCCCATTCGATGCCGCTGGAGTAGGAAAAGCCCCCGACGGGAAACGCGGGCGACAGCCAGGTCATCAACCGGTACAGCGCCGCCGCCTCGCGCTCCGCGAGGTCGCGGGCCGCGACCGGCTCATTTGTGGTCATGAGCATGCTTGTGGCCGTGGTGATGATCGGGGTGATCGCAATGCTCGTCGTGGTGATGGTGATCGTGACCGTCGCCATGTGCGGCATGATCATGGTGGTGGCCATGATGATCATCGTGGCCATGATCGTGATGCGCATGGTCGTCGTGTCCATGCGCATGACCGGCATCGGCATAGGCGCCGCCCTCGGGATCGAACGGCGCCTCGATCTCGATCACGCGGGCACCGAGGCCCTTCACCATGGCTTCGATGACGTGGTCGCGGCGGATGCGCAGGCCCTTGGCCATGATCTGCGTCGGCAGATGGCGATTGCCGAGATGCCAGCCGACGCGAATAAGGTGGTGCGGATCGTGGCCGCGGATCTCTAGCAGCGGCTCGGGCGCGGCGACCACCTCGACCAGCCGGCCGTCCTCCAGCACCAGCGCATCGCCGCCGCGCAGTGCGACGGCATTCTCCAGGTCGAGCAGGAACTCGAGCCCCCGCGTCCCCGTCATCGCCATGCGGCGGCGGTGTCGATCGTCGAAATCGAGCACGACCGTATCCGCCGGCGCTTCCGCGAAGCGGTGTTGTCCCCTGACCTGCGTCGCCCGGATCATGCGCTTTTACCCCGTTACCGTGTCTCGACCTTCTCGGGCGTGATCACCTCGATCTTCGGCGGCGCCGTAAAACACTTCACCGCGACGCGGCCGAACGTCTTCATGTGCTCCATGGCGCGATGCGGCACCAGCGCCTCGGCATTCTCCCACTGCTCGACGAACACCATCTTGGCGGGATCGGTGACGCTCTCATGCAAATCATAGGCGATATTGCCGGACTCTTTCCGCGTCTCCTTGATGCAGACGGTGGCGGCTGCAATGAATTCGGCGCGCGTTTCAGGCTTGATGGTCAAGGTGGCGACGACATAGATCACGAGAAATCCTCCCGGCTTTTCTTCTGGGCTTCAGATACCGGGCGGGACCTTAGACTAGGCGGGATCGAACGCAAAACCGGAAAAGCTGTCTCCGATACGACCAAGACATATTCCTGGGACATGCGTTGAGGCGCTATTTCAGTACATGAAATATCGCTGCGCCATCGGCAGCACCTCGGCGGGGGCGCAGGTCAAAAGCTCGCCGTCGGCACGGACCTCATAGGTCTCCGGATCGACCTCGATATTGGGCGTGGCGTCGTTGTGAATCATGCTCTTCTTCGAGATCCTGCCGCGGGTGTTCTGGACTGCATAGAGCTTCTTGTCGATGCCGAGCTTGCGCGCGAGGCCACCGGTGATCGCGGCCTTCGAGGTGAACACCACAGAAGACGCAGTGCGCGCCTTGCCGAAGGCGCCGAACATCGGCTGGTAATGCACCGGCTGCGGGGTCGGGATCGAGGCGTTGGGATCGCCCATGGGAGCCGCGACGATCATGCCGCCCTTGACGACGCAATCCGGCTTGACGCCGAAGAAGGCCGGCGACCACAGCACGAGATCGGCGAGCTTGCCCTTCTCCACCGAGCCGATCAGCTTCGAAACGCCGTGGGCGATCGCGGGATTGATCGTGTATTTGGCGATGTAGCGCTTGACCCGGAAATTGTCGTTGTCCTTGCCCTTGTCCTGCGGCAACGAGCCGCGCTGCTTCTTCATCTTGTCGGCGGTCTGCCATGTCCGGATGATGACCTCGCCGAGGCGGCCCATGGCCTGGGAGTCCGAGGAGATCATGGAGAGCGCGCCGAGATCATGCAGGATGTCCTCGGCCGCGATGGTCTCCTTGCGGATGCGGCTTTCAGCAAACGCCAGATCTTCCGCGATCGAGGGATCGAGGTGGTGGCACACCATCAGCATGTCCAGATGCTCGTCGATGGTGTTGCGCGTGAAGGGCCGCGTCGGGTTGGTCGACGACGGGAGCACGTTCTTCAGCCCCGCGACCTTGATGATATCAGGGGCGTGACCGCCGCCGGCGCCCTCGGTGTGGAAGGCGTGGATGGTGCGGCCTTTGAACGCCTTGATGGTATCCTCGACGAAGCCGGATTCGTTCAGCGTGTCGGTGTGGATCATCACCTGGATATCGTAGTCGTCGGCCACCGACAGGCAGGTGTCGATCGCGGCCGGCGTCGTGCCCCAATCCTCGTGCAGCTTCAGCGCGCAGGCGCCGGCCTTGATCATCTCGACCAGCGCGGCGGGCCGCGAGGCGTTGCCCTTGCCGGAGACGCCGAGATTGACCGGAAAGGCGTCGAACGACTGGATCATCCGCCCCATGTGCCAAGGCCCCGGCGTGCAGGTGGTGGCGAACGTGCCGTGCGACGGGCCGGTGCCGCCCCCTAGCATCGAGGTGACGCCCGACATCAGCGCGTGCTCGATCTGCTGCGGACAGATGAAATGGATGTGGCTGTCGAAGCCGCCGGCGGTGAGGATCTTGCCTTCACCCGCGATCACGTCGGTGCCGGGGCCGATGATGATGGTGACGCCGGGCTGGATGTCGGGATTGCCGGCCTTGCCGATGCCAGCGATCATGCCGTCCTTGATCGCGACGTCGGCCTTCACGATGCCCCAGTGATCGACGATCAGCGCATTGGTGATCACGGTGTCCGCCGCGCCCTGCTTGTTGGTGACCTGCGACTGGCCCATGCCGTCGCGGATCACCTTGCCGCCGCCGAACTTCACTTCCTCGCCGTAGGTGGTGAAATCCTTCTCGACCTCGATGATGAGGTCGGTGTCGGCCAGCCGCACCTTGTCGCCGGTGGTCGGGCCGAACATGTCGGCATAGACGGAACGCTTTATTTTGACGGACATCACAAGCCCCGTTTGCGTTTGAATTTTGGATCGGTGCTCACAGCGAGGTCCTCGCTGTGAGCACCGTGTCGTCGAATGTCGTATCGAGCCAGGAGTTACCGCCGCGGCAACCGGCGACAACCTGCTCGGCCCAGTCGGTGTAATCGACGAGGTCGTCACGTTCCGCGGCCGTCGGATCCGAATGCACGCGCGCGCCGATATTGCTGATCTTGTCGGCGATCTTGATCAGCTTGGCGCCAGCCGATTTTTTCGGTGCGTCGAGCACCTGACGCCGCCGCCGCTCCGGCTTCGGCAGACTCATGTCGTCGGTGCATTCCTCGACAAGCGACGCGACACGGTCGGAGAATTTTTGCGCGAGCTCCTCGCGCGTGGTGTCGGTGTCCTCGATCGCATCATGCAGCCAGCCGGCGGCAACGAGTTCGGCGTCGGCGCCGTCGGTCGCGGTCGCAAGCAGGTTCGCGACCTCGGCGAGGTGGTTGATGTAAGGCTCATGACCGCGGCCCTTGCGCGCCATGCCGTTGTGGCGGCGCGCGGCGAGTTCGGCGGCTTCGGAGACGAGGCGGACAGGTGACAGCATGGCAAAGTCCTCCGTTTTCGCCTCAACCGTGGCGCGCCACGCTCGTTCCTGTGGATTTCACAGCTTCCCCATCACGTCGCCGCGGAAGCCGTAGATGGTCTTCTTGCCGGCCACCGCGACGAGCTGGACGTCGCGGGTCTGGCCCGGCTCGAAGCGAACGGCGGTGCCGGCGGCGATGTCAAGGCGCATGCCGCGGGCTTTCTTGCGATCGAACTTCAGCGCCGGGTTGGTCTCGAAGAAATGGTAGTGCGAGCCGACCTGGATCGGGCGGTCGCCGGTGTTGGCGACCGTCAGCGTCACGGTCTTGCGGCCGGCATTGAGCTCGATCTCGCCGTCCTGGATGAAGAGTTCGCCGGGGATCATGCTTCTCTCCTACCTGATCGGTTCGTGCACGGTGACGAGCTTGGTGCCGTCCGGAAAGGTCGCCTCGACCTGGATGTCGTGGATCATCTCAGGGATTCCCGGCATCACTTGGTCGCGGGTGAGGACCTGCGCGCCCGCCTGCATCAGCTCGGCGACGGTGCGGCCATCGCGCGCGCCCTCGAGGATGAAATCGGAGATGAGCGCGATCGCCTCTGGATGGTTGAGCTTGACGCCGCGATCCAGCCGGCGGCGGGCCACGATCGCCGCCATCGAGATCAGAAGCTTGTCCTTTTCGCGGGGAGACAGGTTCATGCGAAATCTCTTCCGTTCAACGCTTTCAGCCGATCAATTGAGCCAGAGCCGCGGCAACGCCGCACCGGTGCGCGCCAGGACGGCCATCATGTCGGCGCGCAGGCGCGCCGCATCTTGGGCACAGAACCGTGCCATTGCAAAGCCATTCCAGGCGGATATCCCGACCTCGCCGGCGAAGGATTCCGAGGCCTCGCGGAGACGCTCGATCAGGGCCTCGTCGCCGGGCACGATCAGCGCCGTGCCGATCGCAGCGCCGCCCTTGGCCACCGCCGATCGCGCAAGCTTTGCGCCGATATTGCCGTCGAGCCTGACGGTCTCGGCGAACACTAGCTTGCCGCCGCGACGCAGCCGCCAGTGGTCGACGAACTCGCCTTGCTCCATTCGTTCGCCCATGGCGGTACGGCCGAACACCACGATCTCGCACAGCAGAAGCGACGCAGTCACATCGAGGTCAATGTCGAAGCGGCGCCGAACGCGCGCCCGGTCGAACAGGATCGTCTCCTGCGGCAGCCAGCCGAGATGTGCGCCTGCGGCAACCTTCAGCGTTATATTGAGCTCCGCCGCCTGCGCTGGCGCGCGGTAGACCTTTTCCGCGGCTGCCGTCGTCAGCGTCAGCTTCGAGCCATCTGCGGCCGCGATTTCGATGTCGAAACGATCGCCGCCCGCAACGCCGCCGGCCGTGTTGACGAACACACCGGAGAGACCCTCGTCCTCCGGCGAAGGGAAGCGCACGCGCAGGGAGCCGGACTCATGCAAGATCCCGCGACGTGTCACACCGTCGCGCGCGTGGACGTCGAAGCGCACCGCGCCGCGGGCACGGTTGGCGTCGAACACCGAAGATGTCGCTAAAACGTCGCTGCGCATCCGCCTCCCCAGCCGGTCGCGGCAGAATGGCTTACAGCGCCATCTGGCGGCTGATTTCGCTCGCGTCGAGATTGGAGCGGTCGCAGGTGAACTTCACCGCGCCGCGATCCATCACCGCAAAACTGTCGCCGAGTTCGCAGGCAAAGTCGAGATATTGTTCGACCAGCACGATGGCGATGTTGCCGAGATTGCGCAGATACGAGATGGCTCGGCCGATGTCCTTGATGATCGAGGGCTGGATGCCCTCGGTCGGCTCGTCGAGCAGCAGCAGCTTTGGCCGCATCACCAGCGCGCGCCCGATCGCGAGCTGTTGCTGCTGGCCGCCGGAGAGATCGCCGCCGCGCCGGCCGAGCATGGATTGCAGCACCGGGAACAGCGAGTACACGTCGTCAGGAATGTGCTTGTCCTCGCGCCTGAGCGGGCCGAAGCCGGTCTTGAGATTTTCCTCGACCGTCAGAAGCGGAAATATCTCGCGCCCCTGCGGCACGAAGCCGATGCCCTTGCGCGCGCGCTCATAGGGCTTCAGGCCCGTGATATCGTTGCCGTCGAGCACGATCGCGCCCGAGGAAATCGGGTACTGCCCGACCATGGCGCGCAGGAGCGAGGTCTTGCCGACGCCGTTGCGCCCGAGCACGCAAGTGACCTTGCCGGGTTCGGCCGCGATCGAGACGCCGCGCAGCGCCTGCGCCGCGCCGTAGAACAGGTTGATGTCCTTGACCTCAAGCATCGCTCACCGCCCCAGATAGACTTCGATGACCCGCTCGTTGGACGAGACCTGGTCGATGGTGCCTTCCGCGAGCACGGTCCCCTCGTGCAGGCAAGTGACCTTGACGCCGAGCTCGCGCACAAACGTCATGTCGTGCTCGACCACCATCACGGTGTGAGTCTTGTTGATTTGCTTGAGCAGCTCGGCGGTGAGATGCGTCTCGACGTCGGTCATGCCGGCGACGGGTTCGTCGACGAGAAGCAGTTTCGGATCCTGTGCGAGCAGCATGCCGATCTCGAGCCACTGCTTCTGGCCGTGGCTGAGGCTACCGGCGAGACGGGCGCGGGCATCGGTGAGGCGGATCGTCT
Source organism: Bradyrhizobium sp. 62 (assembly GCF_023073035.1). Lineage (NCBI taxonomy): Bacteria > Pseudomonadati > Pseudomonadota > Alphaproteobacteria > Hyphomicrobiales > Nitrobacteraceae > Bradyrhizobium > Bradyrhizobium sp. 62. The sequence continues at coordinate 27,106 of NZ_JADPIT010000004.1, forward strand.
CCAGCACCTTGTCGATCTGCTCGGATTCCGCCCGGCTGCCGCGCCAGAACAGCGTACCCTTGACGCTGTGGTCGACATTGAGCGCGAGCAGCAGGTTGTCCTGCACGGTCTGGCTCTCGAACACGGTCGGCTTCTGGAATTTGCGGCCGATGCCGAGCTCGGCGATGCGGGTCTCGTCCAGCCGCGTCAGATCGGTGACGCCGTCGAACAGCACGGTGCCTTCGTCAGGCTTGGTCTTGCCGGTGATGATGTCCATCATCGTGGTCTTGCCGGCGCCGTTCGGGCCG
>NZ_JADPIT010000004.1:27402-40991 GCF_023073035.1 Bradyrhizobium sp. 62
CGCATCTCGCCGGGCTCGAGCGTCAGCGAGAGGTTGTTGATGGCGTGGAAGCCGTCGAACGAGACGTGCACGCCGTCGAGATAAAGCATTGCGGAGGTGGCGCGGGTGTCCATGACGTTCATTGCGCTTCCTCCGCCATTTTAGGTTCGGTGACGCCGTCTTCGGCCGCGGCGCTCGCAATGGTCGCGGCGTCGCGCCTGTCCTTCGACGAGTCCCACCAGGCGTTGAAAGTGCCGACGATGCCCTTGGGCAGCAGCAGCGTCACCAGGATGAACATGGCGCCCAGCATGAACAGCCAGTAAGGCGCGAGCATGCCGGAGGTGAAGAACGTCTTTGCGTAGTTGACGACGACGGCGCCAAGCGCAGCGCCGACCAGCGTACCGCGGCCGCCGACGGCGACCCAGATCACTGCCTCGATCGAATTGCCCGGCGCGAATTCGCTTGGGTTGATGATGCCGACCTGCGGCACATAGAGCGCGCCGGCGACGCCGGCCATGCAGGCCGACACCGTGAACACGAACAGCTTGTAGGATTCGACGCGGTAGCCGAGGAAGCGCGTGCGCGATTCCGCATCGCGCACGGCGATCAGCACCTTGCCGAGCTTGGACGAGACGATGGCGCGGCAGATCAGGAAGCCGGCGATCAGCGCCAGGCAGCTCAGCGCGAACAGCGCAGCACGCGTGCCCTCGGCCTGCACGTTGAAGCCCAAAATGTCCTTGAAGTCGGTCATGCCGTTGTTGCCGCCGAAGCCGAAATCGTTGCGGAAGAAGGCGAGCAGCAGTGCATAGGTCATCGCCTGCGTGATGATCGACAGATACACGCCCGTGACGCGGGAGCGGAAGGCGAGCCAGCCGAAGCAAAAGGCGAGCAGCCCCGGTACGATCAGCACCATCAGCGCGGCAAACCAGAACATGTCGAAGCCGTACCAGTACCAGGGCAGCTTCGAATAGTTCAGGAACACCATGAAGTCCGGCAGGATCGGATTGCCGTAGACGCCGCGGCTGCCGATCTGCCGCATCAGGTACATGCCCATCGCGTAGCCGCCGAGCGCGAAGAAGGCGCCGTGGCCGAGCGAAAGGATGCCGCAATAGCCCCAGATCAGGTCGATCGAGAGCGCCAGGATGGCGTAGCAGACATATTTGCCCCAGAGCGCGACCAGATAGGTCGGCACCTGCAGGAACGAGCCCGCGGGCAGCAGCAGGTTGGAGAGCGGGATGAGGATGCCGCAGGCCACGACGACCGCAAGGAAGATCGTCGCGCCGCGGTCCAGCGATCGCGTCAGCATGTGAGGACTCATGCTTCCACCGCACGGCCCTTGAGCGCGAACAGACCGCGCGGCCGTTTTTGAATGAACAGGATGATGAGAACGAGGATGGCGATCTTGCCGAGCACGGCGCCGGCGACCGGCTCCAGGAATTTGTTGGCGATGCCGAGCGTGAAGGCGCCGACCAGCGTGCCCCAGAGATTGCCGACGCCGCCGAACACCACGACCATGAAGCTGTCGATGATGTAGCTCTGGCCGAGATTGGGGCTGACATTGTCGATCTGAGACAGCGCCACGCCGGCGATGCCGGCAATGCCCGAGCCGAGGCCGAAGGTCAACGCATCGACACGCGAGGTCGCGATGCCCATCGAAGCCGCCATGCGGCGGTTCTGCGTGACCGCGCGCATCTCGAGCCCGAGTGCCGTGTAGCGCAGCATCGCGAGCAGAATGACGAACACCGCGAGCGTGAAGACAAGGATCCAGAGCCGGTTATAGGTAATCGTGATCTGGCCGAGCTCGAATGCGCCGCTCATCCATGAGGGGTTGCCGACCTCGCGGTTGGTCGGGCCGAACATGGTGCGCACGGCCTGCTGCAGCACCAGCGACAGGCCCCACGTCGCCAGCAGCGTCTCCAGCGGACGGCCATAGAGAAAGCGGATGATGCTGCGCTCGATCACGACGCCGAGCGCGCCCGCCACCAGGAAGGCGAGCGGCACCGCGATCAGCAGCGAATAGTCGAACAGGCCGGGATAGCGGGTGCGGATCACCTCCTGCACCACGAAGGTGGTGTAGGCTCCGATCATCACCATCTCGCCATGGGCCATGTTGATGACGCCCATCACGCCGAACGTGATGGCAAGCCCGATCGCTGCAAGCAGCAGCACCGAACCGAGCGAGAGGCCGTACCAGGCATTCTGCACCATCGACCAGACCGCGAGCGAACTCTGGATCGAGCCTATTGCACTCGCGGCAGCCTTGGTCACCGAGGCCGGCTGGTCGCCCATGCCGGTGAGAAGCGCCATCGCCTCCTGGTCGCCGCGCGCCTTGATGGTGGCAACGGCTTCGAGCTTCTCGACCTCGGTGGCATCAGGCTTGAACAACAGGATCGCCGCGCGGGCGTCGCCCAGCGCAGCCTTGACGGATCGGTTGGTTTCCTTGGCGAGCGCGCCGTCGACGGCTTCGAGCGACGTCTCCTCATGCGACTTGAAGACGGATTGCGCCGCCTGGAGCCGCGCTCCGATGTCGGGTGACTGCAGCGTCAGACTGCCGATCGCGGCATCGACGCTGCGGCGCAGGCGGTTGTTGAGGCGGACCGCGCTTGCACTGTCGGGCACACTGGCCACGGCCTGACCGGTCGCAGCATCGATCGACTTGCCGTCGGCGCCGGTAACGTAAACCTTCTTGCTGTCCGGATCGGCCATCAGCCGGCCGTCCTGGAGCGCGCTGATGATCGGAAAGGCCAGCGTATTGCCGCTGCTCGCGACCACGCCGATCGCCTCTTCCGTGTCGGAATAATCGTCGTTGGCGAATTTGGCGACCGCATCTTCGAACGGACCAGCCAAGGCCGGCAGTGCGAACGCGATCAGGAACAACGAGAGCAGGAGCGAACAGAGGCGGGCGGACAAATTGGCTGGCACTGTGAAAGACCCCGGCAGAAAAGGGTGGAGAAGGCGGCGGGATCGCCGCCTTCTCCGATCATGCAATGAAGTGTCAGATTCGGATCAGGAACCCGAACCGAGGCACTTGTTGCTCTTGGTGTTGAAGTTGCCGCACTTCTTGCCGACCCAGTCGCCGACCAGGTCCTTGGAGCCGTCGAGCTCCTTCGACCAGGCGTCGCCCGCGACAAGACCCGGGGTCTTCCACACCACGTCGAACTGGCCGTTGGCTTTGATTTCGCCAATGAACACCGGCTTGGTGATGTGATGGTTCGGAAGCATCTTGGAGGTGCCGCCGGTCAGGTTCTTGGCTTCGATGCCCGGGAGCGCGTCGATCACCTTGTCCGGATCGGTCGACTTCACCTTCTCGACCGCCTTGACCCACATGTCGAAGCCGATCACGTGCGCTTCCATCGGATCGTTGGTCACGCGCTTCGGATTCTTGGTGTAGGTCTGCCACGCCTTGATGAACTTCTCGTTCTCCGGCGACTTGATCGACTGGAAGTAGTTCCAGGCGGCGAGATGGCCGAGCAGCGGCTTGGTGTCGATGCCGGCGAGTTCTTCCTCACCCACCGAGAACGCGACGACCGGGATGTCCTTCGCCTTGATGCCCTGGTTGCCGAGCTCCTTGTAGAAAGGAACGTTGGCGTCGCCGTTGATGGTCGAGACCACGGCGGTCTTCTTGCCGGCCGAGCCGAACTTCTTGATGTCGGCCACGATCGTCTGCCAGTCGGAATGACCGAACGGCGTGTAGTTGATCATGATGTCTTCCTGGGCGACACCCTTGGACTTCAGATAGGCTTCCAGGATCTTGTTGGTGGTGCGCGGATAGACGTAGTCGGTGCCCGCGAGCACCCAGCGCTTCACCTTCTCGTCCTTCATCAGATAGTCGACGGCGGGGATCGCCTGCTGGTTCGGCGCGGCACCGGTGTAGAACACGTTGCGCTCGCTCTCCTCGCCCTCGTACTGCACGGGGTAGAACAGGATGCTGTTCAGCTCCTTGAACACCGGGAGCACCGACTTGCGCGACACCGAGGTCCAGCAGCCGAACACGACCGAGACCTTATCCTTGGTGATCAGCTCGCGCGCCTTCTCGGCGAACAGTGGCCAGTTCGAAGCGGGATCGACGACGACGGCTTCGAGCTTCTTGCCGTTGACGCCGCCCTTCTTGTTCTGCTCGTCGATCAGGAAGAGGATGGTGTCCTTCAGCGTGGTCTCGCTGATAGCCATGGTGCCGGAGAGAGAATGAAGCACGCCGACCTTGATGGTGTCGTCCGCCGCTTTCGCACCGGAAATGGAAGCCAGACCAAGCATCAGTCCGGCGGTCGCGGCGAGAACGCCACGGCGGCTAAATGGCGCCGCTATATCGTGAGTGGATTTGCTATGCATGAGTGTCTCATCTCCCTGACGCAGACGTGAAAAACGCTGCGAAACGGCCCCAACGGCCGCCTGCGATTAACGGATTCGCAAGAACCGTGCCATGGATTAGACACATATTAGGCCATTGATTTCGCTGGCGAAATCGACAGAAAACCAAGCATCGCCATCGCCACGTCGCCTAAACATTGAGCAATTCAAATGTATGCGAATGCGGCAGGCAGGCTATTTTCTAAGCAAAATTCCAACCCTGGCTAAATTTCCGGCATAACTATTTCTGCACCGCGATCGCCATTTGTGGTGCGCCTGCCTTGAAAGCGCCGCCTCAATGTTCCATATGGGGGGCGAGGTCTCTTTCGAATCAGAGACCGTTGCGAGCCGCGTGTTCTTAAGCCCTTACGGGCGTCTGGCTTGCCCCATCCCATCAAGCCATCCGACACCCCAAACACGCAGGTGTCCCTCTTGACACCCTTTTGCGCGCGCCGCGCCGAATGCGCCGGGCGCCCGCTTTTGACATGGAAAGAACCCACCTTTTGACTTCGTTTCAGGATTTCGGCCTCGCCGAACCCATCGCTCGTGCTCTCACCGAAGAGAACTACGTCACCCCCACCCCCATCCAGACCCAGACGATTCCGACCGTACTGACCGGCCGCGACGTCGTCGGCATCGCCCAGACCGGAACCGGCAAGACCGCGTCTTTCGCGCTGCCGATCCTGCACCGCCTGCTCGAGAATCGCATCAAGCCGCAGCCGAAGACGACCCGCGTCCTGGTGCTGTCGCCGACCCGCGAACTGTCAGGCCAGATCCTCGACAGTTTCAATGCCTATGGCCGCCACATCCGCCTGTCCTCGACGCTCGCCATCGGCGGCGTGCCGATGGGCCGTCAGGTCCGCTCGCTGATGCAGGGCGTCGAGGTGCTGGTCGCCACCCCCGGCCGTTTGCTCGACCTCGTGCAGAGCAACGGACTGAGGCTTGGAAGCGTCGAATTCCTCGTGCTCGACGAGGCCGACCGCATGCTCGACATGGGCTTCATCAACGACATCCGCAAAATCGTCGCCAAGCTGCCGATCAAGCGGCAGACGCTGTTCTTCTCGGCCACCATGCCGAAGGACATCGCCGAGCTGGCCGACGCCATGCTGCGCGATCCCGCCCGCGTCGCGGTGACCCCGGTCTCCTCGACCGTGGAGCGCATCCAGCAGCGCATCATCCAGGTCGACTTCTCCGCCAAGCCGGCGTTCCTCGCCCAGCTGTTGAAGCAGGAGCAGGTCAACCGCGCGCTGGTTTTCACTCGCACCAAGCACGGCGCCGACAAGGTCGTAAAGACACTCGAGAAGGCGGGGATCCCCGCCAGCGCCATCCACGGTAACAAGTCGCAGAACCATCGCGAACGGACGCTTGCCCAGTTCCGCACCGGTGAAATCCGCACGCTGGTCGCCACCGATATCGCCGCCCGCGGCATCGATGTCGACGGCATCACCCACGTCATCAATTTCGACCTGCCCAACGTGCCGGAGACCTATGTGCATCGCATCGGTCGCACCGCGCGCGCGGGTGCCGAGGGTACCGCGATCTCACTGGTCGCAGGCGGCGAGGAGCTGAGCTATCTCCGCGATATCGAGCGGCTGATCAAAGTGGCGCTGCCGCGTGAGGATCGCCGCACCGACGCCGGCCGCCGGGATGCGGGCCCTCCCCCGCAGCAGCAACGACAGGGTCGGCCGGGCCGCCCGGGCCAGCGTCCGCAAGGCGCAAGGTCTGGTGAGGGACGCCACGGTGACGGTCGCCGTGCCGACGAAAGGCATGCGGACGGGCGCCACCACAGCGCCGCCAAGCAGGGCGACGGAAGACCCGGCGAGGGACGGCATGGCGACGCCAGGCGTGCTGACGCACGGCCCGGCAGTGGCCCGAAGGCTTCGAAGGCTCCTCGTCGCGACCACACCGGCGGCAAGGCGCATTCTTCGCCAAACGGCCGTCCGGAACAGCGTTCCGCGCATAGCGCCGGGGCGTCTGATGGGATACAAGGCGTTGCCTTTTTGCGCCGCGAGAGTCGGCCGAACGGCCAACCGAACCGCAAACCCCATTCGCACTAGCCGTCCACGACCTGGAGAAATTCATGGCTAAGGAAGAGCTGATCCAGTTCGAAGGACTGGTCACCGAAATCCTCCCCGACGCGCGCTACCGCGTGCAGCTCGACGCCGGACACGAGATCGTCGCCTACACCGCCGGCAAGATGAAGAAGAACCGCATCAAGACTCTGGCGGGCGACCGCGTGACGGTTGAGATGTCGCCCTATGACCTCGAAAAGGGCCGGCTGATTTTCCGCCACAAGGACGAACGTCCGAGCGGGATGGGCGGACCTCCGCGCCCCGGGCAGCGCGGCGGCCAGTTCCGCCGCCGCTAGTCGGGGTCTCAGCGCGCGAGCGCGGACCTGAAGTTCCGACCTGTATGCTGATCCGCCGTGAGCATCACGGCGGATCAAAAAATCGTGCACGTCAGCATTGTTTTGGGGTTCTGTTTCCAATAAAATGAATTAATCGATTTTCGGCCGGACGACATTAGCATCCACCGGTACAGCCGGTTCAGACACGCTGACGACCCTTCCAAAAATTCGATCTAACCTGTCCGCGCGAGCGGGCTCTGACATTGTGTTATCTGAGAAGGGACTACCCCCATGAGCATGGGAACCGTGAAGTGGTTTAACGCGACCAAAGGCTTCGGCTTCATCCAGCCCGACGATGGCGGCCAGGACGTGTTTGTCCACATCAGCGCTGTGGAGCGTGCAGGCCTCGGCACGCTGCGCGAAGGTCAGAAGATCTCCTACGAGATCGTGGCCGACCGCCGTTCCGGCAAGTCGGCAGCGGACAACCTCCGTTCCGCCGGTTGAGCCTACCGCTTACGGCCCGATCGGCTCGAGCGAACAAGTCAAATGAAAAGGCCGGGCACAATGCCCGGCCTTTTTTCTAGTTCAGGGGGCACGGCAGCGACGGTACGCCGTTGTAAGGAACGCAGGTGACCTGGCGCGGACGCGTGTAGGAGACATCGCTCAGCGTGATGCCCGACTTCAGAACAAATTTGACAGAAGGCGTGTAGAGGTAACTCGCCTCGCTGTAAATGAGGTAGGTCTTCGGGATCAAGAGCGTCGACGGAATCATCGAGGTGACCGTGGTACCAGCAGCCAGAGCCGAGGGCGGAGCCGTCAGCGTGGCCTGCGTCGCACCGTTGGCAATGGTGGCGGACTGGCTCCATTTAATTTTGGCGACGCTGCTCGAGTCGATATAGATCTGAAGAACCGTGCCGTTCACGAGCGTAGCGTCGTAAGGCATGATCATCGAAATGCTTGCCGTGAACGTGTCCTGCAAGTCGCCAGGGTCGAGCGACGTTGACTGCGACGTCAAATCGGACAGTGTCCGTGCAATCATTGTGACTTTGCGATCAATCGCCACGGCCGATGAAAATTCGACGGTACCGAAGAACATCACCAGCATCAGCGGCACGATGACCGCGAATTCGGTCGCCGCGAGCGCGCGCTTGTCGGCGACGAAGTCACGCACGAATTGACCGGTATTCCTCCAGATATGCGCAATCGGCTGCATCGGCTTGCTCGAATCCATCTGTCTCAAAAAGGTTCGTTCTTGAAGGCCGCGGTCGCGACCAGCAGCCGTTTGTTGCTGCAGCCCATGTTGAAGCCAAGGCCGGTGACGATGAGCGGCCACTGATAGAACAGGCGCACCACGACGACCTGGCCGGCGGCCCCGGCATTGTACTGCACGCCGGCCGGGTTGAAGCTGCAGGAATTGCCGTAGCTGGTGAGGCTTAGTGCTCCGAACGAGTTTGTACTCACAACGTCGATGTAGAGCTTGGTGCAATCAAAGAGCGCTGGGATCTGGCTGCAGACGTAAGCCTTGAACGTCGTTTGCGAGCAGGGCGTGCTCACGCCGGACACCGCGCAGGCCGCCACCGAACCGGATTGCGCCTGCCCCGTCAGCAACACCCGCGCGGAATTCTGGCTGGCGCTCTCGAGCACCTGGGTCGCCAAGAACATCAGCGCCGTCTCGATGATGGCGAACAGCAGCGCGAAGAACATCGGTGCGACCAGCGCGAACTCGACGGCTGCGGAGCCGCGGCGACTGCCGCGAAACCGGCGCAGCATGGCGAGGAGCGTGAACCTCGTAGGTGCAGGCGAAGGCATCAAATTCCCCAGCAGCAGCAATCATCTGCCATGTTCAATAGCGGAAACTGATTGTTTAAGTGTTTCAGGCGATCCGCACCCGGCGACCCGGGCCATTAGGGGCGCGTTAACCGTGAACGACCCAGGCCAAGGAGACGAGAGCATTGAGACGAGCATACGGAGAGAGAAACTCATGCGCCCGCATCGGCCCGGGGCGATCCTTGCCCCGGCAAACCCGCTCAGTTCGTCTTGGCGCCCGCACCAGCATTGCCGCTGGCCGTGCTGCTCAACGAACCGGCCTGACTTATCGTGTTGTTGAAATAGGTGTCGCTGTCGCCGAGCGTCACGCGACGCTGGCAAACCGGCATGCAGCTGTAGGACTCGCGCTCGATCCCGCGATAGACGGTGACGAGCCGATCGCTCGGACCTTCGACCTGGATCTGGCGATCGACCAGGATCTCGCCGCCTCGGTCGAGCGCGATGAAATTGGTGGCGCCATAGCCCTTGCCGGTCACGACGATCATGCCACCAGGCTGGAGCGTGACGTCGGCGATCATGGGATTGCCGACCACGATGGTCGCCACCTTGCCAGGCAACCGCACCAGCTTGGCCTGGTCGACATTCACGGCAATGGCATCTGCGGTCGGCTCGGCAAGGCCAGCAGCCGGCGATGCCAGCACCGCGGCCGCAACCAGAAGACAGACGCGCGCATGACGGCGCAGCAGTTGTTTACGCATACTCTTACCCCCGGGACGTCACAAACCGGCAGAAGCAATCGGATAACAGCCGAGCCGGTGCCCGACCCGGCTAACCTGCCCTCAATTCGTGAACGTTCCGCAAATTCGCCGACTATTGTTTGAACGGACTGGCATTTCGCGGCCCCGAGAACCTAGCGGCGGAACGGATAGGCAAGCTGCCCTCCGATCTCCTTCGGCATGGTGGCTTCATCCTTGCCGTAATCCTGCGGCAATTGCCCCTCGGGCATCCGGAAAGTGCCGAACAGCACATCCCAGATCGGGAACGTGCCGGCAAAATTGGTGTCGCCGCCCTCTGCGAGCGAGGTGTGGTGCCAGCGATGGAACACCGGCGTCGCCAGCACATATTTGAACGGCCCGAAGGTCCAGTTGAGGTTGGCGTGCACGAAGGCCGAATGGAAGGTCGTGAACGGGGCGAGCCAGACCATGGCGTTCGGCGAAATGCCGGCCATCAGCAGCACGACGTCGACCGCGATCGTACCGAGCACGAGATTGACGGGATGGAAGCGGGCCGCGGAAATCCAGCTGATCTCCTCCGAGGAGTGGTGGATCGCGTGGTACTTCCAGAACCCGCCGCCGTGGAACAGCCGGTGCAGCCAGTACAGCATGAAATCGGACAGGACCAGGAACAGCACGGCCTGGACCCAGAGCGGCAATAGCGACAGCGGGCCGTGGCCATTGTCGTAGAAGGCGATGAGTTCGTCGGCATCATGGATGTTGAAGACGAAGCTCGCACCGACGATCAGAAGGCTGATCCGCATGACACGTGCGAACACCGGAACGACAAACCAGTAGCAGATGTCCGTGACGATCTCCCGCTTGCGCCACCAGGGCACGCCGGGATTGCAGGCCCAGACGTGCTCGAGCACGGTGAAGACCACCGCGAGCGCGAAAGTCGTGGGGATCACCTTCGCGATGGTCTCGCCGAGCATCAGGGCGATTTCCATGGGCAGGCTCGACATTGTCGCCTCTCTTGCGAATTGCTGGTCCCGCCTACGCGTACTCCCTCAAATTTAAGGGACGGTGAAGCCGGAACTGCGCTTGCTGCACATCCGGAACTGGAACGATTGCAGCTGGCTGCCTTAAGGCGAAATTCACTCTGGCCAGCGGCAGGCGGGTTTGCCCGATCGAATTAACTCTCCCGAAAGAGCTCGGATCTCATGGTCATTGGGTCAAGCACAACGCCGAACGAGGCGATCCCACCCCAGATGGAGTTTTGTTCATGAAGAACCTGATTGCGCGTTTCGCAAAAGATGAATCCGGCGCCACCGCCATCGAATACGGCCTGATCGCCGCCGGCATCGCGCTGGCCATCATCACCGTCGTCAACAATCTCGGCACCACGCTGAACGCCAAGTTCACCTCCATCAGCAGCTCGCTGAAGTAAGCGATCGACGAACGACGGCAAAAGCCCCGGGCCTCCGGGGCCTTTGTTTTTCAGACGGCGAGTTCCAGTGGCGTTGAGCAAGTACAGAACCGATGCCGCGGTCGCGGCAAACGTGGCGGAGGCCGCGCAGACCGGCTCGCCGGCTTACTGGGTCTGCCTGGCCCTGCTGCTTGCGACCGTCGCGCTCGCCGCACGCATCGCCTCCCTCTGGTGAGCACGCCTTCGGCTGGTTCCGCCCATCGAAACGGCTGCCGCCGTTTTCGGTTTGTTTAGCACTGCCGGCTAGAATCCGGCGACGCCAGCTCCGCGGCAAACCCAGGCCTCAAGACGCAACCCATGATCCTCGACCTTGCGCGCCTTCTGCTCTTCCCTGCCCTGATGGCGTTTGCCGCCGCGAGCGATCTCTTCACGATGACGATCTCTAACCGCGTATCGCTGGCGCTGGTCGCCGGCTTTTTCGCGCTTGCTCTCGCCGGTGGCATGGCACCTTACGAGATGCTGAGCCATGTCGGCTCAGGTGCGCTCGTCCTGGTCGTGGCTTTCACCTGTTTTGCGATGGGCTGGGTCGGCGGTGGCGATGCCAAGGTCGCGGCCTCCGTCGCACTCTGGTTCGGGTTCGCACAGCTGATGAACTTCCTGCTCTACGCCTCGCTGTTCGGCGGGGCGCTGACGCTGCTCCTGCTCCAGTTCCGGCAGTGGCCGCTGCCTTATGGGCTGGCGGGCCAGGCCTGGCTCGCGCGGCTGCACGCCAAGGAGAGCGGCATTCCCTACGGCATCGCGCTCGCAATGAGTGCGCTGATGGTCTACCCGGAGACCGAATGGGTGAAGGCGATCGACCTCGCTCACCTCGCATTGCGCTGAACGCATCGGGTCAACCCGGCGTTAAGGCGATTTAGATACGCCTCATTAACCATGCTTTGACGAATAGCTGGTCAACTGCCGATTACGGCGGCGTCAGCGTCGCGGCGTTTGTTGGAAAGTGAAGCGTATGAATAGGGCACGCATTGTCGTCCTGACGGTCGCCATCTGCGCCGGCGGTGTCGCCGCGTATCTGGCGAGCGGCTCGGACAATTCTGCGCCGCCTCCGGCTCCGGTCGCGCAGCTTCCCACCGTCGACGTCCTGGTCGCCAAGAACGACATCGGCCTGGGCCAGACCGTCAAGCCGGAAGACGTGCAATGGCAGACCTGGCCGTCCGCGACCGCCAGCACCACCTTCATCCGCCGCAACGAGCGCCCCGAGGGAGTAACCCAGGTCACCGGCTCGATCGCACGATCTCCCTTCATCCAGGGTGAGCCGATCCGCGACCAGAAGCTGGTCAAGGCCGAAGGCTCCGGCTTCATGGCGGCAATCCTGCCCACCGGAATGCGGGCGATTTCGACCGAGATCTCGCCGGAAACCGGCGCAGGCGGCTTCATCCTCCCCAACGACCGCGTCGACGTGCTTCTGACGCGCCGTCTCAAGAATCCGGACCAGAGCAGCGGCGCCCCTGATGTGATCACGTCCGAGATCATCCTGGCCAATATCCGCGTCCTGGCCATCGACCAGGCGCCGAAGGAGAAGGACGGGCAGAACGCGGTGGTCGGCAAGACCGTCACCCTCGAGCTCAATCCTGCGCAGACTGCGACGCTCTCCTCCGCACGCCAGAGCGGCACGCTGTCGCTGGCGTTGCGCAGCATCGTCGACGTCAAGCTCAGCGAGATCACGCTCGATGATTCCGCGCAGAAGCGCGATGGCATTTCGATCATTCGGTACGGTATCCCAAGCTCGACGGCGAAGGCACGATGAGGACTGTCGATATGAAATGCAGGGCGAACTTGGCGACGATGCGAACCTCTGTGGTCCGCGCCCTGTCGTTTTCGGCCACCGTCGCGCTCGCGCTCAACCCGGTGCTGACCCCTGTGGTTGCCGCCGACTATCGCCCTGTGGCGCAGGCTGCGGCCGACGGTCAGATGAACGCGCGATTCCTCTCGCTCGGCATCGGCAAGTCGATCGTGATCGACCTTCCGCGTGACATCAAGGACGTGCTCGTCGCCGATCCCAAGATCGCCAACGCGGTCGTCCGCTCGGCGCAGCGCGCCTACATCATCGGCGCCGCGATCGGCCAGACCAACATCGTGTTCTTCGATTCCGCCGGCCAGCAGATTGCGGCCTATGACATCGCGGTCAAGCGCGACCTCAACGGCGTGCGGGCCGCGCTGAAGCAGGTCCTGCCGAACTCAGACATCCAGATCGACGGGCTAGGCGACGGCATCATCCTGACCGGTTCGGCCGCGAATCCCGCCGAAGCCCAGCAGGCCAACGACCTCGCCGTGCGCCTCGCGGGCGGCCCCGAGAAGGTCGTGAACTCGATCGTGGTCCGCGGCCGCGACCAGGTCATGCTCAAGGTGACCGTTGCCGAAGTGCAGCGCAGCATCATCAAGCAGCTCGGAATCGACCTTACCGCCAATCTCAGCTACGGCACCTCGGTCGTCAGCTTCAGCAACTCCAATCCGTTCACGGCTCTCGGCAAGAACCTCGTCGACGGCAACAATCTGACCACCAAGTTCGGCGGGGCCCCGTCGGTGCAGGCCACCCTGCGTGCGATGGAAACCGCGGGTGTGATCCGGACGCTGGCCGAACCGAATCTGACCGCGATCTCCGGTGAATCGGCAACATTCATCGCCGGCGGTGAATTCCCGGTGCCTGCCGGCTACGCGTGCGACCCTACCACGCACGTTTGTACCACCCAGATCAGCTTCAAGAAGTTCGGCATCTCGCTCAACTTCACCCCCGTCGTTCTCACCGAGGGCAAGATCAGCCTGCGGGTGATGACGGAGGTCTCTGAGCTCTCCAACGAAAACGCGATCACGCTGTCTCAGGCCGTGACCTCGACCTCGGTCAACTCGCTCACGGTGCCCTCGATCAAGACCCGCCGCGCAGAAACCTCCCTGGAAATTCCCTCCGGAGGTGCGATGGCTATGGCCGGCCTGATCCAGCAGCAGACCA
>NZ_JADPIT010000004.1:41001-53351 GCF_023073035.1 Bradyrhizobium sp. 62
GCAGGCCGTCAGCGGACTGCCGGGCCTGATGCAGCTCCCGGTCCTCGGCACGCTGTTCCGCAGCCGCGACTTCGTCAACAACGCGACCGAGCTGGTCGTGATCGTGACGCCCTATATCGTTCGCGCAGTTGCGCAAAAGGATCTGTCGCGGCCGGATGATGGCTTCTCCGCGCCTGCGGATCCGCAGGCCGAACTGCTCGGCAACATCAACCGCATCTACGGCGTGCCCGGTCGGACCGAACCGGCCAAGAACTACCGCGGCACCTACGGCTTCATCACCGATTGAGGCGGAACGGGGACTTCATGAAGATCACTAGACCACCCCAGATTCGCAGGCGCGCCATCCACCTCGGCGGCGCGCTCGTCGGCATGGCGCTCGCCCTTGGCGGCTGCCAGCATGACGAAGCGGTCACCGCCTCCATTCCCGACAACTACAAGCAGCGCCATCCGATCGCCATCGAGGAGCAGAATCGCTCCATCGTCGTCTTCGTCGGCCATGCCCGCGGCGGCTTGACCGCCGCCCAGCGCGCCGACGTGATGGGCGTCGCGTCGGCCTGGATGCACGAAGGCACCGGCGCGATCCAGATCGACGTGCCGTCCGGCACGCCCAACGCGCGTCCGGTCGCGGACACCATGCGTGAAATCCAGGCGATCCTGTCAGCGGCAGGCGTTCCGCCGCGCGGCGTCAGCGCCCGCTCTTACCAGCCGGAAGACAAGCGCTTCCTGCCGCCGATCCGGCTCACCTATTCCAAGATCGCCGCGGTCGCGGGTCCCTGCGGCCTGTGGCCGGAAGACATCGGCCCTTCGATGAAGAACAAGAGCTGGTTCGAGAACAAGGAATATTACAATTACGGCTGCGCTTATCAGCGCAACCTCGCGGCGATGGTCGACAATCCGTCAGATCTCGAGCAGCCGCGGCCCGAAACGCCGTCCTACACGCCGCGGCGCACCGCCGCGTTCGAGAAGTATCGCAAGGGAATGCCGACGGCGGTCGCCTATCCTGAGGCCGACAAGGCCAAACTCAGCGACACCGGCAAATGATCAGCTACGCTCGCCAGCCCCAAGAAGAGCAGTCCGAGGCATCGTTCCCGCCGGCCGAGGAGCATATTGCGCCTGCCCCCCGCGTTTCCGTCCAGGCTTTCTGCGAGACCGTGGAAACGGCGGCCGCCGTGCAGTCGGCCGGCGAAGATCGCCGTCTCGGCAAGGCCCATCTCAAGATCCAGATGGGCGGTATGGCGGCTGCGGTCGAAGCCTACCGCTCGGCACCCACGCCGAACGTGATCGTGCTCGAAAGCGACGGCCGCAACGACCTCCTGGGCGGGCTCGATCATCTCGCAACCGTCTGCGACGCCGGCACCCGCGTGGTCGTGATCGGCCGCATCAACGACGTCATGCTCTACCGCGAGCTGGTGCGCCGCGGCGTCAGCGACTACGTGCTCGCGCCGGTCGGCGCGATCGACGTCGTCCGCTCGATCTGCAACCTGTTCTCGGCGCCGGAAGCCAAGGCCGTCGGCCGTATCATCGCCGTGGTCGGCGCCAAGGGCGGCGTCGGCGCGTCAACCATCTCCCACAACGTCGCCTGGGCGATCGCCCGCGATCTCGCGATGGACGCGGTCGTCGCCGACCTCGACCTCGCCTTCGGCACCGCCGGGCTCGACTATAACCAGGATCCGCCGCAGGGTATTGCCGACGCCGTGTTCTCGCCCGATCGCGTCGATACCGCCTTCATCGATCGCCTGCTGTCGAAATGCACCGACCACCTCAGCCTGCTGGCGGCGCCGGCGACGCTCGACCGGGTCTATGATTTCGGCGCCGACGCCTTCGATGCCGTGTTCGACACGCTGCGCTCCACCATGCCCTGCATCGTGCTCGACGTTCCGCACCAATGGTCGGGCTGGACAAAACGCGCCCTGATCGGAGCGGACGACATCCTGATCGTGGCGGCACCCGACCTCGCCAATTTGCGCAACACCAAGAACCTGTTCGATCTCCTGAAGGCCGCGCGCCCGAACGACCGTCCGCCGCTCTATTGCCTGAACCAGGTCGGCGTGCCGAAACGGCCCGAAATCGCCGCAGCGGAGTTCGCCAAGGCGATCGAGAGCCAGCCAGTCGTCTCGATCCCGTTCGAGCCGCAGATCTTCGGCTCGGCGGCCAATAACGGCCAGATGATCGCGGAGATCTCGGCCAATCACAAATCAATCGAGATGTTCCTTCAGATCGCCCAGCGCCTGACCGGCCGCAGCGAAACGAAGAAGCAAAAGTCGTCCCTGCTTTCACCCCTGATTGAGAAGTTGCGGGGAAAATAGGTCGCCGCATGGAGTTTTTAAGTGTTCGGTAAGCGTAGCGGAACAGAGACCGACCCGCGGGCCTCGAAGCCCGGTGCCGTGTCGTCAGAGCCTGCCCAGGCTTCGGCGCCCGCTGTGTCGCGCGTGCCGCCGCCGCCGGCCGTCACCTCTCCGCCGCTTGCCCCGGCGAAGCCTGCGCCGACCATGGAAGCCCGCCGCTCGGACAATTATTACGAGGTCAAGGCGACCATCTTCGGCGCGCTGATCGAGGCCATCGACCTCGCCCAGCTCGCCAAGCTCGATTCGGAGTCCGCGCGCGAGGAAATCCGGGACATCGTCAACGAGATCATCGCGATCAAGAACATCGTGATGTCGATCGCCGAGCAGGAAGAGCTGCTCGACGACATCTGCAATGACGTCCTCGGCTACGGTCCGCTGGAGCCGCTGTTGTCGCGCGACGACATCGCCGACATCATGGTCAACGGCGCCGACACCGTCTACATCGAGGTCGCCGGCAAGATCCAACGCACCGGTATCCGCTTCCGCGACAACCAGCAGCTCCTCAACATCTGCCAGCGTATCGTCAGCCAGGTCGGCCGGCGCGTCGATGAATCCTCGCCGATCTGCGACGCGCGCCTGGCCGATGGCTCCCGCGTCAACGCCATCGTGCCCCCGCTGTCGATCGACGGCCCCACGCTCACCATCCGCAAGTTCAAGAAGGACAAGCTGACGCTCGATCAGCTCGTCAAGTTCGGCGCAATCTCGCCGGAGGGCGCGGAAATCCTCCAGATCATCGGCCGCGTCCGCTGCAACGTGCTGATCTCCGGCGGTACCGGCTCGGGCAAAACCACGTTGCTCAACTGCCTGACCAACTACATCGAGCACGACGAGCGTGTCATCACCTGCGAAGACGCCGCCGAACTCCAGCTCCAGCAGCCGCACGTGGTCCGACTGGAAACCCGCCCGCCCAACATCGAGGGCGAGGGCCAGGTCACCATGCGCGAGCTGGTGCGCAACTGCCTGCGTATGCGTCCCGAGCGGATCATCGTCGGCGAAGTCCGCGGACCCGAAGCGTTCGACCTGCTCCAGGCCATGAACACCGGCCATGACGGCTCGATGGGCACGCTGCACGCCAACAATCCCCGCGAGGCGCTATCGCGCTGCGAATCCATGATCACGATGGGCGGCTTCTCCCTGCCTTCACGCACCATCCGCGAGATGATCTGCGCTTCGATCGACGTCATCGTCCAGGCCGCGCGCCTGCGCGACGGTTCGCGCCGCATCACCCACATCACCGAGGTGATGGGCATGGAAGGCGATACCATCATCACCCAGGACGTCTTCCTCTACGACATGGTCGGCGAGGACGCCAACGGCAAAATCATCGGCCGGCATCGGTCGACCGGAATCGGCCGTCCGAAGTTCTGGGAACGCGCCCGCTATTACGGCGAAGAGAAGCGCCTTGCCACGGCGCTCGACGCCGCGGAAGTGGCGCCCACGACGTGAGCAGGTCAGCGCAGCCATGAACATGCAAGTCCTTGCCCTCGCCTTCCTTGCCACCGCCGCCGTCGGCGGCCTCGCCTGGGTCTTCCTTTATCCTATGCTCTCCGGAGAACGGAAGGCCGAGAGCCGCCGCGCCTCGATCTCGCGGGCAGAGGCGCCCACGGCCCGCGCGGCCGAGAAGACGCAGCGCTCGCGCCGCGAGCAGGTCGAAACCTCGCTCAAGGATCTCGAGGCGCGGCGCCAGCAGGAGAAGAGCGTACCGCTCAGTGTTCGCCTGTCGCAGGCGGGCCTCGACTGGGCGCCGCAGAAATTCTGGATCGTGTCCGCCGTCGTGGCGGGCGTGCTGTTCGCAGTCGCCTTGTTCATCGGCGGCGGCCTGCTCGGTGCCGCCGGACTCGCTTTCGCCGGCGGCTTCGGTCTGCCACGCTGGGCGCTGGGCTTCCTGAAGAGGCGCCGCGAAGCCAAATTCCTGAAGGCGCTGCCCGACGCGGTCGACGTGATCGTCCGCGGCATCAAGGCGGGCCTGCCGCTGTTCGAATCGATCAAGGTCGTCGCCGCCGACGCGCCGGAGCCGCTGCGCTCGGAGTTTCTGTCCATCATCGAAACGCAGGCGATCGGCATGCCGCTCGGCGAGGCCTGCACGCGACTCTACGATCGGATGCCGCTGCCCGAGGCCAATTTCTTCGGCATCGTCATCTCGATCCAGCAGAAATCGGGCGGCAACCTCTCCGAAGCACTCGGCAACCTCTCCAAGGTGCTGCGCGACCGCAAGAAGATGAAAGAGAAGATCCAGGCGATGTCGATGGAAGCCAAGGCCTCGGCCGGCATCATCGGCTCGCTGCCGCCGATCGTGATGTTCCTCGTCTACCTCACAACGCCGGGATACATCTCGATGCTTTGGACTCATCCCACCGGCCAGCTCATGCTGGTCGGCTGCGTCGTCTGGATGTCGATTGGCATCATGGTGATGAAGAAGATGATCAATTTCGACTTCTGATGGTGCCTTATGGTAGAGTTCCTCGTTGCGAAACTTCATGACGTCCACTTCATGACGATGCTGCTGGCCGCCGTTGCCGCCAGCGCCACAGTCTATACGCTGGTGATGCCGCTGTTCGCTGGCGAAGGCCTTTCCAAGCGCATGAAGGCGGTAGCGAACGAACGTGAGCGCATCCGGCAGCGCGAGCGCGAGCGCCTCCACAAGAGCGAAAAAGTCTCGCTGCGCCAGACGCCGAAGCAGCTCGTCTCGAAGGTCGTCGACGACTTCAACCTGACCAAATGGCTCGCGCAGGAAGCTGCGCGGGACAAGCTCATCATGGCGGGCTATCGGGGCCAGGCGCCCTACATCACCTTCCTGTTTGCCCGCCTGGTTGCCCCGATCGTGCTGTTCGTCGGTTCGGTCGTCTACGTGTTCCTGATCGCGCATATGCAGCAGTCGATGCCGATCAAGATCGGCATCTGCGTCGGCGCGGCCTATCTCGGACTTCAAGCGCCGATGCTGTTCCTCAGGAACGCGATCTCCAAGCGTCAACTCTCGATCAAGCGCGCCTTTCCCGACGCGCTCGACCTGCTCCTGATCTGCATCGAATCCGGCATGTCGATCGAGATGGCATTCCGGAAGGTCGCGGTCGAAATCGTGGGCCAATCGATCGCGCTGTCGGAGGAGTTCACCCTGACAACGGCCGAGCTGTCCTATTTGCAGGATCGCAAGGTCGCCTACGAGAACCTCGCGCGGCGCACCGGGCTCGAGGGCGTCAAGTCGGTATGTCTCGCGCTCCAGCAGGCGGAGCGTTACGGCACCCCGCTCGGCCAATCCTTGCGGGTGATGGCGCAGGAAAACCGCGACATGCGCATGAACGAGGCCGAGAAAAAGGCCGCAGCATTGCCGCCGAAGCTGACGGTACCGATGATCCTGTTCTTCCTGCCGGTGCTGTTCGTCGTCATCCTCGGACCGACGGGGATCAAGGTCACCGAGATGCAATGACGTTAGATGCGGACCGCGCAAGGTCCGCGGCTGCCTTCAGGATTGGACGATCACGTCTGATCAGTCGGGCTGGCCGAGCGAGGCGACCGGAGTCCGCTTCGGCGCACCCCGCTTGACGTCGCTGCGGGTCAGCATTTCCTTGAGATAGGCGACATTGGCGGCAGCCTGGTCCGGCGGCAGGTCCGCCTTCACGATGGTCTCGGCCTCGGCGAAGCGGCCCTGGAGACCGACGACCAGACCGAGATTTTGCCGCACCCGCGCGTTTGCGCGCGGCGAGGCATAGGCTTGCCGCAGCGCGTCTTCGGCCTTCGGCAGGTCTCTGGACAACATGTAGGACAGGCCGAGATTGGAGAGCACGCCGGGATCGCCAGGCGCAATCTTGAGCGCGCTCGCGTAATAGGAACGCGCTTCCTCGTGACGGCCCATCTGATCGAGCGCGGTCCCCTGCACCGAGAGCAGCCGCCAATCCGGGTTGTCGGGCGAATGCGCCTTCGTCAGCACGTCGAAGGCTTGCTGGAAATTGCCGTTGTCGGAGAGCGCGCGGCCGTATTGGGCCATCAGCGCCCTGTTGCCGGGATTGGCGATGGTCGCCTGCTCGAGCACGGCGGCGGCCTGGGCGTGCTGGCCGTTGGCGCGCAAGGCCTGGCCGTAGGCGAGCGCCGCATCGGCGTCCTTGGGATTGGCACGGTAACGCTCGCCATAGACTTCGGCAGCGCGCGCGGGATCGGTGGGAGCGGCTTCCGCCCGCGGCCCGACCGAGCCCGTGACGTCGGAGAGTTTCGACATCGCCGTGCAGCCGCCGAGGCCCATGGCCACCGCCGCAACCAGCGAGGTGGACGCAAGAAGCCGGGCAAGACTGAGTCGTCCAAGACTGAGCCGTCCTAGACTGAGCCGTCCAAGACTGAACCGTTCAAGACCGAACCGTTGACGCATGACGCTTTGACTCTCGAGCCGATTGATCGAGCCGAACACGCCAGCAATAGACTGTTAACCCTAACGGCCGGTTAATTCCCTGGACCCGCGTCCCTCACCGCGGCGCCTGCGGCGGCACCTCGCCGCCGAGGCCCAGATCGAGGCCCAGCGCCTTCACCTGCTCGTTCAGGTCTCGCAGCAATTGCAGTCGTTGCCGCGTTTCGATCTCGACATCGATGCCCGGCCGCGCCACCCTCGGCAATTCGCGCCGAAGATCGTCACGATTGACCAGACGCCTCGCGCGGAGCTCGTCGAGCTGAACGACGTCGATGCCGAGCACATTTGCAGATTGCTCGATCAACCGACGCAGCAGCGATGTCACCACGGCTACTGCGTCGAGGTCATGCTTGCGTGCGGATCTCGAGAACTTGCTGTCGAGATCGGCCCAGGCGTGAGAGGTCACGAGATA
Source organism: Bradyrhizobium sp. 62 (assembly GCF_023073035.1). NCBI lineage: Bacteria > Pseudomonadati > Pseudomonadota > Alphaproteobacteria > Hyphomicrobiales > Nitrobacteraceae > Bradyrhizobium > Bradyrhizobium sp. 62. Next base: position 48,152 of record NZ_JADPIT010000004.1, read on the forward strand.
GACGTGGAGCAAATCGGCCCAATCCACCTCGCCGTCGGCATAGAAGGCGCGGCGTAGCAGGAGCCGGCGGGCGAATGCCGCGACCTGATCCCGTTTCAGCGTCGTGCATGCGTCGATCTCGATGCCCGACTGGACGGCCGGATCTCGGGAAAACTCGCGCCCGGCCGGCAGCCTGACGACGCCGTGCGGCAGGTTGGAATCGAGCGGCCTGAAGACACCATCCTTGCGCGGACGTGAGTAGCGGGCGATCGCGAAGCGATACTCGGTGCGGCCGCCATGGGACATCGGGCCGAAATGGATGACGTTGAAGCCGGCATCGTCACCGGCCTGTCCGGTCGATGATGGACAGGACAGGACGTAGATCGTGCGCCAGAATGCTTCATCGCTCTCACTCGACGTGGCGCGCGGATCGGGAATCGAATAGCGCGTCAAGCCTTCGACATGCCGGTGTCCGTGCAGAACCAGATCGACGTTGAGCGATGTCGCCGCTTCGAGGAAGGTCGCGGGCGCGGCGAGATACATCAGCGGCTCGTCGGGCACGCCGAGAAACCGCTTTCCTTCTCCGGTCGCCTGCGGCAGTGGATGATGGTGCAGCGCCAGCACGCGCACCAGGTTTTCAACCGGCTCGGCATAATCGGCGCGGCCGCCCGACCCGAGGCTGCCCGCGAGTTCGACGCTCAGCCGCGAGGAATCCGAGACCAGGGCGTGATAGGCGCTCTGGTCGACGTTGCCGCTCGCGAGCGTCGTGAGGCTCGCGCGGTTCGAATCCAGCAGCACCAGATCGAGACCGGCCTGACGGTAGTAGACGCTCTTCGAGGTCCGCGGCAAATGCAGGTAATCATAGACGTCGTGGCGGCCTGCACGCTGGCTCGGGCGCTTGACGTCGTGATTGCCGGCAATTGCCTGAATGTCGGTGAACAGTCCGGTCTGCCGGAAGGACGTAATGACGGCGAGCGCTTCGTCGAGCGCAGGCGGCGTCGGGTCGTCGACGATATCGCCGGTGATCAGCAGGATGCGATCGGGAACATCCGCGAAGTCCGCCATCCTCTCGCGAATTGCGGCATTGAGCGTCTCGATCGTCGCAAGCAGCCGACCAGACCCGTCCAGATGCAGGTCGGAAATCTGTACGATGACGAACGATCTATCCATTTTGCGTCGCTTATTTGCGAATGCCGCGCCGCGCAAACGATAAGAGAAATGCCTTCGACGATCAGGTTCCGTTCGGTATCAGCCCGAGCCATGATGAGCCGGGGTAAGAAGCGACCGCATGCCTCGTTGTTACGCTCGCCACGTGCAGAACCGCACGACACAATCTAAAATATTGGCCAATAATGCCACAACCGCAGCGCTAGTAAAGCCCTGCGGCCGCTCGCGTGAACGGCGGTCCTCGGCATGAGATACGGGACCCGCCCGATGATGGTTTCGTTCACCAGATCAATATTCGATGGCGAGCCGCTTGCGGATTTCGTCAATGCGCTTGTCCAGTGCATCGAACCGCGCGTGAACGGAGCGGTCGTGGAGATAGAAGACGTAACCACCGGCGAGGAACGCGAATATCCAATGATGATGCTCGACATAGCCAAAAATCGCCTCGACCGCCTGGCCGATGAATGTGACCACGCTCCACACAAATTCCATTGCATTTCCTCCCGGGCGGCTTTGTCGTCGGCCGCCGGAGATCTGCACCTGACGGCCGTTGCCGGAACCTAGCATGGCCCCCTTGCTGCGAGTAGCGGATCGCTGAACGGTGGCAGCAAAGCTGATTGCAGCGGCGGCGAAACTCTGCGAAATCTCGTCCGTTCGTATGACCCGCTCGATCTGACGATCCGGACCCGCCAATGCCTTCTGTCTTCGAGACGTCGCCTACCGCCATTCCGATCACCTTCGTCACCAAGGCGAGCTGGGATCAGGTCGCTGAGCGGCTACCGGCGGCGCAACGCCAGTTCGCCACTGCGAGCGCCTTTACCGCAAAGCCGGGCGGCTATCTCGCGCTGCCCGCGCCCGATGGCGCGATCGCGCAAGTGCTGTTCGGGCTCGAGGACGAAGGTGCAAGATCGCGCGACCTGTTCCGACCGGGCGCCCTGCCCGGTCTGCTGCCGCCGGGCGTCTATCGCTTCGCCAATGCACCGCACGATGCACGGCTCGCCGCACTCGCCTTCGCACTCGGCAGCTACCGCTTTGCCCGGTACCGCAAGGCGGATCGCCCCGAGGTCCGTCTCGTGCCACCCGACGGCGTCGACGCGACCGAGATCAACCGCATGGCGGACGCCGCAATGCTGGCGCGCGACCTCATCAACACGCCGGCCAACGACATGGGGCCGGAGGAGCTTGCCGCAGCCGCGCAGGATCTCGCCGCCGAATTCGGTGCAAGCTTTGCCTGCACCATCGGTGATGAGTTGAAGACGAGTTTTCCGCTGATCCACGCCGTCGGCATGGCGTCAGACCGCGCGCCGCGGCTGATCGACATCGGCTGGGGCGACCCGGCGCATCCCAAGGTGACGCTGGTCGGCAAGGGCGTCTGCTTCGACACCGGCGGGCTCGACCTGAAGCCTTCGAGCGGCATGCTGATCATGAAGAAGGACATGGGGGGCGCCGCCAACGTGCTGGCGCTGGCGCGCATGGTGATGGATGCGAAGCTGAAGGTGCGGCTGCGCGTACTGATTCCGGCCGTGGAGAACGCGGTGGCAGGCAATTCCTTCCGCCCGCTCGACATCTTCACCTCGCGCAAGGGCATCACGGTCGAGATCGGCAATACGGACGCGGAGGGACGGCTGGTGCTCGCCGACGCGCTGGCGCTGGCGGACGAGGAAAAGCCGGACCTGCTGATCGATCTCGGCACGCTGACGGGAGCGGCACGCGTCGCGCTGGGGCCGGATTTGCCGCCGTTTTACACCAACGATGAGATGCTTGCCGCCGACGTCGCACGATGCGCGGTGAAGGAGAACGATCCGCTGTGGCGCATGCCGCTGTGGCCGCCTTACGATGCGTGGCTGGACTCCAAGACCGCCACCATCACCAACGCACCATCAGGCGGCTTTGCCGGCTCGATCATCTGCGCGCTGTTCCTGCAACGCTTCGTCGAGCATGCCAGGAGCTGGCTGCATGTCGACATCTACGGCTGGACGCCGTCGGCGAAGCCTGCACGCCCCGAGGGCGGCGAATGCCAGGCCGCGCGCGCGATCTACACATTGTTGAGCGAGCGCTATGCGTGATCCTGGGCGAGATCCAAGGCTGACACCCGCGCGCGGCGACCTCGCCGCAAAATACCTCGAAGGCAAGGTGCAGGCGGATCGTTTCGTCACGGGCGAGGAATTCGAGACAGTTGAGGCGATCGCGCCCGTGCGCGAACAGCCGTCGTCGAACGCAATGCTGATGACACAAGCGTTGCGCGGCGAGCGCGTCACGGTCTACGACCGCAACGGCGAAGGCTGGGCGTGGGGTCAGCTCTCCAGTGACGGCTATGTCGGATGGCTGCCGGATGCAGCGCTGATGAAGCCCTCGGCCGCCCCGACCCATATGGTCAGCGCGCTACGAACCTTTGCCTTCCCCGGTCCCGCGATCAAGCTGCCGCCCGCAGACACCCTGGTGATGGGATCAAAGATCGTGGTTGTGCGCGAGGACGGCAGCTTCGCCGTGACGCGCGACGGACAATATCTGCCCAAGACCCATCTCGTCCCGCTCGGTCATCGCGAGCCGGATTTCGTCGCCGTCGCCGAGCGTTTCGTCGGCACGCCCTATCTCTGGGGTGGCAAGAGCAGCCTTGGCGTCGATTGCTCCGGACTCGTCCAGATCTCGCTGGCGTCAGCGGGCATCGGCTGCCCGCGCGACAGCGACATGCAGCAGGCCGGCCTCGGTCGCGCGCTGGAGCCGCATGAGCAGAGCAAGCTACAACGCGGCGATCTCATCTTCTGGAAGGGGCATGTCGCGATCGTCCGCGATGGCGGCACCATGGTTCACGCCAATGCGCATCACATGGCAACGGTGATCGAGCCGATCGAGCCGGCCATCGCACGGATCAAGCAAGCCGGCAGCGAGGTCACCGCGATCAAGCGGCTCTGACGGACGCTACGTCGCCGCCGAACCGTTCTCGGCCGTCTCCAGCCGGAACGCCGCCGCAAACAGCGCGCGCGTGTAATCCGTCTTCGGATTCTTGAAGAGCTCGGCGGCCTGGCCTTCCTCGACCACCTTGCCGCCACGCATCACGATCAGATGGCTCGCGAGCGAGGCGACGACGCGCAGATCGTGCGAGATGAACATGTAGGTGAGATCGCGACGGCGCTGCAATTCACGTAGCAGATCGACCATCTGCGCCTGAATCAGCATGTCGAGCGCACTGGTCGGCTCATCCAGCACGACGAAATCCGGCTCCAGCACCACCGCCCGCGCGATGCTGATGCGCTGGCGCTGGCCGCCGGAGAATTCGTGCGGATAACGGTTGCGGGTATCCGGCTTCAATCCGACGTCCTCGAGCGCCTTGACGACGCGCTCCTCACGCTCGCCGCGCGAGAGCTGCGGCTGATGCACGGTGAGGCCTTCCGCGACGATGTCGGCGACCGACATGCGCGGGCTGAGCGAGCCGAACGGATCCTGAAACACGATCTGCATGTCGCGCCGGAACGGCCGCATTTCCTTGAAACGGAGACCCTGGATATTCTTCCCCAGGAACACGATACGTCCGTTCGAGGAGATCAGCCGCAGCAATGCGAGCCCCAGCGTGGTCTTGCCCGAGCCGGATTCGCCGACGACGCCGAGCGTCTCGCCTTTGCGCACGGCGATGCTGACGCCGTCCACCGCCTTGATGTGGCCGACCGTCTTGCGCATCAACCCGCGCTTGATCGGAAACCAGACTTTCAGATCGTCGGCCGACATCACCACCGGCGCATCTGGCTGCGGCGGCGCGGGATCCGGCTTCGGCTCCGCGGCGAGCAGGTCGCGCGTATAGGGATGCTTCGGGCTCTTGAAGACCTGCTCGACCGGCCCCTGCTCCACGATCTCGCCGCCCTTCATGACGCAGACCTGGTCGGCGATGCGGCGCACGATGCCGAGATCGTGAGTGATGAAGAGCAGGCTCATGCCGAGCCGGCCGCGGATCTCTGCGAGCAGCGTCAGGATTTGCGCCTGCACGGTGACGTCGAGCGCCGTGGTCGGCTCGTCCGCGATCAGCAGGTCCGGCTCGTTGGCGAGCGCCATCGCGATCATC
>NZ_JADPIT010000004.1:53405-79832 GCF_023073035.1 Bradyrhizobium sp. 62
CTCTTCAGCCGCGTTTCTGGCTCGGGAATGCCAACCTGCGTCAGCAATTCCAGCGTCCGCCTGCGCGCCTCGGCATTGCTGGTCGGATTGTGCAGCTGGATGATCTCGCCGATCTGCGCCTCGATCGTGTGGAGTGGGTTGAGCGAGGTCATCGGCTCCTGGAAGATGATCGAGATGTCGCTGCCGCGAATCTCCCGCATCTCCTGCTCCGACCGGTCGATCAGTTCCTGGCCCTTGAAGTGGATGCTGCCCGAAGGATGCGAGGCGTTCGGATAGGGCAACAGCTTGAGAATCGAGAGCGCGCTGACCGACTTGCCGGAGCCGGACTCGCCGACCAGCGCCAGGCACTCGCCGCGCCTGATCTGGAACGAGACCTTGTCGACCGCGAGCGTGGTGACGCCGCCCTGGTGGAAGGCCACCGAGAGGTCGCGCACGCTGAGCAAAGGCTGGTTGATCGCGTCCATTGGCTTACCTGAACGTCTTGCGCGGATCGAACGCGTCGCGCACGGCCTCGCCGATGAAAATCAAGAGCGACAGCATGATCGCGACCGAGAAGAAGCCGGAGAAACCGAGCCAGGGCGCCTGCACGTTGGACTTGCCCTGCGACAGCAGCTCGCCGAGCGACGGCGAGCCGGGCGGCAGTCCGAACCCCAGGAAGTCGAGCGCCGTCAGCGTCATCACCGAACTCGACACGATGAACGGCAGGAATGTCATGGTCGCGACCATCGCGTTCGGCAACAGATGCCGGAACATGATGACCTTGTTCGACACGCCGAGCGCCCGCGCCGCCTGGATGTACTCGAAATTGCGCCCGCGCAGGAATTCCGCGCGCACAAGCCCGACCAGCGATACCCAGGAAAACAACAGCAGGATGCCGAGAAGCACGAAGAAACCGGGCACCAGCACCGACGACAGGATCAGCAGCAGATAGAGCGAAGGGATCGCGGTCCATATCTCGATGAAGCGCTGGAACAACAGGTCGATCCAGCCGCCGAAATAGCCCTGCACCGCGCCGGCCGCGATGCCGACGACGGAGGAGACGATGGTCAGGCAGAGGCCGAACAGCACCGAGATGCGGAAGCCGTAGATCAGCCGTGCCACCACGTCGCGGCCCTGGTCGTCGGTGCCGAGCCAGTTGTATTCGAGATCGCGGCAGCTCTTGAGGCCCTTCTTCTCGACGACGGGCTTGCACTGCGCTTCCGTCAACATCCAGGTCGGCCGCGACGGCGCCGGCGTCGGCAGATCGAGATTGTGGGTGTCGTAGGAATAGCGGATCAGCGGCCAGACGATGCTGCCGCCCTTGTCCCTGATCAGCTTCTGCAAATAGGGATCGCGATAGTCGGCCGCCGTTTCGAAGTCGCCGCCGAAAGTCGTTTCCGAATAGGTGACGACGGACGGCCAATAGAGGTGGCCATCATATTTGATCAGGAACGGCCGATCATTGGCGATCAGCTCGGCGAATAGCGACACCACAAACAGGATCAGGAAGATCCAGAAGGACCAATAGCCGCGCCGGTTCGCCTTGAAATTCTGCCACCGGCGCCTGTTGAGCGGCGATGGCACGAACGGTTTGCGCGTGATCGGCACGGCACTGCCGAGCGGCGACTTCGCAGTGGTTTCGATCGGCGTGGTGGGGGCGGCCAGTGTCATCAGACCTCCCGCGCCTCGAAATCGATCCGCGGATCAATCCACATATAGGTCAGGTCAGAGATCAGGTTAATCACGAGGCCGACAAGCGAGAAGATGAAGAGCGTGCCGAACACCACGGGGTAGTCGCGGTTGAGAACGCTTTCGAAACTGAGTAGTCCCAGTCCGTCCAGCGAGAAGATGGTCTCGATCAGAAGCGAGCCCGAGAAGAAGGCGTGGATAAAGGTGCTGGGAAAGCCGGCGATGACGATCAGCATCGCGTTGCGGAAGACGTGACCGTAAAGCACCCGGTTCTCGCTGCAGCCCTTCGCGCGCGCGGTCATCACATACTGCTTGCGGATCTCGTCCAAAAACGAGTTCTTGGTCAGGAACGTCATGGTGGTGAACGCACCGAGCCCCATGGCGATCAGCGGCAGTGTCAAATGCCAGAAGTAGTCGATGATCTTCCAGTACCACGGAAACTGCGACCAACCGTCCGACGTCAGTCCGCGCAGCGGGAACCAGTTGAAGAACGAGCCGCCGGCAAACAGGATAATCAGGAGGATCGCGAACAGGAAGCCGGGTATGGCGTAGCCGAGCACGAGCACGCTCGACGTCCAGGTGTCGAAGCGCGTCCCGTCCCTGACCGCCTTGCGGATGCCGAGCGGAATCGAGATCAGGTAAGTCAGCAGCGTCAGCCAGATGCCGAGCGAGATCGAGACCGGCAACTTCTCCTTGACGAGCTGCAGGACGCTGACATCGCGAAAATAGCTCTTGCCGAAATCGAAGCGGGCGAAATTCCAGACCATCAGCGCGAAGCGCTCCGGGGCCGGCTTGTCGAAGCCGAACTGCACTTCCAGCTTCTTGATGAAATCGGGATCGAGGCCTTGCGCACCGCGATATTTCGAGTTGATGGCGTCGCCGCCGACCCCCAACTGCCCCGGGGCGCGCTGCGCAAAGTCGCTGCCGCCCGAGATGCGCGAGGTGCCGCCGGTGTCGGCCCCCGAGAGCTGCGCGATCACGCGCTCGACCGGGCCGCCCGGCGCGAACTGCACGACGATGAAGGAGACGAAGAGGATCCCGAGCAAGGTCGGGATCATCAGCAGGATGCGGCGGGCGATATAGGCGCTCATGGCTGTTTCGCCTGCTCGAGCTTGGCAGCCTTGCCGCCGTCGTGCCACCAAATATCGGGGGCGCCAACGCCGTTGGCATAACGCGGCGGCTTCTGCGAATGGCCGAATTGATCCCAATAAGCAAGCCGGTGCGTCTTGTTATACCATTGCGGCACCCAATAACGGCCGGCGCGAAACAGGCGATCGAAGGCGCGGCAGGCTATGGTCAAGTCCTCGCGGCTGTCGGCCGCCATGATCTTCTCGATCATGGCATCGATGGCCGGGCTGGCGACGCCCGCGAGATTGTACGAGCCCTTCGTTGCCGCGACCTGCGACGAGAAGAACGCGCGCATGGCGTCGCCCGGCGTTGCGGACATGCTGAAGCGTTGGATCGTCATATCGAAGTCGAAATCTTCCTGGCGCGCCTTATGTTGTACGGCATCGACGAGGCGCACGCTCGCTTCGATGCCGAGCGTCGCGAGATTCTTGATGTAGGGCCCATGGTGCGGCTGGAACGAAGCCTCGTCCAACAGGAATTCGATCCTGAAGACCTCGCCGTTCGGCAGCATCCGCTTGCCGTCCTTGATCGGCAAGCCGGCGTCGCTGAGCAGTTGCTGCGCCTTTCGCAACAGGCTGCGATCCTGCCCGGAGCCGTCGGAGACCGGCGGCGTGAACGATGCGGCGAACACCTCGTCGGGAACCTGGCCGCGAAACGGCTCCAGCAGCTTCAGCTCTTCCGGCGGCGGAGGCCCATCGCTCGCCATGAGGTCCGAGTTCTGAAATGGCGACACCGTGCGGGCATAAGCACCGTACATGATGGTCTTGTTGGTCCACTCGAAGTCGAAGGCGTCGATCAGTGCCTCACGCACGCGAGGATCCCTGAATTTTTCGCGCCGCGTGTTGATGAACCATCCTTGCGCGCCGGACGGCGTGTCGTCGGGCACGACCTCCATCTTGACGCGACCGTCCTTGACCGCGGGGAAGTCATAGCGGGTCGCCCAGATACGAGCAGTGAACTCTTCGCGGTAGAGATAGTTCTTGCCGGTGAAACCTTCAAAAGCGACATCGCGGTCGCGGTAGAATTCGTAGCGCACGACGTCAAAATTGTAGCTGCCGCGACAGGGGGGCAGATCGGCAGCCCACCAATCCTTGACGCGCTCGTATTCGATGTAGCGGTTGACCTCGAACTTGCCGACCTTGTACGGCCCCGAACCCAACGGGATCTCCAGAGACGTTTCGTCGAACGGACGGGAGGCATAGTAGGCTTTCGAGAAGATCGGCAGGCTCGCCACATAGAGCGGCACGTCACGCGCGCGTCCCTTGGCGAAGGTCACGACCAGCGTCACCTCGTCGATCGCTTCCGCGCTGACCATGTCGCGCATCTGCACGATGATGAGCGGATGGCCCTTGGCCTTCAGCGACGTCAGCGAAAACGCAGCGTCGTGCGCGGTGAGCTTGGTGCCGTCGTGGAATTTCGCCTCGGGCCGCATGGTGAAGCGATAAACCAGCCTGTCTGCCGATATATTTACCGACTTGGCGGCAAGCCCGTACATCCCGTCCGGTTCGTCATTGGCGCGCAGCATCAGCGGCGCAAAGGTCATGTCCATGCCCTGCGCGCCATCGCCTTTGAGGATGAAGGCATTGAGCGAGTTGAAGGTCTGATATGACTGGTTGTAGGCGCGCACCGACGGGATCAGCGAGAAAGTGCCGCCCTTGGGCGCGTCGACATTGACGTAGTCGAAGTGATGGAAATCGGCGGGATATTTGAGGTCGCCGAAGGCCGACATGCCGTGGGCCTCGGCAGGCATCTGGGACGCTGCCGCGCCCCGGAACCAGGAGGCGCCGAACGCGCCACCGGCACCCAAGGCCAGCACATGCCGGCGTGAAAGCTGCGCCATGCGGAGAATGTCCTTCACGACTTCTTTGCGATCCGCGCCGCCTTGTCCGCGTCGTACCACCAGATGAACGGAAAGCCGGACTGACCATATTTGGGCAATTCCGCTGGCCGGCCAAACCGATCCCAGCGCGCGGTGCGGACCTTCGTATAAGTCCACTGCGGCACGACGTAGTGATTCCACAGCAGCACGCGGTCGAGTGCTTTGGTTGCCGCGACGAGATCGTCGCGACCCTTGGCGTAGATCACCCGCTCGATCAGCTTGTCGACCGCCGGATTCTTGATGCCCGTAATGTTGCGTGAACCGGCGATGTCGGCCGTCTTTGAGGACCAGAATTCGCGCTGCTCGTTACCCGGCGACTGCGACTCGCCCCAGGAGTTGGTGACGATGTCGAAATCCCACTCGCGCGTCCTGTTCTCGTACTGAGTGGGATCCACCGTCCGCACGCTGACAGCAATGCCGAGCCGTTCCAGCGACGGCTTGTAGAACAGCGTGATCCGCTCGAAGCTTGGATCTGAGTTCAGCAGTTCCAGCGAGAACTGGGCGCCGGTCTTGATGTCGATCAGCTTGCGCTCGCGCACCTCGTAGCCGGCTTCCTTGAACAGGCGCAGCGCCTCGCGCAGATTGTCGCGAACGGCTTCCGGACTGCCGCTGACCGGGTTGGTGTAGGCCGTGGTGAAGACTTCGGGCGGGACCTCGGCGCGGACTGTCTCGAGGATCTCGAGCTCCTTGCCCTGCGGCAACCCGGTCGCCATCAGCTCATCAATGCCATCAAAATAACTGCTGATGCGCTTGTACTGGCCGTAGAAGATCTGCTTGTTCATCTCCTCGAAGTCGAAGGCGTAATTGAGCGCGCGTCGCACGCGCGGATCCTTAAATTTGGCGCGGCGCAGGTTCGGCACGAAGGCCTGCATGACGCCCGAGCTGCGATTGGCGAACTCCTCGAGGATCACGCGCTTTTCGGTGACGGCCGGGAAGTCGTAGGCTGTCGCCCAATTCTTTGCGCTGTTCTCGGTGCGCCAATCGACCTGATCGGCCTTGAAAGCCTCGATCGCCACGGTGGCGTCGCGGAAATACTCGTAGCGCAGCTCGTCGAAATTATTTCGGCCCACATTGGCGGCGAGATCGCGCCCCCAATAATCCTTGACGCGCTCCAGCGCGATCGACCGCCCGGCAACGAATTCCTTGACCCGGTAGGGGCCCGAACCCAGCGGCACTTCGAGCGTGGTGGCGGAGACATCGCGCTTGCGGCCCTGCGCGTCGGTGCCCTCCCACCAATGCTTCGGCAGGACCGTGAGTTGCCCGACGATCTGCGGCAATTCGCGGTTGCCCGGCGCGTCGAACACGAACTTTACCTCACGCTCGCCGACCTTCTCGGCTTTCACCACATGGCTGTAATAGGCCGAGTACTGCGGGTGGTGCTTCTTGAAGGAATCGAGCGAGAAGATCACGTCGTCCGCGGTAACCGGCTTGCCGTCGTGCCATTTGGCTTGCGGCCGCAAGCGGTAAGTCACGAAGGAGAAATCATCCGGATGGCTGACGGCCTCGGCCAGCGCGCCGTATTCGGTCGAGACTTCGTCGAGCGAGGCCGTCGTGAGGGATTCGTAGATGAATGCCACGGCACCGGCGACTTGCCCCTTCACACCGGAGACGACGATATTGAAATTGTCGAATGTGCCGACGGCGATCTGGCGCGCGACGCCGCCTTTTGGCGCTTCCGGATTGACGTAGTCGAAGCGCTTGAAGTCCGCAGGGTATTTGACTTGTCCGAACAGCGACAGCGCGTGCCGCCAAGTCGGCTCGCTGGCGGATTGCGCGTGTGCCACGCCGACGCCGGAAAGGCCCCCTACGGAACCAAGGGCGGGGAGCGTTGCGGCAGCGGTGCCAGTGAGCAGGAGATCGCGTCGGGTAAGGGGCAAATCAACATTCCTGTCTTGAAGGAGGCTACTCCTTTAAGGTCCCAATATAGGCGAGGTTTCGACGGAATATGTTGCTTTTTCCTCATCTTGGAAGCCCGGCTGGCCGATCGCTGCGGCCAAACGCCCCGATAACAACGCCGCGAGGCCCGGATAAGCAAACGGCCGGGCTTTGAGCCCGGCCGCGTACCAAGATCGAAATCGACAGGCCTTACTTCGCCGCGGTCGGCAGCGGCTTCGGGCTGTCGGAGAGACTGTTCAGGTAAGCGATCACGTCGGCGCGCTCGCTATCCTTCGGGATGCCGGCAAAGCCCATCGCGGTGCCCGGGACAGCCGCCTTGGGATTGGCGATGAACTTGTTGAGCGCATCGAAGTCCCAGGTGCCGCCCTTGGCCTTCATCGCAGCCGAGAAGTTGAAGCCGCCGCGGCCCTCGCCAACATGGTCGCCGACGACGCCGTAGAGGTTCGGACCGACACGGTTCGGGCCGCCCTTCTCGAAGGTGTGGCAGGCGCCGCACTTCTTGGCGGCGGAGGCGCCCTTCTCGACCGAGGCGGTCTGGAGCAGCTTTTCGATCGGTTCGGCGGCTGCGGGGGCAGCGCCGCCTTCCTTGCCGTGACCGGCGTCTTCCTTCACCGCGATCTCGAAGCCCGGCTTTTCCGGCATCTTGGGCGAGAACAGCGCACTCGCGGTGAAGCTCGTCACCAGCAGAAGGAGACAGGTGCCGAGCACGGCACCGAGAATCTTGTTCAGTTCGAAAGAGTCCATTGCCGGCCAGGCCCCACACCGCAAGAAGGATCGAGCGGCCCAATGCGGCCGCCAGGACGAGCCTCGGAGAATCAACGTTCCTTTATTGTTTCCCCGAGTTTTGCCATTGAGATATCGGTTTGCCCGGGGTCTGGCAACCCGTATAAGCGAGCGGGCTTCACGCCCGTCCCCACCCCATTTCTCGGCGCGGAAAACGCCCCGTTTCCAGGCCCTTGAACCATGATCGATCCCCGCATCCTGGTGCTGATTCCAGCCCGCATGGCCGCCACCCGCCTGCCCGGCAAGCCGCTCGCCGATATCGCGGGGCAGCCGATGATCGTGCACGTGATGCGCCGCGCCGAGGCCGCCGGGATCGGCCGGGTCGCGGTCGCAACCGACACCGCGGAGATCGCATCCGTCGTGACCGCCCATGGCGGCGAGGCCGTGATGACCCGCCCGGAGCACCCGTCCGGCTCCGACCGCATCCACGAGGCCATGCAGAAGCTCGATCCGGACGGCAAAGCCGAGATCGTGGTCAATCTCCAGGGCGATTTCCCGACCATCACGATCGACAACATCCGCGAGGTGCTGCCGCCGCTGCAAGACCCCGTCGTGGACATCGCAACGCTGGCTTCGCAGATCCACACCGAGGAGGAGGACCTCGCGCCCAGCGTCGTGAAGGCGATCGGGACCTCGCTCGGCGGCAGACGCATGCGTGCACTTTATTTCACCCGCGCAACCGCGCCGACCGGCGACGGGCCGCGTTACCACCATATCGGCCTCTACGCCTATCGCCGCGCCGCGCTGGAGCGCTACGTCCGGCTTCCGCCTTCGCCGCTGGAATTGCAGGAGAAGCTCGAGCAACTCCGGGCGCTCGAGGCCGGAATGCGCATCGACTTCACCATCGTCGATACCGTGCCCCGCGGGGTCGACACCCCGGCGGACCTGGAAACCGCCCGCAGCATCCTTTCCAAATCCTGAGCCGCTGTTACAAGGCCGAGCATGAGCAAGCTGAAAATCGCATTCCAGGGCGAGCCTGGGGCCAATTCCCACATCGCCATCGTCGAGGCCTATCCCGACGCCGAGCCGATGCCCTGCGCCACCTTCGAGGACGCCTTGTCGGCGATCTCGTCGGGCGAAGCCGATCTCGGCATGATCCCGATCGAGAATTCGGTCGCAGGCCGCGTCGCCGACATCCATCATTTGCTGCCGGCCTCCGGTCTCTTCATCATCGGCGAATGGTTTCTGCCGGTCCGGCATCAGCTGATGGCGGTGAAGGGGACCAGGCTTGAGGACATCAAGAGTGTCGAGAGCCACGTGCACGCGCTCGGCCAATGCCGGCGCATCATTCGCAAGCTTGGCATCAAGCCAATCGTGCACGCCGATACCGCCGGCAGCGCCCGCGACATTTCCGAGCGCAACGACAAGACCGTCGCCGCGATCGCCTCGCGCTTGGCCGCAAAGATTTACGGCCTCGACATTTTGGCCGAGGACATCGAGGACGAGGCCCACAACACCACGCGCTTCGTGGTGCTCGCGCGCGAACCGAAATGGGCCGCACAGGGCTCCGGTCCGCTGGTCACGACTTTTGTGTTCCGGGTGCGCAATTTGCCGGCCGCGCTCTACAAGGCGCTCGGTGGCTTTGCCACCAACGGCGTCAACATGACCAAGCTCGAGAGCTACATGGTCGACGGCAATTTCTTCGCCACCCAGTTTTACGCCGACGTCGACGGCCACCCTGATGACAAGGGCCTCGCTTTCGCGATCGAGGAGCTGAAATTCTTCTCGCGCGAATTCCGCATCGTCGGCGTGTATCCAGGCCACCCGTTCCGCGCGACGATGGAATAGTCTCGTGTCCCGGACGCGCGAAGCGCGAGCCGGAGCACGAGAGCCTTATCCGACCGATTTAAGCCCGAACGCCTCCGCCAGCAGCGAATACGATTTCTTTCGCGCTTCGTGATCATAGACGGCGGTGATCACCATCAACTCGTCCGGCTTGCTCGCGTCGATCAGCGGCTGCAGCGTCTTCCGCACGGTTGCAGGGCTGCCGACGAACAGGCGCGAGCGGTTGCGCTGGATCGAGGTGCGCTCCGAGTCGGTATAAGGATAGGCCAGCGCCTCTTCGACGCTCGGCAACGGAAGATACTGGCCGCGGTCGCGGCGCAGGCGGTTGAGGTCGAAAGATGCGGCGAGCTTTTCGGCTTCGTCATCCGTGTCGGCTGTGATGACGGCGACCGCGAGGATCGCGCGCGGGCTCGAACTCCAGGCCGAGGGCTGAAAACGATTGCGATAATGCACCATCGCATCGATCGCATCGTGGGACGCAAAATGATGGGCGAATGCGAAGCCCATGCCGACCTGCGCGGCGAGCTCGGACGAATAATCGCTGGAGCCGAGCAGCCAGATCGGCGGCAACGGCGTATCGTCGGGCATCGCGACAACGTTGTGGTAGGGATGGCCCGAGGGGAATTCCCGGGTCTGCCACAGGATCAATTCGTGCAGCCGCTCGAGGAAATCGTCGCCTTCGCGGCGATCGAGCCGACTGCGCAACGCATAGGCTGTGGCACCGTCAGTGCCGGGGGCGCGGCCGAGGCCGAGATCGATGCGACCCGGAAACAGCGCCTCCAGCATCTTGAAGCGCTCGGCCACGACCAGCGGCGCGTGATTGGGCAGCATCACGCCACCGGAACCGACGCGGATGTGCTTCGTCACCGCCGCGATCTGCCCGATCATCACGTCGGGCGCCGGGCTCGCGACGGAGGCGAGGTTGTGATGCTCGGCGAGCCAGTAGCGGACATAGCCGAGCCCGTCGGCATGGCGAGCCAGGTCGATGCTGTTGCGCAGTGCCGCGGCCGGCTTTGTGCCTGTTGTGACGACGGAGAGGTCGAGGACTGAGAGCGGGATCATGGCGCGCTAACGTAATGGAGAGCGGCGCAGCGGCAATGGGCAGGGCGCGCAGGTCTGACGTGCAGGCCGCGGGCTCGCGCGCCGGACCGCACCGCGAAGTTGGGACAAGATCGATCTGAAAACAACTCCTTCACATTGCCCACGCCAGAACTTTGCGTCAAATGGCAACGGATTCTGGCTATATGCCTGATTTATTTATCATTATAGCTGAATGCATTTAGCCCACTTCGACTTCAAACGACATCTCATTTGCTACGATAATAACAAAAGTGGGCCATTTCCCATCTGCGATGGGCTGTCGTGCGCGGCCGCTTTGGCTTATCTTGACCTCTCCCAATCTAGACCTGACCGCGGCCCGCCCACGACCCGGCGCGCCCTTGGAGTGAGTGGTGCCCATGACTGACGCGACGATGCCTGCCCACACCGACGGGCAAGACGGGTACCTGAAGCGGCCTGCGATTTCCTTCGAGTTCTTTCCGCCCAAGACGGAAGATATGGAGCGCAATCTCTGGGACACCATCAACCGGCTGGCCCCGCTCGACCCGAAATTCGTCTCGGTCACCTATGGCGCCGGCGGCTCGACCCGTGAGCGCACCCACGCGACCATCTCGCGTATCCTGAAAGAAACCGCGCTGCTGCCGGCCGCGCATCTGACCTGCGTCGGTGCCACGCGCGGCGAGATCGACGAGATCGTCGATCGCTATCACGAGGTCGGCGTCCGCCACATCGTGGCCTTGCGCGGCGATCCCGCGGGCGGCATCGGCACGGCCTATTCCAGCCATCCCGACGGCTACCAGAGCTCCGCCGACCTCGTCGCCGGCATCAAGAAGCGGCACGGCGATATCGAGGTATCGGTCTCGGCGTACCCTGAGAAGCACCCGGAGGCGCGCGATTTCGACGATGATATCGACACGCTGCAGGCCAAGGTCGATGCGGGTGCGACCCGCGCGATCACGCAGGTGTTCTTCGATAACGACCTCTATTTCCGCTATCTCGACCGCGTGCAGGCGCGCGGGATCAACATCCCGATCGTGCCAGGCATCATGCCCATGCATAATTTCAAGCAGGCTCGCAATTTCGTCACCCGCAACGGCACCTCCGTGCCGGACTGGATCGCCGCGAAGTTCGAGGGCCTCGATGAAGACGCCGAGACCCGCAAGCTGGTGGCGGCCACCGTCGCCGCCGGCCAGGTGCAGAAGCTGGCGAAGCACGGCGTCGACACCTTCCATTTCTACACCATGAACCGCGCCGATCTCGTGTTCGCGATCAGCCATTTGCTCGGCATCCGCGCCAAGAGCGCGCAGAAGGCGGCTTAAGACAGCATGACCGTATCCACCTCTCCCAAGCGAACCGCCCTGCTCAACGCCGCGCGCGAGCGCATTCTCGTGCTCGATGGCGCCATGGGCACGATGATCCAGAACCTCCAGTTCGACGAAGCCGCCTTCCGCGGCGAGCGCTTCAAGACCTTCCATCGCGATTTGCGCGGGAACAACGATCTCCTGATCCTGACCCAGCCGCAGGCGATCGAGGACATCCACGCCGCCTATTTGCGTGCCGGTGCCGACATCGTCGCCACCAACACCTTCTCCACGACCTCGATCGCGCAGGCCGATTACGATCTCGCCGACATCATCTACGAGATGGCGCGCGAAGGCGCCCGCCTCGCCGGCAACGCCGCACGCCGCGTCGAGGCCGAGGACGGCAAGCCGCGCTTCGTCGCCGGTGCCATCGGACCGACCAACCGCACCGCCTCGATCTCGCCCGACGTTTCCAATCCCGGCTATCGCGCCGTCACGTTCGACGATTTGCGCAAATCTTATGGCGAGCAGATCAACGGCATGCTCGACGGCGGCGTCGATCTGCTGCTGGTCGAGACCATCTTCGACACGCTGAACGCCAAGGCGGCGCTCTACGCGATCGCCGAGATCACCGAGGAGCGCGGCATCGACATGCCGGTGATGGTGTCGGGCACCATCACCGACAAGTCCGGCCGCCTGTTGTCCGGCCAGTTGCCGGAAGCGTTCTGGCATTCGGTGCAGCACGCCAAGCCCGTTACCATCGGCTTCAACTGCGCGCTCGGCGCGGAAGATCTGCGCGCGCATATCGCCGATATCGGCCGCGTCGCCGACACGCTTGTTTGTGCCTATCCCAATGCCGGCCTGCCCAACGAGTTCGGCCAGTATGACGAGACCCCGGAATACATGGCCCGCCTGGTCGGCGAGTTCGCGCGTGATGGCCTCGTCAACATCGTCGGCGGCTGCTGCGGCACCACGCCGGACCATATCGCTGCGATTGCGGCTGCGGTCGCGCCGCACAAGCCGCGCATCGTGCCGGAGATCGAACCTCGCTTGCGGCTCTCCGGCCTCGAGCCGTTCATCTTGACCGACGCCATTCCCTTCGTGAACGTCGGCGAGCGCACCAACGTCACCGGCTCGGCCCGCTTCCGCAAGCTGGTCACCGCCGGCGACTACACCGCCGCGCTGCAGGTGGCGCGCGACCAGGTCGAGAACGGCGCGCAGATCATCGACGTCAACATGGACGAGGGCCTTCTGGACTCGGAAGCCGCGATGGTGACCTTCCTCAACCTCGTCGCCGCCGAGCCCGACATCGCCCGCGTCCCCGTGATGGTCGACAGCTCGAAATTCTCGGTGATCGAGGCCGGCCTGAAATGCGTGCAGGGCAAGCCGGTCGTCAACTCGATCTCGATGAAGGAAGGCGAGGACAAGTTCATTCACGAGGCGAAGGTCGCCCGCCGTCATGGCGCGGCCGTCGTGGTGATGGCGTTCGACGAGGTCGGCCAGGCCGATACGTTCGCCCGCAAGACCGAGATCTGCAAGCGCGCCTACGACATCCTCGTGAACCGCGTCGGCTTCCCGCCGGAAGACATCATCTTCGATCCGAATATTTTCGCGATCGCAACCGGCATCGAGGAACACAACAATTACGGCGTCGACTTCATCGAGGCGACGCGCTGGATTCGCAAGAATCTGCCGGGCGCGCACATTTCAGGTGGTGTGTCCAATTTGTCGTTCTCGTTCCGCGGCAACGAGCCGGTGCGCGAGGCGATGCATTCGGTGTTCCTGTATCACGCCATCAAGGCCGGCATGGACATGGGCATCGTCAATGCCGGGCAGATGATCGTCTATGACGACATCGATCCCGAATTGCGCCAGGTGTGCGAGGACGTCATCCTCAACCGCGACCCGGGTGCGTCCGAGCGCCTGCTGGCGCTCGCGGAAAGATTCCGCGGCAACAAGACCCAGACCAAGGAAGCCGATCTCGCCTGGCGCGAATGGCCGGTGGCGAAGCGGCTGTCGCATTCGCTGGTCCACGGGATCACCGAGTTCATCGAGCAGGATACCGAGGAGGCCCGCAAGGCCTCGAAGCGCCCGCTCGACGTGATCGAGGGTCCGCTGATGGCGGGCATGAACGTGGTCGGCGATCTCTTCGGCGACGGCAAGATGTTCCTGCCGCAGGTGGTGAAGTCGGCCCGCGTGATGAAGCAGGCTGTCGCCTGGCTGATGCCGTTCATGGAAGAAGAGAAGGCACGCAATCTCGCCAACGGCATCGGTACGGAAGGCTCCTCGTCCGCCGGCAAGATCGTGCTCGCGACCGTCAAGGGCGACGTCCACGATATCGGCAAGAACATCGTCGGCATCGTGCTCCAGTGCAACAATTACGAGGTCATCGACCTCGGCGTGATGGTGCCCGCGGCCAAGATCGTCGAGACGGTGAAGGCGGAGAAGGCCGACATCGTCGGGCTGTCCGGCCTGATCACGCCCTCGCTCGACGAGATGGCGTTCTTCGCCGCAGAATTGCAGCGCGAAGGCCTCAAGCTGCCGCTCTTGATCGGCGGCGCCACCACGAGCCGCGTGCATACGGCGGTGAAGATCGACCCGAGCTATCGCGCCGGCCCCGTGGTGCATGTCAACGACGCCAGCCGCGCGGTTGGTGTTGCGTCTGCTCTGCTGTCGCCCGAGAGGCGCGAGGCCTATGCCGCCGAAGTCCGCGCTGAATACGCAAAAATCTCGGACGCGCATATGCGCGCCCAGGCCGACAAGAAGCGGCTGAAGCTGGCGACCGCCCGCGCCAACCGCGTGCCGGTCGACTTTGCCGCGAACAAGCCGGTGAAGCCGACCTTCCTCGGCACCAGGAGCTTCGACGACTACGATCTCGCCGAGCTGGTGCCCTATATCGACTGGACGCCGTTCTTCCAGACCTGGGAGCTCGCCGGGCGCTTCCCCGCCATCCTCGACGATGCCAAGGTCGGCGAGGTCGCGCGCTCGCTCTACGACGATGCGCGCAAGATGCTCGACCTGATCGTCAAGGAGAAATGGTTCCGCGCGCGCGCCACCGTCGGCTTCTGGCCGGCCAATGCGCAGGGCGACGACATCGTGCTCTATGCCGACGAGAGCCGAACCAGGACGATCGCGACGCTGCACACGCTGCGCCAGCAGCTCGAGAAGCGCGAGGGCCGTTTCAACGCGGCGCTGTCCGACTTCGTCGCGCCCGCCATCACCGGCGTGCCCGATTATGTCGGCGGCTTCGTCGTCACCGCCGGCATCGGCGAGGATGTGGTCGCCGACCGCTTCAAGATGGCCAATGACGACTACTCGTCGATCCTGTGCAAGGCGCTGGCCGATCGCCTCGCCGAAGCCTTCGCGGAGCGCATGCATGCCCGCGTCCGCCGCGAGTTCTGGGCCTATGCGCCGGACGAGACGCTCTCGACCGACGAGTTGATCCTCGAAAAGTACCAGGGCATCCGTCCCGCTCCCGGCTATCCCGCGCAGCCGGATCACACCGAGAAGGCCACGCTGTTCGAGCTGCTCGACGCCGAAAACACCGCCGGCGTGAAGCTGACCGAGAGCTTTGCAATGTGGCCGGGCTCCTCCGTGTCGGGGCTCTATCTCGCCAATCCCGAGAGCTACTATTTCGGCGTCGGCAAGATCGAGCGCGATCAGGTCGAGGATTATGCTGCGCGCAAGGGCATGAGCGTCGCCGAGACCGAGCGCTGGCTCGCGCCGATCCTGAACTACATCCCGGCGCGAGAGGGCACGGCCGACAAGGCGGCATTCGCGGCAACACCGGCCAACGACGAAACGTCGAAGGAGCTTGCCTCGCATCCGCCGGGCTGCACCTGCGCGGTGCACCTGGTCTGGCAGAAGAAGCGCGCGGGCGCGGGCTAGGCGCCCTCCAAACAAAAAACGAGAAATCAACCCCATGCACAGTAGGCATGGGGTTGAAAAAGCTCGACAAATTTCGTCCTTCCCGAAATGGCTTGCGGCGTCGGGCAAAACACCTGTATGAATGCATGATCGCCGACCGCGCCCGTTTGATACTCGCTGCCTCGTCCGCCGCGATCATGAGCGCGCGCCACACGTTCGGTGTCGAACGTTCGGTGTCGTCATGGCGGAAGCCAGGACTCATGCCGAGTGACCCATCGGTGACGATCGCGGGCACTATCGAACGACGAATCTTCGCCAAATGACCAACTGGGGTGATGGGTCCTGGCTTTCCCAGAACAATATCGGTGAGGCAAATGCTCAGCCTGTACCGGAACGACGCAGCACATCGAACAGCTGCGGATGCGCCCTCGCAAGAATCGGCCGCTTGTGAACTCGTTCACTTGTCCGCTCAACCTTGGTTCGCTACTGTCTCGGCCTACTACCTTTAACCGACGATTTGCTTGGGATCGAACATATGAAGCAGTTCATTGCACCGTTCGTCGCCGCGATCGCTCTCGTCGTGCTACCCACGATTGCCGCGGCGGACTGTCCGAAAGGCTATGTGCCATGCGGCGAGAAAAATCAGTTGTGCTGCCCGGGAAAGTAACAAGCCGCAAATGGCTTTGGCTTGGTAGCGGAGTTTTTGTCGCGATAGCCCTCGTGATGGTCTCGGTCTACGCGGGATTCCCGCGCAAGAAGCAGACCATCACGGCCATCCTCTCCGAGACCGGATATTTCGAGGTGGTGCCGCCAAGCACGTTCGGCGGCCCCGGCACGATCAACACGATCGAGTATCTGAGCAATGGCCGGGTGGAGCTGCATCCGACTTGCGAGGTCGATCCGACGCTGCTCACCGGCAAGATTCAAAAATCGCGGACCGTCGACCGCGACCTGAAGCAGTCGCTCGAGAAAAAGCTCGACGTGTCGGCCCAGGTCAGGGACAAGCTATCGGCCGTCGCCGGAATGCAGCAGGTCGAGACCGTCAACCTTAAGCTCGAGAACGCCAACATTCTGCTGATATCCGACGAGTCGCTGATCTCGGCCCGCAACGCCTTGCTGAAAGCCGAGTGTGAAGACGCGGTCACCCAGAACGTTTCGAGCGGCGGCGTCGTGTGCCAGACGCGGTCCGTGCTGGAGGCCGACGTCGTCTACGAGATCAAATATCACAACACTATTTCGATGGAGGAGCGGGCCAAACTGACATCCGAGATCGCGACGAAGCTCGATCTTGACGTCCATGAGGGGGCGAACGACAAGGTCTCCGGCTCTCAATTGTTTTTCGGCATCAGACTGTCGCCAAATCCGATCGTGATGCACTCTGCTTCGGGCGAGATCAAGCCCTGCACGAGGAGATAGGATCGGCGCCGCACCCCTGACGTGAACGCAACGCGCGTTCGCCGCGACCAATGGCGGTCGCCGCCGAAGCGCAGGGGAATCGGATGCTGAACGCCCAACAATTGATGTGGACCCAGATTGCCGCCGGCATCGCCGTGCTGCTGTTTGGATTGACGCTGTTCAATCTCGTCCGCATGCGAGGCCGGATGGTGGCTGCGCGGAGCTGGGACAAGGTGGAGGGCATCATCACGGTTTCCCAGGTCGACCAGCCAACGGCGCACACCTCGGACGATCGGAACGACGCCAAGCCCATCATCCGCTATCGCTATCAGGCCGGCGGCCAGGAGCTGGAAGGCGACAAGGTCTTTGTTGGCGGCACCGTCATCACGACGAGGGTCCTGGCCGCAAAACTGACCGGACGTTATCCGGTCGGCGCCCATGTCGACGTCCATGTCGATCCGAAGCAACCGACCGAGGCGCTGCTGGAGCCTGCCGCCGCGCAGAATGTCGCGGCGCTGGTGGCGTTCACGATGGTGTTCGGCGTCATCGCCGCCACGTTGACCGCGCATTCGTTGGCAGGCCACGTGCTCTACGCCGACAAGGGCGTTCCGCTGTTCGCGTTCGCGGTGCCGATCATCGTGCTGGTGGGCGGGATGTTCCTCGCCGCCGATTATGTCCGGACGCGCCGGCTGGCGAGCGCCAGCCTGCGCTGGCCGACCGCTGCCGGCAGGGTCACCCATTGCGAGGTGATCGAGGAAATCGTCGAGGAGAAGACCGAGCACGACAATCGACCGACGACTTCAAAGCTCGTCCACCGCTATCAGGTCGACCTGCGCTACGCCTACAGGGTCGGCAATCGCGATTTCATCGGCACCGAAGTCGATTGGAACGGCACCATGATCTCCGGGCTGCGCGAGGTCGCCGCAGAGGCCGCGGCGAAATATCGCCCCGGGAAGAGCGTCCAGGTCTATTACGATCCGGACCAGCCCGGACAAGCCGTGCTGGAGCCTGCAAGCCGTGCAGGCGCGCTGGGGCCGCTGATCGGCGCCGCGGTTTGCGCGGTCGTCGGCGGCCTGTTCCTGACAATCCTGATCAAGGTCGGGTTCGCATAGCGGCGCTTCTCCCTTCGCCTCTCCCCGTAAGCGGGAGGGATTGAAAGAGCCTCACCCCTTCGGCGGTGACAGTGGCTGCACGATCTCCTGGAACGGCACCAGCGCCTCGCACGCGTCGGCATGCGCCGACAACGCCGGATAGCGCGAGGTCTCGAACAGAAGCGGGTGCGCCTCGCGGGTGAAGCGCACGACGCAGGCCACCGCGATGTCGGCATGGCCGATGCGGTCGCCCAGCCAGTATGGCGTGGTCACCTTGGCGCGCTCGGCCTCCAGCGCTTTCAGTACGTCCGCGATCTGCGCTTCGCAACGCTGCACCCACAGCGCAAGCTGCTCCTTCCGCAACACGCGCTCGTAGAGCAGGCTGACCGCCTTGTCGCCGAGACCGGAGGCGAGCGCGCAGATGCGCAAATGATGCCGGCGCTCGGCGCCGGAGCGCGGCAGCATCGCCTTCTCCGGCTCTACCAATTCGTCGAGATAATCGAGGATGACCGTGCTCTCGATCAGCGCCTCGCCGTCGTCGAGCACCAGCGTCGGCACGCGGCGCAGCGGATTATAGGGCGCGATCTTGTCGGCGTCGCCGAAGGTCGACCACGGCCTGTGCTCGAAGGCGAGGCCGTACAGCCGCAGCGCAATCGCGACGCGGCGGACAAAGGGGGAATCGTATTGGCCGATCAGGAACATGGTTTGGTGCCTTTCGTCATTGCCGGACTTGACCCGGCAATCCATCTCTCCTCAGATTAGAAAGCGATGGATGCCCGGATCAAGTCCGGGCATGACAGAGCTGGGCGCAGGAGCATGCATGATGCAACGACTTGCAACGGTCGCACTTGGACTCTCCCTGCTGGCCGCGAGCCTCGTCCGCGCGCAGGACCGTCCGACCGGCTTCCAGACGCCGTCGAAAAACATCGCCTGCCAGTTCTTCATCGACAACGGTCAAAGGAATGACCAAGGCGTACTCCGCTGCGACATCATGAACCTGGAGACGCGGCCGCGCCGTCCGGCGGATTGCGAGCTGGAATGGGGCAACGCCTTCGAGATGAGCGCGAAAGGAGCCGCAGGCCGCATCTGCGCCGGAGACACCATCATGGACCCGTCACTGCCCGTGCTCGCCTATGGCGAGGTGTGGCAGCGCGCTGGGTTCACGTGTCGGTCGGAGCCGACGGGGCTGACGTGCTTCAACGCGATGCAGCGGGGGTTTTCGCTGGCACGGGTGAAGCAGGAGGTGTTTTGATCATGTAGCCCCCATGGAGCGCAGCCGAATGCGGGGATACCGCCCCGGATTGCGCTGCGCTCCATCCGCTACGCTTCTGAGGCTGGATTGCTACGTCGCAAGGGCTCCTCGCAACGACGGTGGGGGGACAGCTGCGCACTATTCGATGATCGGCACATACCTCGCCGCCGTCCGCGGCACCGTTCCATCGAGGCGCGGGTCGTCGGCGATCTCGACCTGGCGGCGGAACGGGCGAAATCCTGACCGCTGGTAGAACGAAACGGCGGACGGATGGTCGAAGGTGCAGGTGTGCACCCAAACGCGGGACAGGTCGCGTGACCATGCGAGCTCAAGCGCGCGGTTCATCATAAAGCGGGCGGCACCGGTGCCGATCAGTTTTGCGGTGACGCCGAAATACACGAGCTCGCATTGGCCGGCCTCGCGAAAGTCCAGCTCCAGCAGGCCTTCATCGTTGCCGTCCACGACAAGCGCATAGACCTCGACGCCCGGTGCATGGATGATTGCGGCGAGCTCGGCGTCGTTCATGCGCGCCCGCGAAAACCACAACCACTCCTCGCCGACGCGGCGATGGAGATCGCGATACCAATGAAGCGCGGGGGTATCGACCTTGCGCAGGGTCCATGCGCCAAGGGGATCGCCATGCAGCGGCGGACGCGCGGTCATCTCGAGATGCGTGACGACGGCAGCGATCTTGCCGGCGGGAATGTCGGAATAGCCGTCGGGGAGGATCATGGGATGCGTCCCTTTGAAGCTGAACGCCGGCCACACATTCGGGGTCGTCCTGGCTTTCGCCAGGACGACGGCGGAGTTTGTGGATACGCCTCACTCACCGCGGCGTCAGGGTGATCGCTTCCGCCGTCGCCGCCTCGACCGCAGCGCGGCTGTAGAGCAGGGGCACATACCGGCCGGTCGCCCACAGCGGCGCGAGGTCGCGATAATGGCCGCTGAAGGGATCGCCCGACTGGCCCGGCGTGTTGATGGTGCGGCTCGCATCCCAATTGCCGACGTCGAGCACCATGCGGAACGAGGCGCCGGCGAACAGCTGATAATCGGTGCGGCGGTAGGTGGCCGCGCGCGGCACATTGGCGGCGCCGCCGTAGGCCAGCGGACCGACCGAGAGCTGAGCGGCCGTCGCCTTGTCGGCAAGCGGCATCAGCGCGTGGTCGAATTTCGCGACGTGCAGGCGGCCCCAGCGCCAGGCTGATGAATCGGACCCGAGCCTGGCTGTGACATCGGCCACCGCGGCGCCCAGGCTGTCGCGCAGGATCTGGTCGCGCGCGGCGGCGGGATCGGAGCCAAACGACGCATCCGGAGATTCCAGGAAGGCGACAAGCGCCGAAATGCTAGACGCTTCGGGCGCGATCAGGTCGGCGGCCTTGGGCGCCGTGGTCTTCAACAGCACCGGTCCAAGATGATTGGCGATCCAGACCTCGAACACCGCGGCAGCGGCGCTGTCGGCGGCATCACGCGCGTCCCACGGCTTGAGCAGTTCGAGGCCCTTCTTCACGTTGGCATCGTCCGAAGTGAGCGGCTGCAGCAGCTTGACGAGCCGCCGCCCCAGCATCGTGGTGTCGTCGTTCTGCAAATCCATGGCATCGGCCAGCGTCACCTTGCTGTTGGCCTGCAGCACCTCGGTGATGCGCTTCCAGCGCGCACTGTCCGCCCATTCGAAGCCGACCTTGCGGTCGCTGACGGGATAATCCGCCGGCAGGTTCATCTGGTTGGCGGTGGCGAGAAAGCCCTGCTTGGGCTGATAGGCGTTGGGCAGTTCGTCGAGCGAGAGAAACCCCTGCCATTCGTAGCGGCCGTCGCCCGGCACCGGCATCAGGCCATCATAATTGGCGCGCCGCGGCGTCTTGCCGGCGGCAACCCAGCCAATATTGCCCTTGGTGTCTGCATAGACCTGGTTTTCCGACGGCGCGCCCCAGCGCCGCATGGCCCCGAGGAATCCGTTCCAATCCTTCGCGGTCATGTAGTCGGAGGAGCCGAAATAGGCCGAGGTGCCGGGCTCGAACCAGATCGAGCGGACGGCAAAGGCGCGCTTGTTGGCGTCGTCGACATAGATCACCGGACCATGCCGGGTGAATTTCAGCTCGAGGTCGCGATCGCCTTCGCCTTTCACCTGCTCCTTCTCGTGGACAATGCGCATGTCCTCCCAGCCGCTGCCATAGCGGTACTGGTTGGGATTCTGCGGATTGAGCTCGTAGACGTAGAGGTCTTCCTGGTCGACGTTGAAGATGGTGAGGCCGAAGGCGATGGTGCCATTGTGGCCGATCGAGATGCCGGGCAGCGCCGGCTCGCCCGCGCCGATCACGGAAAGGCCGGGCGCATTGAGGCCGACGACGTAACGCAGCGAAGGCACGCTGTGCTCGCGATGCGGATCGTTGGCGAGGATCGGACGTCCCGTCGCGGTCCGCGACGCCGCGATCACCCAATTGTTGGAGCCGATGGTGTCGCGTTGCTGGTCGGCCTCGGTGAGGTACTTGTCCGGATCGTGCGCGAGTGCGGCCTGGCGGTCTTTCGGCGCGGCAAACGCGACCGGGCGCGTCGCGAGATCGTAAGGCGCCAGCACGGCCTTCGGCACGCTGCAGGGATCGAGACCATCTGGAATTTTCGTCGTCCATGCCGGCTCGAGCTTGACGCGAAACCGATCGGCATCGAGGCCGGCTGCGCAAGCGACCAACGAGCGCTTGACCTCGGAGGCGACATTGCGCGTCAGGCCGTGGCTGCGGATGCGGACGATGTCGTCCGCCGTCCACGGATCCGGCATGGTGCCGGCGATCCTGAACTCGATCGGTAACGGGCGCTTGCCCGCGCGCACATCGGCGACATAGGCGTTGACCCCGGCGACGAACGCCTCGGCATAAGTCTTCGCCTTGGGGCCGTAAGCCGCCCATTCCGCATTCATGTCGCCGCGATAAAGAAAGAGCCGTAGCGCCTTGTCCTGTTCGGCATAGGCCGCGCCGAAATCCTTGGCCAGCAGACCGAGTCCGCGCTTGCGCCAGAGATCGATCTGCCAGAGCCGATCGCGGGCGGCGTTGAAGCCTTGCAGGAAAAACAGGTCGTGCTCATTGGCGGCATAGATGTGGGGGATGCCCCAGACATCGACCAGAATCTGCGCGGGGGCATTGAGACCGGCGACGTCGGTCTTGACCTGACGCGCGCTTCCGAGCGGGTCCGGCTTCTCACGCGCGATAGCGGTCGAGGTGAGCAGCGCGGCGCAGATCGCTGCGCCAAAAAGCTTCTGGATGACCCGGTTGAAATCCGTGTTCATTGTTGGTGCTCCCTTTGTTGCTGCTTCTTGTAGCCTGGATGGAGCGCAGCGTAATCCGGGAATCGTGCCATGGAGAACCCCGGATTTCGCTGCGCTCCAATCCGGGCTACGAGATTCTCCTAACCGTCGCCCTCGTCGCTCGCGAGCACGCCTTTCACTGCCCTCGCCCAGCCCGCCAGCTTCCGCTCCCTTGTCGCCTGGCTCATGTTGGGCTTGAAGCGGTGCTCGAGGCGCCAGTTGTCGGCGAACTTGGTCGGCTCGGGATAGACGCCCGCCTGCAGGCCCGCGAGATAGGCAGCGCCGAGTGCCGTCGTCTCCTGGATCACGGGGCGATCAACGGGCGCGTCGAGCAGGTCGGCGAGGCGCTGCATGGTCCAGTCGGACGCGGTCATGCCGCCGTCGACGCGGAGCACGACGCTTGCGGTTTCCGAGCTCGGCCAGTCGGCGCGCATGGCGGCCCAGAGATCAAACGTCTGGTAGCAGACGCTTTCGAGCGCGGCGTGGGCAAGCTCGGCCGGGCCGGTGTTGCGGGTGAGGCCGAACAGCGCGCCGCGCACGCGCGGATTCCAGTACGGCGCGCCCATGCCGACGAAGGCCGGCACCAGATAGACGCTCTGCATGGAGTCGGACTGATCGGCGAGCGGTCCGGTCTCGGCGGCGTGCTTGATGATGCCGAGGCCGTCTCGCAGCCACTGTACCGCGCTGCCCGCGACGAAGATCGAGCCTTCCAGCGCGTAGGTGCGTTTGCCACCGAGCTGGTAGGCGATGGTGGTGAGCAGCTTGTTCTTCGAGGCCACGGGCGTCGTGCCGGTGTTGAGCAGGGCGAAGCAGCCGGTGCCGTAGGTGGACTTCATCATGCCCGGGCGGAAGCAGGCCTGGCCGATGGTCGCGGCCTGCTGGTCGCCGGCGATGCCGGAGATCGCAATCGCGCCGCCGAACAGGTCCGGCGTGCTCTCGCCGAAACGGGCGGAGGAATCCTTCACCTCGGGCAGCATCGAGCGCGGCACGCCGATGATCTCGAGCAGTTCGTCGTCCCACTGGCCGGTGTGGATGTTGAACAGCAGCGTGCGCGAGGCGTTGGTGGCATCGGTGGCGTGCACCTTGCCGCCGGTGAGGCGCCACAGCAGATAGCAATCGACGGTGCCGAACATCAATTCGCCGCGCGCGGCGCGCGCCCGCGCGCCGGGGACGTG
This sequence comes from Bradyrhizobium sp. 62, assembly GCF_023073035.1. Lineage (NCBI taxonomy): Bacteria > Pseudomonadati > Pseudomonadota > Alphaproteobacteria > Hyphomicrobiales > Nitrobacteraceae > Bradyrhizobium > Bradyrhizobium sp. 62. Next base: position 76,977 of record NZ_JADPIT010000004.1, read on the forward strand.
GTCGAGAATCCAGGCGACCTTGGTGCCGGAGAAATAGGGATCAATGATCAGGCCGGTCTTCTGCGAGATCACGGGCTCGCGGCCGTCGGCTTTCAGTCTCGCGCAGATGTCGGCGGTGCGGCGGTCCTGCCAGACGATGGCGCGGTGCACGGCCTGCCCGGTGGCGCGGTCCCACACCACGGTGGTCTCGCGCTGGTTGGTGATCCCGATCGCGGCGATGTCCTTTGCGCTGATGCCGGCCTGCGCGATCGCGTCGCGGCAGACCGTCACGGTCGAGGTCCAGATGTCCTCGGGCTCGTGCTCGACCCAGCCCGAGGCGGGGAAATGCTGCGGAAACTCGGCCTGCGCCTTCGCCGCAATGGAAATGTCGCCGCGAAACACGATCGCGCGCGAGGAGGTGGTGCCCTGGTCGATGGCAAGGACGAAAGACATGGAAGCACCCTTGGGGTTTGCTGGTCGTTTTCTTGGCGTTGTCCCGGGAGGGATCATTGTGTCGCGCCAAAGGGAGCGGATTAGGGCGGGAAGGTCAAGAAGGGCTCAGCTGTCGTCCCGGCGAAGGCCGGGACCCTACCCCGTGATCTATCGATTGCGCACGATGCCGATCCAGCACGACCAGACTTCGTCAAACCACTCCCTGTGGTTACAGGTCCCGGCCTTCGCCGGGACGACGAGCTGAGAGTCCTACGGCGCAGCCGTGGTCACGCCGCCGTCGATGACGATGGTCTGTCCGGTCATGAAGCTCGACGCGTCGGAGGCGAGGTAGGCCACCGCGCCTGCGATTTCATCGGGTTCCCCGATGCGGCGCAGCGGCGTGGTGGCGGTGCGGCGTTTTAGATTGGCTTCGTCTTCCCACAGCGCGCGGGCGAAATCGGTTTTCACGAGGCCGGGCGCGATGCAATTGACGCGGACGCCTTTCGGACCCCATTCGCCGGCGAGCGAACGACATAGCGCGAAGTCGGCGGCCTTGGAGATGCCGTAGGCGCCGATCACGGTCGAACCGCGCAGGCCGCCGATCGAGGAGATGATGACGACGGAGCCGCCTCCACGTTCGGCCATCTGCGGAATCGCCAGCGCGGAGAGCCAGATGTTGCTCTTGACGTTGCTGCCCATGATCTTGTCGAAGGCCTCGTCGGTGATGTCGAGCAGCGGGCCGTAATACGGGTTGACCGCGGCATTGCAGACGAGGATGTCGATCTTGCCGTAGTGCTTGGTCGCACCCGCGATCAGCGCCTCGACCTCTTGCTTGCGCGCGATATTGCAGGGGATGACGGTGGCGTCACCACCGGCCGCCTTGATGCCGTCGGCGACCTCCTGGCACGCGTCGGCCTTGCGCGAGGAGACGACCACTTTGGCGCCGAGCTTTGCCAGCAACTCCGCGGATGAGCGGCCGATGCCGCGGCTGGAGCCGGTGACCACGGCGACTTTGCCGGTGAGATCGAACGGGGTGTTTTTCATTGTTGTTGGCTCCGTTGATTCCGTTGACTGCGTCATTGCGAGCGCAGCGAAGCAATCCAGCTATTTCCGCGGCACGGATTCTGGATTGCATCTTTCGGCGGAGAAAGTCTGGATTGCTTCGTCGCAAGAGCTCCCTCGCAATGACGTAGAGGCGCTTAGATCAACCCGCCACCGTCCGCCACGCGGCGCTGGTGGTAGTCGGTGTCGCCAAAGCTGTTCTCGATCATGGTCAGGCGCTTGAAGTAGTGGCCGATCTTCGCCTCCATGGTCATGCCGATGCCGCCGTGGAGCTGGATCGCCTGCTGTCCGACGAACTTCAGCGACTTGCCGATCTGCACCTTGGCCGCGGCGACGGCGTTGCTGCGCTCCTCGGCGTCCTCGAAATCAGCAGCCATGGTCGCGAACATCGACATCGATCGCGCCTGCTCGGCGGCGACGAACATGTCGGAGGCGCGGTGCTGGAGGCTCTGGAACGAACCGATCGCGACACCGAACTGCTTGCGCGTCTTGATGTACTCGACTGTTGTCTTCAGAGACTCGTCCATCAGGCCGACCGCTTCGGCGCAGAGCGCGATGCGGGCTTCGTCGACCACACGCTCGATCAGCGCGAGCGAATCGTCGGGATTGCCGAGCACGGCATCGGCACCGATCTCGACGCCGGTGAAGGTGATGTCGGCGGCGTGCAGACCGTCCTGGGTCGGGTACGACTTCTTGGCGACGCCCTTGGCGTTGGCCGGCACCAGGAACACGCAGATGCCGCCCTTGTCGCGGCGCTCGCCCCTGGTGCGCGCGGTCACGATCAGGGTATCTGCGTTCTCGCCGTTGAGCACGACGAACTTCTCGCCGTCGATGACCCAACCCTCGCCTTTCTTCTTCGCCGTCGTGGAGACGTCGAAGAGATCGTAGCGCGAGTTCTTCTCGAGCTGGGCAAAGGCGAGCGTCTTGCTGCCGTCGACGATGCCGGGCACATGCGCGGCCTTTTGCGCATCGCTGCCCGCATGGCGCAGGAAGCCGCCGCCGATCACGACGGTTGCGAGATAAGGCTCGAGCACCAGCGCCTTGCCGAGCGCTTCCATCACGATCATGGTCTCGACGCCGCCGCCGCCGAAGCCGCCATCGGCCTCCGCGAAGGGCAGACCGAGCAGGCCCTGCTCGGCGAGCTTGCCCCAGACGGTCCGGCTCCAGCCGCCCTTCTCCTTCATGTACTTCTTGCGGCTCTCGAAATCGTAGGAATCGGTCAAGAGGCCGTCGATGCTTTCCTTGAGAAGCCGCTGCTCCTCGTTCAGATCAAAATCCATATTCTTTGCTCTCCGGTATCGATGTCGTCATGCCCAGTTTTGTGCCGGGCATCCACGTTCTTTCGTGGCGCTAGGCGTGGATGGCCGGGTCAAGCCCGGCCAT
>NZ_JADPIT010000004.1:79842-81100 GCF_023073035.1 Bradyrhizobium sp. 62
AGTGCGCGTTAATAGTGTACGATCACAGCCCCAGCACCGCCTTGGCGATGATGTTGCGCTGGATTTCGTTGGAGCCGCCGTAGATCGAGACCTTGCGGTTGTTGAAGTAGCTCGGCGCGATCTGGGCGGTCCAGTCCATGGCTTCGTTCGAGCCGTCGTCGCCGTGCACGTCGTAGGGCGCGGCGAACGGGCCGATCACTTCCATCAGCAGCTCGGTGGTGGTTTGCTGGATCTCGGAGCCCTTGATCTTCAGCACGGAGGACGCCGGATTGGGCTTGCCCTTGCCGTGCTTGCCTTCGTCGGCGACGACGCGGAGCTGCGTCAGCTCGAGCGCCTTGAGCTCGATCTCGCAGGCCGCGAGCTTGTCACGGAAGGCCGCGTCCTGGATGATCGGCTTGCCGCCGGATTCGACCTTACCGGCGAGATCTCGGATGCGGCGGAGCCGCTCCTTGGAGACGCCGACGCGGGCGATGCCGGTGCGCTCATTGCCGAGCAGGAATTTCGCGTAATCCCAGCCCTTGTTCTCCTCGCCGATCAGGTTCTCGTAGGGCACTTCGACGTCGTCGAAGAAGACCTCGTTGACCTCGGCGCCGCCGTCGATGGTCTGGATCGGGCGCACGGTGACGCCCTTCGACTTCATCGAGAACACGATGAAGGAGATGCCCATCTGCTTCTTGGCGGACGGGTCGGTGCGGCAGAGGCAGAAGATCATGTCGGCGTGCTGGGCGAGCGTCGTCCAGGTCTTCTGGCCGTTGATGATCCACTTGTCGCCCTTGCGCTCGGCCTTGGTCTTCAGCGAGGCGAGGTCGGAGCCGGAGCCGGGCTCGGAGAAGCCCTGGCACCACCAATCGTCGACATTGGCGATGCGGGGCAGATACTGCTTCTTCTGCTCTTCATTGCCGAAGGTGTAGATCACGGGACCGACCATGCTGACGCCGAAGGCGAGCGGCTGCGGCGCCGGATAGGACTGCAGCTCTTCGTTGAAGATGTAGTGCTGCACGGAGGTCCAGCCGGTGCCGCCATATTGCTTGGGCCAGTGGCTGACGCCCCAGCCCTTCTTGTTGAGGATGCGCCACCACGTCACCATCTCGTCCTTCGAGAGGTGGCGGCCCTCGACCAGCTTGCGCCGCGTATCCGGCGGCACGTTGTCGCGGAAGAATGACCGCACTTCCTCGCGAAACGCCTGCTCTTCTTTCGTGAATGCGAGATCCATCGGATCCTCCTGTGAACGTGTCGTCCCGGCGAAGGCCGGGACCCA
>NZ_JADPIT010000004.1:81110-93411 GCF_023073035.1 Bradyrhizobium sp. 62
CACCGGCCTTCGTTATGCGAAGGCCATTGTTGTTCGTGCGCCAAACTCCTGCTGCGGAGTATGGGTCCCGGCTTTCGCCGGGACGACGGCTACTGGACCAGAACTACTGCAACACCTCAAAAAGCCCCGCCGCGCCCATGCCGCCGCCGACGCACATGGTGACGACCGCATATTTCGCCTTGCGGCGGCGGCCTTCGATCAGAGCGTGGCCGGTGAGGCGCGCGCCCGACATGCCGTAGGGATGGCCCACCGCGATCGCGCCGCCGTCGACGTTGATCTTGTCGGGGTCGATGCCGAGCTTGTCGCGGCAATACAGCACCTGCACCGCGAAGGCTTCGTTCAGCTCCCACAGGCCGATGTCGTCGACGGTGAGGCCATGACGCTTGAGCAGGCGCGGCACCGCGAACACGGGGCCGATGCCCATCTCGTCCGGCTCGCAGCCGGCGGAGACGAAGCCGCGGAAGATGCCGAGCGGGTTCAGCCCGCGCTTCGCCGCTTCCTTGTCGCTCATGATCACGCTCGCGCTGGCGCCGTCAGAGAGCTGGCTGGCATTGCCGGCGGTGACCGAAAAGCCTTCACCGCGCACGGCCTTGAGGCCGGCGAGACCTTCAGCTGTGGTCTCGGGGCGCGGGCCCTCGTCCTGCGAGAGCGTGACGTCCTTGAACGAGACTGCACCGGTCACCTTGTCGGTCACCGCCATCTTTGTGGTGATCGGCGCGAGCTCATCCTTGAACTTGCCGCCTTGCTGGGCCGCGGCAGTGCGGCGCTGGCTCTCCAGCGAATATTCGTCCTGCTTCTCCCGTGAGATGCTGTAGCGCTTGGCCACGATTTCGGCGGTGTCGATCATGGGCATGTAGACCTCGCCCTTGATCTCGAGCAGCGCCGGGTCCTGCGCATGGAAGCCGTTCATCTTGTCGTTCTGCACCAGCGAGATGGACTCGCCGCCGCCGCCGACCGCGATCTCCACACCATCAAAAATCACCGAACGTGCGGCGAGCGCGATCGCCTGCAGTCCCGAGGCGCATTGCCGGTCGATGGTGGTGCCGGCGACCGTGACGGGGAGACCGGCACGGAGCAGCGCCTTGCGCGCGATGTTGCCGCCGGTCGCGCCCTGCTGCAGGGCTGCGCCCATCACGACGTCCTCGATCTCCTTGGGGTCGACCTTGGCGCGCGCGACGGCCGCGCCGATGGCGTGGCCAAGCAGGGTTGCGCCCTCGGTAGCGTTGAGCGCGCCGCGATAAGCCTTGCCGATCGGGGTGCGGGCGGTGGAAACGATGACGGCGTCGGTCAAGAGCGATCTCCTGATGCAAGTCGGGTGGCAAGTTGGGCGGATTGTGATGGTTTCTGCTGCTGGCGCAACTCATGGCGCGACAGCTTTCCGACCGGCGTGCGCGGCAGATCGTCGACGAATTCGACCTCCGCCGGCAATTCGTGCCTGCCGAGCTTGCCGACGAGCTGCGCGCGCAGCTCGTCGAGCGAGAACGACTTTGCGCCGGGCCTGAGCTTGATGAAGGCCTTTGCGGCCTCGCCGCGATACGAGTCGGGAATGCCGAGCACGATCACCTCGTGCACGCCTGGTATGGTGTAGATCGCCTGCTCGATCATTTGCGGATAAACGTTGAAGCCGCCGGAGATGATCATGTCCTTCTTGCGGTCGACCAGGAAGAAATAGCCGTCGCTATCGACATAGCCGATGTCGCCGGTGACGAAGCGGCCGTCGACGAAGGCCTCCGCGGATCCCTCGGGCTTGTTCCAGTAGCCCCTGGTGACGTTCGGGCCCTTGATGCGGATCTCGCCGACTTCGCCCGGCGGCAATACGCGTGTCGGATCGTCCAGCGCGACGACGTCGAGCTCGATGCCGGGCAGCATCAGGCCGATCGAGCCCGGCTTGTCGGGACCAACCGGCGGATGGCCGGTGCCGGGCGAGCAGGTCTCGGTCATGCCCCAGCCGCTGCGGAGCTTCTTGCCGACCTTGCGTTCAAAGAAATTTGCGACCTCCACCGGCAGCGGCGCGCCGCCGGAGCCGATGGTGGCCAGCGAGGAGAAGTCGCGCTTGTCGAGATCGGGAAGGGCCGCGATCGCGATCCACATCGTCGGCACGCCGGGGAAATAAGTGGCGCGCCTGATTTCGATGTCGCGCATCACCGCTTCGACGTCAAAACGCTGATGCAGCGAGATCAGATTGCCGCGCCTGAGCGAGGACAGCAGCACGACTGTGAGCGCATAGATGTGGAACAGCGGCAGCACGCAGATCACGCGCTCGACCACGTCGCCACGCGTCGCGCGCGACGGCTTGCCCCAGACGTCGTAGATCGACACGGCCGAGGTGAGATTGCCGTGGGTCAGCATCGCGCCTTTGGGCAAGCCGGTGGTGCCACCGGTATATTGCAGCAGCGCGACGTCGTCGGCGCTCACTTGCGGCCACTCTGCCGGCGCGGTGGCGCCCTCGACAAAGGCCTTGAAGGTGACGATGCGGGGATCGCTGGGGATCGCAGCCTGCGGCGTGCCGACCTTACCCCAATTATTGTCCTCGCAGACCACCAGGCGGTCGATCAGGCCCTTCTCCAGGAATTTCAGCGCGGTCGGCAGCAGCGCCGCGAGGTTGGACGTGACGAGCAGGCGCGAACCGGAATCGGAGACCTTGTGCGTCAGCGCGATCTCGCCGTCGAGCGGTGAGAGATGCGCGACGCGGGCGCCGGCCTTCAGCGCGCCGAAGAAATTGACGGGATGGTCCGGCGTATTGCCGAGGAACAGCGCGATGGAAGTATTCTTGCCGCAGCCGGCGCGCAGGAACGCGGCAGCCGCACGCTCCGCCATCGCGGCGAGCTCGGTGTAGCTAATCGGACGATCGCGAAACTCGAGCGCGGTGCGCGCACCGTAGTCAGCGGCGGCTTTCGACAGCAGGTCAGGGAGCGTGCCCTGGACGATGGCGTCGTCCCAACGCACGCCCTCGGGATAAAACTGTTCGCCGGGATGGGTCATTGAAGGCCGTTACTTTGCAAACGTGAGGCGGGCACGGACAGACGGGCTCCCTTCCCCCTTGTGGGGACGGGTTGGGGAAGGGGGTGGCCACAAACGTCTGCGCCCGGGGCTATCCCCCTCCCTGACCCTCCCCCACAAGGGGGGAGGGAACGGAGAGGGCGTTGCCCGGGGCGAGACATCACAGCCACCCCAATCCAATCACGCCGCTTTCGAGCCCGCCGCGAGCGACGCGAAGGTCTTGCCTTCGGCCGCGAGCTTCTTCAGCAGTGGCGCGGGCTCGAGGCTCGGATCGTTGGTCTCCTTGGCATAGAAGGAGAGACGATCGGCGATGTGCTTGAGGCCGACGGTGTCGGCCCAGAACATCGGGCCGCCGCGGTAGATCGGCCAGCCATAGCCATAGAGCCAGACCACGTCGATGTCGGACGGGCGCGCGGCGATGCCTTCCTCCAGGATCTTCGCGCCCTCGTTGATCATCGGGTACATCATGCGCTCGAGGATCTCGTCGTCGCTGACGACGCGCTTCTTGCGGCCCAAACGAAGGAGCGTCTCGTCGATCAGCTTCTCGACTTCGGGATCGGGCAGCGCCGAACGGGAGCCGGCTTCGTATTTGTAATAGCCCTTGCCGGTCTTCTGGCCGAAGCGCCCGGCTTCGCAGAGCGCGTCCGCGATCTCCGACTTGATGCCGCGGTCCTTGCGCGAGCGCCAGCCGATGTCGAGGCCGGCGAGGTCACCCATCGCGAACGGCCCCATCGGCATGCCGAACTTCGTCACGACGGCGTCGACCTGCTGCGGAAGCGCGCCTTCGAACAGCAGCTTCTCGGACTGCTTGCCGCGCTGGGCCAGCATGCGGTTGCCGACAAAGCCGTCGCAGACGCCGACCACGGCCGGCACCTTTGCGATTTTGCGCGCGATCGAGACCGCGGTCACAAGGGCATCCGGCGCGGTCTTGTCGGCGCGCACGATCTCGCACAATTTCATGACGTTGGCGGGCGAGAAGAAGTGCATGCCGAGCACGTCCTGCGGACGCTTGGTCGACTTCGCGATCTCGTCGATGTTCAGGTACGAGGTGTTGGAGGCGAGCACAGCGCCCGGCTTGACGTACTGGTCGAGCTTGCCGAACACTTCCTTCTTCACCGCCATGGTCTCGAACACGGCCTCGATCACCAGGTCAGCATCACCGACGTTCTCGATGCCGACGACGCCGTTGATCAGCGCCATGCGCTTGGCGGGCGCATCCGCCGGGATGCCACCACGCGCAGCGGTCGCTTCCCAGTTCTTCTGCATGATGCCCATGCCGCGCTTGAGCTGCTCCTCGCCGGTCTCGATCAGGGTGACGGGAACGCCGGCATTGGCAAAGGACATCGCGATGCCGCCGCCCATTGTGCCGGCGCCGAGGATGGCGACGCGGTTCACAGGCCGCGGCTTGGTCCCCTCAGGAACGCCGGCGATCTTGCTGGCCTCGCGCTCGGCGAAGAAGGCATAACGCTGCGCCTTGGACTGATCGCTGGCGACGAGCTTCAGGAAACCTTCGCGCTCCTTCTTGAGGCCTTCGTCGAACGGCAGGTCGATGGCGTAGCCGACGGCGTCAGCCGCCGCGAACGGAGCTTCCAGGCCGCGCGACTTCTTGGTCATGGCGGCGACCGCGTTGGTGAAGATCGAGCGATCGACCTTGGCCGCCGCGATCTTGGAGTCGTCGTCACGCAGACGGCGCAGAGGACGCTTTTCAGCCAGCAGCTTTCGTACGAAGGCTTCGCCTCCGGCGGCCGGGCCCTCGACGATCTCCTCGATAAGGCCGTTCTTCAGAGCTTCCGCCGCACCGATCGGATCACCGCCGACGATCATCTTGACCGCGAGCTCCGGTCCGACTGCGCGCGGCAGGCGCTGGGTGCCGCCGGCGCCCGGCAGCAGGCCGAGCTTCACCTCGGGCAGGCCGAGCTTGGCTTCCTTCACCGCGACGCGGAAATGACAGGCGAGCGCGACCTCGAGGCCGCCACCGAGCGCAGTGCCGTGAATCGCGGCCACGACCGGCTTCGGTGAATTCTCGATCTCGGAAAGCACGTCGTTGAGGGCGGGCGCCTTCGGCGGCTTGCCGAATTCGGTGATGTCGGCGCCTGCGATGAAGGTGCGGCCGGCACAGGTCAGCACGATGCCCTTGATGGCGGGATCGGCGATTGCGGCCTTGATGCACTCCAGAATTCCGCCGCGAACCGCGGCGCTCAGCGCGTTGACCGGAGGGCTGTCGACCGTGACGATCCCGACTTCGTCATGACGCTCAAGCTTGACCACTTCGCTCACGGTGTCCCTCCTTGGTGGGGTAACTTTTGTTCAATTTCGCACTGCGGAATTTAATTCCGCATCTTGACGGCAGGGTTATTTTGAAGCACGTGGCTTGTCAACGACTCCGCGCAAGAAGCAGATCTGGGATGAAGCGTACAGGAAAGAAGACCGCGACCGATCGGAATTTCGTCGTCGCGCTTTCCCGCGGACTAGACGTATTGCGCGCATTCCAGCCCAGCGACGGACTTCTTGGCAATCAGGAAATCGCGGCCCGTACCAATTTGCCGAAGCCGACCGTTTCGCGGCTGACCTATACCTTGACCAAGCTCGGCTATTTGACGCCGGTTCCCCGCTTCGAGAAATATCAGCTTGCGCCGGCCGCGATGGCGCTCGGCTACGCCGCCTTGTCCAATCTCGGCGTTCGGCATTTGTCCGAACCGTTCCGCGAGGAAATGATGCGCGCGACCGGCGGAGCCGTTGCCGTCGGCGGCCGCGACCGTCACAGCATGATCTATTTCGGGCAAAGCCGCGGCAGCGAGACGGTCGGCGTTCAACTTGACGTCGGCTCCCGCGTGCCGATTGCAACCAGCGCGATGGGCCGCGCCTATTTCTGGGCGCTCGAGGAGAACGATCGGGCGGAACTGTCTCGTGTCTTGCGCGAACATTACGGCAGCCGCTGGCCAAAGATGCGCGACGGGCTGGAACGTTCCGGCGAGACGGTCGCGAAATACGGATTTGCGATTTCGGTCGGCGACTGGCACGACGACATCGGCGCCGCCGGCGTCGCACTCAGGCTCAACGACGGAACCGGCCCCTACGCATTCAATTGCGGCGCGCCGGCATTCCGCTTCACGGAAGAGCGTTTGATCAACGACATTGGACCGCGTCTGCTTGCGATGGTAAGGAACATCGAAGCGGCACTTGGGGGTCTGATGCCGCATTCCAAAAAAGACGTCAGCAAAAAGCTGAAATCAGGAGGGAAAGTTGCGCGTGTGGCCGAGGGGATCAGATAGCCTTTGTTGTCATCGAGAGCGGTTCACATCGCTCCTTCGCTCACCGAACAGAGTGGGCGAGACGAGATGACGCAGGCACAGCTCGCGCAGGGGACATCGCCCCTGCTCGCGGTTCGCGACGTCAGCGTCGTGTTCGGCGGCATCGTCGCGCTCAACGGTGTGTCCTTTGACATGCACAAGGGCCAGATCCTCGGCTTGATCGGCCCTAACGGCGCCGGCAAGACCACGCTCTTCAACTGCCTCTCGCGGCTGTACCAGCCGTCGTCCGGCGACATCCTGATGGAGGGCGCAAGCATCCTGACGCGCCCGCCGCACCGGATCGCGGAGATCGGCATCGGCCGCACTTTCCAGAACGTGGCGCTGTTTCCGAATTTGTCGGTGATGGACAATGTCCGCGTCGGCACCCATGCCCGCACCTCCAGCGACATCATCAGCGACTCGCTGCGGCTGGCCTGGGTTCGCCGCAGCGAGAGCGACGTCAACAAGAAGGTGCATGAGATCCTCGCCTATCTCGACCTCGAGGACGTCGCCCACACCGTCGTGTCGGGCCTGCCGTTCGGCACGCAGAAGCGCGTCGAACTGGCGCGCGCGCTCGCTGCCGATCCGAAGATCCTGCTGCTCGACGAGCCCGCCGGCGGCCTCAACCACGAGGAAGTCTACGTGCTCGGCGACCTCATCCGCCGCATCCGCGACGAGCGCCACATGACCGTGCTGCTGGTCGAGCATCACATGGGCCTCGTGATGTCGATCGCCGACCACGTCGTCGCGCTGAATTTCGGCAAGAAGCTCGCGGAAGGCACGCCGGCCCAGGTGCAGGCGGATCCCGACGTCATCAAGGCCTATCTCGGGAGCAAGGACCAATGACGACACTGCTCAACGTCAAGGACCTGCGCGCCTATTACGGCCAGGTCCAGGCGCTCCACGGCCTCTCCTTCTCGCTCAGCGAGGGATCGCTGACCACGCTGCTCGGGGCCAACGGCGCCGGCAAGACCACCACGCTGCGCGCGATCTGCAACATGGTGCGCTCGACCGGCGGCATCGAGTTCGACGGCAAGCCGCTGAACAACCGCTCCACCGAAAGCATCGTACGATTCGGCATCGCCCATGTGCCGCAGGGCCGCGGCACCTTCACCACCATGACGGTGGAGGAAAACCTCCAGCTCGGCGCAATCACCCGCAAGGACAGCGCCGGGATCGTCTCCGACATCGAGCGCATGTATGCGCATTTCCCGGTGCTCAAGCAGCGCCATACCCAGCAGGCCGGCACGCTCTCGGGCGGCGAGCAGCAGATGCTCGCGGTCGCCCGCGCGCTGATGCTGCGGCCGCGGCTGATGCTGCTGGACGAGCCTTCGTTCGGCCTGGCGCCGCTGGTGGTGCGCGACCTGTTCGGTATCCTCGGCAAGATCAATCGCGAGGACAAGGTGTCGATCCTGGTGGTCGAGCAGAACGCCCAGCTCGCGCTCGAGCTCGCCGACCAGGCCTATGTGATCGAGACCGGACGCATCGTGATGTCGGGCAACGCCAAGGACATCGCGAACAACGAAGAAATCCGCAAATCCTACCTGGGTTACTGAGGAGCCGGCACGATGGAGCTGTTCACCAACCAAGTGCTGGCCGGCATCGCCACGGGCGCGATCTACGCCTGCATGGCGCTCGCCGTGGTCATGATCTACCAGGCGATCGACCATCTCAACTTCGCGCAGGGCGAGATGGCGATGTTCTCGACCTTCATCTCCTGGCAGCTGATGCAATGGGGCATTCCCTATTGGGCCGCCTTCGTGATCACGCTGGCATTGTCCTTCGTCGGCGGCATCGCGATCGAGCGCATCCTGTTCAAGCCGCTCGCCAAGGCGCCGGTGCTGACCAACGTCGCCGGCTTCATCGCGCTGTTCGCGATCATCAACTCCTCGGCCGGCCTGATCTGGGACTTCACCATCAAGCAGTATCCGACCCCGTTCGGCTCCTCGCCGTTCCTCGGCAGCCAGCTGATTTCGACCCACCAGGCCGGCATGATCGGCGTGACGGTGCTGCTGCTGCTCGGCCTCTACTTCTTCTTCCAGTACACCAAGATCGGCCTCGCCATGCGCGCGGCCGCCTCCGTACCTGAATCGGCCCGGCTGGTCGGCATCAACACGAGCTGGATGATCGCGCTGGGCTGGGGCATGGCGTCCGCGATCGGTGCGATCGCCGGCATGCTGATCGCACCGGTCGTGTTCCTCGAGCCCAACATGATGGGCGGCGTGCTGATCTACGGCTTCGCCGCGGCGGTGCTCGGCGGACTGACGAGCCCGTTCGGCGCCGTGGTCGGCGGCTTCCTGGTCGGTGTCTTCGAAAACCTCGCCGGCACCTACATTCCCGGCGTCGGCAACGAGTTGAAGCTCCCGATCGCGCTCGCGCTGATCATTTCCGTCCTGGTCGTCAAACCCGCTGGCCTGTTCGGCCGGCAAATCGTCAAGCGAGTTTGATCATGAGCGCTGCAGAAGACGTCGTCACGGAAGCCCCGGCCGTCGAGGCGGTTCCGAAGCGGGCGATGACGCTGGGCACGGGCACCTCCCTGTTAGTGCTGGCGGTGCTGTTGATCGTGCCGGTGTTCGTCAAGAACTTCATCATCTTCCAGATGACGATGCTCCTGATCTACGGGCTCGCGGTGCTGGCCTTGAACATCCTGACGGGCGGCTCCGGCCAGTTCTCGCTCGGCCAGAGCGCCTTCTACGCCGTGGGCGCTTATACGTCGGCGGTGCTGATGGAGTACTTCAACGTCAATTATGCGCTGACAATTCCGATTTCCGCGGCGGTCTGCTTCGCATTCGGCTACCTGTTCGGCAAGCCGGCGCTGCGGCTATCGGGCGTCTATCTCGCGCTCGCGACCTTTGCGCTTGCCACCGCGATGCCGCAGCTGCTGAAGCTGAATTTCCTCGAGCACTGGACGGGCGGCGTGCAGGGCCTCGTCGTCACCAAGCCCGACGCGCCGTTCGGGCTGCCGATGTCGCAGGACACCTGGCTCTACTACTTCTCGCTCGCCGTCGTGCTCGCGATCTACATCTTCTCGGTAAACCTGCTGCGCTCCCGCTCGGGCCGTGCCTTCATGGCGATCCGCGACAACGAGATCGCGGCCTCCTCGATGGGCGTCAACGTCGCACTGTACAAGACGCTGGCCTTCGGCGTGTCCGCCGGCATCACCGGCGTTGCCGGCTCGCTTGGCGCCATCGCCGTGCAGTTCGTCGCGCCCGACAGCTACACGATCACGCTGGCGATCTCGCTGTTCCTCGGCATGGTCGTCGGTGGCGTCGGCTGGCTGCCCGGCTCGTTCGTCGGCGCAGCTTTCATCATCTTCGTGCCGAACATGGCGGAGGGCATCTCCAAGGGCCTCTCCGGCGCCGTATTCGGCGTACTCCTGTTCGCCGTCATCTACCTCGTGCCGCACGGCGCGAGGCAGATCGCGATCATGGGCCAGCAGCTCGTCGGCCGGCTCAAAGAACTGACAACCCGTTGATTAAGCTAAGGAGACCCGAATTGTTTTTTGAAAGAACACTGCGAACCGCTGCGCTGGTGACGGCAACGGCGGTCATCACTCTCACCTCCGGCGCCGCATTTGCCCAGAAGAAATACGACACCGGCGCGTCCGATACCGAGATCAAGATCGGCAACATCATGCCGTATAGCGGTCCGGCGTCGGCCTATGGCATCATCGGCAAGACCGAAGAAGCCTATTTCAAGATGATCAACGACAAGGGCGGCATCAACGGCCGCAAGATCAACTTCGTCACCTATGACGACGGCTATTCGCCGCCGAAGGCCGTCGAGCAGGTCCGCAAGCTGGTCGAGAGCGACGAAGTGATCGTCGTGTTCAACCCGCTCGGCACGCCTTCGAACAGCGCGATCCAGAAGTATTTGAACGCCAAGAAGATCCCGCAGCTGTTCGTCGCCACCGGCGCCACCAAGTGGAACGACCCGAAGAACTTCCCCTGGACCATGGGCTGGCAGCCCTCCTACCAGAGCGAAGCGCAGATCTACGCGAAATGGCTGTTGAAGGAGAAGCCGGACGCCAAGATCGCGATCCTTTATCAGAACGACGATTTCGGCAAAGACTACCTCAAGGGCACCAAGGACGGCCTGGGCGCCAAGGGCGCGTCCATGATCATCATGGAAGAGAGCTACGAGGTGTCGGAGCCCTCGATCGACGGTCACATCGTCAAGATCAAGGCGGCCAATCCCGACGTCCTGCTGATCTACGCGACACCGAAGTTCGCCGCCCAGACCATCAAGAAGACCGCCGAGCTGAGCTGGAAGCCGCTGCAGATCCTCACCAACGTGTCGATCTCGGTCGGCAGCGTGATGAAGCCGGCCGGCTTCGAGGCCTCGCAGGGCGTGTTGTCGGCAGCCTATGCCAAGGACTCCACGGACCCGCAGTGGGCCAACGACCCCGGCATGAAGAAGTGGAACGAGTTCGTCGACAAGTACATGCCGGGTGCCGACAAGTCCGACACCAGCATGGTCTATGGCTACGGCGCGGCGTCGACGCTGACCAAGGTCCTGGAAATGTGCGGCGACGATCTGACCCGGGCCAACATCATGAAGCAGGCGGCCTCGTTGAAGGATTTTGCACCGGACACCCTGCTGCCCGGCGTCAAGATCAACACCGGCCCCACCGACTTCGCCCCGATCGCACAGCTCCAGATGCAGCGCTTCAAGGGCGAGAAGTGGGAACTCTTCGGCGAGATCATCAGCGGCGACATCGCCACCGAGTGACACTCTGACGCTATAGTCCGACACGTCGAGAAGCCCCCGCGAACGATCGCGGGGGCTTTTTGTTGACGTCCCGCATCATTCTTGTTCAATGCGGCGGCGATCCGTTCCGGGTGGAGAAAGATGACTGCCGTTCGATTTCAGGTTGCGGGCGTTCTGGCCGCATTCGCGTTGTGCACTGCGATGGGCAACCCGGCCCTGGCGCAAAAGAAATACGACAGCGGCGCTTCCGATACCGAGATCAAGATCGGCAACATCATGCCCTATAGCGGCCCGGCCTCCGCCTATGCGGCGATCGGCAAGGCCGAGGAAGCCTATTTCAACAAGATCAATGCCGAGGGCGGCATCGGCGGCCGCAAGATCAAGTTTATCTCCTACGACGACGGCTATTCGCCGCCGAAGACGGTGGAGCAGGCCCGCAAGCTGGTCGAGAGCGACGGGGTGCTGCTGATCTTCGGCTCGCTCGGCACCTCCACCAACGGCGCCATTCGCAAATACATGAACGAGAAGAAGGTGCCGCAATTGTTCGTGGCGAGCGGCGCTTCGAAGTGGAACGATCCGAAGCAATATCCCTGGACCATGGGCTGGCAGCCGAGCTACGCCAGCGAGGCGCGCATCTACGCCAAGTACATCATGAAGGAGAAGTCGGACGGCAAGATCGGCGTGCTCTACCAGAACGACGATTTCGGCAAGGACTATCTGAAAGGACTGAAGGACGGCCTTGGGCCCAAGGCCTCGACGATCGTGCTGGAAGACAGCTACGACACGTCGGAGCCGGCAATCGACGAGCACGTCGTGAAATTGAAGGCCTCCGGCGCCGACATCTTCGTCAGCATCACCACGCCGAAATTTGCGGCACAGGCGATCAAGAAGGCGGCCGAGATCAACTGGCATCCGGTCCACATCATCTCCAACGTCTCGGCCTCGGTCGGCGGCGTGCTCGAGCCGGCGGGGCTCGAGATCTCGCAAGGGATCCTGTCGGCGAGCTACACCAAGGACGGGTCCGACCCGCAATGGAATGCCGACGACGGCATGAAGAAGTTCTACAACTTCCTCGCCAAATACGATCCCAAGGCCAACAAGCTGGATGCCGGCGTGGTGTTCGGCTATGCCGCCGCGCAGACCATGGTGAAGGTGCTGCAAATGTGCGGCGACGATCTCACCCGCGACAACGTCATGAAGCAGGCCGCTTCCTTGAAGGATTTCGAGCCCGACACCCTGTTGCCCGGCATCAAGATCAACACCGCAGCCGATAATTTCGCCCCGATCGAGCAGCTCCAGAT
>NZ_JADPIT010000004.1:93421-129911 GCF_023073035.1 Bradyrhizobium sp. 62
GTTCAAGGGCCGGAAATGGGAGCTGTTCGGGGACGTCATCTCGAGCGAGCTCGGCCACTGAAGCCGCGCAACTCAAACTCGCTCCTGATCGGTTCGTCAACTCAGACGGATGCACCTTCTCGCAGTCGCACACGCGTGCGCGGGCGCCCCTGACTACTAAAGAAGCAGCCCCTGCGACCCCGCCGCAGGGGCTTTCTGTTGTAGGCATCAGGTAAATCGTATTGAATTGCGGCTGCGTCACCAAGAACAGGCAACACAAGAAAAGGGACGCACACACACCAAGAAAATAGGGAGATAGGAATGCCCGCTGTCACCGGCAAACTTGCGGCCGCGTCACTGGCGCTCGCGCTCATTGCGGCCTCGGCCTCCACTGCATCGGCCCAGAAGAAATACGATACCGGCGCGACCGATACCGAGATCAAGGTCGGCAACATCATGCCCTACAGCGGACCGGCCTCCGCCTACGGCATCATCGGGCGGACGGAAGCCGCCTATTTCAAGAAGATCAACGACGAAGGCGGCATCAACGGCCGCAAGATTAACTTCATCAGCTACGACGACGCCTATTCGCCGCCGAAGACGGTGGAGCAGGCGCGCAAGCTGGTCGAGAGCGACGAGGTGCTGTTCATCTTCAACTCGCTCGGCACGCCGCCGAACTCGGCGATCCACAAATACATGAACTCGAAGAAGGTGCCGCAGCTCCTGGTGGCCACCGGCGCCACCAAGTGGAACGATCCGCAGAACTTCCCCTGGACGATGGGGTGGCAGCCCAACTACCAGAGCGAAACGCAGATCTACGCGAAATGGCTGCTCAAGAACAAACCGGACGCCAAGATCGCCGTGCTGTTCCAGAACGACGATTACGGCAAGGATTATCTCAAAGGTCTGAAGGACGGCCTCGGCGCCAAGGCCGCGTCGATGATCGTCATGGAGGAGAGCTACGAGACCTCCGAGCCGACCATCGACAACCACATCGTCAAGCTGAAGTCGACCGGCGCCGACGTCTTCATGAACATCACGACGCCGAAATTCGCGGCGCAGGCGATCAAGAAGGTGGCCGAGATCGGCTGGAAGCCGCTGCACTTCCTCAACAACGTCTCGGCCTCCGTCGGCAGCGTGCTCAAGCCCGCCGGGTTCGAGAACTCGCAGGACATCATCTCCGCCGACTATCTGAAGGACATTTCGGATTCGACGTGGAACAGCGACCCCGGCATGAAGGACTTCGTCGCGTTCATGAACAAGTACTTTCCTGACGGCGACAAGCTCGATCACGGCACCATCGTCGGCTACGGCGTGGCGCAGACCCTGGTCCAGATCCTGAAGCAGTGCGGCGACGATCTCACCCGCGCGAACGTCATGAAACAGGCCGCCAGCCTGAAGGACTTCCGCACCGAAGTGCTGCTGCCGGGCGTGCAGATCAACACCTCGCCGACCGATTTCGCGCCGATCAGCCAGCTCCAGCTCGAGAAGTTCAAGGGCGAGAAGTGGGAACTGTTCGGCGACGTGATCAGCGCCGACGTCGGCGGCTAACCGCCTGATACCCACGACGATGAAAACCCCCTGCGAACCATCGCAGGGGGTTTTTGCTTGCGCGTCGATTATGATCACGCGATTGCACAATCGAATGATGGCAAAGCCGGCTTACGCTTTGGCGCATGATGCGGTAGGCAGGTGAGCGGCGCGTTTGCCGCCCGTCTTTCCTGCCCGCTCAAGGCCCTTCGTCATGACCGACCGACGCCCCCTGCTCCGCGCGCTCTACGACGCCGCCGTTGCCGCCGCTCATCCCAACACGGTGCTGGCGCCGCATTTGCGGCCCGTTCCGAGTGGACGCGTGATCTGTCTCGCCGCCGGCAAGGGCGCGGCCGCGATGGCCGCCGCCGCCGAGCGGCATTATCTCGACACGCTCGGGCTCGCACCGGAGCGCCTGGTCGGCATCGCCACCACGCGTCACGGCTACGGCGTGCCGACGCGCCACATCCGCGTGGTCGAGGCCGGTCATCCTGTGCCTGACGAAGCCGGCCTGAAGGGCGCGGCCGATACGCTTGCGCTCGCAGCCGAGGCCGGGCCGGACGATTTGCTTCTGGTGCTGCTCACCGGCGGCGGCTCGGCGAACTGGATCGCGCCCGTCAACGGCATCAGCTTCGCGCAGAAGCAGGCGGTCAACAAGGCGCTGCTCCGCTCCGGCGCGCCGATCGGCGAGATGAATGTCGTGCGCAAGCATCTGTCGCGGATCAAGGGCGGCCGGCTGGCGCGCGCGGGCAAAAATGCCGCCGAGATCGTGACGCTTGCGATCTCCGACGTGCCGCATGACGATCCCTCCGCGATCGCCTCGGGTCCGACCGTGCCCGATCCGACCACGCTCAATGATGCGCGCGCCATCGTCGCCCGGTACAAGCTCGACATCGACGATGCCGTTCGCCGCGCGCTGGACGACCCCGCGAACGAAAGCTGCAAGCCGGGAGACGCCGCGTTCGCGCGCGCGCATTTCGAATTGATCGCACGTCCGAAGCAATCGCTCGACGCTGCGGTGAGGCTCGCGCATGAGGCCGGTTACGAGACGATCGATCTCGGTGCCGACCTTGAGGGCGAGGCCCGCGACGTTGCCGCCGATCACGCCAGGCTGGCGCTTCAGGCCCGCGCGCAGGGCAAGCGCGTCGCGATCCTCTCCGGCGGCGAGCTCACGGTCACCGTGCGGGGCAATGGCCGCGGCGGCCCGAACCAGGAATACGCGCTGGCGCTCGCCGCCCTCTTGAAGGACACGCCTGACATCTCCGCGCTCGCCGGCGACACCGACGGCGCCGATGGCGGTGCCGGCCATCCCACCGACCCCGCCGGCGCGCTGATCGACGCGGCGACATTCGCGAAGATGACGGCGCAGGGGCTGCAGCCGCAGGCCTATCTCGACAACAACGATGCGACGACGTTCTTCGAGGCGACGGGCGACCTGCTGCTGCCGGGTCCCACGCTGACCAATGTGAACGACATCAGGGTGATCCTGGTCGACTGACACGGCGGCATCGCCATCCCGCCGGCGCCGCGCGCGGTTCGGCGGGACGGCCTGGTTAACGATCTCTGAATTCTCGTCGGCGTCCTCTTTTCCAGGGGGCGGGCATCGCCGCCTTTAACCTCGCATTCGCCGCAGTTTCAGGAACATGTCCCGAAACTGGGCGTATTGTTGGGCTGATTCACCACCGCCTGCTCTAATCGCGTCGTCCCGGGGGCAACGCACATGGCGCAAAGTGATCAGGAGGTCGCAAGCATTGATCCGCTCGTGCTCGGCGAGCTGCTCAAGTGCGCCGCCAATAATCTGTGGCTTGGGATCATCCTTTTTGGCAGCGACCGCAGGGTCATTTTCTGCAATCCGCGCTACCGCGAGATGTACGCGCTCTCGCCCGAGCAGGTGCGCCCGGGAACGCCGATCAAGGACCTGATCCAGCATCGGCTCAAACTGGGCCTGAACATCGGCGGAGAAGCCGGCGCCTATGTCCGCGCCCGCACGGAGGGCTCGGTCGTCAGCGAGCAGACGGTCCAGCAGTTCGCCGACGGAAGAATCATCGCCTACACCATCCATCCCCTGCCCGACGGCGGCGGCATGGCGACGCACGAGGACATTACCGAGCGCGAAGAGCTCAGTGCGCGGCTGCAGGAGCGCAATTTTCAGTTCGACATTGCGATCAACAACATGTCGCAGGGACTTTGCTTCTTCAGCGCCGACCATCGGCTGCTCGTCTGCAACACGCACTATATCGAAATGTACGGCCTGCCGCCCGACCGCGTTCGTCCGGGCACGCCGCTCCAGGAGATCCTCGACCTGCGCTTCGAAGCCGGCAGCGTGCCGGCAATGACGCGGGAGGAATACGCCACATGGCGGACCGATGTCGCCACGTCGGCCGAGGCCATGGACAGCATCGTCGAGATGCGGAACGGGCGAACCTTCAAGATCAGGCACCGACCGATGCCCGATCTCGGATGGGTCGCGACGCACGAAGATATCACCGAGCAGCGCAAGGCGGAATTGCAGATCGCGCATATGGCGCACCACGACGCGCTGACGGACCTCGCCAATCGCGCCCTGCTCGGTCAGCGCCTCAAGCAGGCGCTCGAACAGGGCGGGATGTTCGCGATCCACCACATCGATCTCGACAAGTTCAAGGCCGTTAACGACACCCTGGGCCACCAGGCCGGCGACATCCTGCTGCAGGATGTCAGCCGCCGCCTCAAGCAGCTCGCGCGCGACAGCGATACGATCGCGCGCATGGGCGGCGATGAATTCGTCATCCTCCAGTCGCCGATTTCCGATTCGAGCGAAGCGGACACGCTGGCGCGTGATGTTGTCAGCACCCTGAGTGCTCCGTTCGGGCTCGACGGACATCAGGCTATTGTGGGCGCGAGCATCGGGATCGCCATTGCGCCCGGTGACGGCTCGACGCCCGAGCAACTCCTGCACAATGCCGATCTGGCCCTGTATCGCGCGAAAAGCGACGGCCGCGGCATGCACTGCTTCTTCGAGCCGGCCATGGGCGAAGAGGCGCAAAGCCGTCGTGCACTGGAGCAGGACCTGCACAACGGCCTTGCCGCCGGCGAGTTCGAACTGCACTACCAGCCGGTCGTGAAGACCGACGGCGGCGAGATCAGCGGCTTCGAAGCCTTGATCCGTTGGCGACATCCGGGGCGCGGACTGGTCGCGCCGAACAGCTTTATCCCGCTTGCGGAAGAGATCGGCCTGATCGTGCCGATCGGCGAATGGGTGATCCGGCAGGCCTGTGCCACTGCAAGCCGATGGCCGGACCATCTGCACGTCGCCGTCAACATCTCGGCGGTGCAATTCCGCCAACCGGGCCTAACAGAGGTGATCGTCGGCGCGCTCGCGGCCTCCGGCCTCGATCCGCGGCGGCTGGAAATCGAAATCACGGAAAGCGTTCTGCTGCAGGACAGGCATGGGACGCTGACGACGCTGCACCAGCTCCGGGCGCTGGGCATCAAGGTCGCCATGGACGATTTCGGCACCGGCTATTCGTCACTGACCTATCTGCAATGCTTCCCCTTCGACAAGATCAAGATCGACCGGTCCTTCGTCAGCGGCGTGGAAAACAATGCGGCCTCCCTCAGCATCGTGCGGGCGGTGGCGGCACTGGCGCGCGGGATGGGCATGACGACGACGGCGGAGGGCGTGGAGACCGAGGAGCAACGGGACCGGATCGCAGCGGAAGGCTGCACGGAAATGCAGGGCTATCTGTTCAGCCCGCCCTTGCCCGCCGGGGAAATCGAGCGCCGTTTCCTGTCCGCGGAAGCACCTGCCATGCCCGACCGGTTCGCTGCGGCATAACCGCCGCCAGTCCGCCCGCGATTCCGGGTTTGATGCCCGGTCGCCGGGGCAATCAACCGTCAAAACTCGTTGGCGATCTTCGAGAGCATCCCGAGCAGGGCTTCGCGGTTGGACGGCCCGAGCAGCTCGTTCAGCCGGGCCTCGTGCTTGGTGGCGACGAGCTTCTTGGCGCGGGCCAGCACGGCCTTGCCCTTGTCGGTCAGCACCAGGATGTGCGAGCGGCGGTCGTTGGTGGAGCGGATCCGCGCGCAAAGGTCGCGGCTCTCGAGATTGTCGAGCATGGCCACGAAATTCGGACGCAGGATGCCGAGGGTGGAGGCGATCTCGGTCTGGTTACGGCCGGGGTTTTTCTCGACCAGCAACAGCACGGAAAACTGCGCCGGCGTGAGCTGGAGCGAGGCCATGCAGCGCAGGAAGTTCTCGAACACCTTGAGCTGTGCCCGCTTCAGGACATAGCCGAGCTGCTCCGAGAGCTCGCCGAGCTGGAGGGCTTCGCCAGGCCCGTCGGCCGCGTCCTTGCGGCCCTTAGCGGTCTCGGCGGGTTTTTCAGAGGACTTTTCAGCGCTTTTGGAAACGGTCATCGCCTCATGCTCGCAATCCCGTTAAGTTCGGGAGGATCGTTCGCCACCCTTGATGTTATATTTGATAATTGTTATGGACCATATCAAATATCGTCAGCGCTGTTCAATGGCTGTGAGCGGACCGTCCACCACAATCAGGGGACCGGTCCTGAATCTTTGAGGGGGAGCGTCCGGTCTTGAATACCACCATCATGCTGTTCCTGCTGCAGGACGGCATCACCAATGGCGCGATCTATGCGCTGCTCGGCCTGGCGCTGGTGCTGGTCTTCGCCGTCACCCGCGTCATCCTCATTCCCCAAGGCGAATTCGTCACCTATGGCGCGCTGACCTACGCCTCGCTGGCCGCGGGCCAGATGCCGGGCACGGCCAAACTCGCGCTCGCCCTTGGCATTGGCGCCTTCGCGTTCGACCTGTTCGCCGCGCGCAAGGCGCTGCACGGACGCCTGGTGCTGCGCAGCATCCTCACCAACATCGTGCTGCCGGCCATCGTGCTGGCGCTGACCGTCTACTACGCCGCCCAGAAGCCGCCGGTTGCGGTCTGCATCGCGCTGTCGCTGGTGATCGTGGCGATGATCGGCCTGTTTCTCTACCGCATCGCATTCCAGCCGCTGGCGCACACCTCGGTGCTGGTGCTGCTGATCGCCTCGGTGGGCGTCCACCTCGCGCTTCAGGGTTTGGGCCTTTTGTTCTTCGGCGCCGAAGGCCAGCGCGGACCTGCCGTGCTGTCCGGATCTTTCACCACCGGCGCGCTGCGCTTCACGGGCCAGAGCATCACGGTCTACGGCATCACTATCGCCTTCATCGTCGGGCTGTGGCTGTTCTTCGGGCTGACACTTTACGGCAAGGCGCTGCGCGCGACCGCCGTGAACCGGCTCGGTGCCCGGCTCGTCGGCATCCGCACCACGCTGTCCGGGCAGATCGCCTTCCTGCTGGCGTCCGTCATCGGCGCACTGTCGGGCATCATGATCGTGCCGATCACGACGCTCTATTACGACTCGGGCTTCCTGATCGGCCTGAAGGGCTTTGTCGCCGCCATCATCGGCGGGCTTGTCAGCTATCCCCTCACCGCGGTCGCGGCGCTGGTCGTCGGCATCGTCGAGGCGTTCTCGTCCTTCTATGCCTCCAACTACAAGGAGGTGATCGTTTTCATGCTCTTGATTCCCGTGCTGCTGCTGCGCTCGCTCGCGGCGCCTGCGGTCGAGGAAGAGAAGGACTGACGCCAAGATGCAGAGCCGGCTCCCCATCCTCATCTTCGCGCTGATCATGGCGGCGATCCCGTTCGTTCCTGGCATGCCCCCGTTCTGGATCGTGCTGCTGGACAATGTCGGCCTCACCGCCCTGGTCGCGATGGGCCTCGTGCTGCTGACCGGCGTCGGCGGCCTGACCTCGTTTGGACAAGCGGCCTTCGTCGGCTTCGGCGCCTACACCACCGCGGTGCTGTCGACGACCTACGGCATGTCGCCCTGGCTGACGCTGCCGCTGTCGCTGGTGGTCAGCGGATTGTTGGCGGTGCTGCTCGGCCTCGTCACGGTCCGTCTGTCCGGCCATTATCTGCCGCTCGGCACGTTGGCCTGGGGACTCGGCTTGTTCTATCTCTTCAGCAAGCTGGAGTTTTTGGGAAGAAACGACGGCATCTCGGCGATCCCACCGCTGTCGATCGGCTCGTTCAAAATGCTCTCGCCCGGTTCGATCTACTACGCGATCTGGGTTGCCGTAATCCTCTCGGCGCTGCTCACGATGAACCTGCTGGACTCCCGTACCGGCCGCGCCATCCGCGCGCTCCGGCGCGGCCATGTCGCGGCCGAGGCGTTCGGCGTGCACACGCCGCGGGCGAAAATGCTGGTGTTCATCCATGCCGCCGTGCTCGCCGGCCTCTCCGGCTGGCTCTACGCCCATCTTCAACGCGCGGTGAATCCGACGCCGTTCGGCGCGCAGGCGGGCATCGAATATCTCTTCATCGCCGTGGTCGGCGGCGCCGGCTATGTCTGGGGCGGCGTCCTCGGTGCGGCGCTCGTCGTGGTCCTGAAGGAAGTGCTGCAGAGCTACCTGCCGCTGATCCTGCCCGGCTCCGGCCAGGTCGAGACCATCGTGTTCGGCATCATGCTGGTGGCGCTGCTCCAGCTCGCACCCGGCGGCGTCTGGCCCTGGCTGATGTCGTTCCTGCCCCAGCGTACCAGTGGCAAGAAGCCGGACACTTCGCTGAAACTGGAGCAGCGCACCCGCTCGCCCGGCCAATCCAGCGTCCTGCTCC
This sequence comes from Bradyrhizobium sp. 62, assembly GCF_023073035.1. Taxonomy (NCBI): domain Bacteria; kingdom Pseudomonadati; phylum Pseudomonadota; class Alphaproteobacteria; order Hyphomicrobiales; family Nitrobacteraceae; genus Bradyrhizobium; species Bradyrhizobium sp. 62. Next base: position 101,580 of record NZ_JADPIT010000004.1, read on the forward strand.
AGGTCGAAAAGGCGCGGAAGCAATTCGGCGGCGTGGTCGCGGTGAACAACGTCTCCTTCGACGTTCAGGCCCGCGAGATCGTCGCGCTGATCGGCCCCAACGGCGCAGGCAAGAGCACCACCTTCAACCTGATCACCGGCGTGCTGTCGGCCAGCTCGGGCTCGATCTCCGTGCTCGGCAACAAGGTGGACAGGGCTCCGCCGCAGGAGATCGTCAAGCTCGGCATCTCCCGCACCTTCCAGCACGTCAAGCTGGTGCCTGACATGACCGTGCTGGAAAACGTCGCAATCGGCGCGCATCTGCGCGGCCATTCGGGGCCGATCTCCTCGATGCTGCGGCTCGACCGCACTGATGAGGCAAAGCTGCTCGCCGAGGCCGCCCGCCAGATCGAGCGGGTCGGACTGGGCGAGCAGATGCATCAGCTCGCAGGCTCGCTCTCGCTGGGACAGCAACGGATCGTCGAGATCGCCCGTGCGTTGTGCGTCGATCCGATGCTGCTGCTGCTCGACGAGCCGGCCGCCGGCCTGCGCCACATGGAGAAGCAGCAGCTCGCGACGCTGCTGCGGGAGCTACGCGACGGCGGCATGAGCGTCTTGCTGGTCGAGCACGACATGGGCTTCGTCATGAACCTTGCCGACCGCATCGTGGTGCTCGATTTCGGCACCAAGATCGCGGAAGGAACGCCGGCCACGATCAAGACCAATCCCGAAGTGATCAAGGCCTATCTCGGAGTGGCGGCATGAGCGCGCTGTTGTCCGTCGCCGACGCCCATGTCGCCTATGGCAAGGTCGAGGCCGTGCGTTCGGTCTCGCTCGAAGTCGGCCAGAACCAGATCGTCACCATCGTCGGCGCCAACGGCGCCGGCAAGACCACGCTGCTGTCCGCCATCATCGGCATCTTGCCGCTGAAGGGGCGCGTTTCATTCGCAGGTCAGGATTTGTCGCGGCTCGACATCGAGGACCGCGTCGCCATGGGGCTGGGCCTCGTTCCCGAGCACCGCGAATTGTTCGTGACCATGAATGTCGAGGACAATCTCGAGTTAGGAGCCTTCCGCATCGAGAGAAGCAAGGCGAAAGCCTCGATGGAGCGGGTCTACACGCTGTTTCCGCGGCTCAAGGAGCGGCGCAAGCAGCTCGCCGGCACGCTCTCCGGCGGCGAGCAGCAGATGCTCGCAATGGGCCGCGCGCTGATGGGCGAGCCCAAGCTCCTGATGCTGGACGAGCCGAGCCTCGGCCTCGCCCCGATCATCGTCGCCGACATTTTCCGCATCGTCACCGAGTTGCGTGCCGCCGGCGTCTCCGTGCTGCTGGTCGAGCAGAACGCGCAGGCCGCGCTCAAGATCGCGGATCAAGCCTACGTCATGGAGCTCGGCGAGTTCGTGCTCAGCGGCAAGGCCAGCGACATCGCGGCGAATGAACGCGTCGCCGCCAGCTATCTCGGCTTCCAGCACGAAGGCGCGAGTGTGTTGTAAGTGCGCCGTCAACTCCTCTTCCCTTCTCCCCTTGCGGGAGAAGGTGGCGCGAAGCGCCGGATGAGGGGTATCCATCCAAACGGAAACCGCTTCATACGCGGAGAGGGACCCCTCATCCCGCGCAAGTCGCTCTAGCTTTCATTGGATGGTGAGTTCGCCTCCCCCTTCAGCGCCGCGACCTCCGCGTCCAGCTCCGCTATCTTCGTATCCCTCGCCGCCAGCGCCGCTGCCACATCGCCAGCGTCGAACTTCTGCGGGATGTGCTGCGGGCAGTTCGTATCCCACGCTTCGATCTTGAACAGGATCACCTGCTCCGGGCGCGCCCGATAGCCTTTCGGCATCAGCGATGTCGTCAGCGCCTCGTCGTCCTCGACCACGCGGGCCTCGCCCCAGATCTTCACTCGACGGCGATGGGCGTAGTCCATCACGAAGATGTAGGCCTTGGGATTTTCAGACAGGTTTCCCTGCGTGATGTATTGCCGATTGCCGGCGTAGTCCGCGAACGCGAGCGTCTGCTTGTCCAGCACCTTCAAAAACCCCTTCGGGCCGCCGCGATGCTGAATGTAGGGCTGGCCGTCGGCAGAGGCCGTGGCGAGATAAAAGCTGTTGGCGTCGGCCAGGAACGCCGCGAGGTTCTCATCGACCTCGGTGCGCCAGCCGCGCTGCTCGGCATGCGCATAGCCTTCGCGTGATCCCTTTCGGGTCTGGATCGACTTCACCGCCGGCGTGAATGCCACGTCGCTGGCGTAGGTGTGAGTTGCCGTCATCGACCATCTCCCGAAATCCCGGCGCGTCCTTGCGTCTTCGCCAGCTAAAGTGGACTTTTCGCAGGCTAAAACAATCAGCCGGCTTGACACTTCATCATTGCGTTATATGCAATAATGCCATGGACCGCCTTGAAGCCATGCATGTTTTCGTCACCGTCGCCGATTTGCGCGGCTTCGCGCCAGCGGCACGAAAGCTGCGGCTGTCCCCCTCGGCGGTGACGCGGCTGATCGCGGCTCTGGAGGAGCATCTCGGGGCGCGGCTGTTGCAGCGGACCACCCGTCAGGTGACCCTGACCGACGTCGGCACGCGCTATCTCGAGCGCGCGCGTCGCATCCTCGCCGATGTCGAGGAGGCCGACGGCTCGGCACGGGAGGAGCGCAGCCGGCCGAGCGGGCGGCTGGTAGTGGCGGCGCCGGTCGGCTTCGGCCGGCTCCATGTCGGCCCTGTCATGATCGCCTACCTCAAGCGCTATCCCGAGGTCGCCTGCGAATTGCGGCTGTCGGACAACCTCGTCAATCTCGTGGAAGATGCCGTCGACGTCGCGGTGCGGATCGGCCATCTCGCCGACTCCTCGCTCGTCGCGCGCCAGGTCGGCGAGATGCGGCGGATCGTGGTGGCGACGCCAGGCTATCTCAAGCGCCATGGCGAGCCGAAGACGCCGGAGGTACTGCTTACGCACCAGACCATCGCGTTCGGTCCATCCGCGAACTGGCGCTTCGTACAGAACGGCCACGACATCGAGGTGGCGCCGAATCCACGGTTCGCCAGCAACAGCGCCGACGCCGCCCTGCAATATGCCGAGGCCGGCGGCGGCGTGACCCGAGTGCTGGCCTATCAGGCCGCCGAAGGCTTGCGGCGCGGGCGGCTCAAGATCGTATTGGCGAACTACGAGCAGCCGGCGCTGCCAATCCACATCGTCTACCCGACCTCGCGCCTGCTCTCCGCCAAGGTGCGCGCCTTCGTCGATCTCGTGGTGGAGACCGCGGAGTGGAAATTTGGGTGACGCCCTCACCCCTTCTTCGGCACGACGCGAAAGGTGCCGCTGGCGCGCGCGATCACGGCGCCGTCGGCCTTCGCGAGGCACTGCGCGAAGCAGATCGTGCTGCCGGTCTTGATCGCCTCACCCTCGACTGCCAGCCATTGGCCGATCTCGCCGGCGCCGACATAGTCGACCGACAGCGAGATCGTGACCAACGAGGTGGTCCAGCCCGTCGCCTGCGCGCAGCTGTAGCCCATGGCGGCATCGGCCAGCGCCGCGATCAGGCCGCCATGGATCAGCCCGCGCGCGTTGGTGTGCGGTGTTGCCAGCCGCAATCCCACGGTGACGCCGTTGTCGGTCTTCCTGGAGTAAAGCGGCTCCCAGGGATCGGTGAGCGGGGCTTTGCGAAAGTGCGGCTCGAAGCCGGCGGGGATGTCGGTGCTGGTCATGTCCATCTCGCGTTGGTGGCTGCCGCCATTGAACGCGAGGGACGTGACGGTTGCATCACCTACAAAGTTTTAAACGACATTTGCGCGGGCGTTTGAAATGGACGGCGGCGTCGCCTCACCAGGACTGTCATCACCCGCGAAAGCGGGTGATCCAGTATTCCAGAGACGGCGACGTGATACGGAGAGGCCGCGGCGTACTGGATGCCCGCCTTCGCGGGGGCATGACAGTGACCGTCCTAAAACGGCAGCCCCACGTAATTCTCCGACAGCGACGTCATCGCGGCCTGCGACTGCGTGACGTAGTCGAGCTCGGCGAGCTGGATGCGCGCGCCGATGGTGCCGGTGTCGGGGAATTTGTGCAGCATCGAGGTCATCCACCAGGAGAAGCGCACGGCCTTCCAGACCCGCGCCAGTGCCTTCGCCGAATAGGCATCAATGCCGGCGCTGGATTTTTCGTCGTAGAACTCGCGAAATGCGCTCGACAGATAATGCGCGTCGCTGGCCGCCAGGTTCAGCCCCTTGGCGCCGGTCGGCGGCACGATATGGGCGGCGTCACCGCACAGGAACATCCTGCCGAAGCGCAGCGGCTCGGCGACGAAGCTGCGCAGCGGCGCAATGCTCTTCTCGATCGAGGGGCCCGTGATCAGGCTGTCGGCGGCGTCCTGGTCGAGCCGGCGCCTGAGCTCGTCCCAGAAACGGTCGTCCGGCCATTGGTCGACATGGTCATCGAGCGCGCACTGCACATAGTAGCGGCTGCGTCTGGTCGAACGCATGGTGCACAGCGCAAAGCCGCGGGCGTGGTTGGAATAGATCAGCTCGTGGCTGACCGGTGGCGTCTCGGAGAGGATGCCGAGCCAGCCGAACGGGTAGATGCGCTCGAACTCCTCGATCGCCGAAGCCGGAACGCTGGCGCGGCTGACGCCATGAAAGCCGTCGCAGCCGGCGATGAAATCACAATCGATCGTGTGGGTGACGCCATCCTTCACGTAGGTTACGCGCGGGTGACTGCCGTCGAAATCATGCGGCTGCACGTCCCTGGCCTCGTAGACTGAGGTGAGACCGGCGGCCGCGCGTGCATTCATCAGGTCGAGCGTGACCTCGGTCTGGCCGTAGATCATGACCGTCTTGCCGGTCGAAGCCTTCAGGTCGATGCGGTGCCGGCGCCCCGAAAAGGCGAGTTCGATCCCTTCATGCACCAGACCTTCGGCATGCGCCCGCGCGCCGGCGCCGATCTGGTCGAGCAGCGCGACGGTCCCCTCTTCCAGGAGACCTGCACGGATGCGGCCGAGCACATAGTCCGGGCTCTGCCGCTCCAGAATGACATTGTCGATGCCGTAACCGTGCAGCAGTTGCCCAAGCAACAATCCCGCCGGCCCTGCCCCGATGATTGCGACTTTTGTCCGCAATACTTGCTCCTCCCGATCCTGTAGGCTTTCGGCGCGGCTCGCTTGTCGCAGCCGTCCGCGCACGATAATTATATCATATAACGGTTGGGCAAAAGGGAGTGCGCGGCGGCACGCCGCGCCAGTTCCGGCTTGAACGCGCCGGCCAATTAGATAACATGTTAATTAACGAGACCGGGCCATCGAAGCCCGCCGTCAAAAGAGGGAGAGACACGTGATGAGGAAAGCCTGTCTGGCGTTGCTGCTGGCAGCAAGCGTGAGCCCTGCGCTCGCGCAGGACAAGACCTTCGATTTGAAGATCTCGCACTGGGTGCCGGCCTCGCATCCGCTGCAGAAATCGCTCGAGGACTGGGCAGCCGCGGTCGAGAAGGATTCCGGCGGCACCATCAAGGGCAAGGTGTTTCCGGCCCAGCAGATGGGCAAGGCCTTCGACCATTACGACATGGCGCGCGACGGCATCGCCGACGTCACCTATGTCAATCCCGGCTACCAACCGGGCCGTTTCCCGATCATCGGCGCTGGCGAATTGCCGTTCCTGATCTCGGACGCCAAGGGCGGCTCGATGGGGTTGGACGCCTGGTACCGCAAATACGCCGAGAAGGAGATGAAGGACGTCAAATACTGCCTCGCCTTCGTCCACTCGCCCTCCTCGTTCCATTCCAAGACCAAGAAGATCGTGATGCCGGAGGACGTGAAGGGCCTGAAGATCCGGCCCGCCCACGCCACCATGGCGAACTTCGTCACCTCGCTCGGCGGCACCAATGTGCAGTCCTCCGCGCCCGAAGTGCGCGACATCATCGAGCGCGGCGTCGCCGACGGCGTCACCTTCCCATGGGGCTCTCTCGTGCTGTTCGGCATCGACAAGGTGACAAAGTACGACATGGAGGCGCCGCTCTACACCACGACCTTCGTGTTCGTCATGAACAAGGACAAGTACAATGCGATGTCCGACAAGCAGAAGGCCGCGATCGACAAGAATTGCACGGTCGAGATGGCCGGTGTGGTCGGCGAGCACTGGGGCAAGTTCGAGGATGCCGGGATCGACAAGGTCAAGGCGGAGAGCGGTCACGAGGTCTACAAGCTGACGCCCGAGCAGACCGCCGCCTGGAAGAAAGCCGCCGAGCCCCTGGTGAAAACCTGGAGCGACGGCGCGAAGAAGGCCGGCGCCGATCCGGACGCGGCGCTTAGCGAGCTGAAAGCCTCGTTGAAGAAGTACAACGCGCTGGCGGAGTAGCTCTTTGTCGAAACACATGCGGCGGCGGGATGCATCTCGCCGCCGTTGTTCTGCAAGCGGGCCGAGACGCGAGGAGCGCGTCCTCTCCCTCTCCGGCCTGAGGATCACATCTCCTAGGAAGCTCACATGAAGCGCAGCTGGATGGATCGCGTTATCGATTCGATCGAATGGATCGCAGCGGCCTTCGTCGGCATCGTCGCGCTCGACATCTTCCTGTCGGTGCTGCTGCGCAACACGCTGAACTATGCGATCCCCGATAGTTTCGACATCGGCCGCATGCTGCTCGGCATCCTGATCTTCTGGGGCATCGCCGCGACCTCCTATCGCGGCACTCACATCACGGTCGATTTGGTCTGGGGCAATGTCGGGCCGCGCTACCAGCGCTGGATCGACGTGTTCGCGACGCTGGTGCTGCTGTTCGTCGTGACGGTGCAGACCTGGACGCTGTTCGACAAGGTCCGCGGCACCTACAACGACAACGTCCAGACCTTCGACATGCACATGCCGACCTGGCCGTTCTTCGCGATCGCCTGGATCGGCGACATCTCGGCCGTGCTGCTGATCGCGATCCGCACCTACCGGTTGATCTTCCATCCCGAAGAAATGCACGACCCCAAGCTGAAGGCGACGGAGTAATCATGAGCACCGATGCCGTCGCCGTAATCGGCTTCGTTTCCCTGTTCGCCCTGATGCTGCTGCGCGTGCCGGTCGGCATGGCCATGGGCCTCGTCGGCGTCTCCGGCTTCTCCTATCTCGTCGGCGCCACCCCGGCGCTGAAGCTGGTTGGCCAGACCTCGATGCGCACCGTGACCGACTACACCTTCGGCGTCATTCCGATGTTCTTGCTGATGGGCTCCTTCGTCAGCAATTCCGGCATGAGCCGCGAGCTGTTCCGCGCCGCCAACGGCTTTGTCGGCCATTTGCGCGGCGGACTCGGCATCGCTACCGTCGGCGCCTGCGGCGGCTTTGCCGCGATCTGCGGCTCCTCTGTCGCGACCGCAGCGACTTTCTCCGCGGTCGCTTATCCCGAGATGCGCCGTTTCGGCTATCCGCAATCGTTTGCCACCGGCGTGATCGCGGCCGGCGGCACGCTGGGCGCGATGCTGCCGCCCTCCACCGTGCTCGCCGTCTACGGCATCATCACCGAGCAGGACATCGGCAAGCTCTTCATCGCCGGCATCATTCCGGGCATCCTGGCGATGACAATGTACATGATCACGATCTTCCTGATCGGCTATTTCCGGCCGGACTTTCTGCCCAAGGGCAAGGTGCTGCCGTGGCGCGAGCGCTTCGCCGGCCTGAAGGACATCTGGGCGCCGGTGCTGCTGTTCGTGTTCGTGATCGGCGGCCTCTACGGCCTGCCCTATTTGCCGCGCTTCACGCCGACGGAAGCCGGCGGCGTCGGCGCTGCCGGCGCCTTCATCATCGGCGTGGCGACCGGCCGGCTCGACCGCGAGAAGATTCTGGCCTCGCTGCTGCAGGCGACGCGAACGGCGGCCGCCGTGTTCACCGTGCTGATCGGCGCCTTGATCTTCGGGTACTTCCTCACGGTGACGCAGACCCCCCAGAAGGTGACGGAATTCCTCACCGGCCTAGGCCTCGGCCCCTACGGCGTGCTGGCGCTGATCATGGTGATGTATCTCGTGCTCGGCTGCCTGATGGACGCCATGGCGATGATCATCCTCACCGTGCCGATCATCTTCCCCGTGATCATGCATCTCGGTTTCGACCCGATCTGGTTCGGCGTCATCATCGTCATGACGGTCGAGCTCGGCCTGATCCATCCGCCGGTGGGCATGAACGTCTTTGTCATCAAAAGCGTGGTGAAGGACGTCTCCTTCTCCACGATCTTCAGGGGCGTGATCCCGTTCGTTGCAACAGACCTCCTGCGCCTGGTGATCCTGATCGCCTTCCCGCTGCTGGCGACGTGGCTGCCGACGCGGATGATGGCCCATTGAGGGGTAAATCGATGACCACGCCGACGCTGGAAACCAGATACGTCTTCACCGTCACCGCACGCATCGGCGACGTCGTCACCGCCGGCGAGACCGGCATCGGCATTCGCCGCATCGTTCCGATCATCGGCGGCGAGGTGACGGGCGCGATCACCGGCAAGGTGCTGCCGTTCGGCGCGGACTTCCAGACCATCCGCCCGAATGAGCTGATCGATCTCGAAGCGAAGTATGCGTTTGAAACCGACGACGGCGCCATCGTCTATGTCGAGAACAAGGGCATGCGCTTCGGCCCGGTCGAGCTGTTGCAAAAGCTCAAGCGCGGCGAGCCGGTCGACCCGAAGCAGATCTATTTCCGCACCGTGCCGAGGTTCGAGACCGGGCATGAGAAATACCGCTGGCTGATGGAGCACATTTTTGTCGGTTCAGCAGCGCGGCATGCGGATCGCGTGGTGATCGACGTGCATCAGGTGATGTGAACGCGTCGCGCCGCAAGGGCCGGCTAGTCCATTGACATGTCGGTATCTGTAGCGTATGCGCTACAGATACCGACAATCAAGAGAACCGACGAATTCTCTGACTGGCTTAGAGACCGGAGAGCGAAGGCAAAAATCCTCGCCCGGATCGATCGGCTGGCGCTCGGCAATCCCGGAGACGTTGCTGCGGTCGGAGGCGGCATCAGCGAAATGAGAGTCCATGAGGGCGCCGGATACCGGATCTACTACGTTGCCCGAGGCGAGGAGATCATCGTCCTTCTTTGCGGTGGCGATAAAGGCTCTCAGCCGGGGGACATAGCGTTGGCAAAGAAGATCGCGAGCGAATTGGAGGTCTGAGCAATGGCAAAAGTGAAATCATTCGATGCTGCGGAGTACCTCGACAGCCCCGAGATGATTGCGGCCTATCTCACCGAAGCCTTTGAATCTGACGATCCGTCCGCAATAGCGATGGCAATCGGTGCCGTAGCCCGTTCTCAGGGCATGGGCGCCATTGCCGAAAAGGCCGGTCTATCCCGTGAGAACTTGTATCGCTCGCTTGGCGGCGAGGCCAAACCCGAATTCGGCACTGTGATTAAAGTTCTCCACGCCATGGGTATCAACCTTGTGGCGCAACCCCAAAGTGGAACGAAGGCGGCGTAGCGCGCCGGATCGCATCGGCGTCCGCAATATCGATCCCAATCTTGCGCATCGGGCATTCGGGTACGGGCGCTGCACCCGGGCTGTCGTCCCTTTTCCGGACTTTGCATCGGCTTCCGCGCTGTCAGCCGTATTGACTCCCCCTGAATTCGTTATACAACATAACTATTCTGACAAGGACGCAAATGACACAGGGAAACGCCGAGACCGCTGACGCGGGCGCCTCCGGGCTTTTGAGAATCGAGCGGGCGGACCGGGTTTTGACGGTCGGCCTGAATCGGCCGGCCAAGCGCAATGCGCTCAACGACGGCATCATCCTGGAAATCGGCGAGTGTTTTGCGTCCCTGCCCGAGGATATCGGCGCGGTCGTCATCCACGGCATCGGCGACCATTTCTCCAGCGGTCTCGACCTCTCCGAACTGACCGACCATGATGCCACCGGCGGCCTTCTTCATTCCCAGATGTGGCACCGGGTGTTCGACCGCATCCAGTACAGCCGCGTGCCCGTGATCGCGGCACTCAGGGGGGCCGTGATCGGCGGCGGGCTGGAGCTCGCATGTGCGGCGCATATCCGTGTCGCCGAACCCTCGACCTATTTCGCGCTCCCGGAGGGGCAGCGCGGCATCTTCGTCGGTGGCGGCGGTTCGGTGCGCCTGCCGCGGCTGATCGGCGTCGCCAGGATGATGGACATGATGCTGACCGGCCGCGTTTATTCCGCGACCGAAGGCACCTCCTACGGCTTTGCGCAATATGTCACGGAAGCCGGCAACGGACTCGGCAAGGCGATGGAGCTTGCGACCAAGGTCGCCTCCAACGCGCCGCTGACCAACTTCGCCGTGCTCCAGGCGCTACCGATGATCGCGGAGGCCAATCCGCAGACCGGCCTGTTGATGGAATCGCTGATGGCGACGGTGGCGCAGAGCGACAAGGAAGCCAAGCGCAGGATCCGCGAGTTCCTCGAACACAAGACCGCAAAGGTGAAGCCGAAATCATGAGCGCGCAGCCGTCGTCCTCTTCCAGCATGGAGCGCGGCGCGAGCACTTCCCCGCTGCGGCCCATTTCGTTCGGCGATCCCGTCGTGAATATCGAGCGGCGCGACGACGGCACGATTTACCTGCGGCCCAAACAGCCGCTCGGAGACTATCCGGCTCGCATCACCGACCGCCTGCATCACTGGGCGAGCGCGACCCCCGATCGCGTGTTCATGGCCGAGCGCGAAGGCGGCCGCGGCTGGCGCAAGATCAGCTACGCCGAGCTGCTCGCCGCGAGCCGGCACATTGCCTCAGGACTCATTGCGCGCGGGTTGTCGGCGGAGCGGCCGGTCGTCATCCTCTCCGGCAATTCGATCGACCATGCATTGCTGGCGTTCGGAGCGTTCTATGCCGGCATTCCGTTCTGCCCGGTGTCGCCGGCCTATTCGCTGGTGTCGAAGGATTACGGCAAGCTCTCCTACTTGATGAAGCTGCTGACGCCCGGCCTCGTCTTCGCCGAGGACGCCGACAAGTTCGCCGACGCCCTCGCAGCCAACGTCTCGCTCGGCACCGAGATCGCCGCGTCCTACGGCCATGTGCCGGGCCGCGACGTCACCTTGCTCGCCGACCTCATGGCAACGCCGATCCGCGGCGATCTGGACGAGGTCCACGGCAGGATCGGCCCCGACACCATCGCGAAATTCCTGCTGACGTCGGGCTCGACTGGCAACCCCAAGGCAGTCGTCAACACCCAGCGCATGATCTGCGCCAACCAGGTGATGCTGCGCGAGACGCTCGCCTTCCTCAAGGACGAGCCGCCCGTCATCATCGACTGGCTGCCCTGGAATCACACTTTTGGCGGCAACCACAATATCGGGTTGACGCTCTACAATGGCGGCTCGATGTATCTCGACGCCGGCAAGCCGGTGCCTGGAGGCATCGAGGAGACCGTGCGCAATCTCCAGGAGATATCGCCGACGGTCTATTTCAACGTCCCCAAGGGCTACGAGTCGCTGCTGCCTTATCTGCGCGACGACCAGGGCCTGCGCGCAAAATTCTTCGACCGGCTGCACGCAATGTTCTTCTCGGGCGCGGCCCTGTCGCCGTTCGTCTGGAACAGCCTCGACGAGCTCGCGGTGAAGGAAAAAGGCTACCGCGTGCCGATGCTGACCGGCCTCGGTGCAACCGAGACCGCGCCGTTCTTCATGTCGGTCAACCCGCGCACCAGCCGCTCCGGCCATGTCGGGCTTCCCGTATCCGGCAACGACGCCAAGCTGGTGCCGAACAACGGCAAGATGGAAGTTCGTTGCAAGGGGCCGAACGTGATGCCCGGCTACTGGCGCCAGCCCGACATCACCGCAAGTTCGTTCGACGAAGAAGGCTTCTACAAGCTCGGCGATGCACTCAAGCCCGTCGATCCCGATGATCTCAATGCCGGCTTCGATTTCGACGGCCGCATCGGCGAGGATTTCAAGCTCGGCAGCGGCACCTGGGTCAGTGTCGGCCCGTTGCGCGCGCGCTTCGTTGCGGCCTGCGCACCGCTGGTGCGCGACGTCGTCATCGCCGGCATCAACCGTGACGAGGTCTCCGCGCTCGTCGTGCTCGATCTCGACGGCTGCCGGCTGATCAACCCGACGCTGCCGACCGACGATCTCGTCGTCGCGACCCGCGACCGGCTGGTGCGCGAGGCATTTCGCGAACGGCTGACCCGCTTTCTCGGCGCGGCCACGGGATCCTCGACGCGGATCACGCGCGCGATCCTCATGGACACGCCGCTCTCGATCGACAAGGGCGAGGTCACCGACAAGGGCTCGATCAACCAGCGCGCGGTGCTCGAGCATCGCAGCCTGCTGATCGAGGAGCTCTACGCTGCCAATCCATCGGACCGTGTGATATCGGTCGGCTAAGAAATATCGCACCAGGGAGAACGCCATGTTGTTGAAGGATCAGGCTGTCATCGTCACCGGCGGCGCGTCGGGACTTGGTGCGGCGACCGCGCGAAAGCTGGCTGGCCAGGGCGCCAAGGTCGCGGTGTTTGATCTCAATGCCAAGCTCGCCGAGACTGTCGCCGCCGAGATCAAGGGCGTGGCTGTGGCTTGCGACGTCTCCGATGCCGCGTCCGCGGAAGCTGCGATCGCGCAGGCGACCAAAGCCCATGGACCCGCGCGCGTGCTGGTCAATTGCGCTGGCATCGGCGTTGCCAAGCGCGTCGTCGGCCGCGACGGCCCGATGGCGCTCGCCGATTTCGACAAGGTGATCAAGGTCAACCTGATCGGCACCTTCAACATGCTGCGTCTCGCCGCAAACGAGATGTCCAAGCTCGAGCCGCAGGCCACCGGCGAGCGCGGCGTCATCATCAACACGGCGTCCGTTGCCGCTTATGACGGCCAGATCGGGCAATCGGCCTATTCGGCCTCGAAGGGCGGCATCGTCGGCATGACGCTGCCGATCGCGCGCGAGCTGGCGCAGTTCGGCGTCCGCGTGCTGACGATTGCGCCCGGCCTGTTCCTCACGCCGCTGCTCGCCAACCTGCCGCAGGAAGCCCAGGACTCACTCGCCGCCGCAATCCCGTTCCCGCGCCGGCTCGGCCACGCCGACGAGTTCGCGGCGCTCGCCCTGCACATGGTCGAGAATTCCTACCTCAACGGCGAAGTGGTCCGCCTCGACGGCTCGCTGCGCATGGCGCCGAAATAGGGCGCGGCATATGTTCGTGAACCGGCGCGACGTCCAGATCCAGTGGGGTGACTGCGACCCCGCCAACATCGTCTATTACCCGCGCTATTTCGCGATGTTCGACGATTCGACGTCGACCCTGTTCGAAGTCGCCGGCTTCTCCAAGCAGGACCTGGTCAAGAAATACGGCCTGGTCGGCATTCCCATGGTCGATACGCGCGCCAAGTTCTACATCCCCTCGACTTATGGCGACTGGATCACCATCGAAACGAAGGTCGAGAGCATCAAGCGCTCGAGTTTCGAGGTAAAGCACAGCGTCTTCAAGGGCGAGGCGCTTGCGATCGAGGGTTTCGAGACCCGTGTCCTGGTCGGGCGCGACCCCGTTAACCCCGACAAACTGAAATCGGCACCGTTTCCTGCGGAAATGGTAGCCAAATTCACGGGGAGCGAGACCCGGAGCTAAATCGCCACATCACCAAAAGAGGGGGCTGAATTACCCCCCGATTTCTGCTTTCAAAGAAACACATAAAGGGAGGAATAGATGAAACGCTTTTACCTGACCGCCGCCGTCACCGCGGCCGCGCTTGCGCTGCCGGCCGTGCCCGCGCTGGCTCAGACCGCCGAGGTCACCATCGGCATCACCACCACCACGACCGGCCCGGGCGCAGCGCTGGGCATTCCCGAGCGCAATGCGCTGGAGTTCGTGCCGAAGGAGATCGGCGGCGTGCCGCTGAAGGTGATCGTGCTCGACGACGGTGGCGATCCCACCACCGCGACCACCAACGCACGCCGCTTCGTGACCGAATCCAAGGCCGACATCATCATGGGCTCGGCGCTGACGCCGCCGACCATCGCCGTGTCCAACGTCGCCAACGAAGCCGGCATTCCGCATTTCGGCCTGGCGCCCTTCCCGATCACGCCGGAGCGCATGAAGTGGTCGGTGGCGATGCCGCAGCCGATCCCGATCGTGGGCAAGGTGCTGTACGACCACATGAAGGCCAAGGGCGTGAAGACCGTCGGCTATATCGGCTATTCCGACTCCTATGGCGACCTCTGGTTCAACGATTTGAAGGCGCAGGCCGTGCCGATGGGCATAACCATCGCCGACGAGGAGCGCTTCGCTCGCCCCGACACGTCGGTGACCGGACAGGTGCTGAAGCTCGTGGCAGCGAATCCCGATGCCATTCTGGTCGGCGCTTCCGGCACCGCGGCCGCGCTGCCGCAGACCGAGCTGCGCGAGCGTGGCTATCAGGGCCTGATCTACCAGACCCATGGCGCCGCCAGCATGGACTTCATCCGCATCGCCGGCAAAGCGGCGGAAGGCGTGCTGATGGCCTCTGGTCCCGTCATGGATCCCGAGGACCAGCCGGACGAAGCTGCCACCAAGAAGCCGGGCCTCGCGCTCAACTCGGCCTATGAAGCCAAGTACGGCCCGAACAGCCGCAGCCAGTTCGCCGGTCACTCTTACGATGCGTTCGAGATTCTCAAGCGCATCATCCCGGCGGCACTCAAGACGGCGAAGCCCGGCACGCCGGAATTCCGCGAAGCGATCCGCCAGGCGCTGCTGTCGGAGAAGGAGCTTGCGGCGAGCCAGGGTGTCTACAATTTCACCGAGAAGGACCGCTACGGCCTCGACGAGCGCTCGCGCATCCTGCTCACGGTGAAGAACGGCAAGTACTCGCTGGTGAAGTAGACGCGGCGAAAACTAGAGACGACAGAGCCGGCCCGATGGGCCGGCTCTTTTGTTTTGGCTGTATGAGCGAGCCGCACCTCCGGTGTCGCCCCCCTCTCCCGCTTGCGGGAGAGGGTTGGGGAGAGGGTGCCTCCGCATTGGGATTGTCTGACGTCTACCGGCAAAGCCCCCAGAGGAGATAGCCCTCACCCGCCACGCTCTGCGGACGCGCTGTCGTCAAGCTGCCTGCCGCAGCGGGGTCCAGGCGAACTCCGGATAGTAAGTGTCCATCATCCGGTCGACATAAGCGGTGAGGTTCGAAAATCCTTCGGCGCGACGGCGCAGGGCGGATTCGAAGAACGGCGTCAGGATCCCGGCGAGTGCACCGAAGGCGGTGGCATCGACGCCGCAGGGTTTGTTGCCCATCAGATAGGACTTGTCACCGAGCTGCACCGAGAGCGCAAACAGCGAGCGCACGGCGAGATCGACGTCGTCATCGGGCGCGTGCCGTCCGAGCCCGGAGAGCAAATAGTTCTCGGCGACACGGAATTGCGCGTCCTCGCGCAACTTCTCGCGATTGTGCTCCGGCGCGCCGTCGAAGAAATGCGCAGGCCCCTTGGCGAAGTTGACCGGGTCGACCCAGCGCGCCCCGACCAGCGCAAAATAAACGTGATGCTCGATCATGCGCTCGAACGCCCAAGCCTGTGCGCGCTCGGCAAGAGACAGCCCGGCGTCGAAATCGAAGCCGTAGCGGCGCTCGATATGGGCGCGGATGAAGGTGGAATCGGCCACCGCCTCGCCGCCATCGTCGATGAAAGGCAGCTGCCCCTTGGGAGAGGCGGGCGGCATCGCCCGCTCCTTGCGGTAAGGCAATCCCGCCATCTTGAGCTGCACCTCTGTCTTGGTGACGAAGGGGCTGATTTCCGGCAGGCCGAAGCCGGTGCCAAAGCCGTAAAGCGTGATCATGAAGGCTCTCCTGAAACCACCGAAAGAGTTGAGGGAACTTAACCGCGGGCTGCTGCCACCATGGTGGCAGCAGCCGTGATATCTTCTGCGAAACGGGCCCCTCGCCAGGCGCGGGCCATGACATGACGGACCAGCGCGTCCGCGGCCTGGACCAGGAAGCGAGCCACCATGGTCGCGAGCGCAAGGCGGAGGTCGACGACCATGAGATCAAGGGATACGAGGAGGCGGCCGAACGCCCATGCGTACCAAGCCCGGAGTTGCAAACGCAGGACTTGCAAAGGCTGGACCTGTAGAGGCTGGGTCCGCCACAGCGCAGCGGCCGGGCCGAAATGAGTTGGAATGATCATGGACAAATCCTCTTCAGTCGACGTGTTGACCCGGTATAGAACTCCCCTGCTGCCAACATCCTGTCAGCAGCCGCGCGCCACCATCTGAAAAACCACCGACAAGAGACCCGTCATGAGACGCGCCGACCGGCTGTTTCAAATCATCCAGGTGCTGAGGCGCACGCGTAAGCCGCTGACGGCGGACGCCATCGCGGCCGAGCTCGAGACCTCGAAGCGCACGATCTATCGCGACATCGCCACGCTGATCGGCCAGCGCGTGCCCATCCGCGGTGAAGCCGGCATGGGCTACATCCTGGAAAAGGGTTTTGACCTGCCGCCTTTGATGCTGACACCCGACGAGATCGAGGCGGCGGTGCTGGGCGCGCAATGGGTCGCCGGCCATGCCGATCCCGCGCTGGCGCGCGCGGCTGAAGATCTGATGGCCAAGATCGCCGACACTGTCCCGGAGCGCCTGCGTCCCTTCGTGCTGGAGCCGGCAAGCCGGGCCCGGCCGAGCTGGAACAGGGAGCCCGACCGCCTGGACATGGCGCGCACACGCACCCAGATCCACGAAGGCAAGAAGATCATGCTGCGCTATCGCGACGAGCAGGGCCGCGCCAGCGAGCGCATGATCTGGCCGATTTCGATCGGCTATCTCGAAGCCGTGCGCCTGCTCGCGGCCTGGTGCGAGCTGCGCGGAGACTTCCGCAGCTTCCGCACCGACCGCGTGGTCGACGCGACCTATCCCGATGAGAGATATCCTGAAAGGCGCGACGTGCTGCGCGCAAAATGGCGGCAGAGCCTGGTCTGGGGCCCGCCCAAGGATACGTGAAGGACACGTGACGATGGACGAGAACGCCCGCATCGACCTGTCGAGCTGCTGCCAGAGTTGCGGCGCCTGCTGCGGCTATTCGGCGAACTGGCCGCGCTTCTCGATCGAGAGCGACGAGGAGCTCGCCGCGATTCCCGAAGCGCTCGTCAACGACCGTCAATCCGGCATGCGCTGCGAAGGCGATCGCTGTTCGGCGTTGCAGGGAGAGATCGGACAAGCGACCGCGTGCGGCATCTACGCAGTGCGGCCGGACGTGTGCCGCACGTGCATGCCGGGCGACGCCGAATGCGCGATGGCGCGACGGAAATTCGGGCTGCCAATGATCGCGAGCGTTTAGGCCGGGACGGCTTCGCTGATCTCGTCGTCGATCTCGTCGTCCAGCGGCGCGAGCACCGAGAGCGGCTTGGTCGACAGCGTGATCGGCTTGCGCCCACCGGACAGCGACGGCGAGGATTTCGCCGCGCCTTCGCGCGCAAGCGCGTAGAGCGTCGAACCGACACGGCCGCCGTTCTCGATCAGGTCGCGCTCGTTGCAGCTGCCTGCGATCGCGACCGCCAGCGAATGCAGATGGCTTCGGCGATAGCAGAACAGCGCTAGCCTGGCGCGCGCGTCAGGGGAAACACTTTCAACCAGCCTCGGCAGGCCACTCTCGCTGGCGCGGTACATCTCGCCAAGGAGTTCGTCGCGGACCGGGCACGAATCGCCTTCAAAGGTATCGCGGCTTGAAAACATTGCAGTTCTCCCTCGTCTGGGAAGATGCAGTGCAATTCTCTAATGAAAGGTTAACCACGCTGCCCGGTAGTCACCCGGGGTCCTTGCGCGTGGGCCGCGAATCAATGGGCTGGAAAGGGTTTTCTCTGTGGCCATCCTTCGAGACACCCGCCTTCGGCGGGCCCTCAGGATGAGGTCTGCTTCTGCTGAAAGACTCAGCCCTCGTGGCGAGGAGGCGCGAAGCGCCGTCTCGAACCACGCAGGCCCGCCAGCCACTCCAGACGGCCGCCAGCGCTCAGTTCGCCGCCATGAAGATGGAGAGGCCGAAGCCGGTCAGATGGTGCAGGGCTTGGTCGACACCGATCAGGGTCCAGAACCAGGGATGCGCAAGATCGACACCGAAATTGGCCGAGACGAGGCCCTTGGCGCGGTCGATCGTGATGTGGATCACGAAGTCGATCAGCGCCACAAACCAGAATTTCGGCGCCACGATCAGGATGAGCGGCAGCGCAACCGCAAGGTGAACCAGGCAGTGCACCAGGAGCGGCAGGGCCCAGCCGTGCTTCTGGTCCTTGCCATGCGCCATCCAGGCGGTCTGGAGGACGAAATCAGCGATGATGTGCTTGAACGTCAGCAGCAACATCCAACCAATGAGGGCTTCGACCGGAACCGCCGATGACAGGGGTGGAAACGACAAGGCGCCCTCGTTGACGTGACAGGAAGAATTGGAGCGTTCAGCGCAATCTCTTCCTGGGCCGGTCAAATCGCCGGGACCTGCGATTTATGACACCTCCCGCGGCGGAATGCAGCCGGGGGGAACCGGAAAATCGCCAACTGTGGCTAACTGGTGATAGGATGACCAATCGCCGCGGCCGGGTTGAGTAAGGTTACCTTCGGCTCGGAATTTGCATTCCGCGGCCTGCGCGCTATCATTGCCGGCAGAGAATATCGTTCTTTTTTCAGACGTTTACGAATTACAGGGCGACCGCAGCGATCGCATCCGCGATGCCGCCCGCCACCGGAAGCATAAGGCCAGAGTGCTGCCATGAGTACTGAGGGCCCGACCTCATCGCCGATCGAGCCACCGCCCCGGCGACCCAAGGTGATCAAGACCAATCAGCAGCAGGTCTTCCTCTACGTCGTGCTGACCCTGCTGTTGTCGCTTGCCACCGTCTGGGGCGGCCGCATGCTGGTGCACAGTTCGGAGACGCTGACCTTTGCCGTCGGCGCCCCTAACAGCGACGAGGCGCTGTTCGCAGCCAAGCTCGCTGGCGTCCTGAAGAACAACGCCTCGCGCTTCCGGATCAAGATCGTCAACAACGCCGACAACGCCAAGGCGATCGCCCAGTTCGATCGCAAGCAGGCTGACCTCGCGGTGCTGCGCACCGACGCCAAGGTGCCGCTGCGGGCGCGCACGCTCGCGATCCTCGAGCACGATCTCGTGCTGCTGCTCGGGCCGGGAAACAAGAAGATCAAGTCGCTCGCCGAGCTGAAGAAGAAGAAGGTCGCCGTCCTCGCCGACAACGAATCATCGCTCGCCTTTGTCCGCGGCATCCTCGACATTCCCGATGGCGCGGACGCGGCGAGGATCCAGATGGCGCCGCCGGGCGCAACGCTCGACAAGCTGTTCGCGCCGGCAAGCGGCTTTGGCGCGGTCGTCGCCATCGTCCACGCCTCGAGGGCGGTGCGGGACAAGGCGTATGAGCAGGTCGCCAGGCGCGGCGGCTTCACGCTGAACGCGATTGACGAGGCGAAAGCGCTGGCGCGCAGGATCCCCGGCATTTCCAGCGAGACGCTGACGGCGGGCACGCTGTCTGCATCACCGGAAATTCCCGACGACGATCTCGACACGATCGGGCTCGAATGGTTGCTGGTCGCCCAATCCCGGATGTCGCCGACGGCGGCCGGGGAGCTCGCGCGCAGCGTGTACGAGAACAAGTCCGCGCTCGGGCTCGACAACGGATTCGCCAGCAGAATCGAACCCGCCTCCGTCGAGAAGGACGCCTTCGTGATGGCGCATCAAGGGGCGGCCGACTACATCAACGACGACACCAAGTCGTTCATGGATAAGTACAGCGACCTGATGTATCTGGCCGCTGCCGCGCTCAGCGTCATCGGCTCGATCTTCGCCGCGATCTACGCCAAGATCACCCGGATCGCGCCGGAGAAGGCCAGCGAGCTTTCCACCGCCATCCTCGACATCGGCGAGCGGATTGAACACGCGCATTCGCTCGACCAGCTCGAATGTCTCCAGGACGAGCTGGAAGGCATCTTGCGCGGCGCGGTCATCGGCTTGCGAGACGGCACGATCAGTACCGACGGGCTCGATACCTTCAAGCTCGGCTACGAATTCGTCCGCGACGAGATCGGCATGCGCCGCGACTACCTCAAGCGCCATGCGGGCGAGGGCGAGAAGGCCGCTCAGGATGCGGCCCCTCCCCACCACGACGAGAGCAATGTCGTGGTGGTGAAGACAGCTCAGAGTGCCTGACCTATCGATTTGAAGATCTGCGGTGACGCTTGCCGGCACGTCCGCGAAGGACCGGGGGACCCTCGTCCGGGAACCGTCCCTGTCCACAACCGTTTGTTCTCGGATCAACCGGAGACCGCGCCATGCGTGCACTCCTCATCATCTTCCTGCTGGGAATGTTGGCCGCGGTTGGCTATTTCGCTTACTCCGCGATGGCGGTCGAGGGCGAGCCGATTCCAACGGAAGGCTATGTGGCGCTGGCGCTGGGGGCCGGGTTTTCCGTTCTTGTCGGCATCGGCTTGATGGTGCTGCTGTTCTTCAGCAGCCGTCGCGGCTACGACGAACCGCCGCATTTCAAGTAGCGGCACGTGGCCCGCGGCCGCGCCCGTCGTTGACGGCCTCGACCCGGGCAGGCACTTTGGCACCGAGGTTCCAGCCGGGGACCGCAAAGACAAAACCGAGCCGCCTTCCCGCATGTCCAAGCCGCTGATCTCCGCTCTGGCCCAGTTCGCGGCCGCCACGGCCGGCCGCAACATGACCAGGGCGGCCTATGTGGCCGTCGGCGTCGGCGTGCTCGGCATGGTGCTGCTGACGGTCAACCCGGCCTATGAGGCGGCACATCGCTGGGTCGATGCCCTGCTTTGGACCTGCCTCGTCTACTTCGTGTTCGAATGGGTGGTCCGGCTGCGCCATATGGCGCGACAGGGGCGCCTTGCACTCTACATGTCCTCCTCCGCCGGGCTGGTCGACGCGGTCGGTGCGTTGGCCGTGCCGGCCGCGCTGATTCTCGGAATCGAGCCCAGGACGGCGTGGCTGCTCAGCGTGCTCTGGGTGCTGAAGGTGGTACCGGGCATTCCCGGCCTGCGGCAGCTCCGCCGCGTGCTGGTGCTCGAATCGGGGCCGCTGCTCAGCGTGCTCGTGATCTTCCTGATGGTGGTCTTCCTGGCCTCGGTCGCCGAATATTTCCTGGAGCGGGACGTGCAGCCGCAGACCTTCGGCAGCGTCCCCGCCGCGCTGTGGTGGGCCGTCGCAACCCTGACGACGACGGGTTATGGCGACGTCGTGCCGGTGACGCCGCTGGGCCGCATGGTGGCCGCGCTGGTGATGATCTCCGGCCTCGGTGTGTTCGGCCTCTGGACCGGTATTTTGGCGACCGGCTTTGCCGCGGAGACCCGGCGCGACAATTTCCTCAAGACCTGGGAATCCGTCAGCAAGGTGCCGTTCTTCGCGGCGCTCGGACCGGCGGCCATCGCCGACGTCACCCACATGCTGCGAACCATGGAGCTGCCGGCGCGCACCATGATCATTCGCAAGGGTGCGCAGGGCGATTGCATGTATTTCATCGCCGCGGGCGAGGTCGAGGTCGACCTGCCCGGCAAGAAGGTGCAGCTCGGCGATGGCGCGTTCTTCGGCGAGATGGCCTTGCTCGGCAACAATTTGCGCGGCGCCAATGTCTCGACCACCAAGGTGTCGCGGCTGCTCGTGCTCGACCTCGTCGACTTCCGCGTGCTGATGGCGCGGCATCCCGATCTCGCCGAGACCATCGATGCCGAGGCGAAGCGGCGCACGCTCGAAAACAAATAAATGGCGACAAGCAAATAAATGGAGACAAGAATGTCGGACATCACCGACGCAGCCACTGGCCCGCTGCTCGACCTCGTTGGTGCACGCGCCACCATCCGCCTCAATCGTCCCAAACACCTCAACCGGCTCCAGGCCGAGGATCTCGGCGAGCTGGTCAAACTGTTCGATCGGGTCGAGGCCGATCCTGCTATCCGCGTGCTGGTGTTGACCGGCACCGGGCGCGCCTTCTCCGCGGGCTATGATCTCAACTCGGTTGCCGAGCGCGCGGTCAGTGCGAACGAGCAGCAGAGCGCGGGCTCCGCCTTTGAGGTAGTCGTCAACCGGCTGGAGGATCTCGGCGTCCCCACGATCTGCCGGCTCAACGGCGGCGTCTATGGCGGCGCGACCGATCTCGCGCTCGCCTGCGACTTCCGCATCGGCGTGGATACCGCCGAGATGTTCATGCCCGCGGCACGCCTCGGGCTGCATTACTACAGCAGCGGCATCAAGCGTTACGTGACACGGCTCGGCGTCGACAATGCAAAAAAGCTGTTCCTGACCGCGCAAAAGATCAGCGCGCCGGAGATGCTGCGGATCGGCTATCTCACCGATATGGTGGCGGTCGAGTTTCTGGACGAGGAGGTCGATAGGCTCGTCAACATCCTCGCCGGCAACGCGCCGCAGGCGATGCGCGGCATGAAGCGCGCGATCAACGAATTCGCCCGCGGCGAACTCGACGAGCAAGGCGCCGACCAGCGCCACCGTGACAGCATGCGCGGCGACGAGATCAAGGAAGGCATCAAGGCCTTCGCGGAGAAGCGGCCGCCAATTTTCTGATCACGCCCGCTTCGACCGCATCGCCCGCACCTGCGTAAGCTTGGGATCGCGGGCAAGCGCCTGGTAGCGTTTGCTCTCGATGGGATAGAGCGCGATCCGGCCCTTGCTATCGGCATGAACGCCCCAGCCGAAGCGCTTGCCCAGGCTCGACGCCCTCATGCACGCCTGCCCTCGGGAGAAGAACGCTTCACGGGCCGCCTGCTTCTCTGTTTCCATCGCCTTCACGGCGAGTTCGCGTCCTGGCGCAGACGTCGCGAAGATCACGTCGTCGGACGTGTATTTGTAAGGCGCCTTCGCGATCATCCCGTATTGCAGGCACGCCACCGTCGGCTTTCCCGCGCGTAGCGGCGGCTCTTCGCCTGTGCGCGCAGGACAATCTTCAGCAACCTGGATGAAGGTGTTGAAGCAGTTGGTCGTGTGCATCGGCTTCGTCATCTTCAACCTTGGATCACTCAGCCCTGAAGCGCCGCAGCATGCTGCGCCGCCATCTCAGCATCCGCCGCGTTGATGCGCTGGAACGCCGGCCGCGAGGTCATGCGTTCGGCATAGCGGACGAACACGTCCTTTTTCGGCACAATGCCGAACATCATCGTCCAGCTGAACGCGACGCCCCACAGCACATCCGCGGCCGTCATGCGCTCGCCGAGCAGATACGGTCCCTTCGACAGCTGCGCCTCGAGCGCGCCGAGCATGGCGTCGTAGTCGGCATAAGGCGATTGCGTGATCGGTGCCGGCTCGCGCTGCATGAACTTGTCGATCAGGGCCGGCTCGAACGAGGCGCCGTAATAGGCGATCCAGCGCAGATAGGGGCCGCGCAGCGGATCGTTCAGCGCGGGCGTCAGCCCTGCCTGCGGAAACAAATCGGCGAGATAGACGGTAATCGCGACCTGCTCGGTCACAAGCTGCCCGCTGTGGTGAATCGCCGGCACCTTGCCGAGCGGGTTGACGGCGAGATAGGCCGGCTGGCGCTGCTCGCCGGCCTTCATGTTGAGGACATGAAGATCATAGGGCGCCCCCAGTTCCTCAAGCAGCACCCGCGTGCCGGTGGCGCGGGTTTGCGGCGAATAATACAGCGTGATGCGGTTCGGATCGGTCATGGCGGTCTCCATCTGGCCGGCTGGCGATGGCGTTATAGCGAACCATACCTGACATCCTGTGTCAGGTATGCTTAAAAGGATTATGCGCGCGAGCCGGATGCTGTCGATCCTCACCACCCTGCAGGCCAGGGGGCAGGTCACCGCGCCTGAGCTCGCGGAGGCCTGCGAAGTCTCGGTGCGCACGATCTACCGCGACATCGACGCGCTCGCGGCGTCCGGCGTCCCTGTCTATGCCGACCGCGGCGCGGAGGGCGGCTATCGCCTGCTCGATGGCTATCGCGTGCGGCTGAACGGTCTGTCGCAAAGCGAGGCGGAAGCGCTGTTCCTGGCGGGATTGCCGGGCCCGGCGGCAGCGTTCGGGCTGGATGCGGCGATGATCGCCGCACAGAACAAGCTGATGGCCGCGCTGCCCGCCAATTTGCGCGAAGACGCCGGACGGATGCAGGACCGTTTTCACCTCGACGCGCAGGGCTGGTTCGGCGAGGCGGAAGAACCCAAGCATCTGCGCACCATCGCTGCCGCGACCCTGCGCGGGACACTGATCAAGATCCGCTACCAGAGCTGGCGCGCCGAGAAGCAGCGTCGCGTCGCGCCGCTCGGTCTCGTGCTGAAAGGTGGCAGCTGGTATCTGGCAGGTCTGGTCGACGGCAGCGTGCGGACGTATCGCGTCGCGCGCGTGCTCGACTGCACGGCGCTCGAAGATCGCTGTGAGCGGCCCGCCGGTTTCGATCTCGCCGCCTATTGGCGGGACGCAACGCTGCGTCTCGAGGCCGAGATGCATCCCAATGTCGCGATCGTTCGGCTGTCGTCCTTCGGCGTGAAATTGCTCGACGCGCTGAGCCAGCCTTACGTCAGGGCGCGTACGCAGCTCGAAGAGACCGCGGATGCGGACGGCTGGCGCATTGCCAGAGTGCCGACCGGCAAGACGTCATGGCATGCCGCCGCCGAATTGTTGCGGCTCGGGCCCGAGGCCGAAGTGCTGGAGCCGGCCGATCTGCGCGAGAAGATGGCCGAGCTGACAGAGGCGATGGCTGTGCGCTATCGCGCGGCGCGGAAAGCAGGACGGCGGCGCAACGCACCGCGACCGACGAAACACTCCTGAAACACGATTCTCCCCTGCCTGCATGAACGCATCCGCGTTTCGGCTCGACCGAGATGCAGGGACACAACAACGGCCCCTGCGCCACACTGGAGAATGAAGATGTTTCGTAAGCTTGCACTTGGTCTGATCGCCGCCGGCTCGCTCGGCGTTGCCGCTCTCGCCCCCACCGCCGCGTCGGCCCACGGCTTCCACCATCACTGGGGTCCCGGCTGGGGCTTTGGCGGGGTCTACGTCAACAGCGGCGTCAACAATTGCTATCAGGAGCGCGTCGTCCAGACCCGCCACGGCCTGCGCGTCCGCGTCGTGAACGTCTGCGCGTACGGGATCTACTGATATCCCGCATTCACGACAAAGCCCCGATCGCACCGCGATCGGGGCCTTTGCACGTCAATTTTTTTCTACTAGCCGGCCTGTCGATGTCGGCGAAACCAGGCCCAGGTCTCGCGCGTCGTTCTGATGTAGCCGCGGCCGCGGTGGACGATCTCGCCGTCGACGATCCCGTTCAGCTTCGGCAGCGCGTGGAACGGGATCGTGGGATAAGCGTGGTGCTCGACATGGTAAGGCATATTCCACGCAACCCATTTGACGAGTGCGCCGGTGTAGGTGGTGCGGGTGTTCTGGAATGCGCTGCGAGTGCGCTCGCAGCCGGTGTGCTCGGCGTAGAGATAGGGTCGCAGGAAGAACTGCCCAATGATCAGCGGCACGATCCAGACCCAGAGCAGCAGCGCCGACGAGAACCACAGCGAGAGCACGAGCAGCAGCGCATAAAGTGCGACGTAAGCGCGCGCCTCGGTGACGATGATGGTGCGTCTGTTCTCGGGGATCCAGGGCACGACGACCTTGCCGGTGACGGCATGGTCGAGCATCAACCGCAAGCGTCCGGCGACCTGAAGCAGGCCGCTATAGGCGATCGCGAGCTGCGTGTCCGATGTGGGCTTCACGCCGACGATCAGTTCGGGGTCCTTGTCAGGATCCTGGGTGTAGCGATGATGGTCCCAGTGAAACAGGCAATAATATTCGTAGGGCAATCCGATGATGAAGCCTGAGAGATAGCCGACCACGAGGTTGAGACCGCGGCTTTTGAACGCGGTCTTGTGTGCGGTCTCGTGCACAGCCATGAACAGGAAGGCGACGAGATAGCCTTGCACCGCCATCAGCGGCAGCGCCCAGAGCACGCCATGGCGTGAGGCGACCATCCAGATCAGCCCGCCGATCAGCAGGATCACGCCGTAATGGCCGAGGCTCTGCACGGCACCCCTGAGGTTGGACCGCACCGACAGTTCACGCAGCATCGCCGGCGCCAGCGGCTTCAGCCGATGGCCGGACTCTGAAACGGTTGCGTCGATCATGATCGGATGCCTGCCCTACTTGCCGAGAAGCTCTGCGATCTCGGCCTTGATGAAGGCCCGATCGCGCGCATTGTTGACGGGGTTGCCGGCGCGATGGCCGTGCAGCGACGGGATCGGATGCAGCACCGCAGAGCGCGCATTGACCAGCCGGCCGAGTTCGTCCTCGTTGTCGCGGACGTCGAAATAGCGGTCGGTCGCACCGGGCATCAGCAACATGTGCGCGTTGATCGCACCGAGCGCGCGATCGAAATCGCCATCGAAGGTCGTGCAGCGGCTGACATCGCCGTTCTGCCAGATCCCGATCTGCGCCAGGAGATCGTTGGCATCGCGCCGGGCAAACGCCGCATCCCAGGTGCGGACGAGATAGTCGTCCAGCGAGGTGAAGCCTGCTTCGCGCCAGATCTCGTCGCGATAGAAGCCGTGCGACATCGCCCAACCTGCGTAGACGCGCCCCATGGCGCGATAGCCCGCGACAGGCTTCTCGACGAACCGGCCGTCGCGGAAGGCGGGATCGGCGGTTAGCGCGGCCTTCACGCTTTCCAGGAAGACGTAATTATAGGGCGCGCAGCGGGCACTGCCGCAGACAACGGCCGCCCGCTCGACCATATCGGGATGCAGCGCCGCCCAGTGATAGGCCTGCATGCCGCCCATCGACCAGCCATAGACCAGGGCAAGCTTCGAGATGCCGAACCGCTCGGTGAGCAGCCGGTGCTGGACCGCGATGGCATCGTGATAGGTCAGGATCGGGAACGGCGCGGCGGTATTCGACGGCGAGGACGACAGCCCGTTACCGAACAGATTCGGGATGATGATGAAGTAGCGCGTGGCGTCGAGCACCCCGTCGGGGCCAATCAGCCACTCGGTGTCGGCGTGCTGCGCGCTGAACGAGGTCGGATAGAGAACCACGTTGTCCTTGTCCGGACTGAGCGTGCCGTAGGTCTTGTAGGCGAGCTTGAGCGAAGGGACGACGGCCCCGGACCGGAGCGCGACGTCGCCGGCCTCGAAAATCTCGTAGTCGCGCCCTGCCGTCATCGACCGAACTCCCGCTCACGCGGCAAGCGCGCCGCGGAAACAGCGATGCATCGATCATGCCGGTCCCGCAGACGCATCGTCGCGTCACGCTTAATAACTGTACTTATAGTCCATTTATTAGGGACCAGCAAGATAAATCCGGTCGCGCGCCAGCTCAGGCGATGGCGGCCAGATAGCGCGCGACAGAGGCCGCGAATGCGGCCTTGGCGCCTGCGGCGATGTTGCGGTCCCACCACGCGCCGTAGATGCGATCGAAGGCCAGCGGCTCGACGGCAGCCGCAATCCGTCGCACCGCGGCGGCATTGAGTGGCATGTAGTTCGGATAGGAGTACATGAAGCTGACGAAGCGGCGATCCATCGTGACCTGCGCGATATCGCCGGTGAGTAGCGCGCCCTTGCCGTCCGCACCGCTCGCGTGATGCAGCATGGCGGCGCCGGCGAAATGACCGCCGGTGCGCAGCAGCAGCACATCCTCGGAGATGCGATGGCTGTCGCCGGTCCAGTGCACGATCGAAGCATGCGGACGCGTTACCCATTGGCGATCGTCGGCGTGCAAATAGACCGGCACCCCGCCAAACGCCTCGCTCCAGTCGGCGAGCGCGCCATAGTAATGCGGATGCGAGATCGCGATCGCCTTCAGCCCGCCGATTGACCGCACATGCGCGATCGCCTCCGGCGTCGCCAGCGGGACGCAGTCCCACATCAGCCAGCCGTCCGCGAGCGGCACCAGCAGCGCGCGCTGGCCGATGGCAAAGCTTGGCTCGAGCGCGAGGCCGGTCAGGCCGAGATCGTCGCGCCAGACCATGCGGTGACGTTCCGAGAGCGCCTCGCGCGTGAGGAAAGTCTGGCCCTTCCACCCGACGTATTGCCGTTCGTCCTCGCAAATTTCACAGGACGTTGGCGGATTTTCGCCCAGAAATTGCGCGCCGCAGGTTTCGCAGGTCCAGAGGGGCATGCCGTACTCCCGACAGAGACGATCCAACGTCAATAAGGAATTGCTGGCGGTGACCGCAAGCCCCACCGACCGGGCGAAACCTGGAACCAACCCGATCAGCGCTCGTTAAACTCTCGTCCGCGCCAGAACGATTGGCTGAAAGGATCATGTCCCACCCGCCGCATCCCGGCTGAGACCACGTTTTGGTATCGATGACATCGCGGTCCCCCTCCTCGTCTCGTATCTGGCCCCTGTTCGCTCTCAACTTCTTCATGGCCGACATGCAGTCGGGCATCGGCCCTTTCGTCGGCGTCTTCCTCCAGGAGCGCGGCTGGGCGAGCGGATTGATCGGCACCGCGATGACGATCGGCAATGTCGCGGGCATGCTGATCACGACGCCGATCGGCG
>NZ_JADPIT010000004.1:129952-130982 GCF_023073035.1 Bradyrhizobium sp. 62
CGCAACAAGCGCATGTGGGTCGTCATTCCCGGCATCTGCGTGGTGCTCGCGTCCGCGATCATCCTGATCTCGCAGAATTTCTGGGCGGTGACATTCTCGCAGGTCGCACAATCGCTGGCGAGCGCCGCGATCGTGCCGGCGGTCACCGGCATCACGCTCGGCATCGCCAAGCAGAAGGGCTTTAACGCGCTCAACGGCCGCAACCAGGCATTCAACCACGCCGGCAACATGGTCGGCGCCGCGCTGTCGGGCTATCTCGGTTATAAGTTCGGCTATGTCGCCGTGTTCGTGCTGGCGGCGGTGTTCGGCGCCATCGCGATCGCCTGCGTGATGATGATCCCGGCCAAGGCGATCGACGATCGCGCCGCGCGCGGCAGCAAGGAGGACGATCCGGACAGCGCGCCGGACGCGCTCACGATGCTGCTCAAGCACCGCGCGCTGCTGGTGCTGGCAATGGCGCTCGCGCTGTTTCATCTCGGCAATGCCGCCATCGTGCCGCTCTATAGCCTGGCGGCGGTCGCCGAAGGCCAGGCCAACGGCCCGAGCTTCGTCGCGACCACCGTCGTGATCGCACAAGGCGTCATGGTCATCACCTCGCTGATCGCAATGAAGGCGGCGAGCAAGCGCAACTACTGGCCCATCATCCTCGTCTCCTTCATGTTCCTGCCCATCCGCGGCGTGCTCGCCTTCTTCGTCACGGGATGGTGGGGCGTCGTACCGATGCAGGTGCTCGACGGCATCGGCACCGGGCTCCAGACGGTTGCCGTTCCCGGCATGGTCGCACGCTCGCTCAACGGCACCGGCCGCATCAATCTCGGCCAGGGTGCCGTGATCACCGTGCAGGGCATCGGCGCGAGCCTCAGTCCCGCGCTGGGCGGCTGGATTGCGCAATGGATCGGCTACGGCCCGACTTTCCTGCTGCTCGGCGGTTTTGGCCTCGCGTCCATGGCGCTGTGGTTCGCGTTCGGCGCGGCTGTAAAGAAGTATTGAGGCCAGCCTTCTCAGCCGTCATTGCGAGGAGCGAAGCGAC
>NZ_JADPIT010000004.1:130992-145932 GCF_023073035.1 Bradyrhizobium sp. 62
GGACGAGTTGCGCGCTGCAGCTCTCGCCGAATTCTGCTCAACCAAACTCCACCACGATCTTGCCGAAATGGCCGCCTTGCTGCATCAACCGCAACGCGTCGCCCACGGCATCGAAGGCAAAACTGCGGCCGATCACCGGCTTCATGCCATTGCGGCTAATCGCTCCCGTCATACCCTCGAACATACGGCGGCTGCCGACAGAAAGGCCGATGACGTGCAAATTCTTGGAGAACAGGCTTGGAATCGCGATCTGCTGCGAGAAGCCGGAGAGCACGCCAATCACCAGAATGGTACCGCCGATCCGCGCCGCCTCGAGTGACTGCGAGAACGTATCCTTGCCGCCGACCTCGACGACGTGGTCGACGCCGCCGCCGGTCCACTCTGCCGCGGCCTTGCCCCACTCAGGAACCGAGCGATAGTTGATCGTGTGATCGGCACCAAGCGCACGAGCGCGTTCGAGCTTCTCGTCACTCGATGACGTTACGATCACGCTCCCGCCTGCAAGTTTGGCAAATTGCAATGCGAAGATCGACACGCCGCCGGTACCCTGCACCAGAACGGTGTCGCCGGGCTTCACCTTGGCTTCCTCGAACAGTGCGCGCCAGGCGGTTAGCCCGGCGCAAGGCAGCGTCGCCGCTTCCTGGAAAGAGAGATGCGACGGAATGCGGCTGACACCCTCCGCGTCCAGTAACATGACTTCCTGCAACACACCCGGACGCGTGCCACCGAGCGCGTAGCGCCGGCTCGCGGCTGAAACCGCTCCGTCGATCCACGATTGGAAGAACATCGGGCAGACGCGGTCCCCGACTGCTACGCAGGAAACGCCGTCGCCGGCGGCGATCACCTCGCCGGCGCCATCGGAGAACGGGATCAGCGGCAATCTGGTGACGCCACCCTTGCCCTGCACCGTGAGCAGATCGCGATAATTCAGCGATGCCGCCCGCATGCGCACCGCGACCTGCCCCGGACCGGGCATGGGCTCGGGTAGATCGGCGAGCTCCATTCCCTCGATCGACCAGTCCCGCGCGATTTGCCAGACTTTCATGGTCGGGCGCTCCGCGTCAGGTCCCAAAATTCTTCTGGATCGCCTTGTCGAGCGTTTCGCCGCCGACGAAGCGCTGGCGGAGCTCGCGCTTGAGCAACTTGCCGCTCGGGTTCTTGGGCAGGGCATCGACGAAGATGACGCGCTTGGGCACCTTGAAATGCGCCATCTGGCCGGCGCAATACTTGATGACGGATTCCTCGTCGAGCTTCTCGCCGCTCTTGACCACGACAATCGCAGTCACTGCCTCGATCCAGCGCGGATCGGGCAGGCCTACCACCGCTACCTCGGACACTGCGGGGATGCGGTAGACCATCTCCTCGACCTCGCGGCTCGCGACGTTCTCGCCACCGGTCTTAATCATGTCCTTGACTCGATCGACCACGGTGATGTGGCCCTCGTCATCGACGGTAGCGAGATCGCCGGAGTGAAACCAGCCGCCGGAGAACGCCGCCGCCGTCTTGACCGGATCGTTGTAATAGCCGGAGAGCAGATGCGGCGAGCGGTGCACGATCTCGCCGACCTCGCCGACCTTCACATCCTCCATTGAAGTATTGACCACGCGGGTCTCGACATTGAGCACGGGCTTGCCGGCAGAGCCGGCCTTGCGCAGCTGGTCCGCAGGACCCAGCACGGTTGCGAGGGGCGCGATCTCAGTCTGGCCGTAGAAGTTCCAGAACTTCACGCTGGGCAGGCGGCGCTGGAGTTCGAGTAGCACCTCCACCGGCATGATCGAGGCGCCGTAATAACCCTTCTGCAAGGTCGACAAATCCGTCTTGTCGAAATTGGGCGAGCGCAGCATCGCGATCCAGATCGTCGGCGGCGCAAAGAACGACGTGATCCTGTGCGTCTGGATCAATGACAGAATGTTGTCGGCGGTCGGCTTGTCCGTGATCACGCCGGAGGCGCCGAGATAGATTTGCGGCCCCAGGAACACATCGAGCTGCGCGCAATGATAGAGCGGAAGCGCGTGCAGGAATTTGTCGTCCACGGTCATGCCGCCGTCGATGATGCAGCTGACATACTGCCACATCACCGCTTCATGGGTCAGCATCGCGCCCTTGGGCAGCGACTCCGTGCCGCTGGTGTAGACGATCTGTGCGAGATCCCGGCTGTCGACCGACGCCTCGAGGTACGAGCCGTCTGGGCTGAGGAGATCGTCGAAGCTGGTGAGGCCCGCGGGCGCCGTGGCAGGATCCTCACCCGGCAGCCAGATCATCTTCTCGACCGCGCAATCCCTGGCGCTGGCCGCGCGCGCGGACTCGACGAAATCAGGGCCGGCCGCGAGCAGCTTTGCGCCGGAACTCTTCAGGATGAAATTGATCTCGTCCGGATTGAGCATGAAGTTGATCGGCACCAGCACCGCACCGATCCTGGCCAATGCGAACCGGAGCGCCGCAAAGGCGTGCGAATTGCGCGAGAGCACGGCGAGGCGGTCACCCTTTTTCACGCCGAGGCCAAGCAGGCCGCGGCCGAGCCGATTGCAGATCGCGTCCATCTCGGCAAAGGTCCAGCTCACGTGGCCGCAGCTCACCGCGAGCTTGCCAGGATCGCGACCCGCTGCGCGGCGCAGAAGGTCGCCGATGGAATGCTCGCGGGCCTTCGAGATGGTGGCTGCGATATCGCCGGTCATTTCCGTTCCCCTGGATTTTTTCTCTTCGTGAGGGCCGCCTGAGCACAGGTCAGGCCACCGCATTCACCCGCTTCTTGTTCTCTGCAAAAGCGTAGTCGGGGCAACCGGCCGCGTCAAATCAGCCAGCGAGCGCGGCGCCGTTACGCAAGAGTTGACGCTTCAGGGGGGCAAATCTAGCCTCGTGCACCAACGATAGAGTTTGGGGAAATGCCATGTGCCGAATTATGCGTGCCGCCCTAGCGGCCGGATTGACTGCGTTTCTGATCAGCCCGTCTCTCGCCCAGCAGGCGCCGCTCAAGATCGGCGTGCTCTCCGACTTCTCCTCGGTCTATTCCGACATCGGAGGCCAGGGGAATGTCGAGGCCACCAAAATGGCGATCGAGGATTTCGGCGGGCAGATGTTCGGCAAGCCTATCGACATGGTCAGCGCCGATGTGCTGAACAAGCCCGATGTCGCCTCGACCATCGCGCGAAAGTGGTGGGAGACCGAAGGCGTCGATATGATCATCGACCTGCCGACATCCGCCACCGCGCTCGCGGTGATGGAGCTGTCGAAGCAGTACGAGAAGATCATGATCGTGACGGATGCGGCGAGCTCCGACATTACCGGAAAGTCCTGCTCGCCCTACACCGCGCACTGGACCTACGACACTTATTCCAACGCACACACGGTTGGCAGCGCCATCGTCAAGAACGGCGGCGACAGCTGGTTTTTCCTCACCGCGGATTATGTGTTCGGCCATTCGATCGAACGCGACACCGGCGACGTCGTGAGGGCCGCGGGCGGCAAGGTGCTCGGCAGCGTCAAGCATCCGCTAAACACCGCGGACTTCTCCTCCTTCCTGCTCCAGGCCCAGGCCTCCAAGGCCAAGATCATCGGGCTTGCGAACGGCGGCGGCGACACCATCAACGCAATCAAGCAGGCCGGTGAGTTCGGCATCGTCGCCGGCGGCCAGAACCTGGCTGCGATCGTGATGTTCATCTCCGACGTGCACAGCTTAGGGCTGAAGCTCGCGCAGGGACTGATCATCACCGAGGCCTATTACTGGGACCTCAACGACAAGACCCGCGCTTTCGGCAAGCGTTTCATGGAGCGCGTCAAGCGCATGCCGACGATGAACCAGGCGGCGACCTACAGCGCGACGCTGCACTACCTGAAGGCGGTGCAGGCCGCCGGCACAAGGGACACCAAAACCGTCATGGCCAAGATGCGCGAGTTGCCGGTGAAGGATGCCTTCACCGACAACGGCAGCTTACGCGAAGACGGCCGCATGGTGCACAGCATGTATCTGTTCCAGGTGAAGAAGCCCGAGGAGTCCAAGGGCCCGTGGGACTACTACAAGCTGCTCGCCGAAGTCGCTGCCGACCAGGCCTTCCGGCCCCTGAAGGACGGCGGCTGCCCTCTTGTGAAGTGAGCCAGCAGGACGGACAAGGTATAGGGTCGCGAGCCCTGTCGGTAAGCTCAGAGCTTGTGCCCCTTCTGACGCAGCGCCTCGATCAGGCGCTGCTTCAATTCGTCGGCCGTCTTCTGGCCGAGGTCCTGGCCGATCTGCGCGCTTGCCTGCGCCAGCGCATCGGACTTCTCCAGAAGCTTCTTCCCGGCCGGCTGGACATAGAAAGCCTCGATCTGACGCAGTTCGTCGATGCTGAAGCTCTGGGCATAGAGGGCTGAGACCTGATCGACCATCGAGTTGAGGGCCGGGGTGTAGATCTCGGAACCGGGTGCCGTCACCGCGTCATAGTCGCGCTCGATCTCAGGCCTGTCCTGCGCGACCACGGGCCTCAGCTTGAGCAGGAGCTGCGGCAACAGCGCGCGATACTGGTCCGCGATCTTCAAGGTGACCACGAGCTTGCGCGCCGCGCTCATCGCCTCCGGCGACGGTGCTTGCGCCGACGCACCACAAATCAGGAGCAGGAGGGCGGCGGCGATCGTCAACACAAGTCTGGACATGAACTTCTCCGTTGGATCTCTCCGCCAAAATACAGGCCGGCGAACCTCAATGACCCGCGGGCGCCACGGCAGACCTGTCCGCGGGCGCGCTTTCCAGGACGGTGTCGGCCTCCTCGATCTCCGTCACCTTCACGAACAGGTTCGGCACCCGTCCGGCCCGGTCGAGCAGCCAGGCGGCTGCGATCATGATGACGATGCCGACGACGGAGACCGCGAGCTGCTCCCAGACCCCCTTGGTGTATTGCGTCAGGATCCAGTGCGCCGAGAACGACAGGAAGACGCCGAGGCAGAAGATCGGCAGCGAATGCTGGCCGCAGAGGATCACAGGGCGCAGCCAGGCCCCGTGCAGGGTCCGCCATTTGCGCGAGATGAGATGCGTCACCCAGATCGCCAGCGCCAGGAAATGCGTGAAGCGCAGCATGTCGAGGTCGGTCTTGTCGATCGGGTAGATCGCCTTGATCATCCATTTCGGGATCAGGGCTTCGAGCACGGGGACGTGCCAGGTCATCACGATCAGCAGCGCGAAGGCGAGCCAAGCCGCAGCCAGCGCCATCGCCGCCTTGGACCACACCCATTTCGCGATCTTGTCGATCTGGCCGATGCCGCACCAGGCCGCGAACACGAACATCAGCTGCCAGCAGAACGGGTTGAAGTACCAGTGCGTGCCGGGCGGATAGGAGGCGACGTTCCAGTCGAACCAGCGCGCCAGCACGTAGAGCACCACGGACGCGGCGAGCGTCAGGTTCGGCCGCCGCACCAGGCACCACACGATGAAAGGCGAGGCGAACACCAGCGTGATGTAGAGCGGCAGCACGTCGAGATTGACCGGCTTGTACTTCAACAGGATCGCTTGCCCGATCAGCTCGTCCGGATGCGACAGGAAATTGAACACGTTGAACTCGTGCTCGTACATCGGATTGTCGAAGCGGCGCGCGGTGCGGGCGATCTGCGCCGTGAACAGCAGGAACAGCATGATGTGGGCGACATACATCTCGATCGCGCGCCGCCACAGCCGCTTCAGCGCGGCGGCAAACCAGCCGCCCGCGACGATCGGGCCGTAGATCCAGCCGACCAGATAACCGGAGATGAAGACGAAGAATTCGGCGGCGTCGCTGAAGCCGTAATTGCGCAAGGTCAGCCAGGCCACGACGTCGTGCGGGATGTGGTCGAGGAAGATCATCCACAGACCGATGCCGCGGAAGAGATCGAGCCGCAGGTCGCGCTCGACCGGCGCGAGCAGCGCTGACTGGTCCCGTGTGATCATGGCCCCGCCTCGTTTCGGTGGGCGTCGCGCCGTCGCGGCGCCGGAAAATCGAATGCTAAAAAATTGAAATCAAAAGTCGCCTGGCCGTGCGGCCAGGGCCGACGGTAGCCGACCTTGCTGCGCGTGCAAGGGCATAGTCATCGGAGCGGGCCGCACCAGCGTGCCGTCCTCTGCGCCGCGCCATGAAGGGCCCTTCAAGATAAAAGGGCGAAAACAACCCCATGCACAGTAGCTAACCCATTGCGACGCCTGCTGAATTTATTTGACGCGTCGGGCAGATTTCGGCCGCGATGGCAGCCCGGCCGCCGCTGCCGTCAGCTGAGCTCGTCGCCCGTCGCCTGCATCTCGTTGAGCATCGCCTCGGCCTTGTGCCGCAGCGGCAGCGCGCCGCTCTCGGCGGCGATCGCGATGGTCGCGCGCAGGGCGCCAAGGATGGCCGCCTTGGCCTCCGGATCCGACGGCGGCGTCACCACGGCCTCGCCGAACAGGGCCTCCGCCTCCAGGCCGGAGAACCCCTGTTGCCGCGCGGTGTTGCGCGCCTCGCGCAGCATGTTCTGCGCGGCCTGGACGTCGCCGAGGCGATGGGTGGCGAGCGCCAAATAGATCGAGCTGCGCAGCACCGCCGAGGTATAGCCGACCGCCTTGGCCTCCTCACGCGCCTCCGTCAGCATGCCGCGCGCCCGGTCGAACAGCCCCTGCTCCAGATAGGCCATGCCGAGGTGACAGCCGAGCACCGGCACGAACAGCCGGATGCCGTGCTTCTGCGCCAGGACAAAACCGTCCTCGAGGATGGCCGCGGCCGCCGCCGGCTCGTTGCGGCCGAGCATCAGCCAGCCGCCGCTATAGGCAGCGGCGACGCGGTCATAGGGCCGGCCCGTCTCCCCCGCGATCTCCGCGGCCTGTTGCTGAAGTTGTTCGGCGGCATCGAGCTCGCCCATGACGGTGTGGGTAATGCTGCTCATCATGCAGCAGAGCAACAATGCGTATTTCGGTGTCGAGCCGAAAGGCGCGCTGGGCTCCGGCCCCATCAGCTGAGCGCAGCTCCGGGCGAAAAATCGATCAGCTTCACGGTAGCGCCCGGCAAGAAAATACACCTGTCCGAGCCCGTAGTGCGCGGCATTGAGCCATCCAGGATTACCCCACTCCTCCGCGAGGTGCGCGACTTGCTCACCGAGGGTGATCGCTTCGATGGGCGTGCCGTAGAAGTTTTGTGCAGCCGCCATGACCGTCATGGCCGCCACCTTCCGTCCGATGTCGTTGATCGCATCGGCGCGACGCTCAGCCTCCTTGCCGAGGTTGAGCCATTCGGCAATCTGGCCAGACGCAATGAATGCCGCACGCGCCTCGATACGAACATCCACGGCGCTCGCCTCCCTCAAGGGATTCGCCGGCATCATGTCCAAAGACCTCATGGCTACCTCGAAATAGTCAGCCGCATCGGCAAATGCCGACCGCGCCAGACATCTTCTCGCCGAAGCCCTGCCATAGCTGAACGACTTGTCCCAATCCTTCGCCCGCGTGGCGTGGTAGCAGAGCTTGTCGGGATCGTCGGCACTGCCTTCGCTGTCCTCCAGGGCCGAAAGAACGCGCGCATGGATGTCTTCGCGTACCTTTTCGACCATCGAGTCATAGGTGACCTGCCGGACCATCTCATGCCGGAATTCCAGGGAATTCTCCAATTCGCTATCGATCCTGACAAGCAACTCAGCGCGATCGAGCGCCGCGAGGCACCCCTGGAGAACGTCACGAGACAGGGCCGCGATCTTTTCAAGCAAGGCTTCGTTCGATCTCGGCCCCAAAGTGGCGGCGATCTGCAGAATGGACCGTTCTTGCTTCGATACCCGATCGAGGCGCGCTGCAATCACGCCCTGGATGCTGCTGGGAATGCCGAGTTCGTCGATCGGACGCACGAGCGCAAGATCGCCCCATTGGCCACGCAGCGTGCCGCTATCCTTCAACCCGCGGCAGACCTCCTCGATGAACAGGGGAACGTTGGCAGTATGAGAAATGATCCGGCTCTTCAAATCGGCGTTGGTCTCCGAGGAGCCAAGCATGTCTGCCAGCATGGCCAACCCCGAATCGTCGTCGAGGGGCCGCATCGCGACGATCTCGGCGTGACAGCGCGCGATCCAGACCGGCATGCCATTCGGCCGGGAGGTGAACAGCACGAGAAGACCGGGCGCCTGTAGCGACGCAACGGCGGCTACGACGATATCGCTCGCACGGTCAATCCAGTGCAGATCCTCGAGCAAGACTACCGTTGGCTGGCGATGGGCCAGGCTTCCAACGAGGGCACAGCTTGCGTCTGCGATCGCTTGTCCCCGTGCGTGAGGCTCCAGCTCGTCCCAGTACGGATTCGATATCGGTAGGTCGAGCACTGCGTCGAGGGCGCACTGTTGTATCGCCGGCAGATCGTCCCGAGGATCGCTTGGACTGCCGGGATGTCTTGCTGTCCCCTCCAGGATCGAGAGCAAGATCCGCTTGAGCGTGCTGAAGGGCGCGCCTTGGAGGTTCGGGCTACATTCCGCATCGATCAACCGCCAGCCATCCGCTCTCAGCTGCTGGGCAAACTCGTGCGCGAGCCGCGATTTTCCGATACCCGCATCGCCCAGCAGCAGGACGCTCTGCCGGGTTGTCCTGGCGTTTCCGGAGGTGCGCTCCAGCAGAGCCCGCTCAATCGTGCGATCGACGAAGCGAGAAACGCTACGCGCCCGCCGTACCCGCCAGCTCGACAGGTCGCTCGCGCCCACGATCCGGTAGACCGGCACGGGCTGATTGAAGCCGCGCAGGGACTTGTCGCCCAATGATTCGAACCGGACATGTCCCTCGGCGAGCTTTTGACAGGCCTCCGAGACGTAGATCTGATTCGCCTCTGCCGCCGCCTCCAACCGCGCGGCCAGATGCTGGGCGGCGCCCCCGATCTCGTAAACCTTGGAGAACTCGCTGGCGACCATGTAGGCCACGACATGGCCAGAGTGGAGACCGACCCGCACCTGAAGTCCGGGGTCACCCAGGCTTGCGACGCGGCGGACGAGCTCGATCGCGGCGTGGCAGGCCATCGGGGCATGATTGTCATCCGCGATCGGGGCGCCGAACACCGCGGCAAGCCCATCGCCCAGCTCCTTGCTGACGATGCCGCCGAACTGCCGAACCGCGCCTCTCATGGACGCCAGGGCCGGCTCCAGGCGCGAGACCGCCTCCTCCGGATCCAGTTCGGCAACAAGCCCGGTGGAATCAATCACATCGGCTCGTAAAATCGTGACGAACCGTCGTTCGCTGTCGGGATCGGAACGTTGCACGCCTGCACCGCAATTGGGACACCGGCTGTCGCCAGGGTCGATCGTCGACTGACATGCCGCGCAATGCATTCCCGTGCTTTCAAGGCCTTGCAGCGGCATCGTCGGTCGGCCTCTGCGAACGAAGCAATAAGATCGCTTATGGAAACCTGGTTAGCAACGGGGCATGCGGCTCATCTTGGGCAAACATCCTCGAACCGGTTGCTGATCTGGACGATTCACAGTCCCAGGTGGTAGCTTGCCGAAAGCTGCGCGAAAAACAGGCTGCGTATGACGAGCCGCCAGGCTCGTGTTGTGGTCGTCAAGCTTCGCGGAGCTGCACATTTCCCGGGGAAGCCAAGTACTCATTGAGGGGCAAAATACATGGGCATGAGAGTATATACGGGTAAGCCATTTAAGGACCTGATGAATGGTAACTACTACCCATTGGAGAACATGAAGAAGAGCGTAAAGAAGCTCAAGGCCTCGGAAAATATCCACCTCCCGACATTGGAATACGGCCAATATCACCTAGTTTTGACGCCGAAGAGCAAGTGGCCGCAGGGAAGCGCGAAGCACTGGCAGAAGGAGAAGGGCCGCGCTCGCGTCGATCTCACGTTCCAACCGAATACCACACCGCTGTCGAAGGACGAGCCGGACGTGATCCCCCTGACGCGATGCGCGTTGCTCGATGCCTGTGTCCGGAAGTGCTTCAACTCGGAGCCTCCGATTCCGATGAAGACCAATATCATCACGCATGCGCCGGCCGATCGCGACGCTGACCGGCATGAGATTCGGCTGGAGTGGGAGTACGAGGCAGACAGCAAGACGCCCACGCTGCTCAATCTGACGATGGTCTGTCCGCACAGACCCTGAGCTTCGGATAGTACGCAAGTACGCATTACGCCTGCGCATTAGCGCGGGCTTAATGTTTGCTTCCGATCGCCGCCCGCCCCAAGGGGCAGCCCTCGCGCTCGCCAAGAGCTGTCGAAGGAAGCAGCACGGCCAAGCCGCTGGTCCTATCCGCCGCTTCCGAAAAACCGGTTCAGCTCGTACCCAGTCTGCTGCGGAAGCTCCTCCGGGAAGAAGTGCCCGCCATCAAGCGGCTTTCCGTCCAAATCATCGGCCCAGCTCCGCCAGAGCCCCAACGGGCCGCCCTCGCTCGCATACCACGCGTTCAGAGGGCCGCGACCGCTCCAGAGCACGAGCACAGGGCAGTCAATTCGGCGGCCGGAACGACGGTCCGCCAGATCGTGCGCGTGATCGAGTGTCGCGGCCGCACGATATTCCTCGCAGATCGCATGAACATGCGCCTCATCGCTCAACGCGTCGATATAGGCTGCCCGCACGGCCGGACTGAAGCTGCCAGCTGAAGACCCCCAGCCATGCAGCGCATTGTCGATGATGGCATCGGGGGCTGCCGACAACAGCCGCTCGGGAAGAGGTTCAGGCTGCGCAAGCAACGACCACGGCCAATAGCCGACCGTCAGGTTCTTGTCGGCGCGCTCCCAGGCATCGGCGATCGGAACGATGTCCAGGACGGCAAGCCGCTGCACGCGTTCGCGGTGATCAAGCGCGAGCCGATAGGCGACACGGCCACCGCGATCATGGCCCGCGACCGAAAAACGGTCGAAGCCGAGTTTCGTCATGACGGACACCATGTCCTTTGCCATCGCTCGTTTTGCATATGGCGTATGGTCCGGACTGGAGGGAGGACAATCGCTTTGGCCATATCCGCGAAGATCGGCGCAGACCACCGTGAAGTTCTGCGCGAGCACCGGCGCAACGTCGCGCCACATCAGATGCGTCTGCGGAAATCCGTGCAACAGGAGAACGGCCGGCCCCGAACCGGCGCGACGGATGAAGATACGTGTCTCATCCGCCCGAACATCGGCGGCCTCGAAATCTTCGAACTGCATTGGCCCTCTCCTTCCGAACGACGGCAAGCCAACAAGTGAGCACCGGACGCGCCGGTGACTCGTGTTGACGCCCGGCGGCATCCTGGGTTCCTTCCCCGGACGGCATGCTCTGGACTGATCGCGCTTACGTTCGGGACCTCCACCAATGGCGACGAGACGCGCTTTGGCCCGAACGAACCAAGGCTCAGCCAAAGCAGGACATGCATGATCGAGGACGCCCCAAAACAAAAATGGCCCGCGTTATGCGGGCCATTTTCGGATCGGGACCGGTAAGGTCCGAACTTGGTTGCGGGGATAGGATTTGAACCTATGACCTTCAGGTTATGAGCCTGACGAGCTACCGGGCTGCTCCACCCCGCGTTAACCGTTGCTTTGCCTTCGTGAAAGTGCCGGGGACGGTGAATGAAGGGCCGGCGCTGTTCGCGTGGCTTGCTTCGTCCGTCCCGAAGGCTTCCTTGGAAGGCAACCCCGGGCAAAGCCCGTTGGGTGCGGGCGGTATGTACCAACCCGGGGTGGCTTTGGAAAGGGCTGCGGGGACGTTTTTTTCGACTTTATGACAGCGCGGTGGACGAATTTGCGGCCTGTTTGGCCCGCCCTTGCCAGAAGTTCCACAAGGGGCCAGCTTGCGGCCACAAAACCAGGCGGAAACGCCACTTCAAGGGGGGAGAATGCCATGGACCACGCCTTGGATCGCCCCTTGGACCGCCCCCCGCCGAGCGCCCCGCTTCGGGCCGTTGAGGAAACCTTCCGTGCCATGATCGCGCGGTCGCGGGCCGAGCCGGCGCCCGGCCTTGCCGAGCGGCTCGACCGGCTGGCGCGGCTGCGCACTGTCGTCGCCGACAACGAGGAGCGCTTCCGGCAGGCGATCTCGGCCGATTTCGGCCACCGCTGCACGGTCGAGACCACCATCGCCGAGACCATGATGGTGTTCTCCGAGATCCGTCATGCCACGAAACACCTCAAGAGCTGGATGGCGCCGCAGCGCGTTTCGACGGCGCTGCAATTCCTGCCCGCGCGCAACCGGCTGATGCCGCAGCCGCTCGGCGTCGTCGGCATCATCGCGCCGTGGAATTACCCGCTGCAGCTGACGCTCGCGCCCGCCATCGGCGCACTCGCCGCCGGCAACCGCGTCATCATCAAGCCGAGCGAGCTCGTGCCGCATTTCTCAGCGCTGCTGAAGGAGACGGTCGCCGCGCGGTTCGACGCTGCGGAGTTGCTCGTCACCGGCATTGAGGACGAAATCGCGAAGGCCTTCGCATCGCTGCCGTTCGATCATCTGGTGTTCACCGGCTCGACCCGGGTCGGGCGGCTGGTGGCGGAGGCCGCGGGGCGCAATCTGACGCCGGTCACGCTCGAGCTCGGCGGCAAGTCGCCTGTTATCATCGACGCCTCGGCCGACCTCGAAGAGGCCGCCGAACGCATCGCCTACGGCAAGCTGCTCAATGCCGGGCAGACCTGCATCGCGCCGGACTATGTGCTGGTGCCCGAGCGCGCGTTGCAGGCTTTCGCCGAAAAAGTGCGCGCGCAGATGCGGCGCATGTTCGGCACCGACCCCTCCAACAAGGACTACACCTCCGTGATCTCCGACCGGCATTATGCGCGGCTGGAAAATCTCGTCGCTGATGCGGCAAGCCGCGGCGCCAAGATCCTGCAGCCGGCGAAGGCGGACGATCCGAACTGGAAGGCGCACCGCAAATTCCCGCCGACGCTGATCGCGGGCGCGACCGCAGACATGGCGGTGATGCAGGAGGAGATTTTCGGTCCTGTGCTTCCCGTGCTCAGCTATCGCGAGCCGGCCGACGCCATCGCCTTCGTCAACGCCCGCGACCGGCCGCTGGCGCTGTACTGGTTCGGCAAGGACCACGTTGCGCGCGACGAGGTGCTGGCGCGGACCGTCTCCGGGGGCGTCACCATCAATGACTGCCTCTTTCATTTCGCGCAAATCAACCAGCCGATGGGCGGCGTCGGCGCGTCCGGCACCGGCGCCTATCACGGCGAATGGGGCTTTCGCACGTTCAGCAAGCTGAAGCCGGTGTTCTATCGTTCGAAATTCAACCGCCTCGCCGACCTCTATCCGCCCTACGGCGGCAAGATCGCGCGGCTGGAGAAGGTGATGCGGTTCATGTCGTAGGGGTAGTCGTTCCGGGGCGCGAAGCGAACCCGGAACCTCGAGATTCCGGGCTCCCGCTACGCGCGCCCCGGAATGACGATAAAGGGGGAAACATCAGTGACGGACACATTCGATTTCGTCGTCGTGGGCGCGGGCTCCGGCGGCTGCGCGGTGGCGGGGCGGCTGTCGGAGGATGCGGGGACATCCGTGGCGCTGCTCGATGCCGGCGGACGGAACGACAATTGGCGGATCACCACACCGTTCGGACTCGCCTTGCCATACAAGGTCGCGAACTGGGGCTTCGATACCGTGCCGCAGAAGGGATTGAACGGCCGTATCGGCTATCAACCGCGCGGCAAGGGGCTCGGCGGGTCCTCGGCGATCAATGCCATGGTCTACATCCGCGGCAACAAATGGGACTACGACCACTGGGCCTCGCTCGGCAATGCCGGCTGGTCGTACGCGGACGTGCTGCCCTATTTCAAGCGCTCGGAGAACAACGCCGATTTCGACGGCGCGTATCATGGCAAGGGCGGCCCGCTGCATGTCAACAGGCTGCGCTCGGACAATCCGATCCACGAAATCTTCCATCAGGCCGCCTGCGAGGCACAGTTCCGCATCCGCGAGGACTTCAATGAAGACGACCACGAAGGCCTCGGCAGCTACCAGGTGACGCAGCACAATGGCGAGCGCTGGAGCGCGGCGCGCGCCTATGTGAATCCGCACATGGGCAAGCGCGCGAATCTGCGTGTCGAGACGCAGGCGCATGCCACGCGCATCCTGTTCGAAGGTGAGCGCGCGGTCGGCATCGAATATGTCCAGGGCAAGCAGACAAAGCAGCTGCGCGCCCGCCGCG
The DNA here is from genome assembly GCF_023073035.1 of Bradyrhizobium sp. 62. Lineage (NCBI taxonomy): Bacteria > Pseudomonadati > Pseudomonadota > Alphaproteobacteria > Hyphomicrobiales > Nitrobacteraceae > Bradyrhizobium > Bradyrhizobium sp. 62. The sequence goes on from NZ_JADPIT010000004.1 coordinate 145,043, forward strand.
AGGTGATCCTCGCCGCCGGCGCCTTCCAGTCGCCGCAATTGCTGATGCTGTCGGGCATCGGCGACGGCGAGGCGCTTGCCGCGCACGGTATCGGCGTCGTGCATCACCTGCCGGGCGTCGGACGCAATCTGCAGGATCATCCGGATTTCGTGTTCGTCTACGCCTCCGACTACCCGCACTTCGTCCACTCATCGCTCGGCCGCCTGCCATCCCTCCTCCGCGCCATCCAGCGATATCGCGGGGACCGGCGCGGACTGATGACCACCAATTTCGCCGAGTGTGGCGGCTTCCTGAAAACCCGAACCGATCTCGATGTGCCCGACATCCAGCTGCACTTCATCATCGCGATGCTCGACGACCACGGCCGCAAGAAGCACAAGGAGGCGGGCTTCTCGTGCCACGTCTGCCTGTTGCGACCGAAGAGCCGTGGCAGCGTCTGGCTGAAAAGCGCCGATCCGCTGGCGGCGCCGATGATCGATCCGAATTTCTTGGGCGAGGCTGAGGATCTCGAGACGATGGTCGCGGGCTTCAAGACCACGCGACGGCTGATGGAGACGCCCGCGATGCGCGCTTTGCAGAAGAAGGACATGTTCACATCCGATGTGAGAACGGATGACGACATCCGCGCCATCCTGCGCGCGCGTGTCGACACCGTCTATCACCCCGTCGGCACCTGCAAGATGGGCACCGACGCCATGGCCGTGGTCGATCCGGCGCTGAAGGTGCACGGCGTCGAAGGCCTGCGCGTCGTCGATGCCTCGATCATGCCGACATTGATCGGCGGCAACACCAATGCGCCGACCATCATGATCGGGGAGAAGGCGGCGGATATGATCAGGGCGGAGATGCGGTGACTCTACCTCGTCGTCCCGGCCTAGTGCGCAATTGCG
>NZ_JADPIT010000004.1:145942-165193 GCF_023073035.1 Bradyrhizobium sp. 62
CGGTGCGCTCAATTCAACAAGAACCCGCCGTCCACCGTCACCACGCTGCCCGTCATGTACCGCGAGGCCTTGGAGGCCAGCAGCAGGATCGCGCCGTCGAGATCGGACTCGGCGCCGATGCGGCGCTGTGGGATGCGTTTGGTCAGGCGCTCGCCCGGCGGCGTCGACCAGAACGCGTGGTTCATCTCGGTGTCGATGTAGCCGGGCGCCAGCGCGTTGACGCGGATATTCTGCCCCGCAAGCTCCAGCGCCATCGCCTTGGTCGCCTGGATGATGCCGGCCTTGGAGATCGCGTAAGGCGACAGCGCCTTCAGCACGCCGGTGCCGAGCACGGAGGCGATGTTGACGATGTTGCCTGCCTGCTTGCGCGCGATCATGCGGCGCGCGATCTCGGTCGCGAGGAAATAGGCGCCCTTGAGATTGGCGCCGATCACCGCGTCCCAATCGGCCTCGGTCTGCTCCGTCGCGAGCTTTTCGATGGCGATGCCGGCATTGTTGATCAGCACCGTGACCGGGCCGAGCGCGGCTTCCGCGGCATCGACGGCCCTGGCGATCGATGCGGTGTCGGCGACGTCGAGTGCGACGGCGGCGGCACGGCCGCCTTTGCCGCGGATCTCGTCTTCCAGGCTTTTCAGCTTGTCGGTCTGCCGCGCCGCGAGCGCGACGGCCGCGCCATGTGCCCCCAACACCGGGGCAAATTGCCGCCCCAAGCCCTGGCTCGCACCTGTGATGAGGATGGTTTCCTGACTAACGTCGAATAGGTCTGACATGACGCTTTCCTTGACGCTTTCCTTGGGGCGATCCCTGAGCTTTTGGCCATCAATACAGACGATTTTAACGATCTGAAACCGGAATGATCGGTTCTGCGTTCACTCGTTCCATGGCAGGCTCCCGCGCATGAACAGTTTCGATCTCGCCGTCTATGCGGCGTTCGCCATCGCGATCGGTTTCGGTTTCAGGACCGGCCTGCTCGGTAGCGCCATGACGATCCTGGCCTATCTCCTCGCCGCCCCCATCGCCGTCGCGCTGATGCCGCTGATCGTCCCGCAGGTCGCGGGCAATCCGAACGCGCCGCTGCTGCAGAACTGGATCTGGTTCTTCGGCATCTTCGTGGTGGTCGGCATGCTGTTTGGATATCTCGGCCGGCTGGCGCTGAGCGACACGATACGGCAGGCCGGCATCGGCGACCGGCTTGGCGGCGCAGCGCTCGGCGCCATCAGGGTCGGCCTCGTCGCCACGACGCTGGTGCTGGTGTTCGACCAGATCGTGCCGGCCAACCGCCAGCCGCCGTTTCTCGCCGGCTCGCACCTGCGGCCGCTGTTCTCGACGGCCGGCCGGATGGGCTTCAAGTCGCTGCCGCCGGAGGCGGCCTCCGCGATCGACCGCCTCAAGCAGGAGCGGCGCATCTGATGAGGCGCATTTGCATCGCCGGGCAAGCGCGCATGCATTTTGATGCGAGCCAATCCCTTATCAGCGGCGCCAAGGTTGGCTAGAATAGCGGCTCTAAAAACCTGCATGACATTACGGGAGTGAAACAGTGGATCTTGGGATCAAAGGTCGCCGCGCCATCGTCTGCGCATCCAGCAAAGGCCTCGGACGCGCCTGCGCCATCTCGCTGGCCGAGGCCGGCGTTCACGTCACGCTGACCGCGCGCGGCGCCGAGGCCCTGAAGAAGACGGCCGACGACATCCGCAAGGCCTATCCTGATGTGACCGTTACCGAGATTGTCGGCGACATCACGACGCCGGCGGGCCGCGAGGCCGTGCTGAAGGCCTGCCCCGAGCCGGACATCCTGATCAACAATGCCGGCGGACCTCCGCCCGGCGATTTCCGCAACTGGACCCGCGACGACTGGATCAAGGCGATCGACGCCAACATGCTCACCCCGATCGAGCTGATCAAATCGACCGTGGACGGCATGATGGCGCGCAAGTTCGGCCGCATTGTCAACATCACCTCGGCCGCGGTGAAGGCGCCGATCGACATTCTCGGTCTCTCCAACGGCGCGCGCGCCGGCCTCACCGGCTTCATCGCCGGCCTGTCGCGCAAGACCGTGATCAACAACGTCACCATCAACGGCCTGCTGCCGGGCCCGTTCGAGACCGATCGGCTGCGCAGCACCGCGAAGGGGGAATCCGAGAAGCGCGGCATCACGCCGGACCAGGTTCTGGCCGAGCGCGCCAAGCTCAATCCCGCGGGCCGCTTCGGCGATCCCGACGAGTTCGGCTACGCCTGCGCCTTCCTGTGCGGCAGCAGGGCCGGCTTCATCACCGGTCAGAACCTTCTGCTCGATGGCGGTGCCTTCCCGGGAACGCTGTGAGGGCGGTCTGGTACGAGGAGACAGGACCGGCGGCGGACGTCCTCACCTATGGTGAGATGGCGACGCCGGTCGCAGGTCCAGGCGAAGTTCGTGTTCGCCTGGATGCGTCCGGCGTCAATCCGGCCGATGTCGGCCGGCGCGGGGGCAGCTATCGCGCGAAGGAATTTTCGCGCGTCATTCCGAACAGCGATGGCGCGGGGTTTATCGACCAGACCGGCGATGGCGCGACGCGGTTCAAGATCGGCGACAGGGTCTGGCTGTTCAACGGCCAGCGCAACGGCCGCGCCTTTGGCACCGCGGCCGAACATATCGCGCTTGCCGAGCATCTGGTGACGCCGCTGCCGGACAACCTCTCTTTTGCGGAAGGCGCGACGCTGGGCATTCCCGCTATGACGGCGTGGTGCTCGCTATTTGCGGACGGACCGATCGTCGGCAAGACCGTGCTGGTCACCGGCGGCGCGGGTGCAGTCGGGCATTACGCCGTGCAACTCGCGAAATGGGGCGGCGCGCAGGTGATCGCGACCGTCAGCTCGGCGATGAAAGACGAGCAGGCGCGACAGGCCGGTGCCGATCTCGTGGTCAACTACAGGGACGAAGACGTCGTTGCCAAGGCGATGGCCTTCACCGACGGACGCGGGGTCGACCAATTGGTCGATGTCGATTTCGGCGGCAACATCGCGACGACCCTGAAGTTGATGGCAATGAATTCGACAATCGCGGTCTACGCCACCAACGGCAACCGCACGCCGACCGTGCCGATGCGCGAGCTGATGGAGAAGTGCATCACGCTCCGCTCGCTCGTCTTGTTCGCGCTGCCGCCGGCGCTACTGGCGGCGGCGCAGGCCGACATCTCGAAATGGCTGGCAGCGGGGCCGCGAATCCACAATGTCGCGGCGCAGTTTGCGCTGTCGGAGACGGCGCAAGCCCATGTCGCCGTCGAGAAAGGCGACAAGCTCGGCACCGTGGTCGTTGACTGCGCGCGCTGATGTCGGCCAGGATCACCGCTGTTGCTTGGTGGGCTCGTCTTCGTCCCGCTGGCTCGGACTGGATGAATCGGCGACTGGGTTTCCGTCGGTCCAGTCGACGCCGAATTCGTCGAGCCCGTCGGCGAGCAGATCGCCCAGCATCGGCTCACCGAGGAGATAATGCGCCGTCTCGCGCCGGGGACTGCGATACTCGGCGCGCGCCTCCACTGCGCGTGCGCGCAGATCGTCCCAGTCGTCGATCGTGCCGTCGCCGCGGCCGAGCCAGGTCAGCGCGACGACATCGATCTGCTCGTCCTCGTTCATGGCCACGATGAAACTTCCGAGTTCGTTGACCACCGGATCGGAGCCGTCATCCTCGAGGACGTCGACCGCGTCGTCATCCGTCGCATTCGAGCCGGAATCCGGATCGGAATCCGCCTGCTTGACGTCGAATTCACGCGCCTTTTCGATGATGAAGGCGACCTTCTCCGCGGAAATCGCAAGCTCTGGCATGGCTGGCCCTTTGTCTTTCCCTGGGTTCCCGCGATAACGCCGCACCGCGTCAGATGATCCATTGCGCCTGCCGGCGAAACTGCGCATGTTCCCCGCCAAAGCAAGAACATGAGGATGCGCCGGATGCAGTGGAAGGTCGGCAGGGTCAAAATCACCAAAGTCGTGGAATTGGAGACGGTCGGCTCGACCCGCTTCATTCTGCCCTTGGCGAGCAATGCAGAAATCCAGAAGCTGCCCTGGCTGATCCCGCATTTCGCCACTGAAGAAGGCCGGCTGAAGATGTCGATCCATTCGCTGGTGGTGGAGACCCCGACGCGCCGCATCGTGGTCGATACTGGCCTTGGCAACGACAAGCAGGGCCGCAACGTCCCGACCTGGAACAATCGCACCACGCCGTTCCTGGAGACGATGATCGCGGCGGGCTTTCCGCCCGAGAGTATCGACACCGTGCTGTGCACGCACCTTCACGTCGACCATGTCGGCTGGAACACGAAATGGGTCGACGGCCAATGGGTGCCGACCTTCCCCAACGCGCGCTATGTGTTCGGCAAGACCGAGTATGAGCATTGGCGCGACCATTCCACCGAGCCGGACAAGCAGGCCGTGTTTAGCGATTCCGTGAAGCCGATCGTCGATGCCGAGCGGGCCGAGTTGATCGCGAGCGACCACCGGCTCAGCGACGAGATCAGCATGATCCCGACCCCCGGCCACAGCCCCGGGCATATGAGCGTTCTGATCCAGTCGGACGGCGAGCAGGGACTGCTGACGGGCGACGTCGCCCATCATCCCTGCCAGATGGCGCATCTCGGCTGGTCCTCGACCGCGGATTCCGATCAGAGCCAATCTGCCGCGACGCGGCGCGAATTGTTCGGCCGGTTTGCCGAGACCCCGACGCTGGTGATCGGCGGGCATTTTCGGCCGGGCATATCAGGCGGGACGGGGACGCGTTCAGGTTCGAGGCGCTGGCCTAGGTCTCGTGCCCCGGACGAACCTCCCGAATTGAGAGGGCTGCAATGCGCCCTCTTTGAGCGGTTGAATTTCCCGCCGCCCTGTTCCATGAAGCTGTTCAACCGATCGGTCCAGTCCAGGGAGAAACGAGAATGAAGCTTGTTCGTTATGGCGAGAAGGGTGCGGAAAAGCCCGGCCTGATCGACAAATCCGGCCAGTTGCGCGACCTGTCGGCGCATGTGAAGGACCTGACCGGCGAGGCCTATTCGCCCGACAGCCTGAAGAAGCTGGCGGCGCTCGATCCCGCCTCGCTGCCCGCCGTCTCCGGCAAGCCGCGGTTCGGCGCCCCCGTCACCGGCATGTCGAAATTCGTGGCGATCGGCCTCAACTACAGCGACCACGCCAAGGAGACCGGCGCGGAGATCCCGAGCGAGCCGATCATTTTCATGAAGGCCAACACCTCGCTGTCCGGCCCGAACGATCCCGTCGAGAAGCCGCGCGGCTCGACCAAGCTCGACTGGGAGGTCGAGATCGCCGCGATCATCGGCACGCGCGCAAAATACGTCTCGGAAGCCGACGCGCTCAACCACGTCGCCGGTTATTGCGTCTGCAACGACGTCTCCGAGCGCGCCTTCCAGATCGAGCGCCTGGGTCAGTGGACCAAGGGCAAGTCGCACGACACGTTCGGCCCGCTCGGCCCCTGGCTCGCCACCAAGGACGAAATCAAGGACGTGCAGAACCTGCCGATGTGGCTGGACGTCAACGGTCAGCGCCGCCAGACCGGCTCGACCAAGACCATGATCTTCTCGATGGCCAAGTGCATCTCCTACGTCTCGCAGTTCATGACGCTGCTGCCGGGCGACATCATCACGACGGGCACCCCGCCCGGCGTCGGCCTCGGCATGAAGCCGCCGACCTTCCTCAATGTCGGCGACGTCATCACGCTCGGCATCGAGGGCCTCGGCGAGCAGCGCCAGGAGATCGTCGCGGCGTAAGCCGCGATCATCACTGCCGCCACACCGTCATTGCGAGCGAAGCGAAGCAATCTGTCATTGCGAGCGAAGCGAAGCAATCCAACTATTTCCGCGGCACGGATTCTGGATTGCCTTCCGCACCGAGACAGTCTGGATTGCTGCGTGTCCGCGGAGATAGTCTGGATTGCTTCGTCGCAAGTGCTCCTCGCAATGACGAAGCAAAACTTTTATTTTTTGGATACTCGCCATGAAGCTCACCTTCTCCCCCGCCTCGCCCTTTGCCCGCAAGGTGCGCATCGCCGCGATCGAGCTCGGGCTGATCGACAAGATCGAGTTCACGCCGGCAGCGGTGGCACCGGGGCAGGCCAACGAGGACTATTCGCGCATCACGCCGCTGAAGAAGCTGCCGGTGCTGATCACCAATGACGGCGATGTCATCCTGGACTCCTACGTCATCGTCGAATACCTCAACGAGATGGCCGGCGGCAGCCTGATCCCCGACTACGGTCCGCGGCGCTGGAAGGCCAAGACCAATCATGCCCTGATCAACGGCATGCTCGATTCCATGCTGCTGTGCCGCTACGAGAAGATGGTGCGGCCGCAAGGCCTGCAATGGCAGGCGTGGTCGGACGACCATTGGAACCGGGCCTGGACCGGCATGGCGCGCTTCGAGAACATGCCCGATGTCCTCAACGGCCCGTTCGACATCTCGCAGATCGGCCTGGTCTGCGTGCTCGGCTATGCCGACTTCCGCTTCGCCGAATGCGGCTGGCGCAAGGCCTATCCGAAGCTCGACGCCTTCCACCAGAAGATGCTGGAGCGGCCCTCCGTGAAGATCTCGGTGCCGCCCGCGGCGTAGTATCGCGACGGCGGAGAGGATGATGCACGATCGCTTCGCCCGCCTCGGCATTCTCGGCGCGAGCCTCGTGCTTGCCTTGACCGTCTCAACCACTTCCGTGCAAGCCGAGGGCATGGTGCCTGGACAGCGAAACCTCGCCTGCGAACCGCCATCGTCAACCGACGACGGCTGGACGGCTGCGTCGCCCGACAGCGTCGGCATGGACGGCGCGCAACTCTGCGGGATCGCTGCACGACTCGGGCAACGCGCGACTTCGGTCCATTCGGTTGTCGTCGCGCGCCACGGCAAGCTCGTCTTCGAGCAATACTTCGCCGGCTACGACCAACCCTGGGGACAACCGGAAGGCCAGCGCGAATTCACCGCGACGACAAAGCACGACATGCGCTCGGCATCGAAGAGCGTCGTTTCGCTGCTCGTCGGCATCGCGCTCGATCGCAAGCTGATCGAAGGCGTCGACGAACCTGTGCTCAGATTCTTCCCCGACCATCAGGCGGTGAAGCAGGCAGGCTGGGAGGTCATCACGCTGCGCCATCTGCTGACGATGTCCTCGGGAATGAAATGGGACGAGGCGCGGGCCTGGACCGATCCGAACAACGACGAGCCGCATCTCGGCTTTGAAGCCGATCCAATCGGCTATGTGCTCGCAAGGCCGGCCACCGCGCCGCCGGATGTGCTTTGGACCTATAATGGCGGCGGGACTGAACTGCTCGGCAACATCCTCGAACGCGTCTCCGGCAAGCCGCTGGAGACGTTTGCGCGCGAGGTGCTGTTCCAGCCGCTCGGAATCACCGATTTCGAGTGGAAGGCCTACCCGAAGAACGGCAAGATCGCTGCGGCCGCCGGCCTGCGCTTGCGTCCGCGAGATGCCGCCAAGCTTGGCCAGCTCGTGCTCGATCGCGGCCAGTGGAATGGCCAACAGATCGTCTCGGCCGATTGGATTGCACAATCGATCGCACCGCGCTTCCAGGCGATCGGCTATTTCGGCGGCACGCTGTTCTACGGCTATCAATGGTGGATGGGCCGCTCGTTGGCCAGCGGCAGGGAAATCAAATGGGTTGGCGCCTTCGGCTGGGGCGGACAACGCATTTTCATCGTGCCCGAGCTCGATCTCGTCATGATGACCACCGCTGCCCAATACGGCCAGCCGAAGGAAGGGCTGGCCGCGATCGACGTCCTCTCCAACATCGTCATTCCGTCCGTGCGTGATGCACGGTGAGTGCAAGGAAGCGAGCATGAGCCTGAAATACGCGATCGGCGATCTCACCATCCATCGCATCATCGAGCAGGAAACCTCGTTCGTGCCGGCACTGGAGATGTTGCCGGGGCTGACACCGGAGCTGCTGGCCGAGAACCGCGCGTGGATGAGGGAGGCGAAAGCCCTGGATGACAGCGACACATTGATGCTGTGCTTCCAGTCCTACGTGATCAAGACGCCTCACCACACCATTCTGGTCGACAGCTGCATCGGCAACGACAAGCCCCGGCCGCAGCGTCCGAAATGGGACATGAAGACCGACGACACCTATCTGCGCGGACTCAACGCTGCCGGATTCTCGCCTGACGACATCGACTTCGTGATGTGCACGCATCTGCATGTCGATCACGTCGGCTGGAACACGCGGCTGGAGAACGGCCGCTGGGTGCCGACCTTCCCGAAAGCGCGCTACGTCTTCGCCAAGCAGGAGTTCGATCACTGGAGCGAGCAGAACGCGAAGGCGGAGGTGCCGCCCTTCGCCGACAGCGTGCTGCCGGTGGTCGAGGCCAAACGCCACGAGCTCGTCGGCAACGATCACCAGATCGGCGATCACGTCCGCATCCTGCCGACGCCGGGCCATACGCCGGGCCATATCGCCATCACGATGGGCCGCGGCAAGGACGAGGCCGTGTTCTCCGGCGACCTCATGCACTCGCCGTTGCAGGCGCTCTATCCGGAGCTGTCGGTCAAGTTCGACCTCGATCAGGCCAGGGCGGCAACGACGCGCCGCAGCTTCCTGGAACGCTATTGCGACACCGACACGCTGTGCTGCACCGCGCATTTCCCATCGCCGTCGGTGGGAAAGATCCGGCGCAAGGGCAGCGGGTTCGTCTGCGCGGCGGTGTGATCTAGCCGAGATGCCGTAGGGTAGGCAAAGCGAAGCGTGCCCACCATGCCAAACGCGTTGTAGAATGATGGTGGGCACGGCGCGCGAAGCACGCGTTTGCCCACCCTACGATTCCACCCGTGTGGAGAAAGCAATGACCGACCTCCCCGACATCCCGCTGCCCGCCGGCATCCGCTCACGCTATGTCGACGACATCAACGGCCTACGCATGCACGTGCTGGAGGCCGGCTTCGAGACCAAGGGCCGGCCCTGCATCCTGCTGCTGCACGGCTTTCCGGAGCTCGCTTTCTCCTGGCGCAAGGTGATGCCGGCGCTTAGCTCGGCCGGCTATCACGTGATCGCGCCGGACCAGCGCGGCTATGGCCGGACGACGGGATGGAGCGCGGAGTACGACGGCGACCTCGCGCCGTTTTCGCTCTTCAACCTGGTGCGGGATGCGCTCGGGCTGGTGTCGGCGTTCGGGTACAGGCAGGTCGATTTGGTCGGACATGATTTCGGCAGTCCGGTCGCGGCCTGGTGCGCGCTGATGCGGCCCGACGTATTTCGTTCGGTGGCGATGATGAGCGCGCCGTTCGGCGGAGCGCCGCCGCTGCCGTTCAACACGGTCGACACGCCGGCAAAGCCACCGGCCGAAGACCCCGTGCATCGCGAGCTCGCCGCCTTGCCGCGTCCGCGCAAGCATTATCAGTGGTACTATGCGACACGTCCGGCCAATGCCGACATCCACCGCGCGCCGCAGGGCGTGCATGATTTCCTGCGCGCCTACTATCATCACAAGAGCGCGGACTGGACCGACAACAAGCCGTATCCGCTGAAATCCTGGTCGGCGAACGAGCTTGCGAAGCTGCCGACCTATTATGTGATGGACCTGAACGAGACCATGGCCGAGACGGTCGCGAAGGAGATGCCCTCGCCGGCCGCAATCGCCGCCAATCAATGGCTGCCCGACCGCGAGCTCGCCTACTACAGCGCCGAATATGGCCGCACCGGATTCCAGGGCGGCCTGCAATGGTATCGCTGCGGCACATCGGGTGCATTCAACAGCCAGCTCCAATTGTTGGCCGGCCGCAACATCGACGTCCCCTCCTGCTTCATCTCGGGCAAGCAGGATTGGGGCACCTACCAGCGTCCCGGCGTGTTCGAGGCCATGCAGGTGCGTACCTGCACGAAGCTGCTCGGCTGCCACCTCGTCGACGGCGCCGGTCACTGGGTGCAGCAGGAGCAACCGGCCGAGGTGAGCCGTCTGCTGCTCGATTTCCTGGCGAAGAGCCGCGGCGTGGTTTGACCCGGGAACTTCGGCGTCCTATATAGTTTAGAACTATTCTAAACTATATAGACAGGGTGGCCGTGAAGAATTTTGCCGATCTGACCGAACGCGAAGTGCTTGCTGTCGCGATCTCCTCCGAGGAGGAGGACAGCCGCATCTATATGAGCTTCGCCGAGGACTTGAAGGAGCGCTATCCGGACTCGGCCAAGATCTTCGAGCAGATGGCCGAGGAAGAGCGCGGCCATCGTCACATGCTGCTGGAAATGTACGAGCAGCGCTTCGGTCCGCATTTGCCCCCGATCCGCCGCGAGGACGTCAAAGGCTTCCTGCGCCGTCGTCCGGTCTGGCTCACCAAAAACCTGCCGCTCGACACCGTCCGCAGGGAAGTCGAGACGATGGAATTGCAGGCCGAGCGCTTTTACGTGAAGGCCGCCGAACAGGCGCAGGATGTCGGCGTGCGCCGCCTGCTCGGCGATCTGGCCGAAGCCGAGAAAGGCCACGAAGAGGTGGCCGCCAAGCTGACGGACCAGATCCTGAGCTCAGACGTGCGGGCCGAAGAAGACCGCACCAACCGGCGCATGTTCGTGCTGCAATATGTGCAGCCAGGTCTCGCCGGCCTGATGGACGGCTCCGTCTCGACGCTGGCGCCGCTGTTCGCGGCTGCGTTCGCCACGCATCAGAACTGGCAGACATTTCTGGTCGGCCTCGCCGCCTCGATCGGCGCCGGCATCAGCATGGGTTTTGCGGAAGCGCTGTCCGACGACGGCTCGCTGACGGGTCGAGGGTCACCCTGGCTGCGAGGTCTCACCTGCGGCTTGATGACGACGCTCGGCGGGCTTGGGCACACCCTGCCCTATCTCGTGCCCGATACCTGGTCCAACGCATTCTGGATCGCGACCGGAATTGCCGGAATTGTCGTGTTCTTCGAATTGTGGGCGATCGCCTTCATCCGCGCGCGCTACATGGACACGCCGTTTCTCCAGGCCGTGTTCCAGATCGTGCTCGGCGGCGCGATCGTGCTGGCGGTGGGGATTTTGATCGGAGCGGCGTAGGAGGTTGTCATGCCCCGGCTTGACGGGGCATCCAGTACGCCGCGACCTCTCCGTATCCGATCTGCGCCGGTGGAATACTGTATCGCCCGGTCAAGCCGGGCGATGACTGCGAGTGGTTGCGGCTCACCGCGTTTCGTCTTGCTCACATGTCAATCGCGATCAAACGGCGGTTGCGGTGCTGGGCCAAACTGCGCATCATCGTTCCACAATAAGAACAGGAGATGCGCCATGGCCAAATCCGAATGGAGCTTCAAGAGCGCGGTCGCGCTGTCGGCCGCGTTGACCGCGAAGAAGGTCTCGTCGGTCGAGCTCACCCGCGATGCGATCGACCGCATCGAACGGCACGACGGCAAGGTCAACGCGATCTGCGTGCGGGATTTCGACCGTGCGTTGGACGCCGCACGCGAGGCGGACGCCGCATTGGCCCGCGGCGAGCGCAAGCCGCTGCTCGGCCTGCCGATGACGATCAAGGAATCCTTCAACATCGCCGGCCTGCCCACGACCTGGGGCTGGACGCCGCAGAAAGATTTCAAGCCGGCGGAGGACGCGCTGTCGATCGCCAGGGTGAAGGGTGCCGGCGGCGTCATCCTCGGCAAGACCAACGTGCCCGTGGGATTGGCGGATTGGCAGAGCTACAACGAGATCTACGGCACGACGAACAATCCATTCGATCTCGGCCGCACGCCGGGTGGCTCGTCGGGCGGCTCGTCTGCGGCGCTGGCGGCAGGCTACGGATCACTCTCGCTCGGGTCCGACATCGGCGGCTCGCTGCGCGTGCCCGCCTTCCATTGCGGGGTTTATGCGCACAAGCCGACCTACAATCTCTGTCCAACGCGTGGCCACACGCCGCCGCCGTTTCCAGCCATCCCGATGGAGCGCGATATGGCGGTGATCGGTCCGATGGCGCGCAGCGCCGTCGACCTGCCCCTGCTCCTGGATGTGATGGCAGGCCCCGATCCGTTGGACCTGGGCATCGGATACAAGCTCGCGCTGCCGGAGGCGCGACACCGTGCGTTGAAGGATTTCCGTGTGCTGGTGATCGACAGCCACCCGCTGCTGCCTGCGAATGCCGACATTCGCACCGCGATCGAGAAGCTGACGAAACAATTGGCGGGCGCAGGTGCGAGCATCACACGTGAAAGCCCGATGTTGCCTGACTTCACGGAAGCCTCCCGCCTCTACATGCGCATGCTGATGGGTTTTCTCGGCGCCTTCTTTCCGCCGGACATTCTCGCCGGCGCGCGTGCCGGGGCAGCGCAGCTCTCACCAGAAGACAAGAGCCTTGCTGCCGAGCGGCTGCGCGGCATGACCAGCACACATCAGGCCTGGGTGTTCGACGAGGGCGCTCGCGCCGGCCTGCGCGCGCAATGGCGGCAATTGTTCAGGACATTCGATGCGGTGATCTGCCCGATCATGCCGACCCCGGCCTATCCGCATGATCATTCGCCGGAGCAGGAAAAGCGCCGAATCAATATCGATGGCAAGGACCACGCCTATCCGGACCAGCTTGCGTGGCCCGGCATCGCCACGCTGACAGGACTGCCGGCAACGGCCGTTCCGCTCGGTCTGTCGAAGGATGGCCTGCCGGTCGGCGTGCAAATCATCGGGCCCTTCCTCGAGGACCGCACACCGCTGAAGCTCGCCGAGCTGATCGAACGCGAGTTCGGCGGGTTCGTGCCGCCGCCCTTGTTCAATGACTGAGAGAAATCTCATGAACAACGACCTCGAACAGCTCACCGCGCTCAACCGCGACTATGTCGCCTCGGTGCAGAATTGCGACGTCAAGCGCTTCGACGAAATATTGGCGCCGGAGTTCTACTGCTCTAATCCCGACAAGACGCTGGTCGATCGCGAGGCCTTCCTGAAGCAGACGGCGCGGCCGATTGCGATCCGTGACCTCAGGGCACACGAGGTTATCATCCGTATCATGGGCGATTTCGCCATCATCCATGCGGCGACGAGCTACACCAGTGCGGACGGCCAGCAGGCCACCGGCCGCTATACCGATTGCTGGGCGAAAAGAGACGAGACGTGGCTGGCTGTGTCGGCGCACGTGTCGCGGTAGGGAGCGCGTCAGACTGCACATTCTCCGGGACAGCCGGATATCCGGGAGGCCGCGAGGTCACCGCCCCAGATTCTTCAGCAGCAATTTCAGCGCTGTCGCTGCAAATATCTGCATATTGGCGAAGCGGTCATTGTCGCCCGTCTCCAGCGTTGTCACCTCGACTGCGGGCCCGGCGACCGCCATGCAGCTGTGGCCTGCCGCATCGCCGTAGCGATTGCCGGTGGGACCGGACGCGCCGGTCTCGGACAGGCCCCAATCGCAGTTGAAACGGCTGCGCATCCGCTCGGCCAGCAGCTGCGCGTAGGGCTCCGACGAGGAACGAAAGCCCTTCATTCCTTCGTCCGAAATATCCATCAGCACGCGCCGGGCATCGCGGGTGTAGACCACGGCGCCGCCGAGGAAATAGGCGGACGCGCCGGGGACCGCGAGAAGGCTGGCCGAGATCAGGCCGCCGGTCGAGGATTCCGCCACGGCAATGGTCTGTTTGCGCGCGATCAGTTTTGCGGCGACCTGTTCCGCAATGCTAACGAGCTCTTTCATTCCCTGACCCCTTATGCCTTCGCAACCGAGCTCGGCCTTTCTAGCATATGACAGCGCCGTTGGCCGAGTTGCAGCCAACGGGCAGGCCTGCTTGAATGGCGGCCAAAGGCGGAGCGGCCAAGCGCCGCCCGCGAGACGACGCGACGAGGAAACGTGAAGGACACGTCATGGCGTCCCTGATCGCCGGCGGGGTGGATTGCGATGTGCATCCGGCCGTGCCGCATCTGACCAGCCTGCTGCCCTACCTGAACGACTATTGGCGCGATCAGGTGACGACGCGCGGCATGGTCGATCTCATCTCGCAATCCTACCCGCAAAACTCGCCGATCACGGCGCGGCCCGACTGGCGCCCCGAAAGCGGCAAGCCGGGCGAGAGCCTAGCGGACATGCAGCGCCATGTGCTCGATCCCTTCCAGCTCTCGCATGCTATCTGCAATCCGCTTTATGGCGTGCAGATGGTGTTTTCAGAGGATCTGCAGGCCGCCTTCTGCCGCGCACTGAACGACTGGCTCGCGAAGGAATGGCTCGATCGCGATCCGCGGCTGCGCGGCTCGATCGTGATTCCCACCCAAAGCGTCGAGAAGGCCGTCGCCGAGATCGAGCGCTGTGCGACGGATCGCCGCTTCGTGCAGGTGCTGATGCTGGTGATGGGCGACACGCCGCTCGGCAAGCGCGCGCTCTGGCCGATCTACGAGGCGGCAGAACGGCTGGAACTTCCGATCGGCATTCATGCCGGTTCCGCCTATCACAATCCGCCGACGGCCGTGGGCTGGGGGTCCTACCACATCGAGGATTATGCCGGTCAGGCCCAGGCGTTCCAGACCCAGCTCACCAGCCTGATCGTCGAGGGCGTGTTCGCCAAATATCCACGCCTGAAGATGGTGATGCTGGAATCCGGGGTGTCCTGGATCTCCCCATTTCTGTGGCGCCTGCACAAGTTCTGGCGTGGGGTGCGGATGGAGACGCCGTGGGTCGATCGCGCACCGCTGGACATTGTGCGCAGCAACATCCGCTTCTCGTTACAGCCATTCGATGCACCGCCGGATGAGGCGACATTAATTCGCCTGTTTGATCATATGCAGTCGGACGAATTAGTCCTATTCTCCACCGACTATCCGCACTGGCAGTTCGACGGCCAGGAGGCGCTGCCCGCAGGTCTCACCCCCGATCTCGTGCGCAAGATCATGATCGATAATCCGCATGCGACCTATCCCCGCCTGACTTAGCCGCTGCCAAAGGAGGCAAGGCGATGAATATTCAGTTCCGCGAAAGCTCCGAAGCCGCTTCCCCACTGGCCGTCAAAACCGCGATCGCGGACTGCGACATCCATCCGGCACGCGCGACCCGCGCCGAGCTCTATCCCTATCTGGCCAAACGCTGGCAGCATCATCTCGAAGTCTACGGCGTCCATGCCTATCAGGGCATGATGGAAGGTCCGCCCTATCCGAAGGCCCAGCCCAACGCCTCGCGCCGCGACGCCTATCCGCCGGAAGGCGGGCCACAGGGCTCCTCGCTGTCCTTCATGCAGAAGCAGCTGCTCGATCCCAACAACGTGCAGCTCGGCGTGCTCAATCCGCTCAACACCGGCCAGGGCATCCGCAATCACGAGCTCTCGGCCGCTTTGTGCTCGGCGATCAACGATTGGCAGATCGACAAATGGACCAGCAAGGACAAGCGGCTGAAGGCCTCCATCGTCGTCGGCAATGAGGACGGGCTGTCGGCCGCAGCCGAAATCCGCGAGCGCGCCGGCGACAAGAACTTCGTGCAGGTGCTGCTGCTCAGCCGCAATGTCGAGCCGCTCGGCCAGCGCCGCTACTGGCCGATCTATCAGGCCGCGGAAGAGGCCGGGCTTCCCGTCGGCGTCCACGCCTTCGGCTTCGGCGGCAACCCGATCACGCCGTCGGGCTGGCCCTCCTATTACATCGAGGAGATGGTCGGCCACTCCCAGTGCCAGCAATCGGCGCTCGCGAGCCTGGTGCTGGAGGGCGTGTTCGAGCGTTTCCCGAAATTGAAGATGGTGATGATCGAGGCCGGCTTCGGCTGGGCACCGTCGCTGGCCTGGCGGCTGGACAAGGTCTGGCAGCGGCTGCGCAGCGAGGTGCCGCATGTCAAACGGCCGCCGTCCGAATATATCCGCGAGCAGGTGTGGTGGACGACGCAGCCGATGGAGGATCCGGAGCGGCGCGAGGATCTGTTCGACGTCATCAAGTGGATCGGCTGGGACCGGCTGCTGTTCGCCACCGACTATCCGCACTGGGATTACGACGAGCCATCGCGCGTGCTGCCCGCAGGCGTCAACGACGATGATCGCGAGGCCTTCTATCTGGGCAATGCGAAGAAGCTGTACGGGATCGCTTGATGGCGCGGCATGTGATTGCCGCGGCCGATGAGCTTCCGCCCGGCACGCGAAAATTTTTGGAGATCGACGGACGGCCGATCGCAATCTTCAACATCAAGGGTGAATATTTCGGCCTGATGAACCGCTGCCCGCATCAGGGCGCGGCGCTGTGCGAGGGACCCTTGATCGGACTCGCGCAATCGACGGATCCGGGCGAGATCGAATACACCAAGCTCGGCGAGATCCTCCGCTGCCCCTGGCACGGCTGGGAGTTCGACATCCGCACCGGCCAGTCCTATTGCGACCCCCGCCGCTTCCGCGTCAAGGCGTACCCGGCCCATGTCGAGCCGGGTGCGAGCGTGGTGAAGGGGCCGTATGTCGCCGAGACGATACCGGTGAAAGTCGAGAGCGACTACGTCGTGGTGGACCTGTAGCGAAGCAGACGGCGCGGACATGCGCCAGCGATCTCAAGCTTTATTCTGCGTTGCAGCGATCATCCAGTCGCGGAATGCGGCGAGCTTCGGCGCCTCGCGGCGGCCCTCCGGCGCGACCAGGTAGAAGCCGGCATCGGCCGGCAGCGCGATCTTGAATGGGACCACTAGTCGCCCCTTGGCAATGTCGTCCTGAACGTAGGAGGTCCGCCCCATCGCCACGCCGATGCCGTCGATCGCGGCCTGAATGGTCATGAAGATCATGTCGAAGGTGATGCCGGGCTGCCTGGCGATGTCGGCCGGCTGACCCGCCGCCGTCAACCACAGCCGCCAGTCGTCGCTGTTGGCATTGGAGGTGTGCAGCAGCATGTGGCTCTTGAGGTCCTCGGGACAGCGCAACGGCTTGTCACCGCGCAGCAGAGACGGGCTGCACACCGGAAACAGCTCGTCCGCCATCAGCCAGTCGGCGCGCAAGCCCGCCCACTGGCCGCGCCCGTAACGGATCGCGGCATCGACATTGTCGCGCTGGAAGTCGACGAGGCTGGTGGAGGTGGTGATGCGGACGTCGATGCCGGGATGGTGCTCCTGGAAATCGGTCAGCCGCGGCAGCAGCCATTTTGCGGCCAGCGAAGCCAACGTCGAGACCGTCAGCACCTTGTCATCGTCCTTGCGCAGCAGCCGGTCGGTGGCGAGACGTAGGTCGTTGA
Organism: Bradyrhizobium sp. 62; assembly: GCF_023073035.1. Taxonomy (NCBI): domain Bacteria; kingdom Pseudomonadati; phylum Pseudomonadota; class Alphaproteobacteria; order Hyphomicrobiales; family Nitrobacteraceae; genus Bradyrhizobium; species Bradyrhizobium sp. 62. The sequence continues at coordinate 163,024 of NZ_JADPIT010000004.1, forward strand.
AGGCGGCGCGGACGCCCGGCAGATAGTCGCGCGCCTCCGGCGTCAGCGTCAGCGCGCGGTTCTGCCGGACGAACAGGCGGATGCCGAGCTCCTCCTCGAGCCTGCGGATCTGATGGCTGATCGCGGTCTGGGTCACGTTCAGCTCGGACGCCGCCAGCGTGAAGCTGAGATGGCGCGCGGCGGCCTCAAAGGCCCGCAATCCGTTCAGGGAGGGCAATCTGGCAGTCATATGGCAGCAGGATACATGACGTTATTTCATGCGAAAGAGTACAAATTGTCGTTTGTCGCAGTGCACCCGCAAGCAGATATTAGCGGTCAACTTAGCTCCAGGAGCTGACAATGTCTACTTTGACCCAGAATTCGATGACAAATCATCATGCGCCAGGGCTAATCCACCAGATCGGCGAGACCCTTCACATCTGGCACGAGCGCTACCGGACCCGGCGGGAGCTCACCAACTGGTCCGCGCGCGACCTCCAGGACGTCGGGCTGTCCTGGAGCGATGTGGCCTACGAGGCCGACAAACCCTTCTGGCGGGCCTGATTGGCCGCCAGGCCGGCGCCGCCTGACTGTGGGGGCGCCGGCGATCCCTTTTCCCTTTGGTCCCCTTGGGGGCGCGTGTCATGAGCATCCTTCGCCTGGAAGATCTGAAGCAATATTCGGACACGCTGCGCACGCGACACGGCGAGGCGCTGCGCGTTCGCTTCGTCGAGCCGCGCGACACCGAGGAGCTCCAGCACTATTTTCGCTCGCTCTCGACGCGGTCCCGCTACAACCGCTTCTTCGGCGCGATCAGCGAACTGCCGCAGGGCCTGCTGCACGAATTCCTTCAAATCGGCGAACGCGAACGTTTCACCGTGGTGGCGACCATGATGGTCGACGGCTTCGAGACCATCGTCGCCGAAGCGCGCTATGCGCTGCATGCCGAAACCGCGACGCTTGAATTCGGCCTGTCGGTTGCCGACCGCCGGCAGGGCCACGGTATCGCCACCGTGCTGATGAAGAATCTTGAATGCCGCGCCGCCGCGCTTGGCGCCGATCACATGTTCGGCGACACGCTGCGCTCCAACGCCGCCATGATCTCGCTCGCGCGCAAGTCGAGCTTCGCCTTCGTCAATCATCCTGACGACTGGAAGCTGGTGCGCTTCGACAAGGAGATCTCCGTCGCACCGAAAGACATTCCTTGCGCGAGCTGGCGTCTCGTCGCCCTTTCCCGTCAGGCCGATAGCCCCTCAGCCTCGGCCTGACTCCACTCGTGCCCGGCCTGGCGAAACCAGTGCCGGGCATTTTTTTCGCCCCTACTTCCCCGTGAACACCGCCTTCCGTTTCTCGATGAAGGCCTGCACCGCCTCCTTGTGGTCGGCGGTCGTGGTCAGGCGGACCAGACGCTCGGCTTCGTGGTCGCGCGCGGTCTCGAAATCGAACAGCAGGGCCTCGTCGAGATTGTCCTTCATGTAGCGCAACGCAAGGCGCGGACCTCCGGCAAGGGATTTCGCCAACGCAAAGGCCTCTGCCTGCAATTTATCGTCGGGCACCACGCGGTTGACGAGACCGATGGCCTCGCACCTGACGGCATCGACCCGATCGCCGGTGAACAGCAGCTCGCGCGCCCGCGCGGTGCCGACGAGGCGCGTCAACAGCCACGCGATGCCATAATCGCCGCTGAGCGCAATGCGCGCATAGCCGGTGGCCATGAAGGCCGATTGCGCGGCAATGCGGATGTCGCAGGCCATGGCGATGGCGAGCCCCGCGCCGACCGCCGGCCCCGGCAGCGCCGCGATCGTCGGCTTGCGCACCGACACCAGCGCGCCGGTGAGCAGGCGCTGCCGCTCCTGGAGATCGGCGACCTTATCGTCAAAGGACATTTCAAGCTTCTTCGGGTCGCGATGCGCGCCCATGCCCTTGACGTTGCCGCCCGCGCAGAACGCTTCCCCCGCGCCGGTGATCAGCAGCGCGCCGACATCGGGGTTCTCGCCGCAGGAGCGGATTATCGTGCGCAGCGCCGGGGTCAGCGCGTCCGACAGCGAGTTGCGCGCCTCGGGCCGGTTCAGCGTGATGACGGCGACGCGATCGCGGATCACGCAGAGGAGTTCATTGGTGCCGGTATCGATGGTGGTTCCCGTGGTCATGCCGCTCCCTCTGTTTCGTCATTGCGAGGAGCGAAGCGACG
>NZ_JADPIT010000004.1:165203-172614 GCF_023073035.1 Bradyrhizobium sp. 62
TGTTTTCAATGGAGGCATTTCTGGATTGCTTCGCTTCGCGCGCAATGACGGTCGTTGTGAATTTATCGCCTCAAAACTTCTCCACCCAGGGCCGCAGCTCCAGCTCCCAGCTCCAAGCGCTGCGCGGCTGCTGCAACACGTTCCAGTAGCTCTCCGCGATGGCATCGGGATCGAGCATCGAATCCGGCTTCTCCGGCGCTTCCGCGCGCGCTGCGCTCCTGATGCCGCCATCGATCACGAAATGCGCGACATGGATGCCTTGCGGCGACAATTCGCGCGCCATGCTCTGTGCGAGCCCGCGCAGTGCGAACTTGCCCATCGCGAACGGTGCGGACTGCGCATAGCCCTTGACGCTGGCCGAGGCGCCGGTGAACAGGATCGCACCGTGCTGGTTCGGCAGCATGCGCCTGGCCGCCTGCTGCGCCACCAGGAAGCCGCCATAGGCACTGACCGCAATGGCGTTCGCCACGTCGGCCGGAACGAGATCGACAAACGGCCCGCGCGCGCGGCCGCTGGCGTTGTAGACGACCAGGTCGGGCGTGCCGATCTCGCGTTCGACCAGGCCGAACAGGCGCTCGACCTCATCAGGGTCTGTGGCGTTGCAGGCATATGCCTTGGCGCCAGTCTCGCTGCAGAGCGCGCCGAGCTTCTCGATTTTTCGAGCGGCCAGTGCGACGCGGATGCCCTGGGGGGACAGCAGCCGCGCCAGCGATGCGCTCAGACCTTCGCCGGCGCCGACGATGAGGGCGATCTTGTATTTGGGGTGTTCCATGACGTGATCTCTCGAAGACGGGAAGCCGCTGATCTATGCACGGTCCGCGCGGACAACCAGCCAGGACGATCACAATTCCGCAGAGCGAATTGCTCCCACGCGGCGATCATGCCTCCCTGACAATTTGCGGCTTTATCCGCTTTCGCGACTGGAGCATGATCGACATCATCCCAAGCGGCAAGCGCCAAATCAGCGCAAAGTGACCGCAAGGCGGAAACGAAGAGGACGATCATGCACAAGCCGGCTCCCGCGCAGGCAAAACAGGTCGCGGCCGCGCCATCCGGACTGCTGGCTCCCGATACCACCGGCATGAATTTCTACCGCGCCGATCAGGCGCTCACCGATCTCCTGCGCATTCATCTGCCGGACACGCTATTCCGTCACATCGAGCCGCATCTCGATCGCCTGGGTGAACTCGCCGGCGGCGTGCTCGATGAATGCGCGCGGCTCGCCGACCGGCACACGCCGGTGCTGCACCAGCGCGACAAGTTCGGCCGCGACGTGCAGTGGATCGAATACCACCCCGCCTATCGCGAGCTGGAGAAGGCAGCCTTCGGCGAGTTCGGCATCCACGCGCTCTCGATCCGCAAGGGCATCATGGGCTGGCCGGACAAATATCCCGTCGTCGCCAAGCACGCCTTCACCTTCCTGTTCAACCAGACCGAATTCGGCATGGGCTGCCCGATCAACGTCACCGACGGCTGCGCCAAGCTGCTCGCGAACTTCGGCAGCGACGCGCTGAAGGCGAAATATCTCGACGGTCTGACCCAGACCGACATGAGCAAGCTGACCCAGGGCGGCCAGTTCATGACCGAGAAGGAAGGCGGCTCCGACGTCGGGACGCTGACCACGACGGCGGTGCAGGAAGGCGACCATTGGCGCCTCACCGGCGAAAAATGGTTCTGCTCGAACGCCGACGCAAAAGTCGTGATGCTGCTGGCGCGCCCCGAAGGCGCCGGCCCCGGCACGCGCGGAGTCGGCCTGTTCCTGATGCCGCGCTTCCTGGACGACGGTTCGCAGAACCACTACCGGATCGTGCGTCTGAAGGACAAGCTCGGCACGCGCTCGATGGCTTCGGGTGAGATCAAGCTCGAAGGCGCGATCGCCTACGCGGTCGGAAAGCTCGATCGCGGCTTCGTGCAGATGGCCGAGATGGTGAACTCGTCGCGGCTTTCAAACGGCGTCAAATCCACCGCGCTGATGCGGCGGGCCTACCATGACTCGATGACGGTCGCCAAGAACCGAGTGGTGTTCGGCAACCGCATCATCGACCTGCCGCTGGGCCGGCGCCAGATGCTGAAGATCATGCTGCCGGTCGAGCAGGCGTTGTCGATGAGCTTTCTCACCGCGGACGCGCTCGACCGCGCCGAGGCCGGCAGCCAGGATGCAGCCGCACTGCTGCGCATCCTGACGCCGACCTTGAAATTCCGCGCGACCCGCGATGCGCGAAAGGTCTGTGGCGACGCGCTCGAGATGCGCGGCGGCATCGGCTATATCGAGGAATTCGCGACCGCCCGCCTGCTCCGCGACGCGCATCTCGGCTCGGTCTGGGAAGGCACCGGCAACATCGTCGCGATCGATGCGCTCCGGCGTGCGGTCGGCCGCCACGGCGCCGAATCCGCGCTCGCCGCCGATCTGCACGCCCGCCTTGATGACAGCCCCTCGGTGCCACAGGCCTGGCGCGACCGGCTCCGCGGCCTCACCGATCGCGCGGTCGGTTTTGCGCGCGAGGTCGCGGCCAAATCCGAAAACGAAGCCGATGCGCGCCGCGCCACCAGCCTGCTCTATCATGTCGCCAGCGCCGTGGCGCTCGCCTGGGAGGCACATCGTATTCACGCCATGCGCGGCGATGCGCGAAGGCTGTTGTTGTCGCGGCTGGTGATCGATCACCGGGTGTCGCCGAGCGGTCCGTTCCGGCTGACGGAAAATGCCGTGCAGCAGAAGATCGCGGCGCTGCTGCTCGGCGAGCGTGATGCCGGCATGAGCGAGGTTGGCGAACTGGTCTTGGCGGCGTAGGCTGCACCCACGTTCAAAGCAAAAAAAGCGATAGGGAGTGCTCGATGAAGGCCGCCGTCCTCCATGAAGTCAACAAGCCTCTGGTCATCGAGGATGTCAGCCTGCCGAAGCCCGGCCCGCGCGAGGTTCTGATCCGGACCTCGGTCGCAGGTCTCTGCCACTCCGATCTGCACTTCATGGAAGGCCTGTATCCGCATCCGCTGCCCGCGGTGCTCGGGCACGAGTCCGCCGGTATCGTCGAACAGGTCGGCTCCGACGTCACCTATGTGAAACCGGGCGACCATGTCGTCACTTGCCTGTCCGTGTTCTGCGGCACCTGCGACAATTGCACCACAGGCCGCACGGTGCTCTGCACCGACACCACCGTAAAACTGCTGCCGGGCGCCTCTAATCGGATGCAGTGGGCCCGCTCGGAGAAGCTGCATCAGTTTCTCAACCTCTCTTCTTTCGCCGAGCAGATGCTGGTGCACGAGAACGCGATCGTCAAAATCCGCAAGGAGATGCCGCTCGATCTCGCCGCGCTGATCGGCTGCGGCGTCATTACCGGCTACGGCGCGGTCGTGAACACGGCGAAGGTGACGGCCGGCGAGACCGTGGCCGTGATCGGCTGCGGCGGTGTCGGCATGGCTGCGATCAACGGCGCGCAGATCGCAGGCGCCGGCCGCATCATCGCCATCGACACCAATCCGGCCAAGCTCCAGCTCGCGACCAAGCTGGGCGCCACCGACATCATCAACCCGGCAGACGGCGACGTCGTGAAGCAGGTGCGCGATCTCACCAATGGCGGCGTGCATCATTCCTTCGAGGTGCTCGGCCGCAAGGAGACCGCCGAGCAAGCCTTCGGCATGCTCGCCTCGGGCGGCACGGCCACCATCGTCGGCATGATTCCGTTCGGCCAGAAGATCGAGCTGCATGGCTTCGACTTCCTGCGCGAGCGCAGGATCCAGGGCTCCTCGATGGGCTCGAACCATTTTCGCGTCGACATGCCGCGGCTGGTGGATTTCTACCTGCGCGGCCGGCTGCACCTGGAAGACTGGATCTCGGCCAAGCTGAAGCTCTCCGAGATCAACGAAGGCTTTGCAAACATGAAAGCCGGCAAGACGCTGCGCAGCGTGATCATGTTTGACAGCTGATGGCCGGATGAGGCGGGACGCTCAGGATTGAGGCAATTGGTCCGGGCCGGCAAGGTTGCAACGCGACTCTTTCAGGAGCAGCAGCGCCGCAGCTGTGACGAGACCGGTGGTGAGCAGGTACACGGGCGATATGTTCAAACCGGGCCCCTCGAAGACCAGATAAGAGAACAGTCCCGCGGTCGACACGATGAAGCCGAGCCAGGCAAGGCTCGGAAAACGAAATCCACGTTCGCCGCGCCAAAGATCAAGCACGAGGTAGTACACGAGAATGGTGTTGCAGAGTGCCGCCGGCAGCACGCCCAGGACGATTCCGCTTTCGAACGCCAGATAGGATAATACGCCGTTGACCTGGGCAATCACCGCGAAGGGCACATAGCGCGGATTGAGGCAGGCCAGGGCGATCGACGCAAGCTCGAACGCGTAGAAATACCGCTCGTGCATCTTCGGAAGCAGATACGGCATGAGCATGAGCGATACACACGCGGCCAGCAGAATAAACTCCGGCCCCGTCCGTCGAGAGCGCGCGATGAAGATCGACAAGGCGAGCCCGCTCGCGGCCGCGAGCACCATGCCGACGGCGACTCCGATCGCGTACGGCATTCCGCCAGCCAGCACCCAGATGTTCGCTGCGTTCATGGTGAGGCGATCGAAGGTGTGAGCCTGGTCCAAATAGACCGCGAACACGGAGGCCAAGGATCTCCCCGCGACCAGAACCGGAATGGCGAGGACAACATAGATCCCGGGAACGGTGGCGAGCCATGCCAGGTGGATCCTGCGGCGCAGAATCATGCCGAGCACGAAGGGTCCCAGGAACACGCCCTGAGCCTTCACCGAAAAGGCCATCGCAAATGACGCAACGCCATTTCGGTCCTGCATGAACAGCGCCACGGAAACCAGCGTGAAGAAGGTCCAGATCGAATCACTCTCCGCCCACACTGCGCCATTGAAGATCACCGTCGGTGCAAGCCAAACCGCGGAGAAGGCCAGGGAAGCGCGTAATGGCAACTTTGTCGCTCGCCAGACGATCTGGGCCACAGTGATCGCGCAGCCCAACTCGAATACTGCCGAGATCGCTTTCACATGGGAAAGTGGCTCGCCTAGCCAATCAAATCGGGCGGCAATCAGCAGGAGATAGCTGTAGAACGGCGTATAGTTGGTAAAGGCTTCGGCCAGTCCAGCGACACCGTGATCGCGAGCGAAGACATACCAGGGGATCAGATGCTGAATGGCGTCGTCGGTCGCGTGCTTCCGGGCGAAGTAGCGGAGCGCAAGGCCCACGAGTCCGCATCCGATCGCTACGGCAATTGCAAGCGGCCAATGGTTTGGTGGCGTCTTGTCCGCCTTGACGTCATGACCAGCCCCGCGGATCGCGTCGCTTCCAACAATGTCGTTTGTCACGCGATCACTCGTGAGGCTCCATTTTCGTGACCTAACCTCTACGGGCCATCAATTCACAGTTGCATAACGTCTGGTTTCGCAGGTCTTAGGATTGCGGCGAACCGGTTGCTTGGTTAGCGAATACTTTATGAACTGCTTCGGGGCATGATGCGGAGGATCGAGCGGAACTACCGCTGCAAATGTCGCGTAAAGATCCGCACCACGTGACCCCTGACCCGCGGCGCCTCGTCGTAGAGGTCTGAGGCGAGCCGCTCGATGGTCTCGCGCAGCGACAGGAACTGGGCCTGCCGCGCGCTGCTTTCGGTGCCCTGCATGCCCGCAAGCTCGTCCATCGCGGCGTCGCTGATCTGGCACTGCACGACCTCGTCGTCGTTCAGCATGGTGAAGCGAAAGGCGAGCCGTTCGAGATCATGGCCAATGATCCTGTCGCGCATGAGTGGCATCAAATCGTCCCGGTCGACCCCCGCGCCGAAAATGCCGAAAATCCCGCTGCTTGTCAGCAGCAAAGGCAATCCATCGCCTACTGGAACGCAACTTCGGCGAAACTGCGGAGCTTTCGCGAATGCAGCCGCTCGGATTCCTGCTGCTTGAGCCGTTCCAGCGCCTTCAAGCCGATCTCGAGATGCTGGCCGACGCGGCGGCGGTAGAATTCGCTGGCCATGCCTGCGAGCTTGATCTCGCCGTGCAGAGGCTTGTCGGAGACGCACAGCAGCGTGCCGTAGGGGACGCGGAAGCGGTAGCCGTTAGCGGCAATCGCGGCCGATTCCATGTCGAGCGCAACCGCGCGCGACTGCGACAAGCGGCGAATGACATCGGGACCGCTGATCTCCCAATTGCGGTTGTCGACGCTGGCAACGGTGCCGGTACGCATCAGGCGCTTGAGCTCGAAACCTTCGAGGCCGGTGACGTCCTCGACCGCCTCCTCGAGCGCCACCTGCATCTCCGCGAGCGCCGGGATCGGCACCCACAGCGGCAACTCACGATCGAGCACATGGTCCTCGCGGACATAGCCATGGGCTAGCACGTAGTCGCCGAGCCGCTGCGTGTTGCGCAGGCCCGCGCAATGGCCGAGCATCAGCCAGGCATGGGGCCGCAGCACGGCAACATGGTCGGTGACGTTGCGCGCGTTGGACGGACCGGTGCCGATGTTGATCAGAGTGATGCCGCGATAGCCGGGCACGACCAAGTGGAAGGCCGGCATCTGCGGCGCACGTGGGGGCGCAACGCCCGTCGTCGCGCCGCCGCTGCGCGTGATCACATTGCCTGGAGCAACGAAGGCATCGAGGCCGGCCTCGCCAGCCTGAAGCCGCTGCTGGCAGAGTTGCGCGAAGGCGTCGACGTAGAACTGATAGTTGGTGAAGATCACGAAGTTCTGGAAATATTCGGGGTCGGTGCCTGTGTAATGGTAGAGCCGGCGTAGCGAGTAGTCGACGCGGGCCGCCCGAAACAGGGACAGCGGCTCGGGCGCGCCAGGCTGGAGCTCGAAAGTGCCGTCGGCGATGGCATCGTCCATGGTCGCAAGATCAGGCACGTCGAACGCATCGCGCAGCGACCGCGTCACGGTCGAATTCTCGCTGGTGGTGATGGCGGCTTCGATGTTGATGTCGCGGCGATAGGCAAAGTGAACGGGGATCGGTTCGTCGGACTCGCCGATTTCGACCGGAACGCCGTGGTTCTGGATCAACAATCCGATCTGCTCTGTCAGATAAGTCCGGAACAGATCCGGACGCGTGACGCTGGTCTCGTGCACGCCGGGCCGGGCGACGAAGCCGTAGGCGAGACGCGAATCCAGCCGCGCATGCGTCGCGGTGGTGACACGGACGAAGGGATAGAAGGCCCGCACCCGCGTCGTGATTGCCTCGCCGTTGACGTAAGCTTCGAACCGGTCTCGCAGGAACTTCGTGTTGCGCTCGTAGATCTCTTCGAGGCGGGCGACGGCGAGGCCGGCGTCGGAAAAGGATTCGGTGGCGACGGAGGGTGGAGATTGGATCGATTGCATTGTTCGACGCCAGGTTGCTGGGACTGAATCGAACTATAGCAAGAAAACTAAAGCAAGAAAGAAGCCGCCCGTCATTGCGAGCGTAGCGAAGCA
>NZ_JADPIT010000004.1:172624-193803 GCF_023073035.1 Bradyrhizobium sp. 62
AGGAGGCGATGACGCGCCTTCGCGCGTCACTTCTCCCGGAACGCGCGCATGAACTGGTCGTGCAGCGGCTTCATCAGATAGGACAGCATGGTGCGGTCGCCGGTCTGGACGAAGGCTTCCGCCGGCATGCCGGGGATCAGCCTGGAGTCACCGAGCTTGGCGACCTCTTCCGCGGACAGCGAGACGCGGATGGTGTAGTAGCTCTGGCCGGTGCGCTGATCGGTGGTGACGTCGGGCGAGACGCGGCTGACGACGCCGTTGAGCTCGGGCGTAGTGCGCTGGTTGAAGGCGGAGAGGCGCAGCAGCGTCTTCTGGCCGATCTGGAGCTTGTCGATATCGACCGGATTGACCTTGGCCTCGACCTGGAGATCGTCGGCCTGCGGCACGATCAGCATGAGGGCGTCGCCGGCGGTGATGACGCCACCAACCGTATGCACGGTCGATTGCAGCACCATGCCGTCCTGCGGCGCGCGGATGTCGACGCGGCGAAGCTGGTCCTCGGCGGCGACCTTGCGCTCGATCATTTCGCCGATCTTGTCGTTGGTCTCGCGCAGATCCTTGGAGACCTCGCTGACCATGTCCTTGTCGACCTGGATGATCTGGAGCTCGGTCTCGGTGATCTTGCCTTTGGCCTGCGCGCGCGAGGCGATGTACTGCGCGCGCTCGCCGTTGAGGCGGGCGCTGTCGCGTTCGAGCGTGGTCAGGCGGGAGATCTGCACCAGGTGCTTGTCATAGAGATCGCGGACACCGACGAGCTCCTGCTGCACCAGCGAGATTTCCCTGTCCTTGGCCCGCTCCTGCGCGGAGAGGCCCTCGATCTCCTCGTTGAGCTGCTGGATGCGCTCGCGCAGCTGCGCCTTCTGGCCGGCGCGTCCGTTGACGCGAACGTCGAACAGCTTGGTTTCGGCGGAGAGCAGCGCCTTGACGTCGGGATCGTTGCCGCGATCGAGCAGCGCTTGCGGGTAGTCGATCCTGTCGATCCCGCGCTGCTCGGCCTGGAGCCGCGCGGCACGCGCCTGCGCCGCGTCGAGATTCTTGGTGACGATGGCGAGGTTGGCCTTGGTGACGGTGTCGTCCAGCCGCACCACGATGTCACCGGCCTTGACCACGTCGCCATCGCGAGCGCGCAGCTCGCCGACCACGCCGCCGGTCGGATGCTGCACCTTCTTGACGTTGGATTCGACCACGATCTGGCCGGGCGCGATCAGCGCGCCCGAGATCTGCACGGTCGATCCCCAGCCGCCGAGCCCGACCAGGAGCACCAGCACGATCCCAAGCCCGAGCATCAGGTGAAACCGGATCGACTGCCGTACGGTCCGCTTCGCGGCGGGCTTCGCCCCGCCGAGCGCCATCGTGCTCATGCCTTGGCTCCGCCTTCGCTGACGATCTTGATCGGCGCCGGCGGCGTCACACGCGGCTGGAGCACCTGGGCGAGCACCTGCTCCTTCGGCCCGAAGGCCTGCATGCGGCCGTCGCGCAGCACCAGGATCTGATCGACCGCTTCCACGCCGATCGGGCGATGTGCCACCACGACGACGATGGCGCCGCGCTCGCGCGCCGCGCGGATGGCGCGGGTCAGCGCTTCGTCGCCTTCGGTATCGAGATTGGAATTGGGCTCGTCGAGCACGATCAGGAACGGGTTGCCATAGAGCGCGCGCGCCAGTGCCACGCGCTGCGCCTGGCCCGCGGAGAGCGCCGTGCCCTGCTCGCCGACCTGGGTGTTGTAGCCCTCGCGCATCTTGATGATCATCTCGTGCACGCCGGCTTCCTTGGCGGCGGCGATGATGCCGTCAGACGTGGCCTCGGGATCGAAGCGGCTGATGTTCTGCGCGATGGTGCCGCCGAACAATTCGACGTCCTGCGGCAGATAGCCGATATGGCGGCCAAGCATGTCCGACGACCATTGGTCGAGCGCCGCGCCGTCGAGCCGCACCTTGCCGCGGACCGGTTGCCAGACGCCGACCAGCGCGCGGATCAGCGACGACTTGCCGGAGCCGCTCGGTCCGATCACGCCGAGGCCGTTGCCGGCTTCGAGCGCAAAGGTGACGTCCTGCACGATGAGGCGCTGGTCGCCCGGCGGCACCATGGCGATGCCTTCGACCGAGAGGCGGCTGGTCGGCGCCTGCAGCTGGGTCGGCATCGTCTGCGCCGGCATCTGCTCGAGAAGTCGGGTCAGGCGGTGCCAGCTCTGGCGTGCCGCGACAAAGGATTTCCAGTGCGCGATCGCGAGGTCGACCGGCGCGAGCGCACGGGCCGAGAGGATCGAGCCGGCGATGATGATGCCGGCGGTCGCCTCCTGATGGATGACGAGATAGGCGCCGACGGCGAGCACGGCCGATTGCAGCATCATGCGCAGCACTTTTGCGACCGCGCCGAGACCGCCGGCGACGTCGCTCGCACGCTGGTTGCCGTCGAGATATTTTTCGTTGGCCTCGCTCCAGCGCGCGTTCATCCGGCCGGCCATACCCATCGACACCATGACTTCGGCATTGCGGCGGCTGGCCTGGGCGAGATCGTTGCGCTGGGCGGCAAGGCCCATCGCGTCCTTCGCCGGCTGGCGCGACATGAACTCGGTGACCAGCGTCAACCCGACCAGGATGACGGCGCCGACCAGCGCGGTGACGCCGATCATGACGTGGAAGGCGAAGCAGATGGCGAGATAGAGCGGCAGCCAGGGCAGGTCGAAGAACGCGCTCGGTCCCATGCCCCCGAGGAAGGAGCGGACATTGTCGAGATCGCGCAGCGGCTGAAGCCCCTCGTTGCGGCTGCCGACCAGCAGCGGCAGGCGCACGATGGTGTCGAACACCCGCTTGTTCAGGGCTTCGTCCAGCGCGGTGCCGACCCGGCCCAGGATCCGGTTACGGATCATGTCCAGCGCGCCCTGCGCCATGTAGAGGAAACTGGCGAGGACGATCAGGCCGACCAGGGTCGGAATGCTGCGGCTCGGCAGCACCCGGTCGTAGACCTCCAGCATGAAGATCGACCCGGTCAGATAGAGCAGGTTGATCATGCAGCTCATCAAGCCGACGCCGACAAACGCCGTGCGACAGGCGCGCAGCGCATCACCGAGCTCTGAGCGGCGGACGCCGGGAACGGCTGCCATCAGTCTGATCTCTTTCGGGTAGGGGCCAAAGTCCCTGATTTCAAAGGCAAATTCAGGAGTAATTGACCCGGATTAACATCGCGTTTGCGCTCATCGCCCAACGCAGTCGAACACCCGGGACCCCTATGGCCCACATCACCCCCGACCGGCCCTGCACGCAAGTCCGGAATCTCACGATCTTGCGGCTTTTTCTTGCAGACATGTCACCTCTCCCCGGGCGGGGAGAGGTCAAAAGTTCGATCAATTGAACTCGGGCGCCATTAGAACCGGCCACCGCCGCGGACCAACCGCACCACCAGCAGCAGGATGACCGCGCCGATCGCGGAATAGATGATCTCCGATATCAGTCCGGTGCCGATGTGAATGCCAAGCTTCGGAAACAGGAAGCTTGCCACCAGTGCGCCGGCGATGCCGACCACGATATCGCCGATCATGCCGAATCCGGTTCCGCGCACCACCTTGCCGGCCAGCCAACCCGCCACCAGGCCGACGAACAGGATGACAAGCAGGCCTTCATTGGAAATGTACATAAGTGAGGTCCCTCTCCGTGAACGGTTCCATGGAAGCGGAACCGGGATGAACGAGGTGTGAATGCTGTTCCCCACTTCCCGGTCGCGGTCAAATGTCAGGACAGTGCGGTGACCGGCTCCGCCAGCACGCACCGTGCCGCCCGGCCCGGGCCGACCTCCACAGTCCCTGGCAGTTGTTCCAGGCAGCGCGGCTGGGCTACGGCGCAGCGGGGCGCAAAGGAGCAGTTGTGCGGCCTCTCGCCGAGCGACGGCGGGGTGCCGGGGATGGTCTCGAGCCGCTGTCCCCGCTTGGCCCCGTGGACGGTCGAGGCGAGCAGACCCTTGGCGTAGGGATGCACCGGCGAGCGGACGATGTCGCGAAGCGTGCCCTGCTCCACGATCTGGCCGGCATACATCACCGCGACCCGATCGCAGATCTCGATGGCGACCCCGATGTCATGGGTCACGAAGATGACGGACATGCCGAACTCGCGCTGCAATTCGCGCAACAGCAGCAGGATCTGGATCTGCACGGTGGCATCCAGCGCGGTGGTCGGCTCATCCGCGAGCAATATCTTGGGACGACACGCGAGCGCCAGCGCGATCATCGCGCGCTGACGCATGCCGCCGGACATTTCATGCGGATAGGCATCCAACCGCCGCTTGGCCGAGGGAATGCGCACGACCTCGAGCATTTCGAGTGCGCGCGCCCTGCCCTCCGCGTAAGACTTGCCCTCATGGCGCACCACGCTTTCGGCGATCTGCGCGCCGATGGTGTAGACCGGGTCGAGCGCGAGCGCCGGCTCCTGAAAGATCATCGACACGGTCTGGCCGCGGAACGACGACAGCTGCTCGTCGTTCATGGCGAGCACGTCGCGGCCCATCACGTTGACCTTGCCCGTGATCTGCGTGCGCTTCTTCGGCAACAGCCGCATCAGTGCACGCAAGGTCACGCTCTTGCCCGAACCGGACTCTCCGAGCAGGCCCAGCACCTCGCCGTCGCCGAGCGAGAGACTGAGATCGTTCACGGCATAGACCGTGCGCTCACCGGTGAAGCGGATATTGAGGCCTGAGATCTCGACGAGCTTTGTCATGATGGAAGTTTCGGTAGCCTGTCGTGATAGTCGGTGGCGCGCTGGAATGCGGCGCCGATGGTGAGCAGCGTCGCTTCATCGAACGAGCGGCCGATCAATTGCATGCCGATCGGAAGACCGCTTTTGGTGAAGCCCGAGGGCACCGTGAGCGACGGCAGGCCGAGGTAATTCACCGGACGGGTGAACAGCGTCAGCCGCTGCAACAGCGCCGGCGCGTTCGGCCCGCCGCCGACGTCGCTCTCCTCGATGGTCGGCGCCGGCACCGGGGACGCGGGCGCGATGATCGCATCGACACCTGATGTCGCAGCGTTGTGCGCAGCGAGCGCCGGTCCGCGCCAGCGCATCGCCTCGAGATAGGTGATGGCGGGGACCGCAAGCCCGTTCTGAAGCCGCATCAACACCTGCGGACCATAATCCTGCGGCCGCTCGATCATCCAGCGCTTGTGGAAAGCGGCGGCTTCGGCTGCAAGCACGAGCTGGCTTGCCGAGGACAATTGCCGCTGGTCGGGCAGCTCAACCGTGACGATGTCGGTGCCCTCGCGCTTGAGCACCGCGATGGTTTCGTCCAGCACGCGCGCGACCTCGCCGTCGAGATCGTCGACATAGAAGGACGAGGGGACGCCGACTTTGAGGCCCTTCAGCGAGCCCTTGGTCGCGCCGACATAGTCAGACAGCGGCTCATGGCTCGCGGTCGAATCCTCAGGATCAGGGCCGGCCATCAGCGCCAGCAGCAGCGCGCAATCCTCGGCGGTGCGGGCGAGCGGGCCGACCGTGTCGAGCGACTGCGACAGCGGCATCGCGCCGGCGCGGCTGACCCGGCCAACGGTGGTCTTCAGTCCCGTGACGCCGCAGAAATGCGCGGGCATGCGGATCGAGCCGCCGGTGTCGGAGCCGAGCGCGGCATAGGTCAATCGCGCCGCGACTGCCGAGCCCGAGCCTGACGACGAGCCGCCGGTGATGTGCGCGACGTTCCAGGGATTGCGAACAGGGCCGTAGTGGGCGTTATGGCCAGTCGGGCCATAGGCGAATTCGGCGAGATGCAACGTGCCGAGGCGAACCTGGCCGGCATCCTTCAGCCGCTGCAAGGCAGAGGAGGTGACGGTCGGAACGAAATCGCGGCGGATCAGCGAGCCGCAGGTCGCGACGTGACCGGCATCGTAATACATGTCCTTGTGCGCGAGCGGCACGCCATGCAGCGGACCGCGGACTTCGCCCTTGGCGAGTTCGGCGTCGGCGGCATCGGCGGCCTTCAGCGCCGCCTCCGATTCGATCGACATGAAGGCGTTGAGATGCGGCTGCCAGTGCGCGATACGATGCAGCAGCGCGCGCGTCACCTCGTGTGAGGACACTTGCTTCATCGCAATCGCGCGCGCGACCTCGGTAAGCGTCATCAATGCGGGCTCGGTGCTCATTTCGAGACCTTCGCAGTCTGCGCGATCGGATAGAGCGCGGGCTCGAGATCGAACGGCAGCGTGCCGGCAATGGCCGCAAAGCCCTCGAAGGCCGGTCCGATGGAATTGGAGATGCGCGTCGCAATCTCGTCGTCGACGGGAACGCCGGCGACCTGTGCCGTCGCCTTGATCTCTTTTGTCGTCGGTCTCGTCATACGGTTTCCTCCTTGGGCGCGCGGCTATGGCCTGAACCCGGGATCGCCATGTAGCACGCGGCCTCGTGGCCCATTCTATCGAGCGCGGTGAGTTTTGGTGTCGCATTTGCGCAGAGCGGCTCCGCAAACGGGCAACGGGTGTGGAAGCGGCAGCCCGAGGGCGGATCGATCGGATTGGGCGGATCGCCCGTGATCGGCGGCGTCTCGGTGCGGCGATCCGGATCCGAGGACGGCATCGCGGCAAGAAGTGCGCGCGTATAGGGATGCGCCGGCTGGTCCCAGACCTGGTCGACCGGGCCGAGCTCGACGACCTCGCCGAGATACATCACCAGCACGCGATCGCTGATGTAGCGCACGACGTTGAGATCGTGACTGATGAAGAGATAGGTCAGGCCGAACTCGCTCTTGAGATCGGCAAGCAAATTGAGCACTTGCGCCTCGACCGATTTGTCGAGCGCGGAAACCGCTTCGTCGAGAATCACCAGCCGCGGCGACAACGCCAGCGCACGTGCGATGTTGACGCGCTGGCGCTGGCCGCCGGAAATCTCGTGGGGGTAGCGGTTGGCAAAGTTTGCAGGAACCAGGCCCACCTTGCCCAGCAGCTCGCGCGCCAGCGCGCGCGCGGCGCCGTCGGCCATGCCGTGCACCTTGGGGCCGAAGGCGATCGATTCCTCGATGGTCAGGCGCGGATTGAGCGAGGCGTAGGAATCCTGGAACACCATCTGCATGCCGCGGCGCAGCTCTCGCAGGGAGAGCGACTGCCCGACGCTCATGCCATCATAAATGATATCGCCGGTGTCACGCGGCATCAGATGCATCAGCAGCCGCGCGGTGGTCGACTTGCCGCAACCGGACTCCCCGACGATGCCGACGGTCTCGCCCTTGGCGACGGAGAAGGAAACATTGTCGACGGCACGCACGGTGCGCTTTGCGGCGAACAGGCCGCCTCGCACCGGAAAATGCTTGGTCAGGCCGTTGACCTGAAGCAGCGGTTGGGCGACGCCGCCGAGGTCTTCGATCGGCTCCAGCATTACGACTGACGTGCTGATTTCGCTCATGGCTAGTTCCTGATGTCCATGGCACTGCGCAAGCCGTCCGAGAGCAGGTTGAAGCAGATCGAGACCGCGAAGATCATTGCGCCGGGGAGTGCAGCGACCCAAGGGTTGACATAGATCGCGGTGCGCAAGGTATTCAACATCAGGCCCCATTCCGGCTCCGGCGGTTTGGTGCCGAGGCCAAGGAAGGACAGGCCTGCCGCGAGGATCATCGAGACCGAGATCAGGCTGGTCGCGTAGACGAAGATCGAACCGAGCACATTGCCGAGGATATGAACGCGCATGATGGTGAACGGTCCCGCGCCCGAGGCGCGCGCGGCATCGACGAAGTCCATGTTGCGCACGCCGGTGGTGACGCTTTCGGCGACGCGGGTGATCTGTGGCACGAACACGACGGTCAACGACACGATGGAATTGAGGATGCCCGCGCCCAGCGCGCCCGAGATCGCGATCGCCAGCAGCACGGACGGAAACGCGTAGAACACGTCGATCGTGCGCATGATCGCGGTGTTGAGCTTGCCGCCGACATAGCCGGCAACGAGGCCGAGCGAGGTGCCGATGCAGAAGGCGAGGATCACAGGCAAAATGCCGATGAGAAGCGACAGCCGGCCGCCATAGATCAGGCGCGCCAGCATGTCGCGGCCGAGCTCGTCGGTGCCGAGCGGGTAGCCTGATGTGCCGATGTGGCGCAGGCGGCGGATCATCGAGCCCTTGTACGGATCTTCCAGACCGAGCCACGGCGCAACGATCGCGGACAGGAAGATCAGCAGCAGCACCAGCGCGCAAACCATGCTGACCTTGTCGCGCCGGATACGACGGCCGACGGTCGCCCAATAGCCGCGCGCCTTGGTCGCGGGCGCGGACTGAAGTGCCGCATCGCTGGTGACGGACAACGGAAGCTCGCTCATTGCTAGCCCCGCTTGATGCGCGGGTCGATCGCGGCTTGCGCGATGTCGACCAGCAGATTGAGGAAGACGAAGAACAGCGCCAGGATCAGGATCGTGCCCTGGAGCAGCGGCAGATCGCGCTGGAAGATCGCCGAATTGAGCAGGAAGCCCGAGCCCGGCCAGGAGAACACGGTCTCGATCAGGATCGAGCCGCCGAGCATGTAACCGAGCTGAAGTCCCATCACCGCGAGCGCGGTGGGCGCGGCGTTCTTGATGACGTGGCGGAACACGCCGCGCTCATGCAGGCCTTTTGCACGCAGCGCCTCGACGAAATCCTGGCTGAGGATGTCGCCGGTCAGCGCGCGCACCGTGCGGGTGACGATGCCCATCGGGATCACCGAGGTCGTGATCGCCGGCAGCACGAGGTATTGCAAATGCGCCCAGTCCCAGGCCCAGGCGGCGGAGCCGCCGGGTCCGGCGCCGACGGCGGGCAGCCAGTTCAGCTGAACCGAGAAGATGATGACGAGCACCATGCCGAGCCAGTAATGCGGCACCGAAACGCCGGCGATGGCAAACGACGTCGCCAGCTTATCGATCCAGGTCTCGCGGAAATAGCCGGCGACCAGTCCGAGCAGGATGCCCATGGTGAAGCCGATGATCGCCGCCGCGATCGCCAGCGTGACGGTGTTGCTGACCGCGCGCATGACCTCGGCGAGCACCGGGCGGCCCGTGGCGATGGAATTGCCGAGATCGCCATGAAGCGCGCGGAGCAGCCAAAGCCCGAACTGCACCGGCAGCGGGCGGTCGAAACCATAGGCGGTGCGGAGCTGCGCGGCGAGCTCCTGCGAAGCGTCTGCGGGGAGCACCGCGACGAGCGGATCGCCCGGCGTGATGTGCACGAGCAGAAAACACACCAGCGCGACGCTGATGACGATCGGGACGACGTAGACGATGCGTCTGGCGATATAGGCGAGCACGTTGTTTCTTTTCTTCCCTTCTCCCCTTGTGGGAGAAGGTGACGCCAAGCGCCGGATGAGGGGTTGTTTCCGCGGATGATACTGCGTCGGTTGAGAGGTCCGCATTCGCGGAAAGAGACTCCTCACCCGGCTTCGCTATCCGCGAAGCCACCCTCTCCCGCAAGGGAAGAGGGTGCACTGAGCAAGCCGAGCGAACTACTGCAACGACACCAGCGAGAAGTCGATGAACCAGCTCTTCGGCTGCACGACGCCTGTCACCTTCGGGCTGATGGCGCGCGGGCCAACGTCGTGGGCGACGTAGAGGAAGGCTGCGTCGTCGACGGAGGCCGCGTGCAGTTCGGCGAGCGCGGCGTCACGCGCGGCGGGATCGAAAGTCTGCCGCGCCTTCTTCACCAGCTCGTCGAATTTGGGATTGTTGATGAAGCCCCAATTGTTCGAGACCGGCGGCGCCATGCCCGATTGCAGAAAGCGCACCAGCGCGAAGAACGGATCCATCGCCGCGTAGGTGACGTTGGTCGCGTTCGAGCCGTTGGCGCTGGGATCCTTGGCGCCGCGGCGCCAATTGGTGAACAGCGTATTCCACTCGATCACGTCCAGCTGCACGTCGAAATAGCATTCGGCCAGCGCCTGCTGGAGATATTCGTTCATCGGCAGCGGCTGCATCTGGCCCGAGCCGGACGCCGAGGTCTGGGTCTTCACCGTCAGCTTCTTGTTCGGGCCGAAGCCTGCCTCCTGCATCAGCTTCTGCGCAGCCACCTTGTCGTACTTGATCTCGAAGGTCGGCTTGCCGCGCCAGGGATGGCCGGCCTCGAAGGTGCCGGTCGCGGGCACCATCAACCCCGCGAGCAAGCCGTCCTTGAGCCCTTCGCGATCGACGCAGAGGTTCGCGGCCTTGCGCACGCGGATATCGTTCCAAGGCGAGCCCTCGACGCGCGAGAACTGCCACGGCCAGACGTGTGGCTGCTCGTTGGCGTAGAGCTTGAAGCCGCGCTGCTTCAATTCGGGCAAAGCGTCCGGCGCCGGCGCCTCGACCCAATCGACCTGCCCGGAAAGCAGCGCCGCAGTGCGCGCATTCGCTTCCGGCATCGGCAAGAGCACCATCTTGTCGACTTTTGGCACGCGGTCCTTGTTCCAGTAGCCCGCATTCTTGACCAGTTCGAGCCGCTCACGCGGCGTGAACGCGGCCATCTTCCACGGGCCGGTGCCCGCGACGTCCTTGGCGAACGCGGTCCAAGCCGCCTGCGACTTCGCCTTGGCGTCGGCGCCCTCCGCCTTGTCGTAGAAATGCTGCCACTTCGCCGGGCTCGCCATGAAGAGGTTGGTGAGGTTGATCGGCAAAAAGCTGTCGGGCTCCTTGGTGGTGAGCTCGACCGTCATGTCGTCGACCTTCTTCGCGGATGCCAGCGTCGGCATGCGCGAGGCCGTGACGCCGACCTGGCTGGCGTCGAATTGCGGCGCGTCCTGCTTCAGCACTTTCTCGACATTCCACACCACGGCGTCTGCATTGAACGGCGAGCCGTCATGGAAGGTGACGCCCGGCCGCAGCTTGAAAGTCCATTTGGTCTTGTCGGCATCGTCGACCTTCCACTCGGTGGCAAGGCCGGGGATCACCACGCTCGCCTTGTCGGCCGAGGACAGGTCCCAGCCGGTGAGCGCGTCATACATGGTGAGGCCGGTGAAGCGGTTGCCTTCAAAACCCTGATCGGGCTGGCCCAGCGTGCGCGGAATATCGGCAGCCGTCATGGCGATGCGCAACACGGTTTCGGCACTTGCGGAGCGCGGCCACGCAGCCGCGCTACTGAGCGCCAGCAACGCGATCAGCGCCGCGCGGGTCTTGTTCTTATTGATAAGCATTGACTCAATCCTTTTCCGGCTTCGATGACTAATTTTGATGCAATCGTATGCAATGCCTATGCCAATGGGGAAACTTATTCTGCAAATTGCCCCTGCGACGACAAGTCCTTGTGATGACGCCTCGGTGAAAGCACCTTGCTGCCTATTCTGGCATCAAGATTGCAGGTTTGGCTCCGATTGTCCTTGAAGCCTTCCCTGGAGCTATGGCCCATGCGTATCCGACTATCGACCTGTTTCGCCGTGCTTGCACTGGCGTTGTCCGCGATTCCCGCGGGCGCCGAGACGGTGCTGCGCTACGGCATCTCGATGGCGGACATCCCGCTGACGACCGGTCAGCCCGATCGCGGCGCCGGCGCCTATCAGTTCACGGCCTACACCATCTACGATCCGCTCGTGGCGTGGGAGATGGACGTCGCCGACCGCCCGGGAAAGCTGGTGCCGGGACTGGCCACCGAGTGGAAAGTCGATGACGAGAACAAGACCAAATGGCGCTTCACCTTGCGCAAGGGCGTGAAGTTTCACGACGGCAGCGAGTTCGACGCCGATGCCGTGATCTGGAATCTGGACAAGGTGCTCAACGACAAGGCGCCGCAATTCGACAAGCGTCAGAGCGCGCAGGTCAAGACCCGCCTGCCTTCGGTCGCGAGCTACGCCAAGATCGACGACTCCACGGTGGAGATCACCACCAAGACGGTCGATTCCTTCTTTCCCTATCAGATGCTGTGGTTCCTGGTGTCGAGCCCGACGCAATACGAAAAGCTCGGCAAGGATTGGGACAAGTTCGCGAGCCAGCCTTCGGGAACGGGCCCGTTCAAATTGACAAAACTGGTGCCGCGCGAGCTCGCCGAGCTTACCAAGAATCCGGATTATTGGAACAAGAGGCGCATTCCCAAGGTCGACAAGCTCGTGCTGGTGCCGATGCCGGAAGCGCTGACGCGGACCAATGCGCTGCTGGCCGGACAAGTCGATCTGATCGAGACGCCGGCGCCGGATGCCGTGCCGCAGCTCAAGGCTGCCGGCATGAAGCTCGTCGACAACGTCACGCCGCATGTCTGGAATTATCATCTGAGCGTGCTGCCGGGTTCGCCCTGGACCGACATCCGCCTGCGCAAGGCGCTGAACCTCGCGATCGATCGTGAAGCCGTGGTGGGCCTGATGAACGGCCTCGCAAAACCCGCCAAGGGACAGGTCGATCCGTCGAGCCCCTGGTTCGGCAAGCCGAGCTTCGAGCTGAAATACGATGTCGCCGCGGCGAAGAAGCTGGTCGAGGAAGCCGGCTACTCCAAGGCGAAGCCGCTGAAGGCCACCTTCATCATCGCACAGGGCGGCACCGGCCAGATGCTGTCGCTGCCGATGAACGAATTTTTGCAGCAGAGCTTCAAGGAGATCGGCATCGACATCGATTTCAAGGTGGTCGAGCTCGAGACGTTATACACGCACTGGCGCAAGGGCGCGGCCGACGAGATGAACGCCGGCATCACCGCCAACAACATCGCCTATGTCACCTCCGATCCGCTCTACGCCATCGTCCGCTTCTTTCATTCGAGCCAGATCGCGCCGGTCGGCGTCAACTGGGGTGGCTACAAGAATCCGAAGGTCGACGCGCTGATCGACGAGGCCAAGCAGACCTTCGACAGCACCAAGCAGGACGAGCTGCTGGCGCAGGCGCACGCGCTGATCGTCGACGACGCCACGCTGGTGTGGGTGGTGCACGACACCAACCCGCATGCGCTGTCGCCCAAGGTCAAGCAATTCGTGCAGGCGCAGCACTGGTTCCAGGACCTCACGACGATCGGGGCGGAGTGAGGCTCAAGGCCGGCGGCACTCAGCTTCCGCAAACACACCGTCGTCCTGGCGAAAGCCAGGACCCATAACACAGAATTTCGTTTGGCGAAGATTGGTGGTTGGCCGCTCGCCGCAACAACTTCTCCCTGGGGTAATGGGTTCTGGCGTCGCCAGGACGACAGCGAGTGTGTGGTTAGCTTCAAACCGCACATCTGCCCCCTACTTCGTCAGCAGCGCATACGCCCCGGTCCAGCCCTCCGGCGGCGGGTTGATCTGGAATTCCTTGATGCGCACTTCGTAGAGCTTGAACAGCTTTTCCAGAGTGTCGGCATCCTCGCTCCTGCGGCCGCGCTCGATCGCATCCAGTGCGCCCTGCCAGTCGCGGCTGCGATAGCAGGCGAGCATTTCGATGGTGACGTTGCGCAGGCGCTGGAAGGCGCCCGAAAGCATCACGTCCGCGCGGCCGGCGATCGCGTAGATCACTTCCGGCTCGGTCTTGCCCTTGACCATGATGAAGTCGAGCTCGAGAATCGCGAACTTGTCCTTGGCGGCGAGCGCGGTGCGCGAGCCAACGATGATCGGAAAGCCGTACTCCTTCGACTGGCCTTCCAGGCGCGACGCCAGGTTGACGCTGTCGCCGAGCACCGAATAGTTCTTCTTCAGGTCGGAGCCCATGTTGCCGACCACGCCGATGCCGGTGTTGAGACCGATACCGACATTGAGCGGGATGTAGACGTGGCCGCCATCGACGGCTTCCTGCTCGCGGTCCTTGTTCACCGCGTCGATCCTCTCCAACATCTGGATCGCGGCCTCACAGGCGTTGACCTCGTGCTCGGCATCGTCAAGCGGCGCGTTCCAGAACGCCATGATGGCGTCGCCCATATATTTGTCGATATAGCCCTTCTGATCGATGATCACGTCGGTCAGCGGGGTCAGGAAACGGTTCATCAGCGCGATCAGGCCCTGCGGATCGTGCTTGTAGGTTTCCGATATGGTGGTGAAGCCGCGCACGTCGGAGAACATGATCGTCATCTCGCGCTCCTCGCCGCCGAGGACGAGCTTTTCCGGTGACTGCGCGAGCTGCTCGACCAGCACCGGCGACATGTATTGCGCGAACATGCCGCGGATCTGCACGCGCTGCCGCTGCTCGCGCACGAAGCTCGCGAAGATCAGCGTCAGATAGATCGCCGTGGTCGAGAGCAGCGGATAGGTGAAATCGATCAGATAGCGGTATTGCACGTAAAAGAACCAAGACACTCCGATCAGGATCGCGGCGAAGGTCGCGCCGGCAAGCACGAGGCGGACCGGTCCGAGGTTCGGCGTGAAGATGATGACGAGCAAGCCGATGATGAGCGCGGCGAGCAGCTCGACGCCGAGCGCGTAGTTCGGCTGGGATATTACCGCGCCGCTCAGCACGCTCTCCAGCACCTGCGCATGGATCTCGACGCCCGGCATGGTCGAGGACACCGGCGTGGTCTTGATGTCATTGAGCCCAACCGCGGAGGTGCCGATCAGCACCAGCTTGCCGGCAATCTTGTTCGGCGGCACGGTATTGTCGAGCACGTCGGCAGCCGAGACGTAGATCGAGGGATCCTGGCGCGCATAATGCACCCACAGCTGACCGTTCCTGTCGGTTGGGATCTCCACGCCCTTGAGACGCACGGCCCGCACGCCGGTCTTGTCGCTCCGAACCAGCAAGGTCGGCGTGCCCGTGACGACGCGCAAAATCTCGAGGCTCAGCGAGGGCATGACCATGCCCTGGGCGCGCATGATCATCGGCACGCGTCGGATCAGGCCGTCGCGCTCGGTCTTGATCGAGAACAGGCCGCGGCCGGCCGCGACCTTCTCGATCTCGGGCACGTTGCGCAACAGCCCGGGAAATTCGAACAGGAAGCGCTCAGCGCCGTCCTCGCCGACCGTCGCGACGCCGGTGAAGGGCAGCGACTTGTCGACCTCGGACGAAATCGCCCGCTGCCCAGTCTCGCCCAGGATCACGCGCGAGCGCTTGATCGCGTCGGCGAGGATCTGGTCGTTGCTCGGCAGCTCGCGCAGCTTGGCGCGGGTGGCGTCGTCCAGGTACCGCATCTGGCTCGCGACCAGATCCGGATTGAGTCGATCAGCCTCCGAGAACACCACGTCGAAGCCGATTGCCACCGCACCGTTATTGGTGAGGTTCTGGATCAGGTCGGCGATCCGTGTCCGCGGCCACGGCCATTGGCCGAGCGTGGCGAGGCTCTTGTCGTCGATGTCGACGATCGTGACCGGCCGCGCCGCCTTGTGGCGCGGATCGATCAACTGAAACATGTCGAAGGTGCGCAGCCGCAGTTCCTGGATCGGCGGCGGATCCCAGAGGCGAGCGCCGGCAAACACGACGAGCAGCGCAAGGCACATCAGCCGCGCAAATCCCAACTTCCGCGCAAACCACCGCCGCAGGATCTTGAGACGTTTCATTTCAGTAGGACTTCCTGCCTTGCATCACGCCGTGCGCACTGATCATGCAGCGCCGGAACGCGATTGGCCATTCCCTGGATGCGGGGGAGTATGGATTTTTTGCCGCGGTCAAGCCGGGCGCGGGCCGCAGGCGAGCCCCGGCCGAGATCAGGTGATATGGAAGATGAAATCGCTGCCCTTGAGGTTGGCGGCAATCACGTTCGTCAGCAGCAGCGACTCGTGCTCGGTGATCGGCGCCCCCTCCAGAGCGTTTACCTGCTGCTGCCAGGTGACCAGCGTGTCGTCGGTGCCCTGCTGCTGGGCAATCGTGAGGCTGCCGATGGAGCTGATATCCGAGAACTGCCGCAGGTCGATCTTGTCGAGACCCTCGGTAAAATCGGTGATGCTGTGCGAGAAATCAGTGACGGGATGGCCGTTATCGTCATACCCGATCGCACCCGGCGCGAACACGAACTGATCCTTGGCGTCGCCGCCGGTCAGCGTGTCGTTGGTGTCAGTCGCGAAGATGACGTCCTTGCCGCTGGTGCCCTGCAGCGAGATGCCCTGGCTGGTGTCGCCAGCCTCGTTGAAGATGAAGTTGACGGTGTCGTAGCGGCCGGCGGAATCCGCAACCGTCAGCGTGATCTGGTCGGTCGCGGGCGGCTGCGGGGATTCATCGGTGCTGGCGCCGGTCGGATCGTAGGTGATGCCGGCGCCGTTCGCGAGACCCGCGTTGATATTGTCGAGCGAGCCGGTTGTCGGGGAAAGATCGGTGCTGCTGACATCGGGATGCGCGGTCGACAGCGTAACGGTGAATGTATCCGTCGCCGCACCTGAATCGGTATCGATGACCGAGAGACGGGTGATGGAGTCGGTGTTGAGCTCGTTGTTGTGCCAGACCTGGAAGCTCTCGGTGTTGATGACCGGGCCATTGTCTGGAGGCGCCGTCACTTCGGTAGCGATAGTGGTGAGGTCGTGCGAGACAGGCGTCGTGCCGCCAGTGCCCGTCGCCGTGAGATCGATCGTCGCGGGCGACGACGAATCGGTGATTGCGCCGGTATAGGTGTCGTCGAGGGCATGCACGCCCAACGCATCCGGCGTGCCGCTGAAGCCGGTGGCCGGGACAAAGCGGACCAGCGTATCGGTGCTCAGCACGAGCGCATTCGTGTCGCTGACGCCGGCAATGTCGACCCACTGGTCGGAGCCGGCGATTTCGTACTGCCAGACTCCCTGATCCGAATTGGCGTTGTCTGCGCTGACCGCGACGGCCTGGAAGCTCGCGCCGTCGTCAGCGTCGTGGAACTTGCCGGCAAAGAGATCGCCGACTGCGGAGCCAGCCGGATCTCTGTTATCTCCACTGACCGAGGCCAGCGTCGCGTCACCCAGAGTCGGTGCATCGTTGCTGCCGGCGATGTTGAAAGTGAGGACGCCGTTGCCGATGCCGGTTGGCGTGTGGCTGTCGTCGGGCACGATCGTGTACTGCAGCGACAGCGTGTGGCCGTCGGCAAGGAAGTCGAAGGCCTCGCTGCCTGAATTGAAGTCCCATGTAAACGCGGCGTGGGTGGCGGAGCCGTTGAGAATGTCCCCGGGCTGCACGGCGAGATAGTTGAGCAGCGTCGCGCTCGAGGGCTCGCCGACATAGCCGGTCTGGAGCACATCGTCCAAATAGATATCGAGATGATCGACCGCGACCGTGACGTGATCGGTGGTGTCGAGATCGGAAACCGTCAGCGTACCATGCTTCACCAGTTGCGTATTCGTCTCGAGCAGGTCCGCGCCGGAATGGTCGTTCGTTTCCGCCGTGATCGCAGGCGCATCGTTCTTGCCAATGATCGTGACCGTGACCTCGGCTGTATCGGTCTTGCCCTGGTGGTCATCAAGCGTGACTGTGGAGACTACCTTGGCGCTCTGGTTCTCGCCGAGGAAATCCAGCGCGCCGTCGGCGATCGAATAGCTCCAGGTGGCCGTGCCGTTATTCTTGCCGGTCTGCGGCAGAAGGGTCAGGGCGTGTTCGAGCGCGGCTTCCTGGCCCGTCAGCGTCAACGGAGTCGTGCCGTCGGTATCGAGCCAGGTCACGGATCGACCTGTGATCTCCGCCGTCGGCCGATCGGTGAGATCGACGTCCTTGAAATCGATCGAGCCGGTCGCGGCAGTGGGTGTCGGGTCGAGTGCCGAAGAGCCGGTGGTGTTCTCGCGTTCGGGGACGGTCGCGGTCAACGTTGCCGTTGCCGTATCGAACACTGGCTTGTCATCATCCGAATTGATCGTGATCAGCGTGCCGCCATGGCCGTCGTCGCTGCCGGCGAAATGATAGTTGCTATAGTCGACGCCGGCGGCGAGTTTCAGCGTAATCGTATGGTTGTGGGCGTCGCTCACCACGAGCTCGCCGGCCGCGGCGTTATAGGTCGCCGACGTGCCGTCATCATAAACAATACTCGACAGATCGATCGTATCGTGCGCGGACAACGCCGCGATCGATCCGCCGAAGGTCGACGCATCGATCCGAAGATGGGCGCCGTCGCCGTCGAGCGTGATCGTTTGCGTGGCCGTGACCGTGCCATCGAGCTTCAGCCACGCGCCGACATCGACGGTGACCGAGCCTGCGCCCGACAGCGAGCCGAACAGCGTCAGGGTCCCAGCGTGGACCTCGATGCTGCCGGTATTGGCGACGGTGCCCGTGATCGACGCCGTGCCCCAGCTGTCGATGGTCGCGTAATTCTCGACGCTCAGCCCGGACCCGGAGATCGACGCGCCATGCAGATCGATGGCGCCGTGGTTCACGATCGACGACGCGTTGCCGAAGATGCCGCTGCCGGCGACCGTCCAGGTGCCGCCCAGCTCGTTGTTGAAGGTCGCGCTGGCGACCGAGATATTGCCGTTGATGTGGCCGGCATTGTTGATCGTGATGTGGCCGCCGGTCTCGACGATGGCGTAAGTCGCGGCGGTCACGGTCGAGGCGACGGCTGGTCCGATCGTTCCGGTGGCGGAATTGTCGATCTGCGCGGTGCCGGTCGCGTTCTCCTGGATGAAGATCGCCGCATGGGCGCTCGGGGCCACGATCGATCCGGTATTGGTGATATGGGTCGAGCCGGTCGCGCCCACTTCGTTCTGCGTCACGCTGATGCCGGCGAGGCTCGTGCTGGTGATAGCACCGTGATTGACGATGGTGACGTCGCCGCTGCCATTGGCGATGGCAGACACACCGACCGCGCCGCTGGCGGAGCCGTTATTGGTCACGCTGACGTCGCCGCCACCGTGATCGAAGGCGCCGATCGCGGTACCTGCGGCCGTAATCGAGGATGCCGCGCCGGTCGTGACCGTGAGGTTGCCGGCACCCCAGGTGAACGCCTCGATGCCGTAGCCCGCATCGGCGATAATCGTTGCATCGCTCGTGACGGTGACGTCGCCCTTGACCGCATTCGAGAACGTGCCGGACCCGCCGGGCTTGTAGCCGGCGATGATCCCGCCGGGAGTGGTGCCGTCGTTGTTCGAGGTCGAGCCGGAGTGGATCGTGCCATGGGCCTCGACGGAGATCGTGCTGCCGAGGCCGCCAGCGATCGCAGTGGCGTAGTTGACCGCCACGATGCCGGTGCTGCCGGACGTGATGCTGTCGCCGTTCGCCATGGTAACGCTGACGTCGCCCGCATCGATGCTGTAAGCCCTGATGCCGTAGCTCGTCGCACCCGAGATCGTAACATTTTCGCCAAGCGTGACCGTCACGTCGCCAGTGCCGCCGCTCAATGCCGAGGCGTTGATGCCGACGCCTTGCGTACCGGAGACCGAAATCGTGGTCCCGGCGAAGCTTGTCACCCTGACGTCGCCATTGCCGTAATTGTAGGCGTCGATGCCATAGCCCGCCGCGGCGGTGATGTTGGCGTGATTGCTGATGGTGACGGTGCCGTTGACGTTGGTATTGGCGCTGGATCCGGTCGTGGCACCGGTGTAGCCGGCCTGGATACCCGCCGGCGTGTTGCCGCTCTGGTTCAGGCTGCTGCCGGAATTGATCGTGCCGTAGGTCGTGACGGTGATGGTGCTGCCGTCCGACGCGTCGATCGAGTTTGCCCGATTGACCGCGATGATGGCGGAGCTGCCCGACGTGACGGCGCTGCCGGCCTCGGTCGTGACGGTCTCGCTGCCACTGCCATAGCTCCGCGCGCGGATACCGTAGACGGAGCTGCCGGTGATAGTACCGCCGGCGTCAATGGCGATGTCGCCGTTGCCCTGCGTGGTCGCGTCGACGCCATATGCGCCGCCGACAGCGCCGCCGAGCTGGGTGATCGAAATGCCGCCGGCGCTGGCGCTGTTCAAATTCTCGACGAGAACGCCGACCGAATTCGCGCCGGTGCCCGTCGCCTTGCCGGTGAGATTGTTGACAGTGATATCGCCAGCGTCGGTCGCGCTGTCGCGCAGCCAGATGCCGTGGCCGGCGAGGCCCTTGATGTCGCCGGTCGCCGTGAACGAGATATCGCCGGTACCGTTCTGGGTGACGGCGACGCCATTGGCCGCGCCAGTCAGTGCACCGGTGGGCGTGAGAATAATGTCGGCGGGCGCTGCAGATGTGCCGCCCGATGCGGTGAAGTCGAGTGCATCGCCGCTCGATGTCGTGATATCGGCCGCGCCCTTGATCGTGAACGTGCCGGCATTTGTCGACTGACCGGTAATGGTGCCGGTGAAGCTCTGGCCCGCCACCTTGTCGAGTTGCAGCGTGTCGACGCCACCGGCGAAGGCAATGGTCTGCGCCGTCGCCCCCGCGAGTTCGAGCGTCGCGCCGTTATCGATGATAACCGAACCGACACCGCTGAGGCCGCCGGCGAGGTTGAGCGTGCCGGCCTGCACCTCGATGGTGCCGGTGTTCGTGACCATCGCCGAAACGGTATTGGAGCCGGATACGCCGTAGAGATTGCCGGCATTGCTCAGGCTGCCGCCATTGATCGAGACGTCGGTCAGATAGAGCTTCGAGGTACCGTCGACCGTGATCGTCCCGGCACTGGTGTTGCTGACGGTGAGATTTGCCAGCTTCAGCGTGCCGTGGTTGACCGCCTGAAGAGCCGCGGTGTTGGCGATATCCTCACCGGAAACGTCGAGCACGCCGCCGTTCGCCTGAATGAGATTGTGATTGGTGATGGCGTGAAGCGTGGCGGGATCGATCGTCAGCGTACCGCTGGTCACCGTGATCGTGCCGGTATTGGTGATGTCGGCGTTGTTGATCGCGCTCGTACCAGTCGATTCCAGCGTACCGGCAATCGTCACCGTGCCGCCGTCGATGGTCGCGCCCTGGAGATCGAGTGTCGAGCCGGACTCGACCGAGACATGACCGCTGCCGGTATCGGTCACCGTCATCCCGGTCAGCTTCAGTGTCCCGTGATTGATCGCTGCCAGCGTGCCGGTGTTTGCGATGGCTTCGCCGTTGATGTCGAGCTCTGCGCCATTGGCCCGAAGGATGCCGCCATTCGCGATCGAGCTTGCGGAAGTCGTCGCCAGCAGCGTCAACGCGCCGAGGGTGGCCTCGATCAGATAGTTGTTCGAGATGTTGGCGTTGGTAATCGCAGTTGTGCCAGTCGAATTCAGCGTGCCCGAAACGGTGAGTGCGCCGCCGGTCAGGCTTACTCCGTTCAACGTCAGCTTGCTGCTCGCATCGACCTTGACCGTGCCATGATTGGCGATTGCGGTGCCAGCAATAGTCACGTCGTCCAGCGTCAGTATGACGCCGCTCTCAACCGTTACGGCGGTGGTGCTCAGCGTCGCCGATTTATCGAGCTTGCTGGCGCCGGTGACATCGATCGTGCCGAGACCGTCGATCGTACCGCCGCTGATCGTGGCGCCATTGATCGTCAGCTTGCCGTTGGCGTCCACCGTGACGTTGCCGGCATTCGCAATCG
>NZ_JADPIT010000010.1:0-10954 GCF_023073035.1 Bradyrhizobium sp. 62
GGATTTGAGGGTGGAGTGACGAAGCAAAACTCGGGCGAATCGCGCCGCGAGGATGCGAAGCTGTGTCTGCAATTCAAAATGCGAGCTGGAAGAGTGGCGCTACCGCCTCATACTCCGTCATTGCGAGCGCAGCGAAGCAACCGTCATTGCGAGCGCAGCGAAGCAATCCAGTCCTTCCGCACCGAGACAGTCTGGATTGCTGCGTTCCGCATTACGCCATGTCGCCGCTGGGTCGCAGCTCTGCGCAGCAACGCTCGCGTGCCTCACCCCTGGTTCGCCATGCGCGCGCGGTCGAGATGCTCCTCGATCTTGGGGCGGTCGCGGGTGCGCTCGAAACTGGTGCAGAGCAGTTCGGTCTCCTCGAGTGAGACCGGGGCGCGATACAAACGGCACATGAATTCCGCCGTTGCGCGTCCCTTGCCGGTACCCGGCCCGCGTTCGGCAAGAAACATGCAGTCCCGGCAGACGCTGGCATCGAGCCGCTGATGTGCTGCGTCGAGGTGATTGAGGATGTCGCGCAGCGAATCGCGCAGCCTGACGCACTCGTCGGGTCCGAGCGCCGTGACCGCGTTCAGCACGTGATTGATCGGATCGTGCTGGCTCAGGCACTTCTCGCCCTGTGCGGTGACGTGCAGCACGACAGAACGCTTGTCTTCGTGCGACGGTTTTCGCACCAGGAAGCTCTTGCTCTCCAGCGTCTTCACGATCTGCGATGCAGTTGCCCTGGTTGCGCCGATGAAGCCGGCGAGCGCGGACGGCGTGCGCGAAAACCTGTTGGCGCGGCCGAGAAAGCGCAGCGCCATCCATTCCCGATCGCGCAACCCATGCTGATCGCCTTCGAAATACCAAGCCCTCGCTGCCTGAACCAGCAGCTCCACGGCTTCTCTTGCCAATGGCATGAATTCCTACCTTGCCCAGGGAGTCACGTTTGCGGCGCCCCGGAGCCGCCTTCCGCCGTCGCGAATGAGCCGTTTGCGAGAAGCCGTACTACCGGCAATGTTCGACACATGCACCGTACTCTTCTCTCTCGTGAAAGCACGGACTGCCCGGCCCCCGACCTGGACCAATGGGCACTGCAAGCTATGGCACGGTGAGCGGTGTTGCTGATGGTATGCCATTCGCGGCGTTGTCGTACGGGAGCCCGAATAGCCGTCGCCAGCAGACGATGGATCGGAGTAGTTCAACCGAAGCCCCTAAGGTTCAAGTCACACGCAGACGTTTCTTATCTTCCGACGAAACGATGAATGACCTTCTCAACAAAATCAAGTAGAGACCATCTCGCAGACAGGATGTCGTCGCAGGCGAATGTAACGTTCAAGACAATCTCGCTCTTCGGGACACATGATGGTGAACGCAATACGCTGTCCCACGAGCAACATGCACGCAACTATGCGACAGTTTTATTGCACGGCACGTTGTTGGCTGTCGTTGATGCAAGTTGACCGAAGCTTGTGCATGACGACGATGTGCGTCGGCATGTCATCCACAACTTGTGCGTTCTGCCAAGAACTGTCCGGGGGAACTCACAGGAATTACACGCGGCGGTTGTCCGGGTCGGATCGAGAAGTCGCCGGTTCAGTCGCATTCGGCGCGGCTGCGCGATTTCCCTCACCCGAACGGTGGAGGCGATCACGGCTGAAACCGGAGACGGGCGTGCATGTGCATGCGCTGGAAGCGTGGCGGCATGCGATCGCCTGTCGAAAACAACGAGCAAGGTGCGATCGCGGGGCGCCTCGCGCCCCGACCCAAGCTGAGACTTGCTAGTCGCCCTTGAGCATGTCCCGCAGCTCGCGGAACGGATCGGCGCTTGGCGGAGCCGAGGCGTCCTGCCGCATCGCGCCATAGATTCTCGGGACCATGTCGACCGCCTGGTCGAGCCCCGAATCACGTCCCGCCTGGTATCCGCCCATCAGGCGAAGGTCGCGCGTGTCCTCGTATTTGGCGATCATGGCGCGCAGCTTGCTCACCAATTCGCGCTCTTCGGGGTCCCAGACGTTATGGGCGAGACGGGAGACCGAACCCAGAACGTCCACCGCCGGGTAACGTGCCTGGTCGGCGATGTGCCTGGAGAGCACGATGTGCCCATCGAGTGTGCTGCGGATGGTATCGGCGATCGGCTCGTTGTGATCGTCGCCGTCCACCAGCACGGAGAAAATCCCGGTGATCGTCCCGGACCCCTCCTCGCCGGGTCCGGCGCGCTCCAGAAGGCGCGGCAGATCGGTGAAGACGGTGGGTGCGTAGCCGCGCGCGACTGCGGGCTCACCTGCGGCGAGCGCGACTTCACGGGCGGCGTGGGCGAACCGGGTGATCGAATCGACCATGAGCAGGACCGATTCGCCCCGGTCTCGGAAATATTCGGCGACCGCCATGGCCGTCTTCGGCGCCAGTCGCCGCATCATCGGGCTCTCGTCGCCCGTCGACACGATCGTGACGGCGCGGTGACGGTCGGCGCCCAGCACGTCCTCGATGAACTCGCGCACCTCGCGGCCGCGCTCGCCCACCAGGGCCAGCACGACGGTGTCAAAACCCTGGCTGCGGGCGAGCATCGCAAGCAGCGTCGATTTACCGACACCGGAGCCGGCAAAGATGCCGACGCGCTGGCCGGCGCAGATCGGGGCAAACAAATCGATGACGCGTACGCCGGTGCGCAGCGGCTTGTGGACCCGCGCGCGCTTCATGGCCGAAGGCGCCTCCGCCTCGGCCGAGACCGGACGCGACCCGGCGGTGAGAGGGCCCTGTCCGTCCAGCGGCGCCCCCAGCGCGTTGATGACGCGGCCCTTCCAGCTCGGATCTGGCGCGAAGGACAGGGGCGGCATCCGGTAGGCGACCGAGCCGAGGCCGCCGGCGAACTGCCGGTCGAACGGCTTGGCGATGATGCCCTCGGTGTCGATCCGCACCACCTCGCCGATCTGGGGCTTGCCGGAGGAGTTGACACCGATCAGTTCGCCGAGCCTGACGAAGCGCGACAGGCCGGAGACACGGAAATGCGTCGACGCGATCTCGGAGATCGCGCCGCTGACGCTTGCCAGGGGAGTGCTCTGCTGAAGCTCCAGCAGCGCCCACTCAAGTTGCCGAAGAGCGTTCAAGGAAACCGTCCAACCTCATTGCGCGCGGGGCGCAGTCTATTTGCCGGGTTCGCCCAGCGTCCGGATTGCGTTCTGGAGCGAGCTCTCAGTGCCCTCGATCATCGAATTGGTGCCGTCGAAGGCGCGCGAGGCCGCGATCAGCTTCGTCAATTCCATCATCGGATTGGCGCCCGAGCCCTCGACATAGCCCTGCTTGAAGCCGTCGCGGGAGAAGTCGGCGATGGCGGTCGCAGGCCGGTTGGGCGTGACGCCCGAATTGCCGTAGCGGTCGAGATTGGCGTCGGCGGGAATGTTGAACAGGCCGATGGTGCCGATCTCGTTGTTGTCCTGGGTGATCGCGCCGCTGCGCGCGATCGAGACCGGTCCGCCGTTCGGATCGAGGGTGATTTGCGCGCCACCGGAATCGATGACGGGGAAGCCGGACACGGTCTGAAGGTCGCCGTTGGCGGCGATCTGGAGTCGACCGTCGCGCGTATAGACCGTGCCGTTCGGACCGGCGAAGGCGATCCAGCCCTGTCCGACCACGGCGACATCGAGCGGGTTGCCGCTCTCGGTGATGCTGCCCATCTCGCGCGAGATGATGTTGTCGCCGGGCGAGGAGAAGGCGACCGGGTTCGCGCCCGCCTTGGACAACACCGTCTCGAACTTCACCACGTCGGTGCGGAACGCCGCCGTGTTGACGTTGGCGACGTTGTTGGCGATCGTCTGGAGGCGCTTTTCGAGGGCGACCTGCGCCGACAATCCTACATAGAGGGCCGATTGCATGACTTACCTGTTGAAATGACTTACCTGTTGAACTTGATGTTCTGAAGTGTCGTGAGCACGTTGGTATCCATGCCGATCGACGATGCGGCGCCACCAATCAGGACCAGCGCCGGGTTGGTCGAGGTGTCGCTCTGGGCCCGGGTCGCATCCCACATCGCCGCGAAGCGCTGCACGAATTTGGTGACCTTGGCCGGATCCTGGAAATCGGTGAGCTTGATCTTGCTCGTGATCATCTTGGCCTGGGCATCGATATCAGCCGAGCTGATCGTCGACGGCAGGCCGAGCGCCGTCTGGACCACTTGCGTCAACGCCTTGTCCGCGAGGATCTGGTAGGAATTGGTGATCGTGGAAGCCTTGCGCGTGAAATAGAGCGCCAGCCGCAGGCCCTCGTTCTGGTCGCCGGCCTTCTCCTCCATCGTCTGCGTGACGTATTGGGTCGCCGTGCCGGTCGTGGCCGCGGCGGTTTGGGTCGCCTTGTCGCCGAGGGCGGCGAAATTGAAAGCGGCGGCGAATTGCCGGTAGCGGATGTCGGTCAGCTTGTTGGCGAAGGTCTTGTTGTCGGCGATACCCTCGGTCAGCACCTTGCGCATGAACGCTTTGGCGTAGGTCATGTCGCTGAGGCCATATGCCTTCATCGCGTAGGAATAGAGGCGATAGTCCTTCAGGAAGTCGTCGATGGTCTTCACGTTGCCGATGTGGCTGAGGAAGTAATCGGTGTCGCGGCTGACGTCCGGCTGCGTCGCGACCTGTGTCAGCGACTTGCCCATGTCCTTGGTCAGTCTGGTGTAGTCCGCGATGGTGGATAGCATGACCCGCGCCCCTCTGGCCGCTTTCGCGACGTCGTCGCAAGCTGCCGTAAATCGCTTGCGCGAGGCTGGCGAGGGGGAAGCCAGCCTCGCGCAAGGCTCGCCGACTAGATATTCCCGATGGGATCGGTGATGGAGCGGCGCGTTGGGCAGTTTCGTGGGGATCGTCATCACGGTAGCGGCACTGCTGGGCGGATTTGCCGCCATGGGCGGGCATCTGGGCGTGCTGATGCAGCCTTGGGAGTTCGTGATCATCATGGGCACCGCGGCCGGCACCTTCATCATGGCCAATCCCTGGAAGACGGTCGCGGATACCGGGCTTGCCTGCGTGCAGGCAGTGACGGGGGCGGTGCCCGGTCAACGCTACTATCTCGATCTGCTCGGCGCGCTGCACGCGCTGATGCGGGAGCTGCGGGGCAAGGGCCGCAACGAGGTCGAGGCGCATATCGACGATCCCGCGTCCTCCGAGATCTTCAAGGCGTTCCCGAGCGTGCTCGGAGATCCGTCGCTGCTCCAGTTCATCTGCGACTACGTCCGTCTCATCATCATGGGTAACGCGCGAACGCATGAGATCGAAGCGCTGATGGACGAGGAGATCCACACCATCGTGAAGAGCAAGCTGGCGCCCTACCATGCGCTGGTGGTGGTCTCGGAAGCGCTGCCCGCGCTCGGCATCGTCGCCGCGGTGCTCGGCGTCATCAAGGCCATGGGTGCGCTCGACCAGTCGCCGAAGCTGCTGGGCGGCTTCATCGGCGCCGCCCTCGTCGGCACCTTCGCCGGCATTTTCCTGTCCTACGGCATCATTTCGCCCTTCGCGATGAAGGTGAAGATGACGCGCGAAAAGCGTTGCCGGCCCTACATCATCGTCAAGCAGACGCTGCTGGCGTTCATGAACGGCGCCATGCCGCAGATCGCCGTCGAGCACGGCCGCAAGATGATCGCGAGCCCCGAGCGACCCTCGATCGACGTCGTCGAGAACGAGACGATCGCGGGACCCAAGGCCGTCGTGACCGAGGTTGAACCGAAGGCTGCGCGCGCATCATGATGGAAGCCCTCGACGTCGATCAGCGCAAGCCGCTGCCGAACTATCTGCTGGACGCCGCCGGCATCTCGATCGAGCGCATGCCGATGCTCAATGTGATCTTCGATCGCATGGCGGCGTCGTGCACGGACAGCCTGCAGCCGATGGCTGGAACGCCATGCTATTTCTCGGTCAACGGCATCACCAACGACCGTGTCGGCGACATCATCAAGGACTACGAGGCCAATGCGGTTGCGGCCGTGCTCTATGCCGAGCAGTGGGACTCCCGCATCATCATCATGCTCGACCGCGACTTCGTGTTCACGATGGTCGAGGCGATGTTCGGCTCCGACGGCGCCGAACCGCCGCTCGACGTCGAGCGCAGCTTCTCGAACATCGAGATCCGCCTGGTCCAGGCGCTGTTCGAGCGGTTCGCCAAGGCGCTGCAATCCGCTTTCGCCGGCACCTCCAACGTCACTTTCCGCGTCGAGCGGGTCGAGACCGCCATGGCATCGCTGGCGATCGGGCGGAGCGGCAACATGTCGATCTGCGCGAACATCATGCTGCAGGCACTCTATCGCGGCGGTCAGATGTTCCTCATCATTCCGCACTCCGCGCTCAACCCGCTCAGGCAGAAGCTCGCGACCGTGGTCGTGAGCGACGGCCGCGCGGCCGATCCGCGCTGGCGCGAGCAGATGGAGACGGAGGTTCACCGCACCGAGGTGACGCTGAGCGCCGTGCTGGACGAAAAGATGATTTCGCTCGGCGACGTCGTGAAGTTCCAGGTCGGCCAGGTGCTCGAGCTCGAAGCCACGCCACGCACGCTGGCTCGACTCGAGAGCAACAACCAGGTGCTGTTCTGGTGTCAGATCGGCCAGCTTGACGGCTATTACGCCATGCAGGTGGCAGATCCCGTCGATCAGAAACGGGAGTTCGTCGATGATATCCTATCTCGTTGATGCCGTGCTGCTGATCGCGCTCGCCTTCACCAGCATGCGGGTGACCCGGATGCATCGCGAGCTGGCGCGGTTGCGCAGCTACCAGGGCGAGTTCTCGACCATCGTCCAGGAGACGGCGGGCGCCTTCGACACGGTCATCACCGCAGCGCATGATTCCACCGCAAATCTCGGGCGGCTCGCCAACGTGCTGAGCACGAAGATCGATCAGGCCCACGAGGCGATCGCGGCGCTCGATGCGAGGAGCGGGCTCGCATCCGCAGCGAGCGCGGGCGGCGCCGACGTGAACAAGCATTGAAGCCGAAGCCGGCGGAATAAATACGATCGGAACGTCGCGGCGCTCCGGGAGCGGAAATACCAAGAGGCGATACCAGATGGCGCAATCCTTCGACTA
This sequence comes from Bradyrhizobium sp. 62, assembly GCF_023073035.1. NCBI lineage: Bacteria > Pseudomonadati > Pseudomonadota > Alphaproteobacteria > Hyphomicrobiales > Nitrobacteraceae > Bradyrhizobium > Bradyrhizobium sp. 62. The sequence goes on from NZ_JADPIT010000010.1 coordinate 7,029, forward strand.
TGAGTCAGCATCGGCGGCCGACGAGGGGCATACCGAAACATCTCCGCTGGAGCGGTTGGCGGAGATCGCCGCGCGCACCGCGGAGGAGACCGGCAAGTTCGCCAATGTCGATGCCATCCTGCGCATTCCCGTGACCATGCAGGTGGTGCTGGGATCGGCGACCATTCCGGTGGCAAATTTGATGAAGCTCGGCCGCGGCGCGGTGGTTCCGCTCGACCACAGGGTCGGCGAACCCGTCGACGTCGTGGTCAACGGCCGCGTCGTCGCCCGCGGCGAGGTGGTCGTGGTCGAAGAAGACAATTCCCGCTTCGGCGTCTCGCTCACCGAGATTGTGGGCCCGTTGGGGCAGGGTGATACCTGACCATGGCGGCACAGGTCGGCATGGCTCCTATCAAGCAGCGAGGCGTCGCCACGCTGGGCGGAACGGAGAAGGTCGCGGCACTCCTGCTCGCCATGGGCCGGCAGGCGGCCGCGAGCGTACTCGCGCAGTTCGAGCCGCAGGATATCCGCACCGTTACAAAGGCCGCGGCCGAGCTGCGGCCGATCACGGCGCAGGAACTTGAAGCGATCGTCGAGGAGTTCGCCCAGCAATTCTCGATGGGCGCCAACATTCTCGGCACCCTCGGTGGCCTGGAAGCCGTGCTCGGCGACGTGCTTCCGGCTGACCAGGTCTCGGCCATCATGTCGGACCTGCTGGGCAATTCGAGCCGGTCCGTGTGGGATCGCGTCTCGTCGGTGTCGGAGAACTCGCTGGCAAGCTACCTGTCCAAGGAGCATCCGCAGACCGCGGCGCTCATCCTGTCCAAGGTCAAGCCGTCCTGCGCCGCCAAGGTCATGAGCCAGCTGCCGTCGAGCCTGCGCAACGAGCTGATGCGGCGCGTGCTCAGCCTCAAGCCGATCGTCGACGACGCCATGAGGGTCCTCGAGAAGACGCTGCATGAGGATCTGACGCTGAACTTCGCCCGCAACCTCGGCGCGGACACCTATGCCCGCGTCGCCGACATCATCAACAAGATGGAGCGCGGACACATCGAGGACATGCTCAAGAGCCTGTCGGAGAAGCGGCCGAAGTCGGCCGAAGTGCTGAAGGAGCTGCTCTTCACCTTCGACGACGTCACCAACCTGACGCCGAAGGCGCGCACCATGATCTTCGACCAGGTGCCGACCGATCGCATCGTCATCGCGCTGAAGGGCACCGACAAGCACTTCCGCGAGATGATCCTGTCCTCGGTCGCCTCGCGCGTCCGCCGGGTCGTCGAGCACGAACTCGCCATCGGCGAGCCGTCGAACCAGCGCGACGTGCTGGAGGCGCGGCGCGTGATCACCGACCTCGCGCTCGACCTCGCGGAAAAGGGCGAAATCGAGCTCAACCCCGAGCAGGAGGATGAGCTGGTCTTCCGCTGACCGCTGAACGGGCATGGCAGAAACAACCGATCAGGAGAGCAAGACAGAAGAGCCGACCGAGAAAAAAGTCCGCGATGCGCTCGAACAGGGCAAAATCCCGGTCTCTCGGGAGGCTTCCATCTTCGCCTCGATGGCTGGGCTGATGGTGATCCAGGCGTTCCTGATCGGCCAGGGCGTTCAGCAATTGACGCCGATGCTGACGGGCTTTCTCGATGATCCCGACGGCTTCCCTCTCAGCACCGGGGCCGACGCCCAGAATCTGCTCATCGTGGTCGGGCTTCAGGCACTGCGCTTCCTGACGCCGCTGGTCGTCACCCTGGCGGCCTTCGGGCTGGCCGCCTCGCTGTTGCAAAATGCTCCCAGCCTGGTGCTCCAGCGCATCACGCCGGACCTGTCGCGAATCTCTCCGCTCAGCGGCTGGAGCCGGCTGTTTGGATCGCAGGGCCTCGTCGAGTTCGCCAAATCGCTGTTTAAGCTCGCCGCGGTCACCGTCGTCGTCGCGTTCGTGCTGCGCTCGTCGGAAGCGAAGGCGTTCGAGGCGATGTACACCGACCCGGTCGCGCTGCCGGAGATGATTCTCAACATCGCCATGCGAATCGTCTCGGCGATCTGCATCGCGACCATCGTCCTGGTAGCGGTCGATCTCGCATGGGCGCGCTTCCACTGGCGGCGCGAGCTGCGCATGACGCGGCAGGAGATCAAGGACGAGCATAAGCAGGCCGAAGGCGATCCGCTGATCAAGGCCCGCCTGCGCTCGCTGGCGCGCGACCGCTCGCGCCAGCGCATGATCGCCTCCGCATCGCGGGCGACGCTGGTGATTGCGAACCCGACGCACTTCGCGATCGCGCTGCGCTACAATCGCGAGGAAAATCCCGCGCCGATCGTCGTGGCGAAGGGCATGGACGTGATTGCGCTGAAGATCCGCGAAGTCGCCGAGCAGAACCGGATTCCGGTGATCGAGAACAAGGCGCTGGCGCGCGCGCTCTACGAGGCGGTTCAGGTCGACCAGGTGATTCCGGCGGAGTTCTTCCGGCCGGTCGCCGAGATCATCTACTTCCTGCAGTCCAAGCAGGCGCCGCGGTCCGAGAAGGTCCAGTAGAATTCCGAGGACGGCGTCTATTCCATCAGCCTGACGAAAGCTTGCGACCCTAAGGTTACACCGTCTGAACCAGAATGGTGCTGCCGTGGGACCGCTCTATCTCTTCGAACTCGCATCGTCGCAGGCGCGATACCTCGAGCTCCGCCAATCGACGATCGCCACCAACGTCGCCAACGCCAACACGCCGGGCTTCAAGGCTCGCGACGTCGAGCCCTTCAACAAGGTGCTCGACAGCACGCCAGTGAGACTGGCGACCACGTCGCCGTCGCACATGCAACTCTCCGCTGCCGAGAGCGACACGCGGGCAACCGCGAAAAAGGACAGCTGGGACGTGGTTCACTCCGGCAACTCCGTCAGTCTCGAGCAGGAAATGATCAAGGGCAGCGACGTCAGTCGCGACTACTCGATGAACTCGGCGGTCGTGCGGTCGTTTCACCGCATGCTGCTGTCGAGCGCGAAGACCTGAGGTGAACTGACATGCTGGACTCACTGCAATCCTCGTTGACGGTCGCGAGCTCCGGGCTCGAAGCGCAGTCGACGCGCATGCGCATCGTCTCGGAGAATCTCGCCAACGCGACGTCGACGGGGCGCGCCGCCGGCGCCGATCCCTATCAACGCAAGACGATCACCTTCGATGCCGCGATGGACCGCGCCTCGGGCGCTCAGCTGGCGAAGGTCAAGGAAATCGGCGTCGACACCACGCCGTACCGCGTGGAGTACGAGCCGGGGCATCCCGCCGCCGACAAGGCCGGCTACGTCAAGCTGCCGAACGTCAACATGATGATCGAGATGGCGGACATGCGGGAAGTCAACCGGTCCTATGAAGCCAATCTGCAGGTCGTGAAACAGGTGAGGTCGATGCTGGGCATGACCATCGACCTGCTGAGGAGCTGACAATGCTTGAAGCAATTTCATCCACAGCGATTTCGGCCGGGCAAGCGGCGAGCCGCGCGACCGAGGCGCAGGCCATCTCGTCGACGGCGACTCCCGCGATCCAGTCCCGCGCCGACGTCGGATTCGAATCTGTCATGAAGCAGGTGACGACGGACGCGATCGGGACGCTGAAGGCGGGCGAGGCGGCCTCGATCTCGGCGATGCAGGGCAAGGAATCGACGCGGCGCGTCGTGGAGGCGCTGATGTCGGCCGAGCAGGCCTTGCAGACGGCGGTCGCAGTTCGCGACAAGGTCGTGCAGGCCTACCAAGAAGTCGTCCGGATGTCGATCTGATCAAGGAGTGACGCTGTGAAATCGCTTGCCATCGCGGCCACGGGCATGAACGCCCAGCAGACCAACATCGAAGTCATCGCGAACAACATCGCCAACATCAACTCGACCTCGTACAAGCGGGCGCGTGCCGAGTTCACCGATCTGTTCTACCAGATGGACCGCATGCAGGGCGTTGCCAACACCAGCGGCTCGTCGCC
>NZ_JADPIT010000010.1:11020-16979 GCF_023073035.1 Bradyrhizobium sp. 62
ATCCGCAAGCTGCACATCCAGGGCGCGCTCACGCAGACCGGCAATCCCTACGACATGGCGATCAACGGCCGCGGCTGGTTTCAGGTGCTCGGCCCGAATAACGAGGTGCAGTATACCCGCGCGGGCTCGTTCAACACCAACGCCAACAGCCAGCTCGTCACGACCGACGGCTATCTGCTGGATCCCGCAATCACGGTGCCGCAGGGAACGGTTCAGGTCACGGTCAACCAGACCGGACAGGTGTTTGCCAAGCTGGATACGGAAGTGAACCCGAGGCAAATCGGCCAGCTCAATCTCGCCAATTTCGCCAACGAGGCCGGCCTCGAACCGCTGGGCAGCAATCTCTACCGCGAGACCACGGCGTCCGGCACGCCGGTCGTCGGGTTGCCCGGCGATTCCGGCTACGGCAAGATCAACCAGCAATATCTCGAAGCCTCGAACGTCGACCCGGTCAAGGAAATCACCGAGTTGATCTCCGCCCAGCGCGCCTACGAAATGAATGCCAAGGTCATCCAGGCCTCGGATGAAATGGCCCAGACGGTCTCGAAGGGCATGCGCTAGTTCCGGTGTATCCATGTTGAACAGGATGGGCTCGATCATGCGTGGGTTGGCCGCCGTGCTGCTGGTTCTCGTCTTCGCGCGAGTCGCGGCGGCCGAGGAGAAGCGGCTTCCCGTGCCGGCCGTCTCGATCCGCGCCGGCGAGCTGATCCGGGACGACATGATCACCGAGCGCGCCTTTGCGCCGAACGTGCTCGGCGTCGCCGTTTTCATCGAAGGACGCCAGGTCCTGGTCGGCCGCATGGCGCGCCGCGCGCTGCTCCCCGGCCAGCCGATCCCGACCAACTCGGTGGAGGATCCCTGGACGGTCGCCCGCGGCGCGATGGTCAAGGTCGTGGTCGAGGACAGCGGCCTGTCGATCGTGACCTACGGCGCAGCGATGCAGTCGGGCGCGCCCGGCGCGCTCATCCCGATACGAAACACCGATACGGGCGTGATCATCAGGGGCGTCGTCCAGCCGGACGGCACCGTCAAGGTCGTGGACGGATCATGACTAAGGTCCTGCTTGCGCTCGTCCTGCTCGTTTCCGCCGCCAGCGCCCAGGCCGCCGTCCGCATCAAGGACATCGCGGACATCAAGGGATTGCGCGAAAACCAGATCGTCGGCTACGGCCTCGTCATCGGCCTGAACGGCACCGGCGACACGCTCCGCAATGCGCCGTTCACGGAGCAGTCCCTGCAATCGATGCTCGAGAACATGGGCATCAATGTCCGGAACGAGACCACCAGCACCAATAATCCGCCGCGTCCGACGACGCTGCGCACGCGCAATGTCGCGGCCGTGATGGTGACCGCGGACCTGCAGCCCTCGATCGGTGCGGGCGAGCGCATGGACGTGACCGTGTCGTCGCTCGGCGATGCGACCTCGCTGCTCGGCGGCACCTTGGTGATGACGTCGCTGCGCGCGGCGGACGGCGCCGTCTATGCGGTGGCGCAAGGCGCGGTCACGGTCGCCGGCTATAGCGTCGGAGGCCAGGCCCAGAACGTCAGCCAGGGCACGCCAACCGCGGGCCGCATCCCGAACGGCGCGCTGGTCGAGCGCGAGGTGCAGGGTAGTCTCCATGAAATGGAGTATCTTGTGCTGGAGCTCAAGAACCCTGACTTCGTCACCGCAACGCGAATCCTCGACGGCATCAATCGCTACGCGGGCGGACGTTACCGCGCGCAGATCGCCTTCGAGCGCGACTACCGCACCATCGTGCTGTCGAAGCCGCGCCACATCGGCCCGGTCCGCTTTCTCGCCGAAATCGGCGAGCTGACGGTCGAGCCGGACACGCCGGCGCGGGTGGTGATCAACGAGCGTACCGGCACGGTGGTGATCGGACGCGACGTACGGATATCGACCGTTGCCGTGACGCACGGCAATCTGACGGTCCGCGTCACCGAGCTTCCCGTGGTGTCGCAACCGGCGCCCTTCTCGAAAGGGCAGACGGTGGTCGTGCCCCAGACCGTGGTCGAGGCCAACGAGGCCGGATCGCAGGTGGCGATCCTGAGCGGCGTCGATCTCCAGCGTCTGGTGCGCGGGCTGAACCAGATCGGCCTGAAACCATCCGGCATCATCGCGATCCTCCAGGCGATCAAGACGGCCGGCGCCCTCCAGGCGGATGTCATCGTGCAATGACGCGCAAGCGCCGTGCAAGCTTGGTCGCTCAATGCTCTCTCGACCGAGAATCGCACGCGGACCGATGTTGAAGCTGGATCATAAAGCCAAACTCCTCCTCCTGGTCGCGGCCTCCGCGCTCGCGAGCGCTTCGCCCGTTCTGGCGCTGGATGAGGCCAAGCCGTCGAAGCCGCTCAACCTGCTGTCCTTCGCGCGCGCCCGCGCGCCTGGCCCGCAGAAGCCGATCTCATCGATCCCGAGCGACAATGCGTCGATGCGGGCGACGGCGTGGGCAGCCGAAGATTCGGGACCCGCGACCACGGGTGCCGTGCCGGCCTCCGAGAAGCCCGCGCCAGCACCCACAGCCGCGCCGCGACCCGCCAAGCCCGGTAGCGTCACGGCGCCGCCGAAGCCGGTGCCGCCCCAGGCCGCTGCAACCGCGGACAACGAAGTCGCTCTGTTCTGCAGCAATGTCGCCGACCCCGCGGTCGATGCAAGGCTGGCCTGGCAGCTCAAGGAGCTGGAGAAGGCCGAGAACCAGCTCCGTGAGCGGATCGCCGAGGTCGAGGCCAAACGCGCCGAATATGAGAAGTGGATGGCGTTGCGCGACGACTTCCTGAAGAAGGCCGAAGCGAGCGTCGTCGAGATCTACTCGCGCATGAAGCCGGACGCCGCCGCAACCCAGATCGCCGGGATGGCGGACGAGACGGCTGCGGCCGTGCTCGCAAAGCTCAGCCCGAGGAGCTCGAGCGCAATCTTCAACGAGATGGAGACGGGGCGCGCGGCGCACCTCGCCGATCTGCTCGGCGGGATGGGTCGCGTGGATGACGGAAAGACCAAATAGATGAAGAATCTGATCCTCATCCTGTCGCTGTTGTCGCTTGCGGGATGCGTCACTGATCCGGCCGAGGTCCTGACTGGCCCGCGATTGTCGCCGGTCGGGAGCGGCCTGAGGACGCAGGCCGATCCGATTCCCGTGACGCCCCGCGTGCACTCGCCCGTCAGCTATCGCTCGACCTGGGACGACGGCACCGACCTCTACCGCGATCCTCGCGCCCGGCGCGTCGGCGACGTCGTGACGGTGATCATCTCGATGCAGGACAAGGCCAAGCTCGACAACAAGACTGGTCGCTCGCGCGATTCGCAGATCAAGTTCGGCCTCGACTGGCTGATGGACGTCGCGGGATGGCAGGACAAGGGCTCGACGAGCGCCAACCTCAACACCAACACCCAGATCAAGGGCAACGGCCAGATCGACCGCGCAGAGGATATCAAACTGTCGATCGCAGCCATCGTAACCGACGTGTTGCCGAACGGAAATATGATGATCAGCGGCTCGCAGGAGTTCAAGGTCAACACGGAAATGCGCGTGCTCAACGTCGGCGGTATCGTGCGTCCACGCGATATCTCGCGAACCAACACGATCTCCTACGAGAAGATCGCCGAAGCGCGCGTGGCCTACGGCGGTCGCGGAAATCTCTCTGACGTGCAGCAGCCTGGATGGGGACATCGGATCTATGACGCCGTGGCACCGTTCTGAGATGCGCGACCGTCGGGCCGCGTCACGAGGGCAGGGGGCAGCATGCGCCTGATCGCGGCCATCGTGGTGCTGACCCTGATCGCGATCGGCGCGGGTGCGCTTGCCGGCCTGCATCTGTTTGCGGCCGCCGAGCGCGTCGCCGATGCGAAGAAAACCGCCACGCCGCCGCCTCTTGCCTCGAGCTACGCCGGCAGCGCGCGGCTCAGGAAGCTGTCGCCGATCGTGACCAATCTCGGCGCGCCGGCCAACAACTGGGCCCGCATCGAAGCCTCCATGGTGACCGACAGCATGAGCGACGAGGATGCCGGCATCCTGGCGGCCCATATCAGCGAGGACATCGTCACCTATCTGCGGTCGGCGACGGTGGCGCAGTTCGAGGGATCGCGCGGGCTTCAGCACCTGCGCGACGACATGACCGAACGCGCCAATATCCGCTCCTCGGGCAAGATCCGCGAATTGATCATTGAGACGTTGGTGATTCAGTGAAACTGAGAGTCCTGCTGCTTGCGTTGCTCCTGGTCGTGCTGCCCGAAGTGGCGCTGGCCCAGATTCCGGACCTCAATTCGCTGCTGCCGCCGGGCAACGGCTCGACCAGCGGCCGGATCATCCAGCTGATGGCGGTGATCACGGTGCTGTCCGTGGCGCCGGGACTGCTCATCATGGTAACGAGCTTCACGCGGTTTGCGGTGGCGCTGTCGTTCCTGCGCGCCGGTCTCGGACTTCAGACCACGCCGGCCAATCTGGTGCTGATCAGCCTCGCGCTGTTCATGACCTTCTACGTGATGGCGCCGACCTTCGACCGCGCCTGGGAAACCGGCATCCAGCCGCTGATGAAGAACGAGATCTCGGAGGAAGAGGCCTATCTGAAGATCACCGATCCGTTCCGCGAATTCATGCTGGCCCATGTTCGCGACAAGGATCTGCAGACCTTCGAATCGCTGGCCGCGGAGAGCTTCCGCAGGAAGTTCGACGACAAGCGCGTCGACATGCGCGTCATCATTCCGGCCTTCATGATTTCCGAGCTCAGGCGTTCGTTCGAGATCGGATTTCTCATCATCCTGCCGTTCCTCGTCATCGACATGATCGTGGCGACGCTGACCATGTCGATGGGCATGATGATGATGCCGCCGACAATCCTCGCATTGCCGTTCAAGATGCTGTTCTTCGTGCTGATCGACGGCTGGAATCTGCTTGCCTCCGGGCTGGTGCGCTCATTCTCGTAACGGCAATGAGCGCCAGGCGGACGGTTATGGTTAGCGATAAGTACCGGACTATGGTTAGCAATAGGTGCTGTTAACCATCTGATTTTACAGCGCAATTCAAGCCGATCTTAATCCGCGCGCAAGATTCGGCGTGCTAGCAATGCGTCACGGCGGGTTGGACCCCACCCACATCAGTCCAAAGGCATGATGCCGCCCCTCCGTACCGGTGAAAGCCCGGTATGTCCCCTCGTGAAAATGTAACGCGTACATAAAGGGACATTCGCAATGTCAAGCCTGCTTACGAACTCGACCGCCATGACCGCACTCCAGACCTTGCGGTCTGTGAGCTCGCAGCTCTCCACCACGCAAACCCGCATCTCCACCGGCCAGCGCGTCTCGACCGCTTCGGACAACGCTGCCTACTGGTCGATCGCGACCTCGATGCGCGCCGACAACGCCGCGCTCTCGGCGGTCTCCGACTCGCTCGGTTTGTCGGCTGCGACCGTCGACACCGAATATACCGCTCTGACCTCGGTTATCGGCGACAAGGACTCCGGCCTGACCAAGCTCCAGGCCCTGCTGGTCGAAGCCAAGACCGCCGGTATCGACCGCAGCAAGATCCAGGCAGACGTCACCCAGATCCAGCAGCAGATGAAGGCGACAGCCAGTGCGGCGACCTTCAACGGCATCAACTGGCTGAGCACGACCGCCACCACGCCGACGACCTTCAACCTGGTGTCGTCGTACTCGCGTGTCGGCGGTACGCCCACCATCGGCTCCATCACCGTGACGACCGCAAACTACTCGCTCTACACCTCGACGCAGACCGGCATTCTCGACACGGCCGGTTCGACCGCTCCGTCGATCAACACGATGAGCATCTCCGTGCTGACCGACTCGGCGGCTGACCAGACCACGCTCGATGGCTACATCGCGCAGGTCACCGCCGGGATCAACTCGGTGGCGTCGGCCGCCGCCAATCTCGGTGCCGTCAAGAACCGGCTCTCGACCAACACGGACTTCGTGAAGTCGCTGATGGACTCCGTGGACCGCGGTATCG
>NZ_JADPIT010000010.1:16989-23346 GCF_023073035.1 Bradyrhizobium sp. 62
TCAGCTCGTCGACGCCGACATGAACCAGGAGTCCACCCGCCTGTCGGCCCTCCAGGTCCAGCAGCAGCTCGGCGTGCAGGCGCTCTCGATCGCCAACAACAGCAGCCAGAGCATCCTGTCGCTGTTCCGCTAAGCCTCAAACGATTTTGGGGAGGGCCGCGCTTCTCGCGAGGCGCGGCCCTTTCATTTTGGCGTGACATCGCGCGCCGCAATTTCGGCCGCCTTGTTGCGGCAAAGACACAGAGCCACAAGCCCCGCACAAGCTTCGCGGGCTATCGTCGCCGTTACGACAGGTTGGGCCTTGACGCTTTTGCGCAGCCCAAAGGCATGACGCCGCCCTGCCGTACCGGTGTAAGTCCGGTATGTCCCCAAATTTAATTTAATCTCCAAAGGGACATCAAAATGGGTTCTAGCCTCCTTACCAACTCGTCTGCAATGACCGCGCTGCAGACCCTTCGCAACGTCAGCTCGCAGCTCGCGACCACGCAGAACCGGATCTCGACCGGTATGCGCGTCTCGACCGCCTCGGACAACGCTGCCTATTGGTCGATCGCGACGTCGATGCGCTCCGACAACGCCGCGCTTTCCGCGGTCTCCGACTCGCTCGGCCTGTCGGCCGCGACCGTCGACACCGAATATACCGCTCTGACCTCGGTTATCGGCGACAAGGACTCCGGCCTGACCAAGCTCCAGGCCCTGCTGGTCGAAGCCAAGACCGCAGGTATCGACCGCACCAAGATCCAGGCTGACATCACCCAGATCCAGCAGGATATGAAGCTCAAGGCGAACTCGGCGACCTTCAACGGCATCAACTGGCTGAGCACGACCGCCACCACGCCGACGACCTTCAACCTGGTGTCGTCGTACTCGCGTGTCGGCGGTACGCCCACCATCGGCTCCATCACCGTGACGACAGCGAACTACTCGCTCTACACCTCGACCCAGACCGGCATTCTGGACACGGCTGGTTCGACCTCTCCGTCGATCAACACGATGAGCATCTCCGTGCTGACCGACTCGGCGGCTGACCAGACCACGCTCGATGGCTACATCGCGCAGGTCACCGCCGGGATCAACTCGGTGGCGTCGGCCGCCGCCAATCTCGGTGCCGTCAAGAACCGACTCGCGACCAACACGGAATTCGTCAAGACCCTGATGGACTCCGTGGACCGCGGTATCGGCCAGCTTGTCGACGCCGACATGAATGCGGAATCGACCCGCCTTCAGGCGCTCCAGACCCAGCAGCAGCTCGGCGTTCAGGCGCTCTCGATCGCCAACCAGAACAGCCAGAGCATCCTGTCGCTATTCCGCTAAGCCGCGGCTTCGAAAACGACCGTGCTCCTCAGGGAGCACGGTCTCCGCCGTGAGCGGCGGATCCGACGGCACACGACGTGCCCACATCGATTCCTGACGCCACATTCCAGGCAACACGCCGTCGGCGATCGCACCGCGATGCGACCGGCCGTCCGCTTGTCGCCGACGCGCGCAAATTGCGTCACTCAGTCTCTTGTAAAATTGCAACGCCTCGCCGGCGAACCGACACATTCGTGGTCTCGCGCAACCTTCAGACAAGGTTGGCAGCAGAGTGTCCTCTACGTTCGCATTGGTATGAGGTCACATGCTGTTCAGTCGTGCGCAGATACAGCAACTGCTCAATAATCTGCTGGAGCTTGGGCCGCGACGCCTGATGGCCTTGGGATTGATCGGTTTCGCCGTTCTCGTCACCGTCGTGGGCGGCGCCTATTATCTGAGCCGGCCTGAATTCGAAACGCTCTATACCGGTCTTTCCCGCGAAGACGTGACGCGTATGGGTGCCGCGCTGCGCGAGCAGAACATCACCTTCGACGTCAACACCGCCGGCGACGCGATCTCGGTGCGTCCGAGCCAGACCATGCAGGCGCGGATGCTGCTCGCCGAGAAGGGGCTGCCGACCAGCGCCAATTCCGGCTACGAGCTGTTCGACAAGATCGGCTCGCTCGGTTTGACCTCGTTCATGCAGGAGGTCACCAAGCTCCGGGCGCTGGAAGGCGAAATCGCCCGCACGGTGCAGTTGATGAAGGGCGTGAAGGCGGCGCGGGTGCATATCGTGATGCCGGTGCGCGGGTCGTTCCGCGCGACGCAGCAGCCACCTTCGGCATCGGTCGTGCTGCGCACCGACGGCGCGATCGAGGCGCGCACGGCGCAGTCGATCCGTCATCTCGTCGCGGCGGCCATTCCGGGCATGAGCCGCGACAAGGTCACGGTGCTGGACGCCGACGGTTCGATGCTGCTTGCCGAAGAGGACGAGGCCACTGCTGCTCCGACCAAGATGGCGAGCCTGCAGAAGACGGTCGGCGGGATGGTGCAGGAGAACATCCGCAAGGCGCTGACGCCATATCTGGGCCTCGACAATTTCGAAGTGAGCGTTGCATCGCAGCTCTCCACCGACAAGCGGCAGACCAACGAAACCGTCTACGATCCGGAGAGCCGCGCCGAGCGCTCGGTGCGGAACGTTCGCGAGAACGAGAAGTCACAGAACGCGGACCGTTCGCAGCCGACCACGGTGCAGCAGAACCTTCCCGACCAGCAGGTGAACGCCGGCGGCACCAAGAATTCCAGCGAAGACAAGACCCGCCGCGAGGACGTCACCAATTTCGAGGTCTCGTCCAAGACCACGACGACGGTGAGCGACGGCTATTCGGTGAAGAAGCTGTTCATTGCCGTGCTGGTCAACCGCGGGCGGCTCATTGCCGACCTCGGCGACAAGAGCAACCAGGCCATCGTCGACAGCAAGCTCGCCGAGATCAGCCAACTCGCGGCCACGGCCGGCGGGCTGGACAAGGCGCGCGGCGACCAGATCCAGGTGACGGCCGTCGATTTCATCGAAGGCTCGCGCGAACTGGCGCCGGTGCCGCCGATCAGCTTCGTCGAGATGATCAACAAGCAGCTCGGCAGCGTCATCAACGCAGTCACGATCCTGGCCGTAGCTTCGATGCTGGTGTGGTTCGGACTTCGTCCTGCGGTCAATGGCATTCTGACCCACCGCGCGGCGCAGGAGCAGACCGAGGCGGCGGAAGCCGCCCAACTCGAGTCGGCCGCGGGCGCCCTTGCATTGGCGGATAGCGAGGAGGCCGAGCTCAACCTGGTCGAAGACCTCGAAGGCAAAATGCAGCGAACGCCGCAGAAGCGGCTGGAGCAGATCGTTCGTCTCGATCAGATGCAGGCGGCAGCGATCCTTAAAGACTGGATGCGACGCGAGGAGGCGGCATGAACGCGGCAATCGGAAAGCTCCTGACGCAGTTCGACACGAACGGGCGGGTCAAATCGCCTCCGCCTCCACCGCCGCCCAAAATCCAGGATGTGCTGACGAGGCCGAAGGAAGCCCGGCGCGAGCCTCAGCCGCAGCCTCAGACCCATTCGCAACCGCAATCGCAGCCGCAGCTTCAGTCGCCGCCCCCGGCGCCGAAGGCGGAAGCCCCGGCGGTCAATCTCCTGGACGATGCCTTTCGGCGCGGCCATGCGGCCGGCGTCGCGGAGGGCGAGTCCAGGATCGCCGAGGAAAGAGTTCGCAGCGCGATCCGGCTCGGCGAAGAGCGGGCCAAGTGGTCCGACCAGCAGGCGGTGGCGGTCGTCAGCGGCTTCGACACGGCTTGCCGCGAAATCGAGACCAACATTGCGAGCTCCGTTGCGCGGATATTGCTGCCATTCCTCGCCGACGCGGTCCGCGACAAGGCGATCGGGTCGCTGGTCGAGCAGATTGCGGCGCTAACCGGCAATTCGCCGGTGCCGGTGTTCAAGGTCACCGGCCCGAGCGAACTGCTCGACCTGGTGAAGACGCAGCTCGGGACGGCGCGGCGAACCGGCATCGAGTATGAGGCCGCCGATACATTCGAGGTTCGCGTCGTGGCCGACCAGACCGTGATCGAGACCCAGATCACGGCCTGGAGCGAGCGCCTGAAAGAGGCGCGCCGGTAGTCCGTCATGAATGAGGTCAAGTCAGAACTCGTCATCATCCGCCGGAGGAGCGCCTTCGACGACGAGAAGCCGCACGGCGGCGTCTGGAAGATCGCCTATGCGGACTTCATGACCGCGATGATGGCGTTCTTCCTGGTGATGTGGCTGATCAATGCGCTCAACCAGGATCAGAAGCAGGTGGTCGCGAGCTATTTCAATCCGATCAAGCTCGCGGAGAACGCACCTGCCCCGAAGGGGCTCAAGGATCTCTCCAAGAAGGAGCCGTCGTCGTTCGACGGCCAGGACGGCAGGCGCCAGCCGGGAGGACCGAGCGAGGAACGTCGCGGTGACTCTCCGACGGCCGAGAAGCCGCCCTTCTACGAGGAGAAGGTCCTGTTCCGCGATCCCTATACGACACTCGCCGAGATCGCCAGCAGCGCGAACCAGGCCTCGGGCCAGCGGCGCGCCGGCGCTTTGACGTCCGCCGAAGAGGATGGCCTCAAGGGAGGCGACGCCTACCGCGATCCGTTCGATCCCGGCTATTGGAAGCTTGCGCCGCAGGCACCCAAGGATGCCGATCGCATCATCGAGCCCAAGCCCGAGCTCAAGCCGAATGCGTCCGCGCGCGACACTGCGTCCGGCACAGGCGAGGGCGAGCCGCAGGCACGCCGAGCCAGGCAGGACGATGCCGGCGGAAGCGTGGCTCCGAACGCCGATGCGTCGTCCACAAGCCTGTCGGCTCTGCTGCCGCCGGGGCCCGCGCCATCGCAGGCCTCACGCGAAGGGAGCGCGCAGCCCGGCGCCCAGGCTGGTAATCAAGCCAATGCCGCCGCTCAGCCGCGTCCCAACGACACGACGAAGGAATCCGAGCCGCGCGACGCGGCTCAGGCCCAGCAATTAGCGGTCAAGCAGCTTCAGTCGGCGATCGCGGACGCGCTGTCGGACGTCAAGGCTGGCGCCGGACCGGTGGCCGAGGTGCGTCAGGTTGAGGAAGGCCTGCTGATCAGCCTGACCGACGATGCCAACTTCGGCATGTTCGCGGTCGGCTCGGCTGAGCCGCGGCCCGAACTCATCCGGGTGATCGACAAGATCGGCCCGCTGCTGACGAAGCGTCCCGGCGTGATCATCGTCCGCGGCCACACCGACAATCGGCCGTACCGTTCGGAGGCCTATGACAACTGGCGGCTGTCGACGGCCCGTGCGCAGATGGCCTATTACATGCTGGTCCGCTCCGGTGTCGATGCGCAGCGCATCGAGCATGTCGAGGGTTATGCCGATCGGCGGCCGAAACTTCAAAACGATCCGGCGGCCGCGCAGAATCGCCGGATCGAGATCATGGTCCGGGAGAAGCGTCCTTGATCAGGCCTCTTCTCCGCGCCGCGCTCCTGATGCTGCTGCCGTTCACGGCGGCAGGCGCATTCGCCGAGCCGGCACCGATGCCGCCCCCGCTGGTATCGGCATCGGGCGAGCCATACGAGCTCGTTCGGGCGTTGCAGGCCGTGCAGGACGGCATCGCCAACGGCGATAGCGCGGCGCACGGCAGCCACGGCGCATTGATCCGGCAGATCGGCGAAAAATTTCTCGCCGCCGATCCGGGCGTGTGGAGTAATTCGCAGAACGGCCAGGCCGCCATCATCTACCTGCTCAGCGGTGGCGCGCCGCAAATCATCCGCAAGCTGCCGCGCGACAAGCTGAACGTCGATGGACGGCTGTTCGATGGCGCGCTTGCCTATGTCGAGGGTCGTCAGGACGAAGCGCGCGAACTGCTCAAGGACGTCAAGCCGCGGACGGTTCCGTCGGGCCTGGCCGGACAGCTCGCGCTGGTCCAGGGCGCGCTGTTCGCACGCGCTGAGGCATCGCTCGCAATCGAGCGTCTGGATGACGCGCGCTTGCTCTTGCCGGGCACATTGGTGGAGGAGGCCGCGCTGCGGCGCGAGATCCTGTTGGTCGGGCAAGCCGAGGATTTCGACAAGTTCGAGTTCCTGACGCTGGCCTATATCAGGCACTACCACAACTCGGTCTATGCCGGGGACTTCTGGCAGCGCTTTGCGACCGGCCTGACGCAGTCGAGCCTCGCGCTCGACGAGCGTCGGTTTGCGCGGATCACCACCCTGCTGGAGCAGATCGACCGCGCGAGCCGCCTCAAGCTCTATCTCGTGATCGCGCGGACCGCGATGGTGCGCGGAGGGCTGGCCGTGACCCGGCTTGCCGGCGAGCGTGCCCTAACTCTCAGCGCCGATGCCTCGGCGGAGCGCGAGCGGGCGCATTTGTTCCGCGGCCTGTCGCGGGCGCTCGCCGACGAATATGACGGCGGTCTCGCCGAGTTGAAGGCGCTCGACCGGTCGAAGCTGCCCGAGCGCGACATCCCCTTTCTCAATGCAACGGTGCAGCTCGCACTCGACGTTCGCAAGCCGTTCGCCGGCG
>NZ_JADPIT010000010.1:23381-83151 GCF_023073035.1 Bradyrhizobium sp. 62
CCGCAGTCGACAAGTCTCCGGTCACGCCGGCGCGTCTCGACCTGGCGTCGTCGACCGCAACGCTTGCGCGCGCGCAGAAGCAACTCGGGGAACTCGAACTTCTCACCAGGGATCGCCGTCCATGACGAAGCTCAGTGGAACCTCCGGACAGGTCTTTTCGAGTCTCGCCGAAAGCCTCAACATGCGGGGCACATCGCGCTCCGGCAAGAGCGCCGGTCCGAAGGCGCAGGCGGGCTCCTGCTTCAACGATCTGCTGCACACCGTCTCGAGTCTCGCGAAGCGGGCGCTCAACGACGAGGGCGGCGACACGGCGGTGAAAGCCGGAACGCTGCGAACGCGCCTGGCGCATCAGAGCGGGAAGGACGACGCTAGCGACGAGACGGTGCACGACCGTGCCGCGGCAGCCGAAGAGCCCGAATCCAGGGAGAAACCCACCGAGAAATCGTCCGGGAAACATGGATCCCTCGATCCTACCGAGCAGGCCGACGTCCAGAGCCGATCGAGCATTGCCGGGATCATGGGGCAGGAGATCGTCGCCGGGCCGCCGGTCGTGATGCCGCAGATGCAAGCACCGACCGGCGACAAGAAGGATTCGTCCGGGCGCGACGAGCGATCTTCCACGACGAAGCGCGACGTTCAGGCCATAGGCACGGCGAAGGCGACGACAGCCGAGCCCGCGCCTCCCGCGGCTCCAACCACCCCGCATTCGCAGACCGCGGCGTCGCACGCGACGGCTGCCGACCAGGCGACATCGCCGCAAAGCAGTGAGCCATCGCTGAAGGCAACGGCACCCGGCTTCGAGGCCGTCGCGGCCAACGTCGAGCGTGCCGCCAGGGCTTTGGCGCGGGACGCATTGCCCGGGACGACCAAGGTCACCGTGGTCCAGCAGGAGACCCATCTGCCGCCGGCGCAGTTCAACGCTCCGCAGCAGGTTGCCAACGCGGTCGTCGCCGAGTTGAAGGAATCTCCGGCACCGATGGCGTCCGCGGCTCCAGATCTTACAGCGTCCCAAACCAATTCGCCGGATCAGCCGCTCAAGATCCTGACTATCAATCTCGAGCCGCCCGCGCTCGGCAATGTCACCGTGCGCCTTCGGCTCGTCGGCAACGAAGTGTCTGTCCACCTTGCCGCCGCGCGCAAGGACACGAGCCAGATGCTGGATCAGCAGCGCGATTCGATCCGCGACCTGATGCAATCGGCGGGCTACGTCGCCGACATAGCACCCGTCCAGCACGGCTCGCTGGATGGTTTCCAGAGCGGCTCCGACCAGTCGCAGCCGCAGCTTTCGGGCCAGCAACAGCCGTCGTCCCAGTCGCAAGGCACGTTCGACGGTACGAGTAATTCGTCGGGACAAGCGGACGGCGGCGCCAAGCAGGCCCGACAGGAGCGCCCGTCCAACCAGGAGACGCGTCATGAGCAGGACGTGGCGCCGCGGATTCGTCGCGGCCCTGTTTATCTGTAACGCCGGCGCCGCGACTGCTGCGACCGACAATTCGCGCCCGTGCGAGCGCGAGATGACGCGTGCGTCCCAGCAGCACGGAATTCCGCTCGGCATTCTCTACGCGGTCGGCCTGACCGAGACCGGCCGGCGCGGCGCGCTTCATCCTTACGCGCTCGGCGCCGATGGACAGACCGTATTCGCCAAGGACATGAACGACGCGATCGCCAACTTCGAAGCCATGCGAGCTAGGGGGATCAAGCTGATCGACCTCGGCTGCATGCAGATCAACCACTACTATCACGGCGACAAATTCGTCTCGGTCCGGGCGATGTTCGATCCCGCAGGGAATGTCGACTACGCCGCGCGCTTCCTGAAGGTGCTGAAGCAGCGCGAGGGCAGTTGGACCATGGCGGTCGCCCGCTACAATGCAGGCCCCAACAACCAGCCGGCGCAGAAGCGCTACGTCTGCCACATCGTCGCGCATCTCGTCTCGAGCGGCTTCGGCGCGTGGACCGACAAGGCGCGCTCGTTCTGTCAGCCCAAGACGAGCTGACGACATGAAGTTGTGCATGGTTCCTTACCATCAGCCCCGCGCAAGCAAAACCCATCATTGTAATTGCAACCTACTTAAGGAGCCCAATCCATGAGCCTCTATGGCATTATGCGTACCGGCGTTTCCGGGATGGCCGCGCAGTCCAACAAGCTGTCGACGGTTTCGGACAACATCGCGAACGTCAACACCACCGGCTACAAGCGGGCTTCGACCGAATTCTCCTCGCTGATCCTGAAGAGCGGCTCCGGCAATTACGATTCCGGCGCCGTCGAGACCACCGTCCGCTACGCCATCAGCGACGCCGGACATACGCAATTCACCACATCGAGCACGGATCTTGCCGTTCAAGGCAACGGCTTCTTCGTGGTGTCCGACGCCACCAACACGCAGCAGTTCCTGACGCGGGCCGGCTCGTTCGTCCCGGACAGCCAAGGCAATCTGGTCAATGCGGCCGGCTACTACCTCCTCGGCCAGCCGGGGAAGGTGACTAATTTCTCACAGAACAGCCTGTCGGGAATGCAGATCGTGAACATCGCCCAGGTCTCGCAGGTGCCCGTGCCATCGACGGCGGGAACGCTCACCACCGGCAATCTGGATCCGACGGCAGCACTTATTGCCGGTCCGCCCGGTCCGGGCGCGTACTCGTCGAAAAGCTCGATCGTGGCCTACGACAATATCGGCCAGCCCGTTAAGGTCGATCTCTATATGTCCCATACCGCGACAGCGGCGGGCTTGGACACCTGGCAAATCCAAGCCTACAACTCGACGACGGGCGCCACGCTCGGCGCGACCGGAACTTATACCTTCGACACGACGACGGCCGGAAAGGGCGCGCTGGCCGCAGCGAGCGCCACGACGCTTGCATTTCCGGTCACCGGCGGCGCGACCGTGACCCTCGACTTGTCGAACATGACGCAGGTCGGCACCAACTTCAGCTTCAAGGCCACTGTCAACGGTAGCGTTCCGTCGGCCATCGATAAGGTCGACGTTGACCAGAACGGGTACGTGACCGCCGTGCTCAAGAACGGTCAGCAGCTGACGCTCTACACGCTCATGCTCGCCGACGTGGCGAGCCCCGATAATCTGACGCCCGAGCCGGGCAACGTCTATTCGACCAACCAGAATTCGGGCAACGCTCAGGCCGCGAATGCCGGCACCGGTGGGCTTGGCACGATCCAGTCTGAAGCGCTGGAAGACTCCAACGTCGATCTCGCGGACGAGCTCACCGGGATGATCGAGGCACAGCGTGGCTTCACCGCGAACTCGAAATCGTTCCAGACCGGCGCCGACCTGCTCGACGTCGTCGTCAACCTGAAGCGCTGAATCCTTCTGCACTCGTCCCGGCCAAGAGTAGACCATGTCCCTTACCGCTGCTCTCGACTCCGCTCGCGCATCGCTCATGGCGTCGGGCATCCAGTCGTCGACGATCTCGCGCAACATCGCCGGTGCCAGTGCCGCCGGCTATTCGCGCAAGATCGCCGTATTGGACAATCTCCCCGGGGCCGGCGTTTACGTGGCGGCGATCCAGCGCGCCGCCAGCTCGGGGCTCTACGACAATGTCTTGACCGCAACCTCGACGTCGGCCAAGCAGAGCGCGATCCTTGACGGTCTCCAGAAGATCGCATCTGCCACGGTGGACGATCCGGAACTCGACCAGTCGCCGACGGCGCAGCTCAACGCGCTGAAGAAGGCGCTCCAGCAATATGCCAACGCCCCGGACAACACCACGCTGGCGCAGGCAGCGGTGACGTCCGCCAAGGACATGGCGATCGCGCTCAACCAGGCGACCCAAACCGTGCAGACGGTCCGTGAGGGCGCGGATGCCGACATGCAAACGTCGGTTCAAAACATCAATCGGTTGCTCTCCCAGTTCCAGACCGTCAACACCGCGATCGTGAAGGGGACGATCTCCGGCGACGACATCACCGACTACCTCGACCAGCGCGACAGCATCGTCTCGCAGATGTCACAGGAGGTCGGAGTGTCGATGTCGCTCCGTCCTAACGGGGACGCGGCGCTCTATACCGACAGCGGCGTCGTGCTGTTCGACAAGATAGCGCGAACGGTGAGCTTTGCGCCGACGAACGCCTATACGGCCGGCACCACCGGCAATGCCGTCTATATCGACGGCGTTCCGGTAACCGGCGCCAATTCCGTGATGCCGCTCAAGTCCGGCAAGCTTGCTGGCCTCGCGCAGCTGCGCGACAATGATACCGTTACTTACCAGAGCCAGCTCGACGAAATCGCGCGCGGCCTGGTCGATGCCTTCAAGGAAAGTGACCAGTCGCCTGTTCCGACGCTGCCCAACGTCCCCGGTCTCTTCACCTATCCCGGCGCGCCGGCGATGCCGGCGAGCGCCACCGTCTTGGTGGGCCTCGCTGGTACGATTTCCGTTGCTGCATCGGTCGATCCGGCCCAGGGCGGCAATCCCAATCTGCTGCGCGACGGTGCGATCGGCGGCAACGTCGCATACCAATACAATACCGTCGGCAATGGCGGTTACTCGGCCCGGCTGCAGCAGCTCATCGGCGCCATGGATGCGTCGCAGCCGTTCGATGCGACCACGCAAGGCAAGCCGAGCGGCAGTTTGATCGACTTCGCGTCGTCCTCGACGAGCTGGATCGAAAACCAGCGCAAGACCGCCGACTCTAACGGCACCTACCAGAAAACGTTGCTCGACCGCAGCACCGCGGCGCTGTCGAACGTCAGCGGCGTCAACATGGACGACGAGATGTCGTTGATGCTCCAGGTCGAACGCACCTATTCGGCCTCGTCGAAGATCATCTCGACCGTCGACGAAATGTTGCAGAGCCTGCTGGCTGCCGTGGGAAATTAAGTCATGATGAGCGCGAACTACATCTCGACCTTGATGCTGTCTTCGTCGTTGAGGTCCTCGATCACCAACAATCAGGCCGCGCTGGCCAAGGCCTCGAAGGAAGCCACCACCGGCCGCTTCGCCGATGTCGGCCTCGAGCTTGGCGCCACGACGGGAGGCGACGTCACCCTGCGGGCGGACCTAAGCTTTGCCGATCAGCTCGTCGATACCAACGGGCTGGTCTCGGGACGCCTGGACATCACGCAGAGCCGGATCACCCAGCTTGGTTCGACCGCAACGGACTTCCTCAAGGACCTGATCGCGGCTCGCAGTACCGACGGCGGCGGGCGGATCATCCTGCCGCCTGCGTCCTCCAACCTCCAGGATCTGATTGGCGCGCTGAACGTCTCCTATAACGGCTCGTCTCTCTTCGCGGGCATCAACACGCAGAACACGCCGATCACGGCCTACACCGCGGGCTCGGCCAGCAAGAACCAGGTCGATGCCGACTTCCTTGCGACCTTCGGCTTCTCGCAATCATCGCCCAGCGTGAACACCATCACCCCGGCCCAGATGCAGACCTTCCTCGACACCACCTTCGATGCGGAGTTCGCGAGCCCGGCCTGGAACACCAATTGGTCATCGGCGACCGACCAGGTGATGCAAAGCCGTATCTCCACGACGGAGATCGCAGATACCTCCGTCAGCGCCAATCAGACAGGTTTCCGCAAGCTCGCCGAGGCCTACACCATGATGGCGGATCTCGGGAACGCGAACCTGGACCAAGCGACGTTCCAAGTCGTCGTGGACAAGGCCATCGGCCTTGTCGGAAACGCCATCACCGACCTTGCGACCCTCGGCGGTGACATCGGCACGGTCCAGCAGCGGATCACCTCCGCAACCGACAAGCTGAAGACGCAGCAGGACATTCTGAACAATCAGATCGTCGGTATAGAGAAGGTGGACCCGACGGAAGCCTCCGTCAGGGTCAACACCTTGCAGACGCAGATCCAGACGGCGCTTGCGCTCACCTCGCAACTCCAGAAGATCAGCCTCATCAACTATCTCTGAGTCCAGCTCCTTCGTAAGGCGCGTAACCCTTGTCTTGTTGTTCGGTCTCCTGCGCAGAGTTGTCCTGATGACGTTTGAAGCCTATGAATCGGTCGTCGACGAGAGCGGCTATGAGGCGCGGGGCCGCGAGCGGCAGGCGCTCAGCCTCGGCATCGACCGGCTCGAGCGGATCCAGGAGGACCGCTTCAGCCTCGAGGATCTGGTCGAGAGCCTGCTCTATGTGCGGCGGCTGTGGACGATCTTCATCGAGGATCTCGCGCATCCGGAAAACGGGCTTCCGGAAAAGCTGCGCGCCGACATCATCTCGATCGGGCTGTGGGTGGTCAAGGAAGCCGACCGCCTTCGCGAAGAAAAGTCGAACGACGTGATCCAGCTCATCGAAATCAACCGCCTGATCCGAGACGCACTTTGATGAAGATATCCTTGCGTGCGGGCGAACGGGTCTACATCAACGGCGCGGTGCTGCGCGTGGACCGCAAGGTCTCCGTCGAACTCGTCAATGACGTGATGTTCCTGCTCGAAGGGCAGATCATGCAGGCCTCCGACGCCACAACTGCGCTGCGGCAGCTCTATTTCATCGTCCAGCTCATGCTGATGAATCCGACCGACGTTCGGGACGCCTCGGCTCTCTACGGGCAGCATCATGCCGCTCTGCTCGCCGTGTGCGAGAGCCAGGAGATGCTGGTCGGGCTTGGTGCGGTCGACGACCTGGTAGGGGCGAGCCGTTACTTCGAGGCGCTCAAGCGGATTCGAGCACTGTTTCCGGTGGAGCAGGCCATCCTGGCCGGCGCCAAGATCGATTCCCCATTCGAGGCTGCCTGACAGCGGAGAGCGACATGAACGTCACCAGCGCGACCGATAGCACCAGCAAGTCGTCCAGTTCGACCAGCTCGACGACGTCGAGCACCGGCGTCGACTACAACACGTTTCTTCAGCTCCTCGTCGCGGAGATGAAGAATCAGGATCCGACCAATCCGATGGACACTTCGCAATATATGAGCCAGTTTGCGCAGCTCTCGTCGGTCGAGCAGGCGATGCAGACCAATACCAAGCTCGACGCTCTGCTGTCTTCGCAGTCGCTGTCGCAGGCCAATGGACTGATCGGAAAGACCGTCAGCTTCACGGACTCGACCGGAGCAAGCTTCAGCGGCAAGGTCGCTTCGGTCTCCATCAACAGCGACGGCTCCATCGCGACACTCGAGAACGGTACGAAAGTCGCGATCGGCCCCGGTCTCACGATCAGCCAGTCATGAACGAACGGGATGCCCTCGACATCGTCCAGGCGGCGATCTGGACCATCATCGTCGCCTCCGGGCCTGCCGTCGGTGCCGCGATGCTGGTCGGCACCATCATCGCGCTGATCCAGGCGCTGACCCAGATCCAGGAGGTGACGCTGACCTTCGTTCCGAAGATCATCGTCATTCTCGTGGTCGTTGCCGTCTCCGGCTCCTTCATCGGAGCCCATCTCTCCACCTTCACCGAGATGGTCTATTCGCACATCGAGCGCGGCTTCTGATCCGGGCAGTCCCGGCTGCCCCTGCCACCACCCCCGCGTAAGCTTTGCACGGCAGATTACGGGCCGGATCCTCTGCCGGTGACCCATGACGGATACGTTAGCTGCTAGCCTGCCGACCCCGCGACGATTGGGCGCCGACGCCTTTTTCGCAGGCGGCATCGTGGCCATGCTCACGATCCTGTTCCTGCCCATACCGCCGATCCTGATCGATCTCGGCCTCGCATTCTCGATCGCGCTGTCGGCGCTGATCCTGATGGTCGCGCTGTGGATCCAGCGTCCGCTCGATTTCTCGGCCTTCCCGACCGTGCTCCTGATCGCGACGATCCTGCGGCTTGCACTCAACGTCGCAACGACCCGTCTCATCCTGTCGCGCGGCGGGGAGGGGGAAAACGCCGCGGGCCATGTCGTTGCCGGTTTCTCGAAGTTCGTCATGGGTGGTGACTTCGTCATCGGCCTGATCATCTTCGCGATTCTGGTCACGGTGAACTTCGTCGTGATCACGAAGGGCGCAACGCGTATCGCCGAAGTCGGCGCCCGTTTCACTCTGGATGCCATCCCCGGCAAGCAGATGGCGATCGACGCGGATCTGTCCGCGGGCCTGATCGACGACAAGGAAGCCCAGCGCCGGCGCCGCGAGCTGGAAGAGGAGAGCGCGTTCTTCGGCGCCATGGACGGCGCCTCGAAATTCGTCCGCGGCGATGCCGTCGCCGGCCTGATCATCACCGCGATCAACATTTTCGGCGGTATCATCATCGGCGTGACGCATCACGGATTGACGCTGGCACGCGCCGCCGACGTCTACACCAAGCTCTCCGTGGGCGACGGTCTGGTAACGCAGATGCCCGCGCTGATCGTGTCGCTGTCGGCGGGCCTGCTCGTCTCGAAAGGCGGCACCAGAGGTTCGGCCGAGCAGGCGGTGTTGCGCCAGCTCGGCGGCTATCCGCGCGCGGTGTCGGCCGCCGCGCTGATGATGTTCGTGCTCGCCTTGATGCCGGGGCTGCCGACGGCGCCCTTCCTGCTGCTCGGCGGCGTCATGGCTTTCGTCGGATACTCGCTGCCGAGGCGGCAGGCAGCCCTGAAGCAGAAGGAAGATGCTCGCAAGGCCGACGAACGCGCCCAGGTCGATGCCAAGGAGTCCGTCAAGGAATCGCTCAAGACCGCGGAGATCGAGCTGGCGCTCGGGGGCCACCTCTCGGTCCATCTGCTGGGCTCGCGCAACGAGCTGGCGCACCGCGTGGCCAAGATACGCAAGAAGTTCGCCAAGCAGTACGGCTTCGTGGTTCCCGAGATCAAGCTCACCGACAATTTGTCGATCGATCCCAAGGGATACCAGATCCGGATCCACGACACCCGCGTCGCCCAGGGCGAGCTCAGGCTTGGCGAAGTGCTGGTGCTCGTCGACAAGGATGGCAAGCCCGACGTTCCCGGCGAAGAGGTGATCGAGCCGGCCTTCGGCATGAAGGCGCTGTGGGTGACGGACGCGTTCACCGACGAGGTCAAGCGCCAGGGCTGCAAGCCGGTCGACAATCTCTCGGTGCTGCTCACGCATCTGAGCGAAGTGATCAGGGCCAACCTCGCCCAGCTCCTGTCCTACAAGGACATGCGCGGCCTGCTCGACCGGCTCGATCCCGAATACAAGCGCCTGGTCGAGGATCTCTGCCCGTCGCAGATATCGTATTCGGGGCTGCTGGCGATCCTGAAGATCCTGCTGGCCGAGCGCGTGTCGATCCGCAACCTTCATCTGATCCTCGAAGCCATCGCCGAGATCGCGCCCCATGTGCGGCGCTCCGAGCAGGTGGCAGAGCATGTGCGTACACGTCTTGCCCAGCAGATTTGCGGCGATCTCTCCGACAACGGCGTGCTCAACGTGGTCCGTCTCGGCAACCGTTGGGATCTCGCGTTCCACCAGAGCCTGAAGCGCGACGCCAAGGGCGACGTCGTCGAATTCGACGCCGATCCGCGCCTGATCGAGCAGTTTGCGACCGAAGCCAGCGCCGCGATCCGCAAGTTCACCGAGAACGGCACCAGCGTGGTGCTGGCGGTGACCCCCGAAGCGCGTCCCTACGTCCGGATGATCCTGGAGCGGGTCTTTCCGACCCTGCCGATCCTGTCGCATGTCGAGGTCGCGCGCAGCACCGAGATCAGGGCCCTCGGAGCCATATCGTGATCAGCGGCCTCACCGATAGTGTGCTGGTGACGTTCATCGTGTTCTGCCGCATCGGTGCCTGCCTGATGCTGGTGCCCGGCTATTCCAGCGTCAACGTTCCGGCCCAGGTCCGCTTGTTCGTCGCGCTCGTCACGACGTTTGCGCTGACGCCGATCCTGATCGCCGTCCTGAAACCACTTACGGACAACGCGGCGCCGCTGACGCTCGTGCTGCTGATCTGTTCCGAGCTCGTGGTCGGCAGCGTCATCGGGCTCGGCGGTCGCGTGTTCTTTCTCGCACTCCAGACCATGGCCACCGTGATGGCCAGTGCAATCGGGCTGAGCAACATCCCGGGGACGCCGGTCGGCGACACCGATCCGGCGCCGGCCCTGGTGCCGCTGATCATGACGTCCGTCACCACGCTGTTCTTCATGACCGACCAGCACTGGCAGGTCCTGCGCGGGCTGATGAACTCCTACGACGTCTGGCATCCCGGCGACCGGCTCGGCGGCAGCATGCCGCTCGACCAGCTCGTCGGAAGGCTGTCGGAGGCATTCGTGCTGACGCTGCGGATCGCCAGCCCTTTCATCGTCTATTCGGTCGTCGTCAACCTGGCGGTCGGCCTGATCAACAAGCTGACGCCGGCGATTCCCGTCTATTTCATCTCGGTACCGTTCGTGCTGTTCGGCGGCTTCCTGCTGCTCTACCTCACCAGCGACGAGCTCTTGACGCAATTCATGCTTGGCGTCTCCTCGTGGCTGGCGGAGTGATCGGCCATGACGTCGCGCGCGGACAAGCTCGGCCGGATGGTCTCGCTCGTGAAGCTCCAGCTCCGGCTGTCAGAGTGGCAGCTCGCGCATCTGCGGCAGCAGGAGCGCAGCTTGCACGATGAACAGGAATGGCTGGTCGGAACTCTCAACGAGGGCAAGCCGCCGGCGGGATCATCGAGCGAATCGATCGCGCGGCGTCTGACCAGAACCAGCGTCGGCGCGCGTGCGATTCAGGCGCAGGCCTCGCAGCAGCTCGACCAGGTTCGCGCGGAGAGCCGCCGTGTGAAGCAGTTCGAGCAGGTCGCGAAGGCGGCGCTCGCGGACAAGCTTCGCGACGCCGAGAAGCGATCGCTCGAGGAGATGACGGGAACAAGCCTCACCGTGCGCGAGTGGACGCCACGGCAAGCCAATCGGACCAAGACATGATCGTGACAGCGACACCCGACCTCGTTCTCGACGTCCTCGATGCTGCCGATCCCGCGACGCAGCGCGCGGCTACCGCGAAGCTCGACGCGTTGAAATCATCGGACGCGGATTTCGCCGCCACGATGGACGCGGAGGTCGGCAAGGCGAAGGCCAAGACGGCTGCTGCCGATCAATCCGCGACGAAGGTTTCGGAACCGCAGTCGGGCGCGGTGAACGGGGCGCCGGTGCAGGTGATCAAGGCGCCGGCATCCGGCGAGGTGTACCGCAAGTTCGAGGCCTTCATCCTCCAGACCTTCGTCGAGACGATGCTGCCGAAGGAGTCCGAGGAGGTCTTCGGGAAGGGCACGGCGGGCGGCGTCTGGAAGTCGATGCTGGCGGAGCAACTTGGTGCGCAGTTGGCAAAGGGCAAGGGCATTGGCATTGCCAAGCAGCTTGCTGCCGCGCATCCGGCGGGACCGGACGCTACGGGCAAGGCCGGATGATGATTCGGGAATGGGTGACAGAAGTTGAAGGGTGAATTTCCTATGCAGGCACAAGAAGGCGCGGCGGCCATGGTGATGGAGCAGCCGGCCGTGGACACCGAGGCGATGACGACGGCGGCCATGTCGGGGGATGCCCTGTTGCCCGTGCTGCTGCCGAATGTCGGTGACGAGGTGGCGAACGACGGTGCGGAGGCGGCGAGATCGGACGAGGTGCGCGGCCTGTTGGCTGCGATCCGCCGGCTCGAAGGCATCGTCGAAGAGGAGACGGCTGCGCTCGCGACGGGCAAGAAGATCGACTTCGACGAGTTCAGCGCCCGGAAGAGCCGGAGCATGCTGGAATTCGTCCGCCTGATGCGGGCACGAATGCACCTCGGCGGCGAGGTCGAGATCACCGAGGAGGTCCAGCGGCTGCGCGAGAAGCTCGAGCGAAACCGTTCCATCCTCGAAATGCATTACGATGCGGTGCGCGAGGTTGCGACCATCATCGTCAAGGCCATCAAGGACGCCGAGTCGGACGGCACCTATACCGGTCGCGCAGCACAGGACCGAAAATGATCAGACTCGTGCTGGCCGGGCTCTGGGTATGCATCCTCACCGCGGGAACGAGCTATGCCGTGGCCTATTGGAAGGAAAATGGCAGCCTGCTGCCGGCAAAGGACGAATATCTTGACGGGCTGCAGTACCAGAAGACGCGGGCGCTGAGCGTGCCGATGGTCGAGAGTGGCAACGTGCAGGGCTACAT
This sequence comes from Bradyrhizobium sp. 62, assembly GCF_023073035.1. NCBI lineage: Bacteria > Pseudomonadati > Pseudomonadota > Alphaproteobacteria > Hyphomicrobiales > Nitrobacteraceae > Bradyrhizobium > Bradyrhizobium sp. 62. Next base: position 35,344 of record NZ_JADPIT010000010.1, read on the forward strand.
CGTCGCGCGCTTCGTCTATACCGTAGAGGCGCGGACCATGCACCAGCTCAACGTTCCGCCCGAGCCGTTCGTCGTCGATGAAGCCTTCCGCAGGATCTATGCCGACGACCGCCTCGATTTCAGAAAACTCGCCCGTTACGACCTCTCCATCCTCACGACGGCCATCAAGCAGCGTGTCAACGAGCGAATGCAGGCCGAAGTCGTCCAGGACGTCCTTGTCGAGGACTTCAATTACGTGTCGAAGGAAGAATTCCAGCAGAAGCCCTAGGGCATTACCGGTTCTGATTGAATCAGAAGCGAGCCTCTAGAATATACTTGCACGCGAGCCGCAGCGCCGGTACTGCCGCGCTCTATTCGCCGTTGACGTCAGAAACTACAACGGCTTCTGCGAAGGTGGTTCGCAGAGGCCGTTGTCGGTTTCGTGGCAGCGCCCTGCCGATCAGTTTCCGGCCGGATACGCCACTGGGGCGGTATGCGCCCTGTTCAGCAGAATGCCGACTTCGTCGAGCTCCTGCATCGGCACGTCGATGGTCTCGCCGGCCGGGATGTCGAGGCGGTATCCGACGTAACGTCGGGCCACGATCGCATCGAAGCCGAGGCGGTCGCGGAGCTTCTTGCGCAGTTTGCTGACGTGGCTCTCGATCACGCTCTCGTCGAATGTCGCTTCGAAGATGCCATAGACCGCGTTGAAGATCTGCGTCTTGGTGACCCACTTGCCGTGGTTGCTGACCATATATTCGAGAATGCGCAGTTCGCGGCGGGGCAGGGTGAGGGCGTGGCCAGCGATCTCGGGGTCACGTCCGTTGAAGAAGACCTGGATCCTGGTCTCGCAGGGCCTCGGCAGTTCCCCGACCCGGCGGCGCGCAATCGCGGCCGTTCGGGCGAGGATCTCGCGGAGGTGAATCGGCACGTGGACGACGTCATCGACGCCCGACTCGAAGAGCTCCAGCGTGTTCTTGAGCATCTTCTGGCCGCTCATGGCGATGATAGGGGCCGAGGAGCGCTTGCGCATCGCCCGCGGCAGGCTTCCGCGGGTGTCGCAATCCCCGAGGAGGAAGGCGTCCACCGCGGCCAGATCCGATTCACTCGCAGATTGCAGCCAGTCCCAGAATTCTCCGGAGGAGAAGCCGATCGACGATACACCTTCGCGAACGAGCCCTCCGACATAGCTGTTCGTGACGCTCTCGCGATCATCAACGATAATATACATCAGTTTTTCGCCCCTGTTTCGCACTTGTTTCGGCCGGTTGTTTGTTGTGATGCCCGGCTCGGCAACTGTGCTGTTTGACGATATTCCATCCCGCGAACCGTTATTATGGTTTCGATATTCGCGGGCAGCCCTACGCATTCAGTGCCTGCGTCTCGCAGGCCTGCTACTTCGACTCGATACTGAACGCTTACTGCGTGAGGCTCGGCGGGTGTTTTGCGGATCACCTCGCGGAGCGGATTGAGAAAGCGACCTAGAACAGTTGCGCCAAGTTGCTCATTGCATCCGAACGCTACTGTACTGTGTCAATCCCCTCGCCAACTGGCGAGAATCACTTGAGTAGGACCGTAACAATTGCCGATTTCCGATCAAGCGTGCGCAACTAAGCGTTTGCTACACGTGCTTGATGCTGTTGGTTTGGTTCGAGTTGTTTCTTTGTATATTCAATCGCATCAGTTGATTTGGAATTCGAACTAGTTTTGCACCCTGGCGGTTCTAAAGTTCCGCATCCCCGTATGATTACAGCTATTTCGGGTGGTGCTGCGGTTCAGGCACATTGATGGCTTTTCAACCCGGGATTGACTCTCGTCATCGCGTTTCCACGTGCGACAATTCGACTCATGTATGGCGAGGCGACTCCAGCTTGGCGAAATCTTGGCGAGGGTGTGTCTTTCGAGTCGCACTCTCGCCACGTGCGTGACGCGTTTGACTCATGTGACGCCGCATCGCGCGTGATGAGAAGTTTTCGATGCGCACGTTTCAGGCAAGCTTCGGCAAATAATGTCACCGTTCGACAGATCGAACCGAACGGAGCATTCTCGCATGTTGTCCGATGGACAAGTTCGTCCCAACGCGACCGCCGATGTTTCCGCAGCGGCGAAACCGGCCGCGGAGACGCGCGATGCCAGAGACAATGCGGCGCCGACGGCCAAGCCCACTGCAAATACCAAGCCTGCCGCGAATACCAAGCCCGCTGCGAGCACCAAGCCTGCGTCGGCAGCAGCGAGCGATGAAACTCTGGCGAAAGAGGCGCTCGAGGGTCTGAAGCGTATTCGCGCCAAGGCGCGCCTCGACAAGATGGCAATCTCCAAGCCTACGCCCATCGTGATCAAGCCGGCCGTGATCGTGGCCAAACCGCCGCCGCCGCGCCCGACATGGGTCGTGCCGCTCGCGACATTGGCGGTCGCTGCGATCCTGGTCATCTGTGCCTGCACCGGCGTGATCGCCTATCTCACCACGCAGCCCGCCCAGAGCAACGTCGCGGCCAATACTGAGATCAGGAACCTGCGCGAGACGGTGGCGCAACTGCGCAGGCAGGTGTCGGGCGTGTCCGACAATCTCGACGGCCTGCGCACCGCGGTCGATCAATCGAGCAAGGCGACCAATGACCGTTTTGGCCGGTTTGGCGAAAATCTGGATCGCATCGAACGGGTGAGCTCGTCCTCTACGGTGAAGCTCGACAAGCTTGCCCAGGTGCAGGCCCAGGCTCCGGCGCCCGTCGCCACACAGCCAATGCCAATGATGGCCTCGGCCGCTACGCCCGAGATCACGGGATCGGTAGCACCGTCCGAGCGCATCTCGGCGCCGCGCAAGACGGTCAAGGGCTGGTCGGTCCGCCAGGCCTATGAGGGGATTGCGATCCTGCAAGGCCCGAACGGCGTCGTCGAGGCGGTGTTGGGACAGCAGGTGCCCGGCCTGGGCCGTATCGAGGAGATCAAAAACGAGAACGGACGTCTGGTGGTCGAGTCCAGCGGGGGCGTCATCTATTCGTCACGCAAGGCCACGCCCTGATCGAGGGCCACTTCTATTTGCGGTGATGCTCGAAGCTGGTGCATAGCAGATCGACCTCCGCCTCCGCGATCGGCGCCCGAAACAGGCGGCAGCTGAACTCGGCCGTCGTCCTGCTGTCCGTGGTGGTGCGATCTTCGCGGAGGAAGATGCATCGCTTGCAGACGTCGGTATGGTGCCGCTGTTCGGCCGCGTCCGACTGATCCAGCACGTGGCGGAGCGCGTCGCGGAAGCTGACCTTCGCCTCGCCCTCGAGCACGGCGATGGCCTCGACGAGGACGTTGACGGGGTCGCGCACCAGGAACTTCTTGCCCTGTTGTGTCACGCTCAGCATCACCGACCGCTTGTCCTGGGCCGAGCGCTTTCGCTCGAGATATCCGAGCCGCTCCAGCTCGCCGATGATGAACGAGGCGGTACCACGCGTGGTGCCGACGTAACTCGCGAGCGCCGACGGCGTCCTGGAAAACCGGTTGGCGCGGGAAAGGAAACGCAGCGCCATCCACTCGCGGTCACGCAAGCCGTGCTTGGTGCCTTCGAACCACAGGATCCGGGCGACCTGTTCCAGCAGTTCAATCGATTCGCGAGCCAAGTTCATTTCAATTCCAGGTCGGTAAATCTTAATTCAATTGAGCTTTTGGTAGCGCAATCCGGGCGGCGGATAATGAGGATCCCCAAAGAGGTGGAACCTTCCGGTCGTGGAACTAGAGCGTCGCGAAGAAAGTTCGAGTAAATCGCCCGGCTCAACTCTTCTGAAAATTTCAGTCAAATGACCGCGGAGTACGCGCAAATTCCGATAGCGTGGGATGTGCGTGCAACATGATGTGTCGTTGCGACCACCGCAAAGCCCATTTATTGCGTGATGCGCTTCGAATCGCGCGAGCAGGCGGATCGGCCGCAACTCGGGCCGGCGGAAAGGGGCGCGAGGGAACCACCGTTTGCGGTTAATGGATGTTGCGTTGCAATGCGGCCAGGCGGTTAAATCGAAATAGGATCGAGCCCGGGAATGCCAGAGTGTCGTCCGTGATCGAGCAAGTGAAGCCGTTCAGCGTCAAGCGCGCAGCATTGGCCGCCACCGTCGGCAACATGCTCGAATTCTACGACTTCATCACCTACAGCTTCTTCGCCATCCAGATCGGCCATACCTTCTTCCCGACGGGAAGCGAGTACGGCAGCCTGATGCTGTCGCTGGCGACTTTCGGCGCCGGCTTCGTGACGCGGCCGATCGGCGGAATCGTGCTTGGGATCTATTCCGACCGGATCGGCCGGCGGCCTGCCATGCTGCTAAGCTTTGCGCTCATGGGGCTATCGATCCTGACTATCGCGCTCACGCCGTCCTATCAAACGATCGGCCTTGCAGCGCCCGTCATCGTGATCGCGGCGCGTATGGCGCAAGGCTTTGCTCTGGGCGGGGAGGTTGGACCGACCACCGCCTATCTGATCGAGATCGCTCCGCCCGAGCATCGCGCGCTGGTGGTGGCCTGGCAGCCGGCCAGCCAGGAGATCGCCGCGACCGCGGGCGCGCTCGTCGGCGTCATCCTGAGCAGGACGATGGCGCCGGAGATGCTCGACGCCTATGGCTGGCGGGTGGCGTTTCTGATCGGGGCGGTGTGCCTGCCGTTCGGCTTCTGGATGCGCCGGACGCTGCCCGAGACAATCCCGCAGGCCGAAGCCGGTGCCGGCACCGTCGAGCACACCGGTCATCTTTCGCAGGCGAGACGGCACCTTGGCATCATCGGACTTGCGTTGATGATCCTGGCAAGCGGCACGATCTCGACCTACGTCACCCAATATATGACGACCTATGCGCAGAATACGCTGCATGTGTCGTCGACCCTGGCTTTCACCGTGTCGCTGGTCAGCAACGGCATCCAGTTTGTTGGCGCGCTGGTCGGGGGCTGGCTGGCGGATCGTCTCGGTCGCAAGCCGGTGATGATCTGGCCGCAGCTCGCAACGCTGCTGCTGACCTACCCGACCTTCCTGTGGATCGTCCATGCGCCCGGCGCGTTGTCGCTCCTGGTTGGTTTCGGTGTTCTGTCCGTCATCGGCTCGCTGCCGTTCACTGCGTTCTACGCGACCTTCACCGAGGCGCTGCCCCAGAACATCCGCGGCGGCGTGTTCGCGACCGTCTACGCGGTCGCGATCGCCAGCTTCGGCGGGACGGCGCAGCTCGTGGTCACCTGGCTCCTCCACGTCACCGGCAATCCGCTGGCGCCGGCCTGGTACCTGCTGCTTGCGGCGATCGTTGGACTTGTCGCGATGAGCCTCATGCCCGAGACTGCGCCGGTGAAACAGCGTCAGACCAAGATCTGAAAACAAGCCCCGAAAGTGGCGCGCTCGCAGGCTGGTGATTTGCGTTTCACCGGCAATTATTGGCGAATGCGCGCCTGAAGGATCAGGGCCGCGCATCAGGAAGGATTAACCGATGAGTATCGAAACCACCATGACATCCGACGTCGTCGGGCTGACCAAGGTCGCCCCGGTCTCGCGCCGCGGATTCATGAGCGCCACCGCGGCCGTCGCCGCCGGCTACACGCTTGCGGCCGGGCCCGTGCGCGCCGAGGCGATCACGACCGACACCAGTGGCCTCCAGACCGGGGACGCCAAGATCAAGGTCGGTTCCGAGGAGATGCCTGCGTATTTCGCCCGCCCCGCCGGCGACACCAAGGCGCCGGTGATCATCGTGGCGATGGAGATTTTCGGCCTGCACGAATACATCAAGGACGTGACGCGGCGCCTTGGCAAGCTCGGCGCGTTCGCGATCGCGCCCGACTACTATTTCCGTAAGGGCGTCGATTTGACCAAGGTCACCGAGATCAAGGACCTGCTGCCGATCGTCAATGCCAAGCCGGACGCCGAGCTGCTGTCCGATCTCGATGCGACGGTGGCGTGGGCGGGATCGCAAGGCGGCGACACCGGTAAGCTCGGCATCATCGGCTTCTGCCGCGGCGGACGCACCGTCTGGGAATATGCCGCTCACAGCGGCAGCCTCAAGGCCGGCGTCGCCTTCTACGGTCCGCCGGTCGATCCAGCCAATCCGCTATGGCCGAAGAGCCCGATGCAGCTCGCGCCCGAAATGAAGGCACCGGTGCTCGGCCTCTATGGCGGCGCCGATACCGGCATTCCCGTCGCCCAGGTCGAGCAGCTCAAGACAGCCTTGGAGCAGAACAAGAAGACGGCCGAATTCAAAATCTATCCGGAAGCGCCGCACGGTTTTCATGCCGACTACCGCGGCAGCTACCGCAAGGACGCCGCAGAAGATGCCTGGAAGCAGGCCCAGGCCTGGTTCAAGAAGTATGGCGTCCTGAGCTGACGCCGATTTTCAAAAGGGCGGCCCGAGCGGCCGCCCTTCTATTTCAAGGCGTCGATCTCACTTCACCATCGCGCCATAAACGATGTCCTGAACCTGTTCGCGATAATATTTCCGCAGCTCGCCCGGCGCCGCCGTTCCCACCACGACCACGAGACGCTCCTTGGGGTCGCAGAAGAATTGCGTTCCGTACGCGCCATTCCAGGTGAACTCGCCGGGATTGCCGGGGACTGACGACAATCCCTCGCTGGTGCGGACCGCGACCGAGAGGCCGAAGCCGAACCCGGCGCGATGCGGCTCGATGTTCGCCACGTTGTTCTTGATCTCCGGGCTGAGATGATTGGTCGTCATGTGATGCACGGTCCTGGGACCGAGGATGCGCTGGCCGTCAAGGTCGCCGCCGTTGAGCAGCATCTGTCCGAAGCGGATGTAGTCGCCGACGGTCGCGAACGAGCAGGCGCCGCCACAGTCAAATTTTGTCGGTGTGTCCAAAAGCTTGATGGCTTGCGGCTTGCCGGTCAGCGGATCGTTGGCGAACGGGCGGGCGAGGCGAGGGCGCTGTGCGTCGGTCGGGTGGAAGGTCGCGTCCTTCATGCCGAGCGGCTGCCAGACGTTGGCGGCGAGATAGTCGCCGAGCTTCTGCTCGCTCACCTTCTCGACGACGGCGCCGAGCACGTCGATCGAGAAACCGTATTCGAACTCGGTCGAGGGCTGATGCGCCAGCGGTAGCTTGGTGATGCGATCGATGAAGGCCTGGGTGTCACCTTCGATCGCTGGCGCGGTGCCTTCCGGATATTGCCGTGCCACCGGGCTCGCGCTGTCCGGGCGGCCGCCGTACATCAGGCCAGACGTGTGTCGGTACAGGTCATGAATGAAGATCGGTGATGCCTGCGGTTCGAGCTTCAATGAACCGTCGGCCTGTTGAACGCCGACCTTCATGTCGGCAAAGCCGGGATAATAGTCGGACAGCTTGGCCTGGAGCGGCAGCTTGCCCTGCTCCATCAATGTCAGGCCCGCGACTGCGGCCATCGGCTTGGTCATCGAAGCCAGCGCGAAGATCGCGTCGATAGGCATCGGCGTGCCCTTGTCCGGATCCAGCATACCGTAGGCCTTGTAGTGCACGAGCTTGCCGTCACGGGCGATCGCGACGACCGCGCCGGGGATGCGCTTGGCGGCGATCTCACGTGCGAAGAAATTGTCGAGCCGTGCAAGGCCTTGTTTCGAGAAGCCGGCGTCGTCTGGACTAGCTTCGGGCAGCGGTGCGGCGCGTGCTGCGCCGAACGTGATGGCGGCAGCGGTCGCGGCGATCATGGCGATGTTCTTCATGGAATCCTCCCAAGCTCGGGCTCGTTATGCATTGGCCCGCTCAGTGATTAGATCACGACCGCACCGGCGCGAAGTCAAGCGCGGGCAGGGCATGTCCTAGGACGCCGGGAAGCCGGAGCCCTATCCTCGTTCCCCCGCTTGCCACAACGCCTCGAGCGCGTGGCGGTAGGTCGGATAAGCAAGCGTGACGCCGAGCTCGCGCTTCATTTTCGCGTTGGAGACGCGGGCGCTGCTCGCATAGAAGCTGCGGGCCATCGCCGACATCTCGGCGGTCTCGAACGGCTCTTCCGCCGGCGGTGCAACGTTCATCAGCTTCGCCGCGTAAGCGATCACGTCCTGCGGCGGCGCCGGCTCGTCGTCGCAGACGTTCCACGTGCCGCCGCTCGGGTGATGAATCGCGGCCATGATCGCGCTCGCGATGTCGTCGACGTGGATGCGGTTGAACACCTGTCCCGGCTTGATGATGCGCCGCGCCGTTCCAGCGCGCAGCGTCACCAGCGCGTTACGGCCGGGGCCATAGATACCCGCAAGCCGCAGGATCGCGGCGTCGCCACCGGTCGTGTCGGTCCACGCCTGTTCCGCCGCGACCCGCATGCGCGTGCGGTCGAGGTCCGCCTTCGGCGGCGTGCTCTCATCGACCCAGCCGCCGGCGTGACCACCATACACGCCGATCGTGGACAAATAGACGATCTTGCGGTTGCCGCCCGCCGCCAGCAGGCCGGAGAAGGCCGCGATTGCGGGATCGCCGGCGCCGCCGGGCGGGATTGAAACGAGCAGGACATCCGCGTCTCTCATGCGTTCGCTCGTCTCGCGTGCCGGACTGCTGCCGGAGAAAGCATGCACCTCGACGCCGGCGAGAGCGCCCCGCTGCGCGGGATCGCGCACCGTGCCGGCAATATGCGAGAAGCGGCCACCGAACAGGCGGACGAAGTGCTGCGCACTGTAGCCGAGGCCAAGGATAAAGAGCCGCATACATCTTCCTTGCAGGTCGGAGTTCCCGTTCGCGCCGCAGCGCGCCTTCGCTCATAAGAGATTTTTGGGTCCGGCAAAAGATATTGCAATTTGTCTCGTCCGCCCGTGCAGGCGATGGTCGCTCGTCGGGAGGGACGTATAGATCATGCAGGCAGAAGCGCCCGCCATAAGGCCATGTGACGCCGCCGAGCTGATCCGCCGCGCCGCCGCGCTGATCTTCGACGTCGACGGTACCTTGGCTGAGACCGAAGAGCTGCATCGGCAGGCCTTCAACCATGCCTTCGCCCGCCACGGTCTCGACTGGCAATGGGACCGGGCCGTCTACAAGGATCTGCTGCGGGTTACGGGCGGCAAGGAACGGATCCGCGCCCACCATGAAAGGCTGAGGATCGCCGCGCCATTATCGGATGTGGACATCGCGGAACTCCACCGCATCAAGACCGCGCATTATGCCGAACTGGTCGAAACCGGCTGCTGCCCCTTACGGCCCGGGGTGACGGATCTGCTCGCTGCTGCCAAGGCGCGCGGCCAGCGGCTCGCGATCGCGACGACCACGTCGCACGGCAACATCGACGCGCTGCTGTCGCGGGCGCTGGGAGCGGGCTGGGCCGCGGATTTTGCTGCGATCGTCGCCGGGGATGACGTGCGGCACAAAAAGCCTGCGCCGGATGTCTATGTCGAGACCCTGGCGCGGCTGAAGCTCAACGCGTCCGACTGCGTCGCGATCGAGGATTCCACCAATGGCCTGATCGCAGCCGCGCGGGCGAACATTCCCGTGCTCATCACCAGAAGCATGTTCTTCCGGGACGACAATTTTAGCCAGGCGCGGGTCGTGCTGGATGACCTGTCTGGGCTCGGGGTGAGGCGCCAAAACAAAAAAACTGAAAAACAACCCCATGCACAGTAGAATGTGCCTGCGGGCCGGCCGCCCTCAATGGACGCGGTGGCTCGCTCTATCGTCCTCAGCTTGCTCGACAATTTGCGCGATCGGGCTGGACTGGTGGTGCACCAGGCGCCAGTCGTCGCCGACGCGCCGAAAATGGTTGGCCGCAGCCAATGCCGTGCCGTCGACGATCTCAATGCAGAGCACGCGCGCGCTGTCGCCATCGACGATGGCCTGCGGTTCCGCGCAGACGATCTGCGGCCGTTCCGGACTCTGCAGGATGTCGCGCCAGCTTCCGATCACCGTGGCCCGGCCGATGATGGCCGGCCAGCCGGGATGAATGCAGGAAATGGCGTCATCGTCCGCCCACATCCGCTCCATTTCGTCGAAATCGCCAGTCGAGAAGGCGGCGTAGAACGCTGCGTTCGCGGCGATCACCTTGGTGTCCTTTGCCATGCCTCTCGGGTGGGGCAATGACAGGCAAAAATCAAGCAAGACTTCCGTCGACTTTCCGTTCGCTCTGGACCGCAATGCAGCATTGCTGCCGGCTTTGTGGTCACACCGAGACCAGCGTCTCCACCGCGCGCCGCGCGCCATCCTTGTAGAGTCGGCCGAGCGCCGCGGTCACGGCTTCGCGCAGGCGCGGCTCGGCGCCCAGCGGCCCGAACACTTTTTCGACGCCGAGCAGTGCGGGCGCCAATCGTTCGGCGACGGGACCTGCCTCGCGCGCCAAGCCGGCGAACTCGGCAGCGAGCGGATCGCGCACGTCGATGGTGCGGCCCTTCTCGTCGAGGCCGGTGACGTAGCGCATCCAGCCGGCCACCGCGAGCGCATGCGTTGCGATCGGCAGGTTCCTGGCGAGACGATCCTGGATCGCGCCGAGCAGCCGCTGCGGCAGCTTTTGCGAGCCGTCCATCGCGATCTGCCAAGTGCGGTGATGCAGTGCCGGATTAGCGAAGCGCTTGAGCAGCGAGGCGCGATAGGCGGCCAGGTCTGCGCCTGATGGCATCGTCAGCGTCACCGCGGCCTCTTCCATCACCTGCGCGGCGAGGCGCGCGAAATGCGGATCCTGCATGGTGTCGGCGATGGTCTCGTAGCCGGCGAGATAGCCGAGATAGGCCAGCGCCGAATGGCTGGCGTTGAGCAGCCGCAGCTTCATCAACTCGAACGGCTTGACGTCGTTCACCAGTTCGACGCCGGCGGCGGCAAGGTCGGGCCGGCCTGCCGTAAAGCGATCCTCGACCACCCATTGCGTGAACGGCTCGGTCATGACCGGCCCTGCGTCGTGCAAACCGAGTGCTGATGAAACCGCATCGCGGTCACCATCCGTCGTCTCCGGCACGATGCGGTCGACCATGGTCGAGGGGAAGGCCGCCGTATCCGCGATCCACTTGCCGAGATCCTTCGAGCGTAGCGCGGCGAATTGCGTCACGATCCGCTGTACGGTGTGGCCGTTGGCGGCGAGGTTGTCGCAGCTCAGCACGGTGAAGGGCGGGGCGCCCAGGGCCCGCCGGCGCGCGAGCGCGGCCACGATGAAGCCGGGAGCCGAGCGCGGCGCGTCGAAATTGTTGAGGTCGTGCACGATCTCAGGATGCCGCTCGTCGAGATCGCCGGTCTGCGGCGTGTGGCAGTAGCCCTTCTCGGTGACGGTGAGGGAGACGATGCGAATGGCGGGATCGGCCATTCGCTCGACCAGTCGTGCCGGGCTCTCGCGCGCGACCACGCTGTCGAGCAGCGCACCGATGATGCGGTGTTCGGTGCCTTCGGCTGCACGGACGGCAACCGTATAGAGATGATCCTGCGGGGCGAGGGCGTCGCGTGTGTCAGGGCTGCGCAGGCTGGCGCCGACGATGCCCCACGAGGTGGCGCCGGCCGCAAGGCAATCATCGATGACGACGGCCTGGTGGGCGCGATGAAACGCGCCAAGGCCGAGATGCACGATGCCGGAGGTGACGCGCGAACGGTCGTAGGCCGGGCGGCGAATACCTGGTGGCAGCCGATCGAAATTGGCGCGGCCAAGGCGCGTTGGATCAAGGCGCATGGTCGTCTCTCCTCTTGTTTGGCCGCTGCTTGACATGGCGCCTATCCTCGGTCAATGCTGCGGTCAATTGGTAAGACCAATTTTCCAAATTGGCGGGCCGCGGGCAGCGAGAGCTGCCGGCATGACCCTTTCGGGAGGACCAGCGTGCCGCTGGAAGCTGTGGAGGCGAGACGGCTTTATCGCCAAGTCGCCGATCAATTGCGAAGCCTGATCGACAGCGGCGAGTACGCGGTCGGCAGCCGCTTGCCGACCGAACGCGAACTCGCCGAGCAGCTCAGGATTTCCAGGCCGACGGTGCGCGAAGCCCTGATCGCGCTCGAAGTCGAGGGCCGCCTCCGCATCCGCGTCGGTTCCGGCATCTATGTGATCGAGCCCGCGGCGGTTGCGGCGACCGCGCCTGCTTTCGTCATCGAGGGCCCGTTCGAGCTGCTGCGCGCCCGCGAGTTCCTGGAAAGCGCCATCGCCGAAGAAGCCGCGCGCGTGGCGACGAAAGACGACGTTGCCCGCATCGATGCGTCCCTTGTCGCGATGGGGAATGTAGAACACCCCGGCGAAGCCTCGATGGTCCACGACCGCGCCTTCCACGTCGCGATCGCCGGCAGCCTCGGCAATGCCGTTCTGGTCCGTGTGGTCGGCGAGTTGTTCGACCAGCGCCTCAATCCCTATTTCGCGCAGCTTGCGCATTATTTCGAGAGCCCGGGCACGTGGCGCACTGCGCTCGACGAGCATCGCGCGGTGCGCGACGCCATCACCGCACACGATCCTGAAGCGGCTCGCGACGCGATGCGCGATCATCTCGCGCGATCCCAGGAGCGCTTTGCGCAGAACTTCGGCGCCGAGAAAGCGGCAGCACCGTCTTCCGGGCGCACTGCGCGATCGACGGCAAAGCCGTCAAAACCGGAACGTGCGCCGAAGAAGAAGCGAGCTGAGAGCAGCAGTGCGCGACAGCGATGACATTGTGCAGCCCGCACCCGCGTTGGGGGCGGGCTGACAAGAAGCAGATTTAAAAGAAGCAGACTTGAAAGATGGAGGAAAAGTCAGTGTTGAAAAAGATGACAATGGTGCTGGCGGTCTCGGCCGCGGCGATGATTGCTACGACTGGCGCCGGCATGGCGCAGACCAAGCTCAAATGGGCCCATGTCTACGAGACCTCGGAGCCGTTCCACACCGCGTCGGTCTGGGCCGCGCAGGAGATCGGGAAGCGCACCAACGGGCGCTATGCGATCGACGTCTATCCGGCCTCGCAGCTCGGCAAGGAGGCCGACATCAACCAAGGCCTTTCGCTTGGTTCGGTCGACATCATCATCTCCGGCTCGAGTTTTGCCGCGAAGAGCTTTCCGCCGATCGGCGTCACCTATTATCCCTACACCTTCCGCGATGCCGATCATCTGCTCGCCTACACCAAGAGCGACATCTTCAAGGAGCTCACCAAGGGTTATGAGGACAAGAGCGGCCACCACATCGTCGCGGTGACCTACTACGGGGTGCGCCAGACTTCGTCGAACAAGCCGATCAAGACCTGTGCCGACCTCAAGGGCCTGAAGATGCGCGTGCCCGACGTTCCCGCCTATCTGGCGATGCCGCGCGCCTGCGGCGCCAACACCGCGCCGATCGCGTTCGCCGAAGTCTATCTGGCGCTCCAGAACGGCACCGTCGAGGCGCAGGAGAACCCGCTGACCACGATCGAGGCCAAGAAGTTCTACGAGGTGCAGAAGCACATCGTGCTGACCGGCCACATCGTCGACCATCTCAACACGGTGGTGGCCGGCGCGCTCTGGAAGAAGCTCAGCGATGAGGACAAGAAGATTTTCACCGACGTCGCGCAGGAGGCCGCCGCCAAGGCGACCGCGGAGATCAAGCAGAACGAGGCCAAGCTGGTCGCCTTCTTCAAGGAGAAGGGCCTGACCGTCACGGAGGTCGACAAGAACGAGTTCCGCGACACCGTGCTGAAGAACGTCGCGTTCGAGACGTTTGGCTATCGCAAGGCCGACTGGGAACGCATTCAGGCGGTGAAGTGACGACGTAGTCGTCATCCCGGAGCGGTCCGCAGGACCGAACCTCAGGTGCGCAATTGCGCACCTGGGAATCTCGAGGTTCTGGGTCTGGTGCTGACGCACCATCCCGGAACAACGTGATCAGTTTGAGGAGCAACCCATGTCCACCGCCGAAACGCACCGGCAGATCACCGCGGACGAGATCGCCCACACCTTCGAGGAAGAGGCGGCGCCGAAGGTCGATCTCGGCATCTACGCTTTTGAGGACTGGGTCGCGCTGGCGATTTTCTGGGTGATGGCGCTTGCCGTCTTCCTCCAGTTCTTTACCCGCTATGTGCTCAACGACAGCTACGCCTGGACCGAGGAGATCGCGACCTACTGCCTGATCGGCGTGGTCTTCATCGGCTCATCGATGTGCGTGCGGCTGTCGCGGCACATCCAGGTCGATCTGATCTATCGCTATCTGCCGCACCTCGTGGCCCGGGCGTTGTCGACGGTGATCGACCTGATCCGGATCGCCTTCTTCGGCTACGCCATCAAGCTGGTCTGGGTCTACATCCAGATCATCGGCGATGAATCCATGACCACGATCAATCTTCCCAAGGATTACGTCTACTATGCGGTGCTGCTCGGCTTCGTGCTGATGTTCGTGCGCTCCGTGCAGGTGGCAGTGCAACATTTGCGACAGGGCTATTCGATCCTCGAACGTCCCGGCGCCTACGACGGCTTTGAAGGGTAATTCCATGTTGCTGTTGCTTGGAGGCTTCCTCATCCTCATGCTGCTCGGCGTTCCCGTGGCCATCGCCATGGCGGCGTCTTCGCTGCTCTACATTCTGGTCAGCGGGGTGACGCCCGACGTCACCCTGGCGCAGCGCATGATCGCCGGCGTTGAGAGCTTTCCGCTGCTCGCCGTGCCGTTCTTCATCCTGGCCGGCAATCTCATGAACATCGCCGGCGTCACCGGCCGCATCTACAAATTCGCGGTCGCGCTGGTCGGCTGGATGCGGGGCGGCCTCGGCCACGTCAACATCATCGGCTCGGTCATCTTCTCCGGCATGTCCGGCACAGCGATCGCGGATGCCGCCGGTCTCGGTACCATCGAGATCAAGGCGATGAAGGATCACGGCTACTCCACGGAATTCTCCGTGGGCGTCACCGCGGCGTCCGCCACGCTCGGCCCGATCATCCCGCCGTCGCTGCCTTTCGTGATCTACGGCATGATGGCCAACGTCTCGATCGGCGCGTTGTTTCTGGGGGGCGTCATTCCAGGCGTCGTGCTGACGCTGCTCATGATGGCCACCGTCACCTACTTCGCGCACAAGAACAAATGGGGCAGCGATACGCCGTTCTCCTGGCCGCAATTGGGATCGGCGGGGCTTGAGATCGTCGTCGTATTGAGCTTCCCGATGGCCGTCTGGCTTCTGACGGTCGCCGGTCTCTCCACCAATTTGGCAGTTGGTCTTGGCCTATTCGCGCTGCTCGCGATCGACTGGTACTTCGATTTCTCCGCGGTGATGGCGCTGATGGCGCCGGTGATCCTGATCGGCGGCATGACGCTCGGCTGGTTCACCCCAACGGAGGCCGCGGTCGCCGCCGTGATCTGGTCGCTGTTCCTCGGCCTGGTACGCTACCGCACCATGACGTTGAAGACGGTCGCGAAAGCGACGTTCGACACCATCGAGACCACGGCGTCGGTTCTGTTCATCGTCACGGCAGCCTCGATCTTCGCCTGGTTGCTAACCGTGTCGCAGGCAGCCCAGATGCTGTCGGACTGGATGCTCAGCATCACCCACAACAAATGGGTGTTCCTGGCGCTCGCCAACGTCCTGATCCTGTTCGTCGGCTGCTTCATCGACACCACGGCGGCGATCACCATTCTGGTGCCGATCCTGTTGCCGATCGTGCTCAAGCTCGGCATCGACCCGATCCATTTCGGTCTGATCATGACGCTGAACCTGATGATCGGCCTGTTGCATCCGCCGCTCGGCATGGTGCTGTTCGTGCTCGCGCGCGTCGCAAAGCTCTCGGTCGAGCGCACGACGGTGGCAATCCTGCCCTGGCTGGTGCCGCTGATGCTCGCGCTGATCGCGATCACCTACATCCCCGAATTGACCCTCTGGCTGCCGAAATACATGGGACTTTCCAAATGACCTCAACTGCTCTCGCCGCAACCCTGTTTGGCCCCGAAGATCTGCGCATGGTCGAGCACCCGCTTGACAAGCTCGCCGAAGGCATGGTGCGCCTCCGTTTCGGCGCCGGCGGCATCTGCGGCTCGGACATGCATTATTTCCGCCATGCCCGGACCGGCGATTTCGTGGTGAAATCGCCGCTGGTGCTCGGCCATGAAATCTCCGGCGAGGTCGTGGAGATCGCGGGCTCCGCGGCGAATCTGAAGGTCGGCGACCGCGTTGCCGTCAACCCGTCGCGCTGGTGCGGCCATTGCGGCGCCTGCCGCCAAGGCCGGCAGAACCTCTGCGAAAATATCTACTTCATGGGCTCGGCCTCGAAGACTCCGCATATGCAGGGCGGCTTCGCCAATTATTTCGACGCGATTCCGGCGCAGTGCGTGAAGATTCCCGATCACGTGTCCTATCAGGCCGCGGCGCTGGCCGAGCCGCTCGCGGTCTGCCTGCACGCGGTCGCGCGTGCCGGCAACATCGAAGGCACGCGCGGCATCATCTTCGGTGCCGGTCCGATCGGGCTTCTGACCATGCTCGCCGCGCGCCGCGCCGGCATGACCGACATCACGGTGGCCGACATCGCACCGGCGCCGCTGGACTTTGCGACCCGGCTCGGCGCATCTTACGTCGAGAATGTTGCAGCCGGCGAGGAAGGCCTGAAGGCGCAGGCCGCGTCGCGCCCCTACGATGTCGCTTTCGAAGTCTCGGGCACGGCTGCAGGCCTTGCCAGTGCGATCGGTATCGTCAGGCGCGGCGGCGTTGTCGTGCAGATCGGCAATTTGCCGGGTGGCCAGATTCCGGTGCCCGCCAATGCGGTGATGGCCAAGGAGATCGATTTGCGCGGCTCGTTCCGGTTCGGGCTCGAGTTCATGACGGCGGTGGAACTGATCGCGGACGGCAGTGTCGACGTGCTGTCGCTGGTGACCGCCGAGCGGCCGCTGTCCACAGCGCCGGACGCACTGCGGCTGGCGCTCGACCGCTCGCAGAGTGTCAAGGTCGTGCTGACCGCGAACTGATCGGAGAAAATGGGCATGATGCTAGAGGGATGGCGCTGGTACGGGCCGGATGATCCGGTCTCGCTCGACGATGTCAGGCAGGCCGGGGCGAGCGACATCGTCTCGGCGCTGCATCAGGTGCCGATCGGCGAAGCCTGGACACGCAAGGCGGTCGAGGAGCGCAAGAACTTCATCGAGAACGGCCAACCCAGCCGTTCGCAGCTGACCTGGTCGGTGGTGGAATCGATTCCGATCCCCGACGACGTCAAGCGTCTTGGGGCCAAGGCGACGCGCTCGATCGAGACGTGGATCGCCAGCCTGGAGGCGGTTGCCGCCGCCGGCATCAAGATCATCTGCTACAACTTCATGCCTGTCGTGGATTGGTGCCGCACCGATCTGGAATGGGAGCTGCCGAACGGCGCCCGCGCCATGCGCTTCGACCAGGATCGCTTTGCTGCGTTCGAGCTGCACATCCTGAAGCGTCCCGCCGCTACCCAGGAATACTCATCCGAGCAGCAGGCCCGCGCGAAAAAGCTGTTCGACCAGATGAGCCAGGCCGACATCGACTATCTCGTCATGGTCATCGCCAGCGCGCTGCCGGGCTCGACCACCGAGCCGATGACCATTCCGCAATTCCGCGACCGGCTCGAAACATATCGCGACGTCACGCCAAAAATTCTGCGGCAGCATCTCGCCGAGTTTCTGGGCCGCGTCACGCCCGTCGCCGAGCAGCTCGGCGTTTCGCTGACGCTGCATCCGGACGACCCGCCGCGCCCGCTGTTCGGCCTGCCGCGCGTCGCGTCCAGCGCCGACGACTATCAGGCGTTGTTCGATGCCGTGCCGTCGAAGGCGAATGGTATCTGCCTGTGCACGGGGTCGCTCGGCGTGCGCGCC
This sequence comes from Bradyrhizobium sp. 62, assembly GCF_023073035.1. Classification (NCBI taxonomy): domain Bacteria; kingdom Pseudomonadati; phylum Pseudomonadota; class Alphaproteobacteria; order Hyphomicrobiales; family Nitrobacteraceae; genus Bradyrhizobium; species Bradyrhizobium sp. 62. The sequence continues at coordinate 52,931 of NZ_JADPIT010000010.1, forward strand.
GAGAACAATCTTCCCGCGATGGCCGAACGCTTCGGTCCGCGCATCGCCTTTGCGCATCTGCGCGCGACCAAGCGCGAAGCGGATGGTTTGTCCTTCTACGAGTCCGATCATCTCGACGGTGACGTCGACATGGTCGCGGTGCTGAAGGCGCTGCTGAAGGAGAACGCGCGGCGTTCGCGCGACCGGCAAATCGTATTCCGGCCCGATCATGGCCATCGCATGCTCGACGATCTCGCGGCGACCAAGCGCACCAATCCGGGCTACACCGCGATCGGCCGCCTCCGCGGCCTCGCCGAGCTCCGCGGTGCGATCCGCGCGATCGAGCATCGATAGAGGCCAAGACTCTATCCACACCGTCATAGCGAGCGCGGCGAAGCAATCCAGAATTCCTCCGCGGAGAGACTCTGGATTGCTTCGCTACGCTCGCAATGACGCGGAGGGAGAGGTGCCTCGTCTCAACCTTGTCCTCTTAAGCGGGAAGGCAGAATACGTCCCGGGCACGCGCACAGATTGTCAAAGTTCCAACCATATGCGAAGGTAGCGCCATTCCGTTTTCGATCGACGCATTGCAGCAATAAGCCATTTAGGAGCTTGATGTGAGCATTCTGGTCGAACTCCCTCCCGATCAATATGACCGGCGGGCATTTGCAAAATTCAACGAGACATCAACCGGCTTTGATCTCGACATCGCTCGCGCGATGATGTGGATGTCGCAACTCGCCTACGAGACCCATGTGCCGGACACCATCAATAGGATCTCTCCGTTCTGGGATCTGTCCGGTGTCAAGCTGCTGAGCCAACCGGCGCATTCGACGCTGCCGCTGACCGACACGCGCGGGATCATCGCGAGCAAGGGCGACGCAACCATTGTAGCCTTCGCCGGCACCGACCCGCTTCATCTCCTGAACTGGGTCAGCGATTTCACGCTTGGCCGACCGAAGGCGCCCGTGCACCAGGGGTTCGTCGATGCGGCGGCGGCCGTATGGGACGGCGTGAAGAGCGCACTGGCGGCAGCGCTGGCGCGCAAATCACCGATCTTCATCACTGGGCACAGCCTCGGCGCCGCGATCGCGGTGGCAACGGCGGACTTCGCGCGAGAGCAGCTCCAGCTCGCGGCTGCGCAGATCTATCTTTACGGTTGTCCGCGCGTGGGCCGCGACGATTTCGTCGCCCTCTACAACGGTACGTTCGGCAGGACGACCTATCGTCTCGTGCACGGCACCGACATCGTCCCGACCGTGCCTCCGCCTGGGCTTGGCTTTCATCACGTCGGCCGTTATCTCGCCTGTGCACGCGGCGCCAAATTCAGCGCCAGCCAGCTCACGACGAATGTTGGTTCGGATGAGCCAATGGCGAATGCTGGAATTGGTGAGCAGGTCCGCAATCTCCTCAGCGGCGTATCCGAGAACACGCGGTCGGATGTCGTCGGCAGGCTCACGGTGCTGCTGCCGGCGGGGATCGGCGATCACCTGCCCGATCGTTACTGTGCCGCGCTGACACCCGCCTAGACTTCGGTTTTGATGCGTTTTCTTCACGTGAACCGGTCCACTTCGCCCGAAAACGCTCTAGTAGCAAGCCGCCATCGCGCCGAGCTTCGGATAGAGCCGGTCGATCGCGGCGACCTCGCTTTTCATCTGCGCGGTGATCCAGTCGCGGATCTCGGCGGCGATGGGACGCATCGGCCGGTTGCGCGGTGGCAGGAATTCGCAGATGCGGCGTGTGGTGGTGAGCGTGTCGGAGGCCGGCACCAGCGCGCCGGTCAACAGCCAGTGCGAGGCGACCGTCAGCCAACCGAGCGCGATGCCCTGGCCGAGCAGGGCGGCCTGCATCACGACGGCATAGTCCGTGAAGCTCAGCGCCTTGGCCGCACCGCGGCGCCCCGTGAGAAGCGATGCGTAATCCGCGGCCCAGTCGCCCGGCGTCTCGGCGAGCCGAATGATGGTGTTGCCCTCGGCGGGATCGGTTTCGCCGAGATAGGCAGGACTGCACATCGGCAGCATGACCTCCTTCATCACCAGCGTGCCGCCGGATGACGGCTCCTCGCGATCGCGGAAGCGCATGCCAAGATCGACATTTTCCACCGGACCGCGCAGCGCGCCGGAGATCAGTTGAAAGCGCAAATCGACCTGAGGGAATTGCCGCTGCAGCTTGTCGATGCGCGGCATCAGCCAATGCGTGGTGAAGGCGGAGGAGACCGACAGCGTCACCGTCTCGGTGCCCTTGCGGCGCCGCTCGATCTCGACCAGCCCGCTCTCGATGCTGCGAAAGCCTTCGAGCACGCGGCGATACAAGAGTTCGCCTTCCTCGGTGAGCACGGCGCGTCCCGCCTTGCGGTCGAACAGGCGGACGCCGAGATGGTCCTCGAACTGACCCAGCATCCGGCTCACCGCAGGCTGGGTGACGTTCAATTCGGCGGCCGCAGCCGTGAAGCTGCCATTGCGCGCCGCTGCGTCGAAGACGAACAGGGCGTTACTTGAGGGCAGCATCCGGCGCAGCTCGGGCATAACACCATGTTATGAGCCGGGTGAGAATTTGGCAATTGCCGAGTTTTGCCAAGTCTGGTGTCATCGACATGACAGCCTAAAGACAGGGCTCGCGAGCGAAGAAGTTGGTGCGGTGCACGCTTCGACCGTAAGTGCTCAAATGTCCTGTCTATAAAGCAGGCTTATGGCGCGCAGTGAGGCACGCCATGTAGGGACATGGCGAGGTCGATCGTTGGACAAACGAGCGGAAAGCGTCGAGATCAGATCCGCGAGCAAGGCCTATGGCGCCGTTCGCGCCCTCGACGACGTGTCCCTCAATGTCGCGGCCGGCGAGTTCGTCTCGCTGCTCGGCCCCTCCGGTTCCGGCAAGACCACGTTGCTCGGCATCCTTGGCGGCTTCATCTTGCCATCGAGCGGAACGATCCTGTTCGGCGGCCGCGACGTCACCTGGATGCCGCCGCACAAGCGCGACATCGGCGTCGTGTTCCAGAACTACGCGCTGTTCCCGCATATGAGCGTCGGCGAGAATGTCGCCTTTCCCTTGCGCGCGCGACGGCTGCCGAAGGCGGCCTGGCCGGATAAGGTGCGCGCGGCGCTTTCGATGGTCGGCCTTGCCGGCTACGAAGAGCGCGGTATCGCGCAACTCTCCGGCGGCCAGCGCCAGCGCGTGGCGCTCGCACGCGCCATGATCTTCGAGCCGCGGCTGATCCTGATGGATGAACCGCTGTCCGCGCTCGACAAGCAGCTGCGCGAATCCATGCAGATCGAGCTGCGCACGCTGCACAAGCGCATCGGCGCCACCATCATCTACGTCACCCACGATCAACGCGAAGCGCTGACCATGAGCGACCGCGTCGCCGTGATGAAGGACGGCAGGCTGATCCAGATCGACGCTCCCGAGCGCCTGCACGATCATCCCGCGGATTCCTTCGTCGCGAGTTTCATTGGCGAGGCCACGATGCTTCCCGTGCGTCGCGTCGACGCCTCCAGCGTTGCGCTCGGCAATGTCCTTCTGCGCAGCGCCCGGGCCATTCCCGAAGGGGACGCGCTGATGCTCGCCGTGCACAGCGAAAAGCTGCTGATCGACGACGGCGCGCCGGACAACGCCTGCAATCGGCTGACCGGCACGGTCACCGACATCGTCCATCAGGGCGAGAGCCTGCGCATCTTCCTGGCGCTCGCCGATGGCATCGGGCTCAGCCTGCGCCAAGCGAGCTATCACCAGGCCTACAGCCGCATCCCGCCGCTCGGCGGCAGTCTCACCGTGACCCTTCATCCCGAGGACACCATCGTCGTGCCCAGGGTGAGGGACTGAACCCAAGCCTTGTCCAACCGAGAGAAGAAGCCAAAAAATGTCGTCAACAGCCTCGTTCAGCAATTTCAAGGTTCTCACCTTCGACGTCGTCGGCACCTTGATCGACTTCGAGACCGGCGTGCTCTCCGCGGTGCGCCGGATCTCGGGCAAGTCGCCGGCCGAGCTCAGCGACGACAAGATCTTCGAATCCTACAAGCGCGGTCGCGACAAGCACCACGAGCGTTCGAGCGAGGTGATGTTTCATGTCTATCGCTATCTTGCCAAGGAGCTCGGGCTACAGGCCGATGACGCCTCCTGCGACGTCTTCCAACTCGCGGTGCTGCGCTGGGGACCGTTCCCGGACTCGGTCGAGGCACTCAAACGCCTGCGCACGAAATTCCGCGTGGTCGCGATGACCAATGCCGACCGGGTCGCGCTCTCCTGTTACGCGCATGCGCTCGGCAATCCCTTCGACGATACCGTGTGCGCCGACGAGACTGGCGTTGCGAAACCCGATCCGGAGTTTTTCGCGTACAACAAGGGGCGCCAGTCCGCTTTCGGTTACAAGCAGTCCGATATCCTTCACGTCGCGCAGAGCCAGTATCACGACATCGGGATCGCGCGGAAACTCGGCTACAAGGTGTGCTGGATCGAGCGTCGTCAGGGCATGGCCGGCTTCGGAGGCACACCGGCCGTGGAGACGCTGACCAAGCCGGACTTCCATTTTCCGACCTTGAAAGCGCTTGCCGATGCGGCCATCGGGCCGGCGGCGTAGGGCATGAGCGGTGGCATGACACGGGACCGGAAGGCGCTGCCATCGGCCAACTCGCTGTGGGCAGCCACGGCCGAGCCCGCGCGCGAGTTTCCGGCTCTGTCAGGCGAGCACCAGGCGGATGTGGTGATCATCGGTGCGGGCTATACGGGCCTGTCCGCTGCGCACTACATCGCCAAGAGCGGCCTTTCGCCGATCGTGCTTGAAGCAAACCGCCCGGGCTGGGGCGCGAGTGGCCGCAATGGCGGCGTGATCACCGCAAAGTTCCGCCTCTCGTTCCGCGAGATCGACGCCGTGCACGGCCGCGCCATGGCGCAGCGCATGTACGGGATCGCGCATGAATCCACCGATATCGTCGAGGAGCTGGTCTCCGAATTTGACATCACCAGTGCCGCGTTGACGCGCACCGGCCAGGTCAAGGCCGCCCACAACGAGACGACCCTGAAGGCCGCGATCGACGAAGCCAACTGGATGAAGCGCGAGATGGGCGATGCGGAGGTCCGCATCCTCGACAAGCGGCAAGTGCGCGACGAGACCGGCTCCGACATCTTCGTCGGCGGCGTGCTCAATCCCGGCTCCGGCGGCATCCATCCGCTGAATTATCTGCGCGGCCTTGCTGATGGCGTGGCGCGCCGCGGCGTGAATATTTTCCAGGAGTCACCGGTCGTCAGATTGCGGCGGGAGAACGGCGGCATCGTCGCCGAAACGCCGCAGGGCGCGGTGCGGGCAAAGCAGGCGATCCTCGCCACCAACAGCTATTCCGACCTCACCGGCGCGACCGCGAACATGCAGCGCACGCTGATCCCGTTCCGCAGCGCCATCATCGCGACCGACAAGCTGCCGCGCAACCTCGCGGGAAGCCTGATGCCGACCGGGCGCACTTACACCGAGACCAAGCGCATGATGCGCTGGTTCCGCATGGTCGACAACCGCGTGATTTTTGGCGGCCGCGGCGCGTTCGGCAAGCAGGATTCGGAAACCGCCTTCGACGCGTTGCGCAAGGCGATGGTCGGAATCTTCCCTGATCTCGCCGACGTCCCGCTCGCCTACAAATGGTCGGGCCTGGTCGGGATGACGCTAGACTCGGTGCCGCATATCGGCCGGCTCGACGACCGCACGCTGTTCTCGATGGGCTACAACGGCGCGGGCGTAGCGATGTCGAGCCTGATGGGCCGCTATCTCGCCGCCTTCGTGCGCGGCGAGACGCCAGAGGTCGGGCTGCTCGACGCGCGGCGATTGAAAGCCATCCCGTTCTATCCGTTGCGCGAGCCCGCCGTCCGCATGGTCGCCGGCTGGTACCAGTTTCTCGATGCGATCGGTCAATGACGTTTAATTGGTGACAGAGGAGGCGAGGATGACGACGAAACGAGATATTCGATTTGGCTACGCGCTATTGGGCGGATCGCTCGGATTGGTCGCAACAACCGGCATCGCCGCCGCTGCCGAACAGATCACCTTCGTCTCGCAGGGCGGCGCCTACCAGCAGGCGCAGACGGTGGCGATCCTTGATCCCTCCGCCAAGAAGCTCGGCATCACTATCAACCAGGACTCCATTCCCGATGCCTGGCCCGCGATCAAGACGCAAGTCGGCAGCGGCAAGCCGATCTGGGACGTCGTGGATACTCCAACCGGCTATTGCCTGCGCGGCGGCGAGCAGGGGCTGATCGAGAAACTCGATTTCTCGAAGATCCCCAACGCGGCGGCGATGCCGGAGGCTTATCGCAATCCCTATTCGGTGTCGTACGAGTTCTATTCGAGCGTGCTGGCCTTCAGTCAGAAAACGTTTCCGAAGGACGCGCCGAACAGCTGGGTGGATTTCTGGGACGTCAAGAAATTCCCCGGCCGCCGTGCGCTGCGCAACCATCCGATCGCCACGCTCGAGGCGGCGCTGATGGCCGACGGCGTCGCGCCCGACAAACTCTATCCGCTCGACGTCGACCGGGCCTTCAAGAAGCTCGAAGAGATCAAGCCGCACATCACGGTGTGGTGGACCTCCGGCGCACAGTCGGCGCAGCTTCTCAATGACGGCGAGGTCGATATGGAGATGGCCTGGAACGGCCGCGTCAGCGCAGTCGCGAAGGAAGGCGCCAAGGTCGCTTTCACCTACAACCAGGGTGTTTTGCAAAGCACCTCGCTCTGCATCCTCAAGGGCGCGCCGAATCTCGAGACGGCAGTCAAATTTCTCAACGAGGCCGTCGATCCCGTGCACCAGGCCAATCTGCCGCTCAATATCGATTACGGCCCGGGCAATCCCAAGGCGTTCGATACCGGCGTGATCAAGCCCGAGCGCGCCGCGCAATTGCCGAGCGAGCCCGCCAATGCGGCCAAGCAGGCGCTGATGTCCTACGCCTGGTGGTCCTCGCCGGCCGGCGAAGCCGCCGAGAAGCGTTGGGCGTCGTTCATGCAGAAGTAAGCCAAGCGAGACCGCATTGACGAGATCCATGCCAGATCCATCGCAAAAGCATCAGCGCCGCGAGCATGCGCTGATGCTGGCATTGGTATCGCCGGCGCTGCTGGTGATCTTGGCTCTGATCGTGCTGCCGGTCGGCTGGCTCGCTTGGCAGTCGATCTACCATGACGGCTTCACGCTGGAGAATTATCGCCGCGTCTTCACCGAAGACATCTACTGGCGCAGCTTTGCGCTGACCTTCGAGATCAGCCTCGCGGTCACGGGAATCGCGCTGCTGCTTGGCTATCCCGTGGCCTACCTCGCCAACTCGGTGCCGAAAGGATGGAGCATTCTCATCCTGTCGCTGGTCGTGCTGCCGTTCTGGACCAGCGTGCTGGTGCGCGCCTATGCCTGGCTGGCGCTGCTCCAGCGCACCGGTGTGATCAACCAGCTTTTGCGTTATCTCGATGTGACGAGCGAACCGCTCGCGCTGGTGCACAACACCTTCGGCACCGTGGTTGCGACGGTACACATCCTGTTGCCGTTCATGGTGCTGCCGCTCTATGCCACCATGCAGAAGATTCCGAGCGATCTCATGCAGGCCGGCGCCAGCCTGGGGGCGAGCCCGTCGCTCACCTTCGTCCGCGTCTTCCTGCCGCTGTCGCTACCGGGCGTGCTCGCAGGCTGCACCATGGTGTTCGTGCTCTGCCTCGGCTTCTACATCACGCCGGAACTGCTCGGCGGCGGCCGCACGGTGATGGTGTCGATGCTGGTGAGCCGCAATGTCGAGCTCTACAACCAGTTCGGCGCCGCGAGCGCGGTCGCCGTCGTGCTGCTCTTAAGCGTGCTCGCGATCTTCTTCGCCGTCAGCCGCTTCATCTCGCTCGATCGCATATTGGGGCAGAAATGACACGATTGTCGCCCGCCCGGATCGCCCTCTATGTGATCAGCGCGCTGGTGCTGGTCTACCTGATCCTGCCGGTGCTGATTATCGCGCCGATCTCCTTCTCCAGCGCGCGCTTCCTGACCTTCCCGCCGCCGTCGTTCTCGCTGCGCTGGTATCAGCAGTATTTCTCCAACGCCGCCTGGATGCAGGCGACGCGGGTGACGCTGACGGTCGCGCTCCTGACCGTGGTGATCGCGACGCCGCTCGGCGTTGCCGCCGCCTACGCCATCAGCCAGTCGAAGCTGCGCATCATGCGCGTCATCCACGTGGCGCTGCTGTTGCCGCTGGTGGTGCCGATCATCATCACTGCGGTGGGCATCTTCTTCCTCTATGCCAAAGTCGGCCTGGTCGCGACCCTGCCGGGCCTGGTGCTGGCGAACGTGATGCTGGGCCTGCCATACGTCATCATCTCGGTGCTGGCGGGTTTGCAGAGCTTCGACCCGGCGCAGGAGATGGTCGCACGGAGCCTCGGCATGAACCGCCTGCGCAGCTTCTTCGCGGTGACCCTGCCGCAGATCAGGTCCAGCGTGGTCGCAGGCGGCATCTTCGCCTTCATCTCGGCGATGGACGAGACCATCGTCGCGCTCTTCATCTCCGGCGGCCAGTATCAGCCCCTGACCAAGCGCATGTTCACCGCCCTCCGCGACGAGATCGACCCGACCATCGCCGCCATCTCGACGCTGATGACCGCGGCCTCGTTCATGCTGGTGCTGCTGGCAAGCGCGCGGCAGCGCAAAGGGGCATGACGGCAAGGGGACCCGCTCCCAGGTCGACGTCCGAGAGAGGCATGGCTGCCGCCGCTATTTGCCGGCGAGGCATGACGAGGCCGTAATGCCGGGCGGCGGTTTCGGCCTTGCACCTTGTTTCCGGCTGTCCTACGCCAGCCCGGAACAAAAAGTTTCGCGAAGCTGCGAAACGCATCGCCAAAGCCTTGAGGGAGCTGTCATGACCATTCGCAACACCCGCACCGGGGGCCAGATCCTGATCGATCAGCTGGTCGCGCAGGGCGTCGAGCGCGTCACCTGCGTGCCGGGCGAGAGCTACCTTGCGGCGCTTGACGCGCTGCATGACAGCCCGATCGACGTCATGATCTGCCGCGCCGAGGGCGGTGCGGCGATGATGGCGGAGGCCTATGGCAAGCTCACCGGCCGCCCCGGAATCTGCTTCGTCACCCGCGGCCCCGGCGCCACCAATGCCAGCCACGGCGTCCACATCGCGATGCAGGATTCCACGCCGATGATCCTGTTCGTCGGTCAGGTCGACACCGGCATGCGCGAGCGCGAGGCGTTCCAGGAGCTCGACTACAAGGCGGTGTTCGGCACCATGGCGAAATGGGCGGTCGAGATCGATCGTCCCGACCGCATTCCGGAGCTGGTCGCGCGCGCCTTCCGCGTCGCCATGCAGGGCCGGCCCGGTCCCGTCGTGATCTCGCTGCCCGAAAACATGCTGACCGAGACTGCTGCCGTTGCGGACGCCATGCGGATCGAGCCGGCGGTGAGCTGGCCGGCGCCCGCCGATATCGAACGCGTTGGCGCCATGCTTGCGAGCGCTAAGGCACCGCTCGTCATTCTCGGCGGCTCGCGCTGGACCGATGAGGCGACCAGGAGCATCGCGCGCTTTGCCGAGCGCTTCGACTTGCCGGTCGCGACCTCGTTCCGCCGGGCCTCGCTGATCGACGCCGATCACTCGCACTATGCCGGCGATCTCGGCATCGGCCCGAGCCCTGGCCTGAAGGCGCGCATCGACAACGCCGATGTCGTTCTGCTCGTCGGCGGCCGCATGTCGGAGATGCCGTCCTCATCCTACACGCTGCTCGACATTCCGACCCCGCGGCAGAAGTTGATCCACGTTCATCCGGGCTCCGAAGAGCTCGGCCGCATCTATCAGCCTGAGCTCGCGATCCAGGCCACGCCCGCCGCGTTCGCGGCCGCGGTCGAGACGCTGAAGCCTGCCGGCGCAGTCGCCTGGAAGGGCGAAGCCGCCAAGGCGCATGCCGATTACCTCGCCTGGACCGAGAAGGCGCGCGAGCTGCCGGGCACGTTCCAGTACGGACAAGTCATGACCTGGCTGCGCGATCGCCTGCCCAAGGACGCGATCGTCTGCAACGGCGCCGGTAATTATGCCGGCTGGATCCATCGCCATCACCGCTTCCACAGTTTTGCGGCGCAGCTCGCTCCGACGTCGGGCTCGATGGGCTATGGCGTGCCGGCCGCGGTGCTCGCGAAGCGGCAATATCCGGACCGCACCGTCATAGCTTTCGCCGGCGACGGCTGCTTCTTGATGAACGGGCAGGAATTCGCGACTGCCGTGCAGTACGACGCAGCCCTCGTCGTCATCGTCGTCGACAATGCGCAATACGGTACCATCCGCATGCACCAGGAGCGCGACTATCCCGGTCGCGTGGTCGGCACCCAGCTCAAGAACCCTGATTTCGCGATGTATGCAAAAGCGTTCGGCGGCCACGGCGAGCGCGTCGAGCGCACCGAAGAGTTCGCGCCGGCCTTCGAGCGTGCGCTCGCCTCGGGCAAGCCGTCGATCCTCCACTGCATCATCGATCCGCGGGCGATGTCGGTCGGCAAGGACTTTGCCCCTGCGGTGAAGGCTTAAGCGATGTCGGAGGGCCGCAACGTCGCCATCATCGGTGCCGGCGCGGTCGGCGTGATCAGTGCCATCGAGGCGCTGCGCGAAGGACATCGCGTCACATTGATCGAGCCGGGCGAGCCCGGTGGCGAACAGGCGGCGAGCTACGGCAATGCCGGCTGGCTCTCCTCGCATTCGGTGATCCCGCCGGCCGAGCCCGGCGTCTGGAAGAAGGTGCCGGGTTATCTGATGGATCCGCTCGGGCCGCTCGCGATCCGCTGGTCTTATCTGCCGAAGGCGCTGCCCTGGCTGATCAAGTATCTGCTCTCGGGCTGGACCGAGGCGCGGGTCGAGACGACGGCCTTTGCGCTGCGCGACCTCCTGAAGGACGCGCCGCTGCTGCACAGGAAGCTCGCGGAGGAGGCGGGCGTTCCTGAATTGATCGAGCGTAACGGCGTGATGCATGTCTTTCCGTCGCGCGGCAATTTCGACAACGACCTCGGCTGGCGCGTGCGCAAGCGCGTCGGCGTCGAATGGCTGGAGCTTTCGGCCGACGAGATGCGTCAGCGCGAGCCCGATTTGCATCCGCGCTACACTTTCGGCGTGGTGGTGGACGAGGCCGGGCGCTGCCGCGACCCCGGAGCCTATGTCGCCGCGCTCGCGCAACATGCGCTGGCAAGCGGCGCCAAGCTCGTGCGTGCCAAGGCAATTGGGCTGAAGCTATCCGGTAACAAGCTCGTGGCCGTCCTGACCGAGACCGGCGAGATTGCGTGCGATGCCGCGGTGATTGCCGCCGGCGCGCATTCGAAGCGGCTCACCGCATCCGTCGGCGATCCGCTGCCGCTGGAGACCGAGCGCGGCTATCACGTCATGATCGAGAATCCGGAGACGGGCCCGCGCAGCTCGATGATGGCCTCGGATGCGAAGATGGTGGTGAACTGGACCGACAAGGGTTTGCGCGCCGCCGGGACGGTCGAGATCGCAGGCCTCGAGGCCGAGCCGAACTGGAAGCGCGCCGAGATTTTGCACAACAACCTCTTCAGCATGTTCCCGAAACTGCCGACGGACATTCCGGCTTCGCGGATCAAAACCTGGTTTGGCCATCGGCCCAGCATGCCGGACGGACGTCCCTGCATCGGCTACGCGCGGGCATCGCGCGACATCGTCTATGCCTTCGGCCACGGCCATATCGGCCTGGTCGGTTCGGCCCGCACCGGCCGTCTCGTCGCCCAGCTTCTGAGCGGCAAGCCGCCGGAAATTCCGCTCGCACCGTTTTCGCCCGATCGTTTTCTCTGAGATCGCATCATGACCGCTCCAGCCAACTCGTCCCCCCGAATCGCCCGCGGCGGCAAAGCCATTTATGGGGCGCCGCTCGGCATCCTGATGCTGGAGGCGCGCTTTCCCCGCATTCCCGGCGACATGGGCAACGGCACCACCTGGCCTTTCCCCGTGCTCTATCGCGTGGTGGGTGGGGCTTCGCCGAAGAAGGTGGTGCTGAAGGGTGCGGCCGGTCTGCTGCCTGACTTCATCGATGCGGCAAAGGATCTGGTGCGGCTCGGGGCCGAAGCCATCACCACCAATTGCGGCTTCCTCTCTCTGTTCCAGAAGGAGATCGCAGCCGCGGTCGGCGTTCCCGTCGCGACCTCGTCACTGATGCAGGTGCCGTGGGTGCAGGCGACCTTGCCGCCGGGCAAGCGCGTCGGCCTCGTCACGGTGTCCGGTTCATCCTTGACGCCGGCCCATCTCGCAGGTGTCGGCGTGCCGCTCGATACGCCGCTGGTCGGCACCGAGCACGGCAAGGAATTCTTCCGCGTCCTGATCAAGGCCGAGAAGGACGACATGGATATCGCGCAGGCGGAACGTGACGTGGTCGAGGCCGGCAAGGAGCTGGTCGCCAGGAACCCGGATGTCGGCGCGATCGTGCTGGAATGCACCAACATGCCGCCTTATGCGGCAGCTTTGCAGGCCGAAGTTGGATTGCCCGTGTATGACATCTATTCCATGATCACCTGGTTTCATGCCGGACTGCGCCCGCGTCGGTTTGGCTAAAGGTCGAGAAGCTGCCATGGCGCAGCAATGCGCATCGTTCTCGCTGAACTCATGCGAACGGCAGCAGCTATACAATCCCTCGATACCTGATCGCGCCAGACGGTCAGAGCTTTCGCGCCTGAACATCGCTAGAGTGCCCCTCGAAATCCACGGAGACACGCGGTGCACAGCCATCAATCCAATTCCGACATGCGCGCAGACGATTGGCCGTCCGAGCTCTACCGCATCCTGAAGGCCGCCGACGTGCGGCAGATGTCCTACGTCCCCGATGCCGGCCACAGCCAGCTCATCCGCCTGTTCTCGGCAGATCGCGACGTCACCACCAACGTGCTGACGACGGAAGAGGAGGGCGTCGCCATCGCCGCGGGCGCCTGGCTCGGCGGCCAACGTAGCGTGCTCTTGATGCAGTCGAGCGGGGTCGGCAATTGCATCAACATGCTGTCGCTGTCGGCGATCGGACGATTTCCACTGCTGATGCTGGTGACGATGCGCGGCGAATGGGCCGAGTTCAATCCCTGGCAGGTGCCGATGAGCCGAGCGACCCAGCCGTCGCTGGAAGCGATCGGCCTGAAGGTAATGCGCGCGGAGACGGCGGAAGATCTGGTCGAGACCGTGGAATCGGCCGCAGCGCTCGCCTACGATTCCGATCAGCAGATTGCGGTCCTGATCGGGCAGCGCCTGATCGGCAAGAAGAAGTGGTGATGCCAATGCAAGCCCAGCTCGACCGCCGCGCCGCCGTCGCCGCGCTCTTGAAAAATCGCAAGGACACGCTGGTCGTGTCCGGCCTCGGCTCGCCGACCTATGACCTTCATTCGGTCGGCGACCATGACGGCAATTTCTATCTCTGGGGCGCCATGGGCGGCGCCGCGCTGATCGGGCTTGGCCTCGCCCAAGCCCAGCCGGGAAAGCGCGTCCTCGCTTTGACCGGGGATGGCGAGCAGTTGATGGGCCTCGGCGGCATCGCCACCATCGGTGTCGCGCGCCCGCGCAATCTCGACATCGTCGTGATCGACAACCAGCATTTTGGCGAGACCGGGATGCAGGCCAGCCACACCGGGCGCGGGGTCGATCTCACCGCCATCGCCGCCGCCTGCGGCTTCGTTGCGACCGGGATCGTGCGGACGCTTGAGGAGGTGGAGCGCCTCACGCGGCAGCTCGCTGAGCCGGCCGATGGCCCGCGGCTTTTTGTCATCAAGGTTCTCGCCGAAAATCCGCCGCGCTCACTGCCCTCGCGCGATGCTGTCTTTATCAAGAACCGGTTCCGTGCTCATCTCGGTTTCGTGGCGGCCTGAGCCGGGTTTCTCACCCTGCAACAGTCTGCCCCGAAGCAGCTATCCTGGAGTGAGACCATGAAACTAACCGGCAAGGTCGCCGCCATCACCGGCGCGGCGCGCGGCATCGGCAAGGCCTGCGCGAAAAGATTTCTGGACGACGGCGTCAAAGTCGTCATCTCGGATGTCGATTCCGACGGCTTGGCCGCGACGGCTGCCGAACTCGCACGACCGGATGCCTTGCGTACCGTCGTCGGAAATGTCGCCAAGCGTGCCGATGTCGACCAGCTGGTCGCAACCGCCGTGAAGGAGTTCGGCCGGCTCGACATCATGGTCAACAACGCCGGCGTCGCTCGTAACCGGGACCTCCTGGAGATATCCGAAGAGGAATTCGACGAGATCATCGGCATCAACCTGAAGGGCGCATTCTTCGGTGTGCAGGCGGCGGCCAAGCAGATGATTGCGCAAGGTAGTGGCGGCGGGGTCATCATCAACATGTCCTCGGTCAATGCACTGCTGGCAATCCCGGCGCTTGCCACCTACGCCATGTCCAAGGGCGGCATGAAGCAGCTCACCTCGGTCGCAGCCGTCGCACTCGCTCCGCACAATATTCGCGTTGTCGCGGTCGGGCCGGGCACGATTCTGACCGACATGGTGGCATCGTCCATCTACACCTCGGAAGATGCCCGCAAGACCGTGATGTCACGCACGCCGGCCGGCCGCGGCGGCGAGCCGGGCGAGGTGGCCTCCGTCGTGGCGTTTCTTGCGAGCGACGATGCGTCCTATATCACGGGGCAGACGATCTATCCCGACGGCGGCCGGCTGATTCTGAATTACACGGTGCCGGTGAAGGAGAAATAGGGGGCAAGGTCGCCGCACTCTCCCGTGTCATCGCCCGCGAAGGCGGGCGATCTAGTACTCCGTGACGCCCGTGATTGAACCGAGTGGCTGCGGCGTACTGGATGCCCCGCCTTCGCGGGGCATGACAGCCGTAGTTGTGCGGGCAGCCAGCCCCTCACTCCGCCGCAACCGTCATCCCGTGACCCAGCCGTTTCGAAATGCCGCCCGCGCAATCGCGCAAAGCATGAGCGATCAGGCTGTCCCACCGCGCGTCAAAAGTGCCTTCCGGCCCCATCGCGGTGATCACCAGCGCGACATGGCCGGAATGGTCGAACACCGGCGCAGAGAATGCGTTGACGCCGGGGAGGGGGTCGCCGAGCGCGCGGGCGAGGCCGTACTTGCGGACCTCGGTGAGCATGTCGGCGATCTTCGCGCCTTTCACGGTGCGCTTCGGATTGTAGCCGACGCCGTGACGATCGAGGCCGCTTTCAAGCGCGGCGTTGATCGTCTTCTCCGGCAGGAAGGCCGCAAAGGCCCGGCCCGTGGCCGTCTCCAGCAGCGCCATGACCGAGCCGGCCCGCATCACGATGTGAACGGGCTGGCCGGGTTCTTCGAGCTGCACCACGGTCGGGCCGTGCGTCCCCCAGACCGCGAGCGAGACCGCATGCCCGATCTGACTTGCGAGTGCCGCGATCTTCGGTCCTGCGATGCGTACGCCGGAGAGGCGGCGCAGGCTGATCAGGCCGAGCTCCAGCGCCAGCGCGCCGATCTCGTAGCGGCCGGTGGTCTCGTCCTGCTCGATCAAGCCGATGCGGGAGAAGCTGGCGAGATAGGGATGCGCCTTGGCTGGGGTCATGCCGGCCTCGCGCGCGAGATCGCGCAGCATCATCGGCTCGCCGCATCTCGCAAGCGCGCGGAGCAATTCTCCGCCGACCTCGATCGACTGGATGCCGCGGCTCTCTCTTTTCATGCGCCTCCTGGCGTGCGGCTCGCTTACGCCGCGTTGCGCTTGGCCGCGCTGTCGGCGAGATGACGGCCGGCAATGTAGCCGAAGGTCAGCGCCGGCCCAAGCGTGATGCCGGCCCCGGGATAATTGCCACCCATGATGCTCGCCATGTCGTTGCCGGCGGTATAGAGTCCGGGAATCACCCGTCCCTCCGCATCGAGCGCCCTGGCGTTCTCGTCGGTGACGATGCCGGCATAGGTGCCGAGATCGCCGACCACCATTTTGATGGCGTAGAACGGGCCGTTCTCGAGCGGCGCGACGCAGGGGTTCGGGCCGTGCAGCGCATCGCCCTGATAACGGTTATAGGCCTTTGATCCCTTGCCGAAGGCGGCGTCGTGGCCCTGTGGTGCGGTCGCATTGAACTGCTTGACGGTCTCGACGAACGCCATGGCGTCGATGCCGGCCTTTGCCGCGAGCGCCTCAAGCGTTTCGCCGCGCATGAGATAGCCGGACTTGAGGTGATGACCCAGCGGCATCGGGAATGGCGGCACGCAGCCGAGGCCATATTTGCGCAGGGCCTGGTGATCGCAGATCAGGTAGGCCGCGATCTCCTCGCCGGGCGTCGCCGCCTTGACCAAGGCCTGGACGAAGTCGTGATAGGAATTGCCCTCGTTGGCAAAGCGTTTACCGTCACGCATCACTGCGATCACGCCGGGTTTGGCGCGGTCGATGAAATGCGGCATCACGCCGTTTGAACCGTCCTTGCGCTTGGTGACCGAGACAGGGACCCAGGCTGCCGCGTTCGGCAGGCGATCCTCGACATGGCCACCGGCGCTTTCCGCAAGCCGCAGGCCGTCGCCGGTGTTGCCGGTCGGGCCCGGCGAGAAATGCTCGTTCCCGGTCGGCGCGTGTGGGAACATCTTCTTGCGCCGCTCGATATCATGCGGGAAACCGCCGCAGGCGAGCACGACGCCTTGTCTTGCACGAATGCGGACGTCGCGTCCCTCGCGGGCGACAACGGCGCCGGTGACAGTGCCGTTCTCGACCGTCAGCTCGCGCACCGGCGCGGACAGCCACATCGGAATCTTCAGATCCTGCGCGGATTTTGCCAGTCGCCCGGCGAGCGCATTGCCGTTGGTCAGCGTCATGCCACGGCCATAGCGCAGCACATCCATCAGATGCCGCGACAGGCGCTTTGCGACATAGACCGCCGAATTCAGCGACTTCGTCGCGCGCATGAAATGGACGATGTCCTTGCCGGATCCGAGCATCATCCCGAATACGGTCAGCTCGGGCAGGGGCATGCCGAGGGTCTTGATCTGGTCGCCGAGCTCGCGGCCGTCGAACGGGCGCGCCACCATCGAACGGCCACCCTGGGTGCCGCCGGGCGCCTCGGCGTGGTAGTCCGGGAACACCAGCGGCATGTCGAAACGGAGTGCGGTCTTGCTGGTGAAAAAATCGACCGCCTCGGGCCCGGCGCTCAGGAACGCATCGACGCGTGCGGCGTCAAAGTTGTTGCCGGCTTCATGGCGCAGGTAGGTCCGCGCCTGCTCGGGCGTCTCCGCGATGCCGTAAGCCTTGGCCAGCGAGGTGCCGGGAATCCACAACCAGCCGCCGGAGCGGGCGGTGGTGCCGCCGAAGCGCGGCTCCTTCTCGACGATCAGGACGTCGAGACCGCGATAGCGCGCGGTGATCGCGGCCGACATGCCGGAGCAGCCAGATCCGGCCACGAGCACATCGCACTCGTAAGTCTCAATTGCGTTGCGCTCGTTGCCGGTCATGCAGGCCTCACTTCTTGAGCAGCGGACATTTGGATTCGGAGACCGGACGGAAGGCGTCCTCGCCCTTCACCGTCTTGATGATCTCCAAATAATCCCACGGTTCCCTGGACTGCTCGGGTGTTTTCACCTTGGCGAGATACATGTCGCGAATGACGCGGCCGTCCTCGCGCAAGCGTCCGTCATGAACGAATGTATCCTCGATTGGCAGCTCGCGCATCTTGGCCATCGCCTTGGCGGGATCATCGGTGCCGGCGGACTTGATGGCCTTGAGATAATGCAGCACCGAGCCGTAGACGCCGGTCTGGATCATGGTCGGCATCACCTTGGTGCGCTCGTAGAATTTCCGCGACCAGGCGCGGGTTGCCTCGTCCATGTTCCAATAGGACGCCGTGGTCATGTAGGTGCCCTGCGCTGATTTGAGCCCGATCGCGTGCACGTCGGTGTCGAACATCAGGAGGCCGACCAGCTTCTGCCCGCCCTGGACCAGGCCGAACTCGCCCGACTGCTTGATCGCATTGTCGGTGTCCTGGCCCGCATTGGCGAAGGCGACAACGTCCGATTTGGAGCTTTGCGCCTGGAGTGCAAAGGAGGAGAAATCGGCCGGGTTGGTCGGGTGCTTCACGCCACCCAAGACCTTGCCGCCCATCTCGTTGATGAAGCGCGTGGCGTCCTTCTCGAGCTGCTGGCCGAAGGCGTAGTCGGCGGTGATGAAGTACCAGGACTTTCCGCCTTCCTTGATTACGGCGGATGCCGTCACCTTCGACAGCGCGTAGGTATCGTAGGTGAAGTGCACGGTGTTCGGGCTGCAAAGCTCGTCGGTCAACGAACTCGCGCCGGGGCCGGAGAGCAGCGCAATCTTGTTGCGCTCGCGCACCATGTTGTGGACGGCGATCGCGATGCCGGAGTTGGGGATGTCGACGACGGCATCGACCTTGCCGTTGTCGAACCAGCCGCGCACGATCTGCACGCCGACGTCGGTCTTCATCTGGTGGTCGGCGCTGATGATCTCGATCGGCTTGCCGAGCACGGTGGGCCCGAATTCCTCCACCGCCATTTTCGCAGCCTCGACGGAGCCCGGCCCGCTGTTGTCGCGGCCCCAGCTCGACAGATCCGTAAGCACGCCGATCCGCACGGCGTCGTCGGAGACTTGCGCGTTCGCAACGGTGGTCATGGCAGCCGAAGTCATGGCCGCGAGCATGGCGCAGGCCAAAAGCCCTCTCATCGTCGTTCCCTCTCGTTTATGGGCCGCTTGGCGCGGCTGGTTGTTGTGACAGCAAGTTAGATAATGGTGAATAAGTTTGTCAATGGCGAATAAAGACCTCTGCGTCGTCCCGGCGAAGGCCGGACCCACACCGCGTGATCTATTAATGCCGGGCGGTCGCAGGACCGGAGCACGGGTCTTCGCCAAACTCCCCCTGTGGTTATGGGTCCCGGCCTTCGCCGGGACGACACTGAGGAGGCAGTGGCGCGAAATCTCGCATCGTGAGCTAGGGAGGACTAACACTCCCGCAAGTTGCAACCGCTACAACGTTTAGCCATGATGCCATCTGGAATCTTGGGGCATGGCGATGACGGCAGCATCGGGGGTCTCCAGTGCGGCGGAGAAATCGACGACGGCGCATGTGGTGTGGGCGAGCGCGCTCGGCACCGCGATCGAGTGGTATGACTTCCTGATCTACGGCACGGCGGCGGCGCTGGTGCTGAACAAGCTGTTCTTCCCAAGCTTCGATCCCTTCGTCGGCACGCTGGCGGCGTTCTCGACCTATGCCGTCGGCTTCGTCGCGCGGCCGATCGGCGGTGCGATCATCGGGCATTATGGCGACCGGCTCGGCCGCAAGAAGATGCTGGTCGCGACCATGATCGCGATGGGACTGGGCACGTTCCTGATCGGTTGCCTGCCGACCTACAGTCAGATCGGCGTCTGGGCGCCGATCTTTCTCGTCATTTTGCGCTTCGTCCAGGGCATCGGACTCGGTGGCGAGTGGAGCGGCGCCGTGGTCATGGTGGCCGAGCATGCCGGCAACCATCGCGGCTTCTACGGCAGCCTGGTGCAGATCGGCTTCCCCGTCGGCGTCGCGGCGTCCACCGGCATTTTTGGTCTGATGACGCAGCTGCCCGAAGCGGACTTCCTGAGCTGGGGCTGGCGCGTGCCGTTTCTGATCAGCATCCTGCTCGTCGGCGTCGGCTTCATCGTGCGGCTGAAACTCGCGGAGACGCCGCACTTCAAGGAGGTGCTCGAGCGCAAGGAGGTCCTGGCGCGGCCGGCGCTGGAAGTCTTGCGCCGCGACTGGCGCAGCTTCCTGCTGGCGATCGGCATCACGGTGTCCGAAGTCGGGCTCGCTTATCTCCTCACTGTTTTCACCGTGGTCTATGCCACGACGCAGCTCGGCCTGCCGCGGCAGGTGATCCTCAATGCGGTGGTCTATGCCGCGCTCGTCGAGCTCGCGACGTTGCCCCTCGCCGGCTGGCTGTCCGACATCTTCGGTCGCAAAGCGCTGTATCTCGCCGGCGGCGTGTTCTCGGTGGCGCTGGCGTTTCCGTTGTTCTGGTTCCTCGACACCAGGGACCCGGCGCTGATCACGCTCGCGCTCGTCGTCACGATGACCCTGACGCATGCGTTGCTGTTCGGGCCGAAGGCGGCCTTCATGCCGGAGCTGTTCCGCACCCAGGTGCGCTACAGCGGCGCATCGCTGGGAGCCAACGTTGCCGCCGCGCTGAGCGGCGGCTTCTCGCCGCTGATTGCGACGGCACTGCTGGCATGGGCCGGTTCTTATTGGGCCGTGTCGGTCTACATCATTGCACTGTCGATCGTCACCATCATCGCGACGCTGATGGCGCCAGAGACGGCGCGGGACCAGCTCAGGTCCTGAGGATCGCCTTCATCACGTCCGCCGCACCAGCGGGCCCGCACGTTCGAAGCTATCGTTTTTGTGTGCACGTCCTGACGTCTTCTTATGCGCGCTGCCAAAAGCCGATGCAGCGGGGCGAACCATTAGCCGCGTTTATGCGGCGAATTTTTACTTCCAATTTTACTTCACGACATCCCGCCCATAGCCTCCCTCGCAATTGATCACATCCGCAGCCGGTCAATGGCGACCGGTGCGCAGCGTTCATCGTAGCCAACGAGGGTTGCCATGCTTGACAGGGACAAGGGGACATCCACTGCCAATCCGGCGGGGACGAGCGACAAGCCTGCGAAAAAGCTGAGCCGGCGCACGCTGTTGAAGGGCGCTGCGGCGGTGGCCGGCGCGGCCGCAGGATCGGACGCGATCCGCGGATTCCCGACGATCTGGGCGCAGGAGATCAAGGACATCGAGCTGCGCCATGTCGGCGTGTCCTATTCGGTGGTGAAGGCGATCGGCGACCAGGCGGCCAAGGATCTCGGCTTCAAGGTGACGATGCAGAACCTCGACACCTCCGCCGCCATCAACCGCTTCATAAGCCAGCCTAATACGGTCGACATCGCCGATCTCGAGGGGTGGCAGGCCAAGCTCGCTGCCAAGCGCGGCGTGATCCAGGGCATCGAGGTCAAGAAGGTCAAGGAGTTCGACAACATCCTGCCCATCTTCACCAAGGGCGAGATCGACGGTCACAAGATCCCGCGCCAGGGCATCTCGCCCTACGAGGCCATGTATATCGCCAAGCCCGATTCGACCGATCTGAACGACGGCGTGACCGAATGGGCGACCTTCCTGCCGCAGGTCTACAATGCCGACTCCATCGGCTATCGCCCCGACCTCGTCGGCCATGAAGTCACAGAATGGAAGGATCTGATCGATCCGAAATTCAAGGGGAAGGCCGCGATCCTCGACGTGCCTGCGATCGGCATCATGGATGCCGCGCTCTGCTTCGAAAGCGCCGGACTGATCAAGTACGGCAACAAGGGCAACATGACCAAGGAGGAGATCGACTTCACCTGCAACAAGCTGATCGAGCTCAAGAAGCAGGGCCAGTTCCGCGCGACCTGGACCACCTTCGACCAGTCGGTGCAGCTGATGGCGGCGGGTGAAGTGGTCATCCAGTCGATGTGGTCGCCGGCGGTTGCCGCGGTACGCGTGAAGGAAATCCCCTGCGTCTACGCGCCGGTCAACATCAAGAACGGCAAGGAAGGCTATCGCGGCTGGTGCAACGGCATGGGCCTGATGAAGCATCTCTCCGGCAAGAAGCTGGATGCGGCTTACGAATATCTCAACTGGTATCTGTCGGGATGGCAGGGCGGCTTCGTCGCGCGCTACGGCTATTACAGCCCGGTCCCCTCGACTGCGAAGAAATTCCTCACGCCGGCCGAATGGGCATTCTGGTACGAGGGCCAGCCCGCGCCCGAGGTGGTCAACGACCCCTATGGCGTGCCGATGGAGAAGAGCGGCACCAAGCGTGACGGCGGCTCGTTCCTCGACCGCGTCAAGAACATCTCCTGCTGGAACACGCTGATGGACGAAGCCGCCTACATGAACAAGCGCTGGAACGACTTCAAGGTGGCCTGAAACCTGCTTCACCTGACGTGAACGAAGCGCCGGCGCGGCAATGCGCCGGTGCCACATGACCGAGTTCGAGGCGTTTGCCGACATGCAGCCAAGCCTTAGTCCAGCCCAAACCCCACCACGTGCAAATCTCGCTGGCTGGCTCTACGTGTCGCCGCTCGTGCTGGTGCTCGTGCCGTTCTTCGTGGCGCCGATCCTGGTCGTGCTGGCCGCGAGCTTTTTCGCCACCGACGGCTTCGGCGGGCTGACGCCGGGCTTCACGCTCGCAAGCTATGTCGAGGTACTGCATTCGGCGCTGACGCTGAAGCTGTACCTGGCGACGATCAAGTTCACGGTGCTGACCTGGGTCTTCACGCTAATCATTGGCTTCTTCGTCGCATACTTCCTGGTCTTCCACGTCCGCAATCAGCTGCTGGCGATTGGCCTGTTCCTGCTCTGCACGGTGCCGTTCTGGACCTCGAACATCATCCGGATGATTTCCTGGATCCCGCTGCTCGGCAAGGAAGGCCTGATCAACCAGGCGCTGCTGGGGCTCGGTCTGATCCGCCAGCCGCTGGAAGTGCTGCTGTTCTCCGACCTGGCGGTGGTCATCGCCTATGTCCACCAGCTCACCATTTTCATGATCGTGCCGATCTTCAATTCCATGGCACGGATCGACAAGAAGCTGATCGAGGCCGCGATCGATGCAGGCGCCAGCCGTTTCGACATCATGCGCCTGATCGTGGTGCCGATGTCCAAGAGCGGCATCGCCCTCGGCACAATCTTCGTCGTCTCGATCGTGATGGGCGATTTCTTCGTGGTCAAGGTGATGTCCGGCGGCGGCTCGGCCTCGGTGGTCAGCGCGTTCTACGAGGACGTCGGCGTACTGCAATATCCGACCGCGGCGGCCAGCGCGGTGTTGCTGACGCTGGTGCTGGTCGCGGTCGTCTCGCTGATCCTGCGCACCGTCGACATCAGGCAGGAGATCACGCGATGAGCGCGGTTCTCGCCGACATGTCCAAGACGGACTTGCCCAAAACCGACATGTCAAAGACGCTCGCGCCTGCGACGACCAAGGCGATTGCCCCGAGCAAGGGCGGCCGGCCGTGGACGTTCTATGTTCTGGCGACCCTGTTCGCGTTCTATGTGATCGCGCTGTACGGCCCGATGTTCTGCATCTACGTCCTGTCGTTCCAGGATATCCGTGGCGGCCTCGTGTTCCCGATGAAGGGCACTTCGCTGCACTGGTTCGTCGATCTCTTCACCCAGGTGCGAACCGGCGACGTCAAGGGCTCGTTCGATCGCTCGATCAAGCTCGCCGTCATTGTCACTGTCATCACGGTGGTGGTCTCGTTCCTCGCCGGGCTCGGCTTTCGCAAGCGCTTTCGCGGCGACACCGTCGTGTTCTACATGATGATCGGCAGCCTGGTCGCACCAGGTCTCGTGCTCGGCCTCGGCACCGGTCTGTTGTTCCAGGCGCTCGGGCTCAATGCGAGCTGGTACACCTCGGCGCTCGGCGCGCAACTGTCCTGGACGCTGCCGTTCGGCGTGCTCGTGATGTTCGCGGTGATGTCGCGCTTCAACCACGTCTGGGAGGAGGCGGCCTACGACCTCGGCGCTAGCCGCTGGCAGTCGATCCGGCTGGTGATGATCCCGGTGTTGGCGCCCGGCCTGGTCGCGGTCGCGCTGTTCGGCTTCACGCTCTCCTACGACGAGTTCGCGCGCAGCCTCCAGACCGCGGGCTCACTGAACACGCTGCCGCTGGAGATCTGGAGCATGACCTTGAACGTCACGTCGCCCTCGCTTTACGCACTCGGCACGGTGACGACGATCGTGTCCTTCATCGTCATCGGCGCGAGCCTGGGCAGCATCGTGCTGATCCAGAAGAAACGCGGCAGCAGCACAAAGGGTTGAGCTGGGAAATGAAGAGCGATCGCGGCGATATCGAACTGGCGGGCGTCTGCAAGAGCTTTGACGGCGTCAGCAATGTGGTCGACGGCGTCAACCTCAAGATCGCCGATGGCGCCTATTGCTGCTTCATCGGTCCGTCCGGCTGCGGAAAGACCACGATTCTGCGCATGATCGCCGGCCACGAGGACCCGACCGCCGGCGAGATCGTCATCGGCGGCCAGAACGTCGTCGGGCTCGCGCCGGTGCAGCGACGCACCGCGATGATGTTTCAGTCCTACGCGCTGTTCCCGCACCTGACAGTGCGCGACAATATCGCGTTCGCCTTGCGCGTACGCGGCATGTCGAAGGGCGATCGCCTGCGCGCTGCGGATGCCATGATCGAGAAGGTTCGGCTGACGCAGTTCGCCGACCGCCTGCCGGCGCAGCTCTCCGGCGGCCAGCAGCAGCGTGTGGCGCTGGCGCGCGCCGCGATCACCGAGCCGAGGGTACTTTTGCTCGATGAACCGCTCTCCGCCCTCGACGAGCAGCTCCGCGTGCAGATGCGCCAGGAGCTCAGGCGAATGCAGCAGGAGCTCGGCATCACCTTCATCCACGTCACCCACACCCAGCTCGAGGCGATCGCGCTCGCCGATCTGGTGGTGGTGATGGAGCAGGGCAGGATCAAGCAGGCGGGCGCGGCCCGCGACGTCTATGCCCATCCGCATGATCGTTACGTCGCCGAGTTCATGGGCGGGCAGAACGTGCTGTCGGGGCGAGTCGAGAAGGTCAACGGTTCGACCTTTACGCTCGCGCAGGCCGCGCCTGATGGCATCGAGGTCCCGCTTCTGGCGCGGTCCACGGTCAGAGTCGGTGACAAGATGGATATCGCCGTGCGCCGCGACGATGTCGCGCTGGTCCGGCCGGGCAGGGAGCTGCCGCCGGGCTGCTCTACGTCGCTGCCGAGTCGCGTGCTCGCGATCGAATACCAGGGCTATTTCGTCAAGGTCATGCTGGACACCGTGCCGGACGACGCGTTCGTCGCCTATGTGCCGGAAAAGACCTTCTTCGCGGATCCGTTCACCGTCGGCGACGTCGTGATGGCCACATGGGCCGCCGGCAGCGCGCTTCCACTTTCCTAAAGACCGTCGCGCACAGGAGTATGATCGTGCAGATATCCTTCACACTGAACGGACGGCCAACCACTGTCGATGTCGAACCGGCGATGCTCGTCGCCGAACTGCTGCGCGAGCGGCTCAACCTCACCGGTACCCATATCGGCTGCGACACCAGCCAGTGCGGCGCCTGCGTGGTGCATCTCGACGGCCTGCCGGTGAAGAGCTGCACGCTGCTCGCGCCTGCGCTCGACGGTGCGACGCTGCTCACCATCGAAGGGCTTCACGGCGCCCCCGGTTCGAACCAGATGCATCCGATGCAGGAAGCGTTTCGCGAGCATCACGGTCTACAATGCGGCTTTTGCACGCCCGGCATGCTGATGACGGCGGTGGCGCTCGCGGCCGAAAAGCCGGACCTCACGGAAGCCGACGTCCGCCACGGCCTTGAAGGCAACATCTGCCGTTGCACCGGCTATCAGAACATCGTCGTCTCGGTCATGGCTGGCGCTGCCGCCATGAACGCCGCCAGGGGAGAGTGACCATGGGCAACGTGATCGGGATCGGCGCTTCACCCAAACGGAAAGAGGACCAGCGCTTCCTCACCGGCCGCGGCAATTACGTCTCCGACATCAAGCGTCCCGGCATGACGGCCGGTGTGTTCGTGCGCTCGCCGCATGGACACGCGATCCTGCGCGGCATCGACAAGAGTGCGGCGCTCGCATCGCCCGGCGTCATCGCGGTCCTGACCGGCGAGGATGCCGCCGCGGACAAGCTAGGCTCGCTGCCCTGCGGCTGGGGTATCACGGACGCCAAGGGCGTTCCGATGAAGGAGCCGCCGTTCCCGATGCTGGCGCAGGGCAAGGTGCGCTTTGTCGGCGACATGGTGGCCTTTGTCGTCGCGGAGACGCCGGCGCAGGCCAGCGCGGCAGCCGAGCTGCTCACGGTCGATTACGAGGTGCTGCCCTCGGTGGTCGGCGTGCTCGAAGCCGTGCGGCCCGGCGCGCCGCAATTGTTCGACGACGTGCCGAACAACCTCTGTTGCGATTGGGAGCTCGGCGACAAGGCCGCGGTCGAGACCGCGTTCCGGAAAGCGGCGCATGTCGCCAAGCTCAGCCTCGTCAACAACAGGCTGATCGGCAACCCGATGGAGCCGCGCGCAGCGATTGCCGAATATGAGCCCGGCACGGATCGCTTCACGCTGTGGACCACCAGCCAGTTTCCGCACGTCGTGCGCTTCCTGATGGGCGCGCTGGTGCTGAACATTCCGCAGCACAAGCTGCGCGTGGTCGCGCCCGATGTCGGCGGCGGCTTTGGCGTCAAGCAGTTCCACTATGGCGAGGAGGCCGTGATCACTTGGGCCGCCAAGCGCGTGATGCGGTCGATCAAATGGGTGGCGAGCCGGTCGGAAGGCTACGTCTCCGATCGCCACGGCCGCGATCACGTCACCGAGGCCGAACTCGCACTGGACGAGACCGGGAAGTTTCTGGCCTTCCGCGTCAACACGCTCGCCAATATGGGCGGCTATCTCTCGACCTTCGGACCGAACATTCCGACCAATCTCTACGGTCCGCTGCTCGGCGGCGTCTACACCACGCCGGCAATCTACTGCAACGTGAAGGTGGTCTTCACCAACACCGTGCCCGTCGACGCCTATCGCGGCGCGGGCCGGCCCGAGGCGACCTTCGTGCTGGAGCGCATCGTCGATGTCGCAGCCAGCGAGATGGGGATCGACCGGGTCGAGATCCGCCGACGCAACATGATCCCGAAGGAGGCCTATCCGTATCAGACGCCGGTGCTGGTGCAGTACGATTCCGGCGACCCGATGGGGTGTCTCGACGGCGCTCTTGTCGCGGCCGACGTCAAGAACTTCGGCATCCGCAAGGCGGAGTCGGCGCGCACGGGCAAATTCCGTGGGCTCGGCTACTCGACTTATGTCGAGGCCTGCGGCCTCGCGCCGTCGCGCTTCGCGGGACGATTGGGAGCGCGCGGCGGGCTCTATGAGAGCGCCACGGTGCGGGTGCATCCGACCGGCCAGGTCACGGTCATGATCGGCACGCACAATCACGGCCAGGGCCACGAGACGACGTTCGCGCAGATCGTCTCGGAAAAGCTCGGCGTCGCGTTTGACAATGTCGACATCGTGTTCGGCGATACCGATCGTGTGCAGTTCGGCATGGGCACCTATGGCTCGCGTTCGCTGGTGGTCGGCGGCGCGGCGCTGTCGAAGGCGACGGACAAGGTGGTCGCGAAGGGCAAGAAGATCGCGGCGCATCTGCTTGAGGCGGCCGAAGTGGACATCCAGTTCGAGGCCGGAAAATTCTCAGTCGCAGGCACCGACCGCATGAAGACGTTCGAGGAGATCGCGGGCGCCGCCTACGTGCCGCACGACTATCCGCTCGAAGTGCTGGAGCCGGGACTGGAAGAGCAGGCTTATTATGATCCCGTCAACTTTACCTATCCCGGCGGCTGCCACATTGCCGAGGTCGAGATCGACCCGGAAACCGGCACGGTGACACTGGTCAATTACACCGCGGTGGACGACGTAGGCACCGTCATCAACCCGATGATAGTTGAGGGCCAGTTGCATGGCGGCATCGTGCAGGGCGTCGGCCAGGCGCTGTACGAGAACGCGGTCTATGACGAGGGCTCGGGCCAGCTGCTGTCGGGTTCGCTGATGGACTACTGCATGCCGCGCGCCGACCACATGCCGATGATGAACATCGCGACCCATTCGACGCTGTGTACGCATACGCCGATGGGCGTGAAGGGCTGCGGCGAGGTCGGCACCATCGGTTCGCCGGCCGCGGTCATCAACGCGGTGGTCGATGCGCTGTCGCATCTCGGCGTCACCCATGTCGACATGCCGGCGACGCCGAACCGGATCTGGCGCCTGCTGCAAAATGCATCGCTGCCGGTCGCTGCGGAATAGGGAGGATGACAATGAAGCCGTTTGCCTATCACCAACCGGACCGGATTCCCGACGCTGCTAAACTGCTGACCTCGATCGAGGACAGCAAGCTCGTCGCCGGCGGCATGACGCTGATCCCGACGCTGAAGCAGCGGCTCGCCAGTCCGCCAGCCTTGATCGATCTGTCGAAGCTCGGACATCTGAAGGGCATCAGCGACGACGGCGCCACCATCACCATCGGTGCGATGACGCCACATGCCATCGTGGCCGCCTCGAAGCTGGTGCAGGCGAAGATCCCCGGTCTCGCCGCGCTGGCCTCGATGATCGGCGATCCCGCCGTCCGCATCCGCGGCACTATCGGCGGCTCGGTCGCGAACAACGATCCGGCG
Source organism: Bradyrhizobium sp. 62 (assembly GCF_023073035.1). NCBI lineage: Bacteria > Pseudomonadati > Pseudomonadota > Alphaproteobacteria > Hyphomicrobiales > Nitrobacteraceae > Bradyrhizobium > Bradyrhizobium sp. 62. The sequence goes on from NZ_JADPIT010000010.1 coordinate 81,041, forward strand.
GCCGATTATCCCGCAGGTGTACTCGGATTGGGCGCGACCGTCGTCACCAGCACGCGCGAGATCGCGGCCGACGGATTCTTCCGCGGCCTGTTCGAGACCGCGCTTGAACCTGGCGAGATCATCACGGCGATTCGCTTTCCGGTGCCGCTCAAGGCAGGCTACGCCAAGTTCAAGGCGCCGGCGTCGCGCTATGCGCTGGTCGGCGTGTTCGTGGCGAAATTCGCCGATGGCGTTCGCGTGGCCGTGACCGGAGCGGGCTCCGGCGTATTCCGCGTTCCCCCGATGGAAGAAGCGCTGTCTCGAAGTTTCGATCCGTCCGCGATCGCGGCAATCAGGATCGATACCGAGGGTCTCACCTCCGACATCCATGCCGAAGCCGACTACCGTGCGCATCTCGTCACGGTCATGGCCAAGCGCGCCGTCGACGCGGCGCTCAGCTAGCTCTTTAGGGTTGATGATGACTAATGGTTCCGGCCGAGCGGCCCTCCCGCCGGCGCCGACTGGCCTTGGTGCGCTTTCTGCAACCGAGATCATGGCCGGCTACCGGCGCAAGGCGTTCACCCCGCGCGACGTGGTCGACGACACCATCGCCGCGCTGGAGGCGACGAACGAGGCCTGCAACGCGGTGGTGACGCCGATGTACGAGCAGGCGAGGGCGGATGCCGATCGTCTCACCAGGGAGATGCGCGCGGGCGAAGCCAAGGGCCCGCTCGCGGGGGTGCCCGTCACGATCAAGGACCTCGTCTTTGTCGCGGGCGTGCCGGCCTATGGCGGCTCGCCGATGAACAAGGCCTTCGTGCCCGATGTCGACGCGGCGGTTGTCTCGGCGCTGAAGGAGGCGGGTGCCATCGTCACCTGCAAGACCACGACCTGCGAGTCCGGTTACAAGTTGACGGCGGACAGCCCGGTCACCGGCACCACGCGCAATCCCTGGGACCCCGGTCGCACCAGTGGCGGATCGAGCGGCGGCGCGGCGGCGGGTGTTGCCGCCGGCTGCGGTCCGATCGCGATCGGAACCGATGGCGTCGGCTCGATCCGGGTGCCCTCGTCCTTCTGCGGGGTGTTCGGCCTAAAGCCGACGTTTGGGCTGGTGCCGCGTTCGCCCGGCTTCTCGCCACCGTCTTGGGGGTCGCTCGCGCATACCGGGCCGATCACGCGCACGGTCGCGGATGCTGCGCTGACGCTGGAGATCATCGCCGGCTACGATCTGCGCGATCCCGCGAGCCTGCCGGTGGCGGCGCGGCGGTTCGACACGAAGGCCGCGCCGTTGAACGGCATTCGTATCGGCGCCAGCGTCGATCTCGGCTACGCCGCCGTCAGCCCCGATGTGCGCTCGGCGTTCGGCAAGGCGCTGGCCATTCTCGATGCCTGCGGCGCGCAGGTCACCATGGATGGTCCCGGCCTCGATCCCGGCATCCTCGAACACACGCTGAAGCCGATCGCCTTCACCGAACAGGCGGCCGCGGTCGCGACCAGGACCACGGCCGATCTCGCCAGCTCCGAAGCAGATTATCTTGACGTCATCAGTGCAGGCCGACGCTACAGCGGCACGGACTATATCGAAGCGGGGTATCGCCGCGGTCAGGCTCGCAGCGGCTTCCTGAAGCTTTTCGAGCGCGTCGATGCGCTGGTGACGCCGACTGTCGCGGTGACCGCGTTCGAGGCCGGCCGCATCGGCGTCGACACGATCGACGGCGGCAAGGTCGATCCGCATCTCGGCTGGTCGCCCTTTACCTGGCCGATCAACCTCGCCGGTCTTCCGGCGGCGACGCTGCCCTGCGGCTTCGATCGCGACGGAATGCCGATCGGCTTGCAGATCGTCGCTCCTTGGCTCGACGAGCCCACGATCTTCCGCATCGCCGCTGCGTTCGAGGCGGCGCAGCCCTGGGCAAACTTCTGGCCGTCACTGGCGCTCCGCGAAAGTCCCACGCGCGCGAAGGTATGAAGCTCAGGTCAGCTCGATCGGGTCGCCGCGGCCGCTGAGCTCTTCGTCGAGGCGCAGATAGTGCGCGAGATAGTCGTGCAAGGCGGTCGCCGCCTTCGAGGTTGCGCCGCTCGACTTGTAGAGCAGCAACTCGATCTTCGGCAGTGGCGGCAGGCCCTCGTTCGGG